>NZ_JAGKJJ010000037.1 GCF_020329505.1 Bradyrhizobium semiaridum
CCAACGGCCCGCTTCGGTGGTAATGGGTCCCGGCCTTCGCCGGGACGACGGTGGGTTTGCATGTTGGCCAAGGGTTGACGGCCATAATCCGCCGCGCCATTGAGCAGGGGACCCGATCCCGAATCCCCGTTAGAAAGCCGCCATGCCCGTTCGCCTGGACCGACAGAGCGCCGATTTCGACCAGCGTTTCCGCGATTTCCTGGCGGCCAAGCGCGAGGTCTCGGCCGATGTCGAGCGCGCCACCCGCGCCATCGTCGACGACGTGGTCGCCCGCGGCGACGCCGCGCTGCTCGAGGCGACCAAGAAGTTCGACCGGCTCGATATTGCCGCCTCGGGCTTGCGCGTCACGGCGGCCGAGATCGCCGCCGCCGTGAAGGCCTGCGACCCCAAAACCGTCGAGGCCCTGAAATTCGCCCGCGACCGGATCGAGGCCTTCCACCGCCGCCAGCTGCCGAAGGACGAGCGCTTCACCGACGCCGAAGGCGTCGAGCTCGGCTGGCGCTGGAGCGCGGTCGACGCGGTCGGCTTGTATGTGCCCGGCGGCACCGCGGCCTATCCGTCCTCGGTGCTGATGAACGCGGTGCCGGCCAAGGTCGCCGGCGTGCCGCGCGTCGTCATGGTGGTGCCGGCGCCGGACGGCAAGCTTAACCCGCTGGTGCTGGCGGCCGCCGATCTCGGCGGTGTCTCGGAGATCTACCGCGTCGGCGGGGCGCAGGCGGTGGCCGCGCTGGCCTACGGCACCGCGACCATCGCGCCGGTGGCAAAAATCGTCGGTCCCGGCAATGCCTATGTCGCCGCCGCCAAGCGGCTGGTGTTCGGCAAGGTCGGCATCGACATGATCGCGGGCCCCTCCGAGGTGCTGGTGATCGCCGACGATACCGGCAATGCCGACTGGATCGCCGCCGATCTCCTGGCGCAGGCCGAGCACGACGTCAGCGCGCAGTCGATCCTGATCACCGACTCGGCGCGGCTCGCCGCCGACGTCGAGCGCGCCGTCGAGGCGCAGCTCAAGACCTTGCCGCGCGAGGCGATCGCGCGCGCCTCCTGGAACGACTTCGGCGCCATCATCCAGGTGACAAAACTCGACAATGCGATCGAACTCGCCAACGCGATCGCGGCCGAGCATCTCGAGATCATGACTGCCGACGCCGAAGCGCTGTCGGCAAAGGTCCGCAACGCCGGCGCGATCTTCCTCGGCGCCCATACGCCGGAGGCGATCGGCGATTATGTCGGCGGCTCCAACCACGTGCTGCCGACCGCGCGCTCGGCGCGGTTCTCGTCCGGCCTCGGGGTGCTTGACTTCATGAAGCGAACCTCGATCCTGAAGTGCGGGCCGGATCAGCTGCGTGCGCTCGGCCCCGCCGCGATGACGCTCGGCCGGGCCGAGGGACTCGACGCCCATTCACGTTCCGTCGGATTGCGCCTCAACCTCTCATGACCAAGTCTCCCGCCGACGAGGATTCCAACAATCGCATCGTCGCGGTGACGCTCGACGAGGAATCGATCGGCCGTTCCGGGCCCGACATCGAGCATGAGCGCGCGATCGCGATCTACGATCTGATCGAGCAGAACGTGTTCGCGCCCGAAGGCGCGGTCCCGGGGCCCTACACGCTGCATATCGCGATCACCGGCAACCGGCTGATGTTCGACATCCGGAAAGAAGACGGCGCGCCCGTGGTCGCGCATTTGTTGTCGCTGACGCCGTTCCGCCGCGTCGTGAAGGACTACTTCATGATCTGCGACAGCTATTACCAGGCGATCCGCACCGCGACCCCGGACAAGATCGAGGCGATCGACATGGGGCGCCGCGGCATTCACGACGAGGGCTCGCGCACGCTGCAGGAGCGCCTCAAGGGCAAGGTGCGTGTCGACTTCGAGACCGCGCGGCGGCTGTTCACGCTGATCACAGTGCTGCACTGGAAGGGCGAAGGCGCGTGACGGGCACAATGAAGCCAGACGGGGGCGTACCCCGACCAACAAAAGCCTGATCGCATGGAAGCGCCGCGCGCGCGCAATCCGCAGGCCGTGCTGTTCGCATGCGGCCACAACGCCGTGCGCTCGCCGATGGCTGCCAGCCTGTTGCAGCAGATGTTTCCGCAAGGCCTGTATGTCCGCTCGGCCGGCGTCAAGAAGGGCGAGCTCGATCCGTTCGCGGTCGCCGTGATGGGCGAGCTCGGCCAGGACATCTCCGGCCACAAGCCCACCACCTTCGAGGAACTCGAGGACTGGGAGGGGCTGAATTTCGACCTCATCATCACGCTGTCGCCGGAGGCGCACCACAAGGCGCTCGATCTCACCCGCACGCTCGCTGCCGACGTCGAATACTGGCCGACGCAGGACCCCACCGGAACCAGCGGCAACCGCGAGCAGAAGCTCGCCGCCTACCGCGAGGTTTGCGACGGTCTGCTGATGCGCATCCGCCGCCGCTTCGCCAAGACCGGCACCGCCAGCGTGTAGAGGAGAGGTGACTTTGAGGCCTTGTCGCCAGGCTGACAAACGACTGTGCTTATGGGCCCTGTCCGTTACCGGGGAAGCGCGATTCGCGGCCGGTTCCCTGGTTGTGCAACCATGCCCCATCCGATAGGTTCCGCGCTCGCCCGTCCCGCCGATTCCAGCCAAAAAACCGAATGTTAGGCCGTCCCAAATTTGTTCTTGCTTCCGGTTCGCCGCGGCGGCTCGCACTGCTCAACCAGGCCGGCATCGAGCCTGATGCGCTGCGCCCGGCCGATGTCGACGAGACCCCGCGGCGGGGCGAGCTGCCGCGCGCCTGCGCCAACCGCCTGGCGCGCGCCAAGGCCGATGCGGCGCTCAAATCGGTGCAGCTCGACGACGATCTGCGCGGCTCGTTCATCATCGCCGCCGACACCGTGGTCGCGGTCGGCCGCCGCATCCTGCCCAAGGCCAATCTGGTCGACGAGGCCGCGCAGTGCCTGCGGCTGCTGTCCGGCCGCAACCACCGCGTCTACACCGCGATCTGCGTGGTGACGCCGCGCGAGGCGTTCCGCCAGCGCCTGATCGAGACCCGCGTCCGCTTCAAGCGGCTCAGCGAGGAGGACATCCAGGCCTATATCGGCTCCGGCGAATGGCGGGGCAAAGCCGGCGGCTACGCCGTGCAGGGCATCGCCGGCTCGTTCGTGGTCAAGATGGTCGGCTCCTACACCAACGTGGTCGGCCTGCCGCTCTATGAGACCGTGACCCTGCTCGGCGGCGAAGGCTTTCCGATCCGCCACGGCTGGCTCAACGCGGTCGCGGTGTGAAACGCAACTGACGACCGACGCGCCATGGGACGTGGCTGATCGGCCGTCGCTGGGGCGCGTTGCCAATATGTGAAAAACAACCCCATGCAAAGGGAAATCAGCGGTATTATTCTACTATTCCGAAGCGGTGCGCATCGCCTGCTCAAGGTCGGGGCGTGACGAGCCATGGTGCGGGCCTTGCAGCAAGCGGCGAGGAGGGCGGGCGGAACGCGCGGCGGCCTTCTTCATTTCCAATTGATGTAACCTGCGTGCCGTCATGACCGACCAGGCCGAAAAACCTCAAAACCCCCCGCGGCGCTGCCCGATCTGCGGTAAGCCCGCCGAGCATGCCTATCGTCCGTTCTGCTCGCCGCGCTGCCGCGACGTCGACCTGAACCGCTGGCTGAGCGGCTCCTATGTCGTCCCCGGCGGCGAGGACGACGAGGCGGATCCGGACTAGGGCGTTCAGGCGAGGCGGATTCCGCGCCATGCTCCGTCCCCTGGTCCGCGGCGGATTGCTTTCGCCGGGACGCGCCGCCACACTCACGCCAACTGCACGACCCGAGGCACATCGGGCGGATCAGGGAGGAGAGGACATGCTGACCCGCCGCGATCTCGTCGGCCTGGCCGTCATTGCCGCGCCCGCCATCCTGACGTCGCGCGCGCGGGCGGCGGATTGGCCGGCAAAACCGGTGCGGATCGTGGTGCCGTTCACGCCGGGCGGCTCGACCGACATCACCGCGCGCCTGGTCGGCAACCGCCTGCAGGAGGTCTGGGGCCAGACGGTCGTGGTCGAGAACAAGCCGGGCGCCGGCGGCAACATCGCGGCCGATCTGGTGGCCCATTCCGATCCCGACGGCTACACCATCTTCATCGTCGGGCCTGGCATGGCCACCAACCCGTTCCTCTATCCGTCGCTGACTTACGACCCGGTCAACGATTTCGCGCCGGTGACGATGGTGATCACTCAGCCCAACCTGATGTGCGTGCCGAATTCGTCGCCGGCGAAATCGGTCAGGGAATTCATCGCCTATTGCAACGACAACCGCGGCAAGGTCACCTTCGCATCATCGGGCAACGGCACCACGCTGCATCTGAGCGGCGAGCTGTTCAAGCGGCTCGCCAAGGTGGAGATGACGCACATCCCCTATCGCGGCGGCGCGCCCGCCATCAACGACCTGATCCCGGGCCGCGTCGACGTCATCTTCGACAACATGCCCTCGATCCTGTCGCATGTGCAGGCCGGCCATCTGCGCGCGCTCGCGGTGACGACCAAGCAGCGCGTCGCCGTGGTGCCCGAGATCCCGACGTTGGACGAAGCCGGCGTGCCCGGCTTCGACGTGTTTTCGTGGTTCGGCTTCTTCGTGCCCGCCAAAACCCCGCCGGAGGTGATCGCCAGGATCAACGCCGACACCAACGCCGCGCTGGTCCACCCGCCGGTGAAAACCCGTTTCGAGCAGCTCGGCGCCACCCCGAAAGGCTCGACCCCGGCCGAACTGGCGGCGTTCCTGAAGGCGGAGACCGACAAATGGGGCCCAGTGATCCGCGACGCCAAGATCAAGGTGGAAAACTGAGCCGAGAAGCGGCCGCTGCGATCAGCCAACCGCGGCAAGCGTCGCTTCGGTGCGCCGGCAAATCCGCCTGACGGCGCAAAATAACTCAATGGTTCCAATTCGTTGGTTTTGACATCGAAGCCGGGCCTGCCACGCCGAAGCCCCCGGCGAAGGCGGGTGGACACAGCCCTCCGACCTCTCTATAAACCGCCCGCTCGCTTCGGCCTTTGACGGCCCAGCCGGTATGCCCAGGTAGCTCAGTTGGTAGAGCATGCGACTGAAAATCGCAGTGTCGGTGGTTCGATCCCGCCCCTGGGCACCAAAGCGACGACATTCTGCGATGTTCTACGACATTGTACGATGTGGCTCCGGTTCGGGAGCGCAATGTCGCTCGAGAACTGATCGATCGTAGCACGCTGCATTGGCGGAGCTTGTCACTTTGCGCGGGTTTATCGCAGAATGAGCGGATACAGAACGGCCGCCCGCTCCGGGAAAACAACCATTCCCATCATAAACGCAGCTCCCGCATATCAATAGATTGGCGGGTCTGTTCGCGCTCAAGTTCGTTATGTCCGGCTGATCGCGCGCTACTGCTGATCAACGTGCCTGTACAGGTGTTTGCGGCGTAAGCGCGCATCATTTCGAAATGGTTAAAGCCTTCTTGCCAAATCCGCAGATACAGTTGCCGATGGAGCACACCTCTGGTTGTTCCATCGGGGAAACCTGTATTGCTCGTTGACCGCACGAGAACGACTCTCCTAGCGTAACAAACGGTTGGACACCCGAGAAAGTGCGACGCCGAATCGGCGGATAAGACATAGGGCTAGGCTGGGAAGCGATGCGCGAATGCATTGGGGCTGTGGCAGGTACACCTGCTGGCAGCCGTTTGATTGCTTTCCATGCGCGGCGGATGCGTGGATCGGCAACCTTCCTAACGCGGCTGCTGCTCAGCGCGACATTCGTCGGGTCAGCAGGTGCGGCGCAGGCCGGGAACTATACCGCCTTCGACGAGACCTCGCTTCGCAATGCGGTGAATGCAGCGAACGCCGATCCCGATCCGAGTGCCAGCATCACGTTGACTAATAACGTGGCGGTCGCGAGTTCGACTGCCTTTCCCGCATTTGCAAAGCCGACCACGATCAGCACCGGCGCGTTCACGCTCTCCGGAGCGGATATTTCCTCGGGAGCGGGGAACGGCGGCAACTTGATCTTTCTCGGCGGCTCGTTGCTGACGACCTCCGGAGCCATCAGAGGCGGCAATGCCGACGCCAGTACTGCGACCGGCTTAGCCGGCTCTGGTGGAACTGCACTACTCATATCGAATGGCTCGATCACCAATGCTGCATCTGTTGCTGGTGGTTTGGGTGGTGGGGCTTATCGCAGAACCGGTGGGGTGGGTGGCGTTGCAGCGAACCTGACAAACAGTTCTCTGACGAATCAAGGAAGCCTTACCGGCGGGCGCGGCGGCGATGTCAATTCAGGCGGCTTCAACACAGGTACGCCTATCAGTGGAGGAAACGGAGGCGTCGGCCTCTTGATGAATGGAGGATCGCTGAACAACCTGGGCACCATCGCGGGTGGCGCAGGTGGCACGGTCATAAACACCTTTCCGGCGATTGATAATTTCTACGGCGGAGGAGGTGGACTGGGAGCAAATCTTACCGGCGGGAATCACAGTAACAGCGGGACGATTTCTGGCGGGATCGGCGGTACCGGTCGCAACAGTGCTGGTAGCACGGTGGGTGGTCCTGGGGGAGGCGGGTTGGTGCTGGCCGGCGGTGCCACATTCGTAAATAACACCACTGGGACGATCCTAGGAGGCAACGGGACGCTTGAGCAATTCTCCGCTCGCGGTGGCGGCGGCGGTGTAGGTGCGACTATCGCCGCAAGTTCTCTAACGAACAACGGAGCAATTAGAGGAGGTACTGGTGCAGGCACTGGTGCTGGCGGCGTAGGCGCGGCACTCACGGCGGGCGCGGATGTCACCAACAACAACACCATCGTGGGCGGTACGGGCGGGCCAAGTGGCGTCGGGGGCTCGGGCATGACGATCGCGAATGCGACCCTGACCAACGTCGGATCCGTCGCCGGTGGTAGTGGCGGTGGCGGCGCTAGCGCGGGCGGCGTGGGAATAACCGGAACCGGTGCGACAATCATCAACTCGAGCACAATTTCAGGTGGGTTGTCCGGGAACGGGGTGACACGCAACAATGCGATTACCTTCACGGCGGGCGCAAACCGGCTCGAACTGCGGTCCGGCTCCGTCATCAACGGAAATGTCGTGGGTGCTGCGGCGGCTGGCTCAAGTGACACCCTTGTACTCGGAGGCGCTGCTAGCAGCAGTTTCAACGTCTCCAACATCGGCGCAGCGGCGCAGTATCGGAATTTCGACTTCTATCAAAAGATAGGCGCCAGCACCTGGACCTTGACGAATACAACCACTGCGACGACCTCCTGGCAGATTTTGGGCGGAACGCTAGCGATCGACAGCGATGCCAATCTGGGAGCCGCGGCCGGTACGCTGACGTTCGATGGTGGCAGGCTCGAAAATACGGGCGCGGTCACGTCGGCGAGAAACGCGACCATTAATGCGGGTGGCGGTACTTTCCAGACCGATGCTGATCTGACCTGGACCGGTCCGATCGGTGGCACGGGTGCGCTGACCAAGACAGGCCCGGCGACGCTTACGCTGTCTGGAGCGAATACATATTCTGGCGGAACGTTCCTGAACGGCGGCACGATCGCAGTGTCGAACGACGGCAATCTGGGTGCGGCCAGCGGCGCGCTCATGTTCAACGGCGGCACGCTGCGGAATACGTCTGCCTTCGCCACCTCCCGCCCGGTCACGCTGAATGCCGGCGGCGGTACCTTCCAGACCAATGCCGATTTGACGGTCTCCGGCGTGATTGGAGGAACAGGCGCGCTCGCCAAGACCGGCAGCGGCACGCTGACCATGACAGGCGCGAACGGTTATACCGGCGGCACGACCATTTCGGCCGGCACGCTGCAGCTCGGCAATGGCGGAACGAGCGGCAGCATCGTCGGGAATATCCTCAACAACGGCGTACTCGCGTTCAATCGCTCAGACACGCTCGTTCTTGGGGGGCTTATCTCGGGCACCGGTGCCGTGGAACAGGTCGGCAGCGGCACGACGATCCTGTCCGGCAACAACAGCTATAGCGGCGCGACCACGGTCGCAGTCGGGACGCTCATCGTCAATGGCGACCAGACCGCCGCGACAGGGAGCACGACTGTCGCAAGCGGTGCAACGCTCGGTGGTAATGGCGTCATTGGCGGGAACGTCACGATCGCAAACGCCGCGACGCTGGCGCCCGGCGACGTCGGCAACGCGCCGGGAACGCTCACGGTCAAGCAGAACCTAACGCTGAACAGCGGCTCGATCACCAACGTCAATTTCGGCCAGGCCAATGTGGTCGGCGGACTCTTGAACGACCATATCGTTGTCGGCGGCAACCTGACTATCGCCGGCACGCTCAACGTCTCGACGACGTCGGGCGGCTCGTTCAGCCCGGGTCTTTACCGGGTCATGAGCTATAACGGCACCCTGACGAATAACGGTCTTGCGATCGGCACGATACCGTCGCCAAACTTCTTCCTGCAGACTTCGGTGGCGAACCAGGTCAACCTCGTCAACACGTCGGGCCTGACGCTGAATTTCTGGGACGGCAATGCCGGTCCGAAGAACGACGGCGTGATCGACGGCGGTAACGGCGTTTGGCAGAGCTCAGCCGGTAACGACAACTGGACCACGATTTCCGGAACACCGAACGCGCCGTTCACTGACGCGGCGTTTGCGGTATTTGCGGGGATCGGCGGCAATGTCACGGTCGACAACAGCCTCGGCCAGGTAAGCGCGTCGGGGATGCAATTCGCCGCCAACGGCTATCATCTTTCCGGCGGTTCGATCCTGCTGTCCGGCGCTCCCGACTCGATCATCCGGGTCGGCGATGACACGGCGGCGGGTGCCAGCTTCATCGCGACCATAGACAATGTACTTGCTGGCAACACCCGGCTGGTCAAGACCGATCTCGGCACGTTGGCGCTGAACGGCGCCAACACCTACACCGGCGGCACCGCGATGAACGGCGGCACGGTGCAAATTTCGAACGATGCCAATCTCGGCGCGGCCAGCGGTGGGCTTTCCTTTGACGGCGGTGCGCTGCGCAACACGGCTGCGATGAGCACGGCACGTGCGGTCACTCTCAACGGCGGCGGCGGCACCTTCCAGACCGACGCCGACCTTTCGGTGTCGAGCGCGATCGACGGTGTGGGATCGCTGACGAAGATAGGTGTCGCCACGCTGACGCTGACCGGTGACGGCACCTATACCGGCGGTACCACCATCACGGCCGGTACGTTGCAGCTTGGCAACGGCGGGACCTCGGGCTCGGTCCTCGGCGACATCGTCGACAACAGCGCGCTGGCCTTCAACCGCTCCGATACATTCACCGTCTCCGGCGCTATCTCCGGCACCGGCAGAGTGAACCAGATCGGCAGCGGCATCACGGTTCTGACCGGCAACAGCACCTATACCGGCGGCACAACCATATCGGCCGGTACGCTGCAGCTTGGCAATGGCGGTACCTCCGGTTCGATTGCCGGCAACGTTCTCGACAACTCCGCGCTCGCCTTCAACCGCTCCGATACAACCGGCTTCACAGGCCTGATTTCCGGCACCGGCGCGGTGAACCAGATCGGGAGCGGCACCACCATTCTCACTGCAAACAATAGCTATACCGGCCCAACCACGGTCTCCGCGGGCACGCTGATCGTCAACGGCGATCAGGGCGGGGCCACAGGGCAGACGTTCGTCGGCAGCGGCGGCACATTGGGCGGCAACGGCACGATCGGTGGTAACGTCGTTGTCGCGGATGGTGCGATCAACCCTGGCAATCCGGGCAACGTCCCGGGTACCCTGACTATCCAGAAGGACCTGTCGCTCGCCAGCAATTCGACGCTGAACTACAATTTCGGCCAGGCTAACGTCGTGGGCGGGGCGCTGAACGACCTCACGGTCGTCAAAGGCAACCTGACGCTTGGCGGCACCATTAACGTCTCCGTCTCCGGCGGCGGCAGCTTTGATGTCGGCATCTACCGCGTCATCAGCTACAGCGGTTCCCTGATGGACAATGGCCTGCAGACAGGCACGATCCCGTCGCCGAACTACTTCGTCCAGACCTCGGTCACCAATCAGGTCAACCTGGTCAATACTGCGGGTCTGACGCTGAATTACTGGGACGGTGCCGCCGGGCCGAAGTTCAAGGCTGTCAATGGCGGCGACGGCGTCTGGCAAAATTCCGTGGGCAACAACAACTGGACAACGATCTCGGGCGACATCAACGCGCCGTTTACGAATGCGGCGTTTGCGGTCTTCGCTGCCACGCCCGGCACCGTCACAGTCGATAACAGCCTTGGCCAGGTCTCGGCTTCCGGCATGCAGTTCGCCTCCAACGGCTACCATGTGCTCGGCGGCGAGATCGCGCTCGCAGGTTCGCCGTCCTCGGTCATCCGCGTCGGCGACGGCACGGCGGCCGGCGCAGGCTATGTCGCCGCCATCGACAACGTGCTGAGCGGCAACACGCAGTTGGCCAAGACCGATCTCGGCACGTTGATCTTGAACGGAATCAACACCTACACGGGTGGCACCGCAATCAACGGCGGTACGCTGCGGATTTCGCAGGACGCCAATCTCGGCGCGGCGGCCGGCGCGCTCAGCCTGGACGGCGGCACGCTGCAGAACACTGCAGCGGTCGCCACGGCGCGGGGGGTGACGCTCGGCGCCGGAGGCGGCACGTTCCAGACGAACGCGGATCTCACTTCATCGGGCCTCATGGCCGGCGCGGGAGCACTGACCAAGACCGGCGCGGGTACGCTGATCCTGACCGGGGACAATGCCTACACCGGCGGCACGAATGTTATCGCCGGCACTCTGATCGTCAATGGCAACCAGTCGGCGGCGACGGGCCCTACCTCCATCGGCAATGGCGCGATCCTTGGTGGTACCGGCACGATCGGCGGCAGTGTCAGCGTGGGCAATGGCGGCGCCCTTAATCCCGGCAATGTCGGTGCGGTCGGAACGCTGACCATCAACGGCAACCTCGCCCTCGGCTCCGGCGCCGTGCTGAATTACCAATTCGGCCAAGCCAACGTGGTTGGTGGCGCGCTCAACGACCTCATTAATGTGCACGGCAACCTCACGCTCGCCGGCACGCTGAATGTCTCGACGACCTCCGGCGGTAGCTTCGACCCTGGCGTTTACCGCGTGTTCAACTACGACGGCGCGCTGACAAACAACGGTCTGACGCTCGGCTCACTTCCTCCTAGCAATACCTTCGTCCAGACCTCGGTCGCCAATCAGGTTAACCTCGTCAATACTGCGGGTCTGACCCTGAATTACTGGGACGGTGCCGCCGGGCCCAAATTCAACAATGCGGTCAACGGCGGTGATGGGGTCTGGCAGAATTCTGCAGGTAACGACAACTGGACGAATGACACGGGCGCCATCAACGCGCCGTTCGCAAACGGAGCTTTCGCCATCTTCTCGGCGGCGCCCGGCACGGTGACCGTCGACAACACACTCGGGCAAGTCGCCGCATCGGGGATGCAGTTCTCGAGCGACGGCTACCGCATCGTCGGCGGCGAGATCGTGCTCGCCGGCACACCAAATTCGATCATCCGGGTCGGCGACGGCACCGCGGCCGGGGCGGGCTTCGTCGCCACCATCGATAGCGTGCTGAGCGGTAACACCCAGCTCGTGAAGACCGACTTCGGCAAGCTGGTGCTCAACGGCGCCAACACCTACACCGGCGGCACGGTCGTCAATGGCGGCACCCTCTCGATATCCAGCGATGCCAATCTTGGCGCGGCCGGCACCAGGGTGACGCTCGACACCGGCACGCTGCAGACCACCGCCGATATCACTACCGGTCGCAACGTTACGGTGCCCTCGACCGGCACTTTCCTAACCAATGTCGGCACCACCTTGGCCCTCAACGGCACCATCTCGGGCGCCGGCGATGTGGTCAAGGATGGCGCCGGAACGTTGCTCCTCAATGGTGCGGCGAGCAATTCCGGCGCGACCGTGGTCACTGCGGGAACTTTGCGCGCGGGGGCGACCAATGTCTTCAGTTCGACTTCGGCATTCACCGCATCGGGAGGCGCGACGCTCGACCTCAATGGCCAGAGCCAGACCGTCGCGTCGCTCGGCAATGCCGGTACTGTCAGCCTCAAGGGCGCACCGGGCGCGACGCTGACCGTCACCGGCAACTACGTCGGCAGCGGCGGCCAGCTGGACCTCAATACCACGCTTGGTAGCGATCCGTCGTCAACTGACAAGCTCGTGGTTGGAGGCAGCACATCGGGCACGAGCGCAGTGAAGGTGACCAATGTCGGTGGGACCGGGGCGCAGACCAGCCAGGGCATCAAGATCATCGATGTCGCCGGCGCATCGAACGGCACGTTCAATCTGCTCGGCGACTATGTATTCCAAGGCCAGCAGGCGGTCGTCGGCGGGGCCTACGCCTACACACTGCAGAAAAACACAGGTGACGGCGACTGGTATCTGAAGTCCGCCTTGCCCAATCCGCCTCCAACCAATCCGCCTCCAACTAATCCACCTCCAACCAATCCACCTCCGGCCACTCCGTCCGGTCCGCTGTACCAGCCCGGCGTGCCCCTCTACGAGAACTACGCGCAGGTGCTGCTCGGCATGAACGAAATGCCCTCGCTGCAGCAGCGCGTCGGCAATCGCTACTGGGGCGGCGCGGACGCAATGGCGAGCACGAACTTCGGTAAGGCACCAAATGAAAGTTCATGGATACAATCCGCATGGTGGGGCCGCATCGACGGCAAGCACGCCGACCTGAACCCATCCACCACCACTGGCTCGACCTACAAGTACGATCAGATGAGGCTGCAGAGCGGGCTCGACGGCCAGTTGCTGGACAACGAACGTGGCAGGTTGATCGCCGGCATCACCGTCCAATACGTCCAGTCGACCGCCAACATCGCCTCGTTCTTCGGTAACGGCCGCATCCGCGCCGACGGCAGTGGCGTGGGCGGCACGTTGACCTGGTACGGCAATAACGGCTTTTATGTCGATGCCCAGGCGCAGAGCATGTTCTATCACAGCGACATCTCCTCGGCGCTGGTTGGGCGCATGACGCACGGCAATGAAGGCTTCGGCTACGGCTTTAGCGTTGAAGGCGGCAAGCGGATCGTTGTCGGCGGCGGTTGGTCGCTGACGCCGCAGGCGCAACTGCAGTATTCGAAGGTTGATTTCGACAGCTTCTCCGATCGGTTCGGCGCACTTGTGTCACTAGCCAATGCCGACAGCCTGCTCGGACGCGCTGGTCTATCGCTCAATCATCAGAAGACCTGGAACGATGGCTCCGGAATCGTGCGCTCCGACCTCTACGGCATCGCCAATCTGCATTACGAATTTCTCAACGGGACCAACGCCAATGTTGCCGGCACGAGCTTCGCCAGCGCGAACGACCGCCTGTGGGGCAGCGTCGGGGCCGGCGGCGCGTACAGTTGGGCGGAAGGCCGCTACGCGATTTATGGCGAAGTCAGCTACAATGCGAGCCTCGCAGACGCCGCGCGCGACTTCAGCTACAAGGGCACCGCCGGCTTCCGCGCGACGTGGTAAACGGAAGGGCCTGTTCCCGCGAACCTGGAGACGATCGGTCGACGGCGGCGAAATCGCCCTGCATCGTACAATGGCGCGCTTGACACGATTCGCACGCGTAACCTTTGCGTTCGGAGGGCAAACGTCTACGCCGCCAATCGGGAGCAACGCTTTCCAGCAGTCGCAAGTGCCGGATGTTGCGAGCCCCCCGCAAGCACCGATGTTTGCGAAGTCGGCGCAGGCGACCGGGAAGTGTCGCCTTTCGCGTTTCGGGGCCCATTCGCGGAGATCGGGTGTTGCGTGTGCAGGATTTGAATTAGCCAGAGGGTCGCACAATCGGTGGCTCCGGCAGGCTACAAAGATCCTTCCAGCGGAACCTCGTGCCAAGCGCTCACGTCGCTATGCCAAGGACAAACAGCGGCTCGTCGTGTCGGTGGTTGCGTATGATTCCTTCCCCGGGCACCATAACTACGATCTTCTTCGCTGGAGTACGATTTTGCACGATTGCGTTTGCCGGATCGTTGGCGCGCAAAGGATATCGGATTTCTCTTCCACCACTTCAGACTTGCAATGCTCGACGGCAGGCTCGCTAAAGTTCACGAAACAACTGGTCCCTGCAACACCAAGCGGCAGCTCTCGCCAAGACCCCACAGTGATCAACCGGCACGGCATTCCGGTCGTCGAACACCACAATGACCATTGCCGAAAGCGGCCGCTCTTCAACACGCTCTTGAGCCGATAACTGCCGGAGCGCGCCTTGATCGCCATCAGCGCCATCCGGGAGCCGCATTGTCATTGCGATGCGTCACGACAGATATCGCCCCTCACGGACCGTCGGTCAGCAAGACAAATCGATACTAGGCGGTGGGACCGACGCGCCGTCCTAAATAGTGGCTCTATACTAGCAACTTAGTTGAAAGGAACCAATTTTCCGACCCCGCGTTCTTTCTGCAATCCAACCAGATCCATACATCCACCTACGCGGGGAACAGCAATGGACCAGGCTGCGAATGGTGTTGCGCACGAAAATGAGCTGCAGGAGCGGATCGCGTCCGCCCTCGGCAACGGCGTCATCTTTGTCGATCGCGATGGACGGATCGTGTGGATCGATAAGGGTACGCGCGATCGATTGAATGGCGGCCTGAAGGATTTGGCGCTGCCGATTCAAAAGACTGACGGGCGAGCAATCGATTGCGTCATTTCGGACGTCCCTTTGACGATCAATGGCGAGCAAACCATCGTGTGCGTGATACAGGAGACCACGCCTCCAAACCACGACCTGATCTCGGCGATCGAATCGGTAGTGGCCGACACGTCGTCCTTCACGCGCAGCATCATCGATAGGCTCAAAGGTCTCCGCCAGATTTCTAAACAGGAAGCCACCACGCTGCCTGAGCCATCCCTCGACATCGATCTTCTCACGCAGCGCGAGCGCGAGGTGCTCGGACTCATATGTGAGGGACATAGCGACTCCGAGATGAGCAGGAAACTCAATCTCTCGGAGAACACTGTGCGCAATCATATTGCTTCGCTGTATCGGAAGATTGGCGTCAACCGGCGCAGCGCCGCGATCATCTGGGCACGCGAGCGGGCCATCACGAGCAACGCAAACCTGAGCGTCAAACCGCGGCGACGGCCATCCGCCAATCCGCCGGAAAGATAAATTCCTACTAGGTGGTTAGTACTTTTCGCTCTCTTGCGCGGGAACCGCCTAGCTTGTTTGATGCGCGTGCTCATCAGCATAGTTCGATGAGGCTTCCCAATACTCGACTGCGGCGGGTGCCGTTGCGCTCCGCGGCGTCGCGCCACACAAACGATGACAAGGCGCCTCCGTGGCCGAACTCGTGCTCCGTCTCTATATCGCCGGAAATTCAGCCAGCTCTCGTCTGGCAGAGCAGAATCTTAGTCGTATGGAAGCTTCCATCAAGTCCGAAGGGTGGCGCGTCGAGATCATCGATGTGCTCAACGAGCCGGAGCTTGCCGAAAAAGCCGGCGTCATCGCCACTCCAACACTTTCTTATGAACATCCGGTCCGTCCCCGGCGCATCGTTGGTGATCTGAGCGATGCAAAGCGCGTTCTCGATTTTCTAGGGATCGAACTAAAAGGAGACCTGCATGACCGCACAGGATAGCGACGTTAGCGATGTGCTGGAGCGGGTCAAAACCGGTGTGGCGGCATTCGATGATCTTGTGATGGGCGGACTGCCGCGGGCGCGGACCACGGTTGTCGGCGGCACGCCCGGTAGCGGAAAGACTGTTTTCGCAACGCAGTTTCTTGCCCATGGGATTACGACGTTCGGCGAAAATGGGGTGTTGGTGACATTTGAGGAGCCGCCGGCCGATATCGAAGCCAATATGCGTGGATTTGGATGGGAACTAGCGCAGTGGCGCAAGGAAGGTCGCCTCGCGTTCGTCGATGCTAGCCCGCCGGCCAACGACGAACTCGTGATCGGAGATTTCGACCTTGCCGGCCTGCTGTCGCGCATTCAGCACGCGGTGAAGGGTGTCCGGGGCAAGCGAGTCGTTCTGGATTCACTGACACAACTGTTCGACCATTTCATCGGGGATCCCAAGATCCTGCGCCGCGAGCTGTTCCACATCAGCAGCGCCCTGAAGAAATCCGGTCTCACCGTACTAATGACGGCGGAACGCAATAGCGAATACGGCGAGATTACACGCCACCGCTTGGAGGAATTTGTCGCCGACAACGTCGTCATTTTGCGCAACGTGCTCCATCGGGAGAAGCGGCGGCGAACCATCGAGGTCCTCAAGATGCGCGGCAGCCATCATGCCGAGGGTGAGGCGCCGTTCACGCTCCTAGCGAGTCAGGGGGTGGTAGCCGTCCCGCTGTCCTCGCTCCGACTCGAACAGCAATCGAGCACCGTGCGCGTCACCAGCGGAAATCCCGCGATCGATGAAATGTGCGGCGGCGGATTCTTTCGCGACAGTGTCACGCTTGTGAGCGGCGCCACAGGTACAGGCAAGACCCTGCTGGTCACCAACTTTCTAGCTGGCGGAGTGGCCGCAGGCGAAAAGGCGATCCTGTTCGGCTACGAGGAAAGCAAGGGTCAGTTGTTTCGCAACGCGAGCGGGTGGGGCACGGATTTCGCGCAGATGGAAGCGGAGGGCAAGCTCAAGGTCATCTGCCTCTATCCGGAAGCCCAGGGGTTGCCCGATCACCTGCTGACGATTCAGAGCCTGGTTGACGAGTTTCAGCCGAACCGGGTCGCGGTGGACAGTCTGTCGGCGCTAGAGCGGATCGCTCCCGATACCGGCTTCCGCGAATTCCTGATCAGCCTGACCTCGTTCATCAAGAAACGGGAAATAGCCGGGCTCTGCACCGCCACCAGCAAATCTCTCATCGGTGGCGAGAGCGTCAGCGAGCAGCATATCTCGACCTTGACGGACTCGATCATCCTGCTGCGATACATCCAAGAGCGAGAGACCATGCACCGAGGGCTCATGGTGCTCAAGATGCGCGGCAGCGAGCATGCCAAGGAAATCCGCCGTTTTACGATCGACGACGCCGGTATGCATCTTGGCAAACCGTTCAAGGAAGCGCCGAATGTGTTCACGGACTAGAGATGCCCAGACGCGCAACCGGTTAAGCCATGCCGAGGCGGGGCAGATACGATGAACATGACTGGTTCATCCAACAATTCTCGCATCGACCAGACCGAGATTAGATTTCTCATCGAGAAGAATGCCGATGGCATTATAGTCGTCGACGAAAGCGGAACCGTGTTGTTCGCCAATCCGGCCGCCGAGCAGATTTTTGGTCGATCCTCGGGATCCCTGATCGGCTCCCCGATTGGAATACCCTTTGTCGCCGGCGACACGACGGAAATCACCGTTCATAGGCCCGGGGGCGGCCCGATCGATGCTGAAATCCGCGTCGTCGAAACGAGGTGGGATCATCGGCCTGCTCGCCTCGCCAGCCTTCGCGATATTTCGGCTCGCAGGGCACTGGAGGAACGGCTGCGGCATTCCGTGAAGATGGAGGCGATCGGGCGACTTACGGCGGGCATTGCGCATGACTTCAACAATCTCCTCACCGTGGTACTCGGCAATCTGGAGAGCGCCCAACGGCGCTCCGCCAATCTCGATTCCACGCTGCTGCACGCGCTCGAAAATGCGACGCGCGGTGCCCAACAGGCGGCGGTTCTGACGGAACGTCTCCTTGCGTTCGCGCGACGCAAGCCGCTGGAGCCGCGGCTGCTGCACCTCGAAGCTGTCGTTCGCAGAATGTCGGATCTGCTCCAGCGCACGCTCGGAGAGCGAATCATAGTTCGAACCAAGATCGCTGCAAACCTCTGGCCAGTGGAAGCCGACCCTACCGAGCTGGAGGCGGCAATCCTTAACCTCGCAGTCAACTCCCGGGACGCCATGCCCTCTGGAGGCGAACTCATCATCGAGACGGCAAATATCGAACTGTGTGTCGACCCCGAGCCGGCCGAAGGCGAAGCGAAGGAAGGGCCGCATGTGCTGATCTCGATTGCGGATACCGGCAGCGGAATGACGCCTGATGTGCTCCGCCACGTCTTCGAACCGTTCTTCACGACCAAGTCCGATGGACGCGGCACGGGTCTCGGCCTGAGCCAGGTCTACGGCTTTGCCAAGCAGAGCGGCGGCCATGTCAGAGTGTCCAGCCAGCCGGATGTCGGGACAACGGTCAGTATCTTCTTGCCGAAGGCGGCGGCGCAGTTCGAAATGGCGGAGCCGCAGACCTTTCAACCAAGGAGTCTTGCGCCTATTCCGCGCGCGAGGGCCGCTGAGACAATCCTCGTCGTTGAAGATGACAAAGACGTTCGTCAGTACACCGTAAGTAGCTTGCGCGAGCTGGGCTATATTGTGTTCGAAGCCGTCGACGCAACGGTTGCACTTGACGTTCTTCGACGCCAGCCGGACATCCAGCTGCTCTTTACCGATTTTGGCCTGCCGGGTATCGATGGAAAAAGCTTGGCAGAGCAAGCGCGACTCACGAATCCTTCACTCAGGGTATTGATTACATCCGCATACGCCGACAGTTCCCTGATTCAAGAAGGCCGACTTGCTCCGGACGTCGATCTACTAACCAAACCGTTCACGTTTGCTGCGCTCGCGATGCGAGTTCGGGAGGTGTTCGATGCAAATCTCGGCAGTGATCAGACCGGGGTACGTGTTCTGGTGGTCGAGGACGAATTCCTGCTGCAAGCCTTTCTCATCGATGAGCTCGCTGAGTTTGGTTTGCAGGCTGAGGCCGCCGCGAGCTTCAAGGACGCTCTCACGAAGTTTCAATGCATCAGCGAACAGCTTGCGGCAGCAATTGTCGATCTCGGCCTGCCGGATCGACCCGGTGACGAATTGATCCCGGCGATCAGAGCTGTGCGGTCGACCCTGCCGATCATTTTGACGACCGGTTATGCCAAAGACGATGTCCGCGAGCGCTTCGCGCAAGATGCGTATTTGGCGATTCTGACCAAGCCATTTAATTCGCACGACCTCGTAAACGCACTTCAAAGATTTGGAATTCGTTTGAGCAAGTCTCCTTGACCGGCCTTACTTGCGCGCTTTTCCTTATCCTGGTTCGACGAGGAACTGTCGCAACGCGCGTTCGGCGTCAGTGTGGGAAGCGCAGTCAGGCGCTCCGGCAAGGACCGCTCCCGTTGACTTCGAGAATCGGTGAGAACAGATTCGATTCGGACGATTTTCAAGTATGACGGGCGCCGTTGGGGCTGCCTTCCCGCGGCAATGCCTGCGATTTCCGCTCCGGCCGATTGCAGCAGGGGGCCGAAATCTCCCAGCGGCTACTATTGCCGCGGCGCCAATTCCTAACGAAGGGTTACACGCCAGCCGCGAATTTCATGGCTCGGGCGAAGTTGACGTTAAATCGCCGTGGCCATCATCGCCCCTCCAGACCATCGGACGCTCGAGGGCCGCATGACCTCCCCCGCGGGATTGGAAGCTGGAATACCCTCGCAAATGAGGCTGCAAGTGAAATCCGGAGCCGTCGCGGCGTGGCGCGCGCGCCTGCGCGGCTTTGCGCGCGACGAATCCGGCAGCTACGCCATCCTGGTCGCCTTGCTGTTGCCGGTGCTGGTCGGCGCGGCCGGCCTCGGCACCGAGGTCGCATGGTGGTTCTACAAGCACAAGAACATGATGAGTGCCGCCGATTCGGCGGCCGTCAGCGCGGCCACCGCCGGCACCAATCTGTTGACCGAGGCCAACGCCATCACGACGTTCTACGGCTACGCCAACGGCGTCGACAACGTCACCGTCGCGGTCAACCAGCCGCCCTCGACCGGAAGCTTCGCGACAGGCTCGCAGGCGGTCGAGGTCATCATCACCCAACCGCAACCGCGGCTGCTGTCGGCGCTGTTCGGCTCCGGTGCGGTGCCGGTCACGGCGCGCGCCGTCGCGCTCGGCAATATCGGGACCGGTTGCGTGCTGGCGCTCGACCCCACCGCCAGTCCGGCCGCGTCGGTGAAGGGCAGCGCCCAGCTCAACCTGATCAACTGCAACCTCTATGACAATTCCAGCGGCGGGCCGGCGCTCACCGTCACCGGCACCGCCACGATCAATGCGCGGATGGTCGCCGTGGTCGGCGGCGTCAGCGGCGCGAGCAGCATCACCACCACCGCGGGCATCCGCACCGGCGTGCGGCCGACGCCCGATCCCTACGCCAACGTTACGCCGACGATGCCCACCTGGTGCGACCACTCGAACAAGTTCAACGTCAAGGGGACGACGGCGCTCAGCCCGGGAAGCTATTGCGGCGACATCTCGGTGAACGCCGGGGCCACGCTGACGCTCGATCCCGGGATCTACTATCTCAGGGGCAGCAACCTGTCGGTGGCCGGCAACGCCACCATCACCGGAACCGGCGTCACGCTGGTGTTCACCAACTCCGGCAGCAGCTGGAGTTCGGCGAACATCGGCAGCAATGCCAATGTCATGCTGACCGCGCCCACCAGCGGCGTCACCGCGGGCATCGCGATCTATGGCGATCGCAACATGCCGGTCGGCACCACCTTCAACCTCACCGGCGGCGGCACGCAGAATCTCGCCGGCGCGATCTATTTGCCCAAGGCCGATTTGAGCTTCAGCGGCGGCAACGGCACCAGCACCACTTGCACCCAGATCATTGCAGATACCATCACCTTTACCGGGAATTCGACCGTGAAGGTCGATTGCGCGGCGATGGGCGGCAACGCCATCGGCTCGGCAACCGCGCAGCTCGTCGAATAAGCCGAATCGTCTGATGGAGGCGGACATGACAAATGGTGAATGCCAATCGCGAAGGCGTGGCGTGTTGCGCCGCATCTTGGCGCGCTTCAGGAAAGACCGGCGCGGCGCCGCCGCAATCGAGTTCGGCGTGCTGGTGCCGCTGCTGGCGCTGATGGCGGTGTCGGTGGTCGATCTTGGCCTTGCGATCTATCGCAAGATGCAGGTGGAGAGCGCGGCCCAGGCCGGGGTCGAATACGCCATCGCGCACGGCTTCGACGCCAACGCGATCAGCGCGGCGGTGGTCAACGCGACCAATGCCACGACGATCACGGCGACTCCGGCTCCGACCAAGTATTGCGGCTGCGCCTCGTCCTCCGGCGTCATCAGCGCGACGTGCGGGGCGACCTGTCCGGGCGGCCGGCTGGCGGGCACATATACGACTGTGTCTGCGCAGGCGAACTACTGGACCATCATCAACTACCAGGTCGTGCCGGCCAGCTATGCCTTCAGCATGCAGTCGAAAGTGAGGCTGCAATGACGCGCGCCGCTGCATTCTGGCGTGATCGCCGCGGCGCGTCCGCGCTCGAATTCGGCCTGATCGCGCCGCTGTTCTTTGCCTTCATCTTCGGCATCGTCGAGATCGGCCTCTTGCTGTGGACCCAGGCGGGGATGCAGCATGGCGCCGCGCTCGCCGCGCGCTGCGCCACGGTCAACACCACGCTGTGTCCTACCAGCAACCCGGACATGATCACCGCCTATGCGAGCCAGCAGGCCTTCGGCCTCAACCTGCCGGCATCGACCTTCACCTATGCGTCGCCGGCCTGCGGCAACCAAGTGACCGCAAGCTACCAGTTCCAGTTTCCGCAGATCTTGAATTTGGCGCCGGTGACGCTGACGGCGGCGTCGTGCTTCCCGGCGTGAGCGGACAGGTATCGAATCTGTAGCCCGGATGCAGCGCAGCGCAATCCGGGAACGGATGATCCGCGGATGCGGGACCCCGGATTACGTTCGCTGCATCCGGGCTACGGACCGCCGTTCGTCAATTGCGTTGTGCCGTCCAATAGCCCGCGCATTGTGCGCTGCCGGAGTAGCCGCGCCAGGTGCCGCGGCCTGCGGTCGCGGAGAGGCGGCCCGAGCCTGTGGCGTGTTTCTCATGCACGGTCACCGAGGCGCGGACCGCGCCCGATCTTGCGACATAGCCGCGGAACTTTACCAGGTTCGGATGGGTGACGACGCCATTCGAAATGTTGACGGTGAAGTTGTAGCTCGGATCGCAGTCGCCGCTCCGGGTGACGAAGACGAGATCCCAGGAGCCGTCAAAGGCCGACCGCGCATTGGCCGAGCCTCCAAAGGCCGCGAGACCGGCGGCAGTGATCACACAGAGCAAAAGCCGTTTCATGGTTTCCTCAGATGTCGGCGGTCACAGCCAATCGTTCGACGAAGCGCAACGCAACCTAAGCGCTTTCTATACCGTAGGACACGATCCAAGTGATGTATGCGAAATAGTACGTCGATCCATCGACGCAAGGGCGAAACAGCATGCGCGTCCGGATTCATATCCATTCGCGCACGCCATCGCCGGCTCTTAGGGCCGTGCTTCGAGGATCAGGTTGAACGGGGTCTCCGCCGCGCGGCGAAAGCGGGTCAGGCCGCCCTGGCGGGCGACGTCGCGCAGCCGCGCTTCGCCGGCCTGCGCGCCGAGCGCGAGGCCGACCTCCTGGTCCAGCGAGGCCGGCGTGCACACCATCGTCGAGGCGGCGTAGTAGACCCGGCCGACCGGATTGAAATTGTCCTGCAGCCGGTCGTGGGCAAACGGCTCGATCAGCATGCAGGTGCCGTCGTCGGCCATCGCCTCGCGCGTATGCTTCATCGCGCCGACGGGATCGCCCATGTCGTGCAGGCAGTCGAAGAAGCAGACGAGGTCGTAGCCGCGTTTCGGGAACGATTTGGCCGAATGCACCTCGAAATGCACGCGGTCGGATAGCTCCTCCGTACGGGCGGCCTCGCGCGCGGTCGCGATCGAGCCGTCGTGATAGTCGAAGCCGTAGAAGGTCGAGTTCGGAAACGCCTTCGCCATCAGCAGCGTCGACACGCCGTGGCCGCAGCCGATATCGGCGACGGTGGCGCCGCGTTCGAGCTTGGCGACGACGCCGTCGAGCGCCGGCAGCCATTCCTGCACCAGATGATGCTTGTAGCCGGTACGGAAGAAGCGCGCCGTGCCGCAGAACAGGCATTCGCTGCGCCGGTTCCAGCCGACACCCTTGCCGGACCTGAAGGCGTCGGTGATCTTCGGCTCGTCCAGGAAGGTCGCGGAAACGAGATGCCCCACCGCGCCGAGAAACACCGGGCTGTCCTCGTCGGCCAGCGCCAGCGCCTGCTCGGGCAGCATCGAGAATTGATTGGTCGCCGGGTCGTATTCGACATAGCCGGATGCAGCCTGCGCCGACAGCCATTCGCGCACATAGCGCTCGGCCGTGCCGGTCGCCTTGGCCAGCTCGGCGGAATTCATCGGGCCGCTTTTGGCGAGCGCGCGGTAAAGGCCGAGCTTGTCGCCGAGCAGCATCAGCGATGCGTTCATCGCCGCGCCGACGTCTCCGATCATTTTACCCATGAAAGAGTTCAGGCGGTCAGTATCGACGTCCATTCTATCCTCCATTGAAAAAGTCAGTGGTACAGACGCAATTCTTCCCGGCCGAAAGAATAGGCCGCGGATGTTGCGGCACGATTTCACGGCCCGGCAGATCAGTTTCGCCGCGGATGCCGCGTTGTTACGCCCGCGCGCACGCGATGTTCTCGCAGCTTCGTGACCGTCGACGAGGCATGCGTATGCACTCGGGGCGCCGCGCGTCAGCCGAGCCTTGTCGCTCGCGCCGGCGTGATCTAAGCCTGCCGCTTGCGGGCCGCGAACATCGAGAAGAGCCTGCGGGTCTTTGGGGAGAAACAATGAGAACACTGCTCATCGCCGCGGCGTTCGCCGCCGGCATCGCCATCAGCACTGCCCATGCCACGCCGCTGCCGGAAGCAAAGCCCGATCAGGTCGGGTTCTCGCAGAAGGGGCTGGCGCGGCTCGACGATTTCTTCGCGCGCGAGATCGCGGCCAAGCGGGTGCCCGGCGCGGTGGTGGCGATCGCGCGCGACGGCAAGCTCGTGCATTACAAGGCGTACGGCCAGCTCGACGCGGCCAAGGGCACGCCGATGCCGATCGATGCCATGTTCGCGCTGGCGTCGATGACCAAGCCGATGGCGGCGGTCGCCGGCCTCACGCTGATGGAGCAGGGCAGGCTGCCGCTGCAGGCCCGGGTCGCCGACTATTATCCGGCGTTTGCCGACATGAAGGTCGGCGTGCAGCAGGCCGATGGCTCATTGAAGATGGAGCCGCAGGCGCAGCCGATCTTCATCCACGATCTCTATCGCCACACCTCGGGCCTGATGTATGGCGGCCGGCCCGACAGTTCGAGCGCGCTGGCGCGGCTCTATCCCGACGGCACGGCGCCCGCGGTGGAAGGCGATACCCAGGCCTTCATCGACCGCATCACCAAGCTGCCGCTGGTGCACCAGCCCGGTACCGAGTTCGAATACGGCTTCTCGATCGACGTGCTCGGCGCCGTGGTCGAGAAGGTCGCCGAGCAGCGGCTCGGCGAGTATCTCGCCGCCAATGTCTGGACGCCGCTCGGGATGAAGGACGCCACGTTCCATCCGAACGACGCGCAGCGCGCCAGGCTGGCGCGGCCGTTTCCGAACGATCCGCTGACCGGCAAGCCGCAGGCGATCAAGCTTCTGGACACGCCGACCAAGTTCGATTGCGGCGGCGCCTGCTCGTTCGCCACCGTCGGCGATTATCTTCGCTTCGGGCAGATGTTGCTCAACGGCGGCGAGCTCGATGGCAAGCGCATCCTCGGCCCCAGGTCCGTGCATCACATGACCTCGAACCATCTCGGGCCGGAGATCAAGAACAACGTCGCCAATGTCGAGCCGCATCGCGGCGGCTTCGGCTTCGGGCTGTCGGTTGCGGTGCGCACCAGCGAGGGCCTGTCGTCGGTGCCGGGCAATCCCGGCGAGTTCACCTGGAACGGCGCCTACGGCACCCAGTTCTTCTGCGACCCGAAGGAACGTCTCGTGGTCGTGGTCGGAACCGCGGCGCCCGGCGAGCTGCGCAAATATTATCGCGAGAACGTGCAGGATATCGTCTACGGCGCGATCGTGAAGTGAGCGTCACTGCCTCATCGTCGCCGTGAGACCGTTCCCTCGGGGAACAGCGAAAAGGCCCACCGCTCGGCGAGCGGTGGGCCTTGATTTTGCGCGTATTACCAGCGCCGGTAGACGCCGGTCAGCGTGCCGTTGTTATTGCCCTGCGGCCCGACGTCGCCCTGAGTCGAGCTCGGCGTCGGATGGTTGGTGCCGTTGAAGGCGCCATACCAGCCCGGTTGCGCCGGGTAGTACGCCACCGGCGGCGGCGCGGCTTCATAGCGCGAGTAGGCGGGGCCCATGTCGCTCTCGTAGACATAACCCTGCGCGTACGCACCGGCCGTCGTCGCAAGCAACGACGCCGCGGCGAGCGAGAGGAACTTGATCTTCTGGTTCATTGCGTTCTCCTTGCTGGTGTCGCGACCAACGACGGGCACGGAGCGGCGTTCCGAATTTTCGATCAACTCTTCGCCCTGAATCGAAACGTGAACATTCGTCCATCTGCGATCATGTTTTGGTGAGGGGCCTTGCGCGGCACGATGGAACTGCGGTCGCGGCACGATTGCAGATGGCATCGATGCAATCGTAACGGAGTGCGGCGCGGCGGGCCATAGCCGTAAAAGAAGCCCACCGAATCGCGACGGGCGAGATCTCAGGGAGGAAGTGCTCCGACAAGGAGACTACCTAGAGTTTCGCCGATTCGGCGGCGGCTGCGAGGATCGTATAACTACTGTCATCGGGCGGGGCATTATGCGAATGCTGCCGGGTTGCGGGTGCAGTCAAACAGGGGAAGTTCATGAGCATGTCCGGCATCTTTGCGCGCGTCGTTGCGGGGATCGGCGCCGTGGCGCTGGCGTATCGGCGGACCCAGGGCGCAGAGCCCAAGCCTGCCTGGGGCGCGACGCCGCAAATCCCGGAGGCGAAATCGCAAGGCGCGATCCCGACGCTGAAGATGCCGACGGCGAGGGGCTGGGACCAAGGCCAGAAGCCGACCGCCGCGCCCGGGCTCAAGGTCAACGCATTCGCGGCCGGGCTCGATCATCCGCGCTGGATCAGCGTGCTGCCCAACGGCGACGTCCTGATCGCGGAGGCGACGCAGATCGCCGGCAAGCCGCGCACCCTGTTCCACTATGCGATGCAGGCGACGATGCGGCGCGCCGCGGCGCTCGGCGTCAGCGCCGACCGCATCACGCTGCTGCGCGACCGCGACGGCGATGGCGTCGCCGAGATCCGCGGCGCCTTCATGGAGGGCTTGAGCCAGCCGTTCGGGATGGCGCTGGTCGGCGACACCTTCTATGTCGGCAACACCGACGGCGTCGTCGCCTTTCCCTATGTCGCGGGCGCCGACCGCATCACCGCCGAGGGCCGCAAGCTCGTCACCTTCAAGCCCGGCGGTCACTGGACGCGCAGCCTGTTGCCGAGCGCGGACGGCAAGAAGCTCTATGCCGGCGTCGGTTCGCTCTCCAACATCGCCGAGAGCGGCTTCGAGGTTGAGGAAGGACGCGCCGCGATCTACGAGCTCGATCTCGCCGCCGGCACCAGCCGCATCTTCGCCGGCGGGCTGCGCAACCCGGTCGGGCTCGCATGGGAGCCGACCACGAATGTGCTGTGGACCGTGGTCAACGAGCGCGACGGCATCGGCGACGAGACGCCGCCGGATTATCTCACCTCGGTGCGCGATGGCGGTTTCTACGGCTGGCCGTACTGCTACTGGGGCCAGATCGTCGACGACCGCGTGCCGCAGGATGCCGCGATGGTCGCCAAGGCGATCCAGCCGGACTACGCGCTCGGCGGCCACACCGCCTCGCTCGGCCTGTGCTGGATGCCGGCCGGCACGCTGCCCGGCTTTCCCGACGGCATGGCGATCGGCCAGCACGGCTCGTGGAATCGCTCGACGCTGTCGGGCTATAAGGTGGTGTTCGTGCCGTTCGAGAACGGCCGCCCTGCCGGCCCGGCGCGCGACATCCTGTCGGGGTTCCTCGCACCCGACGAGAAGGTGTCCTACGGCCGCCCGGTCGGCGTCGCGCTCGGCCCGGACCGCTCGCTGCTGGTCGCCGACGATGTCGGCAATGTGATCTGGCGCGTCACGGGGGCGTAACGCTGATCACACCGACCTGGTCTCGCCGTCGTCTATCGCGCAGCGCGGCGGATTTGTCATGCCCGCGATGGAGGGGAACTCGAACGACCGCGCCGATCGCTCTGAAGCGACTAAAACCGGAATGAAATCCGACACGCTTTTCAACCATGTCCCTTGAGTGTTCCTCAACCTCCGCCGCCGATGCTTCGCCGCGTCGAAGCGATCCACGAGGAGCACAGCGAATGCCGGCCAAAGCACGAGCGACCGCGACCAAGCCCCAGGCGCTGGAGCGCGAAGACATCCTGAACGCGCACGCCATCAGCACGCTGAGCGCGGGCGCCGTGAGCGCGATGAGCGCGGTCGGGGCCGCCGTCATCAAGAAGAACAAGGCCGCGCTCGGCAAGAACCCGGACTGGTTCTGGCACATGTTCGCCAAATGCGAAGCCAAGGCCGCGCGCCTCGCCGAACAGGCCGCACGCGATCCGAATGCCTGGGGCGATGCGACCTTCATCGAGACCTATGCCAGCCAGCTGCCGAAGCTGCTGACCGCGGCGCTGGACGCGCACGAGAAGGCGCTGAAGGCGAAGTAGAGCCGCGGCGCGGTAGGCCCTGCAACAAATTGCGTGTCGTCCTGGCGAAAGCCAGGACCCATTACCCCAAACATCAATTGTTGCACGATGCTGGGGCCGCGATCCCGTTCACAACCAAATGTTATGGGTCTTGGCTTTTGCCAGGACGGCATCGTGTTTGTTGCGCGATCCCAACCCGTCATCCTGAGGAGCGCGCTCCTGCGCGCGTCTCGAAGGATGAATCGGCCCGGCTGGTGGCTTCGATCCTTCGAGGCTCGCAAGAGCTCGCACCTCAGGATGACGGATCAAGCAGCGGGGCGGGGGGCTCAAACCCTCACGCCACCTTCCGCCGCCCCGCTCGCTTCGCCGCATCCTTCGCGCCACCCTTCGGCGCACGCAATTCTTCCGCGGCGAGTGCGACCACCTCGGAGATCTGCTGCAATTGTGCGGCGAGCGGGCTGGTCTTGCGCCAGACCATGCCGATGGTGCGCGACGGCTGCGGGTTCTTGAAGCGCGACAGCGTGACCGGAGCCGAGCGGGTCTCGACGCCGACCGCCATCTCCGGGATCAGCGTGACGCCGATGCCGGCGCCGACCATCTGCACCAGGGTCGACAGCGAGCTGGCGTCCAGCACCTCGCGCGGCGGCGAGGACTGCATGTTGCAGAACGACAGCGCCTGGTCGCGGAAGCAGTGGCCTTCCTCGAGCAGCAGGAGCCGCATCTCGCGCAGCATCTCGGCGCTCGGCACCGGCGTTCCCGCCGCCTCGCCCGGCCGCACCAGCAAGAAGTTTTCCGAGAACAGCGCGACCTCGGTCAGCGACGGCTCCGATACCGGCAGCGCCACGATCGCGGTGTCGAGCCGGCCCTCGGCGACCTCCTTGATCAGCTTCGGCGTCAGCGTCTCGCGGACATGGATGTCGAGTTCCGGATGCAGCCGCGCCAGCGTCTCGATCACTTTCGGCAGCAGATACGGCGCGATGGTGGGGATCATGCCGACGCGCAAGCGGCCGGCCAGCTTGTCGCGCGAGGCGCGGGCGAAATCGCCGAGCTCGTCGACCGAGCGCAGGATGTCGCGGACCCGGTGCAGCAGTTCCTCGCCGAACGCGGTCAGCGCCACCTGCCGCGCGTTGCGCTCGATCAAGACGCCGCCGACGGCCTGTTCCATCTCGCGGATCTGCATCGACAGCGCCGGCTGCGAGATCGCACAGGCCTCCGCGGCGCGTCCGAAATGGCCGTGGCGGGCCAGCGCATCGAAATATCTGAGTTGCCGGAGTGTGACATTTATCATCAGATTATCTTATCGACGCGATCATTAAAGTCAATTTCACCTGATGGACCGGGCCGCGTAGAATCATTCTTGGAAGAGCTCCAGCACATTCCAAAATCCATCACCTCGGAGAAGAAACATGGACGCAAAAACCGACGACGGCGCGGGGAAATGCCCGTTCGGCGCGAGCCCTCGCGCGCGCACGAACCGCGACTGGTGGCCCGAGGCGCTCGACATCCAGGGACTGCACAAGAACTCCAGCCTGTCCGATCCGATGGGCAAGGACTTCGACTACGCCGCGGCGTTCAAGAGCCTCGACCTCAACGCCGTGATCAAGGACCTCACGGCGCTGATGACCGACTCGCAGGAGTGGTGGCCGGCCGACTACGGTCACTACGGCGGCCTGATGATCCGCATGGCCTGGCACTCGGCGGGCACCTATCGCATCACCGATGGCCGTGGCGGCGCGGGCGCCGGTCAGCAGCGTTTCGCGCCGCTGAACAGCTGGCCCGACAATGCCAGCCTCGACAAGGCGCGGCGGCTGCTGTGGCCGATCAAGCAGAAATACGGCAACAAGATCTCGTGGGCCGACTTGATGGTCCTCGCCGGCAACGTCGCGCTGGAATCGATGGGCTTCAAGACCTTCGGCTTCGCGGGTGGCCGCGCCGACGTCTGGGAGCCGGAGGAGTTGTACTGGGGTCCGGAAGGCACCTGGCTCGGCGACGAGCGCTACAGCGGCGAGCGCCAGCTCTCCGAGCCGCTCGGTGCGGTGCAGATGGGCCTGATCTACGTCAACCCGGAAGGTCCGAACGGCAAGCCCGATCCGGTCGCCGCGGCCAAGGACATCCGTGAGACGTTCTTCCGCATGGCGATGAACGACGAGGAGACCGTCGCGCTGATCGCCGGCGGCCACACTTTCGGCAAGACCCACGGCGCCGGCGATCCGTCGCTGGTCGGTCCGGAGCCGGAAGCCGGCGCGCTGGAAGACCAGGGCCTCGGCTGGAAGAGCAAGCACGCCAGCGGCATCGCCGGCGACGCGATCACCTCCGGCCTGGAAGTGGTCTGGAGCCAGACGCCGACCAAGTGGAGCAACTACTTCTTCGAGAACCTGTTCAAGTATGAATGGGAGCTGACGAAGAGCCCGGGCGGCGCCCACCAGTGGGTAGCGAAGGACGCAGACGCGATCATCCCGGATCCGTTCGATCCGTCGAAGAAGCGCAAGCCGACCATGCTGACCACCGACCTCTCGCTGCGCTTCGATCCGGCCTACGAGAAGATCTCGCGTCGCTTCCTGGAGCACCCGGATCAGTTCGCGGACGCCTTCGCCCGCGCCTGGTTCAAGCTCACGCATCGCGACATGGGGCCGATCCAGCGCTATCTCGGCCCACTGGTGCCGAAGGAGGAGTTGATCTGGCAGGATCGGGTGCCGGCGCTCGATCACGAAGTGATCGGCGAGACGGATATCGAGGCGCTGAAGGCGAAGATCCTCGCCTCCGGGCTGTCGGTGTCCGAACTGGTGTCGGCGGCCTGGGCCTCGGCCTCGACCTTCCGCGGCTCCGACAAGCGCGGCGGCGCCAACGGCGCGCGCGTCCGTCTTGCTCCGCAGAAGGACTGGGAGGTCAACGAGCCGGCGCAGCTCAAGAATGTGCTGGGCAAGCTCGAAGCCATCCAGAAGGAGTTCAGCACCGGCGGCAAGAAGGTTTCGCTCGCCGACCTAATCGTGCTCGGCGGCGCTGCTGCGATCGAGAAGGCGGCGAAGGACGGCGGCACCAGCATCAAGGTCCCGTTCACGCCCGGCCGCACCGACGCTTCGCAGGAGCAGACGGATGTGCAGTCGTTCGCTCCGCTCGAGCCGCGGGCTGACGGCTTCCGCAACTATGTCAGCGGCAAGCATCAGTTCATGATGCCCGAGGAAGCGCTGGTGGACCGTGCGCAGCTGCTGCGGCTCACCGGCCCGGAAATGACCGTGCTGGTCGGCGGCCTGCGCGTGCTCGGCGCCAATGTCAACAAGTCGAAGCAGGGCGTGTTCACTGGCAAGGTGGGGACGCTGACCAACGACTTCTTCCTCAACCTGCTCGACATGAGCACGGAGTGGAGCCATGTCGGCCAAGGCGTCTATGAGGGCCGCGACCGCAAGACCAAGGCGGTGAAGTGGACCGCTTCCCGCGTCGACCTGATCTTCGGCTCGCACTCGCAGCTGCGCGCGTTCGCCGAAGTCTACGGCCAGTCGGATTCCAAGGAGAAGTTCGTCAAGGACTTCGTCGCCGCCTGGACCAAGGTGATGAACGCCGATCGCTTCGACCTGGCCGGCCACAAGTAAGCGGACGGCACGGGACAGACGACAAGAGGGCGGCGCTGCGGCGCCGCCCTCTCGCATTTCAGGGGTGTAGAAAGGCTTTCGAGCCTTGCCGCTGCGCTTCAGTCGTGCAGCTTCATGTCCCGGATCATCGCCTCGACCTCCGCCCGCGTCGGCGACGCCGGCATAGCTCGCGCCGCGCTGCCGGCCATGTAGGCCGCATCGCACCGCGTCGCGTCACGTGGGGATTCGACGATCGCGGTCAGGCTCGCCCAGCAAACGAACAGCGCCACGATCCAGTCCAGCACATTGGATGCCGTCATCACAGCACCAGCATCAGCATTGTCATGCCGCAATGGTGCAACCGGCGCCGGGCCAGTGCAATTCGGAAGGCGCGAAACGTAGCTTCGGCGTTTCCGAGCGATTGAAGCGCCGCCGCCGCATCGAAAGTGCTCTCCCTCTCCCGCTTGCGGGGAGGAGGGCTGGGGTGGGGACTCTCTCCACGAGTCGCATCGCGGAGAGAGCCCCCACCCGCGTCGCAATTCATGCGATGCGACCTCCCCCGCAAGCGGGAGAGGTGCAGCGAGCCTGAGGTGACGTTGGTGCCGCTACTACCGCTACTCCGTCCGCGCCCGGCGTCCCTCGATCGGGTAGGCGGGATCGTTGAACCCTGGCGTCGAGGGATGGCCGGCCGCCACCAGGCGGTCGATCAGCGCCTCGTCCTCGGTGGTGAAGCGATAGTCGAGCGCGCTGATGTAGTCGTCCCACTGCGCCTCGGTGCGGGGACCGGCGATCACCGCGCTGACGAACGAGGAGTTCAGCACCCACGACACCGCGAACTGCCCGGCCGTGATGCCGCGGGCCTCGGCATGGCGCTTGATCTGCTGCGCGAGCTGCAGCGATTCGGGGCGCCATTCGGTCTGCATCATGCGCTTGTCGTTGCGTCCGGCGCGGGTGTCGGCGGGCGGCGCCGCGTCGGGTGCGTATTTGCCGGTCAGCACGCCGCGCGCCAGCGGGCTGTAGGGCACGATGCCGAGCCCGTAGAAATGACAGGCCGGGAAATGCTCGACCTCGGGCATCCGGTTCATCGCGTTGTAATAGGGTTGGCTCGCGATCGGGCGATCGATGCCGAGCCGGTCGCAGATGTTGCAGATCTCGGCGACGCGCCAGGCGCGGTAGTTGGAGACGCCGAAATAGCGCACCTTGCCTGATCGGATCAGGTCGCCCATCGCGCGCACTGTCTCGTCGAGCGCCGTGGTGTGGTCTTCCTTGTGCAGATAGTAGATGTCGATGGTGTCGGTGCCGAGCCGCTTCAGGCTCGCATCGCACGCCTGGAATACCCAGCGCCGCGACAGCCCGCCATGGTTGGGATCGTCGCCGATCGGGTTGGCGAGCTTGGTCGCCAGCACCCAGTTGGATCGCTGGCTGGAGATCGCGCGCCCGACCACCTCCTCGGACTTGCCGCCATTATAGGCGTCGGCGCTGTCGATGAAGTTGATGCCGGCCTCGCGCGCCTTGGCGATGATCCGCGCCGACGTCGCCTCGTCGGTCGGTCCGCCGAACATCATGCTGCCGAGGCAGATCGGCGAAATTTTCAAGCCGCTGCGGCCGAGCTGGCGGTATTGCATCGGGAGCTCCCTAGCTGTCGTTCTTCAAAATCTTGAACACACCGTTCGCCATGGCGATGCAGCGCTTCTCGACCATCACTTCCGTCGTGATGAAAATCAGGCTGCGGGTGGAGCGCACGACGCGGGGGCGGGTGGTCAGGATCTCGCCGATCTTGCCGGCCTCGACGAAATGGGTGTCGAGCTGCACGGTCGCCAGCGTCGGCTTGCCGGAGACGAAACGCGCGGTCATGCCGCAAGCGCGGTCGGCGAAGGTCATGATCACGCCGCCCTGTACCAGGCCGCGCCGATTGTGATGCTTGTCCTCGGTGATCAGCGCGAATTCCGGTGCGCCGTCGACCATGCGCTGCCAGAGCGGGCCGACCAGCTGCAGGAAACCGCTGGTGTCGACGACCGTCCAGCCGTGGGATTTGAGCTTGTCCGCCGTCGTGGTGTGATGGTCCATTGCTTGCCGATGATTGATCGCAGGAGGCATGTGCCGATGGTCATTTCATCAAACGGGGGACTGTTGTAGTCAAGCTCAATGGCCCGCACATTTGACGATGCCACCCGGCGGAATATCGCAGAGCTCTGCGCAGCGTTCACACGCCTTTCGCCGGCAGACGCCATGCCTGATCTGAAGCGCGCCGCAGTCGCGATCGCGCTGACGGAAAGCGACGACGGCGACGGCACCGCCTTCCTGCTGACCCGCCGCAGCGCCAATCTGCGTGCGCATAGCGCGCAATGGGCGCTGCCGGGCGGGCGTTGCGATACCGGCGAGAGGCAGGCACAGGCGGCGCTGCGCGAATTGCATGAGGAGCTCGGCCTTGAGCTTGCCGAGAGTTCTGTGCTCGGCCTGCTCGACGATTATCCGACGCGCTCCGGCTACCTGATCACGCCGGTTGTGGTCTGGGCGGGCGAGCGGGCTGCGATCGTGCCGAACCCGGACGAGGTCGCTTCGGTGCATCGCATCGCGCTCGACGCGATCGAGGCCGCCGACGTCTTCAGCTTCGTCACGATCCCGGAGAGCACGCGGCGCGTCATTCGTTTCCGGCTCGGCGGCGCGCATATCCATGCGCCGACCGCCGCGCTGATCTATCAATTCCGCGAGGTGCTGGCCGGGCGCAGCACCCGCGTCGCCGATCTGGAGCAGCCGGTCTTCGCCTGGAAATAGGGAGGAAACATAATGAAGAAAATGATTGTCGCTGCCGCCGCTATGCTCGCCTTCACCGCAATGTCGCATCACGCGCAGGCGCAAAACTATCCGGCGCGGCCGATCACGCTGGTGATCCCGTTCGCGCCGGGCGGCAGCACCTCGATCGTCGGCCGCGGCGTCGCCGAGAAGATGGGCGAATTGCTCGGCGAGAAGGTCGTGGTCGACAATCGCCCGGGTGCCGGCGGCACCGTCGGCACCAAGGCGGTCGCCAAGAGCGATCCCGACGGCTACACGTTGTTGCTCGGCTACACCGGCACGCTGGCGATCGGCCCGTCGCTCTACAAGAACGCCGGCTATGATCCACGCAAGGATTTCGCGCCGATCGGCATGATCGGCAACGCGCCGAACTCGCTGGTGGTGCATCCGTCGTTTCCGGCCAAATCGGTGGCCGAACTGATCGCCTACGCCAAGGCCAATCCGGGCAAGGTCAATTTCGGATCGGCGGGTGCCGGCACCGCGAGCCACATCACCGGCGAATATTTCGCCCGCGCCGCCGGCATCACGCTGGTGCACATTCCCTACAAGGGCACGGGCCCCGCGCTCACCGATCTGCTTGGCGGCCACATCCCGATGGCGTTCGCGCCGATCCCGGCGTCGCACACCAATGTCGCGGCGGGCAAGCTGCGCGCGCTCGCGGTGACCAGCTCGACGCGCTCCGGCCTGCTGCCTGACGTGCCGACCATCGCGGAGGCCGGACTGCCCGGCTTCGACGCCTCGCTGTATTACGGCCTGGTGGCGCCTGCCGGCACGCCGCGGCCGATCATCGACAAGCTCAACAAGGCGCTGCGCGCGGCGCTGGCCTCGGAGGAGGTGAAGCAGCAGCTCGGCAATGACGGCACCGACATCACACCTGGTACTCCCGAGGACTACGCCGGCTTCATCGACAAGGACGAGAAGAAGTGGGCGCAACTGGTCAAGGCGAGCGGCGTCGAGCAGGAGTAGGGTGGTGATGAGCGCGCGACTTGCGCCGCTGCGTCTGCGCGGCGGCCGGCCGTTCGGCCGGTGCCGTCGCCGCGGGTTCCGGCGGTGCGCGCGAGACGTTGTCGTAGCAGGTGAAGCGTGACCGCGTGTCCGGGAACAGGCCGCAATCCGGACGCTCGGCGCGCAGCGACGTCGCGAACGTCAGCGCGGCGGTGGCGGCGAGCCAGATCGCGATCCTCATGGGCAGCCTCCCTATGCGTCGGAACGGCCTCTGACAGAACACCGCACCCTGGCGGTTTTTCTGGACATGATCGCGGCATCCCGCCGCCCTCCGGGCAATTAATTCCGGGCTGACTTCGCGGTCGCGCTTGCTACAAGGGGGCGATGCGCCCGCTATTGATTCGCCTGTGCTCTGGATTCGTCGCGCTCGCGCTGACCGCGGGGGCGCCGTCTGTCTTGGCAGGCGAAGCAAGTGCATTGCCGCCGGGCGTCGCCAACGCGATGGCGCAGGCCTCGCCGGAGGCGATTGCCGATTATCGCCGCAAGCTCAGGGAATATCAGGAGGCGCGCGCCGCGTTCGACCAGGAGGCCAACGCCTACTGGAACGCGATCTCCGAGAAGCGGCGCGGCCGCAACGCCAAGCGCCGCGAGCGCATCCAGATCACGCTCGACGACTATGTGCTGGAACATCCGCCGCTCTACACCGGCCCGAAGCGGCCGGTGAATCCGGAGCCGGAGGAGACGCCGGAGCGGCCGCCGCGAAGGCCGATTCCGGTGGTCGCCGATTTCGTGCGCGCGGCGCAGGAGCTCTACCAGTTCACGCCGCAGCGTCCGGCCACCGAGATCGAGTTCAAGCGCGCCTATGCGCGCTACGCGCTCGCCTCGGGCCTGACGCGCGAGCAGGCGGTGCGGGTCTATTCGTTCGAGACCGGCGGCACCGGCAGTTACGACGTGCAGTCGGGCATCGAGCATGGCGGCAAGCGCGCGATCTCGACCGCGATCGGCTACAACCAGCTGCTGACCACCAACAGCGTCGAGCTGCTTGCCGAGCAGGGCCATGAACTGATCCGGGCGCTGGCCGAAAAGGTGGCGCAGACCTCGGGGCCGCAGCGCAAGCCGCTCGAACACAAGCTCGCCGTGCTGAAGCGCATGGTGGCGCATGCCAAGTCGGTGCCCGACACCTGGTCGGAGCACGAGAAGATCGGCAACACCGCGCAGGGCTGGGCCATGCACGCCATGGTGCTCGACATCGATGTCGGTCCGATGCTGCAGACCCACAAGCTGCTGACTTCGGTGATCTTCGCCCGCAACAAGGGCTACAACCGGCCGCTGACCGCCGCCGAGCTCGAGATGATGAACCTGACCGGCGACGGCACCGGGCTCGATATGGTCACGATGCCGCAGGCGATGCGCGAGCAGGTGCCGACTGCGAACTTCTTCCAGCGTTCCGGCTACGAGCGCAACCCGGTCGCGATCCGCCACAACACCGTGGCGAAGCTATTGGCCGTGACCAATGAGCGGATGGACTTCAACAGCAACAAGCCCGGCGCGAGAGAACTCGCGACGGCGTTCTGATCTCCCCGCGGCCGAAACGGCGCAGCGCCGGCTGGAGCATGACGGGATGAGCTGGAGCAGCAGTGACGTTCACCTCTCCCTTGGGAGAGGTCGGCGTGCAGCGCCGGGTGAGGGGTTACGGTCTCTCGTTGAAGCTGCGGCCCCTCACCCGATTTGCTGCGCAAATCGACCTCTCCCCGTCGGGGAGAGGTGGACCGAATCCGCGGCCAGACCGATCCAACCTAACTCCATCCGGCTCTAATTCGATCCGAACAGGAACTTGCCGTCGTCGCCGAGATACGGGGCAGAGCGCATGTAGAGCTGGCCGTTGTGGCCGATGAAGAACAGCGTCCCCTTCGGCACCTTCTTGGCACCCTTCAGCAGGGTGCCGGCATTGTTGGTGCCCATCTTGTAGGAGAGCGTCTTGCCGTCCTTGCCATAGGCGTAGCCCATGTCGGGCTTCAGCTCCCACGGCGTTGCGTCCTGCGCGCACGCCGATGTCGCCAGCCCGGCGACGGCCGCTGCGATCAAAAAGGTTCTGATCGAAAAGCCCTTGGTCGAAAAGCTCCTGGTCGAAAACGCCCAGTTCGAAACATGCGTCATGATCCATCCTCCCGGCGAACGAAAAAGAAAAATGCAGCCGCGTCAATGTCTTGAGCAGATCACGAAGGTGGCTCGATCGTCAATACGACTAACCGGCGAGAGCTCACGGCATTCCGCGACTTTGTGATTTTCCGCACCGCGCATCGCGACTATGTTTCCATTTCCGTCTACAAGCACCACCTTGATTGCGAAGAAACTCCTGGGGAAGATTCGGATGAACCACGTCATGAAGGTCGGTTTCGGTGTCGCGCTGTCGCTCATGATGCTGGCTTCGGTCGCGCAAGCCGACGACTTCAAGCTCTCCAACAACCAGCGGATCTCCTGCAGCCGTGGCCTGTCGGCCGGCAAGCTCAACACCGCGACCTGCAAGTCGTACGCTTACCTATTCAACGCAAAGACCTCGGAGTATTTCCGCTGCCAGGTGTCGCTGGCGCTGACGCGGGATAACAAGGAGGTCATCAACGTCCAGGCCGACGGCGGCTGCACAAGGAAGGCGCGTATTTTCGATACCGACGGCAACTATTCGTTCGACGCCACCGAGACCGAGCCGCCGAACACAAACTCGTTCTTCGGCCCCGGCGGCTATGCGATCTGGGCCAGCGACAACACCAGCCAGAAGATCCGTGGCTGCATCACCATCTCGTCGGGTCTCGGCTCCGACATCTCCAAGTGCCTCGACATGACATTCCAGTGACGGCGGGGCGCCTGATCGCTCCCGGCGAGGCGCTGCGAGCGATCGATAGCGCGGATGCGTCAGGCTGACGCGTCCTTTTCCGCCGGCAATTGCAGGCGCGACCGCGCGAACTTCTTGACGCCCATCGGCTTGCCGAACAGGTAGCCTTGCACCAGATCGAAATCGAGGTCGTGCGCGGCAAGGAAGTCCGCGCGCGTCTCGATGCCCTGCGCAACGACGCGCGCGCCGTTGTCGTGGGCCAGTTCGACGATGCGGCGGCACACCGTCTGCTTCAGCCGCTGGTCCGCGCAGCCGGTGACGAACTGGTGGTCGACCTTCAACTCGACGAACGGGAAGTTCGGCAGTCCCAGCAGCGAGGGCCAGTTGGCGCCGACATTGTCGATCGAGATGGCGATGTTGTGCAGCCGCACGCGCCTTGCGACCTCGATCGCGAGGTCGAGATTGTCGATGATCTCGCCGCTGTCAATCTCGATCAGCAGGCCGGCAAAGGCAGGGTGATCCGGCACCTGGCGACACAGCGCATGCACCGCATCGGGGTCGGCAAGAAACGAGATCGGCAGGTTGATCGAGAGATCAACCGGCCCCTTCTGCTCGACGAGGTAGCGCCAATCCTCGACTGCGCGGCCGATCACGAACTCGGACAAGGCGTGAAAATGCGGGTCGCTCTCGTCCGGAATGAAGTAGGCCGGCGGCACCACGCCCCAGGCCGGATGCCGCATCCGGATCAGCGCCTCGGCGCCGTTCGGGGCCAGCGTCCGCAGATGAATCTTCTGCTGGTACCACAGTTCGAGCCAGCCGGCCTTCAGCGCTTCGGGGACGTCGACTGCGGGGCTCGGCGCCGGCTCGACCGGCATCAGCGATGCCAGGGTCTGGCGCAGCGTTCCGGCGCTGAACGGCGTCGGTAGCGCCGGCAGCATCGCGATGCCGTATTCGTCGCCGACCTGCCGGACCGCCTTGACGATGATCGAGTCCGGCTGCCCGATCACGAGGACCTTGCCGCCATAGTCATTTCTCACCAAAGTCTCGAGAATTTTACTGACTTCGATGCCGTCAACCGACACGCCGAGCACCAGAAGATCGGGCCGTTCGGCCTCCAGCACGGCGTCGAGATCCGCGGCCTGACCGCACTCGCTGGTGATGAAACCGAGGTCCTCCAGCGCGTCGGCCAGGAAGGTGCGAAGGTGCTTTTTGCTGTCTGCAATGCATGCGCGAGGGATCAGCTTGCGATGTCCGAACCAGCCGGCGCGTGCGTGTCCAATGTGACTGATGTGATTCATGCCCCGCCTTTTGTTGGAATTACCCCGGTGCAAGTCGTACAACTACGGGGTGGCGGCAATCATGGAAATTTCTGGGTTATACAGGCGTTGCCTCGCTAACCTTAAGGTCGCCAATTTTAATCAAAGTGCCGCCTGTGCAGTGCTTCATATCACTGTCACGCATGCAATAAATGCGTCATCTCGCGTTCATCGGTGCGATCGAGCTAAACTCCGATCGCTGCCGTCGGTGTATCATCGAGAGACGCGCGTTAATGACTGTGTTGTCGTGTCGATGACAGTGCGGATCTGCACCATTGTCGGACAGCGAATCGCTGCTCACGCCGCTTGTTCGCGCCGTCCATCCTTCGTCGTCATTGGCAGCGTTTCCGGCATCAGCATGCAGTAGGCGATCAGCCCGGCAGCGGCGATCGCTGCGAGGAACAGGAACGCCGCGCCGTAGCCTGCGTGGACGACGATAAAGCCGGCCACCGCGGCGCTCAGCGCGCCGCCGATTGCCGTCGCGGTGGCGATCGCGCCCTGGCTGACATTGAAGTGCCCGGTGCCGTGCGTGAGGTCGGCGACCACGAGCGGAAACAGCGCGCCGAAGATGCCGGCGCCGATGCCGTCGAGCAATTGCACCGACACCAGCCAGTATGGATTGTCGGAGAGCGGATAGAGCGCGCCGCGGATCGCGAGCACGGCGAGCGCTGCCGCGAAGATCGGCTTGCGGCCCCAGACGTCGGCCTTGCGCCCGACCACGATCGCGACCGGCACCATCACGATCTGCGCCGCGATGATGCAGACCGACATCAGCGTGGTGCCGAGATTGCGGTTCACCAAGGCCAGCTTCTGTCCGACCAGCGGCAGCATCGCCGCATTGGCGAAATGAAAGATCACGGTGGCGCCGGCGAAAATCAGCAGCGGCCGGCAGGTCAGCAGCACGCGAAAGCCGGAAGGCTTGACGTGTCGCGCGCCGTTCGGCTCCGCGACGTCGTCGAGACCGCGCGCGATCTGATGGTCGATGGCGCGGGCCGGGATCGCCAGCGTCGCCACGATGCTCGCGAGCGCCATCGCGGCGAGCAGCCAGAACACAACCACCGGTCCGAACCAATAGGCGGTGCCGCCGGCGACCGCCGCGGCCACGGCGTTGCCAGCATGGTTGAACGCCTCGTTGCGGCCGGTCCGCGCCGCGAACGCCTTGGGACCGACGATGCCGAGCGTCACGGCTGCGATCGCCGGCGCGAAGACGGAGCCCGCTGCGGCCGCAAGCGCCTGCGTCGCCGCGACCAGCGCAAAGCCGCCGAGCAGCGGCAGCACGAGGCAGGCGGCGGTGACGATCATGGCGGCGGCGATCATCAGTCCGCGCTTGGCATGGCTGCGGTCGATCAGGGCACCGGCCGGCGTTTGGGCCAGGATGCCGGCGATCGCGGCGATCGACATCACGGCGCCGATCGAGGCCGCGTCCCACCTCCGCTCGCTCAGCAGGTAGATCGCCAGATAGGGGCCGAGTCCGTCGCGGACGTCGGCGAGGAAGAAGTTCAGCGCGTCGAGCGATCGTTCAACAGTCATTTCGGATGGCTGCAAGTGATACCTCGCCGCAAGGCTGCGCCCCTCAACCCGCCCGGAGGGCGAGAGTTCCCGCAGCCCCTCATCCGACGGTGCTGGCATACGGCCTTGCGCGGCCCATGCGTCGTTTGGATGGGTTGACCCCGAGGGAGCGTCCGGCCAATTTCCGGCCGGCTTAAGGGGAGAATAATGCTCATGAATTGGAAATTGGTGGCGGCCGCGACCGTGGCAGCCAGCGTGCTGACCGCGCCCGTTGCGCGGGCCGAGCAGTTCATCAACGTGCTGACCGGCGGGACCTCCGGCGTCTACTATCCGCTCGGCGTCGCGATGGGGAAGATCTTCGGCGACAAGATTCCCGGCGTGAAGACCCAGGTGCAGGCCACCAAGGCCTCGGTCGAGAACCTGGTGCTGCTGCAGCAGGGCCGCGGCGAGATCGCCTTCACGCTCGGCGATTCGCTGAAGGCCGCCTGGGAAGGCGATGCGGAAGCCGGCTTCAAGAACAAGCTCGACAAGCTGCGCACCATCGGAGCGATCTATCCGAACTACATCCAGATCGTCGCCACCGCCGAGAGCGGCATCAAGACGCTCGCCGATCTCAAGGGCAAGAGCTTGTCGGTCGGTGCGCCGAAATCCGGCACCGAGCTCAACTCGCGCGCGATCCTCGCGGCCGCGGGCATGAGCTACAAGGATCTCGGCAAGGTCGAGTATCTGCCGTTCGCCGAATCCGTCGACCTGATGAAGAACCGTCAGCTCAACGCCACGCTGCAGTCGGCCGGCCTCGGCGTCGCCTCGCTGAAGGATCTCTCGACCTCGACCGCGATCAGTGTGGTTGCGGTGCCGAAGGAGACCGTCGACAAGATCGGTTCACCCTTCGTCTCGGTGATCATCCCGGCCAATACCTATACCGGCCAGGACAAGGACGTGCCGACCGCGGCGGTGGTGAACTATCTCGTCACCTCCAGTGCGGTGCCGGATGAGCTCGCTTACCAGATGACCAAGCTGGTCTATGAATCGCTGCCCGAACTCGCCAACGCCCACGCCGCGGGCAAGGAGATCAAGCTCGAGGCCGCCGCGAATGGCAGCCCGGTTCCGCTGCATCCCGGCGCGATCCGCTATTACAAGGAAAAGGGCCTGATCAAGTAAGGCCGGCTACGCTTGCAAGGTGTCATGGCCGGGCTTGACCCGGCCATCCATCCTTCTAAAGAGCTTTTCTCGATGGATGCGCGGGTCATGCCCGCGCATGACGTGCGGGGGATGCGGCCGAAGGCGCCATGCAGGTGCGATGGCGGCACGGGCACGGCGGGGGACTAATTCAATGCAGCAGCAGGCCGAGGGCGCAGAGCAGCCCATCAAGGTTGAATTCGATAATTTCGAGCACGGCTTTCCGGAAGGGTTCGGACCGGGCGGCTGGGGGCATCTGGCCTATGCCGTCGGCCTCGTCTTCGCGGCGTTTCAGCTCTATGTCGCGGCGTTCAACTACCTGCCGAGCCAGGTGGTGCGCGGCGTCCATGTCGGCTTCCTGATCCTGTTGACCTTCGGCCTGATCGGCAACTTCACCGCCAAGACCGGTTTCGGCCGCGCGGTGAGCTGGCTGGTCGGCACCGCCGGCTTCCTCTGCGGGCTCTACCAGTGGATCTTCTACGCCGACCTGATCGCGCGCGACGGCGATCCGACCCACACCGACCTTGCGGTCGGCACGCTGCTCGCGATCCTGATCTTCGAGGGCACGCGGCGGCTGATGGGCGCGGCGCTGCCGCTGATGTGCGGCGCCTGTCTGCTGTACTGGTTCTTCGGCCAGTATCTGCCGTCGCCGTTCAACCATCGCGGCTATGACTTCGACCAGATCGTCACCCATCTGTCGTTCGGTACCGAAGGCTTCTACGGCGTGCCGATCTACGTCTCGGCGACCTACATCTTCCTGTTCATCCTGTTCGGCTCGTTCCTCGAGCGCGCCGGCATGATCCAGCTGTTCACCGACGTCTCGCTCGGCCTGTTCGGCCGCACGCGCGGCGGCCCGGCCAAGGTCGCAGTGTTCGCCTCGGGCATGATGGGCACGATCTCGGGCTCCGGCGTCGCCAACGTCGTCACGGTCGGCCAGTTCACGATTCCGCTGATGATCAAGTTCGGCTATCGCCGCGCCTTCGCGGCCGGCGTCGAGGCCACCGCATCGATGGGCGGCCAGATCATGCCGCCGGTGATGGGCGCAGTCGCCTTCATCATGGCCGAGACGCTCGGCGTACCCTATTCGGAGATCGTCAAGGCCGCGGTGATCCCGGCCGTCCTTTATTTCGCCTCGGCGTTCTGGATGGTGCATCTGGAGGCCGGCAAGCATGGCCTCGTCGGCATGAAGCGCTCGGAGATCCCGAGCGCGTGGAAGGCGCTGGTGGCGCGCTGGTACCTTGTGCTGCCGCTCGCCGCGCTGGTCTACATGCTGTTCGAAGGCTTCACGCCGCTCTATGCCGGCAGCATCGGGCTGGCGCTGACCGTGGCGCTGATCCTCGGCGCCAGCATCACGCTCGGTTTCTCCAACACCGTGATCCGCTACATCTTCTGGATCGGACTTGCGCTGGTGGTGGCAGCCGTCTCCCGCAAGGGGCTGGATATCGTTCAGGTCGGCGGCATCGTCGCCGGCCTGGTCGTGATTGCCGCGCTGACCCGGGGCGGCCGCGCCACGCTCAAAGCCTGCCGCGACTCGCTCGCCGACAGCGCCAAGTCGGCGCTGACCGTCGGCATGGCCTGCGCCATAGTCGGCACCATCATCGGCATGATGACCCAGACCGGCGTCGGCACCATCTTCGGCAGCTGGATCATCGGGCTCGGCGCCAAGAGCCTGTTCCTGGCGCTGATCATGACCATGCTGCTGTCGATCCTGCTCGGCACCGGCATCCCGACGATCCCAACCTACATCATCACCGCGGCGCTGGCCGCGCCGGCGCTGGCAAAACTCGGCGTGCCCTTGATCGCGAGCCACATGTTCGCGTTCTACTACGGCATCATGGCCGACCTCTCGCCGCCGGTGGCGCTCGCCGCGCTGGCGGCCGCGCCGATCGCCAAGGAGAACCCGGACAAGATCGGCTGGGAGGCGATGCGAATCGCGCTCGCCGGCTATGTCATCCCGTTCATCTTCGTCTACTCGCCGGCGCTGATGCTGCAGAACGGCGACCCGATGCAGGCGCAGCTCGGCTTCTACGGCGCGGTGGCGCTGGCGACCTTCAAGGCGCTGGTCGCGATCGGATTGTTCGGCATCGTCGCGATCGGCTTTCTGTTCACGCGGCTGAGCTGGATCGAGATCGCGGTCGCGTTCGTGGCAGCGCTCTGCTTGCTCGGCGATTTCCGCTTCTCGGACACCGCAGGCTTCACGCTGGCCGCGGCCGTCGTGCTCTGGCAGTGGCGGCAGCGCCCGCGCGATGCGGTGGCCGCGGCTTGAGCCTCTGCCTCGCCTCCGCCGGCGTGGTGAAGGCGCTGCAGGCTGCGGCCTTCACGCTCGCCTGGACGCATTCGATCGAGAAGACCGCCTGGCAGGAAGACTGGGTGGTCACGTCCGCCGGGCTCGAATTGACGCAGGCCCGCATCAAGGGCACCGGCGCCGGCATGGAGCCGCCGCCGGAGGC
>NZ_JAGKJJ010000038.1 GCF_020329505.1 Bradyrhizobium semiaridum
CGCCGCCGCGTTCGGTGTGCTCGGCTTCATCACCGACCTCGCGACGAAGACGGGATCGGAGTGAGTGGCACCGCGTAGGATGGGTTTCGCTTCGCTCTGCCCATCCTACAGGTTCAACCACTTCAATGCGCCCTTCCCGGCCGCAGCGCCGGTCGCGAACGACGCCTGCAACAGATAGCCGCCGGTCGGCGCTTCCCAGTCGAGCATCTCGCCGGCGGCAAAAGTGCCGGGCAGCTTGCGCAGCATGAAGTGATCGTCGAGTTCGTCGAAGCTGATCCCGCCCGCACTTGAGATCGCGCGCGCGATCGGTGCGACACCGGTGATCCGGATTGGCACCGCGTTGATCAGACTGGCGAGATCGGCCGGCGACAGCGACGCCAGCGGCCGGCCTGTCGTCGCAGCAACCTCCTGTAGCAGCCCGATGCCGACCGGTGAGAGCTGTGCAGCCTTGCGCAGGAAGTTGGAGACGGATTGCTTGCCGCGCGGCGCCGACAGGCGCGCGGTGAGGTCCTGCTTGGCAAGATCGGGGCGCAGTGCCACCAGCAGCGTCGCCGTCCCGCCGGCCAGCACCGCCTCACGCAGTTCCGCAGACAATGCATAGATCGCGCCGCCTTCGATGCCGGCGCGGGTAATGATCGCCTCGCCGCGCACAGTGTGCGACCCGATGGTCAGCGCGACACCCTTGAGCGGTTGGCCTTCGAAGCGATCGCGGAACAGATCCGACCACGCGACCGTGAAGCCGGAATTGGCTGGCCATATCGATGCGATGGCGATTCCCTTTGCCGCGAGGGTCACCGTCCACGCACCATCGGAGCCGAGCCGCGGCCAGCTCGCGCCGCCGAGCGCAAGCACCGTGGCGCCGGCATCGACCACGCGCGGACCGTCCGGCGTTGCAAACAGCAGACCGCCGGCTTCATCCCAGCCGAGCCAGCGGTGCCGGAACGCGAACTGCACGCCCGCAGCGCCGAGCCGCCGTAGCCAGGCTCGCAGCAATGGCGATGCCTTGAAGGCCTCCGGAAACACCCGGCCGCTCGTGCCGACGAAGGTCGGCTGCCCGAGCGCCGCGCTCCAGTCGCGCAGCGCGGCCGGCGGGAACGCCTCGATCGCCGCTTTCAGATGCGGCATCGCCTCGCGATAGCGCGCGAGGAAATCCGGCAGCGGCTCGGAGTGGGTGAGATTGAGGCCGCCGCGACCGGCCATCAGGAATTTGCGCCCGGCCGACGGCATCGCGTCGTAGACGGTGACGCGCGCTCCGCCTTGCGCCAGCACTTCCGCCGCCATCAGCCCGGCCGGACCGGCACCGATGACGGCGGCTGTCATGATCAGAGCTTGATTCCGGCCCGCGCCGCCGCCTGCGCGACGTACTTCTGCGTCTGCTCGAACGCACCCTGCAGCGCCTTGGCGGTCGACATGTCGCCGATCGCAGCAAAGTTCGCCGCGATCGCGTCGGGAGTCCATTCGGACTGCGGCAGGTTGACGCCTTCGGTCTCCAGCACCTTGATGACCGCAAACGAGCCGGCGCCGGCGCCCATGATGGTGCGGGTCGGAGCGTCTTCCGAGAGCAGGAATTCGACCGCCGGCGTAATCGCTTCCGGCTTCATCAGTTGCAGCGCCTGCGGCGGCAGCAACTCCTCGGTCATGCGGGTCGCCGCCGTCGGCGAGATGGTGTTGACCTTGATGTTGTTCTTGCGGCCCTCTTCCGCCAGCACGTTCATCAGGCCGACCATGCCGGCCTTCGCGGCACCATAATTGGCCTGGCCGAAATTGCCGAACAGGCCGGATGACGAGGTCGTCAGCACGATGCGGCCGTAGTTGCGCTCGCGCATGCCGGCCCACACCGCCTTGCAGCAGTAGAAGGTGCCGGTGAGATGCACGCCGAGCACCTTGTCCCAGTCGGCGACCTCGAGTTTTGCGAACGACTTGTCGCGCAGGATGCCGGCATTGGCGCAGAGCAGATCGACACTGCCCCACTCCTTGGTGGCGCGCTCGACCATCGCGGTGACCTGCTCGAAATTCGAGACGTCGGCGCCGTCGGCCATCGCGGTGCCGCCGGCCTTGCGGATCTCCTCGACCACGGTCTCTGCCGGCGACAGCGAGCCGCCAGTGCCGTCGCGCGCACCGCCGAAATCATTGACCACGACCTTGGCGCCGCGGCTGGCCAGCCCGAGCGCATGCGCCCGCCCAAGACCATTGCCCGCGCCGGTGACGATAGCGACGCGTCCGTCAAACCTGATTGCCATTTGCAAGTCCTGCTTCTTCACCTTCTCCCCCTGTGGGAAAAGGTGGCGCGCGTTAGCGCGCCGGATGAGGGGTTCTCTCCACAGATGAGCACGCGGAGAGATACCCCTCACCCGGCTTCATCTCGCTCCGCTCGATGTCGCGACCCTCTCCCACAAGGGGAGAGGGTGCACCGCCCGAGCGGCATGAAGAGGTTGGTGACTTTTGAGCAGCGATAAATGGCCGGGTCAAGCCCGGCCATGACTGCCGCGGGAGACGGTTAGACGGACGGGGCCATCGATCCGCACGGCTTCAGGCTCTTGATCAGGTGCCCGTTCCAGCATTCATGATGCTCCTGAGCGTAGCTGATCAGGCCGATCACAATCAAGGCGACCACAACAAGTCCGGCGACGATGTTCTGCACCATGGCTGCCACTCCCTGGACCCGCACCGCCTAAAGCAGGGATGATGGACACCGGAGATCGCCGCCGTCAATGCGCCATGTGGGCAAATGCACCGCACCATCGGATCAAGGAGACCCCTGCCCCGCGAGCGGGACAGCCGGCGCAGCCGTTGCTCAATCGCGTTGCCTGATCCTTCAGAGTGACGGGAAGGTTTGCTCAACTTGCTCGGTGTCATCGCCCGGTCCATGTGCGCAATGCGCACAGGCCGGGCGAGGACAGCGGTGGGTGGGACAAAGCTTCACATCCTCTCAGGAGAAATAGATCAGGCCGAGCCAGTCGGCGACCAAAGCGGGCTTCTCCTCGCCCTCGATCTCGACCGTGACGTTGGTGCGCGACAGCAGTTCCTTCGGCTTGCGCAGCGTGGCTTCGGCCAGCACGAAGCGGCCGCGCACGCGTTTGCCGGAGCGGACCGGCGAGATGAAACGCAGCTTGTCGAAACCGTAATTGACGCCCATCGCGGTGCCTTCGAGCACCGGCATCACCTCGTAGGACATGATCGACATCAGCGACATCGTGAGGAAGCCGTGGGCGATCGTGGTGCCGAAGGCGGTCTCCTTCCTGGCGCGCTCGGGATCGACATGGATGAACTGGTGATCCTCGATCACGTCGGCATAGGTGTCGATGCGGCCCTGATCCAGCAGGTGCCATGAGGACACGCCGATCTCCTTGCCGACCATGCCCTGATAGGTAGCAAAGGACACCGGCGGCTTCTTCCAGACTTCGTTCATTTCGCTAGCTCTCCGATCCGGCAGCCCGCACCTTCTGCAGCTCCGGAAATTCTTCCTCGCGGAACTCGGCTCCGCGCAACGCGTCCCCGCGATTATCGTCATGTTCGAGCCGGCGCAACTGCACGCGGCGGATTTTTCCCGAGATCGTCTTGGGCAGCTCGGTGACCAGCTCGAGCTTGCGGATACGCTTGAACGGCGCAAGGCGGGTGTGCAGATGCCTGAAGATCGACAACGCCGTCTCCGGCGTGCGCTCGACGCCGGCGACCAGCAGCACATAGGCCTTCGGGATCGCGAGCCGGATCGGGTCCGGGCTCGGCACGACCGCGGCCTCGGCAACGGCGCCGTGCTCGAGCAGCACGCTCTCCAGCTCGAACGGCGAGATCCGGTAGTCGGAGGATTTGAACACGTCATCGGTGCGGCCGACGAAGGTGAGATAGCCCTCCTCGTCGGTGAACACGACGTCGCCGCTGCGATAGATCTCGCCATCGGCGCCGCCGAGCTTGCCGTCGTCGCTCTGATAGCCCTGCATCAGGCCAGCCGGCCTGTCGGCGCCGAGCAGCAGCGTCACCTCGCCTTCGCGCGCGGCATAGCCGTCATTGTCGGTCACCTGCACGCGATAGCCCGGCAGCGGCCGGCCCATCGAGCCGACCTTGACCTTCTGCCCCGGCGAATTGCCGGCGAGCGCCGTGGTCTCGGTCTGGCCGTAGCCATCGCGGATGGTCAGGCCCCAGGCCGCCTGCACCTGGTCGATCACTTCAGGATTGAGCGGCTCGCCGGCGCCGCAGACCTCACGCAGGCTCACCTTGAAGCTCGCGAGCTGCTCCTGGATGAACAGCCGCCACACCATTCCATGGCGCGAAGAAGCAGCTCCAGGCATGCTTGGCCCAGCCGGGCGAGGAGATGTTGAGATGGATGTCGCCCGGCTGCAGCCCGATCCAGTACATGGTCGAGAGGTGGCCGACTGGATAGCTGCGCTGGCTGTGCCGCACCAGTTTTGGCTTTGCGGTGGTGCCCGAAGTGAAATAGAGCAGCATCGGATCGTCGGCATTGGTCGGCCCGTCAGGCGTGAACGCCTCGCCCGCCGTCGCCGCATCCTCGAATGGCAGCCAGCCGTCGTGCGCCTGCGTGGCGCCGACCACGATGCGCACCAGTTTTTCGCTGCCGAGGCCGGCGAACTTGGCGACCTGGTCCTGCGTGGCCACCACCGCCCTCGCCCGCCCGCGCTCCAGCCGGTCACGCAATTCGTCCGGGGTCAGCAGCGTGGTCGCGGGGATCACGACGACGCCGAGCTTCATCGCCGCCAGCATGGTCTCCCACAACGGCACGACGTTGCCGAGCAGCAGCAGCAGATGATCGCCGCGCTTCAGCCCCTGTGCGCGCAGGAAGTTTGCGACCTGGTTGGAGCGGCGCGACAACTCCGCGAAGGAGAGTTTCGTCTCGTTGCCGCTGGCGGCATCGACGATCCACAGCGCCGCGCGGTCGCGGCTGTCAGGAGCCTTCGCCAGCTCGTCGAACCAGTCCAGCGCCCAGTTGAACGGCACCGGATCCGGCCAGCGAAAATCCCTCACCGCGGTGTCGTAGTCGGTGCGGTGCTTGAGCAGAAAGGCGCGTGCGTCCTGGAATGTGGTCATCTTCTTCCGAGCCCGTCGAATTTGCGTTCAACGTAGCCCGGATGGAGCGAAGCGCAATCCGGGGCCGGTCGCGCCGAATGACGAAGTCGTCCCGGATTTCGCTTCGCTCCATCCGGGCTACGAGCGAAGCGGCTATTTCCCAGCGAGTCCCCGAACGTGCTGGATAATTCCGGAAAAGTCGACCCCGCCGTGTCCCGACGCATCGAAGGTCTTATAGAGCTCCTGCGCGTGCCTGCCGAGCGGCGTCACCGCGCCGGCGGCGTTGGCGGCATCCTGCGCCAGCGTCAGGTCCTTCACCATCAGGCTGGAAGCGAAGCCCGGCTTGTAGCCGTTGTTGGCCGGCGAGGTCGGCACCGGGCCTGGAACCGGACAATAGGTCGTGAGCGACCAGCACTGCCCTGACGAGGTCGAGGCGACGTCGAACAGCGCCTGGTGCGACAGGCCGAGTTTCTCGGCAAGCACGAAGGCCTCGCCGACCGCGATCATCGAAATGCCGAGGATCATGTTGTTGCAGATCTTGGCCGCCTGCCCGGCGCCGCCGGCGCCGCAATGCACGATCTTCTTGCCCATGTTGGCGAGCACCGGCTGCGCCGCCGCGAACGCCTTGTCCTCGCCGCCGCACATGAAGGTCAGCGTCGCGCCCTTGGCCCCTCCCGTGCCGCCGGAAACCGGCGCGTCGACCGAGGCCATGCCGTGCTTGGCGGCCAGCGCATGCGCCTCTTTGGCGCTCTCGACATCGATGGTGGAGCAATCGATGATCAGCGTGCCCTTGGCCATGTGCGGGATGATCTCGTTCCACACGCCGAGCACATGCTTGCCGGCCGGCAGCATGGTGATGACGACATCGGCGCCCTTCACCGCACCGGCCCCGCTTTCGGCGATCGCGGCACCGTCGCTTTTGGCTTGATCGCGCGAAGCGGCGACCAGATCGAACGCGGTCACCTTGTGGCCGGCCTTGACCAGATTGGCCGCCATCGGCCCGCCCATATTGCCGAGCCCGATGAATGCGACTGCTGCCATGACGCTTCTCCCCTTGCGACGTTTCTATTTGCGATTCGGAAACTTCAATTCGTCTGCGCCGATCTCGGCGAAGTAAGGCGCGACCATCTCCGGCGTCACGCCCTTGATCCGGTCGGGCGACCATTTCGGACTACGGTCCTTGTCGATTACAGCGGCGCGCACGCCCTCGCGGAAATCGTCGCTTGCGAACACTTCCAGCGCGGCGCGATACTCGCGCACCAGACACTCCTCAAGCGTCTCGGCCGCGCGCGCCAGCCGCAGCAGTTTGAGCGTCACCACCATGCCGCGCGGCGACTTCTCACTGAGCGTCTTCAAGGTCGCCTGCGCCATGTCGGAGCCGTCGGCCTTCAGCGCTGCGACGATATCCTCCATCCGATCATGCGCGAACCAGCTATCGATCTTGGCCTGCATCGCCGCCACCGGACCGGCGGTCTCGCCGGTCGCAAACCCCGCGATCAGCCGGTCGATCTCGGCGGAGCTCGTGCCGCGGGCGACCTTGGTCAGCGCCTCGCGCAGCGCCGGCAGCTTTGCGCTCGGCACCACGGCGTCAGCGAACTTCGCGTAGATCGCATCGGGGCCGTTCATGGTGGTGCCGGTCAGCCCGAAATAGGTGCCGATCTCGCCCGGCGAGCGCGACAGCAAGTAGGTGCCGCCGACATCGGGGAAGAAGCCGAGGCCGACTTCCGGCATCGCGAGTTTGGTCTTCTCCGTCACGACGCGGTGCCGGCTATGGGCTGACAGCCCGACGCCGCCGCCCATCACGATGCCGTCCATGAACGCGACATAGGGTTTTGGAAACTTCTTGATCCGCGCGTTGAGGATGTACTCGTCGCGCCACAGGATCTTGCCGAGATCGCCCTTGATCTTCGAGCTCTCCCAGAGCGCGCGGATGTCGCCGCCGGCGCACAGGCCGCGCTCGCCGGCGCCTTCCAGCACGATGACGGCGACCTCGGGATCGGCTTCGAACGCGTCGAGCGCGCGGTCGATGTCGTGGAACATCTCCAGCGTCACGGCATTGATCGCCTTCGGCCGGTTCAGGCGGATGATGCCGGCCGTCCCCTCCTTGCGCGCGATCAGGTCGCCATCGGCCATCGTTGCGTCACTCATCGTGCGCCCTCGATCAACTTGCGCGACACGATCAGCCGCATGATTTCATTGGTGCCTTCGAGGATCTGATGCACGCGCAGATCGCGCACGATCTTCTCGATGCCGTATTCGCTGAGGTAGCCATAGCCGCCGTGCAGCTGCAGTGCCTGGTTGGCGACCTCGAATCCGACATCGGTGCCGAAGCGTTTGGCCATTGCGCACAGCATCGAGGCGTCAGGGTCCTTGCGGTCGAGCGCGGCAGCGGCGCGCCACAGGAAGGTGCGCGCGGCCTCGAGCTCGGTCGCCATGTCGGCGATCTTGAACTGCAGCGCCTGGAATTCGTCGAGGCGCTTTCCAAAGGCCTTGCGGTCCTTCATGTAGGCCAAGGCCTTGTCGAGTGCTGCCTGCGCGCCGCCGAGCGAGCAGGCCGCGATGTTGAGCCGGCCGCCGTCGAGGCCTGCCATCGCGATCTTGAAGCCGATCCCCTCCTCGCCGAGCCGATTCTCGACCGGCACCCGGGCGTTCTCGAACATCACGGCGCGGGTCGGCTGCGCATTCCAGCCCATCTTGCGCTCGTTGGCGCCGAACGAGACGCCCGGAGTCTTGCCGTCGATGACCAGCGTCGAGACGCCGCCCGGACCGTCGCCGCCGGTGCGCACCATTGCGACCAGGAGATCGGTGTCGCCGGCGCCGGAGATAAACTGCTTCTGGCCGTTGAGCACGTAATAATCGCCGTCGCGCACCGCGCGGGTGCGCAGCGCCGCCGCGTCCGAGCCGGCGCCCGGCTCGGTCAGGCAGTAGCTCGCCAAGAGCTCCATGGTGCAGAGCTTTGGCAGCCATTTGTGGCGCTGGGTGTCGTTGCCATAGGCATCGATCATCCACGACGACATGTTGTGGATCGAGATGAAGGCCGACGTGGTCGGGCAGCCCGTGGCCAGCGCCTCGAAGATCAGCGCCGCGTCGAACCGCGTCATCGCCGAGCCGCCGACGTCGTCCTTGATGTAGATGCCGCCGATGCCGAGGTGTGCTGCCTCACGCATCACGTCGACGGGAAAGTGCTTCTCTTCATCCCAGCGAAGCGCGTGCGGCGCGATTTTCTCCGCCGCAAACGCCCGCGCCATGTCGCGAATGGCGATCTGGTCCTCGTTGAGAGCGAACTGCATGCTTCGCCTCTCAGGACACAATCACTTCATCGTCGGGATCGAGAACTCCGCGCCCTCCTTGACGCCGGACGGCCAGCGCGAGGTCACCGTCTTGGTCTTGGTGTAGAAGCGGACCGAATCCGGACCGTGCTGGTTGAGGTCGCCGAAGCCCGACTTCTTCCAGCCGCCGAAGGTGTAGTAGGCGATCGGCACCGGGATCGGCACGTTGATGCCGACCATGCCGACATTCACCTTCGCGGCGAAGTCGCGCGCCGCGTCGCCGTCGCGGGTGAAGATCGCAACGCCGTTGCCGTAGTCATGCTCGGACGGCAGCGCCAGCGCTTCGCTGTAGTCGTGGGCACGCACCACCGAGAGCACCGGGCCGAAGATCTCTTCCTTGTAGATCCGCATATCCTTGGTGACGTTGTCGAACAGCGAACCGCCGAGATAGAAGCCCTTTTCGTAGCCCTGCATCTTGAAGCCGCGGCCGTCGACCGCGAGCGTCGCGCCTTCCTTGATGCCGATGTCGATGTAGCTCTTCACCTTCTCGACCGCCTCGCGGGTCACCAGCGGGCCGTAGTCAGCCGACGGATCGACCGAGGTGCCGATCTTGAGCGACTCGACGCGCGGGATCAGCTTTTCCATCAGCCGATCGGCAGTGGTCTTGCCGACGGGGACCGCGACCGACACCGCCATGCAGCGCTCGCCGGCCGAGCCGTAGCCGGCACCGATCAGCGCGTCGACGGTCTGGTCCATGTCGGCGTCGGGCATCACGATGGCGTGGTTCTTGGCGCCGCCAAAACACTGGCAGCGCTTGCCGGTCTGCGCGGCGCGTTCATAAATGTATTGCGCAATGGGCGTCGAGCCGACGAAGCCGACCGCCTTGATGTCGGGATCGTCGAGGATGGCGTCGACCGCCTCCTTGTCGCCGTTGACGACGTTGAGGATGCCGGCCGGCAGACCCGCCTCGATCATCAGTTCGGCGAGCTTCAGCGGCACGCCGGGATCGCGCTCGGAGGGCTTCAGGATGAAGGCGTTGCCGCAGGCGATCGCGGGAGCGAATTTCCACATCGGGATCATCGCCGGGAAGTTGAACGGCGTGATGCCGGCGACGACGCCCAGGGGTTGGCGCATCGAATAGATGTCGATGCCGGGGCCAGCGCCCTCGGTGTATTCGCCCTTCATCAGGTGCGGGATGCCGCAGGCGAACTCGGCGACCTCGAGGCCGCGCTGGATGTCGCCCTTGGCGTCAGGAACGGTCTTGCCGTGCTCGCGCGCGAGCAGCTCGGCGAGCTTGTCGTAGTCGCGCTGCACCAGCTCGACGAACCGCATCATGACGCGGGCGCGTCGCTGCGGGTTGGTCGCGGCCCACTCCGGCTGCGCCGCCTTGGCGTTCTCGACCGCGGCGCGGACTTCGGCCTTGGAGGCGAGCGCGACCTTGGCCTGGACGTCGCCGGTCATCGGCTCGAAGACGTCGGCCGTGCGGCCTGACGTGCCCTTGACCTCCTTGCCACCGATGAAATGTCCGATTGAGCGCATGGATAACCTCCCTCTGGGGACCTGAATCGCCGCGGCTGGGCGGCGAGATCGCTTTACAAACGGTATTGACCCTGCATTTTATGGGATTCAAGTCCGATAAATTGCACCATAGATGTGCGGAAATGCTGGATCAAGGCGGCGGCACGATCGACTGGGATGACTTCCGTTTCGTGCTGGCGATCGTGCGCGGCGGATCGGTTTCCGCTGCCGCCAAGCAGCTCGGCGTCGATCATGCCACAGTGATCCGGCGTGTCGACCGGCTGGAGCGTCACCTCTCCGCAAAGCTGTTTGATCGGCGCAAGACCGGCTATCTGCTGACCGAGGCCGGCCAGCGCGTTGCCGACAGCGCGGAAGCGATGGAATCCACCATCGTCGCCAACCAGGAGGCGGTCGGCGGCTCGCGCGCCCATCTCACCGGCACGGTGCGGATCGGCGCGCCCGACGGCTTCGGCAGCCACTTCCTGGCCTCGCGGCTGGTCAAGTTCACGGAGCGGTATCCCGATCTCGATCTGCAACTTGTAGCCACCGCGCGGCTGTTCTCGCTCTCCAAGCGCGAGGCCGACATCGCGATCAGCCTGACCATGCCGAAGGAAGGTCGCATCGTCGGCCGCAAGCTGCTCGACTACACGCTCGGGCTTTATGCCGCACCCGCCTATCTCGCGCAGGCGCCCGACATTGCCGGGCGTGCCGACCTCGCGAAGCATCGCTTCGTCGGCTATATCGAGGAACTGCTGTTCACACCGGAACTGGACTACCTGCCGCAGGTCTCGCCGAAGATCTCAGCCAAATTCCGCAGCGCCAATCTGATCGCGCAGCTCAACGCCACCATCGCCGGATTCGGCATCGCCGTGCTGCCGCACTTCATGGCGACCGCGCATCCGGAATTGCAGCCGGTGCTGCCTGACGAAGTGCGGATCTCCCGCACCTTCTGGCTCCTGATGCACGCCGACAGCAAGGACCTCGCGCGCATCCGCGCGGTGGCGGATTACATCTACGAGACGGTGGAAGCGGAGCGCGCGCTGTTTGGGGGACAATAACTCCGCCGTCGTCCCGGCGAAGGCCGGGACCCATTACCCCAAATGTCGATTGTTGCGCGATGCTGGGGGCCACAGCGTTCTTCAACAACACAGCCCTGGGGTTATGGGTCGCGGAAAGAGCGCGCTTAATTCGCCTTCTTCTTCGCCGCCGCCGCACGCCCCAGCACCGCCTCGCGGCCGGCGCCGAGTATCTCGTCCGACAATTCGCCATTGCCGGCGATCCGCGACATCACGATGCTGCCCATCATGGTCGCCAGCACCGCCGTCGCCTGCTTGCGCGCGGTCTTGCGCGGCACGTCGACGATCTGGTCGGCGATCATGTCGATCATCTGCTCGAGCTTGAGCGCGAAGGCCTTGCGCGTCTTCGGGCTCTCGCGGGCGATCTCGGCACCGAGCGCCGGGATCGCGCAGCCATGGCCGGGATCGTCGCGGTGCACCGGGGTCAGGTAGCCGTCGACGATGGCCGCAAGCCGCTTCTCGGACGGCATCTCGGCGACGACCTTGCGCCAGCGCTCGATGCCACGGTCCATCGCGTAGTTGAAGGCCTCGATCACCAGCGCCTCGCGCGAGTCGAAATGGGCGTAGAAGCCGCCATGGGTCAGCCCGGCGTCCTTCATCAGGTCGGCGACGCCGATGCCGTGGGCGCCCTTCTCGCGCAGCTTCACCGCGGCCTTGCGCACGATCCGCGCATGGGTCTCCTGCTTGTGTTCCTTGGAATAGCGCATGCCACTCTCATGAAATGTTTCCAATCATATAATAGCAGATTTGCGGCGGAAAAGCTGCTGCTATTTCGCTCCTATTGCGCTTTTGGCGCCTCCCCGATCATGGAAAAGGTCGCGGTTGCGTGCACTGCGAGATTGCCTTTGCCGTCACGGACGAAGCCCTCGGTGTAGCTGGTCTGACGGCCGAGCTTGATCACCTTGCCCTCGGCGCTGATGGTTCCCGAGCGTACCGAGAGCGGCCGCAGATAGGTCAGCTTGAGATCGAGGGTCACCGAGGTCTGCCCGGCCGGCAGCACGGTCGAGATCGCGCAGCCCATGGCGGTATCGATCAGCGCCGCCGCGGTCGCGCCGTGCAGCAGGCCGATGGTATTCTCAAGGCTCTCATGCGGGTCGAGTTCCATGACGATCCGCCCCTCATCGACGGTGGCCATGCGGAAGCCGATCAGCTTCGCCATCGGTGGCGGCGGCAGCACACCGTCGCGGATCGCGCGCATCGCCTCCATGCCGGACATCGGCATCGCCGCCTTCGCCACCGGCCCCGGCGCCTGCCATTCGACGACGCGCACGCGCAGCAGATCGGGCGAATGAAGGTCGGTGGTCCCGGCGGCGGTCATGACGGCTCCATTATATGATATTTATAATTCTATACGTGCGCCTCTCGGCACGCAACTGTCCCGCCGGTCCCTTGACAGCGGCCGGTATTGTCCGGGACATGGCGCAATCATTCCCTGTTCCCGAGACCATCCATGGACCTGCTCAATCCCCATTGCGGCATCGACGGCGACGCGAGAGGCGTCGTTCGACTGACGATCTGCAACGCCGGCAAGCTCAACATCCTGAGCTCCGACGTCACCGACTGCGTGCGCGAGGGTTTTGAACACCTCGCCGCCAACGGCGACATCCGCGCCGTGATCCTGACCGGTGAAAGCGAGCGCAGCATGATCGGCGGCGCTGACATCAGGGAGATGGCGCGGCTCGACCAGCGCTCCGCCGAGGAGTTCATCAGCCGGCTGCGCGATCTCTGCGAGGCGGTCCGGCAATTCCCGGCGCCGGTGATTGCCCGCCTGCCCGGCTGGTGCCTCGGCGGCGGCCTCGAGGTCGCCGCGGCCTGCGATATCAGGATCGCCGCGCATGATGCGATGTTCGGCATGCCCGAGGTGCGCGTCGGCATCCCCTCGGTGATCCACGCCGCGCTGTTGCCGCGCCTGATCGGCTGGGGCCGCGCCCGCTGGCTCATGATGACCGCGGAGAACATCGACGCACCGACAGCGCTGGTTTGGGGCCTGGTCGACACCGTGGCCGAACCCGGCGGCCTCGACGCGGCCGTCGAGCGCACGGTGAAGGCGCTGCTGGAATGCGGCCCCGAGGCGCTGCGCATCCAGAAGGATCTGCTGCGGCAGTGGGAGGAGTTGCCGTTGACGGAGTCGGTCAACCTCAGCGTCGGCGTGTTCGGCCAATCCTTCCTGACCGGCGAGCCGCAGCGCCTGATGCAAGGATTTCTGGACCGGAAGCGCTAGTCGCCTTTCGTAGCCCTCACCTTGCATTCGCCGGCGCATGCACCGGCCACAGATCGGCGCGCCAGTGCAGCGCGATGGCAAGCATCGCGATGAAGCCGGCGGCGGCGAGCAGCGTGCCGGTGGCGGAATAGCCGATCAGGTCGATCAGGCTGCCGGCGGCGAGCAGGCCGAGTGGCAGGCCGTAGATCACCATCATGCGCACGCCCATCACCCGGCCGCGCAGATGCGCGCTGGCGTTGCGCATCAGCATCACGGCGGCCGCGATCATCGACATGCTCTGCGCGATGCCGGCCAGCACCAGGCAGGCCATCGCCACCGGCATGGTCCGGAGCTCGACGAACACCAGCAGCATCGCGTACCAGGCCAGCGTCGCGCCGATCAGGAGCCGCGCGATGCGCACGCCGCCGGCCATGCTGAGCGTGATCGAACCGATCAGCGAGCCCACGGCAAAGCTGGCGGAGAGATAGCCGAGACCGGTCTGGTCGGTATGAAAGATGTCGCGCGCGACGTAAGGCAGCAGGCCGTTGGTCAGCGGAAACGCGGTGAGATTGGCCAGGAACGCGACGCAGAGCGCGGCGCGCATGCCCGGCCCGCTCCAGGCATAGACCATGCCTTCCTTGAGGTCGCGCAGCAGCGTCGCGGCGAATGTGCCGCTGACGGCGTGATCCACCATGACGTGGGTCTTCGCCGGGCGGGTCATGCACATCATCAGCACGGCGGCGAAGAAATAGAAGCAGGTGATCCCGACATAGACGTAGCCGATGCCGAGCGCGGCAAACAGCCCGGCCCCGGTCAGCGCGCCGGCGATGCGCGCCGAGTCCTGCGTGGTGCGCGCGAGGCTGATGGCGCCGACCAGTTGCTCGCCCGGCATGATGTCGGCGAGCAGCGCCCCCCGCACGCCGAGATCCGACGGGCGGATCACTCCCATGATCGCGACGATGATCATGACATTGAGCGGCGCGAGATGCCCTGTCAGCGCCAGCGTCATGATGGTCCCGGCCAGCGCCGTGTACGCAAGGCGCATCACGACGAGCAGATCGCGGTGCCCGACCCGATCGCCGATCATCCCGACCACCGGCGCCACCAGCGTGCCGACATATTGCAGCGAGGCGAGCACCGTGAGCAGCAGCACCGAACCGGTCTCGACCATGATGTACCAGCCGAGCACCAGCGTCTCGACCTCGAACGCCCAGGAGGTGAGCAGGTCGGACGGCCATTGAAAGCGATAGCTGCGAATGCGGAATGGCGCGAGCGCGGAGGTCCGCGCGGACCCACTCACGACGCGAAGACGCGTTTCACGGCGTTCTCTGCCCTTCTTCTTTGGTTTCTTCTGGGTCTTGATTCTCTGGGAAAGCTCCCGTCCGAGACGGTAACGGGGGCGATGCCCGTGTCAATTGCTGGCGCCGCATGCCGCCATGCCGGGGATATCGGGCGTGAAGCCGCCCCGCCACGCGGATCGGAGCGCCGGCCCGCACCGTTGCTACTTTTTCCCGGCGACTGGAACGAAGCGACTTTTTTCAGGTTCTTCGATCAGGGCATCTGGAGTGGCTGAGATGGGTATGGGCGAACAGTTCGCATGCGCGTCGCTGGTAGCGCTGTTTTCAATCGCGCTGCTCGTGACAGCTAACCTGTTCGTGGCGTCGAAGTCAGCCAAGAACCTCGCGATGCCCGCGGTGCAACAGGTCCGGGTCCATCTCTAACGGCGCACCCGGTTCGCCCACATCTACTCCCGGCGAGGTGAGATGCGGATGGTCGAGTCACCGGGATCACATCCGGTTCGGTGCCTCGCCGCAACTGCGCAAAAAAAACGGCTCCGGCGCAGCCGGGGAACTGCGCCGGAGCTCTTATTGGGAAGTTGATTGTGCCTTGAAGCACAGCATCAACGCCGCGGCGTACAAAGCGTTCCGACACTTGTTGCATATTTTTCCCGCGGTTACGAACAGGCCCGTGACGACATGCTTGTCGCTCCGCCGTATCCATGGCGCAGGATTCCTGCTTTAGGGGTACCCGATCTCCAGGAACCATTGCCATTTCTTCCCGTTGGTCGGCGCCGGCGCGGACGTCCGGCCGCGAACGGCGGGTGAAAGCGCGATGCCTCTGCTTCGATACTTCTTGTTCACAGGAGCAACGCTGCTCGGCCTGCTGTTCCTGGTGGACTGGTATCTTCCGGCGGCGCCGCTCACCGAGACGCGCAACGACATCGACCGTTCCGTGATCCGTATCCACTCGCGCCACAAATGGCCCGAGGCGATCCGAATGGACACGAGCGCACCGCTCGTCACCGCAGCAGCTCCGGTTCCGATCGTTGTGGCTGCCGAAGCCTCCGCTCCGCCGGCGCAGCCCGAAACCCCGGCGCACTTCCAGAAGCCGGCTCAGACCGGGAAGCAGGCGCAGGCGGACGAGTCGCAGGCAACCTCACGCAAGGCAAGGTCGACACGCCAAGCACGGTACGAAAACCGCCGGCGGACCGCCACGCGTGAAGCCGGACAGCGCGTGGCCAGCTACCGCACGCCGGATTGGTTCGGCTGGCCCTCCGCCAGTTGGTGAAGAAGCGCCAACAACACAAGCGAACTCGCCGGGCCTGCATCTGCCGCATCGATTGCCCCGGCGAATGCAGCCTCCGGCAGTAAGGAACTGGCCGCGCCACGGCGCGGCCAGTTCAATTCAGCGGGTCACCCCAGCTCCATCTCGACGGAAATGCGCACGAGGTCGGAGTGGTTCTTTGCGCCGAGCTTCTGCTTGAGCAACGAGGTGGTGTTGGCCACGGTCTTGTAGGAGATACCGAGCGCCGCTGCGACGTCGACGATCTTGTCGCCGCGCCCGAGCAGTCGCAGGATCTCCAGTTCCCGGGCCGTCATCATCGAGGCCGGATTCGCCTTGATCGCGGCCGAGGAGAAGGTGACCGCCTTCGCCAGATGCGGCGAGATGAACTTCTCGCCCGCCGCGACCTTGCGCACCGCCTTGACGAACAGGCGGGGATCGTCGCCCTTCGAGATATAGCCTTGCGCGCCCATCTCGACCGCACGCACGACGAATGCGGGATCGTCATTCATGCTGAACATGATGATGCGGGCGTCCGGGTCGTCCTTCCGGATCCGCCGCATCAGCTCGAAGCCCGACACGTCCGGAAGTTTGATATCGATGATGGTGATGTCCGGCCGCTTCTGTGTGAAGGCACGGTGACCGGCCCTGGCATCCGCGGCCTCATCGATCCTGACCGATTTGTCGGAGGCAAACAGTGACCGGCAGCCCGAGACCACCACCGGATGGTCGTCGACGATCAATATTCTGGTGGCTGATTTGGCCGTATCCTGCACACAGTCCTCCTCTGCCTAGATAGAACTTCACGCGGAAATTGAAAGCGAAATCGGCAAACGGAGCCCGAATGCCAACGATCTGGAACAGACTCTCGCTTCGTGCCCGGCTGCTGCTGCCGATGGCAGCGATGGTCGTCGGCTCGCTGCTGCTCGGCGGCCTCGCCCTGCGGACCGTCTCGCCCGAGCAGTTCGAGAACGAGAACGCCGAAGGCGCCCGCTCCGCCCGCCTGGTGGCCGACGCATTGAACGCGGCGCTCGCGGCTGCCGCCAATCCGCAGCAGATTCTCGATGCGTTCGCACGCAGGCTCGGCAGCGATGAGGCAATCACGTTCGTCCCGTCCGGGTCGCGGCCGCACCGCTCCGGCACGCTCGTATCCCACGGCAGCGTTCCAGCATGGTTCGTCACGCTGGTGCAGGTTCCTCAGTTCGGCTCCGCCCATCCCATCAGGATCGGGACTGCGCATGTGGGCGACATCGTCTTCGTCCCCGACCTGACCGCCGATCTGGAGGAGAAGTGGATGGGGTTCCTTGCGATCGTGGCGTCCGGCTCGGCACTGATGCTGCTCGCCGCACTCAGCGCATATTACACGACGGGCACCGCACTCCGCCCATTGGCGCAACTCGGCACCGGCCTCACGCGCATGCGCGACGGCGATTACGACACGACCATCCCGCTGGCGGGCCCTCCGGAGATCCGCAAGAGCTGCGCGGAAGCGAACCAGCTTGCCGCGACGCTGAAGCGTCTCAGCCAGGACAACCGCGAGCTGCTGCGCAAGATCGTCGCGGTGCAGGACGAGGAGCGCCGCGAACTGGCCCGCGAACTGCACGACGAGATGGGCCCGCTGCTGTTCGCCATTCGCGCCAATGCAACGGCGCTTGTCGAGGCCGGCGCAGAGGGACCGCCCGAACCCGGCTCGCCGGCCCATGGCATCCTGAGCGCGGCCGAGGCCTTGCAGCAGGCCAATCGGCGCGTGCTCGAGGGGCTCAGTCCGCTCTACGTGGCCGAGCTCGGATTGCTTGAGAGCATCCAGGCCTCGCTGCGCAACGCGCAATCCCAGGCGCCCGGGATCCGCCTGACGTCCCGGCTCGATCCTCGTTTGGACGGTCTCGACGGCCTGCTCTCACAGACTGCCTATCGCGTCGTTCAGGAGGGCGTCACCAACGTGCTTCGGCATGCGCGGGCAACGACAATGGGAATCGCAGTCTCGATCGAGGCGAGCCAAGTCCAGATCGAGATTACCGACGATGGCGTCGGCCTGCCGCGGGACATGTCGTTCGGCCGCGGCCTGACCGGCATGCACGAACGCGTGCGCGCGCTCAATGGAACGCTTGAGCTGCTTCGCGAGCAAGGCCGCACCGTCATTCGCTGCCAGCTTCCGCTCGACCATCATGCCGCGCGCTGAGGCCTGTCACCGCGATGACGGGGCACAGCGCATGTGCGAAATCCTGCCCTGCGCGTCGAATGCAAAGGTGATCCTGACCGGCCTGCCCTCGAAGCTGAGATAATCGAGCACAACACCATCCGACCCCGGCGAGATCTCCTCAAGCCCGAATGCGTCCGGCAACAGGGTGGCGAGCTTCGGCCTCCAGTAGTCCGCGAGCGCGGACCGCCCGCTAATCCCAGCGCCTTCGCAGGCGCAGTCTAGCCGGGCGTCATCAGCATAAAGTTCAAGCATCCCGTTGAGATCACGGCTCCTGCAGCAATCCAGCCAGTCCACCACCAAAGCCATTTCATCGAAATGGTCGGCCAATTGAAAACCTCGCCAATATCGATTGTGCGCCCGTGCGGGAAGCTGAACCAGATCGGCTGAATACAGCGTGAACGCCGCTTTGGCCAGGGGCAGCCCTTGGCAGCGAGCTCGTGAACCTGCGCATTAATCCATGCGCCAGGCCCCGAGGAGGAATCTACGCTTAGGCGCAGGTCCCACCTGCTTTTTGACGTCGCGCAGATCGACTGCATAGCGTCTCATCAGCAGCTTGATCGCGACCCCGATGATGATGAACGGGGTTACGTAGATCGCGAACGCTTCGAAGCCTTTCATCACGGTCCTCCGCGATTTCGCGGTGCAGATTATCACAAGATCCCCGGAGGCAGCTCGGCAAAGATCGGGGCCGGCTTTGCCGCGATGCAGAGCCGCGAAGCATTACCGGAGGACCGCTCGGGCAACTTTCCAACACGGATCATAGTCGCTGGCCCGGCCGAGGATGCAGCTCCGTCATGCGATGTGCCAATCATTGGAAATTGTCGCGATGATGTGAGCGCCGCCGATCAGACCATTGTCCCAGATCGAAGCTGAACCGTTGTCGTTGCGCCAGAGAATGTCGACGCGGCCATTGCCGTCGTAATCGCCGGTATCCGCAATGTGCCAGCTGCCGGGCACGAGGCCCGCGCTTGCGACGATATGGGCGCCGGCGATCTGCCCGTTATCCCAGATCGAAACCGCACCATTGTCGTTTCGCCAAAGAATATCGTCGCGCGTATTGCCATCAAAGTCGCCGGTGCCGGCGATATGCCAACTGCTCGGCAGAGCCCCGGCGCTGGCGATGACGTGGGCGCCGGCGAGCTGCCCGTTATCCCAGATCGACACCGCGCCGTTGTCGTTCTGCCAGAGAATGTCGTCCTGGCCGTTGCCGTCGAAGTCGCCGGTGCCGGCGATATGCCAACTGCCCGGCACCACGCCGGCGCTGGCGATGACATGGGCGCCGGTGATCTGCCCGTCATCCCAGATCGACACTTTGCCATCATCATTTCGCCAGAGAATGTCGTCGTGACCGTTGCCGTCGAAGTCGCCGGTACCGGCGATATGCCAGCTGTTCGGAACGATGCCGGTGCCGGCGACGATATGGGCGCCGGCAACCTGGCCGTTATCCCAGATCGATACCTTGCCGTCGTCGTTTTGCCAGAGAATGTCCGTTCGGCCGTTGCCGTCGAAGTCGCCTTTGCCGCTGATGTGCCAACTGGCCGGCACGACACCCGCGCTGGAGATGATATGGGCGCCACCCAGCTGGCCGCTGTCCCACACCGACACCGTGCCGTTGTCGTTCTGCCAGAGGATATCGCTGTGGCCGTCGCCGTTGAAATCCTTCAACGGGGGAACGAGATCGAGCCGGAAAAGACTAACACCGCTGTCGTCAAAGCCGGTAACCGCCAGAAATGTCCTGCCGCCGATGACCATCGTCGACAGGGACTCCGCGCCGTTGAGGGCCAAGGCGCCGGTATCCGACACGTTCGCGACGTTTGCCAAGCTGCCGTCGGCCGCGACTCTGAACACGCTGACGCCGTCGTCATCGTGCCCGGCGGCAAACAGATACGTGGTCCCGCCGATGCTGGCCGTCGATAGATCGGTGACATTGTCGAGGTGCAGGGTCGCGTCGTCTCCCAGGTTGAAAACATTGTTGATGAAGCCGCCCGGTGGCAACAAGAAAACGCTGATCCCGTCTTCGCCGCCGCCGACGAAGATGTAGGTGTTGCCGCCAACCGACGCCGTTGCAATCGCGCTGGCGCCTCCAATCCTCAACATCGCGTTGTCCAATATGGTTTGATAAGGCGTCAGGGCGCCGGTCGGGGCGACCGTGAATGCGCTGAAAGCGCTGTCGATCGTTGCTGCCGCGAACAGATAGGTGGTGCCGCCAACAACGGCCGTGGCTAGCGCACGCACCCCCTCGAGCGCGGTGTGGAATCCGGCTCCCGGTTCGGCCGGATCGGCCCAGTGGTAAGCCGCGCCGGCACCGGCCGTTAGCGCGCCCGTAGTCGGGTTGACGAAGAAAGTGGAGATCCCATTATCGAGCACACCCGCCGCATAAAGATACTTGCTCCCACCAATTGTGACGGAGACCAGGTCGATAGCGCCCTGAAGCTGATAGATCGACGAGTCCACGTCGCGGATGTTGTGGGGCGGGTCTGTCGGCGCGGTGATCCCGCCATTGGCCGGATTGAGAGTGAGGCCGCTGATGCCGCCGTCGTTGTAGCCCGCTGCGTAAAGAAAAGCGTTGCTTCCCGCAGTGACTGAGGCGAGCGCAGTGGGGCCGCCAAATGCGGTAACACCGTTGTCCAGGAGATTGCCGGACGCCACATTGATCAGTTGGCCGGTGCCGCTGATCGAAAAAGCGCTGATCCCGGAGTCGGCGAAGCCGGATACGTAGAGGTAAGGCACCCCGCCGACGAGGACGCTGGTCACGCCAAAAGCGCCGGCGAGCAGAAGATTTGGGTTATCGAAAACGGTTGCTGTGTTGACGAGGCGAACAGCCATTGGCTTCTCCTTCACGTCGGATGCAACACAAATTGTAGAAAATATGGATATGTCCCGACAGGCGGCATTCCGTCACAAGCAAGCCTAGTGCGCCTGCTGCTGCCTTTGGACAAATTTCTCAATCACTGAGTTGCCCATCTCGTCAAGCTCCGCCGCAAAAAAATTTTCGCTTTATCCGAACGACAACTCAATGTATATATCACCTGTCTCACCCGATCGAGGGGCGCTGCGCATCGTCACGGTGTTGCGGTGAGATGCGGTGGACGCCGCGCGTGTCAGTGACGACAGCACGCGAGGCGGACGGTGAAATCGTGCAGGCCGGACGCCCTAGCGGCAGGTGTCCTCTCGCTCGATGCAATTGCGTCTTGCGAGGGCGGTGACAACAAAGCCAAGTCTCGCCGGGGTAAGCACGTATAAGCCGTAACCCATCGCGCAGGGAAAGCCGGGTTGCTTCCGGTTACACCTGTGGTCCTACCCCCGAGCTTTCTACCCATCGCTCGGGGCCCATGGGTGCGATCGGCACCCGGCTTTCCCTGCGCCCTCTGTTCGAAGAAGGGCGAAACGAAATGCAAAGCTCGGACAAATCATGTCGCGAGAATGCGAAGCTACATCCCACTCACAACTCATCGCCCGGCTCGACCGGACGCGCGTGTGGCGCACAAGCGAGATCTATTCGGAAATGATGACGGAGAACGTGCGCTCCCACTCACGCCGCCGTCGGCTCGCCCGCCAGCGCCGCGAACACTGTCTCCGGCGAATGGGCGATTACGGCGAGCAGCGCGCGGGCGGGACCACGGGGCGCGCGCTTGCCCTGCTCCCAGTTGCGGATCGTTTCGACGGGGACGCCGAGCTTGGCGGCGAATTCGAGCTGGGTGAGTTGCGCCTTTCGGCGCAGGTCGCGCACCGCAGGCTGTGCGACTGGTGCTGCGGCCGATGCCAGCTCGGACGGGACAAGCGGGATTTCCCTGCCGTCGCAGAGTTCGACGATCCGTCCGTCCGCCTTGAGACGCAAGCGCCGCATGATGGCCCCCTTCGAGATAGGTGCATCATCCACGAAGCCCGTAAAGGTCCGATTAACGATAAGCGTCCCGCGCCGGACGCGTTTGCTCCACGCGAACCACGCTGCTCGCAAACGCTGCGCTACTTCAGTCCGAACCACAGCGTGGCGATGCCGAGGAACGAGAAGAAGCCGACCACGTCGGTGACAGTCGTGACGAAGGTGCCGGAGGCGACCGCGGGGTCGGCCCGCACCCGTTCCAGCACCATCGGGATCAAAATGCCGCCGAGCGCGCCGGCAACGAGGTTGCAGATGATCGCAAGGCCAATGACGAGGCCGAGGCCGGGAATCTTGAACCAGGCCACCGCGGCAACGCCCGTGATGACGGCGAAGGCGATGCCGTTGACGAGGCCGACCATGGTTTCGCGCAGCACCACGCGCAGCGCGTTGGCGGAACCGAGCTCGCGGGTGGCAAGCGCACGCACCGCGACGGTCATGGTCTGGGTCGCGGCATTGCCGCCCTGGCTCGCGACGATCGGCGCCAACACCGCGAGCGCCACCATCTTCTCGAGCTGGCCCTCGAACAGGCCGAGCACCGACGAGGCCAGGAATGCGGTGGCGAGATTGACCAGCAGCCAGTTGAAACGGCCACGGGCGATGGTCCAGACCGTGTCGGACAGCTCTTCCGGATGGGTGACGCCGCCGAGCGCCTTCAGGTCCTCGTCGGCCTCCTCCTCGATGACGTCGACGACGTCGTCGATGGTGATGACACCGACCAGCCGGTTGGTGGTGTCGACCACGGGCGCGGCGACCAGATTGTACTTGCCGAACATCCGCGCCACCTGCTCCTGGTCCTCCAGGGCGGAGACGCGGCGGCGGTCCTCGTCGACGAGGTCGGTGATCGGTACCGGGCGGCGCGCGCGCAGCAGCACGTCGAGCGGAACCGCTCCGAGCCAGTGCTTCTCGGCGTCGACCACATAGATCTCGTAGAATCGATCAGGCAGATCGGGCGTGTCGCGCATGTAGTCGATCGCCTGGCCCACGGTCCAGTCCGGTGGCACCGCGATGAACTCGGTCTGCATCCGCCGGCCGGCGGAGTTTTCCGGGTACAGCAGGCTGCGTTCGATGTCCTCGCGCTCGGCTGCCGGCAGCTTCTCCAGGATCTCTTCCTGGTCCTCCTCGTCGAGACTTTGCAGCAGTTCGACGGCATCGTCGGATTCGAGCTCGCGGACGCCTTCGGCGACGGTCTCCGGCTCGAGTTCCTCGAGGATCTCCTCGCGGACGCTCTCGTCGACCTCGTTGAGCGCGGAAAAGTCGAAATCGGTTCCGGTGATTTCGACCAGGGTGACGCGGTCATCCGGCTCCAACGCCGCGATCAAATCGCCAAGATCGGCCGCGTGCAGTTCCGCCACCGTCTCGCACAGCACGGGGCGGTCGGCGGCGTGGATGGCGCGGGTAACCTCTGCGACGAATTCGGGGCGGAGCTGGCCCTCCTCGTCCCGCATCGGCATGCGGTCGAGCAGCGTCTCGGCGGGGCGGGCAACGTCGATATTCTCGGCCATGCCGTGATTTGCCGGTTTGACAGGAGGGGAAAAACGGGTGTGAGTAGTGCGGAACGGATTACCTAATCGGCAGGGCCCGGCGCAATGAGAAATATGTCGAGCGGAGCACGATCGATCCTGAACGCAGCCGCAGTGCTGCTCGCATTCATGCCCGCGGTGCTGGCCGCCTCTGCGCAGGCTGCCGACTGCCCGCGCAAGGATGCGCTCGGCACCGCTCGCGTGCTGGAGGTCGACCCCGCGACTTATCCGCGCGTTGGTCTGAAGAGCTTTCCGCAGACCCTTCCGCTGCAGGATCACGAGGTCGTGCTGACCTTCGACGACGGACCGACGCCTTTTGTCACCGACAAGGTGCTCACGGCGCTGGCGGCCGAATGCGTGCGCGCCACCTTCTTCATGGTCGGCCGCAATGCGGCGGACCACCCCGATATGGTCCGCAAGATCGCACGTCTCGGCCACACGATCGGCTATCACACCTGGGATCATCCGCATCTCAACAGGCTCCCGACGGATCTGGCCGAGGCCAATATCAACCGGGGGATCGAAGCGGTCGGGATGGCCTTGCGCGGAACCGCGAGCACGACCCCGGCCACGCCGTTCTTCCGGTTCCCCTATTTCGAGTCCACGCCCGAGCTGCTGAATCGCCTGGAAAGGCGCGGTATCGCGGTGTTCGGGGCTGATTTCTGGGCCAGCGACTGGGTCAGGATGACGCCAGAGGAGGAACTCAAGCTGCTCACCAGCCGGCTCGAAGCGGCGCGCAAGGGGATCATCCTGCTGCATGACCCGCAAATGCGGACAGCCGAGATGATGCCGGCGTTTCTAAGATACCTGCGTGAGCATAATTATCGCGTCGTCCACATCGTCCCGCCAGGGATGAAAACCGTGTCCGACAGATCACATTGAACCCGGCGCCCAAGCTGGATTACAGACCGTTAAGGCGGCATTCATGGCGCCACACTTAAGGATCCGCCAGTGCGTTTGGGATGCGGCCGAGATTGATGATTGCAAACGTCCTGGTGAACATCGGCAAGCGGTCGCGGACCGTGATTGGCGCCGCGTTGCTCGGCTGCTGCCTGGTGACGCCGCGGAGCGCCGTCGCCGCTGACTGCCCGAACCCCAACGCGCTCGGCACCTCGCGCACCCTCGTGGTCGATCCCCAGGAGCATCCGCGGATCGGCACCATGCAGTACCGGGAGACGCTGCCGCTCGCCGATCATGAGGTGGTGCTGACCTTCGACGACGGACCGCTGCCGAAATACTCGAACCAGGTGCTGGCGATCCTCGCCAGCCAATGCGTCAAGGCGACCTTCTTCACCATCGGCAGCCAGGCCAACGCCAATCCCGAAGGCGTGCGCAAGCTGATCGCGGCCGGGCACACCGTCGGCACCCATAGCCAGCACCATCCGCTGAACATGGACCGGATGCCGCTCGAGCGCGCCCGGCAGGAGATCGACGACGGCATCGTCTCGACACTGGCGGCGCTGAACGGCGACAGGAGCAAGCTGGCGCCGTTCTTCCGCATCCCCGGATTGATGCGCGCCGAGATCGTCGAGAACTATCTGGCCTCGCAGGGCATCCAGACCTGGAGCGCGGACTTCCCGGCCGACGACTGGCGCCACATCTCCTCGCAGCGGGTCTATGAGCTCGCGATCCAGCGCATCGAGGCCAAGCGCAAGGGCATCCTGCTGCTGCACGACATCCAGCCGCGCACCGTCGCGGCGCTGCCGCGCATCCTGGCCACGCTGAAGGAGCGCGGCTATCGCATCGTCCACGTCGTGCCGGCAACGGCGGATCGCCCGGCGACGCCGACCGAGCCGCAGCAATGGTATCTGCACCCGCCATCCGAGACGGTGGCGATCACGCTCTGGCCGAGCATTCCGAACTTCGTCTTCACGGAGACGCGGACCCTGCCGGCGCCTGTCCTTGCCGAGATGGACTGGCGTGACGCCGACCTGCTCGACCACGCGCAGCGCACCCGCCTGCCCGCGCTTCGGCCGACGGTATGGCCGCAGCCGCGCCTGGCGCAGCTCGCAGCCGCCCCGACCTTGGCGCAGCCCGGAGCCGACGTCTTCAGGATCCCTGAAGCGCTCAGCCTGACATTGCTCGCCGCCCGATCGCTGCGCAGTCAAAGGATCGCGCAGCCCGCACCGGGCGCGGCCGCACTGCGGTCGCAGGCGCTCTCGGCCCGTCAGGCAAAGCCCCCCAGGCAGGCCGCACATCAAACGCCGGCCGCAGCGCACGGCAAGCGCCGTCCCCTGCCCCTGCATGCTGCCGAAGCGCCCGAAGCGGCGAGCGCACCGGTGCGCGTCGCCAATGTGAAGAAGCGAACGCCGCGCGCGGTTGCGTCGGCGAATGCCAAACGGGTGGCCGATTAGAGCATGCTCCGCTTCAATTGGTGACGATCTTGGCGATGCAGAGCAGGATCACCAGCGCCAGGAAGAACAGATCGATATACGCCTTGACCTCGCCGGCGTGCCGGAGTTCGGTGACTCCGCCGACGATCTGCTTGCGCGAGGCGGCTGAATTGGGCCCCTCTGCGGCGGTCGAGGCCAGCCGGCGCGTTTCACCTTCCAGCCGTTCGATGCGCTGGAAGAAATAGAACGAGCGCAGCGCCGAGAACGCATGCATTCCCGCATAGACCAGCATCAGGATCGCAACGGTCGCGCGCTGCGGATATTTGTCGAGGAAGTTCAGACTGAAATAGACCAGCCCCAGGAACACGAAATTGGAGACGGCACAGTAGGCGTAGCTGAGAAACGTCATCAGGCGCTCCGGGTGGGGCTGGCTGGCGAGGGGTTGCGTGATCAAGGCAGGTACATCCGGCCGGCGACGCCGAACCGGCGGGACCATGCCATCCGCGACAATAGGTGACAGCCGTTACACGACGGCATCGATCGCAGCGCTATTCACCAAATTGCCGAGGACGAATCTGCGCCGAGGTTCGCTGCGACCCTTGGAGGGAGACAAAGACGGCAGCAAGTTCAACAGCTTGGGGCAATAACGGGGCGCCGGACCAACGTCCGCTCCTACTAATTCCTTGCGCAAAGCCTCTCGGCAGCGTTGCGATGTCGCTAAGAGCTCGCATCGGAATTGAGCCATGTCCTTTAAATCATATTGCGGAACAGGCGATACTGCGGAGGACGCCTCGCCTGTTCTTCCCGATGCAACGGCCAGTTATGGCCAGAGCCGGTCTCCAGTTCGTGCAGCCGTGATCTGCGATCGCTACAATGAACCGATTGGGTCGTCCCGAACTCAAGGGATTCTCGCCTAGCACCCGCGCCCGCAGGATCACCTTTCAATCAAGAACACACGCATGTTTGATTTTCTCAAATCGGTCATCGGCATCGGCAAATCGGTGAGACTGCCTGACACGGACGCCGACAGGGCCACGGCAACTGACATCGCGACTGACCTCGGGCGGCTGGAGACGATCAGTCCGGATCTCGCACGGCGGACGATCAGTTACGTCCTGACCGGCGAGAACAGCTCCGTGCTGCTGCAACTCGAGCAACAGGCGAATCAGGTCCAGTCCGCGCTCAGTCACCACTCATACGGGGGCAGTCCTGCGACCCAAGCCGCAGTGCAGAAGGCGGCCCTCGCCCGCAGCAATGTCCTCAAGCGGCAACATGGGCGGCAAGCCGTCTGGATCCGTCGCTATTTCGAGGTCATCACCTCGGGGCAAAAGGGGACGCGCTATGGCCTCTACGGCCATCAAGGACCGAGCCCGCTTTGGCTCCGGGGCTTCCTGTCCTACAGGATCGACCAGGCCGAGCGCACCGATCTCACCACGATCCTGAATTGGCGCGATGAGGGCGACAACGCAACGGTGCTTGCGCTGGACTTGCTCGTTCTGGAGAAGAGCAGCCCGTACTATTTCCACAATTACGACGTCGGATCGAAGTTTGACTTCAAGACCGCCTTGCCCGCCGAGAAGCCGGCGGTCATTGCCGCATTCGAAAAATACGATCGCCCGGCGCAAGCCACCGTCATCCAGATCCTGAAGCAGTTCGATCTGATCCGGGGCGAATATTTCGACTTCGCCTATCAGCAATACCTGTCGTCCACCAGCAAGGCGGTTCGCGAGGCGGCCCAGAACGCGCTGCTGGCCGCACCACCCGAGCAACTGGCGGCAAGCGCAACGCAGACCCTGGCCGATGGCAACCCGACGGCGCGCGCGCAGGCCGCGCAGCTTCTGCCGCTGGTGATGGGCGAAGACGCGCGAGCTCTGCTCGAAAGCCATCTCGCCAAGGAGACGTCGAAGACGGTCCGCAAGATCATCGAACTCGGCATCGGATCGGCGGTCGTCAGCGATGACGCGGCCCAGATCCCGCGCACCTTGAATGCCGACGGCGCCGAAGGCTACCTCGCCGCCGACGGCACCGAGGTGCTGTCGCCGCCGCTCGCGCCGATGCCGGGACCGACGCGGCTGCCAGAGAGCGTCGCCGCGGGGTTTCGCGGCCTGCTCGACAAGGCCTACGGCCAGTGGCTGAAGAACTACGAAAACCAGATGGAGCGACGCGAGAAGGCGACGCCCGAGCAGCGCAAGAACTGGCACGTGCCGACCGCGCCCAAACCAGTCGATCACGCTGTCGCCGATCGCTACTGCGCGTTCCTTGCCTCGGACGACCCGATCGATCAGGACGCAATCAAGGAGATCGGCAACGTCGCGCCGTTCGCGTCCTACAGCACCGGCGCCACCGCGGCCGATCCGCCGTTCAACGATCCGGAACTGACGCTATGGCACCTCGGCCGCGCGCGCTCGATCGAAGCGCTCGGCACCAGCAACCACTACTGGTTGACCGGAAACCTGCTGAACGGCCAGGGCGTCATCCCGGCATCGATCCATGCCCGCTTGACCAACGGCTTCGACCTGCGGACGGTCGCCGCCTTTATGCAGTCGCGCGTACCCGCGAAAACGCTGGCCGTCCACGCGCTGACTGCCGGTGTCTCCGAAGACCTGCCCCCGCAAGCGATCTGGCCCTACCTCGCGGCTCAGTTCGACGTGCTCGACCAGGCGCTTGGCCAGGTGGCGGCAACGGATTTTCGCGACCTGCCGTCCTTGAATGCGCTCGGCCTGCTCGGCCTGTTTCCGAAGCTGCCCGCGCGCTATTTCAACACCGTGCTGACGCACGCGCTGTCATCCAAGAAGTCGCTCAACAAGCCCGCTCGCGCGCTGCTGCTCGGCATCGATGGCATCGAGCAGCGTCTGCTGCCCTTCCTGTCGGACAGCAAGCAGGATGTCCGCTCCGGCGTCGCCGACATGCTCGGCGCGATCGGGGCCGAGGCCGCCGTCGAGCCGCTCAAGAAGGCACTCGGCAAGGAGAAATCCGAACTGGTGCGGGCCTCCCTGCTCGGCGCGCTGCGCCGTCTCAAGGTCGATATTTCGAGCTACGTCTCGCCGGAGATCCTGACCAAGGAAGCCGCGGCCGGTCTGAAGGGCAAGAAAGCCAAGGACATCGATTGGTTTCCGCTCGACAGCCTTCCCACGCTCACCTGGGCCGGCGGCGGCGCCGTTCCGGCGGACGTTCCGCGCTGGTGGATTGCGCTCGCCGGCAAGCTCGCGCAGCCCGGCGGCAATACGCTGTTTGCGCTCTGGCTCGATGAGCTCAGTCCCGAGAGCGCCGAGGCATTCGGCCGCCACATCCTCGGCAGCTTCCTTCGCTACGACGCCACGCACTGCTCCGAAGACGAAGCCAATGCGCACGCCAAGGCCCGCGCCCAGCAGCGCTACGACCAGTATCAGGAATACGCCAGGCGCTGGAACAACGAGTTCTACCGGTCCTACACCTATGAGAAGGCGTTCGCCGATCTGCGCGCCGAGAAGCTCGGGATCTATCTCAACAACGCCCATGCCGACCGCGGCATCCTCGGGCTCGCGGTGCGCGCCGAGGGCACCTTCGCGGTGCAGATGGTCCGCACCTACATGCGCGATCATTACAAGCGGGTCTCGCAGGTCAAGGCGCTGACCGAATATCTCAGCGGCAACCAGTCAACGGCAGCGCTGCAGCTGCTGCTATCGATCGCCCGTCGCCATCGCACCAATTCGGTGCAGGTGCTGGCGCAAGCGCTGGTCGAGCGGATCGCCGACGAGCGGGGCTGGAGCACCGACGAACTCGCCGACCGCACCATCCCGACCGCAGGCCTCGACGAGCGCGGCATTCTCGACCTCGAGATCGGCACCCGTCTCTATCAGGTCAAGCTTGACGAGGAAGACGTGCTCACGCTGTACAACCCGGACGGCAAGGTGGTGAAGAGCCTGCCGCAGGTCAGCGAAGGGCCGGACAAGGAAAGTGCCGGCGAAGCCAAGAAGGCGCTCGCCAACGCCAAGAAGGAATTGAAGCAGGTCCACGAATTCCAAGCCAAGCGGCTGTACGAAGCACTCTGCGTCGGCCGGCGCTGGCAGCCTGCCGAATGGAAGCGCTTCCTGCTCGAACACCCGATCGTCGGACGGCTGGTGCAGCGGCTGATCTGGCTCGGCCTCGACGCGGACGGCAACATCGTCGCCTCGTTCCGGCCGCTCGAGGATCTGTCACTGACCGACAGCAGCGACAACGCTGTCGATCCCGAATCTTTCGCCGGCATCCAGCTGGCGCACCGTTCGCTGCTCACAGGCGAACAGAGCGAAGCCTGGAAGCAGCACCTCGCCGACTACAAGGTCGAGCCGCTGTTCAACCAGCTCGACCGCCCGGTGCTGACGGGCGCGGCCGGAACTTCGATCGACGATCGCGCCGGCCACATCATCGAGGCCTTCAAGCTGCGCAGCGCGGCGCAGAAGCTCGGCTATGAGCGCGCCCAGGCCGAGGATGGCGGCTGGTTCACGCAATACCTCAAGCCGTTCGCGGGTGTCGGGATCAACGCCGTGATCGAGTTCACGGGATCACCGCTGCCTGAGGAAAATCGTGCCGTGGCGCTGGTCGCAGCCAAATTCGTGCGCGCGCGCAAGGGCGGCCGGTCGACCTATGGCACGCAGCTTCCGCTGAGCGACGTGCCGCCGGTGCTGCTCAGCGAGGTCTGGAACGATTTGCATCAGATCGCCACCACCGGCAGCGGATTTGCCGAGGACTGGCGCAACAAGGTGGCCTGGTAATGGAACAACGAAATGCATTGCAGCTGCGCCCGAGCGCCGAAGCCCGGTTCGCGGACGAACTCGCGGCACTGAAGGCCGCCGATCAAGGCCGCCGGCCGCCGGGATGGGCGCTCTCCGCGCGCGCGGTGCGCAGCTTCATCCTCGGCGATAGCAAGCTATCCGTGCGCCGCAAATTCTACGGCGACGATGCGCTGGTCGAACGTGCGCTGGTTGCGCTGATGAGCGAGCAAGGCCTGATGCTGGTCGGCGAGCCCGGCACCGCCAAGTCGATGCTGTCGGAATTGCTGGCGGCCGCGATCAGCGGCTCCTCGATGCTGGTGGTGCAGGGATCGACCGGCGTCACCGAGGATCACGTCCGCTACGGCTGGAACTATGCGTTGCTGATCGCCGAGGGGCCGACGCCGCGCGCGCTGGTGCCTTCCCCGGTGATGGAAGCGATGCGGCTCGGCCGCATCGTCCGCGTCGAAGAGCTGACACGATGTCCGCCGGAAATTCAGGACGTGCTGATCTCGGTGCTGTCGGAAAAGGTGATGTCGGTGCCCGAGCTCGGCGAGAGCGCCAGTGTCTACGCCGCGCCGGGCTTCTCGGTGATCGGCACCGCCAACCTGCGCGACCGCGGCGTGCACGAGATGTCGAGCGCGCTGAAGCGCCGCTTCAACTTCGAGACCGTGCTGCCGCTGACCGATCCGGCGCTGGAGACGGAGCTGATCCGTCAGGAAGTCGGCAAGCGGCTCGGACAGGCCGAGATCGCCGTCAACTTCCCCGACGAAGTCACCGATCTGCTCGTCACCACCTTCCAGGATCTGCGCCGCGGCCAGACCAAGGACAATGTGCCGCTGTCAAAGCCGTCGGCGGTGATGTCGACGGCGGAGGCCGTCAACATCGCGCATGCAGCGGCGCTCGAAGCGGCGTTCCTCGGCAATGGCGACGTCGGCGGCGCCCATATCGGGCGGCAGTTGCAGGGCGTCATCGTCAAGGACAATGCGGAGGATGTGAAGAAGGTCCGCGCCTATGTCGATCATATCGTCAAGGAGCGGGCCCGCCGCAGCAAGGTGTGGTCGGATTTTCTCGGCGCGGTGAAGGCGATGAAGGACGAGAGCTGAGGCTCGCGGCATGACCGTACTCGATCCGGCCGCGACCGCCATCCGCCTGTTTGATAGCGAACGCGACCTGCACTTCTTCCCGATCCGACATCACTCGCCGGCCTGCGCGCTGCATCTGCGCGAGGCGCTGCGTGCGATCCGTCCCGCCACCGTGCTGATCGAGGGACCGGTCGACTTCGAACCGCTGATCACTGAGCTGCTCGCCCCCGGCGTCGTGCCGCCGGTTGCCATGGTGGCGTTGCCTGATGGGGCCAAGAAGGGCCGCGGCGGCACCACCTACTATCCGATCTGCCGGCATTCGCCCGAATTCATCGCGATCCGAGAGGCGAGCGAGCTCGGCGCCACCGTCCGCTTCATCGATCTGCCGTCTCGCCATGCCGCGATGCTGTCCGATCGCAGACACCGGCCGGACCAGCCGCTGCTGCCGATGCGGGAGGTGATGTTCGACCGCGGCGCCTATGTCGACGCGATGTGCGCGCGGACCGGCTTTCGCGATGGCTTTGCGTTGTGGGACGGGCTGTTCGAGGCCCGCGCACGCGGCACCGACTGGCGCGGTTTCTTCGCCAGCGTCGGCGCCTATTGCTCGGCGTTGCGCGCGGCGTCGGACCCGGATGAATTGCAGACGGACGGAACGCTGCCGCGCGAAGCCATGATGCGCGCCTGCATCCAGGACGCGATCGCAGCGCGCACCGGGCCGATCGCCGTCGTCACCGGCGGCTTTCACACGCCGGCCCTGATCGATGCGCAGGCGGAGTCGGTGCGCCCGGCCGGTGCCGCCGCGCGTTCGAATGCCTGGCTGATCCGTTACGACTTCCGCGCGCTCGACCGGTTGAACGGCTACGGCGCCGGCCTGCCGCTGCCGGGCTTTTACGAGCGCGTCTGGCAGCGTCTGATTGGAGACGGCGGCGAGACCGGAGACTCGCTGACTGAAGACATCCTGGTCGGCTTCCGTGCGCATCTGATCGAAAGCGAGCCGGCGCTGGCGTTCTCGTTCCCGACGCTGCGATCCATGGTCGAGACAGCCCGGCGTCTCGCCGAGCTGCGCGGGCTCAGCGAGCCCGGACGCACCGAGCTGTTCGACGCGTTGCAATCGTCCGCCATCAAGGAGGAGATCGAGGTCGGCGCGCATCCGTTGCTCGCCGCCTTCACGACCTATCTGCAGGGCGACCGGCTCGGCGATCTGCCGCCGGGCAGCCGGCTGCCGCCGCTGATCGAACGGGCGCGCGCGGAAGCGAGGTCGTTCGGCCTGTCGCTGGAAGACGCCGTAGCGAAGACGCGCGAGCTGGACATCTATCGCAAATCCCGCCATGGCCAGACCAGCCGGTTCCTGCACGCGATGCGACTGGTCGCGCCGCCCTTTGCCGAGCGCCTCAAGGGTCCCGACCGGGTGCACGGCTTCCGCGCCGACATGCTGATGGAGACCTGGACCTACGCCTGGTCGCCGGCCGTCGAGGCCGCGCTGATCGAGCGGGCGGCCGACGGCGAAACCGTGCGCGATGTTGCCGCCACGATCCTGATCCGGCGCCTCGGCGATCTCGAGCGCGAAGGCCAGTGCAACAACGCCGCGGCGGCGTTCAATCTCCTCAGCATTGCCTTCGACGCCGGGATCGGCAGCGCCGCAGACACGCTGGTCGCCGCCGTCAGCACCGCCGTCGGCGCCGACACCAACCTGTTGCGGCTGACCAATGCTCTCGTCATGGGTCAGGCGCTCGACAGCCGCGCCAAGGCGATGCAGTCCGACGGCACCGTCAAGGCATTCGCCGATCTGCTCCCGCCGCTGCTCGACAGGCTGGCGCGGCGGATCGCCGAGCTGCTGCCTGACCTTGCCGCCGTCAACGCCGACACGGTCGGCGAAGCGATCGCTTGCCTTGCGGCGCTGGCGGAGGCGATGGCCGATCCCGATCCGCCATTCCCGGCCCGGCCGTTGCGCGATGCGCTGCAGGGCCTGATGGCCGCGCAACTCGATCCGCAACTGACCGGCGCCGTCATCGCGCTGGCCGCTCTGATTGGACTGGTCGACGAGGCGGAGGCCGGCCGGCGTCTGTCGGCCGCGCTGGCCGGCGCCTTCGAGCGCCCCGGCGACGCGATCCGCACGTTGTCCGGCGTGATGGCGCTGGCGCCGCAGCTGTTCGTCAACGACAGCAGCGTCATCACGGCGATCGACAATCTGTTCGGTGCGGTCGATGACCAGGGCTTCCTCGACCTGCTGCCGCAACTGCGTATGGCCTTCGCCGAGCTCTCGCCGCAGGAGACCGACAAGGTCGCCGCGATCGTCGCGGCCGCACACGGCGCCGGCGAGGACGACATCGCGCTGCTGCAGCAGGTGCCGGATGCGCGCGTACTGACGGATCATCTGGCGCTCAGCGAACGCCTGCGCGGCCAATGGCAGGCCGACGGCCTCGCCGCCTGGCTGGGGCCTGCGCCATGACGCCGCCGAACGACCGCCCCACGCAACCGCTATCCGCCGACCAGACGCGCCGCCTGCTGCGCTGGCGCATGGCGCTCGGGCGCTATGCCGACAACCAGCTCGGCAGCTCCGGCCTCTCGGCCGAGGATCTGCGCCGCGATCAGTTGCTCGAACGCATCTATGCCGAACGCTCCCGGCAGCGTGGCTTGCGTCTCGGCAGCGGCCGCAAGGGCTCGCTCGATCCGAGCCAGATCACAATTCCCGACTGGCTCAACGACAGCCGCAAGCTGTTTCCTGCTTCGGTGTTCGAGACCATCCAGGGCCATGCACTGAACGATCTCGGCCTCGCCGGATTGTTCGCAAGTCCCGCCGCGCTGCAGAAGCTGGAGCCCAATCTCGATCTGATGAAGGTGCTGCTCGCCTTCAAGGGCAAGGCCGACAAGGACCTCGTCGAGGCGATCCGCCGCGTCGTCGATGCCGTGGTCGAGGATCTGAAGCGGAAGTTGAAGGCCGAGATGGAGCGCGCATTGTCCGGCCGGCGCGATCGCTTCCGCCGCGGCAAGCTGCGCTCGGCGGCCAATCTCGACCTGCGTCGCACCATCCGCGACAATCTCAGGCACTTCAGTCCCGAGCACAAGGCCGTCATCGCCGAGCGGCTGCACTTCGTGTCTCGGCAGAAGCGGCGGATGCCGTGGACCATCATCCTGTGCGTCGACCAGAGCGGCTCGATGCTGAACTCGCTGATCCATGCCACCGTGATGGCTTCGATCCTTGCGGGTCTGCCGGCCGTCGACGTTCGCTTCATCGCCTTCGACACCTCGATCGTCGACATGTCGGACAAGCTCGCCGATCCGGTCGACCTCTTGCTGTCCGTGCAGCTCGGCGGCGGCACCGACATCGCGCGCGCCATGACCTATTGCGAGAGCCTCGTCGTCAACCCGACCCGAACCGTGATCGCGCTGATCAGCGATTTCGAGGAAGGCGGCTCGCTTACCGAACTGCTGCGCTGCGTCCGGCGGCTGGCGGAAGCGCGCACCCGGCTGATCGGCCTTGCCGCACTCGATACGAATGGCGAGGCGATGTTCGACCGCTCGACCGCCGCGAAGCTGTCTGGCCTTGGCATGCACGTCGCAGCGATGACGCCCGACCGCTTTGCCGAATGGCTGGTCGGCATCATGGATTAGAGGCTCGTGATGTCCGCGCTGATCCCACTCTATGCCCAGATCGACGATGCCGCGCTGGAGGCGATGGCCTCCAAGGGCATCGTTCGGCGGGCGCGCGCCGATGCGGCCAATGTGACGTTCGAAGCGCTCGACGCCGACGAAATCGTCGGAACGATCGAGGGCGCCACGGTGCGGCTCGACGCCAAGGGCCTCGCCAAGGCCCGCTGCACCTGCCCCGCCGCGACGCTGTGCCGGCACAAGCTCGCGGTGGTATTCGCGTTGCGGACGCAGGCCGGTGCGCCGGCGGCCGCCGCACCGGTTGCCGAGATCGATTGGCCCGGCCGCCTCGCGACGTTCGATCGCAAGATCCTGCTCAAGGCCGTCGGCAAGACCGGCCTGCGCGAGGCGCTACGATTGCTCGCTCTCACCGAGGCTATGACCATCGACGCCGGCCAAGCGACGCTCAAGGTCGTGCTGCGATTGAAGGCCGAGGAGATCGAGGTCGCGATCCCCGGCCAGGGCGATTTCGGCTCGGTCGTATCAGGTCTGGCCGAGCGCCGCCGACCGGCCGGCCATGCCGCCGCGATCCTCGCCGCGCGCCGCCATTTCGGCCACGACGCCATCGAGATCGACGATGCGGAAGCTGCGTCCGAACAGGCGACGCTGGCACCCGATCCGGCGTTGCTCGGCATCATGCAGGATGTGGTCTGCCGCGCCTATGCGCAGGGCTTTGCCGTCCCCTCGCGCGCGCTCGAGGAGCGGTTGATGTTGCTGGCTGTGTCGAGCCGCGCCGAGGCCATGCCGCGGCTGTCGGCCAGCCTGCGGCGCGTCGCCGAGGGGCTGGAGCAGCGCCGTGCGCGGAACGTCAATCATGATCCGGTCGAGCTGCTGCGCGAGCTCGCTTTTGCCCACGCGTTGCTGTTCGCGGTTTCGCAAACCAAGGATGACGCGCGCCTGCGTAAGCTCGCCGGAACAGTGCGTGCCGAATACGAGCCGATCGGCGATGTCGAACTGATTGGCCTTGGCGCCACCATGTTCGAGACCATCACGGGCGCGGCCGGCGTGACCGGTCATTTCGTCGAGCCGGCGACGGGACGGCGGCTCACCGCGACACTTGCACGGAGCACCACCCACGACACGCGCTTCGACCCGCGTGACGGCTATCGCAACCAGGCGGTCTGGGGCCAGACGCTGGCACGGCTGTCGTCGTCGACATTCCGCCTCACCGGCGCGCAGGCGTCCTCCACCGGCCGGCTCTCGCTGTCGCAGACCAGCCGCGCGGAGACGATCCAGCCGTTCAAGCCAAGCCGCGAGCTGGTCGCCAACTGGACGCAGGATGCTTCGCTCGCCGCCCTCGCTCATGCGTCATGGCCGATGCTGGCCGATCATCTGTCGCGCTGTTTCGCGCCGACGCTCGATGCACCGCCGCCCTCGGCACAGCCGCTCGTGCTGCTTCCGAGCCGGATCGCGCCGGTGGCCTTCGACGATCTGAGCCAGCGGCTGCGCTGGCCGCTGATGGATGCGAGCGGCGCCTGGATTGCGCTCACGCTCGAGCATGACGACGAGGGCCGCGGCCTCGGCGCCCGCCGTATCGCCGCGCTCGAAGCCGCGCTCGGCGACGGCGGCACCAAACGGCCCTTCGCTATCGTCGCGATCGCGCGGCCCGAGGCGGGCAAGATGGTGCTGGAGCCGATCGCACTGTGGGGCGACGGCCAGATGGCGCTCGATTTCCCCGAGCGTGCCCCGACGCCGGGCAAGGACGTGGTCTCCCGCCTCATGGCCGGCCTGCGACGGACCGTCGCCCAATTCGCGCCGCCTCCTCCGGCCGACCTCTCCGTGCGCCAGACCGCCCGCCTGCTGCAAGGCGGCCTCGATGCGCTGATCGGATTCGCGGAAGCCGGCCTCCACGCCTCGGCGCGCGACCGCCTGCTGGCGCCCCTGGCGAAGACCTATCAGCTCGCGTCGCTTGCACCGCTGGCCCATTTGGTCTCGCGCACCATCGCAAGCCACGACAGCGACACATCCGCGGCAGCACTGGCCACCGCGCAGGGCCTGTTCACGCTGCAAGGCTTCACCAGCCGGCTTCAGGTCTGGACGTGACGGGGCACAGGGCGCTGAGCAGCCAAGCCCCGGAAAACCATGCAATTTAGGGGTCACAAGGTTTGGTGCGCTCGGAGGGACTCGAACCCCCACGGTGTTACCCACTGCCACCTCAAGGCAGCGCGTCTACCAATTCCGCCACGAGCGCTGGGATGCCGGTTGGAACCCAAGGGGTGCCGCCGGATCGACGGCGCGATGTAACAAATCGCGGATGCAGGGACAAGGGCGTTAAGTGAGCGAATTAACTACCTGACATCGGGGGATTTCGGCAGCATCTGCTTGACTTCGACCGCGATTCTGTTGCGGTCGACCAGAACCACGCCGCTGGCGACCGGGAGGTTGTTGGCGAGGATCTTGACCTCGTCGGCCTCGGTGGCATCCAGTTCGATGATGGCGCCGCGGGACAGCCGCATCACCTGGTGAATCGGCATCGTGGTGGTGCCGAGGACCACCATGAGATTGACGCTGACTTTGTCGAGGGTGGCCACTTCTGAACCGCCGGATGGGAACTAAATTGTGGGTTCACCTGACCACGCTAGGGTTAGCCAATGGTTAACGAGCGCCAAAGCCTTGATTTGACACGTTTTGCGCTGGCCGCGGGCCATCGCGAGGTGGAGTGGCGGATTTCGGACCAGCAGGTCGCGTACCCCGATTCCCTCGCTGCCATGGACGCCCGGGTCGCCGCCATCGCCGCCGGCACCGCGGCGGAGCAGGTGTGGCTGCTGGAGCACCCCCCGCTTTACACTTCCGGCACCAGCGGCAAGGCCGACGACCTGCTCGATCCGCGCTTTCCGACCTTTCAGAGCGGCCGCGGCGGCCAGGTCACCTATCACGGCCCCGGCCAGCGAATCGCTTACGTGATGCTCGACCTGAAGCGGCGCCGGCCGGACGTGCGCGCCTATGTCGCCTCGCTGGAGGAATGGATCATCCGAACGCTCGCTTCCTTCAACGTCCGCGGCGAGCGCCGCGAGGACCGCGTCGGGGTTTGGGTCAAGCGCCCGGACAAGGGGCCGGGACACGAGGACAAGATCGCAGCGATCGGCGTCCGGCTGCGGCGCTGGGTCTCGTTTCACGGCATCGCCATCAATGTCGAGCCGGACCTTGCGCACTTCCAGGCGATCGTGCCCTGCGGCGTGGTCGATCCGCGCTACGGCGTCACCTCGTTGGTCGATCTCGGCCTGCCCGTCACCATGGCCGATGTCGACATCGCGCTCCGGCAGGCCTTCGTCGAGGTATTCGGCGCCGCCGCGCCGCGCCGCGCCGGCGAACAGCCTGCCCTCACCTGATGCGCGCCCGCTTCCTGGTCGCCTTCGTCATCCTGATTGCCGCCGGGCTGCTGTTTCACTTTCTGCAAGCGCCGACGGCCGAGCGCCGCGAACGGGAAATGCTACAGCGGATCGAGGATTTCACCGCGGGCCAAGGCAGCGTGAAGCCGGTCGTCTTCCTCGGCGACAGCCTGGTCGAGCATGCGAGTTTCTCGCCGTCCATCTGCGGGCGGCCGGTGATCAATGCAGGCTATTCCGGCGCGGTCGCGAGCGGCGTGCTTCGCCTCGTCGAGGCGTTCGATCGCATCCGGTTTTCGCCGGCCGTGCTGGTGATCTCGGTCGGCGTCAACGACAGCATCGTGGTCGACCGCCGTCCGTTCGCGGAGACCTATCCGGAGATCATACAGCGGGCGGCTGCGCTCGGCGGTAAGGTGTTCGCGGTGTCACTGGCGCCGATCGCCAGACCGGGCTCGCTGGCCGACGAGGTTGACCGTTCCCGCTTCGCGGAGATCGACCGAGTGATCCGCGAGACCGCGCGCGAACGTGCAATCCCGCTGATCGATGTCGGCACGCTGCGAACCCGGACAAGCCCGCTGGTCGCGGATGGCGTGCATCTCAGCCAGGACGGCTACGCCGCCTGGACCGGCACGATCGAGACCGCGCTCAACGGGCAGTGTCCGTGAGCTGAATGGCAAACCGGCCGCAGCGTCGCTCAAGCGGCCACTTGAACTTCGCCGCCGGCATGTTTTCCGGCGCCCGACCAGTACACGGCCCTGGTCCTGCCGCACATCCGGCGGGGACGAAGATCCAGGCATCCAGCGAGCCCGCCTTTGACGGTCGCCGACGTCATGCCGGTCTCTCCTACAAGATCGTCTCGAACGCGCTGCGCAGGGTTTCATGCCGGAACACAAAGCCGTTGCTCAGCGCCTTGTTCGGCAGCACGCGCTGGCCGCCGAGCAGGAGTTCGTTGGCGAAGTCGCCGCCCAGAGTTCGCAGCAGCGCCCCGGGAACGCGGAAAATCGTGGGACGGTGCAGGCGACGGCCGAGCTCCTCGGTGAACGTGGTGTTGGTGACGGGGATCGGCGCGGTCGCGTTGATCGGACCGGACAGTTCGGGCGTGGCGATCACATGCGCGATCAGGCGTACCAGATCATCGCGTTCGATCCACGACATCCACTGCTTGCCCGAGCCGAGCGGGCCGCCGAGCCCGAACTCGAACGGCGTCAGCATCCGCGTGATGAAGCCGCCATCGGTGCCGATCACGAGGCCGATCCGCAGGAAAGCGACGCGCACGCCGTGATCGGCGGCAGGCTTTGCTGCAGTCTCCCAGGCCTCGCACAGCTCGTGGCTGAAGCAGGCATGGGACTTTGCGGATTCCGTCAGCACCTGATCCTGCCATAGCCCGTACCAGCCGATCGCGGAGCCGTTCACCAGCACCGACGGCTTGCGCTCGAGCCGCGCGATCAGCCTGACGACATCGGCGGTCATGTCGATGCGCGAGGCCAGAATCTCGCGGCGCTTGGCTTCGGTCCACAGGCCGTTGCCGATCGGCTCGCCCGCGAGATTGACGATCGCGTCGATCCTGGTGTCGGCAGGCAGCTGGTCGAGGCTGGTGATCAGGTTGATCGGCGGCGGCAGCATTTCGGTCTTGGCGGGATTGCGGATCAGCGCAATCACCTGATGACCCGAGGCGGTAAGGCTTGCGACCAGGCGGCTGCCGATAAAGCCGGTCGCGCCGGTGACGAGTACGGTCTGCCGCGCCGGCAGCTTCTCCACCAGCGTTGCCGACGGCACCGAGGTCATCCGCCCAAGCCGCCTCGCGGCGGCAAAATCCCTGATACCGCACAGCGCGGCACCGACCGCCGAGGCGGCCGCGATGATGCTGAGCCAGCCGGCATAGGCGAGCACGACACCGGTCGGCCGCATCGCCCAGCCGATCAGCACCGGCAGCAGCAGCACGAGGATGGCGCCATAGTTGACCGCGAGCAGCGTATGATTGATCCGCTCGCTCGGCGGCAGCTTGCGGCTCAGATCCTCCTCGACGAAATCCATCAGCGTGATCACGACCTCGACCACCAGCACCGCGATGATGGCGATCGCGAAGATGCCGTGCACCTCAAGCCAGCCGAGCACGAGGAACAGCAGCGCATAGAGCATATTGCGCATGGCGTGCAGTTTCAGCTCGTAGCGCTGCGAGGGACGCCAGGCCAGCCGCTCGGTGAATTCGTGGTGATAAAAGGTGTCGAACACGCCCATCGCGATCTGGACGGCGATGAGGATCCAAAGCAGCGGCGTCATGACGAGGCCTCCCTGAACACGGCCGACTGGCGCAGCAGCCGGCCAAAACGCGGGTGGATGATCTCGAGCGTGAAGCGGAAGTCGCCGCCGCCGAGATCGGAATGGGTCACTGTGAGGTCGCCGGGGGTCAGCCATTCGGGCAGCCGCAGCCGGAACGGACCAAGCTGCAACGCATAGAACACGCTATGGAACACCAGCGCCTCATGCTCGACCGCGATGCGCAGCGCCATGCTGACGCCGAAGCCGACATATTCCTCGAGACCGGTCGGGCCGGCGAAGCGCTTGGCGGAGTGAATGACCTGCGGGAAGCCGTCGCGGCGCGCGCAGATGCGGGTCCAGACCTGGCCGCCGCTCGCCGCGTCCTCGGTGACCGTGACGATCATCGGCACGCCCGTCTCGCTGCCAGTCGGAAGCGGTCCGCCGATCAGGCGTGCCGCCTGCGCCACCCACCAGCCGGGACGGCTGAAGCTGGCCTCGTCGACCTCGCCGACATAGACGACGGTGTTGCCGTCCTCGAAGCGCTTCGAAAATCGCCGCCAGATAGCGACCGGCAGGCGGCCCCAATCCTCATCCGACAGCAAAGCGCGGAAGCGGTGGTCGTCGAGCAATTTGGTATCGGAAGCCGGCGATGTCCTTAAAGCGGGTATCCTTGCTGACGCCATCGCACACTCCCGTTGCCGCCGTCCCTATTTGGCTCTGCCTGCCGGCAGAAAACTCACGATCTTCTCGCCGAGCTTGATCAGCGCGACCAGACGCGGCCGCGGCACCTTCAGCATCTGCTCGTACCAGCGGTCGACCAGCTCGGTGAAACCCAGCATCTCCTTCAGCCGCTTGCTGGCGACCGGGCTGATCGCCGGATCGTCGGCAGCGTCGGACACGCAGGCGCGCAGCGCCGCGATGGCCGGATCGATCTCGCGTTCCTTGCGTCCGGCAGCGATCTTCGCTGCGACCTCCCAGATATCCGTCTCGGCCTCGAAATGATCGCGGCGGTCGCCGAGGATCGGCACGCGTCGGATCAGCCCCCAGGACAGCAATTCCTTGATCGAGTTGGAGACGTTGGAGCGCGCCATGCCGAGCGTGTCGGCGATGTCCTCTGCGGTCATCGGCGCCTCCGCCAGATAGAGCAGCCCGTGGATCTGGCTGACCGAGCGGTTGACGCCCCATTGGTCGCCCATGTCGCCCCAATGCAGGATGAAGCGCTCGACGACTGCGGGGAGTTTCTTCTTGCCGGTTATTTCTGTCATGACAGAAATATCAGACAATTCGGATTGAAAGTCAACGGGCGGATGCCACTGCGCCGGAACTCCGCTGCGGCGCCGGTCCGGGTGTTGGCGCGGCCTGGTCACTGCGTCATACTTCGAAGGCTTGGCCCGTGACGGCGAGGATCGGCCACTCGCCTTTCGCAAAGGAACACGTCATGACTGCTCCCTCTTCCGACAACGTGTTTTCGGGATCGGTCCCGCAGGTCTACGACCGCCTGATGGTGCCGATGATCTTCGCGCCCTATGCCCGCGATCTCGCGCAGCGCATCAAGCGCCACCGGCCGCGCGACCTGCTGGAGATCGCGGCCGGCACCGGCGCCGTCACGACGGTGCTGGCCGCCGAATTGCCCGACACGCAGATCACGGCAACCGATCTCAACGAGCCGATGCTGGCGCAGGCCAGGACACACCTCGCGGGCAACGCGAACGTCACCTGGCAGCAGGCCGATGCGCTGGCGCTGCCGTTTGGCGATACGAACTTCGACATCGTCGCCTGCCAGTTCGGCGTGATGTTCTTCCCCGACCGCGTCAAGGGCTATGCCGAAGCACGGCGTGTGCTCAGGCGGGGCGGCCGGTTCCTCTTCAACGTTTGGGACAGGATCGAGGAGAACGATTTCGCCGACGTGATGCAGCAGGCGATGCATCAGGTGTTTCCGGCCAACCCGCCGCTATTCATGGCACGGACGCCGCACGGCTATCACGATCCGGCGCGCATCCGTGAGGACCTGACGGCCGCCGGCTTTGGCGACATCCAGATCGAGACGGTCACCCATCGCAGTCCCGCTGCCTCGGCGCACGATGCCGCCATCGCCTACTGTCAGGGTACCCCGATGCGCGGCGAGATCGAGGCGCGGGGTACGCCCGGCCTCGAGGCCACAACGCAGCGTGTAGCAGAGGCGCTGGCGAACCGCTTCGGCAACGGTGCTATCGACGGGAAGATTCAGGCGCTGGTGATCTCGGCGGCTTAGACCGTCGGCAGAAATGCGAACCGCTCGCCTGCCCCGCGCAGGTTCAACAGGTCGGACGTGCCAGCATCTACCTGCATATCGTTCACGCGCGCCGATGACGGCCCACGACGGCAGGCCGTGATCAACTCGGCAACGACAGCGTCGGGTCCCGCAAACACCGCCTCGACACTGCCGTCGCGGCGGTTGCGCACCCAGCCTTCGAGACCGCGCATCGTGGCTTCGGAATGCACCCAGGCCCGATAGCCGACGCCCTGAACGCGGCCGCTGATGGTGACGTGGCGGATGACGCTGCCGCTCATTTCGTGAGGCCCAGGAACTCGCCGCTACGCGCCTTCGTCTCCGCTTCGCGCATCGCGCGACTGGTCAATTCGGCCGAGGCGATCCCTTTCAGGTTCTTCGGCGAGGTGCCCTCGCGCAGCGCCTTCAGCGTCTCGTAGACGGCTTGCGTCGCGGCGGCGAACGGCGCGTGGCCTTGCAGTGCGATCCTGACGCGCTGGCTGGCCAGATAGTCCGGCGCGGTCATCTCCTCCGGCGCGCCGCCGAGCACGATCGGCAGCGTCGTCGCGGCCGAGATCGCCTCCAGTTCGCCGCGCGACTTGATACCGGTGAAGAACAGCCCGTCGACGCCGACCGCCTCATAAGCCCTGGCGCGTGCGATCGCGTCGTCGAGACTGGTGATCGAGACGGCGCCGGTGCGGCCGAGGATGACGAGCGATGGATCGCTGCGGCCGTCGAGCGCTCCCTTCATCTTGCCGACGCCCTCCTCCAGCGAGATCAGCTGCGGCTTCGCCTGCCCGAATGCCTGGGGCAGCAGCGTGTCCTCGATGGTCAGGCCGGCGGTGCCGGCGGCCTCCAGCTCCTGCACGGTGCGGCGAACGTTGAGCGCATTGCCGTAGCCATGGTCGGCGTCAACTACGAACGGCAGCGTCGAGGCGCGCGACATCCGGCGCACCTGCTCGGCCAGTTCGGTGAGCGTGATCAGCGCGATGTCGGGGTCGCCGAGCACCGCGAGCGAGGCCACCGAGCCGCCGAACATGCCGAGCTCGAAGCCGAGATCCTCCGCGATCCGAATTGAGGTCGCGTCATAGACCGAGCCCGGACGGATGCAGGTCGATCCGTTGAGGATTGCGCGCAGTGCTTCGCGGCGTTTGCGGAAGGCCATGGTTTTTCTTCTCCATCCGCGTCATTGCGAGGAGCTCGCGACAAAATTGCGAAGCAATTTTGCGCTGAAGCGACGAAGCAATCCATCCAGCAGCGTGTGCGGTGAGACGGATTGCCTCGCTTCGCTCGCAATGACGAAGCTTCAAGCGAACTCCAGGATCAGTGCGTCAACCGCCAGCGTGGCGCCGGCCGCGGCGTGGATCTTCTTCACCGTGCCGTCGCGCTCGGCGCGCAGCACGTTCTGCATCTTCATGGCTTCGACCACGGCCAGCGTCTCGCCGGCCTTGACCTCCTGGCCTTCGGCCACCGCGATCGAGACCACGAGGCCCGGCATCGGACACAGCAGCTTCTTGCCGGTGTCGGCGGCCGAGACCACCGGCATCAGCCGCGCCGAGGTTGCCTCGGTCTCGGTGAAGACATAGACCGGGACCTCAAAACCTTGATGCGCGAGGCGGAAGCCGTTGCTGATCGCGCGGACCTGCAACGCGACGTAATTGCCGTCGATAGTACCCTGCCAGACCGGATCGCCGGGCACCCAGCTCGAGACGAGATTGTGCGGGTTGCCCGGCAGCCCGTCGGTGCCGACGAAGCGCACCGCGATGGCATCGGCCTCGCGCGCGACATCGAGCGCGATCTCGTCACGATCGAGCCACACCGCGCGGCGGCGTTCGCGCTGCACGACGCGGCCGCCCATCTGGCCGGAGATCTGCCGCTTGCGCTCGCCCAGCACGTGATCGATCGCGGCACCGACCGCGGCGAGCCTCCGCGCAATCTCACCCTCGGGGGGCCGTGCGGAGAATCCCTTCGGAAACTCTTCGGCGATGAATCCGGTCGAGAGTCGGCCCTCGCGCCAGCGCGGGTGATTCATCAGCGCCGACAGGAACGGGATGTTGTGCCTGATGCCGTCGACGTAGAACGCATCGAGCGCGGTCGCCTGCGCCTCGATCGCCGCCGCGCGCGACGGCGCGTGGGTGACGAGCTTGGCGATCATCGGATCGTAATGGATCGAGATCTCGCCGCCCTCCTGCACACCGGTGTCGTTGCGGATGGTGACGCCGTCATGGCTGGCCTCCGCCGGCGGAC
>NZ_JAGKJJ010000039.1 GCF_020329505.1 Bradyrhizobium semiaridum
GGGCGCCGATCATCGGCCTCTATGACGCCGGCGGCGCGCGCATCCAGGAGGGCGTAGCCGCCTTGGCGGGCTATTCCTACGTGTTCCGCCGCAACGTCATCGCCTCGGGCGTGATCCCGCAGATCTCCGTCATCATGGGCCCCTGCGCCGGCGGCGACGTCTATTCGCCCGCGATGACCGACTTCATCTTCATGGTGAAGAACACCAGCTACATGTTCGTCACCGGCCCCGACGTGGTGAAGACCGTCACCAACGAGGTGGTGACCGCCGAAGAGCTCGGCGGCGCCTCGGTGCACGCGACGCGCTCCTCGATCGCAGACGGCGCCTTCGAGAACGACGTCGATGCGCTGTTGCAGATGCGCCGGCTGATCGACTTCCTGCCGTCGAACAATTCCGACGGCGTGCCGGAATGGCCGAGCTTCGATTCGATCGAGCGCGTCGACAATTCGCTCGATACCCTGATCCCCGACAATCCGAACAAGCCGTACGACATGAAGGAGTTGATCCTCAAGGTCGTCGACGAGGGCGACTTCTTCGAGATCTCGGAGACGTTTGCCAAGAACATCATCACCGGCTTCGGCCGCATCGCGGGCCGCACCGTCGGCTTCGTCGCCAACCAGCCGATGGTGCTGGCCGGCGTGCTCGACAGCGACGCCTCGCGCAAGGCCGCGCGCTTCGTGCGCTTCTGTGACGCCTTCAACATCCCGATCGTCACCTTCGTCGACGTGCCGGGCTTCCTGCCGGGCACCGCGCAGGAATATGGCGGCCTGATCAAGCACGGCGCCAAACTGCTGTTCGCCTATTCGCAGTGCACGGTGCCGCTCGTCACCATCATCACCCGCAAGGCCTATGGCGGCGCCTTCGACGTCATGGCGTCGAAGGAAATCGGCGCCGACATGAACTACGCCTGGCCGACCGCCCAGATCGCGGTGATGGGCGCCAAGGGCGCGGTGGAGATCATCTTCCGCAGCGACATCGGCGACCCCGACAAGATCGCCGCGCGCACCAAGGAATATGAAGACCGCTTCCTGTCCCCCTTCATCGCCGCGGAGCGCGGCTATATCGACGACGTCATCATGCCGCACTCGACGCGGCGGCGGATCGCACGCGCGCTGGCGATGTTGAAGGACAAGAAGGTGGAGATCCCGGCGAAGAAGCACGACAATTTGCCGTTGTAGATGTCGTAGGGTGGGTGAGGCGACTTGTCCGCTGTAGCTCGAAGAGCGAAGGCTGAAGCGTAACCCACTATCATCGTCCCGCGATCCGCGGCGAGTTACGGCTGCGCCTAATCCCCCCTGCAGGTTCGAAGTGATGACCGAAGACGATTCGACCGACGACATCTCAGAGATCGAGGCCCGTATCGAGGAGCTTGCCGAGAGCGCCGAGCGCTCCCGCAGGATCATTCTGGGCTCGAAGGCCGCGATCGCCGGCGGGTTCGCCTTGCTGCTGATCACGGTGCTCGGCCTGTCCGGAGCCGGTCAGACCGCAGCTCTCGGATCGATCGCGCTGGTGCTCGGCGGCATCGTGTCGTACGGATCGAATGTCAGCACGTTGCGGCAGACCGAGGCGGCGATCAGTGAGGCCGAGGCGCGCCGTTCGGAATTGATCGGCCGGATCGGCCTTCGCCTGGTGCATGATGCGCCGTTGAAGCTGATGTGAGGGCACTGTCGTAGGGCCGCTCCATCATCCGCCACATGTCGCCCCGCATGTCGCTTCGCTCATGCGGGCTACGGACCGGGCCAGATCCCACCCACCGCTGTCATCGCCCGGCCTGTGCGCAATTGCGCACATGGACCGGGCGATCCAGTACGCCGCGGCCTATCGGCTCAAGCACTGCTGTCTCTGGAATACTGGATCGCCCGGTCGAGCCGGGCGATGGCACCGATGACCGGACTAAGTGAGCCAACCTAGCCCGGCGCCAGCGGCACGTAGTCGTATTCGCCGACGCCTTGCAGGATCAGAAAGGTCAGCGACGTCGTGCCGGCGTTAGTGACGAGGTGCGGACGGGTCGGCCGCACAGCGTAGACTTCGCCCGGATTCAGATTCACTTCCTCCTTCGGCTCTTGCAGGAACAGGCGCATCTGGCCTTCCAGCACGTAGAAGGTGTCGGAGATGTTGCTGTGGGTATGCCACGGCACCTTCTGGGTCGGCGAGAGCTGCAGCTCCTGGATGCGGAATCCGGGGCGGGCGGCGTGCTGGGCGCGGCGCTCGACTTCGTAGAGGTGGCTGGCGTCCTTGATCGGTTGTCCCTGCTTCATGGCGGCCTCCCTGATGTCGCTGCTCCCCGGGGTACGGGAGAGGCGGATGCTAGTCCTGTTCGGCGGCTTGCGAAACCATCTGCGCGGCGTCGCCGTTTGAAATGTGAATCGGTATCTATCCCAACGTCGTCCCGGCGAAGGCCGGGACCCATTAGCCCAGATGCCGATTGTTTTACAGCGCTGGGGCTACAGCTTTGCTTCGACAACACAACCCTGTGGTTATGGGTCCCGGCTTTCGCCGGGACGACGGGGGGAGAGAGCGTGCGCTACTTTATCCCCATACAGTTCGCATAGAATGTCGTGGTCGCCGGCCAGTCGGAGAACATCGCGCGGACGCCGACCTGCTTTGCCAGCACGTCGAGCACGGCCAGCGTGTCGCCGTCGCGGTCGATCGCTGGTTTCACCGACTGGTGATAGAACGCGCCGCCCTTGTGCAGCGGGCCGTCGCGCTCCAGCGACCAGCCGATCAGCTCGAGGCCGGCGGCCTTCGCGGCCTTGGCATAGGCGGACGGAACGATCTCGCCCGCCTCGTTCAGCGTCAGCATGGCATAGATCGGCGGGCCGAGAATCGCGACGCCGGACGCCTTCAATTCCGCCATCGAGGGCTTCCAGGTCTCCGGCTTGTTCGGGTCGAGGCCTTGCTTCTCGTAGCGCTCCTCGAGATAGACCGCCTGCTTGGCAAAGTCCGGCTCGCTCTTCACCCAGTACAAAATGTCCTTCAGATTGAAGCTCTGCGCGAACACGTCGCTGGCGGGGATGCCGGCGTTCTTGTAGGCGGCGAGCATCTGACTCGCGTAGGCTTCCTGGGTGTAGTCGCCGTCGAACGGCATCGTCACTTCCGGTGCCTTCAGCTCCGGCGTGAATTTGGCGCCGAGGCTCTTGATCAGCGCGATGCTCTCGTCATGGGTCATCAGCGTGCCTGATGCGGCGTACAGGTCGGTGCGCCAGCGCGGCGTGCCGTTCTGGAATTCCTCCGGCGTCTTCGCGGCCGGATTGAAGCCGTCCATCTTCGCGGTCAGCCGCTTGAACTCGGCGAGCGTGATGTCCGACGTGCAGCATTTGGCCGAGGCCTTCTTGCCGGTGGCGGGATCCGCTGGGTTGAAGGGCTGCGTGCACTTTGCAGCGAAATCGGGCACGGTGAGGATGTTGGTCGTGGTGTGCAGGTCGCATTGCGAATGGCGGCAGACCAGCTGACGGTCTTTTGTGAATGTGACGTCGCATTCGATCACGCCGGCGCCCATCCGCGCGGCGGCGAGATAGGATTCCCGGCTGTGCTCGGGGAATTGCAGCGCGGCGCCGCGATGGCCGATCGAGAAATTCGATCTGTGGAACGGGCCGGTGCACTGGCTGAGCTGCCGCTTCAACGGCCCGTCCTTCATCTTGTCGACGAGGTAGAACGGCCGCGGCCCGAGCTGCGCCTCGCGCGGCAGCGCGATGTCCTCGGCCGCGGCGGGCAGGGCGATCAGCGTCGCGAGCATCGCGAGCAGGGCGGCGCGGCAGCGGACGGGCATGGGTGATCCTCCGGATCGGGCGTTGTCTGCGGCCGGTATATCATGGAGCATGTGACGGACGCGTGAGCCGCGCGACGTGAATGACAAGTCAGAACGAGGAGAAGCCGATGCCCGCAGCCTATTTCGTCGTCCGCGCCACCGTTGCCGATGCCGCGAAGCGCGCCGCCTTCGATGCCTGGTACTCGCGCGTGCATCTGCCCGATGCGATGAAATCCTTCGGCGCCGAGCGCGCATGGCGATGCTGGAGCCTGAGCGATCCGTCGCTGCACCAGGCGACCTATCAGTTCGCCGATCAGGCGGCGCTGGAGCGCGCGATGAACAGCGATCATCTGAAGCGGCTGGTCGCCGACTTCAACCGCGACTGGCCGGAGGTGACGCGGACGCGCGACCTCTTGGTGCTGGCGGAGGAGGCGACGGCGTGAGGTACGGGCCGAGGCGCGGCGGTTCAGCCGGCGTTCATGTCGCCGCGGCGAGACTTGCCGGGCATCACGTCCAACCTCGAAGAGGAAACACATGGAGCGCCGGGATTTTCTGAAGATCGCGTTCGGTGCCGCCGCGGGCGTCGCGGCCTTTGCGGCAGCTGCCAAGGCCGCGCCGCTCGCGCCGCATCCCCTCAATGAAGATATGAGATCGCCGGCCGGCGCGGATGCTCATCCGGCGGTGACGACGAGCGAGGAGGCCGGCCGCCTCAAGCCGGAACAGGTGCGCTGGCATCATCATCACGGGCGCTGGGGCCACCGGCACTGGCACCGCCGTCATTGGGGCTGGCGCCGCCGCCATTGGCGCCGGCACTGGCGCCGCCGCTATTGGTGAGGCACATCCAGCCGTACTTGCCGCAAAGAAAAACCCCGCCGAGGCGGGGTTTTGTTGGCGTGATCTGTCGAGGGATCAGATCGGACGGCAGCGGCCATAGCGCCAGGCCATGCCATAGGGGCATCCGCGCCCGCGCGGCACCACCACAACAGGGGGCCGGACGACGACCGGGGGCCTCACCACGACGGGGCCCGGCGCGACCACGACCGGGCCGCGGTTCCTGACGCAACCGCCATACGGGCCGCGATGCCAGCCGGGGCCGCAACCACCGGCTGCTTCCGCTGCGCTCATGCCGGCGAATGCGGTCGAGAGCAAAACTGCCGCTGCAAAAAGATACTTCATGTCTTCTCCTGGAATTTGGGCCGCGCTGCGGCACCGCAACAAACATTCACTTACCGATTCGCCCGGCGGGATCATTGCAGAAGCCGCGCCCTCTGTCGCCGACCATATCGCGCCGGGCTGAATGCGACATGAACATGGCGCTGCGTGCGTCAGCGCGATGCAAGACAGGAAAGCAACCGCTCGTCATATTTCGTTCGTGATGGCAAAGGACGCGGATGTGCGCCACAAGGCAGACGAAGCGCGTACCGCTACGCGTCTGCCCCGAACAGCGCGGCAAATCGCTTCTCGCCGTTGCGGGTAAAATTGACCACGCGGCTGCCCGGCGTCGCGTCGCGCGCGGCCCATTTCAATTCCGTGAAGCGGCTCATCAGCGCGGCGCCGAGCGTGCCGGCGAGGTGATGGCGCCGCTCGCTCCAGTCGAGGCAGGCCTTGCACACCGGGCGGCGCGGATGCGTCAGCGCATCGGCATCGATCTGCAACTCCTCGGCCATGAAGCGCTTGCCGTCGCCGGTCAGCTCGATCGTCTGCTTGGTTTGGCGGATCAGCCGCTGCCGCTTCATGCTGTCGAGCATCTGTACGCCGAGATCGCCGGCCAGATGGTCGTAGCAGATGCGGGCGCGGCGCAGCGCCGGATCCTTCGGGCCGGTGCGCACGCGCATGTGGCCGGCGCGGGCGGCGATGCCCTGCAGGCCCTCGAGCACGCCGGCGACGTCAGGGTCGGTGAGGCGGTAGTAGCGGTGGCGGCCCTGCTTCTCCGGCTCGATCAGCCCGCCGGCTTCGAGCTTGGCGAGATGCGAGCTCGCGGTCTGCGGCGTGATGCCGGCCTCCTGCGCCAGCTCGCTCGCGGTCAGCGCGCGGCCGTTCATCAGCGCGGTCAGCATGTTGCAACGGGCGGGATCGCCGACCAGGGCGGCGACGCGGGAAATGTCGGGGCCAGCTTTCATAGTTCGATGATAGCCGAAGCATCGACGCCGGGCAAGCGGCTAATCTCCCACAACGTCGTCATGGCTCGCAATGACGGTGAAAGGAGGAACCGCCAATGACCATCACCGTCTTCATCCGCTATCAGCTCGATCCGTTCAAGCGCGCGATGTTCGAGCAGTACGCGAAGAACTGGCTCTCGATCATCCCGCGCTGCGGCGGCGATCTGCTCGGCTACTGGATGCCGCATGAGGGCACCAACAACGTTGCCTTCGCGCTGATCTCGTTCGAGAGCCTTGCCGCCTATGAAGCCTATCGCGCGCGGCTGCGCCAGGACAGCGAGGGCATGGCGAACTTCAACTTCGCGGAAGAAAACCGCTTCATCCTGGCGGAGGAACGCACATTTCTGCGCAAGGTCGAGCTATAGTCGCTCGATGACGACATCTCTTGGAGGGAACCATGATCGCTGTGATCTTCGAAGTCTGGCCGAAGCCGGACCAGCGGCAACATTATTTCGACCTCGCTGCGGAGCTGAAGCCGATCCTGCAGGAGATCGACGGCTTCATCTCGGTAGAGCGGTTCGAGAGCATCACCGAGAAGGGCAAGTTCGTGTCGCTGTCGTTCTTCCGCGACGAGGCCGCGGTCGAAGCGTGGCGCAACACCATCGAGCATCGCCGCACCCAGGCCAAGGGGCGCGCGACGATCTTCGAGAATTATCGCCTGCGCGTCGCGAGCGTGATCCGGGATTACGGTCTGAACGAACGCAGTGAGGCGCCGAAGGACAGCCGCGCGGTTCACGCCGAGCACTAGCGCGGCGATGCGCGCATCCCCATCTCTGCGCCGCCAACCAAACTCCGGGAGAGATCGATGCTGCCAACTGCTGACAAACGCGCCACCTTCAAGAAGCTGCACGAGAGCGGATGCTTCATCATTCCGAACCCGTTCGATGTCGGGACCGCAGTCGCGCTGCAGCACCTCGGCTTCAAGGCGCTGGCCTCATCCAGCGCGGGCTTTGCCTGGACCCTCGGCAAGGCCGACAACCGCGTCACCATCGATGACGTCTGCAATCATCTGACCGCGGTGTGCGCGGCGGTCGATATTCCCGTCAACGCGGATTATGAGGGCGGCTTTGCCGTCGAGCCCGAGCAGGTCGCGGTCAATGTCACGCGCGGTGCGAAGACCGGCGTTGCCGGGCTCTCGATCGAGGACTCCACCGGCGACGCGGCCAATCCGCTGTTCGAGCACAAGCTCGCGGTCGAGCGCATCAAGGCGGCGCGCAAGGCGATCGACGCCGACAACAGTGGCGTGCTGCTCACGGGCCGCTGCGAAGCCTATTTTTGGGGGAAGCAGGATCTGAAGCTCGTGATCGAGCGGCTGCAAGCCTATTCCGAAGCCGGCGCCGACGTGCTGTACGCGCCCGGCATCAAGACGAAAGAGGACATTTCCGCCGTCGTAAAGGCGGTCGCTCCCAAGCCGGTCAACCTCTTGATCGCCTGGCCTGGTCTGTCGCTGCAGGAGGCCGCCGATCTCGGCGTACGCCGGATCAGCGTCGGCGGCGGGCTGGCGGTGATGGCCTGGGCCGGTGTCATGAAGGCGGCGAAGGAGATGGCCGACAAGGGCACCTTCAACGAATTCGCCAACGGCTATCCCGGCGGCGAGCTCAACAAGATGTTCAAGTAGCCGGCACCAAGAAGCAGCGGGCCCATTGCGGCCCGCTGCGCTGTCGTGCGAACGGCGTAGACTTACTTGGACTTGTCGCCGGTCGAATCCGACGGCGCCGCCGAGCGGTCGATCTCTTGACCGGTCGGCTTGTTGGCCGGCGGGGACGCAGGCTGCGCAGGCGCCGCGCCCGTGGTCGTGCCCGGCTCGCTGTTGGCCTTCGGCGTCACGTCGCGCATGCCCGGAGGCGCCCCGGCCGGATTGGCCGGCTGGGTCTGCGCGGTCTGGCTCGACGGCGTCGTCGTCGCCTGGTTCACCGACGTGTTGTTCAATCCATAAAACAACGCGCCCAGCACCACGGCGATAGCAACTGCGAACATCGCGATCTTGGTGCCGCTGGCCGGGCCCTCCTGGAGCTCCGGATCCGGCTGCAACTCGTTGTCGAGACTGTTGAAGCGCGCCTGACGGCGGATCTCGTCATCGCTCATGTTGGCGCGATACGGATCATCAGGTTGGATAGCCATTTCAAAGTTCCTCCGTTAGCACCGGAAAGCTAAACGCAGCAGGACAATGGCTGGCGCGGGAGGATGTTCCGAGCCAAGGTTGCAACCTGTTCATGATGGAACCAGCGATTCGCGGGTTCCAAGCCGGTTTCACGAGGTCATTTCCAATGTGGACCCTGCCGCCCACCGATTCGGTGCTGCACGTGCTCTCGTTCATCGCGGTCGCGGCGCAGTCGATGACGGCGGCGCTGGCGGCGGGCAAGCGCAGCATGGATTGGGCCGGCGTCTGCATGCTCGGCGCCATCACCGCGCTCGGCGGCGGCACCATCCGCGACGTGCTGCTGGGGCATTATCCGCTGCTCTGGGTCGCGCATCCGATCTATCTTGCGATCGCAGGAGCGGCGGCGCTGGTCACCATCGCGCTGGCGCGGCTGGTGGTCAGGCTCAATCTCGCCTTCCTGGTGCTCGATGCGATCGGCCTCGTCGTGTTCACGATGGCCGGCTGCGATGTGGCCAGCCAAAGCGGTGCTTCGCTGCCGATCGTGATCGTTTGCGGCATGATCACCGGCTGCGCAGGCGGCGTGCTGCGCGACATCCTCTGCAACGAGGTGCCGCTCTTGTTCCGCAGCGAGCTCTACGCCAGCGTTTCCGTCGTCACCGGGCTGTTCTACGTGACCGCATTCGGTCTCGAGCTCAACGACACGCTCTGGACCGTGCTGACCTTCGCGGTCGGCCTGACATTCCGTTTGCTCGCGATCCGCTACAAATGGGAGATGCCGAAATTCGTCTTCGGCGGCGAGCAGCGCTGAGCGCTATTTGGTCCGCCGTGCCTTGGCGACCTGGTCCGCGGTGACGGCCGGCGCCGCATTGCCCCAGGAGTTGCGGATGTAGGTCGCGACGTCGGCGATCTCCTGATCGCTCAGCTTCGCGTAAGCCGGCATCGAGCCGGTGTTCGGCGCCCGTGGCGTGGTGACGGTCTGTGCGCCGTCGAGGATGATGCGCAGCGTGCTCGCCGGATTGGCCGATTGCAGATTGGCATTGCCGGGCAGCGGCGGATAGATCCGCGGCGCGCCGGTGCCGTGGAGCTCATGGCAGGCGACGCAGGCGCCGCGATAGATCCGCTCGCCGTCGCTGATCTGCGCAGCCAAGGGCGGGGTGACCTCGGGCTCGGGCATACCGGCCGGCAGGCTCTTCAGGTAGACCGCGATGGCGCGCACGTCGGCGTCGCTCATCTTCGACGTCGAATTCACCACCACTTCGGACATCAACGGACCGGCATGGCTGCGCCCGTTGCGGCCGCTCTGCAGATACTCGACGATGTCGTCGGCGCCCCACGATTTCAGCCCGCTGCGGGGAGCGGCATCGAGCCGTGGCGCGAACATGCCGTCGACCATGCTGCCGCCGAAGGCTTGGTCGCGCTTGTCGGCACCGAAGGCGTTCTTCGGTGTATGGCAGGCGCCGCAATGGGCGAGGCCCTCGACCAGGTAGCGGCCGCGATTCCATTCCGGGCTCTTGCCCTGGTCCGGCTGGATGATGCCCGGGGTGAAGAACAGGTAATTCCAGGCCCGCATCAGCACGCGATAGTTCAGCGGCCAGCGCAGCTGCGGCGGCGGCGCCTTGTTCGCGACAGGTGCGAGCGTCGCGAGATAGGCGCGGATCGCCAGCATGTCGCCGCGGATCAGCCTGGTGAAGTAAGGGTAGGGGAAGGCAGGGTAGTAGTGCGTGCCATCAGGCGAGACGCCGCTGCGCAGCGCGCGGACGAAATCCTCGTCGCTCCAGCCGCCGATGCCGGTATCGCGGTCGGGCGTCAGGTTCGGCGAGAACACCGCGCCGAACGGCGTCTCGATCCGCTTGCCGCCGGCAAACGGCTTGGCCGGATCGGCGGTGTGGCAGCTCGCGCAATCGCCCGCGATCGTCAGCGCCTTGCCGCGCGCGATCACGTCCTCGGACGACTCAGCCGCGCATGCGCGGGACGCGAACGCAGCGCACAACAGCAGTCCTGCCAGTGTCACGACCGCTGCTCGCCGCATCCTTTCATCCTCCGGTCGGCAAGGACGCGTCACGCCGTTTCGCCGCAGGCCGGTCCTGCGACAGAAACCGAAACCGCGCTCCGATATTCCCGGCACGAAATTGCGATTTTCGTGGGCCGGGCTTGATGGCTCAGAATTGTGCTGCGCGGGCCGGAAAATCCGACATAGACTGGTTCTAACAAGCTCGGATGACTAGCTAAAAAGCGTAGTCGCGACCAACGAACAGAGGGCTAAATGGGCATCAACCAGGGTCCTATCAGTCTCGATCAGAAATACACCCAAGGCAGCGGCCACGTTTTCCTGACCGGCATTCAGGCGCTGGTCCGCCTGCCCATGGCGCAGATCAGGCGCGACCGGGCCGCAGGCCTCAACACCGCGGGCTTTGTTTCCGGCTACCGCGGTTCCCCGCTCGGCGGGTATGACCAGCAGCTGTTCGCGGCGCGCAAGCATCTCGAGCAATACAACGTCAAATTTCAGCCGGGGGTGAACGAGGACCTCGCGGCCACCGCAATCTGGGGTTCGCAGCAGCTCGGCCTCTCGCCCGGCGCCAAATACGACGGCGTGGTCGGCATCTGGTACGGCAAAGGCCCCGGCGTCGACCGCTGCGGCGACGTGTTCCGCCACGGCAATGCCGCCGGCTCCGCCAAGCATGGCGGCGTGCTCTGCCTTGCGGGCGACGACCACGGCGCAAAGTCCTCCACCGTCCCGCATCAGTCCGACCACGCCTTTATCTCCGCGCTGATGCCCTACCTCTACCCCTCCAGCATCCATGAAATGATCGAGATGGGCCTCCTGGGTATCGCGATGTCGCGCTACTCCGGCTGCTGGGTCGGCATGAAGGTGATCACCGAGACGGTCGAGACCACGGCCGAGATCGACCTCACCGACGAGATGACGCCGTTCGTGATCCCGACTGATTTCGAGCTGCCGCCGGGTGGCCTCAACATCCGCTGGCCCGACGACCGCTTCGAGCAGGACCGCCGCTTGCAGGACTACAAGGGCTTTGCCGCGATTGCCTTTGCCCGTGCCAACAAGGTCAACCGCATCACCATGGATTCGCCGAACGCGCGTTACGGCATCATGGCCTCGGGGAAGAGCTACGAGGACATTCGCCAGGCGCTGCGCGAGCTCGGCATCACGCCCGAGATCGCCGCCAAGATCGGCATCCGCCTCTACAAGATCGGCATGCCCTGGCCGCTGGAGCCGGAAGGGGTGCGCAATTTCGCGGTCGGACTCGAGGAGATCTTCATCGTCGAGGAGCGCCGCGAGATCGTCGAGAACCAGGTCAAGCAGGAGCTGTTCAACTGGCGCGACGACGTTCGTCCGCGCATCGTCGGCAAGATGGACGACCACGACAAGCGCTTCCTGACCTTCGCCGCCGAGCTCAGCGTGGCCTCGCTGGCCAGCTCACTGACCGAGCGGCTGCTGCGGCTCAATCTCAATCCTGAAATCGCCGAGATGCTGCGTGCGAAAGCCGACTGGTTCAACGGCCGGCAGTCGACGCAGATGCAGGCGACCGCGCCGGTCAGCCGCACGCCGTATTTCTGCTCGGGCTGTCCGCACAACACCTCGACCAAGGTGCCGGAAGGCAGCCGCGCGCTGGCCGGCATCGGCTGCCATTTCATGGCGCTGTGGATGAACCGCTCGACCGAGACCTTCACCCATATGGGCGGCGAGGGCGTGCCGTGGGTCGGCGTCGCGCCGTTCACCAACGAGAACCACATCTTCGCCAATCTCGGCGACGGCACCTATTTCCACTCCGGCATTCTCGCCATCCGCCAGGCGGTCGCCTCCAAGGCCAACATCACCTACAAGATCCTCTATAACGACGCGGTCGCGATGACCGGCGGCCAGCGCCATGACGGCGATCTGTCCCCGCAGCAGATCACCCACCAGCTTCACGCCGAAGGCATCCGCGAGATCTATCTGGTCTCGGAAAACCCCGATGCTTATCCGTCGGATACAATCGCGCCCGGCGTGAAACTCTACCATCGCGACGAGCTCGAAAACGTCATGAAGATGTGCCGCGATACCAAGGGCACGTCGGCAATCGTGTTCGTGCAGACCTGCGCTGCCGAAAAACGCCGCCGCCGCAAGCGCGGCCTGATGGAGGACCCGCCGCGCCGCGTGCTGATCAATCCGGCGGTCTGCGAGGGCTGCGGCGATTGCTCGGTGCAGTCGAACTGCATCTCGGTCGAGCCGCTGGAGACCGAGCTCGGCCGCAAGCGCACCATCAACCAGTCGACCTGCAACAAGGACTATTCCTGCGTAAAGGGCTTTTGTCCGTCCTTCGTCACGGTCGACGGCGGCAAGCTGCGGCAGCGGGCACCGGCCGCGCTTGGCGATATCGGCGACTTGCCGGAGCCGGCCTCGAAGCCGGCGCTCGACCGGCCCTACAACATCGCGGTCGGCGGCGTCGGCGGCACCGGCGTGCTGACGATCGGCGCGCTGCTCGGCATGGCCGCGCATATCGAGGGCAAGGCCTCCATGATCCTCGACATGTCCGGCCTCGCGCAAAAGGGCGGGGCGGTGCTGAGCCACGTCCGGCTCTCCGAGCATACCGCCGACGTCACCTGCTCGCGCATCGTGACAGGCACCGCCGATCTCGTGCTTGCGGCCGATGAGGTGGTGGCGGTCTCCAAGGACACCATCACGCTCTGCGATGCCAGCCGTACCGTCGGCATCATCAACAGCCACGTGATTCCGACCGCGGATTTCATCCTCAACCGCGACTTCAACTTCCAGACCCGCAAGGTCAACAGCGTGCTGGAGACCGAGCTGCGCAAGGACTCCACCTTCTTCGACTTCACCAAGCCGGCCGAGGTGCTGCTCGGCGACTCCATCGCCACCAACATGATGATGATGGGATTTGCCTATCAGCGCGGCCTGTTGCCGCTGTCGGCCGAGGCGATCGAAAAGGCGATCGAGGTCAACGGCGTCTCGATCAAGATGAACACCGAGGCGTTTCGGCTCGGGCGACTCGCCGCGGTCGATCCGGCGCGGCTGGCCGCAATGATGAAGGGGCAAGACGACGATGTCGCCCCGCCGAGGACGCTGGATGCGATGTCGCTCGACGAAATCATCACCCATCGCATGGCGCTGCTGACTGACTATCAGAGCTCGCGCCTGGCAAAACGCTATCGCAAGCTGGTCGACCAGGTGCGCGAGGCCGCCGACAAGGGCGGCTATGGCGAGGCGCTGCCGCGCGCGGTTGCGATCAACTACGCCAAGCTGCTGGCCTACAAGGACGAATACGAGGTGGCGCGGCTGTTCACCGACGGCCGTTTCGAGAAGCAGCTGCGCGACCAGTTCGAGGGCGATTTCAAATTCAACTTCAATCTCGCACCGCCGATCCTCGGCGGCGGGCTCGACGCACAGGGCCGGCCGAAGAAGCGGGCGTTCGGCTCGTGGATGATGTCGGTCTTCAAGGTGCTGGCGAAATTCCGCGTCCTGCGCGGCACGCCGTTCGACATCTTCGGCTACACCGCTGACCGCAAGCTCGAACGCGATCTGATCGCGGGCTACGAGAAGGATGTCGCGACGGTGCTGAACCTGCTGTCGCCGCTCAACCACGACATCGCAGTCGAACTGCTGTCGCTGCCGGATCGCATCCGCGGCTACGGCCCGGTGAAGGAGAAGGCGATCGCAGAGGCCAAGGTTCGCTACGCGCAACTCGCCGCCGACCTCGCCAACCCGCCGCCCGCGCCGCGGCAATTAGCGGCGGAGTAGGACGGATGGCAGCGCGCGTTTGCGATGGTGGGTAGCGAATGGACGTGACCAAGAGAGTCGTTACGCAGATGCCGCTCACTGAGCTCTGGAATGAAGACGGTCCATTGGATGTGGATCGCGTTGAGAATGTAGGGGCGGCAGAAGTCGTGGGGCTCCTGCGGAATGGCGCAACCTTCGTGGTTGCCGATATCGGGTTGCCCCTTTGGTGGATTTCTGAGGACGATCGCTTCGCCTTTTGGAAAGACGAGGTGAAGCCTCGGTTGGTCGCTTCAGACGCGAATAGCTTTCGCCTCGAAGATTACCCTGGCAATTACTGCTACGTCGCAACAATTTGGACGTCCCCGTTGCTTGGATCAATGATCGTTCTGGAAAAGCATCACTAGTTCACTTGATCCGTGGCCATCGTCCCCACGAGGGAACGACGGCCAAGGAAGGTGGAAGCAAAGGTTCGCTACGCGCAACTTGCCGCCGACCTCGCCAACCCGCCGCCCGCGCCAAGGCAGCTGGCGGCGGAGTAGGGTGTAGCCACAAATTCATTCGTCGCCCCGGCGAAGGCCGGGACCCATTACCACCGCAGTTCGTTGTTGTGCAACGCTGCGGCCACAGCTCGCTCTCACCACACAATCCTGTGGTTATGGTCCCGGCCTTCGCCGGGACGACGAATGAATTTGCGGATACCGTCTCGCCTGACGGAATATTATCGCGCTTGCCAAGGTCGCAGCGGCGGTTCAGAAAAACGCTGGAGATGAAGAAACGCCAGCGGAGAGCGATTTGACCATCAAGGGCAAGGCCTACATTGCCGGGATCTACGAACATCCCACCCGGCATGCACCCGATAAATCAACAGCACAGCTTCACGCCGAGGTCGCCAAGGGCGCGATCGAGGATGCCGGGCTGACCAAGGACGACATCGACGGCTATTTCTGCGCCGGCGACGCGCCGGGCGGGCTGTGGCCGATGGTCGATTATCTCGGCCTCAACACCAAGAAGCTGCGCCATGTCGATTCCACCGAGACCGGTGGCTGTTCCTATCTGATCCATCTCGGCCACGCCGCCGAGGCGATCGCCGCGGGCAAGTGCTCGGTCGCGCTGGTCACGCTGGCGGGCAAGCCGCGCACCGGTCCGATGCCGCCGCGCGCGTCCGGCGCCGAAGCCGATTTCGAATCCGCCTACGGGGCTACCACACACAATGCCTATGGCATGTGTGCCATGCGCCATATGCACGACTACGGCACCACCTCCGAGCAGCTCGCCTGGATCAAGGTCGCGGCCTCGCATCACGCGCAATACAATCCGCATGCGATGCTGAAGGAGGTCGTCACCGTCGAGGACGTCCTGAACTCGCCGATGATCTCCGACCCGCTGCACCGGATGGATTGCTGCGTCGTCACCGACGGCGGCGGCGCGATGATCGTCACCACGCCGGAGATCGCCAAGAGCCTGAAGAAGCCGCTGGTGCGGCTGATCGGCCATGGCGAGGCGATGAAGGGCCCGCGCGGCGGCAAGGATCTCGACCTGACGTACTCGGCCGGCGTGTGGTCCGGGCCGCGCGCGTTCGAGGAAGCGGGCGTGACGCCGAAGGACATCAAGTACGCCTCGATCTATGACAGCTTCACCATTACGGTGCTGATGCAGCTCGAGGACCTCGGCTTCTGCAAGAAGGGCGAGGGCGGCAAATTCGTCGCGGACGGCAATCTGATCTCCGGCGTCGGCAAGCTGCCGTTCAACACCGATGGCGGCGGCCTGTGCAGCAACCATCCGGTCAACCGCGGCGGCATGACCAAGATCCTCGAAGCGGTGCGCCAGCTGCGCGGCGAGGCGCATCCGAAGGTGCAGGTGAAGAACTGCGACCTCGCGATCGCCCACGGCACCGGCGGTCTGCTCGGCGTTCGCCACGCCGCCTCAACCTGCATTCTGGAGCGTGCGTGATGTCTGAAGCGAAGAAGTACAATGCCCCGGTCACCAATCCGGAGACCGCGCCGTTCTGGGAAGCGGCCAAGGCCGGTAAGTTCATGATCAAGCGCTGCACCACCTGCGGCGAAGCGCACTACTTCCCGCGCGCGATCTGCCCGTTCTGCTTCTCCGACAAGACGGTGTGGGAAGAATCGAGCGGCGAGGCCACGGTCTACACCTACAGCCTGATGCGGAAGTCGCCGACCGGCCCTTACGCGATCGCCTATGTGACGCTGAAGGAAGGCCCGTCGCTGCAGACCAACATCGTCGATTGCGATCTTGAGCAGGTGAAGATCGGCCAGAAGGTGAAGCTGGTGTGGAAGCCGACCGACGGCGCGCCATTGCCGTTCTTCACGCCGGCCTAAAAAGTACCTTCCCCCCTTGCGGGGGAAGGTGGCAGCCGAAGGCTGCCGGAAGAGGGGTTCTCTCCGCGAGAGAGATGAGTGTGTGGAGGCAACCCCTCTCCCAAGCGAGCTTGTATTTGATGCCAGTGTAGCCCTCTCCCGCAAGGGGAGAGGGCGCAATAACGGGCAGCAGAAAGAGAAGTTTCGGGGAGAGAACAACAATGCCGATCGTGTACGAACAGCTGATGGCCCTGAAGAACCTCGGCCAGAAGTACAGCTACAGCGACCGCGACGTGATGCTCTACGCCTATGGCATCGGCATGGGCGCCGATCCGATGGACGAGAAGGAGCTCGCCTTCGTCAACGAGGGCGTGCTGACGCCGCGTCCACTGAAAGTGGTGCCGACCTTCGCCTCGGTTGCGGCCTGGGGCGCCGGCCCCGGCGAGATGAACCTCAACCGCGTGATGGTGGTCGACGGCGAGCGCGACATCACCTTCCACAAGCCGTTCGCGACCGCAGCCCACATCACCGCCGACTCCACGGTCCTCGATGTCTTCGACAAGGGCAAGGACAAGGGCGCGGTGATCCGCCACCAGACCGTGCTGAAGGACGAGAAGGGCGAGAAGCTCGCGACGCTGGTGGCCTCGCGCTTCGCCCGCGGCGACGGCGGCTTCGGCGGTCCGTCGGACGGCCAGCCCGAGCCGCACAAGGTGCCGGAGCGCGCGCCGGACAAGGTCGTCGACATCACGACGCGGCCCGACCAGGCGCTGGTCTACCGGCTCTGCGGCGACCGCAACCCGCTGCACTCCGATCCGGAGTTTGCGAGAAAGGCCGGCTTCCCGCGCCCGATCCTGCACGGCATGTGCACCTACGGCATCACCTGCCGCGGCGTGCTGCAGACCTACGCCGACTACGATCCCTCCGCCTTCAAGCAGCACGTGGCGCGGTTCTCCTCGCCGGTGTTTCCCGGCGAGACCGTGACCATGGAGCTGTGGAAGGACGGCAACGTGGTGTCGTTCGAAGCCAAGGTGAAGTCGCGCGGCGTCACCGTGATCAGGAACGGCAAGACGGTGCTGGCGTAAGCGGCGAGGGCGGTGCGCTCCCTCGCCCCGCTCTTACGGGGTCGAGACGAGCGAAGCTCGCTCTTAGAGGGTGGGGTGAGGGGCTCTCACCGCGAGCAGTGACCGTGGTGAGACCCGTACCCCCTCACCCGGATCGCAAGGGCGATCCGACCTCTTCCCGCAGGCGGGGAGAGGTGAACAAGCAAGAACAAACCGGAGAAAACAACCATGGGATTACTCGACGGCAAGGTGGCGCTGATCACGGGCGCCGGCGGCGGACTTGGTGAGGCCTACGCAAAGCTGTTCGCGCGCGAGGGTGCCGCTGTCGTGGTCAACGATCTCGGCGGTCCGCGCGACGGTTCGGGCTCCGACACGTCGATGGCCCAGAAGGTGGTCGATGCGATCAAGGCCGAGGGCGGACGCGCGGTCGCCAACGGCGCCGACATTTCGACGATGGCCGGCGGCCAGTCGGTGTTCGACGACGCCATCAAGCATTTCGGCCGCGCCGACATTCTCGTCAACAACGCCGGCATCCTGCTCGACGAGACCTTTCACAAGGCCAAGGAAGCCAACTGGGACAAGGTGATCAAGGTGCACCTCAAAGGCACCTTCTGCTGCACCCAGCCGGTGTTCAAATGGATGCGCGACAATGGCGGCGGCGTCATCGTCAACACGTCCTCGACCTCGGGGCTGATCGGCAATTTCGGCCAGACCAATTACGGCGCCGCCAAGGGCGGCATCTGGGGCCTGTCCAACGTGCTGGCGATCGAGGGCCGCAAGTACAACATCCGGATCTGGACGCTGGCGCCGGGCGCCTTGACCCGCATGACCGCGGACCTGCCGCGCTACAAGGAGAACCCGGGCGCGGCGCTCGGGCCCGACGGCATCGCGCCGGCCGTGCTCTATATGGTCAGCGATCTCTCGGGCGACCAGACCGGCAAGGTGCTCGGCGTCTCCGGCCCGCGCGGCGTCCGCGAGATGCGGATGATGGAAATGGAGGGCTGGACGCCGCCGTTCACGGGCTGGAAGGCCGAGGACATCGTGACCCACGCCAAGGAGATCTTCTTCTCGGAGGAGGACATCAAGAAGTCGGCGCGGCGGTTCAAATAGGGCGCCGATTTACGGGTGCGGCCCATCCCCGATGCGCAATGGCGCATCGGGGAATGGCGCTGTATAGAGGGCGGGAACAAACGAGGCAGACATGACAAAACTCACCGCCCAGGCCGCTGGAACCTTCGCCATCGCGCCGACCCCGTTCCATGACGACGGCCGCATCGACGAGGCCTCGATCGACCGGCTGACCGATTTCTACACCGATGTCGGCTGCGACGGCGTCACCGTGCTGGGCATCCTGGGCGAGGCGCCGAAGCTCGATGCTGCCGAGGCCGAGCAGGTCGCGCTGCGCTTCGTCAAGCGCGCCAAGAAGCTGCAGGTGATCGTCGGCGTCTCGGCGCCGGGCTTTGCCACCATGCGCGCGCTGGCGAAGAAATCGATGGATGCCGGCGCCGCCGGCGTCATGATCGCGCCGCCGCCGCATCTGCGCACCGACGACCAGATCACAGGCTATTTCAAGCAGGCGCAGGAAGCGATCGGCGACGATATTCCCTGGGTGCTGCAGGATTACCCGCTGACGCTCACCGTCCAGTTCACGCCGGCGGTGATCCGCAAGATCGTGATGGACTCGCCGTCCTGCGTGATGCTCAAGCACGAGGACTGGCCGGGGCTGGAGAAGATCACCGCGCTGCGCAACTTCCAGAAGGATGGCTCGCTGAAGCCGATGTCCATTCTCGTCGGCAATGGCGGCCTGTTCCTCGATTTCGAGATGGAGCGCGGCGCCGACGGCGCGATGACCGGCTATGCCTTCCCGGAGCTGCTGATCGACGTCGTCAACCTGTCCAAGGCCGGCAAGCGCGATGCGGCGCATGACCTGTTCGACGCGCATCTGCCGCTGATCCGCTACGAGCAGCAGCCCGGCGTCGGCCTCACCGTGCGCAAATACGTGCTGCAGAAGCGCGGCATCATCTCGTCCAGTGCGCAGCGCAAGCCGGGCGCCGTGATCACGGCGCAGGCGAGGGCGGAAGTCGACTATCTGCTGTCGCGCGTGGCGCGCACCGACCGCCGCGCCTATCTGCAACCGCAATCCAGCGCGGCGGGCTAGGACCATGGCCGAGATCGCTGCCACGCGCCCCGCGTCCACCGTGCTGCTGCTGCGCGACGGCGCGGCGGCGAACGAAATCGAGATCTTCATGATGGTCCGCCATCACCAGATCGAGTTCAACTCGGGCGCGCTGGTATTTCCGGGCGGCAGCGTCGACAAGAACGACAAGGAGATCGCGGCCAGCCCCGCGCTGTATTCCGGCGGCGAAGGGCTCGACGTCGACGCGCTCGGCTTCCGCATCGCCGGCATCCGCGAGACATTCGAGGAGAGCGGCATCCTGCTGGTGCGGCCAAAGGGGTCGTCCGAGCTGGTCGATGCCAAACGCGCCGACGCGCTGGCGCTCGCACACCGCACCGCGCTGAACGAAGGCAAGATCACTTTCCAGCAAATCCTCACCGACAACGGCCTCGTGCTCGCGCTCGACGCGCTGGTGCCCTACGCGCACTGGATCACGCCGGAGGGCATGCCGAAGCGGTTCGACACCTGGTTCTTCCTCGCCGCGGCGCCACCCGAGCAGCTCGGCGCCCACGACGGCAAGGAATCCACCGACTCGATCTGGGTGTCGGCGCGCGATGCGCTGGAAGGCGGCGAGAGCGGCCGCTTCAAGCTGCCGTTCCCGACCACCCGCAACCTGATCCGGCTCGGCAAGCAGCCCAGCGTCGCCGCCGCGCTTGCCGACAGCAAGGGCAAGTCGATCGTCACGGTGATGCCGGTAATGACCAAGACCGCCACCGGCCGCCAGCTCCGCATCCCCAAGGAAGCCGGCTACGACGGCGAGGTGTTCGAGGTCGGCGCGCTGGGCTGAGCCCGTCATCCCCTCATCTTGAAGATCGGGTCTGATTCACCAGCGTCGCAACACATTTGCTGTCGTCCCGGCGAAGGCCGGGACCCATAACCACCGCTGTCCATTGCTCCGCAACGCTGGGCCACTGCTTTCTTCAACAACACAACGCTGTGGTAATGGGTCCCGGCCTTCGCCGGGACGACGATGGGGAAAGAGCAGCGCCTCCTTCACACTTCGGTCTAGATCGAAGAATCATCAATTCCCGCCGGGATAGTTTCCGTCCCAATCCACCGAGACGGAATCTCCGCCATGACCACCACCGCGCGCCAGCCCGGCATGGCCTTGGAGTTGGCCCTGCTGCTCGCGCTCGCCACCCTCTGGGGCGGCTCCTACACCTTCATCAAGCTCGGCGTTGCCACCATTCCGCCGATCACGCTGATCGCGGCACGCACGGCGATCGCGGGCGTCTTGCTGCTCGTCATCATGCGCCTGCGCGGCGTGACGATGCCGACGGATGGCGCGGCCTGGCGCCGCTTCGTCTTCCAGGCCTGCCTCAACAGCGTGATCCCGTGGACGCTGATCGCCTGGGGCGAGCGCTTCGTCGATGCCGGGCTGACCACCATCCTCAATTCGGCCTCGCCGATCTTCACCTTCCTGTTCACCGCCATCGTCACCCGCCACGAGGCGGCGAGCCCGCGAAAACTGTTCGGGGTGATCGCCGGCATGGCCGGCATCTGCATGATCGTCGGCGTCGATGCGTTCCGCGATCTCGGCACCGGGATCGTGGCCGAGGTCGCGATCGTGGCGGCCACTGTCTGCTATGCCTGCGCCGCGATCTTCAGCCGCGGCTTCAAGGGGCTCGATCCGATGGCGCCGGCGGCCGGCTCGCTGCTCGCGGGCGCGGCGATCCTGATCCCGCTCAGCCTCGCCGTCGAGCGGCCGTGGATGTTGTCGCCGTCGACCAGTTCGCTCGCGGCGCTGCTGGCGCTTGCCGTGTTCTCGACCGCGATCGCCTTCGTGATCTATTTCCGCCTGATCCAGACCCTCGGCTCGGTCGGCACCACGGCGCAGGCCTATCTGCGGGTGCCGATCGGGGTTGCACTCGGCGTCGTCTTTCTGGATGAGCGGCTGGGCCCGACGGCCTGGGCCGGGCTCGCCTGCGTCGTGATCGGCGTGGCCGCGATGACAATCCCGGTGCGCGAGGCTGCAGCCGCCTGAAGTTTCGCCTGCCGAACCCGGCTGTCCGGGCTCAGCCCCCGGGGACTTCAGGGTGACCCGGATCACACCGCGTGTCGTGTTGGCGCTGCAGCATGTTCCCCTCGGCCCGTAATTTCCCGTATATTACCGCCGACAGGAGCCTGGCCTCGATCACATGACCGCTGAATTGCCGCCGAATTCGCCGGAGCCGCGAGCGTTTTCCCTCTCGATCGGCCAGCTCACCTTCGGCAGCTTCCTGCTGGTGCTGGCTGTGATCATCATCACATCCACCGCCAGCGTCATCGCCATCCGTCACATCGACGCGACCTTTGCAGAGCTGCAGCGGCTGCAGAGCGTCGGCGACATCGCCGAGGATATCGACCGCCGCATGAACGAGCTGCGGCTCGCCGCGCGCGACTTCGTTACCGAGCCCGGGACCCAGTCGGCCCAGGTCGCCGAGGCCGCCCAGTCGCTCAGCGAGATCCTGAAGAAGACCCGGATCGAGCTTGCTCCCGAGCAGCAGGACATGATCGACGGCGTCACCCAGCGGCTTGCGACCTATCGCGGCGGCATCGAGCGCATCTCGGCGCTGCTCAGCCGCCGCGCCGAATTGGTCGCGGACCTGCCGCCGCTGCGCGATGCCTTCGACAAGGCGGTCGCGGCGAGCGCCGATGCCGCCCTGGCGAGGGCGCTGTTGCAGACCCAGAGCCGCATCGGCACCGCGCTGCTGGCGCACAACACCTCGGCGGCCGAGCAGGCCGCGCAGAGCATGCGTGCGATGACCATCGCAGATCCCGCCTTGCGCGCCGCAGTCGACAATTATGCCCAGGCGATCGTCGCGATCTCAGTGCGAGAAGGCCAGATCGCCGATATCGACAAGGAGGTGCTCGGCGAGGAGGGCCGGCTGATCCAGCGCGTCACCGAGCTGCTGCGCGAGCTCAGCACAAGGCGCGGCCATGTGCTGGCGCGGGATTTCGCACGCACGCTGGCCGAGGCGAAGTGGCAGAGCATCGTGCTCGGCACCGCCGGCGTGCTGATCGGCCTGTTCGCCGCGGTGCTGGTGGTTCGCCGCACCGTGCGCCCGCTGGCCAAGATCGCCGGCTCGATCCGCAAGGTCGCGGGCGGCGAGAAGAGCGCGTTCATCCCGGGCGCCGACCTCGACAACGAGATCGGCGACATCGCGCGCGCCGCCGAGGTGTTCCGCCAGACCCTGGTCGACGCCGACACCGCGCGCGAGGCCGCGCTGCGCGCGCTCGCCGAGCAGCGGCTCGCCGAGGAGAGCTACCGCAAGCTGTTCGAGGCCTCGGTCGAAGGCATCTACGTCACGACGCCGGGCGGCACGCTGCTCAACGCCAATCCCGCGCTGGCGCGGATGATGGGTTATGCCACGCCGCAGGATCTCATCAACGGAATCGGCGATATCGCCTCCACCGTCTATGTCGACGCCGAAGCGCGCGCGCAATATCAGCGGCTGATGATGCGCGACGGCATTGTGCGCGACTACGAGTACCAGGTGCGATCGCGCGACGGCACCGTGCTGTGGCTGTCCGACTCCGCCACGGCGGTGCGCAACGACGACGGCGAGGTGATCCGCTACGAGGGCACGGTGCGCGACATCACCGACCAAAAGCGCGCCGAGGACGCGATCGCCGAAGGCCGCCGCCTGCTGCAGATGGTCATCGACACCGTGCCCGCGGTCATCAACGTCAAGGACAGCGAGCTGCGCTACGTGCTGATGAACCGCTACATGGCCGGCATCTTCGGCATCGAGCCGCAGGACGCGATCGGCCGCACCACCGCCGAGCTGATGTCGCGCTATGGTGCCGCCAAGACCGACGAGAACGACAAGCGCGTGCTGTCGGCACGACGCGAGCTCGGCTTCTACGAGGAGGAGTACGAGGATTCCGCCGGCAACATGCGGCAATGGCTGGTTAACAAGCTGCCGATCCTGGATGCGCAGGGCGAGATCGAGAACATCGTCACCGTCGCGCTCGATATCGGCGAGCGCAAGCGTTCCGAGCAGGAGATGCGCAAGGCGAGGGATTCCGCCGAGGCTGCGCTGCGCAATCTGCGGGAGACCCAGAACTCGCTGATCGAGGCCGAGAAGCTCGCCGCGCTCGGGCGCCTCGTGGCCGGCGTTGCGCATGAGGTCAACAATCCCGTCGGCATCAGCCTGACGGTGGCCTCCGCGCTGGAGCGCAAGACCGCAACCTTCGCCGGCCAGGTCGAGCGTGGCGACCTGCGTCGATCGAGTCTCAACGAATTCCTGGCCACGACGGCGGATGCGTCCTCGCAACTGGTCGCCAACCTCAACCGCGCCGCCGAGCTGATCCAGTCGTTCAAGCAGGTCGCCGCCGACCGCAACTACTCGGACCAGCGCAGCTTCGATCTCGGCGATCTCACCGAGCAGGTGGTGATGAGCCTGCGGCCAGGGCTGCGCAAGCACAACCTGACGCTCAACGTCGATTGCGAGCCGGGCCTGATCATGAATTCCTATCCGGGTCCGTACGGCCAGGTGCTGACCAATCTGTTCCTCAACGCGGTCGCGCATGCGTTTCCGGACGGCAAGGCCGGTGAGGTCGACATCCAGGTGCGCGCGTCGGGCCGGGACAATGTCGAGGTGATCTTCTCCGACAATGGCTGCGGCATGAGCCTCGACGTGCGCCGCCGCGCCTTCGATCCGTTCTTCACGACGCGCCGCGACCAGGGCGGCACCGGGCTCGGACTGCACATCGTCTACAGCATCGTCACCACGCGCCTCGGCGGCCGGCTCGATCTCGATTCCGAGCCGGGCCGCGGCACCCGCATCCAGATCATCCTGCCCCGCACAGCCCCGCTCGAACAGGCCGCGGAGTAGGGCAAACCTCGCTGAGTGACGGTTTGTTGGGGTTGCGTTCCGGCTAATTCACATCCGCGAGCTTGTGCAATGTGGCGCCGAAGATCTGGCTCGCCTTGCCGACCAGCGCGGTGCCGCTCATGGTGCCGCGGGTGTCGGTGAAGGTGCCGGTCACGCCGATGCCGACCGGGGCCGGGCCGCCGAACAGCGGATTGTCGGTGTCGCGTGGTGTTGTATGCCGCTGCACCAGCACTTCGCCTTTGAAGGTGTCGCCCTTCACCGTGTAGCTGCCGGTGTAATAGAGATACGCGTCGCCGCCTAGGATCTGGCCGTCGCGAAACAGGATCACACCGCTGCCCTTGCCGACGCGTCCGTCGAGCAGCGTGACATGGATCGAATACAGCCCGTTCTTCATAAGGTCCCGCTTTGCCGGCCGTCCGCGCCCACGGAAAGCCGGTTGGTTTTTTATGCCAAAGCGAGCAACCTCGTGCAATGCGGCAGGTTAATTCCGGGGGCATCCGGAGCTGGTCCGAACCCTCGGTTGCTGCCAGCCGGTGTGACGGTGCGATGACGCGGACCGTGCGCGCGAATCAATTTGGCCCGCGAAATGCATAGCTCTGTTTGCACTGGCCGGTGAGTGCTGGAGCAAGAAACAGATGGCAGATCGCATGGAAGTTGGCGACGCTTCGGCGCGCCCCTGTGTTGACACTGGAACTTTGGCCCGCCTGCGAGCCGGCCGTGTGACAGCCTCACTGAGGCTCGGACCTGTTCTTGGATTCTGGATTGGAGTTATGACGCTGCTGGCCGCCGCAGCGCATCTGGCGCAAGCGCGTGATCTCGATGGCCGCTATGCGAATTCGCCGCTCAAGCAATGGTTCGACGGGCTGCGCAGCGGCAAGGGACCGTGCTGTTCGGATGCCGACGGCAGCGCCGTCAGCGACGTCGACTGGGAGTCGAAGGACGGACACTATCGCGTCCGCCTCGACGGCCAGTGGATCGACGTGCCCGACGAAGCCGTCATCACCGAGCCCAACCGCATCGGTCGTGCCATGGTCTGGCCGATCCGCGGCTACATGGGCATCACGATCCGCTGCTTTATGCCCGGCAGCATGACATAGCCGCATCGAGGCGCGCCTGCGTGGCCTTCGAGACGCGCGCGAGCGCGAACCTCAACTTGCTCGGTGTCATCGCCCGGCTTGCCGCCTCCGCTAAAGCTCCGGCGTGCCCGAGATCGCAAGCCTGGTCGAAGCCTTGGCGCAGACGGGACCGGGCGATCCAGTACGCCGCGGCCTCTCCGCTCAAGGACAACTGTCTCTGGAATACTGGATCGCCCGGTTCACGCCGGGCGATGACAGTGGTGGGTGAGGCTTCACGCACTCTCAGGGGTGACGGGAGAGCACCGCGGCTGCGCTAGCCGCCTTTACGCGTATTTCGCGTCGCGCTCGAGCAGCTCGATCGAGATGCCCTGCGGGCCGCGGATAAAGCAGATGCGCACGCCGGGGCGGATCGTGGTCGGCTCCTTGGTGAACTCGACGCCCTTGGCCTTGATCTCGGCGGCGACCGCGTCGATGTCCTTGACCGTCAGCCCGAAATGGTCGAGGCCCTGATAGGGCGTCACCGGCGGCGCGTTGACGCCGTCGCCGGCAGTGACTTCGGCGATGAATACCTTGGCGCCGCCGAGCGCGACGTCAATGCGGCCGGGACCGCGAATGATCTCGCCGCCGAGAATATCGCGAAGCCACGCGGCCGTCGCTTCGGGATCGGGACTGCGCAGGTGGATGTGGTCCCAGGTGACGGTCGGCATCGCGATCTCCTTGGCTGTCTTGCGCCTTGCAGCGCTCATTCTGAAGCGGCGCAAATCTAGCCGCCGGCCATCGGCAATGCCATCCTCGCCGCAATATTGCCGCCCAACAATGAAACTAATTTCGTGATCGGCGATTGTCTCGCGTGGCGCCCCGGATCGGTGAACTGCGCGGAGCCCGCGTGACGTCTTGGTGCGGGGCGCAGGCTGGAGTGGATGCCGGGTGAGGGCACGGCGATGCGGTTCGGGCTGGCATCGTTTCCAAATCAAATTCCGAAGGTCGGCCATGCGCGGCTTGGTGCTGCGCGTCTGGGCGCATGGAGTCTTTGCGCCAGTTTTGCCCTGCCGGTGATCGGCATCGCCGGCATCACCGCATGGCTGATGCTGCCCGAGCCGAGCGATGCAGGCGATGAGAGCGTCGCTCCGGCCGCCGCGATCGTCCTCACGGCCAAGACCCCCTCTGACGAAACAGGGCCCGCGCGGGCCACGACGGAAACGCCGTCGGCCGTCGCTCCGGCTGCATCGTCCAGCGAACCTGCCACGGTTGGGCTGGCGCCCTTGGTCCCCTTGGCGCCGGAGGCGAGGTCCACAGAACCCCTGGCCGAAAAATCGCCGCTCGACGGCCTGCGGATTGCGCGTCAGTCCTGGCGGCGAGGTGGGCTGGGCTCCAAAGCGCTGATCACCTTGACGCTGCGTAACCGCAACGATTTCGCGGTCAAGGATATCGAGATCGCCTGCGCCTTCGCCCGCCGCGACGGCAGCCACCTGACCGAGCGCAAGCGGCTGCTGACCGACCCTATCGCCCAGAAGAGCCGCAAGACCTATTCGCGGATGCTGGTCGGATTCGTAAACGTCAATGCAAATAAGGCGAAATGTTCCGTGGTCACCGCCAGCCGCCTCTAAATTCGCCATCCCGAAAAAGTGACCGGCCGGAGTGAACCGAAATCGGCAGGCAGGAACTAAATAACAGATCGCCAGTTACTTGATGGCCCGGCCGTCCCGGATGGCGATCTTCAGGCCAATCATGCGCAATCGATGAATCGGCGCGCGATGACAGACGTCATCGTGCGCCAAGAGAGTTGAACCGCGCCGGTGGCGCGGGGGAGCTACCAAATGCCAGTGGCGCGTTACTTCCTGTTTGTCGGCGGAGTCCTGCTCGCGCTGCTTTTCGCCGTTGACGCCCTGGTCCCGCAGGGGGCCGTCGTCGCCAGCTCCTCCCTGTCATCGCCGGGTATCGACAAGAGCACGGTCCGGATCCACTCCACCCAGAAGCTTCCCGAGCGGGTGGTGTATGATACCAGCCTGCCGACCATCGTGCCGTCGCAGGTCAACGCGGTGGCCGCCGCCGCGCCGACATCCGCCCAGTCGCGGGTCCGCGACACGTTTGCCCAGTTCATTCCAGGCGACAAGAACGACGCCCGCAACAAGTCGGCCGAGGCCAAGGTCGCGGAAGCAAAGGTGGACACGCAGGCCCAGCCGGTGCAGGCGCCAAAGAGGCACAAGGTCGCGCGTCGGGCCCACCCGCCGACCCAACCGCAGCCAACGCGCTATGCGCAGCCGGGCCTGTTCCAGCCCTATCGGGTCGCCCAGCAGCAGCCGCGTTTCGGCTTCTTCGGCGGCTTCGGGACCTGGTAAAGCCTGATCAGCAGATCACATCGTGAATAAGCCGCGGCGAGTGCCAGCGGCGGCTTTTTCAGTTTCAACGCACCCGTGCCGGTCGCGGCCGGCAAGCGCGCCTAAAGCATGATCCGGAAAAGGGCGAAGCGGTTTTCCAAAAAGATCATGCTCAAACAAAGAGCTAAAGCGCGATGACGATTCAACCAAATCTCATCGCGCTTAGCGCGGCAGGCGCGGAATCTTGTCGGCAAAGCCGTTGTAGCAGGTCAGCCGCTCGTCCTCTTCCTTGACGAAGCGGCACTCATTGACGCCCTTGGCGGGAGCGGCCTTTGCCTTGGGCTGCGGCTTGAAAATCTCGTCGTAGCAGTTCAGCCGCTCCTTGGTGGCGTCTTCGATGTCCTGGCAGGCCTGGAGCTTCTGGGCGGCCGATGACGCCGGCTGCTTGCCGGCCGCGGCACCCTTCTCGCCCTTCTTGGCGGCCGGTTTCTTGCCGACCTGGACCAGCGGCTTGTCGCCAACCATGGGCTGCGGCGAGGCGGCCGAAGCCGGCGGGGGTGCCGTTCCGCCAGCCGTTCCCTGGGCGAGTGCGGCGGCCGGAACCAGGAGCGCCAGCGCGAGGAGGATATGTCTCATGTCGAAAATGTCCGAAATGGCGTGATGACCGGAAGGGTGGCGCCGGAGATCGGAAAAGCCCGGCAAGCGCGGTGGTTTAGCGCAAGTTTCGCGGAAATCCTACCCTCTCCCGGTTGGGGAGGCGGTGCCGGGGCCAGTCGTACACAGATCGCGGAGTTAATAGGTCGCGCGGCCGCCGGAGATGTCGAAAACGGCACCGGTGGAGAAGGCGCAATCCTCCGACGCCAGCCACGACACCATGGAGGCCAACTCCTCGACCAGCACGAATCGGCCCTTGGGGATCTTCGACAGCATGAAGTCGATGTGCTGCTGGGTCATCTGGTTGAAGATCGCGGTCTTCGCCGCGGCCGGCGTCACCGCGTTGACCAGGATGTCGTGCTGCGCCAGTTCCTTGCCGAGCGATTTGGTCAAGGCGATCAGGCCAGCCTTCGACGCTGAATAATGCGCGGCGTTCGGATTACCCTCCTTGCCGGCGATCGAGGCGATGTTGACGATGCGGCCGTATTTCTGGCCGATCATCACAGGCACGATCGCCTTGCAGCAGATGAAGGGCCCGTCGAGGTTGATGCGCATCACTTTGCGCCAGTCATCCAGCTCGGTCTCCCAGACCGGTTTGTTGGCGCCGGTGATGCCGGCGTTGTTGACGAGGATGTCGATCTTGCCGAACTGGCGCAGCGTCTGGTCGCGTGCGGCGTCGACCGCGGCGGGATCGCTGACATCGGTCTTGAGCGCGATCACGTTCTCGCCGATCTCCCGGGCGGTCTGCGCAGCCAGCGGCTGGTCGAAATCCCAGATCGCGACCCTGGCGCCGGAAGCGACAAAGCGCTCGGTGATCGCGCGGCCAAATCCTTGCGCGCCCCCGGTGACGACGGCACAGCGGCCGCCAAGATCGATCTTGTTCATTGATATATTCCTTTGTCGTTTCCTCGAACGCGGCGGCGGTGGGCTCCCTCGCCCCGCTCGTCGGGGAGAGGATTGGAGCTCAAAGCGTCCAGCCGCCGTCGATGACGTGGGCGACGCCGGTGGTGAAGGAGCTCTCGTCGCTGGCAAGATAGACGGCGAGTGCGGCGATCTCCTCGGCGGTGCCGAGCCGGCCCATCGGCTGGCGCGCCACGAACATCTCGAGCCCGTTCGGACCTGCGGTCGCCGCGCGCTCGAGCATCGAGGGCGTCTCGATCGTGCCGGGGCAGATGCAGTTGCAGCGGATGCCCTTGGTGATGAAATCGGCTGCGACCGACCGCGTCAGCGCCGCGACCGCCGCCTTGGTCGCGCTGTAGACGTAGCGGTTCGGCGCCGCCTTCACCGCGCCCGCGGCCGACGCGATGTTGACGATCGCGCCGCCGCCCTGCGCCAGCATGCCGGGCAGGAAGGCGCGGGTGGTACGGTGCATCGACTTGACGTTGAGGTCGAAGGAGAAGTCCCAGTCCTCGTCCGAACAATCCAGCGCGGTGCCGTGATGCACGAAGCCGGCGGCGTTGAGCAGAATGTCGGTCTTGCCGGCGTGTTTTGCCATTGCCTCGACAGCGGCGGTGTCGCGCACGTCGAGCCGCGCAACCTCGGCGACGCCCTCGCTCCTGAGCAGCGCGAGCTTGCCCTCGTCGATATCGGTCGCGAACACGCTCGCGCCCTCGCGGGCAAAGGCCAGCGCGCAGGCGCGGCCGATGCCGACGGCCGCCGCCGTCACGAACGCGCGTTTGCCCTTCAGGCGGTCTGACATGGGTTTCTTCCTTCAGCTCGTGCAATTGATTTCCAGTGTCATGCGCGGGTTTGACCGCGCATCCATCTTCAGAAGAGTGACGGATTGCCGGGTCAAGCCCGGCAATGACGGATTGAGGCGTCAGTGATTATCGCGGGCAACGCCGACCTTGCCGGCGATGTCCTGGTAGCGCGTCGCGAGTTCAAGGCAGGCGCCGGTGGCCTGCTGGCCGACGGTTTGGCGGTAGAGCTCCTGCCACGGCGTCTGGTTGGCCGGGTAGGGGAAGCCGCCCTTGGCCTTCAACTCGGCGCGGCGGGCGCGCAGCTCGTCCTCGGAGATCATGATGTTGGCGCTGCCCTTGTTGAGGTCGATGCGCACCGTGTCGCCGGTCTTGAGGATCGCGAGCCCGCCATCGGCGGCGGCTTCCGGCGAGGCGTTGAGGATCGACGGTGAGCCCGAGGTGCCGGACTGCCTGCCGTCACCGATGCAGGGCAGGGATAGGATGCCGCGTTTGATCAGGGCCGCCGGCGGCTGCATGTTGACCACCTCGGCACCGCCGGGATAACCGATCGGGCCGGTGCCGCGGATGAACAGCACGCAGTGCTCGTCGATGCCGAGCGCGGGATCCTCGATCCGCGCGTGATAATCCTCCGGGCCCTCGAACACGATGGCGCGGCCCTCGAAAGCGTTGAGGTCGTTCGGGTTGGACAGGTAGCGCTCGCGGAATTCCTTCGAAATGACGCTCGTCTTCATGATAGCGGAATCGAACAGGTTGCCGCGCAGCACGATGAAGCCGGCGTCCTTCACCATCGGCTTGTCGTAGCTCCAGATCACATCGCCGTCGGGCTGCGGCGCGTCCTTGCAGTTCTCGCCCACGGTGCGGCCGTTGACGGTGAGCGCGTTCTCGTGGATGCGCTTGTGCTTGATCAGCTCGCGGATCACCGACGGCACGCCGCCGGCGCGGTGATATTCCTCGCCAAGATAGAAGCCGGCCGGCTGCATGTTGACCAGCAGCGGCACGTCGTGGCCGTATTTCTGCCAGTCATCGATCGAGAGCTCGACGCCGACATGGCGCGCCAGCGCGTTGATGTGGATCGGCGCGTTGGTCGAGCCGCCGATCGCGGAGTTGACCACGATGCAGTTCTCGAACGCTTCGCGGGTCAGGAAGTCGGAGGGCTTGAGGTCCTCCCAGACCATGTCGACGATGCGCTTGCCGGTCTCGTAGGCGATCTGGCCGCGCTCGCGATAGGGCGCCGGGATCGCCGCGCAGCCCGGCAGCGAGAAGCCGAGCGCTTCCGCCAGCGAATTCATGGTCGAGGCGGTGCCCATGGTGTTGCAGTGCCCGATCGACGGCGCCGACGAGGCCACGATCTCGATGAACTGCTCATAGTCGATCTCGCCGGCGGCGAGCCGCTCGCGGGCCTTCCACACCACGGTGCCGGAGCCGGTGCGCTGGCCCTCGTGCCAGCCGTTCAGCATCGGCCCGCCCGACAGCACGATCGCCGGCAGGTTGACGGTCGCCGCCGCCATCATGCAGGCCGGCGTGGTCTTGTCGCAGCCGGTGGTCAGCACCACGCCGTCGAGCGGATAGCCGAATAGGACCTCGACCAGGCTGAGATAGGCGAGGTTGCGGTCGAGTGCGGCGGTCGGCCGCTTGCCGGTTTCCTGGATCGGGTGGGTCGGAAACTCCATCGCGATGCCGCCGGCGGCGCGGATGCCCTCGCGGACCCGGTGCGCGAGATCGAGGTGATGCCTGTTGCAGGGCGATAGGTCGTTGCCGGTCTGGGCGATGCCGATGATCGGCTTGCCCGACTGCAATTCCTCGCGCGTCAGCCCGTAATTGAGATAGCGCTCGAGATAGAGGGCGGTCATGCCCGGATTGTGCGGGTTGTTGAACCACTCCTGGGAGCGCAGCTTGCGCCCCTTGCCCTTGCCGCTCGTTTGGCCGGCGGTGTCGTGCCCGTTGGTGTGGGGTTTTGTCATTGGTTTCTCCCGCAATGCAAAGTCGCATCGGCCCGTTCAAGGGCTCTGATTTCTGCCTGTTCTACCTCGCGCAAATCGTTGCGCATTACAAACCCGATCGATCACGCACAGGTGTTGCCATGAAGGAATTGGACCTTAGTTGAACGCTTTTGGTTGCGCTATCATTTTGTCGTTTTCCGCGTCATGTTTGATGCTGCTGCCGGGTGCCTGTCAGCCGCGCCGGGTCGAGCTTTGCCGTTCGATGACGCTGAAGCCGAGATCGACCACAGACTCGGCGGGCCGCCGTCCCGCCAGCGTCTCGAGCACCATCATGGCAGCGTTCCTGCCCATTTCGTAGCGGTTGGTGCGCACGCTGGTCAGCGTCGGCACGCTGGAGGCCATGAATTCGAGGTCGTTGAAGCCGACGATCGCCATCTGGTCGGGCACCACCATGTGCCGGCGCTTGCATTCGAACAGCGCGCCGAGCGCGAGGTCGTCATTGACGCAGAACACGGCCTCGATATCCGGCGCCTTGGCGAGCAGATCGGCGAACAGCGCGCCGCCGAGCGTCATCGAGGTCGGCACCGCCGTCGTGACAATGAGCCGCTCGTCGAACAGCCCCGCGTCGGTCATCGCGGAGCGGTAGCCGTCGAGCCGCCGCTGCACCCGCGGGTCCATGCGCGCGCCGAGGAAGCCGATCCGGCGGTAGCCCTGGTCGAGCAGATGGGCGATGGCTGCCTTTCCCGCATCAAAATGCGAGAATCCGATCATCATGTCGACCGGCGCGGAGCCCAGCTCCATGATCTGGACGATCGGACAATCGACCGACTCCATGATGTGGCGTGAATCCGCGGTCTGGTTGATCCCGGTGACGATCAGTCCGGCCGGCTTCTGTGCCAGAAACAGCCGCAGCAGCCGCTCTTCCTGGAGGATGCTGTAGCGAGTGTTGGCGAGCTGGATCGAGTAGCGGCTGCCGTCGAGCGCGTCATAAATGCCGCGCAGCACGTCGGCGAACACGTTGTTGGTCAGCGACGGGATCAGGACGCCGATCACCTCTGTGCGCTGCGAGGCGAGCGCCCGCGCGGCGAGGTTCGGGACATAGCCAAGTTCTTTTGCCGCACTCTCGACCCGCGCGCGCTTGCCGATGGAGAGGGCCTCGGGATTCCTGAAGAACCGTGACGCCGTGATCGGGCTGACACCGGCGAGCTTGGCGACCTCGGTGAGCCGAATCTTGCCTGGCGTGATGCGCTTTCGGGCCATTTGCCGCTCATATCACAGGCAGGCTTGCGGACAAACTGATATTGACAGCGCTACCAACCGGTTGCTAATCGAACGATTGCCAAAACCGTGTAAACTGCGGACAATAACAGCAGTCCAACAGCGCCGTGCGCCCAGCGCGGCCGGAACAAAACAGAGCGGTCGCGGCATCAGTCGTACGCCGCCGGGAACTTGAGGGAGGGAAGTGGATGTCGTCGGTCCAGATTCGCGACGTGCGGAAATCGTTCGGCAATTTTGAAGTCCTGCACGGCGTGACGATCCCGATCGAGGACGGCGAGTTCGTCGTTCTGGTCGGCCCCTCCGGCTGTGGCAAATCGACCCTGCTGCGCATGCTCGCCGGACTCGAGAACATCACCTCGGGCACGATCTCGATCGGCGACCGCGTCGTCAACAATGTCCAGCCCAAAGAGCGCGACATCGCGATGGTGTTCCAGAACTACGCGCTCTATCCGCACATGACGGTTGCGGACAATATGGGATTCTCGCTCAAGCTGCGCGGCGCCAAGCCGGAGGAAATCTCGACCGGCGTCAAGCGCGCCGCGGAAATCCTGGCGCTGACCCCGCTGCTCGATCGCTATCCGCGGCAGCTGTCCGGCGGCCAGCGCCAGCGCGTCGCGATGGGCCGCGCCATCGTGCGCGATCCCCAGGTGTTCCTGTTCGACGAGCCGCTCTCCAACCTCGACGCCAAGCTGCGCGTCGCGATGCGCACCGAGATCAAGGAACTGCATCAGCGCCTGCGCACCACCACCGTCTACGTCACCCACGACCAGATCGAGGCCATGACCATGGCCGACAAGATCGTGGTGATGCATGACGGCATCGTCGAGCAGATGGGATCGCCGCTCGAACTCTACGACAAGCCGGAGAACCAGTTCGTGGCCGGCTTCATCGGCTCGCCGGCGATGAATTTCCTGAAAGGCCAGGTCAAGGTCAACGGCGCCGCTTATTTCGAGGGTCCGAACGGTGTCAAGCTGCCGCTGGCATCGGCGCCGGCCAATTCCGACGGCAAGCCCGCGGTCTACGGCGTCAGGCCCGAGCATTTCACCATCGCCGATGATGGCGCCGAGGCGGAGATCGTGGTGGTCGAGCCGACCGGGTCGGAGACCCAGGTGTTCGCCAAGCTCGGCGGCGAGCAGGTCGTCGCCGTGTTCCGCGAGCGCCATCTGTTCAACCCCGGCGACAAGGTCCGGCTGAAGCCGGATCCGGGGCTGGTTCATCTGTTCGACGACTCGACGGGGAAGCGACTTAACAGCTGACTGATTGACTGCTGCAACGGCTGATCAACAGGCCGGGCTCAAAAAAATAATAAAAATCATTCATAGGGAGGAAGGACGATGCACGATTTCACTCGCCGCTCGCTGCTTCAGGGCGGCACCGCGCTGGCCGCAACCGGCATGCTCACCGGGCCCGCGCTGCTTGATTTCGCCAGGGCATGGGCGCAGAGCGCGCCCTGGAAGGCCGAGCCCGGCGCCAAGCTCACCGTGATGCGCTGGAAGCGCTTCGTGCCCGCTGAAGACGACGCGTTCAACGCGATGGTCGCGGCGTTCAAGACGGCGACCGGCACCGAGATGAACGTGTTCAGCGAGTCCTTCGAGGATGTGCAGCCGAAGGCCTCCGTCGCCGCCAACACCGGCTCGGGTCTCGACCTCGCCTGGGGCCTGCACACGCTGCCGCAGCTGTTCCCGACCAAGGTTCTGAAGATGAACGACGTTGCCGACTATCTCGGCAACAAATATGGCGGCTGGACCGACGCTGCGGCCAAGACCTGCAAGCAGGGCAATGACTGGCTCGGCATCCCCGTCGCCACGATCGGTGGTTACCTGACCTACCGCAAATCGGCGGTGGAGAAGGCGGGCTTCAAGCAGGTGCCGTCGGACTTCCCGGCCTATCTCGAGCTCTGCAAGGCGCTGAAGAAGAACAATACGCCGGCCGGCTTCGCGCTCGGCCATGCCACCGGCGACGCCAATGCCTGGGTGCACAACGTCCTCTGGGGCCACAACGCCTGGACCGTCGACAAGGATGACAAGGTCATCATCAACTCGCCGGAGACGATGAAGGCGCTGGAATACGCCAAGGCGCTGTCGGAAACTTTCATCCCGGGTGTCGCGTCCTGGAACGATTCCTCCAACAACAAGGCCTTCCTGTCGGGTGAACTGTTCCTGACCTCGAACGGCATTTCGATCTATGTCGCGGCCAAGGACGACCCGAGCAAGAAGGAGCTGACCGAGGACATCGGCCATGCGCTGTGGCCGGTCGGACCGATCGGCAAGCCGACCGAGCTGCAGCTCGCGGTTCCGATCCTCGCCTTCAACTTCACCAAATATCCGAATGCGGCAAAGGCGTTCATCGCCTTCATGCTGGAGAAGGAAAACTTCGAGAAGTGGCTGTCGGGCGCGCGGGGCTATCTGACCCAGACGCTGAATGCCTACGACTCCGCGCCGGTGTGGACCGCCGATCCGAACAATGCGGTGTTCGCCCAGGCCTCCAAGCGCGCGCTGCCGGCCTCCGGCATCGGCACGCCCGGCGAGAAGGCGGCGACCGCGATCGCCGACTTCATCGTGGTCGACATGTTCGCGAACTACTGCACCGGCGCCAAGGACGGCAAGGCCGCGATGGCCGAGGCCGAGCGGCAGCTGAAGCGTATCTATCGCTGATGTGATCGGCGCGGGCGGCATGCCGCCGCCCGCGCGCGATCATTGGAATGCCATCATTGGACACTTGCGTCGTCATGCTCATCACATGAGCAATCGGGACATCGCTTATGGCTGACATCGCCCTTGCGCCGCGGCGCGCGAAAACCGAAATCCGCGAAGCGACCGCCTGGGAGCAGCTGCGCCACAACCGGAACTGGCTCGGCTTCTGGTTCATGCTGCCGGCGATGGCCTTCCTGATCTTCTTCCTGGCCTATCCGCTCGGGCTCGGGATCTGGTTGTCCTTCACCGACACCCGCATCGGCCGCGTCGGGCACTTCATCGGCACCGAGAATTACGAATGGCTGTGGGATGACGCCATCTTCTGGCTGTCGGTGTTCAACACGCTGATCTACACCTTCATCGCCAGCGCGATTAAGTTCGCAGTCGGGCTGTATCTCGCGCTGCTGCTCAACGAGCGCATGCCGTTCAAGGCGCTGCTGCGCGCCGCCGTGCTGATCCCGTTCATCGTGCCGACCGTGCTGTCGGCGCTGGCATTCTGGTGGATCTTCGATTCCCAGTTCTCGATCATCTCCTGGTCGCTGAAGCATCTCGGGCTGATCACGCAGAACATCAACTTTCTCGGCGACACCACCTGGGCCCGCATCTGCGTGATCTTCGCCAATATCTGGCGCGGCGTGCCGTTCGTCGCGATCACGCTGCTCGCCGGCTTGCAGACGGTGCAGCCCTCGCTCTACGAGGCGGCAACGCTGGACGGCGCTTCGCGCTGGCAGATGTTCCGCTTCATTACCTATCCATTGCTGACGCCGATCATCGCCGTGGTGATGACGTTCTCGGTGCTGTTCACCTTCACCGATTTCCAGCTGATCTGGGCGATGACCCGCGGCGGCCCGGTCAACGCCACCCACCTGATGGCGACGCTGTCCTATCAGCGCGCGATCATCGCGGGGCAATTGGGTGAGGGCGCCGCAATCTCGAGCGCGATGATCCCGTTCCTGCTCGCCGCGATCATGGTATCCTGGTTCGGTCTGCAGCGCCGCAAGTGGCAACAGGGAGAGAGCAATGACTGATCTCTGCCGCGTCACTCCATTATTCGCGCGAACGGGGCGGGCCCCCGCGCGCGCGGGGAGAAAGCAATGACTGATCTTCCTGCACAGAAGGTCGATCTCAAGTCGATCCTGTCGACGCCGGCCCGCGTCGACAACAGTGAGGGCATGAGCTACCTGCAATCGGTGCCGCGGCGGATCGTGACGCTGTACATCCCGCTGACGATCATCGTCGTGATCCTGCTGTTCCCGTTCTATTGGATGGGGCTGACCGCGATCAAACCGGACGAACAGCTGCTCGACCTCGACAAGTACAATCCGTTCTGGACCTGGAATCCGACGTTCAAGCACATCCACAAGCTCTTGTTCGAGAGCTACTATCCGCACTGGCTCTGGAACACGATGTATGTCGCCGTCGGCGCCACCGTGCTGTCGATCATTGCCAGCGTGCTCGCGGCCTATGCGATCGTGCGGCTGCGCTACAAGGGCGCCAATCTGGTCGGCGGGCTGATCTTCCTCGCCTACCTCGTGCCGCCGTCGATCCTGTTCATTCCGCTGGCGACCGTCGTGTTCCAGTACGGCCTGTTCGACTCGCCGCTGGCGCTGATCCTGACCTATCCGACCATCCTGATCCCGTTCTCGACCTGGCTGCTGATGGGCTACTTCAAGACCATCCCGTTCGAGCTCGAGGAATGCGCGCTGATCGACGGCGCCAGCCGCTGGCAGATCCTGATCAAGATCGTGCTGCCGTTGGCCATTCCCGGCCTGATCTCGGCCTTCATCTTCTGCTTCACGCTGTGCTGGAACGAGTTCATCTACGCGCTGACGTTCCTGCAGTCGACCCCGAACAAGACGGTGCCGGTGGCCATCGTCAACGAGTTCGTCGACGGCGACATCTATCGCTGGGGTTCGCTGATGGCAGGGGCGCTATGCGGCTCGCTGCCGCTGGTTATTCTTTACGCCTTCTTCGTTGAGCATTATGTCTCGGCGATGACGGGCGCTGTGAAGGAATAAGCGCGCAAGGCCCGCATCTGAATTCGAAGAGAAGAAAAGGAGCAGGGTCGTGCACATTCTGATTCTCGGCGCCGCCGGCATGGTCGGCCGCAAGCTGACGGAGCGCTTGCTGCGCGAGGGACGACTCGGCAACCGCGACATCGGCATGATGACGCTGCAGGACGTGGTCGCGCCGGAGAAGCCCGCGGGCGCAAAGATCCCGGTCAAGGTGGTGGCTTCCGATTTCGCCGATCCCGGTGCAGCAGCGCCGCTGATTGCCGAGCGCCCGGACGTGATCTTCCATCTTGCCGCGATCGTGTCGGGCGAGGCCGAGGCCGAGTTCGACAAGGGCTACCGCATCAATCTCGACGGCACGCGCTATCTGATCGACGCGATCCGCGCGGTCGGCGGCGGCTACAAGCCGCGTCTGGTGTTCACGTCCTCGATCGCGGTGTTCGGCGCGCCGTTCCCGGAAAAGATCGGCGACGAGTTCTTCCACACGCCGCTGACCAGCTACGGCACCCAGAAATCGATCTGCGAGCTCCTGATCAACGATTACACCCGCAAGGGCCTGCTCGACGGCATCAGCATTCGTCTGCCGACGATCTGCGTGCGGCCGGGCAAGCCGAACAAGGCGGCCTCGGGCTTCTTCTCCAACATCATCCGCGAGCCGCTCGCCGGCGAGGAGGCGATCCTGCCGGTCTCCGAGGACGTGCGGCACTGGCATGCCTCGCCGAAATCGGCGGTCGGATTCCTGATCCACGCCGGCACCATGGATTTGAATGCCATGGGCCCGCGGCGCAATCTCAGCATGCCCGGAATGTCGGTGACCGTCGGCGAGCAGATCGCCGCGCTGGAGCGTGTCGCCGGCAAGAACGTCGTCGCCCGCATCAAGCGGGTGCCCGATCCGACCATCATCGGCATCGTCTCGGGTTGGCCGCGCGATTTCGTCGCCGACCGCGCCCTGAAGCTCGGCTTCACCACGGCCGAAAAGACCTTCGACGACATCATCCGCATCCATATCGAGGACGAACTCGGCGGCAAGTTCGCCGCCTGAGCATGATCCGGCGAACGCGGCGTTTGCGATGAGCAGGGTTGCCAGCATCGGCGAATGCATGATCGAGCTGCGCCAGGGTCCCGGCGCGCAGCCCGGCGGTCTTTATTCGCGCGGCTACGGCGGCGACACGCTCAACACCGCCGTCTACATGGCCCGGCTCGGCGTCGACGTCGATTACATCACGGCTCTCGGCGACGACGCGTTGAGCGACGAGATGATCGCGGGCTGGGCGGCGGAAGGCGTCGGGACCAAACGCGTCGCCCGGCTGCCCGGCAAGCTGCCGGGTCTCTACATGATCCAGACCGACGACAAGGGCGAGCGGCGCTTCTTCCACTGGCGCGACAGCGCGGCGGCGCGCAGCCTGATGGATCTGCCCGAGACGGACGTGATCCTGAATTCGCTCGCCACCTACGACCTCGTCTACCTCTCGGCGATCACGCTCTCGATCCTGCACGAGGAGGGACGGGAGCGGCTGATAGCGGCGCTGAAGCGTGCGCGGCTGCTCGGGACCCGGTTTGCCTTCGACACCAACTTCCGCGCCCGCGGCTGGCCCGATCTCGGTGTGGCACGAAAGGTCTTCTCCGCCGCGTTCGAGACCGCAGACATCGTGCTCGCCTCGACCGATGATCTGGCGCCGCTCTACCCCGGCGAGAGCAACACTGCGCTGCTCGCCG
>NZ_JAGKJJ010000040.1 GCF_020329505.1 Bradyrhizobium semiaridum
CGCGCCGCGGCGGCGGAGTAGGCGATGGCAGTCTCGATCTCCGAGAACGACGGCGATGACGATTTCGCGGAAGCCCACGAGATCAACGTCACGCCGTTCATCGACGTGATGCTGGTGCTGCTGATCATCTTCATGGTGGCGGCGCCGCTGTCGACCGTCGACCTGCCGATCGACCTGCCGACATCCTCGTCGACCCCGCAGAAGAAGCCGGACAAGCCGACCTATCTCAGCATCAAGCCCGACCTGACGCTTGCGATCGGGGAGAACCCGGTGAAGCGGACCGAGCTGATCGGCGCGCTGGATGCGGTGCCCGACATGAGCAAGGACAAATACGTGTTCCTGCGCGCCGACAAGGTCGTGCCCTATGGCGAGCTGATGGGCGTGATGGAGCTGTTGCGCGCCGGCGGCTATACGAAGGTGAAGCTGGTGGCGCTCGAGGGCGTTCCCGGTGCGCCCGCCGCGCCATCGGCAGAACCGGCCAAACCCTGAGGACGGACGGCGATGTCTGATCTCAATCTCGACCAGCGGGGATCGAAGCGGCTCTGGGTGATCGCCGCGATGACGGCGCTCGGCCTGCATCTCGGCGGTGCCGCGCTGGCGCTGGCGAATTTGCGCGCCGACGACGACGGCGAGGGACTTGGCGCCGCCGGCGCGGAGTACGCCGTCGAGCTGGCAACTGCGAGCGTCGAGGATAATGCGGCACCGCCTGCACCTGTGGCGTCCGACGAGCAGCAAGCCGTGCAGGAAATGACGCAGCAGAAGGCGGAGGTCAAGGAAACCGACCTTCCGCAGGCGCAGCCGACCGAGGCCGAGGACCCCGATCGCATCGTCACCGAGGACAACAGCAAGAAGCCGACGGAAGAGGAGGCGAAGGTCGCCAAGGTGGAGACCAACGCCCAGGAAGCCCAACAGGAATCCGTCGCAACCGCTCCGACCAAGCTGGATGAGGCGACCCGTCAGTCGGAAACCACGAAGGCGCCGAACCCCGGAATCGGCAAGGACAAGCTGGCGCTGACGGCGAAATGGGGCAAGAAGATCAGCGCCTATTTCGAGCTGCACAAGCGCTATCCGGAAAACAAGAACAAGGCGACCAAGGTGATGCTCGCCCTGGTGCTCAATCGCCGCGGCAACGTGCTGTCGGTCAACGTGACGGAATCGTCGGGGGACACCGCGTTCGATGAGGCCGCTGTCGCTATGGTGCGCCGGTCCGACCCGGTGCCGCCGCCGCCCGCCGATCTGACCGACGATCAGTTTGCGTTCAGCCTGCCAGTCAATTTCACCAAGCCGAAGAAGTAGCGCGATACAAACCTTGGTTATTCCCCGGTGCGCAATTGCGCTCCGGGGAATGACAGCGCTCAGCTCTTCTTCACCAGCGAGCAGACGCTCTTCTCGAGCGGCAGGAACGCCTCGTCCGCGGGGATGGTCGCGACCAGCTTGTAATAGTCCCACGGATATTTCGATTCCGATGGCTTCTTCACCTCGAACAGATAGGCCGGGTGGATCTTGCGGCCGTCGGCGCGGATCGAGCCCTTTCCGAACAAGGGATCGTCTGTTGGCAGCTCCTTCATCTTGGCGACCACGGCGCGGCCGTCATGCGGATTGCCGCCGAGCGCTTCCAGCGCCTTGAAGTAATGGATCAGCGACGAGTAGACGCCGGCCTGCACCATGGTCGGCGGGTTCTTCTTGAACCGCTCCATGAAGCGCTTGGAGAAGGCGCGGGTCTGGTCGTTCAGGTCCCAGTAGAAGGTCTCGGTGAAGTTGAGACCCTGCGCGACGTTGAGGCCGAGCGCGTTGACGTCGGTCAGGAACATCAGCATGCCCGCGAGCTTCTGGCCGCCGGCGACGATGCCGAATTCGGCGGCCTGCTTGATCGCGTTGGTGGTGTCGCCGCCGGCATTGGCGAGGCCGACGATCTTGGCCTTGGAGCTCTGCGCCTGGAGCAGGAAGGAGGAGAAGTCGGCGTTGTTGAGCGGATGCTTGACGCTGCCGAGCACCTTGCCGCCGTTCGCGGTGACGACCGCTGCGGTGTCGCGCTCCAGCGCTTGGCCGAACGCATAGTCCGCGGTGAGGAAGAACCAGGTGTCGCCGCCGGATTTCACCAGCGCCTTGCCGGTGCCGTTGGCGAGCATGTAGGTGTCGTAGACCCAGTGCACGGTGTTCGGCGAGCACTGCGCGCCGGTGAGGTCGGAGGAGGCCGAGCCCGAGTTCAGGTTGACGACGTTCTTTTCCTTGGCGAGGTTGGCGATCGCGAGCCCGACGCCCGAGCTTGCGAGGTCGACGAACACGTCGACCTTCTCGACGTCGATCCACTGCTTGCCGATGTTGACGCCGACGTCGGGCTTGTTCTGGTGGTCGGCCGCGATGACGTCGATTTTCCAGCCCTTCTTGAGCAGTCCGGAATCCTCGATCGCCATCTGCGCCGCGACCGTCGAGCCGGGGCCGCCGATGTCCTGGTAAAGGCCGGACTGGTCGCCGAGGCTGCCGACCCGGACCGTCTTGTCCATGGTCTGCGCCAGTGCGCTGCCGGCAAACGCCAGGCTCGTGGTCACGGCAAAGGCTGCGATGAAACGCGTCATGTCTCCTCCAGTATGATTTGTGCGCTGATTGTTTTTTCCGCCATTATGCCCGGCAACCGCCGTGCCGCCTAGGCGCGCGCGTACGGCGGTCCGAAGGTCGTATATTCCGGCGCGCGGGCGCGAGGTTTCACGCGCACATCTCTCCGCCGTCGTTCCGGGGCATGCGAAGCATGAGCCCAGAATCCATTCCACCCCAACACTGCGGTGCGATGGATTCCGGGCTCGACGCGGAGCCTGTCATCGGGCCGCGCGTTGCGCGGACCCGTTGGCGTCGACCCAGAATGACGATTTGAGTAGGTGCTACTTCCAGTAGTACCGGATCGCGACGTAAACCACGGCGAGGCAGGCGAAAATCAGCGCGACCGGCAGCGGGCGCTGGGCGTTCGGATTCGACTGGGCTGCCTTCGGCTTGGCCGGCAGGCGGCGGAAGGCGGTGACGTTGCCGCTTTCGGTGGCCGGCTCGCGTGCGCGAGCCGGAACCTCCGGCGGCTTGCCGGCGCCGCCCATCTCCGAATAGTAGCTACGATACATCTGCTGGATGGTGGCCTCGCTCGCCTCGGCGTCGCCCATCTGCTCCAGCATTTGCTTGTAGCTGGCGAGGAAATTCTGCGCTTCGGGCGGAAGCGCGGAGGTGCCGTTCAGCTTGGCCATCATCTTCCAGGTGGCGAAGTCGGCCCGCGCGCGCGTGTCGGCGCGTCGCGCAATCAGCATATCGGCAGCTTTGATCACCATGGCCTCGAAGCGTTCCCGGCTCGCATGATCCGGAGAAGTGGGTACCGGTTCTCCGGCGAAAACTCTAAGTGTTTCCGGTTATGAAAAGAAGGGTCTGGATCACATAGCCGGTCAGAGTTCGCAGTATCATTGAAATAACATCAAGATTTTGGCCGAGCTGGTTGCCGATCATCGGCAGCAGGATCAACAGCCCGATCAGGATCAGCATGCCATAGGGCTCCAGCCGGGACAGCGGATCGGCCAGCGGCCGCGGCAGCAGCCCGACCGCGACCCGGCCGCCGTCCAGCGGCGGGATCGGCATCACGTTGAAGATCGCGAGCACGATGTTGATCAGGAACGCGTTTTTCAGATTGTCGAAGGTCCATTGCGCGGCGCCGGCCGGAACCAATGGCACCGCGTGGAATGCCAGCGCTGCCGAGGTCGCCAGGATGATGTTGGTCATCGGGCCGACCAGCGCGACCCACACCATGTCGAGCCTGGGATACCTGAGATTGCGGAAGTTCACGGGCACCGGCTTGGCATAGCCGAACAGGAACGGCGAATGCGCGAGCAGCAGCACGCCGGGCAGAATGATCGTGCCGAACGGATCGATGTGCTTCAGCGGGTTGAAGGTGACGCGGCCGAGCTTCCAGGCGGTGTCGTCGCCGAGCCGGCGCGCGGCAAAGCCGTGCGCGGCTTCGTGGAAAGTGATGGCGATGAGGATCGGCAGCACCCAGACGGAGATGCCGTAGAGCGAGATGTTCAAAATGTGTACCGCCTGTTGGCTCGGGACCGGGCCGGCAGGCTAGCACGGATTTGCTAAGGTCTTTGCCAGTCAAGCACCGGGCGCGATGGGGTGGTCGCGATCCAGATGCCGGCGAACACGGTGATGATGCCGGCCATCAGATTCCAGCGCAGCGGCTCGCCGAGGATCGCAGCGCCGACCAGCGATGCCGCGATCGGATTGACGGTGACCGAGATCGCCACCAGGGTCGGCGTGGTCCGCTGCAGCGCAAAGGCCCAAAGCCAGAAGGTGAGGGCCGCGCCGAACGCCCCGAGATAGATCGCGCCGAACCATTGCGCCGCGCCGAAATCCACCACCGGCGCAAAGCTGCCGCGCAGCAGCGAGCCGAGGATGAGGACCACGCCGCCGGCCGCCATCGCCAGCGTGGTGAACGGGATCGGCCCGGAGCGGCGGATATAGGGTTTCGACCAGATGCTGTAGAGCGCCATGCAGAGTGCGGCCGCCACCATCAGCAGGTCGCCGCGCCAGGCCCCAGGCGGCGCGGTGGCGAGGTTTGAGAGCAGGGCCATCGCGACACCCAAAATCGTGACCAGCACGCCGGCGGTCTTGCGCGCCGTCAGCGGCTCGGCGCCGAGCGCGGCCCCTACCAGCATCGTCAGCAACGGCAGCGTCGACAGCGCCAGCGCGCCGCGCGCCGCCGTCGTGAAGATCAGCGACGCATTGAACAGGATCGGGAACGCGGCGAAGAACAGCAGGCCGAGCCCGGCGACCGCCGGCCAGTCCCGCCGCGGCGGCCAGGCCCCACGCTGCAGCAGGGCCAGCGGCAGCAGCAGCAGAACCCCGATGCCGAAACGGAACGAGCCGATCGCCAAGGGATCGATGGCGCCGGCCAGATACCGCGTCGCCCCGATCGAGGTGCCGCCGAGCGCGCTCGACAGCACTGCGGCCAACACCCCCAACATCTCGCCCATTCCGTTCGCTCTCCGGTTTCGCTTGCGCAATCTAGGGAACGGGCGATAATCAAGGAATCGAATATATTTGATGGATCAGATCACGGATCGTTATGAACGCACCCGCCCTCGACCCCGACCTGCTGCAGGCCTTCGTGGCGGTGGCGGAGCATCGCTCCTTCACTCGCGCCGCCTCGGCGCTGAACCGAACGCAGTCGGCGGTCAGCATGCAGGTGAAGCGGCTGGAGGAGCGCTTGCAGGCCGAGCTGTTCCATCGGAGCAAGGCCAATGTCGATCTCAGCGCCGCCGGCGAGGGACTGCTCGGCTACGCCCGCCGCATCCTCAGCCTCAACGAGGAGGCGGTCGGCCGCGTGCGCGCGCACGGGATGGAAGGGCGCGTCCGGCTTGGCGTGATGGACGATTACGGCACCATGATCGTGCCGCCACTGCTGGCGGGCTTTGTTGCCAATTATCCGCTGGTCCATGTCGAGATGGAGACCGGGCTGACCGCGACAATGCCGGACCGGCTCGGCGAGGCCTATGATCTTGTGATCGCGATGCATCCGGAAGGGCGCGGCGAGGGGGAGCTGCTGCGCACCGAGCAGGCGGTGTGGGCGGCGAGCGCCGAGCATCGCGTCGAACAGACCGATCCGCTTCCGGTCGCGCTGTATCCGCAGGGCTGCCTGTTCCGGAACTGGGCGATGCAGGCGCTGGATCAGGCGAAGCGGCCGTGGCGGCTCGCCTTCGTCAGCCACAGCCTGTCCGCGGTCGAGGCGATCGCGGCGCAGGGCCTCGCGGTGACGGTGGTGAAGTCGGGCACCTTTCCGCCGACGTTGCGGCGGCTCTCGCCGCGCGACGGCTTGCCGCGGCTGCCGCGCGCGGAGATCCGCCTGCATCGCGCGCCGAACTTGAGCCGCGCCGCGGCGCTGCTCGCCGATCATCTGGTGACGGCGCTGCGCCAGCCGGCCGGACGGCGCCGCTAGCAATTGCCTTTGCCTCACCGAGCGGCTACAAGCCGCGCATCTGCGCGACTGGCGCTTGGATGGGCCACCATCGGGGAGCGCAGAGACTGAACGCCGCGCGCCTGGGCACCGCTTCGAAACCGGAGGTGCCATGACGGCGAATATTCTCGATGGGCACGTACATGCCCAGATCCTCATCGACAAGATTGCCGGCGAACTCGACCGGCTGCCCCGCGCGCCGGGGCTCGCGGTCGTGCTGGTCGGCGACGATCCCGCCAGCCAGCTTTACGTCCAGAGCAAGGTCAGGATGGCCGGACGGCTCGGGCTGCGCGGCGAGGTCGTGCGGCTGCCCGACGATGCGTCGGAGCCCGATCTGCTGGCGCGGATCGCGCAGCTCAATGCCCGCGACGAGATCGACGGCATCCTGATCCAGCTGCCGCTGCCCGCGCATATCGACGCGCTGCGCGTGATGGCGGCGGTCGATCCGGCGAAGGATGTCGACGGGCTCCACGCGCTCAATGCGGGCCGCCTGTTCCATGGCGACGATGCGCTGGTGCCGTGCACGCCGCTCGGCTGCCTGCGGCTGATCAAGTCGATCCGGCCCGATCTCACCGGCGCCCACGCCGTCGTGATCGGCAGCTCCAACATCGTCGGCAAGCCGATGGCTGCGCTGCTGCTGAAGGAGCACGCCACCGTGACGCAGGCGCATGTTCACACCCGCGGCATCGAGGCCATCTGCCGCCAGGCAGACATCCTGGTCAGCGCGGTCGGCAAGGCAGGTCTCGTGCGCGGCGACTGGATCAAGCCCGACGCCATCGTCATCGATGTCGGCACCACCCGCGTCGAAAAGCCCGAGGGCGGCTATGCGGTGCGCGGCGACGTCTCGTTCGACGAAGCCGTTGAGATCGCCGGCGCGATCACGCCGGTGCCGCGCGGCGTCGGCCCGATGACCATCGCCTGCCTGATGGAGAACACGGTGAAGGCCGCGAAGGCGAGGGCCGCGCAGCTGCAATAGCGCTGCAAATGCCTGGAACGACGCGCGATGGCGCTCGCGCGTCGTTCATCGCGCAGTGCTGCGGCAATTGCGACAAGCCGGCGGCGGAACAGCGACGCCTCAGTGACGCCATCCTCGACGAGGTGGTGCTGCGAGCTTTTCTTGGGTAAGGCGAGCGGAACAAGGAACGTTTCCAGCCGCGGTCGGTTCGAGAGGAAGCCCGGAGGTTTGAGGGCGGGCGGGAGCGTGCGTATCCCATCGTGTGTGCGTGATCAGGGAGCGCCAACACCGGAACCGAAGAGGAGCTAGCAGCTCATGAAATTGAACTCCGCGCAGGTCAAGCAGACGATGACACAGATGAACGCTCAGGTGCTCCCCGAGGATCACCCGGCGGTTCCGCAGCTGAACAGCGTATTCGGCGAGCACACCTTCTTCGTCGATACCGCGGGCCTCAAGGTGCTCGAACCTGCCGAGACGGCGGACAAGCAGGGGCAGGCGGGCGAGGTGGTGAGTCTTGCCGAGTGGAGCGATCCGGAGCTTACCAGCCTTCGGCCGCACGAGCCCGAGCCGACCGGCGTGCTGATCATGCTCGAGCCGAGCAAGCACTGATCGCAGAGGCCCGGCCCGCGAACGGCCGGTCGCGGCCGCTCGCGGGCCGATCCCACGCGAGATCAGAACCTGGTCTGCGCCGGCCGTGCCGCGCGCTATTGTTCGCGTGGTCTTGGAAGTCGTTTGGGAACCGGCGACGCGCGCCGCGGCACCAAGGTCACGAATGGCTTCAGGATCTGCTGTTCGCAGGAGCAGCCGCCGAAGATGTCTTCGTGCGGCGTGCTGCCGTCCGAGCACGTGAAGGCGCTGCAGGGCGGAGGCGGCTTGCGGGTTTCACAGATGCATCCCACCCAGCCGCCGGCAACCGGCTGCCACGAGCAGAACCAGTTCTGCGGCGCGCAGGCCTTCGGCTTCGGACATGTGCAGCCGCTGCTGCCCGAAAACGGCGCGGCGCCGTCGCGGGAAGTTGGCCTCACAAAATTCATCGGCCCGCGCGGCATCCGCGAAAGCCAGCAGGCCGATCACCATCGCGAACAGAATCGTCGCAATCGAACGTACACGCATGAATATATCTCTCTTCTTAAATCGTGGTCAGATTGTATCGCGGTTTAACGTGATCGGCCAGCCCGGAAATCGGCCGCGGCGCCCGGGCCGTGCGCGTCTCCGCCGCCGCGCGCGGGCTGTCGGATAGTCCCGAACGTCACGCGACAGGTGCCGAAAGTCACATGGCAAATCAGCTTCGCCTGCGTATTCAGTTTTCCCGACTGCACAGGTGGTGAGGGGAAATGGGGAGCATGCGGCGCTGGACCTCCGAGGAGGATGACAAGCTCAGGCAACTCGCCAGGGACGGCAAGAACGCCCTCGAGATCAGCAACGAATTGACCCGCAGCGCATCGGCGGTGCGGCGCCGCGCCGAAGTGCTGTCGGTCCCCATCATCGCAAAGGCCTATCGCGCGCGGCCCTCGCACGTTGCGACCCATCTCGAACGGGTGGGGATCGACGCGATCAACAACCGCCGCCCGTTTCCGGCGGGCGTCGGCCCGAGCACCATCGCCGGCATGATCGAGAAGGGCTGGATCGTCCCGGACGGAACGACGGGTCGGCGATATCGCGTCACGGACGCCGGCGCCGAGGCGGTGCGGCGGAAGATTCCGAGCAGCTGACCGGCGCAGCCGGCGGCCCGGATGAAAAACCTCGGGCCTCGGGCCCGAGGTTGCGCTCTCGCCAATCGCGGGCGGCTGCTATTGCTGACCGAGATCCGAAGTTGCGCCGCCGGCGGGCGTGATCGGGCCTGACGTCGGGGTATTGGTCCGGTTGTTGCCGAAGGAGATCACGCTTCCGGCAGAGTTGTTGATCGAGGTCGTGTTGAACACGATGTCGTTGTTCGCCAGCCTCGTGATGCCGCTCGACGTGTTGAGCACGCCGGTTCCGTTGCTGGAGATCGCATTGCCGCTTGCGACAATGTTGGCCCCCTCATTGTCGATCCCGGCATTGGTGTTGTTCGAGAGATCCGAGCCCTTGATCGTGACGAAGGCGTTCGGACCGGTAGCGACGCCGTGCCCGTTGTTCAGCAAGCGCACATTGCTGATCAGCACCTTGACGGCGGCTCCGGTCGCAATTCCGATGCCGGCGATCGCGTTGTTGCGCGACACCGTATCGGTGATTGCGAGCGTGCCGCCGTTGGCCCGCGTGTCGGCGATACCCTGCTGCGAGAACCCGAACACTCTCACGTTCTCGATCGTGACGGTGCCGGCGGCGAGGATGTTGATCCCCCTGATACCGGGGGTCGTGCCCGCGCCGTTGATGCTGAGACCGCGCAAGACGATCTTGTCGCTCGTGCCGGCGTTGACGTAGATGCCGTTGGTCGCGGAGGCCAGGATCGAGGCGGGGATTTCCTGGCAATCGATGGTGATCGACTTGGTGATCGTGACGGCGCCGAAGCCGCCCGGATCGATGCAGTTGATCTCGCCGCCCGCCGCGGTCTTCGAGATGGCGCCGGCGAACGTCTTGCAGGGCGCGGTGCGGCTGCAAGGATTGACGTCATCGCCGACACCGGAGACCCAGGTCCTGGTCGCCTGGGCGTAAGCCGTATCGGCTGCGAATGCGAGGGTGAGAAGTCCTAGAATAACAGCAAATGAAAAAGTACGTCGCACAGTCAACCTCCATGTTAATGCGCGCGACCCATCAGCCATGTCGGCGCGCGCAAGACAACGAGTTTTGTCCGGTGACTAACAACCGCGATGGTCGGCAGCTTCTCATTCCGCGCGCGAATCGTAGCCCGACTGGGCGAAGTGCACGGCCGAGTGAACAGGATGCCCGCATTCGTACGGGCATCTTGCACGTCCTGCGTGAAACCGAACGGCGGACTCGCTTGTACCGGCCTGCGGTGTTGGCCACGATTCGGCCTGACGCCCTATGCGGCCGGGCAGTTCACCACCTTCGACCTGCCGGCCTATGCCGAACAGGCCCTGGTCGGCTCGGGCGCGTTCGCGCTGAATTATGATGCGAAGAGCATCACCGGGACGCGCAGCGACGCCATCGTGCGCTACGCATGGTGAGGGCGGGCAAGGGCGGATCTGGAGCAACCCTGCGAAGCTATCCCGACTTCTTGCCGACCACCCACCTGACGATCGGCCACCCCACGACGAAAGCCGATGCGACGATTCCGACCATTCTTGCGAAGACCTCGCCGGGATCCTGGTCGTAAAAGAACGGCCGCCTGTCGTAGAAGATGAACACAAGGATGACGCTCATCGCGCAGCAAAGCGCCGTGAGCAGGCGGGAGACCTGTCCCTCCAGATGCGCCACGCGCTCGGCGAGCTGGTCATTGTCCACCGTTCACCTCCCTTGGTCGCTCCCTCGCTCACCACGCACCACGTCGGGGCCCCTGTTGACTAGACCGGGGTTCCACGGACATCGCAGCTTGCAGATCGGGGCCGTCGTCGCCAGCCGCCGCGGCACAACAGAAAAGACCTCAGCGCGGGGAAAAGCGCTGAGGCCAAGTCTACACTTTGGTCGTCGGACGCCGCGTCAACGGCGCCTTGCGGCGCAACGTGATGCCCCGCATGCGCAGGGTTAACGCGCGCAAGCACGATGACAACATCGCGCTTTGCAACTCTCATGTGCCTGACTTCGCAGGCGTTATAGCCCGTTTGGGTGATGCACCTGCGAAATTTCCGAAGCTAGAATCGTCGCCGCCAGGAGCATGAGGGCAGGGGCCCTCGACGGACATTGCACGGTCCGTCTCCTGGCGGTGCGGCCAAAGCCAGAGCCGTCCGGGGCTGCCGGGCGGCTTTGTAGTTTGATGCGACGCCGCTGCTCGCGAGACACGCAGATCGCGATAACGCCGAGCAGTGGCAGAGATGACGGGGACGAATCTGAACGGCGACCAGAACGATCGCCCGCCATTCATTGGCGCGCTCGGAGAGATTCGAACTCCCGACCCTCGGAATCGAAATCCGATGCTCTATCCAGCTGAGCTACGAGCGCGTTGAGGGGTCGATATCAGACTTGGCAAGGGAGGGCCAGCAGGCGCGGCGCATCTCCGCGCATGCCGGCCGGCGTCGCGCGCCTCAGTAGCAGGGGTGGCGGCGGCGGTCCTGGCCGATATAGGCGGCCGCGCTCTGGTAGCATTTGTTGGTCGAGGGGCCGTCGTAATAGGCGAAGGTGCCCGGCGCCGGGCCGGGGCCGTAATTATGCAGATAGCTGATGTGGTAGGGCAGGCCCCAATGGGCGTGGCGGTGGTGATGCCGGTGGTGGCGCGGATGGACGGAGAGGTCGGCTGCGACCGCCGGGGCGGCCAGCAGGGCCGCGGCGGCCAGGGCGAATGCGGCGAAAATGTTGGTCTTGGTCATTGGCGGCCTCCGGACATCACGCTGGAATCGGCATTCTCGCCGGTCCTTGTGTCCATTTAACCCGGAATCGGGCGAAAAGCTGCGGAAAATCGGCCACAGCGCGCCAAATTTTGCCTTTTTGCGGATGCTTAACGGATTGCCAACACAGTCCGGCCAGAGTCTTGCGGTCAGGTCCGCTCCGGGCCGACCTTCCCTCGGCGCTTGGGTTTCGAACGGGTTCATGCGCATCACGCCCCTTGCTTTGCTGCTGGTTGTCGGCTCGCTCCTGGCGGTCACGCCCGCGCGCGCGGTGCTGCACATCACGCGCGACCATGGCGGCTATGTCGAGGAGTACAAGGCGAAGTACAAGCAGATCCGCGAGCGCGGCGAGCGCGTCGTCATCGATGGCATCTGCAACTCGGCCTGCACGCTGGTGTTCGGCATCGTGCCGATGAACAAGATTTGCGTCACGCCGCGCGCCAGCCTCGGCTTCCACCAGGCCTATTACGACAAGGCCTTCACCTTCGGCATCAAGGTCACCAGCATGGAGGGCACCTCCGACCTGATGTCGTATTATCCGAGCAGCGTGAAGGACTGGATTCGCCGCAACGGCGGGCTCACCACCGAAATGAAGAAGATCAAGAACGGGACCGAGCTCTGGAAGATCGTCGATCCCTGTCCGGACGAGTGGTAGGGCGATCAAGCCGGAGCGACTATCTCGATCGACGCGTTAGCCTCACGCGAACCGGGGTCGCCTGCAAATTTCGGAATAATGAAAAAATACCACTGAGTTGCCCGACACGTCAAGTCGCTTTTTTTGACGGGTTGGCGGCCGCCTGCTCCTTTGCATGGGGTTGTTTTCGCGGTTTTGGGATATGTCCCCCCGGCCGGGTCCCTTCAGCGCCAACTCTCACGTCTTCGGCCTGACCTCACCGTCGGACACCAGCAGCACCGAGGCCGTCGACTTGCCGAGCACGGCGGCGGCGACGCTGCCGAAATTCAAGGTATCGCCCTGGATGCGGTCGACGCCGAGCACCACGAGGTCGGCGCGGCTCGCGGCGATCTCCTGCAGGATCGCGACGTCGGGCGCGGTATTGGCGCGCAGGCTCGTCGCGACGTTGACGTCGTAGCGGGCAGCGGTCGCCGCGATGTCCTTGAGAATCGCTTCCTCGCGCGCCAGCGACATGCTGGCGCTGCTGCGGCGGGCGCCCTTGTCGCGCGTGGTCGAGACGTAGACCACCTGCAGCGGCTCGCTGCCGAGCCGGGCCAGCGCGATCGCGACCTCGGCGCCGCGTCGCGAGACGTTGCTGCCCGACACCGGCACCAGGATTTTCCGCGCCTGCGCGGTCGGCTCCGCGAGGTGGGCGCCCCTGGCGGCCGCGATCGCCAGCGGGCCGTCGAATCCGGAGGTGAGGTCGTCGATCGCCTTGTCAAAGCCGCCGTCGCGGTCCTCGACCCGCTCCATGCCGACCACGAGCAGGTCGAAACCCTTCCTGGCTTCCTCGGCGATCGCCTCCGCGATCGCCTTGTCCGGCGCACGGGTGATGACGTCGACCTTGCCGCCGCCGTCGCCATCGGCCTCGGCGCTGGCCTTCGCCGCCTTGATCACGGCGGTCTCGTGGCTTTGCTCGGCGCTGCGCTGCTGCTCCGCAAGCGCGGCATCCGCGCCGACATGCAGCACCGTGATCGGCAGGCCGCGACCGCCGGCAAGCAGACCAGCGAGATGCGCCGCGAACTTGGCGTTACTGCTTTCGTCGACCGCGAGCAGCAGCCGCTCGAGATTGGCGACGAAGCCGCGCTGCTCATATTCCTCGCGCGCCAGCCGCTCCTTCTCATCCTCGCCAAGCGGCAGCCTCGCCAGCGCCGCGCGCAGCATCGGCGGCATCGCCATCGTGGTCAGGATCGCCATGGTAACGATCATCGAGAACATGGTCTGGCTCAAGACGCCTATCGACAGGCCGATGGTGGCGATGATCACCTCGGTCGAGCCGCGTGCATTCATGCCGCTGGCCAGCGCGTAGGATTCCTGCCGCGTCAGCCCGCCGAGCGCGCCGCCGACGAAAGCGCCGCCGAACTTGCCGATGCTCGCGATCAGGATCAGCACCCCGGTCAGCAGCAACAGCGACGGATCCTTCAGCACCGTGAGATCGGCGCTCAGTCCGGCGAGGCCGAAGAACACCGGCATGAACAGGCTTGAGATCAGCCCGCGCAGCCGCTCATCGATCTGCCGGGTGAGAATCGGGGACTCGCCGACCAGGACGCCGGCGATGAAAGCGCCGAGCACGGTGTGCACGCCGATCAGATGCGTGATCATCGCCATCACGCTCATCAAGAGCAGGATCACGGTGATGACCGCCGCCGAGCTGACCAGATTGTCGTTGGCCCAGCGGATCAGGCGGAAGACCAGGTGCCGGCCGATCGTGAAGCTGACCGCGAGGAAGACCAGCGTGCCGAACAGCGCCTGCGCCACCGACACGAAATCGAGCGTGCCGCGCGAAGCGAGGCTGAAGATCATGGCGATGATGATCCAGCCGATGGTGTCGTCGATGATCGCGGACGCCACGATGATCTGGCCGACATTGCGCCGCATGAAGCTCATCTCGCGCACCACCACGGCGACGATCTTCACCGAGGAGATCGACAGCGCGGTGCCGAGGAACAGTGCCGCGATCAGCCGCGCTTCCGGATGCGGCAGCAGGCTTTGCGGCAGGAACTCGCCAAGCGCGAAGCCGCAGACGAATGGCACGGCGATTCCGGCGATCGAGATCGTCGTGGCGGCGCGGCCGACCTTGCGCACCAGCTTGAGGTCGGTCTCCATGCCGGTCAGCAACAGCAGCAAGAGGATGCCGAACTGCGCGATGCCGTCGAGCAGTGCCTTCTGCTCGCCTGACGGCGGAAAGATCGCGGCCTGCGCCGATGGCCACAGCCAGCCGAGCAGCGACGGGCCGAGCAACAGGCCGCCAAGCAACTCGCCGATCACCGACGGCTGGCCGGCGCGCTGCATCAATTCACCAAGCCCGCGGCCGACCACGATCAGCAAGGCGATCTGCGCGAGCAGGATGAACTCGGACGGCTTTGCCGCCTTGCCGCTTTCGGCACCGGCGGCCGTGACAGTCGCGAGCAAAACGATCACCGCCCAGATCGACGGTCGAAGCCGCCCCCAGCGGATCACCATTGCCACTCCGGTTGCTCGTCACGGCGGGCCGCGCGGCCCGCTCCCGGCCATGTCAACGCCGGGGTTCCGCAAGCGATCCATCCGCGGATGGATGGGCGCGTTGCCGCAGTTGGGATGAGACTTACGATTGGAACCGGGCTTCGATCGCGCCGTTTCATCATCGGAATCGCTCCACACTAACGAGTCAGCTGAAGGCTTGCTCGCAAGCATGGAGGCCACGATGGCGACCAGAACCAATCTGTCCAAGGCCGAACTTGCGCGAAGCGTCGCCGGTGCCGCATCGGCACTCGTGCTGACCGGGGCGGCCGTGTTCGCAGTCGCCCATCATCTGAGCGGCGGCTAAAGCATGATCCGGAAAAGTGCGAAGCGGTTTCCTGAAAAGATCATGCTCAACAAAGAGCCAAAGCGCGATGACGATTCGATCAAATTTCATCGCGCTTTAGGGTGTGCTTGCCCGATCTTGGTTCTCACGCGGCCTTGCGCTTTCGGGTGCGGGCGGCCTTCTCCGCCGAGCGCGATCGCTCTGCGGCGGGCCGGCTCGCGGCAGCCTTGCCGCCGAGCTTGCCGCCCTTGCGTGACGGCGCATGATCCTCGCGCTTGCCCCGGCCGGAGCCGCTCTTCTTGCCGCCATGGGTCTCCTTGTTGACGGTGGCCCACGCGCGTCGTTCGGCCTCGCGCTCCGGAACGCCACGGTGCTCGTAGCCCTCCTCGATGTGTTCGGCCTGCCGCTTCTGCTTGTCGGTGTAACTCGACTTGTCGCCTCTTGGCACGATGCACTCCTGTCTATTTTGATCGCGATGCCAGCCGGGCCAGGACGCGATCATCGTTGACGCGATCATTGCTGGCCTGCGGATGCACGACCTCGAATCTGGAGCGGCTGAAGCGGCCGAGGCCGCCCAGCTCGTAATAGCCATCGCGTTCGAGATCGCGCGTCACCTCATAGACCCGTCCCACCGAAAGCGTGTCCCGCGCCAGCGTGTCGTCGACGCAGCGGACGTGGAAAATCTTGCCTGTCTCGACCAATGCCTTCATCCTCGGTTGTTGACGTTCGCTGGCGCGTCATTCGACATGCCGCACCACGGGGTGGGATCAGTCCGGTCATCACGGCCGGAACTGGGACGATCACGACACCTCTTTCGGCAGCTTCCATTCGGGCGCCGGATCGAAGGTTTCGTCGTCTGCAATCCGCTTCATGTGATAGCCCTCCGGAAGCACCTGGCCTCCAGCCTCGTCGGCAACGGGAACATCGAGCACCAGCCCGGATACCAGCGCATGTTCCCACGCCTCCTTCTCGGTCGGGAAGGCGCGGTCGATTTGCTTGTCGCGATCGAACAACGCGTAGGGCATCTCGTGTCCTCGAGGCAGACGGCGCATGGCCGGCTCGCATGATGTGCCGTGAACGTTTGGGCAAGGCGGGCGTTCCTCGCGCTGATCGGTGAAACGAATATGCGGGTCACGTTTCCGCCGCGAGCTGCGAGGATCATGCGCAGAGCTGGCGAGTTGGTCTCGGCATGACGCCGGCACGGCTTGTAGGCGCCGCATGCGTCAATTTCGGCCATCTGCCCGCCCTTCCTCCGGCGCGGGCCGTCGTATATGAGAATTTACAAGGGAAAGCTGCCGGGAGCCCCGGGGAATCGAGGGCAACGAAGCGGGGGCGAGTATCGGGCGGTTGGATCGAGTTGGGCGTGTGGAGAGTGACGAAAGTTCATTAATCCAAGAGCCGTAATGTGGCACTTGATCGACGCAGGCACCGACAGGCACTTCAACCGGGGCAGAGAATGGGACACCGATTGGCGACGGCGCACTCAAACGGAGCGATGCGGCGTTGGGGCCTTCCCGCGATTGTGACATTGGCGGCGGTCGCCGCACAGGTGGGACTGACCACAGCCGCCACCGCGCGTGAGGCGCGCCGCGCAGCTGCCGTCGAGGCGACGGCGCCGCGCGAGGCCGGCCCGCCGATCATGGCGATCGTGTCGATCAAGTCGCAGCAGGTCACATTCTACGACGCCGACGGCTGGATCATGCGTGCGCCGGTCTCGACCGGCATCAAGGGACGCGAGACGCCGGCCGGCGTCTTCGCCGTCATCGAGAAGGACAAGGACCACCATTCGACCCTCTATGACGATGCCTGGATGCCGAACATGCAGCGCATCACCTGGAACGGAGTCGCGCTGCATGGCGGACCGTTGCCGGGCTATCCAGCCTCGCACGGCTGCGTGCGGATGCCCTACGAGTTTGCCGAAAGACTGTTCGACAAGACCTGGATCGGGATGCGGGTGATCGTCTCGCCGAACGACGCCGCTCCGGTCGAGTTTTCGCATCCGGCGTTGCTGGTGCCGAACAAGGATGCCATCGCGGCGGCGCCGGGCCATGCCCAGGCGGCAGCCCGCGAGGCGGCGGATGCGGCGAGGGTGGCCGACGAGGCGAAGAAGGCCGCCGCGACCGCGGCGCGCGACGTGACTTCGCTCGCCGCGGCGCTGCAGAAGTTGCAGAAGGCCAAGACCAAGGCCGACGCCGAGCTCGCCTTCGCCGAGAGGTCGCTCGCTGCGGCCAAGACCGACCAGGCCAAGGCGAAGGCCGAGGAGGCGAAGCAGAAGGCCGCTCCCGCCGCTGCCGACGCTGCGGCCCAGCTCGATACCGCCAAGGCCGACGCGACGGCGAAGCGCGACGCAGCCGCCGCCGCAAAGGACGCCGCCAAGGCGGCCGAGACCAAGAAGGCCGAGACCGCCAAGGCGGCGACCGAGGCCAAGCTCGCGCTCGAGCCGGTCTCGATCTACATCAGCCGCTCGACGCAGAAGGTCTACGTGCGCCGCAACACACACAAGCCGTGGCCCGATGGCGGCGAGGTGTTCGATTCGAGTATCGAGGCGCCGGTGACCATCCGCGATCCGGACAAGCCGATCGGCACGCATATTTTCACGGCGATGGCGCGCAGCGACGCCGGCCTGCGCTGGAGCGTGGTGACGATCGACGGCGGCGACAACGCCAAGGACGCGCTCGATCGTGTCACCATCCCGCAGGATGTGCTCGACCGCATCGGCCCGACGGCGTTGCCGCGGTCCTCGATCGTCGTCTCGGACGAGCCGCTCAGCAGCGAGACCAATTATCGCACCGAGTTCGTCGCGGTGCTGAGCAACCAGCCGCAGGGCGGCTTCATCACGCGCAAGCCGTCGATGGAGGATCGTATCGCGCGGACCGGCGGCTGGGGCAGCGAGGACGACGACGGTTTCGGTTTCTTCCAGCGCAGCTGGGACCCGCAAGGCGGCACCACGACACGCCGGCGCGGCGCGCAGCAACAGCAATATTATGGTGGCCCGACCTACTATGGCGATCAGGGTTACGGGCAGTCCGGCCAGTATTACGGACAGTCGTCGGGCCAGTATTATGGTCAGCAGACCCGGCAACCGGGCCTGTGGTGAGCCGCGAGCTCGCGAGGAACTCCATCGCGTAGCCCGGGACCACTGCCGGTGTGACTCTTCAGATTACGCTGCCGGCTCGGTCGGCGAAAGCTACTTCGCCGGCGCGGGGCCCGACAGTTTTGATAGTTCCAGCAGGGCAGGCCTATAGGGCGGGTACGGATCGTCGTCCTCGGGTATCGTGCAGTGGCCGAATTCCTGCTGGATCCGCTGAATCTCCATGACGCGCTCATTCAGCCGCTGCAGGTGCTCCAGCGATCTCGCCTTCCAGTAGCGGAACGTGTCGATTGTGATCGGCACGAAGGCGGTGCCGAACAGCGTTGGATCGGGAACGATGGTGCGCCCGATCAGCAGGTATCTGTTCTCGCCGACGATGATGAGGGTGGCGTAGGGGCGGGTTGCGGTCACCCTGATGCCGTTGAGCGACAATTCCACGAGTTTGCTGAAATACGGTTCCTCGCGCCAGCGCTCCGGATTCTCGATATCGACCTGCACATTCAGCGTGTCGAGGCCGAAATGCAGCACGATGCCGGCTTTCTCGGGAAACCAGTCGTCGTCGAAATGGCCCTGCAACCAGGCGCAACTGAACGAGCGGCACTGCCGGGGACGCTGTTGATAGATCTCGCACCCGCCGCCGGCCATGATGTGCTTGCATACGGTGTCGATCGGCTTGCTGAGGTCGGTGACCTCGAGCACCTTGCAGCACAGCGTGCACGATCCGCACTGCCGGACGGTGGGCGCCGCCGGAATGCCGAGCGTCCAGGTGCCCTTGCTCTCGCGGAACAGCAGCTTCTGCTTCTCCAGCGCGTTCAGGGCGCGTTCGACCTTGAGACGGGATAACCCGGTCGCATCGACAATATTCTTCGTCGTCGTCGCGCCACTCTCGACTGCGCGAACTACGACCAATGCCACTTGGTCCATTGTCTCTTCTTGACCGGCGTCTTTGTCTTGACTGGCGCTTGTTGTGCCTGGTTCGTTGAGTGCCTGCGGCGATAGCTTACCGGAGCACCAGTTTTCAAGCTCACCGCAGCCGAGTGCTGCCTCAAGCACAACACTACTTGAGTCTATCCGCGGTAAGGTGGTGTAGCGCGCGCAAATTCGCATGGCTTGGTTGAATACAAATCGCCGTGATGAATGCGATTGCCCATTGCCTTATCTTCAGGCAATGACGGTGGCAAATGAACAAGAGCTTCGAGGAAACTGCCGCCCGTCTGGCGCCGGCGATCTTTGTCGTGCTGTGGAGCACGGGGTTCATCGGCACCAAATACGTCATCGACAATGCCGAGCCGCTGACCTACCTGGCGATCCGGATGGCGATCGTGGTGGTGGTGATGGCGCTGATCGCCGCAGTCGCGCGGCCGGCATGGCCGGATCGCGTCGGCGTATTCCACAGCGCGGTGGCCGGCATCCTGGTGCACGGCTTTTATCTCGGCGGCACCGCGATCGCGATCGCGCATTCAATCCCGGCCGGGCTGTCGGCGCTGATCCCCGGCCTGCAACCGATCCTGACCTCGACGATTGCAAATCGCTGGCTCGGCGAGCGCGTCACGCCGCTGCAATGGGGCGGGCTGGTGCTGGGGCTCGCCGGTGTCGTGCTGATCCTGCACAACCGGCCGATGACGGGCGATGCGGGCTGGGGCTGGTTTGCCTCCGGCGTGTCGCTGATCAGCATCACGCTCGGCACGCTGTATCAGCGCCGCTATTGCAGTCGGATCGACTGGCGCGCCGGCAATCTCGTGCAGTACGTCGCGGTGACGATCTTCTTCGGCATCGGCGCCTGGCTGTTCGAGACCAACGTCGTGCACTGGACCGGCGAGTTCATCCTGGCGCTGGCCTGGCTGGTGTTCGCGCTGTCGATCGGCTCGATCTCGCTGCTGTACTGGCTGATCCGCCATCACGCCGCGACCTCGGTCGCGAGCCTGTTCTATCTGGTGCCGGCGGTGACCGCGCTGATGGCCTATGTGCTGTTTGGCGAGCGGCTGGACACCGTCGCCATCGCGGGCATGGCAGCCTGCGCCGCTGCGGTGCTGCTAGTCAATCGCCGCGGTTAGAGCGCTTTCAAGCGAAGTGGATGCCGCTTCGCGCGAAGAAAACGCCTCGGGACAAAAATCCGCTGGCCCGTTCCGATTCATCGGAACGGAGCCAACTCAAGGCCCGCTTGCCCATCTGATGCGCGATGGCAGCCTGCTACTTCGGCTGCGGCACGATCCGGATATATGGCTTCGGCGACTTCCAGCCCTGCGGGTAGATCGTCTTGGCCTCGTCGTCGCTGACCGAGCCCGCGATGATCACGTCCTCGCCCTGCTTCCAGTCGGCGGGGGTGGCGACGCGGTGCTTGGCGGTCATCTGCAGCGAGTCGATCGAGCGCAGGATCTCCTGGAAGTTTCGGCCGGTGGTCATCGGATAGACCATCACCAGCTTGATCTTCTTGTCCGGGCCGATCACGAACACGTTGCGGACGGTCTGGTTGTCGGCTGCGGTGCGGGTGAGGGGATCGCCGGAGGTCGAGGCCGGCAGCATGTCGTAGAGCTTGGAGACGTTGAAGTCGGTGTCGCCGATCATCGGATAGTTCGGCGCGGCGCCCTGGGTCTCCTTGATGTCCTCGGACCATTTGGCGTGGCGGTCGACCGGGTCGACCGACAAGCCCATCAGCTTGACGCCGCGCTTGTCGAACTCCGGCTTCAGCTTGGCGAGCGCGCCGAGTTCGGTGGTGCAGACCGGAGTGAAGTCCTTGGGATGGGAGAACAGCAGGGCCCAGCTGTTGCCGATCCAGTCGTGGAAGCGGATTTTACCTTCAGTGGTCTCAGCTTCGAAGTCGGGGGCGAGTGCGCCAATCTGGAGTGCCATGATCTTACCTCATCTTATTGAAGTTGCTGTTGAATTCGTGTTAGAGGCGTCCGCGTCAGTATACGGCCCGCAAAGGCTCAAGTGAACCGGCTGATGAAAAAGGTGAAATTCTTCTCTCAACGCCGGAACTCATAACACCTTCTTTTGATCCCCGCGCCTGCGACGAAATAACCGATGCGACACGAAAAGCTTGGAAATGCCCAGATATTGCCGCTTCCCGCCGCCATCACGCCGGCCCCGGTTGCTATACGACCGAACCATGACATGGGTCCCGGCGACCAAATGGCAACCATCTAAAAATCTCGGAACGCAAGTTCCGAATCATTAACCACTCGTTTACGCCCGCGTGGAAAAGCTGGCCTGAGATAGGAATTGAAAGCTCCAACAATGTCTGCCCCGAGTACCAAGACCGCTGAGTCTCTCAGCGGTGCGTTGCATCCGTCCTGCCGCAAGACCGCCGCCCATGCACTGACCATCGTCCGCGACGGCGTCATCACCGGCGAAGGCCCGACCACCCGAGGCCGCATCCATTTCTCCCGCTCGCTCGATGCCGATGACGCCGCTTGGTGCGCGCGCATCCTGACGGCATCGGCGGTCGACCATCAGCCCGTCAGCCGGGCCGAGGTCGAGGCGCTGTTCGCGATCAACGAGGCCGCGGCCGAGCGCAGCGATGACGGCAGGTTCGACGACCTGCTCGCCAAGGCGATCGCCCATCACGCCGCTTCCGAGTCCGGCCTGCCGGTGCCGCCGCGCACCGTGGCGCTGGCCGCCGACACCGACATCGAGGACTGGGCGCCGACGCAAGGAGCCAAGATCGACACCAAGGTGCTGGAGTGGATCGCGGGCCAGATGCGCGGCAAGCGCCGCGCGGGTCGCGCGCTGGCGGCAATGGTGGCGACGCTGGTCGGCGCAGCCGCGCTGCCGCTCGCAACCAAGCTCCCCAACGTGTTCGACATCGGGATGATGTGACCTTCGGGATGATATGAACATCATCCCCGAACGATGGATTTGGCCGAGACGGCGGGGCTATTTCCCCGCCGTTTTCTGTTTGCCCTCGGTTTCGAGCCCGAGCGTCCGCCCCGGGAATCCCGCGACGTCGAAATAGCGGGTGTTGGCGACGCGCTGGTACTTCAGCACGGTGCGCAGGCCGTTCGCCGCCGGTTTCGAGCTGATCGTGCCATCGCTCATCTTCGGGGTGGCGCCGTTCGGCATCGCCTCGGTCATCACCCGGCCGACCAGCTTGCCATGGCCGGGCGTGCGCAGGTCGAGCAGCCCCGCCGCGGTCATGCCGACGTCCGCGTTGCTGACGGGGAGGGCATCGACATAGCCCGACTTGAAGTCGGGGCCGATCGCCGCGGTGAAGTTGAAGGTGTCGCCGCGGCTGAAGCTGCCATGCATCCCCTGGCCCTGCCGCAGCACCGTGTCGGCGATCTGCACCGAGCAGTTGGTCGGGATCTCGCAGCCGCTCGACCAGGAGCGGAAGTTGACCACGATCGCCGGATTGGGCGTCACCGCCTTGCCCTTCAGATTGAGGCTCGACATCGGCAGCGTGCCGGCGAAGCTGCCGAGCCTGTCATCGACAAAGAGACCGCTGACATAGTCCTGCTCGAGCAGTGCCTTGACGACGCGGTCCGCAAGCTTCTTGTCCTGGTTCGGCAGATAGATCAGGTCCGAACCGCCATTGGTCGCGATCACGACGTCGGGCTTGGCGGGGTCCTCGCCGAGCACGCCGTTGCCGGCCTTCGGGTGAGCGTTGTCGGCGACCTTGGCGTTCTTGTCGTTGGGGTCGAACAGCGGCAGGTTCAGCGCCTTGGCGAGGTCGATCGCCAGAAAGCCCATCGGGAGGAAATCCTTCGGCGTGTCGTCGTAGGCGATCTTGGCCGAGGGGCTGGTCTTGCTGTCCTTCGAGATCGTCGAGAAGCCGTGGTCGGAGGAGACGATGATGTTGGTGCTGTCGGCGAGGCCGAGTTCGTCGAGCGTCTTGCGCAGCTGCGCGAGGTTGTTGTCGGCATTCTTGATGCCGGCCATCGAGGTCGGGCCATTGATGCCGGGGGTGATGGTGTTGAGGCTGTCGCCGGTGTTGTGCTGGCTGCCGTCGGGATCGCGCGACCAGAACACCAGCACGAACGGCTTGTTGCGCGCCTTGAACATCGGCAGCACCACCTTGGTGGCGACATCGGCCATATAGGCCTGCTGCGCGACATTGGCGACCGTGGTGCCCGGCGTCTTGGCGTCACCGGCCTTGGAATTGTCGCCACGGCTCGGGGTCGCCAGCGGCAGGCCGGCCTTGATCAGCGCGTCCTTCATCTCCTCGGATAGCGGCACGCCGGTCTTGCCGCCGGTGGAATCGTCGACCACGATGGTGTTCTTGCCGCGATCGGTGTGGTCGAACAGCAACGTGGGACCGACCTTGCCGATCGCCGCCGTGCTGAAGCCCTGGCTGCGGGCCATCTTCAGCAGCGTCTCCTCGTTGAGATAGTCGCCGTTGAAGTGATCGTCGACGTCGGCGAGCACGGCGTCATTCTCGATGAAGGGAACGACGGTATCGCCGGCCGGTGCCGAAGTGTAGCCGGTAAAGATCGTGTTGGAGAAGGTGCCGGTGTCGCCGAGATAATGGCCGGTCGACAGCGCCGAGCTGTTCGCCATGGTGAAGGTGGGAAACAGCGAGTGCGAATTCTTGAAGTTGACGCCCTTGTCGCGGATCGCGGCCATCGCTGGCGCGGTCTCCGGCGTCACGATGCCGCCGCGCAGGCCGTCCGGGACGAACAGGATGAGGTTGCGGGGCTTGGCGTTCTGCGCGGAGGCGGCGCCCGCGGAGAGCGCGATCATGCTGGCGGACAGCAAGGTGATGGCACGACGCATTTCTATTCCCCCGTGAGGCTGGCCGCGGCGGATCGCCGCTGCCTTCGTTTAGTTTTGCCACATGACAGAATTGTAACAGCGCTTTCTTGCGGCGATAACAGTGGAGTTTTTCCAGTGCAGCCGCCCTCAACCAGCCGTCATTCCGCCGGCTGAACCGCCGTGCTCTCGCCGCGCGCCAGCTTACCGGCATGACCGTACTGGGCATAGAGCGCCGGCAGCACGGCGAGCGTCAGCAGGGTCGCGCTGATCAGGCCGCCGATCACGACGGTGGCAAGCGGCTTCTGCACCTCTGCGCCGGTGCCGGTGCCGAAGGCCATCGGCACGAATCCGAGCGAGGCCACCAGCGCGGTCATCACCACCGGCCGGAAACGGGTGAGGGCGCCTTGCTCGATCGCCGAGCGCATCGGCACGCCGCGCTCGCGCAGCTGGCGAATGTAGCTCAGCATCACCAGCCCGTTCAGCACTGCGACCCCCGACAGCGCGATGAAGCCCACCGCAGCCGAGATCGAGAACGGCATGCCGCGCAGCCACAGCGCGGCGACGCCGCCAGTCAGCGCCAGCGGCACCGCGCTGAACACCAGCAGCGCATCGCGCGCCGAACCCATCGCCGCGAGCAGCAGCAGGAAGATCATCGCAAAGCAGGCCGGCACGACGACGGCGAGCCGCTGGCGCGCGGCGGCGAGATTTTCCGACTGGCCGCCCCAGGTCATCCAGTAGCCCGGCGGCAGCCTGACCGATTGCGCGACCTTGGCCTGGGCCTCTTCGACGACAGAGCCGAGATCGCGGCCGCGGACATTGGCCGTCACCACGATGCGGCGCTTGCCGTTCTCGCGGCTGATCTGGTTCGGCCCCTCGGTGAAGGAGAACTGGGCGACGCGGTTGAGCGGCAGGCTCTGCACCGGCGAGCTCGGCGCTGTCTTCGGCAATGCGACCGGCAAATTGCTCAGCGCTTCCAGATCGGAGCGCACGCTCTCCGGCAGCCGCACCACGATGTCGAAGCTGCGATCGCCCTCATAGACGACGCCGGCATCCTGACCGCCGACCGCGGCGCCGATCACGTCGTGCACGGAAGAGACACTGAGGCCGCGCCGGGCGATCGCCGCCTTGTCGACCTTGATCTCGAGGATGGGGAGGCCGCTGGTCTGCTCGACCTTGACGTCGGTCGCGCCGCGTACGCTGCGCAGCGCCGCTGCAACCTGGTCGGCCGCTTTCTGCATCGGCTCGAACTCGTCGCCGAATACCTTGATCGCGATATCGCCGCGAACGCCGGCCAGCAGCTCGTTGAAGCGCATCTGGATCGGCTGGGTGAATTCATAGACGTTGCCGGGCAAGCGGCCTACCGCCTTGGCGATGTCCTCGATCAGTTGCTCCTTGGTCATCGACGGATCCGGCCACTGCTCGCGCGGCTTGAGGATGATGAAGGTGTCGGACGCGTTCGGCGGCATCGGATCGTTCGCCACCTCCGCAGTGCCGGTCTTGGAGAAGACGAACGACACCTGCGGGAAGCGGCTGACGGTCTTCTCGACCGACAGCTGCATCGCCTGCGACTGTGACAATGCTGTACTCGGAATCCGCAGCGCATGCATGGCGATGTTTTTCTCGTCGAGCGACGGGATGAACTCTTGGCCGAGGCGCGAGCATCCGAACAGGGCGGCTGCGAACAGCACGACCGCCACTGTAATGACGGGTACGGGGGTTGCAACCGAGCGCCGCAGCAGCGGGCTGTACCAGCGCTTCAGCGCGGCAACGAGGCGGTTTTCCTTCTCCTGCACGCGGCCGGTGATGGCGATCGCGATCAGCGCCGGCACCAGCGTCAGCGACAGCACGAAGGCCGCGGCGAGCGCGAGGATCACGGTGAGTGCCATCGGCTCGAACATCTTGCCTTCGACGCCGGTGAAGGTGAGCAGCGGCACATAGACCAGGAGGATGATGGCCTGGCCGTAAAGGCTAGGCTGCAGCATTTCCACCGCGGAGGCGCGTACCGTCGCCAGCCGCTCGTCGCGGCTGAGCACACGGCCGAGCGCCTGCTGCTTCTCGGCGAGATGGCGCAGGCTGTTCTCAGTGATGATGACGGCGCCGTCGACGATCAGGCCGAAATCCAGCGCCCCGAGGCTCATCAGGTTGGCGCTGATGCGTCCCTGCCACATCCCGATGGCGGTCATCAGCATGGCGATCGGGATCACCAGCGCTGTGATCAGCGCCGCTCGGAAATTGCCCAGCAGCACGAACAGCACCGCGATCACGAGCAGAGCGCCTTCGCTGAGATTGCGCGCCACCGTGCCGATGGTCGCATCGACAAGCTGGGTGCGATCGAGCACGGTCTCGACCTCAACACCGGGCGGCAAAGACGGCGCGATCGCCCGCAACTTGGCGTCGACCGCAGCCGACACCGTTCGGCTGTTGGCGCCGATCAACATCAGAGCCGTGCCGACCACGACCTCACGGCCGTTCTCGCTGGCGCTGCCGGTCCGGGTTTCGCCACCGATCGATACGGTCGCGATGTCGCGGACCCGCACCGGCACGCCGCCGCGGGTTGTGACGACGACGGTGCCGAGCTCCTCGACATTTTCGAGGCGGCCGCCGGAGCGCACCACAAAACCTTCGCCGTTGCGCTCGATATAGCGCGCGCCACGACTGACATTGTTACTCTCGATCGCCTTGGCGACGTCGGCAAAGGTGAGACCGAGCGCGATCAGCTTCGCTGTGTCGGGGTTGACCTGATACTGCTTCAGATAACCGCCGATCGAATCGACGCCGGCGACGCCGGGCACCATCTTGATCTGCGGCTTGATGATCCAATCCTGCACCGTGCGCAGATAGGCGTCCTTCTCGACCTCGCTCTGGAGGACCTGACCGTCGGTGGTGAGGACGCGGCCATCCTTTTGCAGACCCGGCGTGCCGTCGCTCTGCACGGGCTGCGCAGAGTAGTGGACCGTCCACATGTAGATCTCGCCGAGCCCGGTCGAGGTCGGGCCGATCCGTGGTTCGATACCCTGCGGCAGGCGCGCGCGGACTTCGGTCAGGCGCTCGCCGATCTGCTGGCGCGCAAAATAGATGTCGGTCGCCTCGCTGAACACGGCGGTGATCTGCGAGAAGCCGTTGCGGGACAGCGAGCGCGTGCTCTCGAGGCCCGGCGCGCCCGCCAGCGCTGTCTCGATCGGAAAGGTGATCTGCTTCTCGATCTCCACCGGCGACAGCGCCGGCGCCGTGGTGTTGATCTGGACCTGCTTGTTCGTGATGTCGGGGACGGCGTCGATCGGCAACCGCGTCAACGCGATTCCGCCGAGGAACAGCAGGATCGCCGCCAGCGCGACGACGACCCAGCGGCGCTGGATCGCAAGACCGATGATGCGCTCAATCATGGCTGTGCTCCGCCTCGTCCTTCTCGAGCTCGGCCTTGAGCGTGAAAGTGTTTTGCACCGCGATGGTCTCGCCGGGAGCGAGGCCGGCCACGATCTCGATATCGTCGTCGTCCTCGCGGCCAATCCGCACCGACCTGGCCTCGAAGCCGTCGGCATCGCGCACGAACACGGTCGGCGTGCCCTTGACGGTCTGAATCGCCTTCTTGGGGACGATCACGGTGGACGGCGCGCCCGCGAGCGGCACTTCCGCGGTGACGAAGGTGCCGGGCTTCCAGCGATGATCCTTGTTGGGCATCGTCGCGATCACGCGCGCGTTGCGCGTCTCGCGGTCGAGCAGGGGGCTGACGAAGATCACGCCGGCGCTGGCTTCGTCATCGGTGCCGATCGCGCGGATCTTGACCGATGCGCCTTCGCGGACCGCGGCAATGTCTTCGGGTGAAACCGCAAGGTCGACCCAGATGTCATCGAGATTGACGATCACGTAGAGCTCGCTCTCCTGGCCCTCGCGCCCGATCAGGCCGCCGAGGTCGACGCGCCGTTCGGAGATCCGGCCGCTGATCGGCGCGCGCAGGAATTGCGTCCGCAGGCTTTCCGGCGGCTGGTTCGGCAGGTCGGCGATCTCGCTTTCCGACAGGCCCAGTGCGAACAGTTTCTGCCGTGCGCCGTCGAGCTTGATCTGGGCATCGTTCGCGCTCAGCCGGGTGCGCAGGAACTCGTTCTCCGAGACGGTGCGGCTTTCCACCAGTGTCTTCTGCCTGTTGTAGAGCGTCTGCTGCAGGTCGTTGGTCAGAAGCGCGGCGAGATATCCGCTCTTGGCGTCGGCCACCTCGCGGCTCTCGATCGCCGCGACGATCTCGCCCTTCTCGACGCTGTCGCCGAGCCGCTTGCGCAGTTCGGTGACCGTCCCGAGCACCCGCACCGAGACGCGGCCGATATGGTCGGCGTCGGGAATCAGCGAACCCGGCGCGAGGAAATGGCGCTTCAGCATGCCGCCGCTGGTCTTCGTCAGCGTGATGCCGGCGTCGCGGACCTGATCCTCGCCGAGCTCGATATGCCCGGGCGCGTGATGGCGGGCCTCGGCCGTCGGCGAGGACGTGCTCGTGGCCTCCTGCGTCGAGCCGCGTAGGGTCACCGGCCAGCCGATCCAGCCGGCGGCCAGAACGACCAGGCCGATGCCGGCGGCGACACCGGCAAAAAATACAACGATCCGTTTCATCTGCGCCTCTCCGCAGCGCAGGCCGGCGGCCGTGCGCTGTCGCAACATCGATCTGTGCGGAAAACGTGCTCGCGGCCTGAGGGCGGCGAGACACGCCCGGTCATGCCGACCGGATCAGGCGCGTGGTGGTTTGAACGGAGAGAGGCGGTCGGCCGAGGCGGGCAGCCGCATGCTCGTGTCGGCATACCGATGCTGCGCATATTCGATGGAAATCACGGCCTCCTGCAGCGCCATGGGCGCGACGTGCGTCAGGCAGTGGTCGCAATGGAGCGAAGCCGGATGGACCGGAGTCCTGTCGCCGCTATCGTTCGTCGACTGAACAATGGAGACGGCTGGCCCTGCGTCATCTAGGCTATCGCAGGTGCAGGGGTGATACAGGGACAACACCAGTGCGAGCGATATCAGTCCCGCAAGCAGGCTGCGCCAGCGACGCCATCCTGTTGCGCGAGGGACCGACTGACTGAGGGCTCGCGACGCATCCATGCATCCTTGTTAGCGCCGTCAGCCCGTGGGTTCAAGTTGGGTTGGCGACGGAATCACGCTGGATACTATAACGTGACGCGCCGTTCGCGCTGCGCCGGATCCACCACCGTCGCGCAGCGACCATGGCCCAGACCGCTTCCACGAGGCCGAACGGCCACGCGCCCTGCAGGAAGCCGTAAATCGAACCGAGCGCGCAGGCGGCGGCGAAAGCCAGGACGAACCACGGGCTGCGATCTTCGGCCGCATAGCAGACGAGCATCATCGTCACGGCGAACAATCCGAACAGCGTGAGTGCATCCATTGCGCGATCAATCCGGTTTCGGCGGCGTTGATACCGCACCCGTCCGCGACATGAAACATGCGCCGCCGCGGGCCGACTGCGCGGTTGTCTTAACCGTCCGATAACTGACTTTCCTAACCACCCCTTGGGTTGTGGTCCCTTACAAGGGCACCCGCAGGGGCAGGAAAATGTCAGTTTGTTCAACGAACAGCGGGATGCCGGAAAGCCGGTGGCTGTTGGGTGAAGGCGCACGGCACGCGCCGCGCGCCGGCGCCATTCAATGGCTGGTGCTGAGCGCCGCGCTGCTGGTGCTCGCGATCACGCTCGGCACCGGCTACCTCGCCCTGCAGTTCCGCGAACGCACGCTCGAAGCGTCCGAACGCGAGCTGAACAAAACCGCGCTATTGCTGTCGCGGCATTTCGATCAGCAGCTCGGCGATCTCCAGCATGTCCACGACGACATCGTCAGCTACCTGCGCGCCGGCCAGATCGACACCGCCGACCAGTTCGAGCGATCGATGTCGCTGCTCAGCGCGCACGAGATGCTGCGCACGCGGCTGGCGGCGCTGCCGCATGTCGGCGGGCTCAATCTGTTCAACGCCAAGGGCTGGCTGATCAACTCGTCCGGGATGTGGCCGGTGCAGGACATCAGCATTTCAGACCGGCGCTATTTCAAGGAGTTCACCTCAGGAAGGCCGACGTCACCGGTCATCGTCGAGCCCGCGATGAGCAAGGTGACCGGCAACTGGACCACGATCTTTGCACGCAAGATCACCGGCCGCAACGGCGAGATCATCGGTTTTGCCAGCCGCGGCGTCGAGCCCAGTCATTTCGAGGATTTCGTCGCCTCGCTGGCGCTCAGTGGCGATACCGTGATCTCGATGATCCACCGTGATGGCACCATCATCGCACGCTATCCGCAGGATGCCAGCGTGGTCGGCCGCAACATCGTCGACCAGCCGCTATTCCGCAAGGTGCTGAGCCTGGGCGGCAACACGTCGGGCCGCTTCTCCAACCTGTCGGGCGAGGACAACGTCGGGGCGGTCAGATCGCTGGCGCATTTTCCGATCCTGATCCTGGCGACGACCCAGACCTCGAGCGCGCTGGCGGACTGGCGCGCCCAGACCAAGCTGCAATTCTGCGCCGCGGTGCTCGCGGTCCTCATCGTCGTGGTGACGATCTTCCTGATCGTCCGCCAGCTGCAGCGTCAGCACGATGCAGCCCGGCGCCGGCTGAGCGAGAAGAGCCAGCACCTCGACACTGCGATCAACACCATGACGCAGGCGCTGCTGCTGTTCGACGCCTCGGCACGGCTGGTGATCTGCAATCAGCAATATATCGATATGTTCGGGCTCTCGCCTGACGTTGCGAAGCCCGGATGCCATCTGCGCGACCTGATCCTGCATCGGCAGCAGACAGGCTCGTTCGTCGGCGATGTCGACGAATATTGCGCCCGCTTCATCAATCCAGAGAGCGACAAGGTCCAGGACACCGTGGTCTCGACGCCCGACGGCCGCAACATCCGCCTGGTCTACAAGCGCTCGCCCGACGGCGGCTGGGCCACCACGCTCGAGGACGTCACCGAAGGGCGGCGCGCGCAAGCCAGGATCGAATATCTCGCGCATTACGATGCGCTGACCAGATTGCCGAACCGGGCGCTGCTGCAGCGCCATGCGGAAGGGCTGCTGCTGGAGCCCACCGCGCCCACCTTCGCGATCCACTATATCGACATCGACGAGTTCAAGCGCATCAACGACACGCTGGGTCATCCGATCGGCGATGAATTCTTGCGGGGCGTTGCGGAGAAGCTGCGCCAGGCGGTCGGCCCGAACGACTTCGTCGCGCGCCTCGGCGGCGACGAGTTCGCCATCGTCCAGCACGATGTCGTCTCGGATGACGATGTCAGCGACCTGGTCGCGCGCATCTACCAGTCGCTGCGCGCGCCGTTCGATTGCCACGGCCATCGTCTGTCGGGCGATGCCAGCATCGGGATCGCGATCGCGCCACGCCATGGCACCGACCTGTTCGGCTTGCTCAAATGCGCCGACCTTGCGATGTACGCCGCCAAGGCGGCCGGCCGCAGGACCTACCGCTTCTTCGATCCGGCGATGGAGAAGCAGGCCAATCTGCGCCGCGCCCTCGAGGCGGACATGCGGACCGCCCTCAGCGAAGATGGCTTCGAGCTGCACTACCAGCCGCTGGTCGACCTGCGCAGCGACGAAGTGACTTGCTGCGAGGCGCTGCTGCGCTGGCGGCATCCGGTCCGCGGCATGATTTCGCCGGCGGAATTCGTGCCGATCGCCGAGGAAACCGGCCTGATCGAGGAGATCGGCCAGTGGGTGCTGCGCACTGCCTGTAACGAGGCGGCAAACTGGCCGGCGCATGTGCGCGTCGCGGTCAACGTTTCGCCGGTCCAGTTCAAGTCGGAGACGCTGGCGCTCAAGGTCGCGAGCGCGCTCGCCGACAGCGGGCTCGACCCGCGGCGGCTCGAACTCGAGATCACCGAGGCGGTGCTGATCGCCGATGACGACGCGGCGCTGGTCACGCTCGGCCAGCTTCGTGCCCTCGGCGTCCACATCGCGCTCGACGATTTCGGAACCGGCTACTCGTCGCTGCAATATCTGCAGCGTTTCCCGTTCGACAAGATCAAGATCGACCGCAGCTTCGTCAAGGAAGTGACCGGCAACACCGGCTCGGCGTCGATCATTCGCGCCGTGGTCTCGATTGCCGCCGACCGCAACATGATCACGACCGCCGAAGGCGTCGAGACCGACCAGCAGCGCGATACCGTGCAGATGCTCGGCTGCACCCAGATGCAGGGCTATCTCTTCAGCAAGCCGGTTCCGGCGCAGGATGTCCGCGTGCTGCTGGCGGCCGACGGCGTCGGCGTCGAGGACGCCGCCTGAGCGCGCCGCGTTCTGCCGGTCCTGCCCGCAGGAACGATCCGCGCCGTCCCGGATTGAGAGTGAAAGCTCCCGGCATAGAGGCGATCATGAAGAGCAGGCTGGTATCAAACGCGCCTGGCGCGCAGGTCCACGTCGTTGTGCTCGACGGTGGTGAGGAAGCGTTCGCCGCGCTGACGAAGTTCGCCAATGAGGAAAAAGTATCGGCGGCGTCGCTGACCGCGATCGGCGCGTTCGAGCGGGCGACCGTCGGCTGGTTCGATTTCGCCTCAAAGAGCTACCGGAAGATAGAGGTCAACGAGCAGTGCGAGGTGCTGAGCGCGCTCGGTGACGTCGCAACCGGCGACGACGGCAAGGCGAGCCTGCACGTCCATATCGTGCTCGGACTGTCCGATGGTTCGACGCGCGGCGGACATCTGCTCGCCGGAACGGTGCGGCCGACGCTCGAGGTCGTGCTCACGGAAGCGCCGGCAAAACTTCGCCGTCGGAAGCGGCCGGATCTCGGCATTGCCTTGATCGATCTCGCCACGACATAGGCGTCAGCCGGCGCCGTGCAGGGCGCTTACGGCTTTGCGGCAGTCGCCCGCTGCTCGGCGATCGCCTTGCGCAGGGTGCGCGACAGCGCCTCGACCGAATAGGGCTTCTGAATCAGCTCGAAGCCGCTATGGGCGTTCTCGGCCAGCACGTTGCTGTAGCCGCTGGTCAGCACCACCGGCAGGCCGGGGAAGCGGTCGCGGATGATGCCGGCGAGCTCGACGCCGTTCATGCCGGGCATGATCACGTCGGAGAATACGAGATCGGCGGCGAACTCGTCTTCGGAAAGCATCGCGAGCGCCGCATTGGCGCTGGCGGCGCGCTTAACCGAGTAGCCGAGGTCCTCCAGCAGTTCGGTGGAGAACTGGCCGACCTCGTCATTGTCCTCCACGACCAGCACGCGATAGCCGCGGCCGATCGAGGCGTGCTCGCTGCCTGAGACGGCCGCGACCTTCGTATCGAGTGGCCGCATCGCCTGCGGCAGGTAGATGGTGAAGGTCGCGCCATGTCCGAGCGTGCTGGTGACCTCGATCTCGCCATCGGACTGCTTGACGAAGCCGAAGGCCTGGCTCAATCCGAGCCCGGTTCCCTTGCCGACCTCCTTGGTCGTGAAGAACGGCTCGAAGATCGCGTCGAGGTTTTCCGCCGAGATGCCGCTGCCGGTATCCTGGATCGAGATCGCGACGAAGTCGCCGCTGCGCGAGGCCTGCGCGCGAAGCGCGGGGATATGCTGGACTTTCCTGACCCTGATCGTCAGCAGACCCTCGCCGTTCATGGCATCGCGGCCGTTGACCGCAAGGTTGATCAGCGCAGTCTCGAACTGGCCGATATCCGCGATGGCAAAGCAGTCGGGATCGTCGATCCGGACCTCGATCTGAATGCGGCCGCCGACCAGCGGGCGGACCAACTGCGCCACGCTGTCGACCTGGGCGCCGACATTGAAGACCTCGGGCTTCAACGGCTGCCGGCGCGCAAATGCCAGCAACTGGGCGGTCAGCTTGGAGGCCCGCTCGACGGTCTCCGAGATCGCATCGATGTAGCGGCGGCGGCGCTCGTCGGGGAGCTCGCGACGGCGCAGGAAGTCGGTCGCGGAGCGGATGATGGTGAGCAGGTTGTTGAAGTCGTGCGCCACGCCGCCGGTGAGCTGGCCGACCGCCTCCATCTTCTGCGATTGCCGCAGGGCTTCCTCGCCGTGGCGCCGTTCGGTGATGTCGACGGCCTCGGGCACTGCGCCGACAATGCCGCCGTGCTGGTCGTGCAGCGGCCGCATCGCGAAGTCGAAATAGCGCTCGCCAATCGGCAGGCGCAGCTGCAGCTCGACCTTGACCTCCTCGCCACGCATCACGTCCGCGAATGCGTCCCTGATCATATGCGACATACCCTCGGTCGCGGCAAACCATGGCGTTTCCCAGAACAGCTTGCCTACGACCTCGGCTGCTTCAGCACGGATTCCGGCCAGCGCGGTCTGGTTGGTGTAGAGCAGGTTGCCGTCCTGGTTGAGCAGCATCTGATATTGGTGGCTGGTCTCCAGAATCGCGCGCGTCTGCGCCTCGCGCGATTCGAGTTGCGCGGTACGTTCGCGGATGCGCCGCTCCAGCGACTCGTTGAGCTTGCGCAGCTCGATCTCGGCTTCCTTGGCGGCGGTGATGTCGTGGGCGACGCCGATGAAGCCGATATGCTTGCCGTTCGCATCCCAGCGCGGCTGCGACTCCGAGCGCAGCCAGCGCCAGTCACCGGCGGCGTTGCGGTAGCGCGCCTCCAGCACGAACGGCTTCAGCGACAGCTCGCCGGAGATCTGCTCCTGCAGGATGCGGGGGAGGTCGTCCGGATGCAGCGCCTTGCGCCAGTCGAACACGATGGCTTCCTCGAACGGCAGGCCGAGGAAGTCGAGATAGGCCTGGTTGGCGAAGGAACGCGTGCGGTCGAGCTTGGTCACCCAGATCGGCACCGGCGCGCTGTCGGCGATCAGGCGGAAGCGCTCCTCGCTCTCGCGCAATGTCTCCTGCGCCAGCATCTGGTCGGTGACATCGAGATCGGCGCCGACCAGGCGCAGCGCACGACCGTTGCGGTCACGCTCGATCTTGGCGACGACGCGGATCCAGCGGCTCTCGCCGTCGTTCGGACGGATGATCCGGTATTCGTCGGTATAGTCCTCACCGCCGTTCTTGAGCGCGTCGAACAGGTGCGCAATCGTGCGCTCGCGGTCCTCGGGATGGATGCGCGCGATCCAGTTCTCGTAGGCCTCGTTGACGTGGTCGTCCGGCAGTCCGTGGACCAGCAGATATTCGGGCGAGCGGCGGTTCCTGACGCCGTCGCGGAAGTCGATCTCGAGCCCGCCCACCCGCGCGATGCGCTGGATCCGCGCCAGCTCCGCCTCGCGCTCCTGCAGCTCGCGATGGGCGCGGTCGCGCTCGCGCGCCATCTCCTCAAGATGCTGCCGCAGCCGTTCGGCGGCCGCAGCTTCGGGGAGAACATCGGGATCTGAAGGGGTCATCGCGCCGGCAACCTCTTCGAACCAGTTTCACACAGGACGAGGCGGCTTTGCCAGCGGTGATTTTGCTGCCGTCACTTGCCCTTGCTGCCGGCACGGCAATTATAGGCTCTGCGGAACCCGGCAGCCTGTGCATCCTCCTCGGAGCAGAACCAGTGATCCTGTGCCAGTCCGGGATAGCTGCGGCAGGCCTGCAGATGGTAGATGCCGATATTGCCGGTGACGCGGGCGCGCACGGCATATTTGCCCTTGATGTTGCAGGCGGCCGGCATCGGCAGGTTGGCCGGGAAAAGCGCATCGCGGATCTGCTGCTCGCGATTGGCGGGACAGGAGTTGCCGAGCAGGGCGCCGTCCTTCTTGCCGATACGAAAGTCGCGCGGCGCGACGAAGCAGCCTTTCCACAGGCCGGCACGATTGTCCCTAGCCGCGGCCTCGTCGGGCTTGAACCGGCCGGTGGCCGATGCCTCGACGTTCAAGGCGTAGCCCTGGCGGACCAGCAGCTCGCTGAGGCTGGTCGGGTCGCCCTCGATCTTGCAGACGCCGAGGCGGCGTTTCTTGAAGCTGGGGTCGGCACCGATATCGTCGCAATGGATCGGCTTGCCGCCGATCAGCTTCGTCAGCTGGTCGCGCGCCTCGACCCCGCAGCTCCAGACATCGGCATGCTCGTCGATGCAGAGCTGATCGATCGCCGGCGCATCGATGCCGTCGAGCCGGTAGGTCGTGCTGCCGAGCTGGACGGTGCCACCGTCCTTGATCACGGCTGACGCGGCGAAGGCGGGCGGGGCGGACAGACACGTCAGGAGCAACGTCGCGAGGAGGGCAGCGCGGGATCGCATTTTCTTCATTTCGGGTGCCTGGCTGATGTCAGGGATTTACTAGCACAGGCTGACGGGATCAAACCAAGCGGGCATGGATCGATGGTCTGTCCGCAATCGTCACCGACACTCCGCCGCACAGTCTGCTTCGCTGGATGGGAATGTCGGGGATTCGGCATTGGCTCAAAGGGCCGGTTGACTTCGTCAGAACAAAAGAAGAACATGGGGCTTCGCCACACTGATCCGGATACTTGCGATGACCTCGGCCCAACCCGATTCCGACGACGATGACGGGCTGGAAGCGGCCATCGACCAGGCCATCGCGGCCTGCGGCGGCGACATGCGCGCGACCATCCGCGCGCTGATCGTTGCCAATGAATTCCTGGAGAATGAGGTCAGCGAGCTGATGAAAGCGGTCTCCAACGCCTATGCGCGTGGCCGCTTCAAGACCTATTCGGGCTGAAATACCCCGCGGGCTACCGTCAAGGGACAGCCCGGCGCCGGACAGGGCCGCGATTAGACCGTTGCCTCCGGGGCGTTTTGCTGTACCACGGAGTGGTTACGCCAATCGCCCGTGCCGGATTGCGCGGGGAGGATCCTACCCAAATCCGAAAAGCCCAAGCAAGAAGAGCATGTTCAAACGAATCCTGATCGCCAACCGCGGCGAGATCGCCTGCCGGGTCATCAAGACTGCGCGCCGTATGGGCATTGAGACGGTCGCCGTCTATTCCGAGGCCGACCGCGACGCGCTGCATGTCGAGATGGCCGACGAGGCCGTGCTGATCGGCCCGCCCGCGGCCGCCGAAAGCTACCTTCTGATCGACAAAATCGTCGAGGCCTGCCGCAAGACCGGCGCCCAGGCGGTGCATCCCGGCTACGGCTTCCTGTCCGAGCGTGAGGCGTTTCCGCGCGCCCTGGAAGCCGCCGGCGTCGTGTTCATCGGCCCCAACCCCGGCGCGATCGCCGCGATGGGCGACAAGATCGAATCCAAGAAGGCGGCCGCCAAAGCCAAAGTCTCGACCGTCCCGGGCCATCTCGGCGTCATCGAGGACGACAAGCACGCGGTACAGATCGCCGAGGAGATCGGCTATCCCGTGATGATCAAGGCCTCGGCCGGCGGCGGCGGCAAGGGCATGCGCATCGCGCATTCGAAGTCCGAGGTCGCCGAAGGCTTTAATCTGGCGAAGGCCGAAGCGAAGTCGTCGTTCGGCGACGACCGCGTCTTCATCGAGAAGTTCATCGTCGATCCCAGGCACATCGAGATCCAGGTGCTCGGCGACAAGCATGGCAACGTGATCTATCTCGGCGAGCGCGAATGCTCGATCCAGCGCCGCAACCAGAAAGTCATCGAGGAAGCGCCGTCGCCGCTGCTCGACGAGACGACCCGCCGCAAGATGGGCGAGCAGGCGGTCGCGCTGGCCAAGGCGGTGAACTAC
>NZ_JAGKJJ010000005.1 GCF_020329505.1 Bradyrhizobium semiaridum
GGCGATCGCCGGTCCCGAATCGCGCCGCATCGGCTCCAGCAGCACGTCGGCCTCGAGCCCGATCTCGGCGAGCTGCTCCAGCACCATGAAGCGGTAGGCCTCGTTGGTGATCACGATCGCCCGCTCGAACGTTGCCGCGTCCGACACCCGCAGCAGCGTCTCCTGGAAGGTCGAGCGCGCCCCGAACAGCGACAGGAACTGCTTCGGATGCACCTCGCGCGAGGCCGGCCACAGCCGGGTGCCCGCGCCGCCGCACATGATCAGGGGGATAATTCGTCGGTTCATCGATGCCTCAAGTCCTGTCACGTCCGTGGATGACACATCAAAATCGCGGGAGGCATCCTGGCGTCGACGGCCCGGTGCCCGGGGGCAACACGGGAGACCTACCACCCAAACCAGAGCGTCCGGCCCGCATTTTGCCGGTATTGTAAACCCCCGGTGTGCGGCTGGCTGCCCCGTTCCGGCCTCTTTAGCCGCCCGGTCGAGCCTGCCGCAATAGGGACCCGGGACGCCTATTGCCAGATCGCTGCAGAAACCATACCAAGGCGGCGAATTTGGGCGCGCGAAAGCGTTTTGCGCTGTTTTTGACACATTCTGAACCTGGCTAGCGCGGGCGACATGCGCCGAATCCTGCTTTCTGCACTCAAGATCGTGGTCTCGGCCGCGCTGCTTTATTTCTCGTTGCGCAAGGTCGATCTGCATGATCTCGCCTCGCGCATCCAGCTCGAGAGCCTCGGCTGGCTGGCGCTGGCGATTGCGATCACCTTCCTGCAGATCTTCCTTGGCGTGCTGCGCTGGCGGGAGATCGGCGTCGAATGCGGCGCGCCGCTGCAGACCTCGCAGGCAATGCGTTTCAACGTGATCGGCACCTTCTTCAATCAGACGCTGCCCTCATCGATCGGCGGCGATGCGGTGCGGCTGTGGCTGGTCGCCCGCAGCGGCGCCGGCTGGCGCGCCGCGACCTATTCGATCTTCGTCGATCGCGCGGTCGGACTGATCGCGCTGGCCGTGCTGATCGCCGCGACCTTGCCGTGGAGCTATCGGCTGATCTCCGATTTCCATGGCTGGACCGCGCTCCTGCTGCTCGACCTGGCGGCGCTCGGCGCCGGATTCGGCTTTCTCATGATCGGCGTCCTGCCGTGGCCCTGGCTGCGGCAATGGTGGGCGACGCATCACATCCATGCCTGCGCCGTGGTCGCCAACCGGGTGCTGTTCAGCCGTGCGCACGGGCTAAGGGTCGCCGTGCTGTCGATCCTGATTCACGTGATGGCCGTCGTGATCGGCTGGTGCGTGGTGCAGTCGATCGCGGCGCCGGTCACGTTCGGCGAGATTTTCCAGCTGCTGCCGCCGGTGATGCTGATCACGATGATGCCGATCTCGATCGCGGGCTGGGGGGTGCGCGAAGCCACCATGGGCCTGGCCTTCGGATATGCCGGATTGGCCGCCAATGAAGGCGTCAACATTTCGCTGCTGTTCGGCGCGGTCTCGTTCGTGGTCGGCGTGTTCGGCGGCCTGGTGTGGATCCTGAGCCCGGAAAAAGCCGCCAAGGGCACCGAGCCGATCGAAGCCCCCGTATCGCAATAGCCGGCCACAATGACCAGTTTCGAAATCCTCCTGTCGCTGCTCGCAGCGATCCTCGCCGCGGCAATCTCGGCGCTCCTGATCCAGGCGACGCGGCCGCTGCTGCTGCGCGTGGCGCTGGCCAAGCCGAATGCGCGCTCCTCGCACCGGACGCCGACGCCGCAGGGCGCCGGCATCGCGGTCGTCATGGCAACACTGCTCGCGGGCGGCATCGTGATCGTGCTGGCGGGATCAGCTGACCTGACCGTACCGCTCACCGTGTTCGCGGCCGGCCTGTTCATCGCGGTGGTGGGCTTTGCCGATGACGTCCGTCCGCTCCCCGTCGTGCCCCGGCTGCTGCTGCAAGCCGCCGCGGTCGCGGCCGTGGTGTTTGCCGCGCCCGGCGAGTTGCGGATCGTTCCGGCCTGTCCCGTCCTGCTCGAGCGCGCCTTGCTGCTGATCGCCGGCCTGTGGTTCGTGAACCTCGTCAATTTCATGGACGGGCTGGACCTGATGACCGCGGCCGAAGCGGTGCCGGTCGCGGTGGCGGTGGCGCTGCTCGGCAGCCTCGGCCACATCCCGGCCGCGACCACGATCGTCGCCGCCGCGCTATGCGGGGCGCTGCTCGGCTTCGTTCCGTTCAACCGGCCGGTCGCCAAAATCTTCCTCGGCGATGTCGGCAGCCTGCCGATCGGCCTGTTGTTGGGCTGGTGCCTGCTCCAGCTCGCGCTGCACCAGCAGTTCGCCGCGGCGCTCCTGCTGCCGCTGTACTACCTGGCGGATGCGACCGTGACATTGCTGCGCCGCATGGCGCGGCGCGAGGCGTTCTGGGCCGCGCACCGTTCGCACTTCTATCAGCGTGCGACCGACAACGGCTTTTCGGTGTGGCGCGTCGTCGGCAGCGTCTTCGCTCTCAATGTCGTGCTGGCGCTGCTCGCCTTCGCGTCGGTCGTGCTGAACTCGGCTTTCGCCGACATCGCCCTGCTGCTGGCCGGTGCGCTCGCGGTCGCCTTGCTGCTGCGCCGCTTCGCGCGGCCGCGCGCGGCCAAGCCCGCGTGATCCGGGCAAGCGGAGCGATCAGCCTGCGGTCTGATCCAAAGCGAGCTTCAAGCCTTCATCGAGGCTGATCGGCGGCCGCCAGCCGCTCGCGGCGAGCTTCGAGAGATCGAGCTCCAGCGACCCGAGCAGACTGTCATTGGCTTCGCTGCGGCCGCTGATGTGGAGCAGCGTGCGCAGCAGCGGCGGCGGCAACCAGAACAGACGCGGCGAGGTCCGCGCCGCGAATGCGAGGCGCTCGATGAACTGCGGCGTCGAGACCTGCTCGCTGTCGGCCACCAGGAACACGTCGAAATCCTGTCCCGGATGAGTCAGGCGATGCAGGATGAACGCGGCCAGATTCTGCACCGACAGGAACGCGCGGCGGTTATCGATGTCGGCCAGCGGCAGCGGAATGCGGCGCTTCACCGCCCTTTCGAGCAGCGCGAAATTGCCCCTGGCCCCGGCGCCGTAGATCAAGGGCGGCCGGATCACGGTCACCCGCATGCCGTTGCCCGGCACCAGTTCCTTCAGCCGGACTTCGGCGGCCGCTTTCGACATGCCGTAGAGACCACGCGGCGTCAGGATGTCGTCCTCGCGAAACGGCGGGCGCCCGTCGTTGCTGCGGCCGTGGACCAGGATCGTGCTGACGAAGATGAAATCTCGCACGCCGGCCGCGATCGCGGCACGCGCCAGATGCAGCGTGCCGCCGACATTGATGTTGTGGTAGAGCTCGATGGCGTGCTCTTCGTCCTGGTGATGGACGCGCGCGGCGAGATGCACCACGGCATTCACGCCGGCGAGCGCGGCGCGCCAGTCCGTGGTCGGGCCGAGCGACTCGATCTGCACGTCACGGGCGTCCCGAGGCGGGGTTCGCACGGCACGGCGCGTCGACCAGCCGTTGCGCTCCAGCAAGGGCAAGACGTGGCGGCCGACGAAACCGCTGGCGCCGGTCACCAGAACCGTCGGTCGACCGTCGCTCATGCCGTCCGCTCCACGTCCCGATTGCACAACAGCTCCCCGATCAGCGCGGCATAGCTGCCGAGCGCCCGCTCCGGACTGTAGGTCCGCGCAGCCGCCACTGCCCGCTCGGCCATCGCGGCATCCCGCGACTGCGAGGCCAGGCGGACGGCATCGGCGAGCCGATCGGGCCGGCCCGGCGTCACCACCCAGCCGAGCCCGCTCTCCTTCACCGTGAGCGCGGCCTCGGCCTCCGGCTCGGAGACCAGGATGACGGGACGGCCGGCCGCGAGCAGATTGTAGAACCGGCTCGGTACCGACACGCCGGCGACGTCCTTGCGATAGGGAATAAGCCACACATCGGCGCTGGAGAGAAGCGCATCGAGATCACCGTCGGCGACACGGTCGACCAGCGTGACATTGCCGAGCCGCGCTGCGGCCTGCATCTGCTTCAGGCGATCGAAACCGATGCCCCAGCCCGAGAGCAGGAAATGGATGTCCCCCTCGTCGCGCAGCAGCCGCGCGGCCTCGAACACGATATCCGGGTCGTGGGTGAAGCCGAGATTGCCCGACAACCCGACGACGAAGCGCGCGGCGATCGCCTTGCGGAACGGATTGTCCGGGCTCACCGGCCGCGGGCCGGGCGGCAGCGTCGCCCAGTTCGGGATGAACCTGATCTTGTCCGGCGTCATCCCGCGGTAGCGCAGCAGCAGCTTCTCGGCGTCGCGGCCGATCACGATCACCGCGTTCAGGGCGCGGAACATCAGCGCGTTGATCGCCCGCATCGCGCGCGCGACGAGCGAGGTCGGCCGCAACAGCCCGGCCATGACCAGCACGTCGGGAAACAGATCGTGCAGGATCAGTGCCGACTTCGCCCGCTTCAGCCGGGCCGCGGCGGCCACCGCGTAGGGAAGCACGAAGGGCGCGGTCACCGTCAGCGCCACGTCGCCGCGCTTGAGCCGCGTCAGCAGCGCGGCGAAGATCCGCGCCGTGAACAGCAGCTCGGCCGTTGCACGCCTGATCAGCGCCGCCTTGCCCGGCAGCCGGTTCTTGATCTCGACCACGACCGGCCGTCCGGGCGCGGCGGCCTTCGCCGAGCCGGGCATGCCGGAGACGACCACCACCTCGGCATCCTCTGCGATCCGCTCGGCGATCGCGGCCATGATCGCGGCGGTCGTCGAATGATCCGGCGGATAATGCTGGCTGACGACGACCACTTTGTTGGGCTTTCGCATCAGCGGCTTTCGCGATGGAGCGTCCGTACCGCGCGCGACGGCGCGATCAGGCTGCATTCGATCCGAACTCCGGTACGGCGTCCTGCAACACGGCGCGGATGGTCACGCGATCGTCCTTCTCGATCGCCTCCTCCAGCGCCGCGAGCCATTTGCGCATCGTCGACATCGGCGGCTGGTTCGGCTTGGCCGCCATCATGCCGTCGACGCCGATCTCGATGGTCGGCTCCTGGCTCGCGAACAGGATCTCGTTCAGCCGTTCGCCGGGGCGGATGCCGCTGAACACGATCTCGACATCGACGCCCGGCTGCAGGCCGGACAGGCGGATCATCCGCTCGGCGAGGTCGACGATCTTGACCGGCTGCCCCATGTTCAGCACGTAGACCGAAACGTCCGGCCGCGCCGGCGTCATCGCGTGCGTCGCCGCCGTGATGACGAGGTCGCAGGCCTCGCGGATGGTCATGAAATAGCGGACCATGTCCGGATGCGTGACCGTGATCGGCCCGCCGGCCTCGATCTGGGCCTTGAACTTCGGCACCACCGAGCCGTTGGACGCCAGCACGTTGCCGAACCGCACCGAGATCAGGCGCATATGCGGCTTGCTGCCCGCCTGCGCCATCAGGTCGTGATCGAGCGCCTGACAATACATTTCCGCGAACCGCTTGGTCAGGCCCAGCATCGACACCGGCTCGATCGCCTTGTCGGTCGAGATCATGACCATGGCGCTGGCGCCGGCGGCGAGCGCGGCGTCGGCGACGTTGACCGAGCCGAAGATGTTGGTCTTGACGCCTTCGCTCCAGTCGCGCTCGAGGATCGGCACATGCTTGAGCGCGGCGGCGTGGAACACGATGTCGGGCTTGAATTCGCGCATCAGCCGCGTGATGCGCTCGCGATCCCTAATGTCGGCGATGCGGCCCTCGATCACCGCGCCGGTGTCGCGGGTGGACAGCGCTTCGGTGACGGCATAGAGCGCAGGCTCCGAATTCTCGACCACCAGCAGGCGCGCCGCACCGAAGGTCGCGACCCGGTCGCAGATTTCCGCGCCGATCGAGCCGCCGCCGCCGGTCACGATCACCGACTTGCCCTTCACCAGCGCCTCGAGCCGCGCATAGTCGATCTTCTGGGTCGGACGCAGCAGCAGGTCCTCCACCGCGACATTGGTGAGCCTCGGCGCATCGCCGCTCTCGAGCGACGGCAGCCGGCTGACCATCATGCCGAGCCGCTTGGCGCGCATCAAGACGCTTTCCGGATGCGCCTCCGGTTCGAACGCCGAGGGCGTCATGACGACCCGCTTGATCGGCCGCTGCCGGCCTTCGAAATCGCGAATCACGGCCTCGATGTCGTCGACGCCGCCGACCACGGGAATGTTGCGGATCATCTGGCCCTGGTCCGACGGCGACGGCGACAGCACGCCGACCGGCCACAGCCGCTTGATGGCACCGTTCTCGATGCCGCGCAGCACCACCTCCGCGTCGGCGGTGCGTCCAACCAGCAGCGCAGGGGCGGCGTTGTCGGAGCGGGCATGCAGCCGAGTGCGCGAATAGCGGAAATAGCGATAGCCGAGCCGCAGCGCGCTCAGGGCGGCGATTTCGAGGAAGAAGAACAGGATGATCGTGATGCGGCCGAGGAAGACCGAGCCATGCGCCCCCGCCCCGGTGAAGAAGTAGACATAATCCAGCACCACGAGAGCGAGCGTCAGGATCACCGCGACGCGCAGGATGTTCACTGCATCGGGCAGCGAGGTGAAGCGCCATTTCGCCGTGGTCAGGTTGCAGAAATAACTGACCACGATGCTGAACAGCACGAACCAGGGCAGGATCCGCAGCAGCTGCGGCAAGCGGTCGGCGAGCAGATTGCCCTCGAAACGCAGATAAAAGCTCGCCAGCAACGCAAACGCCGTCGCGAGCGCGTCATGGGCCAAGATCAGGAAGTTGCGCAGAGTGAACTGTGAAAGGCGCGTCATGCAGCGGACGGGTTAACGGCAAACGGGAATTTGGGACGAGACGTCAAGGCTGATAGCGCATCTATAGCGCGCATGCCAGCGATCATGGTCGGACTGGGCGTTCGGGTTCCGTGCCGGCCGCCGCCCGCCCCTTCAACGCCATGCCGCCGGCGACGCCGACCCCCAGCACATACATCCATCCCTCGTGAAAATCGAATATGTGAGAATTGAACAATGATGAAAAAACATTCTGCACCACGACGAGAAGCCCGACCCAGTTGACGAGACCGCCGCCGCGGAACAACAACAGGTGCAGTATCCACATCGCATAAAGCAGCGCAACGCCGATCATGCCCCACTGGACGGCGACGTTCAACGTTTGATTGTGCGGATTGCCGATCACCTCTCCCGAGGCGCTTCTGACGCCGCCGGTCGCGACGCGCTCGAACAGGCCCCGCGTGGCTCCGGTGCCATGGCCGATCAGCGGCGCCTCGGCAAAGAAGCCGAGCGACTTGCGCCAGAATTCCAGCCGCAGCCCGATCGAGGTCGGCGCGTTGCGCTGCTTGTAGAGCTGGTAATCGCGGTTGAAGCTTTCGGCGGTCCGGCGCAACTGCGGCGATGAAGACCACGCCACCACGGAGAGCGCGGCGACCCCGCACAGGATCAGCACGATGCTGCGCCAGCGCAAATGCAGCAGCGCGAACACCGCGAACATGATCGGCACCGTGACCAGTGCCGTGCGCGACACCACCACGAACGCCATGTTGGCGAAGAAGCTCACCGCAATTGCGGTCAGCAGCGCGGCCAACGCGAAACGCTTCGAGCGCAGCAGCATGACGATCGGATAGCAGAGCGCCACCGCGCACAGGGTGAACTCCTGGCTCTGGTTGATATGATCCTTGACGAAGATGCCGCGCTCGGCGGTGTTCGGCGGCTTCAGCGTAAGGCCGGGATATTTCAGCAACAGCCAGGACATCGCCATCAGCAGCGTGCAGGAGACCAGGAACGCCACGAAAACCCAGGTGCCGCGCGTCGAGCGCTGGAAATGATAGAACAGCACCGGAAGCACCAGCAGCTTGGCCGTCGGTTCGACCGCATAGAACCGCGCGCGCCAGGCCGCATCCGACCAGAGCGTGCCGATCAGGGCGAGCGCGAACAGCGCGATCGGCACGATGCAGATCGGCCGCTTCAACAGCGCCCAGAACGCCCTGATGTCGATCGTCGGCGCGATCGCAATCAGCAGCACCACGCCGAAAATGCCGACCAGCGAAGTCGACCATGGCAATGACAGCGCAATCAGGACCGCGACCACATCGCTGGTCAGCTCCCAGCGCGCCGGGTCGCGCCAGGCGGGCAGCGCTGCGACCTGCGGTGAGGAAGCCATGCTCACGCTCACACCTTGCCTCCGCGGGCGCGATCGACCAGCGATGTCGTGCTGTGGCCCGGCAGGATGTCGATCAGCACCACCTCGCCGCCGGCGGCTTCGACGATCTCATGGCCGACCACCTGCTCGCGGGTGTAGTCGCCGCCCTTGACCAGTACGCTCGGCCGCACCCGCCTGATCAGGTCGATCGGCGTGTCCTCCTCGAAGATCGCGACGAGGTCGACCGCCTCGAGCGCCGCCAGCACCTCGGCGCGCGCCCGCTCGTCTTGCACCGGGCGTCCCTCGCCCTTCAGCCGCCGCACCGAGGCGTCGCTGTTCAGGCCGACGATCAGGCGGTCGCAGGCACTGCGGGCCGCGGTCAGCACCTTGACGTGACCGGGATGCAGGATGTCGAAGCAGCCGTTGGTGAAGCCGATGCGCAGATCCTGGCTGCGCCATGCAGCGAGATGCGCGTCGATGTCGCCGCCGGCCGCAACGATCTTCTCCTCCGCCACCAGCGAGGCGTGCGGCAGGATCCGCCGCCGCAATTCATCCGGCTTGACGATCGCGGTGCCGGTCTTGCCGACCGCCACCGCGGCCGCCGCGCTCGCGATCCGCAGTGCGCCGTCCCAGTCTGCGCCGCTGGCCAGCGCCAGCGACAGCGCCGCAGCGACGGTGTCGCCGGCACCGGAGACGTCGCGCACCTTGACCGGCAGCGCCGGCACATGGATCGACCGGCCGCCGCGCGCCACCAGCGTCATGCCGCGCTCGCCCTGCGTCACCAGCATCGCCTCGCAATCGGCGAGCACCATGGCGTCCGGCGCGGCCTGCGCGATGCTGTCCTGGGTGTCGGCGCGGCTACGGGTCGCCTCGGCGAATTCCTTGCGGTTCGGCGTCAGCACGGTGGCGCCACGATAGATCGCAAGATTGGCGCTCTTCGGATCGACGATCACGCGCTTGCGCGCCTGGCGCGCGGCATCGATCACGTTGCGGATCACCCGCGCGGTGAGCACGCCCTTGGCATAGTCGGAGAGCAGCACGATGTCGGCGCGCGCGAGCTGCGGCAGGATCGCATCGATCAGCTGCTGCTCGATCGCGGGCGCGGCCGGCGCCGCCAGCTCCCAGTCGGAACGCAGCATGTGGGTGGAGAAATGCTCGGATACGAAGCGCACCTTGCGCGTGGTGGGGCGGGTGGCGTCGCGCACCAGCACGCTCTCGATGCCGTGCTCCTTCTCAAGCGCCGCGGTCAGCGCCGCACCGGCGGCGTCCTCGCCGATCAGGCCGACGAAGATGCAACGGCCGCCGAGCGAGGCGATGTTGCGCGCGACATTGCCGGCGCCTCCGATATTGCGCTCGCTGCGCCGGACCGCGATGACCGGCGCCGGCGCTTCCGGCGAGATCCGCGACACCTCGCCATAGACGAACTCGTCGAGCATGAGGTCGCCGACGCAGAGCACGGTCTGGCCGGACATCGCACGCGAGATGGCTTCAAAATCGAACATCTGTGACCATGCCCCGCTTCAGCGATAGCGATCTGCGCGGTTGAGAAAACCCTTCACATAAGCCTCGACTGCGTCTTCCAGTGCCGTGAAGCCGCCGTTATAGCCCGCGTGCTGCAGGCGATCGACCGCGGCTTGCGTGAAGTACTGATAGCTGCCGCGAATCTGCTCCGGCATGTCGACATAGTCGATGTTCGGCCGCAGCCCCAGCGCGCCATAGGCGGCGACGATCAGGTCCTTGAAGCTGCGCGCCGTGCCGGTTCCGACGTTGAACAGCCCGCTGACATTGGGCGTCGCGAGCAGCCACAACATCACCCGCACGACGTCGTCGACATAGATGAAATCGCGCCGCTGGTCGCCGTCGGCGATCCCGTCGCGATGCGACTTGAACAGCTGCACGGCGCGGCCCGCTTTGACATCGTCGAAGCGCCGCGCCAGCACGCTCATCATCGGGCCCTTGTGATATTCGTTCGGACCGAACACGTTGAAGAACTTCAGCCCGGCCCATTGCGGCGGCAGCTTCTCGTCGCGCGCTGCACGCTCGGCGACGACGAGGTCGAATAGCTGCTTGCTCCAGCCGTAGAGGTTCATCGGTCGCAGCCGCTTCAGCGCCGCGACCGACGGGTCGTCGTCGAAGCCCTGGTCGCCGTCGCCATAGGTCGCGGCCGACGAGGCATAGAGGAAGGGCGTCGCATTGGCGGTGCACCAATCGAGCAGCCGCAGCGAGAGGCGGAAATTGGTCTCGACCACGAGGTCGCCGTCAGTCGCGGTGGTTTCCGAGATGGCGCCGAGATGGATGACGGCATCGAGGTGCCGTCCCTTCAGCCAGTCGCCGAGCTCGGCGGGTGGCACCAGGTCGGCCAGCTGGCGCTTCGCCAGGTTCCGCCACTTGCCATCGTGCCCGAGGGTATCGGCGACCACGACGTCGCTGCGGCCGGCGTCATTGAGCGCCGCCACGACGTTCGATCCGATGAAACCGGCACCCCCGGTTACGAGAAACATATGGAAATCCCACCAAATTTCACTTGCTGCCGCCAGCTTTGCCCCACTCCAGCGCCGCAGGCAACGACGGCTTTGACCTGCCTGTGCGAACCAGATACCGGAATGGCCGCAATCGTCCGGCTTGGCCATTTTTAGCTATGAACGACAATTCAGTATTAGGGATCGAGACCCAGGACGCCTCGGATACGCGCCCGATCCTGGTGATTCCCTATGTCTGGATCGGCGATTTTGTCCGGGGCCAGACCGTGGTCCGGGTGCTCCGCAAGCGCTGGCCGAACCGGCCCGTGGACCTGCTGGTCACCCGGCTATGCGCCCCGCTGGTCGACTACATGCCGGGGGTCCGCGCCGGGGTGGTTTTCGACCTGCCGCGCAGCCAGCTGGCGCTGGGCAAGCAGCGGGCGCTCGCCGCGGAACTGCGCGGGCGGAACTATGCCACCGCCCTGGTGCTGCCGCGCACCTGGAAGGCCGCCCTCGCGCCGGCCCTGGCCGGCATCCCGGAGCGGGTCGGCTTCTTCGGCGAGGCCCGATTCGGCCTGATCAACGCCATGCGCTGGGGCGAGCGGCAGCTGCCGCGCTTCATCGACAAGAATGCCGTCCTGGCGCTGCCTGACGGCGCGCCGCGCCCGCCGGAATGGCCGGTGCCGCAGCTCAGGGTTCCCGCCGAGGAGGCCGCCGGGTGGCGGCAGGCCAATGGATTGGGCACCGGGCCGGCCATCGCGCTCGGCCCGGGGTCGGTCGGCGAGTCGAAGCGCTGGACCTATTACCCGGAGGCCGCACGGCTGTTCGCCGAGCGCGGGCTCGACGTCTGGGTGGTCGGAGGTCCCGGCGAGAAGGCCCTGGCGCAACAGATCACGGCCGCCGGCGGGCCAAGGGTCCGCGATCTCACCGGCACCGACTTGCGCAACGGCGTGCTGGCGATGGCCGCGGCCAGCGTCGCAATTACGAACGATTCGGGGCTGATGCACATCGCGGCCGCGATCGGCACGCCGACCATGGGCATCTTCGGCCCGACCAGCCCCTATCTCTGGGCCCCGCTCAACGGCCTCGCCGCCACGGTGCTGCAGACCAAGAGCAAGCTGCCGTGCCAGCCTTGCCAGCGCACGGTCTGCACCATGAACGATCATCGCTGCATGCGCGATCTTCCTGCCGAAGAGGTGGTCGAGATCGCCCAGCGCGTGCTGGCTCAGATCAGCGTGCGATAGACCTCGGCGATCGCCCGCGCCTCGGCATCGAGGCTGAACTTATCCACAACCTGTGCCCGCGCCCGCGCCCCCATCGCTTTGGCCGACGCGACGTCGCGCATCAACGGCTCCAGCGCGGCGGCCAGCGCGGCGGCGTCGCCCGGCGGCGTCAGCACGCCGGTGACGCCGTCCTCGACGACGAACTCGGCGGCGCCCGCGCGCGCGGCGACCAGCGCCGCGCCTGTCGACATCGCCTCGATCAGGGTCAGGCCGAAGCCTTCGTTGCGCGAGGTGAAGGCATAGATCGTCAAACGCTGGTACCAGCGCACGACATCCTCGATCGGCAGCTCGCCGGTGATGATGATGCGCGACTGCAAGCCTGCGGCGGCGATGCGCTGCTTCAATTCATTGGCAAAGCCCTGCTGCTCAGGCACCACGGCGCCGACGATCACGGCGGTGAAATCCGGATAGCGCGGCAGCAGGGCGCACATCGCATCGACGAACACGTCGCTGCCCTTCTGTGCGCGGACGCGGCCAAAGCAGCCGATCGCGTAGCGCCCTGGCAGCCCGCTCTCGGCAAACGCTGCGGCGCGATCGGCCGGCGGCGCATAGCGATCCGTGTCGACACCATGCATCACCACCGTCGCATCGCGCTTCAGATATGACGCCGACAGCGGACTGGTCGCGATGACCGCATCCATGTTGCGGATCAGCCAGCGCGTCAGCCAGGTGTGATGGCGCTGCGCCGCCGAGGTGAAGATCAGTTTCAGCGGCCAGCCGAGCGCACGCAGCACGAGCCCTGCGATCATCTCGTCGTTGCGGCGTGCATGCCAAATCAGCGGCGCCTGTCGCCGCCACAACCGCATGAGGCCGACGAATCCCAACGCGGCGAAGCCGCCCGGCCGGTGCGAGCCGAGCCAGGCCGCGCGAAACATCTTCGCCAGCAGCGGGGCTACCATCCGGTTGGTCGCGGTGACGCCGGAATAGCGCCTGTGCAGATTCGGCACGATGAGTTCGAGCTCGCCGGCGGATATGTTCTCAATCGGCACGCAAGTCTCCGTTTCGCGCCAGTTCCTATACGCAACATTAAGCATGGTGGCCAGTTCGGCCGCGGCGAAACCCCCTCTTCACCACGCTCCCGCTAGCATCGCCAGTTAAAGATATCGGGAGAGCTGTTCGATGACCGTGCTCGTGACCGGCGGTGCCGGCTATATCGGAAGTCACATGGTGCACGCGCTGGTCGATGCCGGCGAGAGCGTCGTCGTGGTCGACAATCTCTCCACCGGTTTCTCCGCGTTCCTGCCCGAAACTGTTCCGCTGTTCATCGGCGATGCTGGCGACGAGAACCTCGTCGAAGGCGTGATCGCCCAGCACCAGATCGACTGCATCATCCATTTCGCCGGCTCGATCGTGGTGCCGGACTCGATGCGCGATCCGCTCGGCTACTACCGCAACAACACCATGACGACGCGCAGCCTGCTCAACGCGGCGGTGAAGGGCGGCGTCAGCCGTTTCATCTTCTCCTCGACCGCGGCGGTCTACGGCAATCCGGAACAGGTGCCGGTGCCGGAGATCGCGCCGACCCGTCCGCTGTCGCCCTACGGTTCGTCGAAGCTGATGACCGAGATCATGCTGCATGACGTTGCCTCGGCGCACGGCATGGGCTACGTCGTGCTGCGCTACTTCAACGTCGCCGGCGCCGATCCGCATGGCCGCTGCGGCCTTGCCACCGTCGGCGCCACGCATCTGCTCAAGATCGCGGTCGAGGCCGCGACCGGCCAGCGCGCCAAGATCGACGTGTTCGGCACCGACTATCCGACGCCGGACGGCAGCTGCATCCGGGACTTCATCCATGTTAGCGACCTCGTCGAGGCGCATCGCGCGGCGCTGTCCTATCTGCGCGGCGGCGGCCAGTCGGCGACGCTGAACTGCGGCTATGGCCGCGGCTATTCGGTGCTCGAGACGATCGAGGCGGTGCGCCGCGTCTCGATGCGCAATTTCGCCGTCGCCTACGCGGCGCGCCGGCCCGGCGACATCACGGCGATGGTCGCCGACACCAGCCGCATCCGCGCGACGCTCGACTGGACGCCGCGCTACGACAATATTGAGACCATCGCGGCCCATGCGCTCTCCTGGGAGGAGAAGCTGTTCAGGGAGCGCGGCGGCCTCCCGCGACAGGCAGAATCGGCCTAAAGATCAAGCCTTTATTGGGCTTGAAAAAGCAGCAACAAGCGGGCAAGGAGTCTTCGCAACCCTGACGGCCGGCGCGGCCCGCCGTCAATGGAACGCGGATGGCCCAGTTTCCAAAGAAAATTACCGACGATCCCTATGGCGCGGCGATCCTGATTCGCCGCCTGGTCATGGAACAGGGGATCATCTACTGGCGGCGGTACCTGATGGCGTTCGGCCTGATGGCGCTCGCCGCCGGCGCTACCGCCGGTGCGACCTATGTGCTCGGCCAGGTGATCAACCAGGCCTATGTCGACAAGAACATCCCGGGCATCGCGATGTTCGCCGGCGTCACCTGCGTGTTGCTGTTCATCAAGGGCGTGGCGACCTACGGCCACATGGTGATCCTCAACAAGATCTCCAACGCCATCCTCGCCAACAACCAGCGCCAGTTGTTCGCCAAGCTGATGAGCGAGAGCATCGGCTTCTTCTCGGAACGGCATTCGTCGGAATTCCTAGCGCGGCTCACCGCCGGCGCCAAGTCGATCACCGACGTGCTCAACATGCTGGTCAACGCGATCGGCCGCGACTTCCTGATGCTGATCAGCATGGTCGCGGTGATGGTGTGGCAGGATCCGCTGATGTCGTTCATCGGCCTCGTTGCGGTGCCGCCGGCGATGCTGGTGCTGCGCAAGCTGGTGAAGCGCATCAAGGGTCTCGCCTACAACCAGTTCACCGGCACCGCCGACATCCTCGAGACCATGCAGGAATCGCTGCAGGGCATCCGCACCGTGAAGGCGTTCACGCTCGAAGGCACGATGCAGCAGCGGATCGACGCCAACATCGCAACCGTCGAGAACAACGCCAACAAGATGGCGCGGATCGCCAACCGCTCCAACCCGCTGATGGAGATGCTGGGCGGCTTCGCGGTCGCCGGCTGCCTGCTCTATGGCGGCTACAGCGTGGTCGCGCTCGGCGCCACCCCGGGGCAGTTCTTCTCGTTCCTGACCGCGTTCCTGATGGCGACGGAACCTGCCAAGCGGCTGGCGCGGCTCAACATCGATCTCAACAGCCAGCTGGTCGGCGCGCGGATGCTGCTCGAAGTGGTCGACAGCCCAGCCAGCGAGCAGTCCGACGACGACAAGCCGGCGCTGCAACTCTCCGACGCGCGGATCGAGCTGCGCGACGTCAGCTTCGCCTATCGCGCGGGCGAACCCGTGCTCGACCGCATGAGCTTCATGGCCGAACCGGGCAAGGTGACCGCGCTGGTCGGCCCCTCCGGCGGCGGCAAGTCGACGGTGCTGGCTTTGCTGCTGCGCTTCTACGAGACGACGATGGGCTCGATCCTGATCGACGGCCAGTCGATCTCGCAGGTGTCGCGAAAATCGCTGCGGCAGCAAACCGCCTATGTCGGCCAGGACGTCTATCTGTTCCGCGACACCATCCGGAGCAACATCGCCTTCGGCCGGCCAGGCGCCAGCGAGGCCGAGATCATCGACGCCGCCAAGGCGGCCTGCGCGCATGATTTCATCATGAGTTTCCCGCTCGGCTACGACACGCCGGTCGGCGAACACGGCACCCAGCTCTCCGGCGGCCAGCGCCAGCGCATTGCGGTGGCGCGCGCGCTGATCAAGAACGCGCCGATCATCCTGCTCGACGAGGCCACCGCCGCGCTCGACTCCGAATCGGAGAAGCAGGTGCAGGAGGCGATCGAGCATCTGTGCCAGGGCCGCACCACGATCGTGATCGCGCACCGCCTGCACACCATCATGCATGCCGACGCGATCTTGGTCGTCGAGGCCGGCACCATCGTCGAGCGCGGCCGGCACGAGGACCTGCTCCGCCGCGGCGGCCGCTACGCCTCGTTCTTCCGCCTGCAGCATCACCACGACGTCTCGCCGCTGGCGCCGATCAGCGCCACCGCCTGAGCGTGATGAAGTTAGATTGAATTCGGTTTCGCCGTTGGCTCGGTCCACCTCTCCCCGACGGGGAGAGGTCGATTTGCGCCAGCAAATCGGGTGAGGGGCCGCAGCACTCGCGAGAGGCCGTAACCCCTCACCCGGCGCTACGCGCCGACCTCTCCCAAGGGAGAGGTGAAGCTACGATGCTGCTCCAGCTTAATCCGATCTCTAGAGTCTCATCCCTTCGGCATCAGCCCCGCGCGCAGCACGCGCAGGACGTTGCCGCCCATCACCTTGCGGATGTCGTCCTCGGAGAATCCGCTTTGCATCAGCGCCTGGGTCACGGCGACGACCTCACCGGCATCGAAGCCGGTGGTGGTCGAGCCGTCGAAATCTGAGCCGAGGCCGACGTAATCGATGCCGACGAGATCGCGGACATGAGCGATGGCCCGCGCGACATTCTTCGGATCGAGCGAGCAGACCGCGCCCTGCCAGAAACCGATTCCGATCACACCGCCGGTGCGCGCCACGCCCTTGATCTCGTCGTCGGTGAGGTTGCGGTTGACCTTGCAGGTCGCCTGCACGCCGCCGTGACTGGAGACCACCGGGCGCGTTGCCATCGCCAGCACGTCGGCGACCGCGGCATGGCTGGCATGGGCGATGTCGACGACCATGCCGATCCTCTCCATCCGCTGCACCACCTTGCGGCCGAGCGGCGTCAGCCCGCCCTTCGCAATGCCGTGCAGCGAGCCGGCGATGTCGTTGTCGAAGAAATGCGTCAGGCCCGCCATTCTGAACCCGGCCGCGTACAGCACATCGAGATTGTCTATATTGCCCTCGAGGTCGTGCAGGCCCTCGACCGAGAGCATGCCGCCGACCACCGCTGCGCCGCCTTTCCGATCGGCGAGCAGTCGATCGATGTCCGTGGATGTCGCGATCAGACGCAGTTGCCCACCCGACGCATCGGCAAAATTCCGCAATTTCTCGGCATGCCACAGCGAGCGTTGCAGCAGCGAGAACCAGGTTCGCGGCGGCTGCAGATCGATGATGGCGAGGTTGGTGATGGTGTCGGTATCTGATGGGTTCGAGTCGTAGTTCTGCCCCTTCGGCGATTTGGTGAAGGATGCGAACACCTGGAGCGCGTAATGTCCCGCGATCAGCCTCGGCAGGTCGACATGGCCGTGATCGGCGCGGGCCAGCAGATCGCGCTTCCAGGCCAAGCTGTCGGCATGCATGTCGGCGACGTCGAGCGTCGCCTGCAACGCCCGCGCCGCAGGCGTAATATCCAGCGCGACCCGCTGGACCCTGTTCTGCGCCCGGTCGATACGCTCCGGCATGATAGCGAAAACCGTGGCGCCACCGCCGACGATGACGGCGGCGACGACGGCGAGGCCGATCAAAAGCCGTTTCCTCACCGCCAGGACCTCCCCGGCCAGCCGCTGCCCGCTGTAACCAGCGGAAAGCTGGCCCCACATCTGCGCCGGGCAGGGCCGCAGCCCCTAGCCGCAAAGGCCGCAACCGCGTAAATACGGGGCGCTCTTTCTCCTTCAACCCACCGAGACCCGTCCATGAACGCCGCCTCCACTGTCATTCCGCTTCCGCAGCAAGCCTCGCTCCCCGTCGTCGGAGAGGCCGGCGTCTATCCGGTGCGCCGCATCTGGTGCGTCGGGCGCAACTATCTCGAGCATATCAGGGAGATGGGCAATGACGAGCGGGCGCCGCCGTTCTTCTTCGCCAAGCATGCCGACATGCTGGTAGCAGACGGCGCCACCATCCCCTATCCGCCGCTGACCAAGGATCTGCATCACGAGGTCGAACTCGTGGTCGCGATGAAGAGCGGCGGGCTGAACATCCCGGCCGACAAGGCGCTCGATCACGTCTACGGCTACGCCGTCGGCATCGACCTGACCCGCCGCGACCTGCAGATCGCCTCGCGCAAAAAGGAGCGTCCCTGGGAGATCGGCAAGTCGTTCGACTATTCGGCGCCGTGCTCGGCGATCCAGCCGGCCGCCAAGATCGGCCATCCGACCGCCGGCAAGATCTGGCTCACCGTCAACGGCAAGGAAACCCAGAAGGGCGACCTCACCGAACTGATCTGGAACGTGCCGGAGATCATCTGGCAGCTCTCGCAGCAGGTGAAGCTTGCCGCCGGCGACATCATCATGACCGGCACCCCGGCCGGCGTCTCGCAGCTGCAGCCTGGTGACGTCATCGAATGCGGCGTCGACGGTGTCGGCAAGCTGAAGGTGTCGATCGGCAAGCCGGAGTAAGCTCACCGCAAATTCACGGCGATTGCAAAGCCCCGGACCTGGCGTCCGGGGCTTTTACGTTGCTGTTTCGTCCATCAGGAGGCTGCGCCCGCCCGCTTGTACGGCACGTAGCGTGGCGCCCACATCTTGGCGTAGATGCGGGCCTCGATCTGGTCGATCGGCACGTCGCCGACGAGGCCCTCCTTGTGCGCCTGCAGCGCCACCGCGAGCGCGACGGTCACCGCGACGTCGCGCAGCGCGCTGACCGGCGGCAACAGATTGTGCTTCGGATTGTTGCGGGCCGGCGAGACGCTGGCGAGCGCCTTGGCCGCGGCCATGAACATCCCGTCGCTGACGCGGCGGGCGCCAACCGCGAGGGCGCCGAGGCCGACACCGGGGAAGATGTAGGAGTTGTTGGTCTGGTCGATCTTGAAGCGGGCCCCGTCGCGCATGATCGGCGGGAACGGGCTGCCAACGCCGATCAGCGCCCGCCCTTCGGTCCAGGCCTCGATGTCGACCGGTGTCGCCTCCGCGCGCGAGGTCGGATTGGACAACGGAAAGATCACCGGCCGCTTGTTGCATTCGGCCATCGCGCGAACCACCGGCTCGGAGAACGCGCCGGCCTGGCCGGAGACGCCGATCAGCACGGTCGGGCGCGCGTTGCGCACGACGTCGAGCAGCCCGATCTTGTCGGGATGGGTGAGTTGCCAGCCGGCGACCGCCTGCTTGTTCTGCAGGAACGGCAGCTGAAACGGCGCCAGCCCGCTCATGCCGTCGAGCAGCAGCCCGTCGCGGTCGACCATGAAGAAGCGCGTCGCCGCCTCGCTTTCGGACAGGCCGGCGTCGCGCATCGCGGCGCGGATCAGGCCGGCGATGCCGCAGCCGGCCGAGCCGGCGCCAAGCACTGCGACGCGCTGCTCGGTGAGCGACACGCCGGTGACGTTGATCGCCGACAGCAAGGTGCCGGTCGCGACGGCGGCGGTACCCTGGACGTCGTCGTTGAAGGTGCAGAGCCGGTCGCGATAGCGCTCCAGCATGCGCGTCGCGTTGTTCTTGGCAAAGTCCTCCCACTGCAGCAGCACGCGCGGCCAGCGCTTCACCACTGCCGCGATGAAGGCCTCGATGAAGTCGTCATATTGCTGGCCGCGGACGCGCTCGTTGCGCCAGCCGATATAGAGCGGGTCGGCGAGGCAATCCGGATTGTCTGTGCCGACATCGAGCAGGATCGGCAGCGTCGTCGCCGGATGCAGCCCGCCGCAGCCGGTATAGAGCGAGAGCTTTCCGATCGGGATGCCCATGCCGCCGGCGCCCTGGTCGCCGAGGCCGAGGATGCGCTCGCCATCGGTGACGACGATCGCCTCGACCTTGTCGAAGCGCGGCTGCGCCAGGATGCGGTCGATCCGGTGCTGGTGCGGGATGCTGAGGAACAGCCCGCGCGGCTTGCGGAACAGCCGGCTGAACTGCTGGCAGCCGGCGCCGACGGTCGGCGTGTAGACGATCGGCAGCAGCTCCTCGAGGTTCTCGACCAGCAGCGCGTAGAACAGCGTCTCGTTGGTGTCCTGCAACTCGCGCAGGAAGGCGTAGCGCTCGAGGTCACTCTCGAAACCGCGCAGCGCCTGCAGGCGGCGCGACACCTGCTCGTCGAGCGTCGCGACGTTCGGCGGCAGCAGCCCGTGCAGGTCGAACGCCTCGCGCTCGGCCTCGGAGAACGCCGTCCCCTTGTTGAGCTGCGGATCGGCCAGCAACTCGTACCCGCTCAGCGCGGTTGTGGCGAAAGACGTCTCGGACATGACAGAGTCCCCTCAAAGCAAGTACCGGCGCGGTGTTATACCAGCTCCGCGCAACGAATCGGAGACAACCTCACCTTCGGCATCAGGGCCAGCCAAAGATGCGTGATGTCCGCCCGCAAGGCATGATCAGCGCCGCTGCGAAGAGCGGAGCAGCCTGCCCCGGGCGATCGCGGCGCCGACCTTCCCATCGCCGGATCAGATTTGGGGGGTCTGTATCATACTGCGATACAGATTCGTGCCTTTTGTATCACAGTATGATACATAGAGCATCGTGATCAGGAGCTTCAAGGATGCGAGGACCCAGGCAGCCTTCAAAGGCGAAGCTCAAAAGGGCTCTCCCGACGATCAAGGTCGCCCGCCGAAAGCTCCAGTATCTCCACGCGGCAGTGACGTTGCAGGACCTGCGATCTCCGCCCGGCAATCAATTGGAAGCTCTCAAGGGCGACCGCAAGGGCCAGCATTCGATCCGCGTGAACGAGCAGTTTCGCATCTGCTTCGTCTGGACCGCCGACGGTCCAGACGACGTGGAGCTCACCGACTATCATTCCTAGCCACGCCGAGGGACCATTGCCCGGATCGCAGAAAGGATCGCACATGGCCAAGAAACTGCCTCCCATGCACCCTGGCGAAGTGCTCCGGGAAGAATTCCTCGTTCCGCTGGCGCTGTCCGCCGGCGCGCTCGCCAAGGTTTGCGGCGTTCCGCGGACCAGGATCGAGCGGATCGCGAATGAGGAGACTGCCATCACGGCAGATACCGCGCTCCGCCTGGCCAAGGCGCTGAACACGTCTGCTCAGCTCTGGCTGAACTTGCAGACCGCCTATGACGTTCGCACCGCGGAAGCCTCGCTTGGAAACGAGCTCAGCAAGATCAAGCCTGTGGTGCAGGCGGCCTGAAACCGGACGGATTGACCATCCGGCGCATGCTCACCGCAGCGCCGACATCACAATCAGGCCGAGGATCAGCGCGGTGAGCGAGTATTTCAGCGTGTAGTACACGTTGCGGTTCCACTCCTTGACCTTGCGGCTTAAGAGGTGGACCTCATAGAGCTTGCCGAACACCTTGTTGAGTGCGCCGACGTGTTCGCCGTCGACGTTCTGGGTCGCCGAGGCCTTGACGATGTTGTGGCTGACCCAGCGGTTCATCCTGGTCATGAAGCCGTACTTCATCGGCCGCTCGACGTCGCAGAACAGGATGATGCGATTGACGTCGGTCTTGTTCTCGGCGCTGTGGATGAAGGTCTCGTCGAACATGAAGGCCTCGCCGTCGCGCCAGACGCATTCGACGCCGTCGACCAGGATCCGGCACTCGTTCGAATTCGGTGTCACCAGACCGAGGTGATAGCGCAGCGAGCCGGCAAACGGATCGCGGTGCGCGCCGAGCTTGCCGCCCGGCGGCAGCATCGCGAACATCGCGCCGTGCACGTACGGGATCGAGTTCAACAGCTCGACGGTCTTCGGGCACAGCGCGCGCGCCGACGGCAGAAAGTCGTCGTACCATTTCAGATAGAAGCGCTTCCAGCCGCTCTTGAAGAAGGAATAGAAGCCCCAGTCGTTGTTCTTCGCCGCGGCGCGGATGAAGCCCTCGTCGAACAGGCGGGTGGCCTCGTCGCGGATCGTCTCCCAATTGTCGGAGAGCTTCTTCAGTTCGGGAAACTGCTCGACCGGGATCACCGGCGTGTTTGCTACCGCCGAGCCCGCATACATCAGCACGTTGTAGGGCGCGAGGTAGGTGGAGTGATCGCCGAGCTGGCGGGCGAAGCGCAGACGCTGCTTGCCGCGGAAGTGGACGTAGAGCGTGGAAGCCACCAGCACGTAGAGAATCACGAGCTGCGGCGCAAAGAGCTGTCTCAACATGGTCCGTCTATGATCGCGTCCCCTCGACGCCCTCCAGGCGCCGTCCTGCACGAGCTTCCCAAATAGGTGGCTCAGCATGGGCGGAGGAAGTGTCGTCCGCGAAAATTCCCCTTGTTCGTGTCTTGCTTGGCGCCGTCACAGGGCTCCGCACCGGACGCCGGAAGCCCCTGCCGAGGCGCCATCGAAAAATGCTTTGTAAGCGTCCGCTCACCGAATGGGAAGGCTTGCCCCATTCGATCAACGGTCTTGTGACAGGCCGGATTATTAGCCATTGACAAATTGATTATACAATTACTAATCAAGCCATGAGCCGCCGCCCGAGAACGCGGACAATCAAGAGGAGGAATGATGAGACACGTTGTGGCAGCCGCCCTACTCGCGGCCATAGCATCGGCCGCACATGCGCAGGTGTCCGATGACGTCGTGCGTATCGGCGTGCTGACCGACCTGTCGAGCTGGGGCCGCGACAATTCCGGCCCGGGTTCGGTCGAGGCGGCCAGGATGGCGGTCGAGGAATTCGGCCCGACCGTGCTCGGCAAGCCGATCGAGATCGTCTCCGCCGACCATCAGATGAAGACCGACGTCGGCGTGCAGATCGTGCGCGGCTGGTTCGACAACAGCAAGGTCGACGCGGTAGTCGATATCCCGAACTCCGGCATCGCGATCGCCGTGCACAACATGGTGCGCGAGCGCAACAAGATCGCCCTCCTCTCCGGCCCCGGTGCGAGCTCGCTGACGGACGAGCTATGCAGCCCCAACACGGTGCATTTCGCCTACGACACCTACGCGCTGTCGAAGGTGACGGCATCCGCGGTGATCCAGCAAGGCGGCAAATCCTGGTTTTTCGTCACCGCGGATTATGCTTTCGGCCAGCAGCTCGAGAAGGACGCCACGCGCTTCATCAACGAGATGGGCGGCAAGGTGCTCGGCGGCGTCCGCCATCCGACCAACACCGCCGACTTCTCCTCCTTCGCGCTGCAGGCGCAGAGCTCGAAGGCCGACGTGGTGGCGTTCGCCAATGCCGGCCAGGACACCGACAACGCGATCAAGCAGTCCGGCGAATTCGGCCTCGTGCAGGGCGGCCAGAAGCTGGTCGGCCTGTTGATGTTCGACACTGACGTGCACGCCATCGGCCTCAACGCCGCGCAGGGCACTTACATGACGACGGCATCCTACTGGAACATGGACGACAAGACGCGCGCCTGGTCGAAAAAATTCTTCGCCCGCGCCAATGTGATGCCGACCATGATCCACACCGGCGTCTACGGCTCGGTGCTGCATTATCTCAAGGCGATCAAGGCGGCCGGCAGCGACGATCCGAAAGCGGTGATGGCCAAGATGCGCGAGCTGCCGATCGAGGACACTTTTGTGCACGGCGGCAAATTGCGCGAGGATGGCCGCGTCATCCGCGACATGTATCTTGCCAGGGTGAAGAAGCCGTCGGAATCCAAGGAGCCGTGGGACTATCTCGATATCGTCAAGACCGTGAAGGGCGAGGACGCCTTCCGTCCGGTCTCCGAGTCGAAATGCCCGCTGCTGAAGCACTAGGATCGACCGCGTGGCCAGCGAGGAAACTCAGGAAATCTATCAATGCGACGCGCTGGTCGTCGGCTCCGGCTGTGCCGGGCTGTCGGCGGCCGTCACCGCCGGCCATCATGGCCTGAAGGTGCTGGTAGTCGAGAAGGAGGCGAAATTCGGCGGCACCACTGCCCGCTCCGGCGGCTGGCTGTGGATTCCCGGCACCTCGCTGGCGAAGGCGTGGGGCATCGAGGAGAGCCCCGATCAGGCCAAGACCTATCTGCGCCATGAGGCCGGCAACAGCTTCGATGCCGCGCGGGTCGATGCGTTCCTGACCGAGGGGCCGAAGGCGGTCGACTTCTTCACGACGAAGACTGCGGTGCGCTTCGACATGCCGCTGACCTTCCCGGACTATCACGCCGAGGCGCCCGGCGGCGCGCAGGGCGGCCGCTCGATGGTGACGCGGCCGTTCGACGGCCACGAGCTGGGTGAGGCCATCAAGGATCTCGGCAGCCCGCTGCCCGAGCTCACCGTGTTCGGCATGATGCTCGGCTCCGGCAAGGAGATCATCCATTTCATGCGGGCGACAAAGTCGCTGCCATCGGCGATCTACGTCGCCAAGCGGCTGTCGCGGCACGCCATGGACGTGGCGCGCAACGGCCGCGGCATGACGCTGACCAACGGCAATGCATTGGCCGGCCGGCTGGCGAAATCCGCCTTCGACCTCAAGATCCCGCTCTGGCTGTCCTCGCCGGTGCGCGAGTTGATCGTCGACAACGGCGCGGTGCGCGGCGCGGTGGTCGTACGCGAGGGCCGCACCATCCGCGTGATCGCGAAGCGCGGCGTCGTGCTCGCCTGCGGCGGCTTTCCGCACGACGTCGCACGACGACAAAAGATGTTCCCGCACGCGCCGACCGGCAAGGAGCATTACTCGCCGGGACCGGTCGGCAACACCGGCGACGGCTTGCGGCTTGCAGAATCCGCCGGCGGCCGCGTCGAGGATTCGCTGCCGAACGCGGCGGCCTGGGTGCCGGTCTCGGTGACGACGCGTAAGGACGGCTCGAAGGGCGTGATGCCGCACTTCATCGACCGCGCCAAGCCCGGCGTGATCGCGGTGATGGCTGACGGCAAGCGCTTTGCCAATGAGGGCAATTCCTACCACGACTTCGTCCAGGCGATGGTCAAGGCGGCGAAGCCTGGCGAGGAGATCGCAGCGTATCTCGTCTGCGATCACCGGACGCTGCGCAATTACGGCCTCGGCTGCGTGCCACCACGCCCGATGCCGCTCGGCCATCATCTGAAGACCGGCTATCTGAAGCGCGGCACGACGCTCGCGGACCTCGCCGCGCAGACCGGCATCGATGCGAACGCGTTCGAAGCCACCGTCGCCGAGTTCAACGCGTCGGCGGCCGAGGGCCGCGACCCCGCCTTCGGCAAGGGCTCGCGCGCGTACAACCGCTACCAGGGCGATGCGCTGCACGGGCCCAACCCCTGCGTCGCGCCGATCCAGCACGGGCCGTTCTACGCCATCAAGATGGTGATCGGCGACCTCGGCACCTATGCCGGCATCCGGACCGACGCCAACGCCCGCGCGCTCGATGCCGACGGCCGGCCGATCCAGGGCCTCTACGCCGCCGGCAACGACATGGCGAGCATCATGGGCGGCAACTATCCCGGCGCCGGCATCACGCTCGGACCGGCACTGACCTTCGGCTACATCGCGGGCAAGCACATCGCGGGGGTGTGATAGGAGAGCGGATCAAGCCCCGGCATTCCCAGAGAATGTGATTCACGAGCGACACCAAACTCAATGTCGTCCTGGCGAACGCCAGGACCCATTACCCCAGCCGCTTGTCCTTGAGCAACGCTGGGACCTCGATCGAATTCGGTGGTTATGGGTCCTGGCCTTCGCCAGGACGACGGCGCGGGGTGACCTCCCGCGCGTCGACGTCTCGCGGTCGATGCGGCTTCCGTGCTAAGTGCGAGAACGCGGACAGCAACAGGGCGACATGACGAAAGAAAGCCGCGGCATACAATCGATCGAGGTCGGCGGGGAGTTGCTCCGCGCGCTCGCCCGCAGCGGCGAGCCGATGATGCTGCGCGACCTGGCGCGCGAGGCCGGCATGCCGCCGGCCAAGGCGCATCCCTATCTGGTAAGCTTTTCCCGCATCGGCCTGATCGAGCAGGACGAGACGACAGGCCGCTACGAGATCGGCGCGCTGGCGCTCGAGCTCGGGCTGATCAGCCTGCGCCGGCTCTCCGCGGTGCGGATCGCGACGCCGCGGATCGCAGCGCTGGCCGACAGCATCAATCACGCGGTGTCGCTGTCGGTCTGGGGCACCCACGGCCCGACCGTGGTGCGGCTCGAGGAGCCGAGCCATCCGGTGCATATCGCGATGCGCGTCGGATCGGTGGTGGCCCTGCTGGAGACCGCGACCGGCCGCGCCTTCGCCGCCTTCATGCCGCCGAATGCGGTCAAGACGGCGCTGGAGAGCGGCCTCGACCGGCTCGGCGTCGGCTACAATCCGAAGCGCGCGCCGGCGAGCGCCAAGACCGCGGAGATACTCGCCGAGGTGCGCAGCCGCGGACTGGCGCGCGCGATCGGCGATCCCCTGCCCGGCGTCAACGCTTTCGCCGCGCCGGTGTTCGATCACGCCGGCCACGTCGCGCTGGTCATCACCGCGATGGGACCCGAAGGCACCTTCGACGTCGATTGGGAGAGCGCGATCGCGGCAGCGCTGCGCAGCTGCGGGAGCGAGATCTCGCGGCAGCTCGGGCACGGCACGGTGCAGGCGCCTGAGTGATACGGATGAAGGTGACGGTTCCGTAGCCCGAATGCAGCGAAGCGAAATCCGGGGCCGCCCTCACCTGTCGCGGCGCCGGTCCGGGATTGCGCTGCGCTCCGTCCGGGCTACGCAATGTTTGAGCGGCACGATGGATTGCTTCGTCGCTTCGCTCCTCGCAATGACGGCCGAGCTTCCGGTATACGAAACCATTCGACGCGTGGGAATGAATGGAATCACCCAGCAAAAAGCCCCGGGCGATGCCGGGGCCTTTCACTGAACTCGTCGCACCGCGAGGGATCAATAGCGGTAGTGATCGCTCTTGTACGGGCCTTCCGGCTTGACGCCGATATAGTCGGCCTGATCCTTGCGCAGCTCGGTCAGCTTGACGCCGATCTTGGCGAGGTGCAGGCGGGCGACCTTCTCGTCCAGCGTCTTCGGCAGCACGTAGACCTTCTTCTCGTACTTGCCGTCCTTGTTGTTGGCGAACAGCTCGATCTGCGCCAGCGTCTGGTTGGTGAAGGACGCCGACATCACGAAGGACGGATGGCCCATCGCATTGCCGAGGTTCACCAGGCGCCCTTCCGACAGCAGGATGATGCGGTGCTTGTCGGGGAATTCGATCTCGTCGACCTGCGGCTTGATGTTGGTCCACTTCAGGTTACGCAGAGCCGCGATCTGGATCTCGTTGTCGAAGTGGCCGATGTTGCAGACGATGGCGCGATCCTTCATCGCGCGCATGTGCTCGATGGTGATGATGTCCTTGTTGCCGGTGGCGGTGACGAAGATGTCGGCGCGCGGCGCGGCATCTTCCATGGTCACGACCTCATAGCCCTCCATCGCCGCCTGCAGCGCGCAGATCGGATCGACCTCGGAGACCATGACGCGGCAGCCGGCCTGGCGCAGCGAAGCAGCGGAGCCCTTGCCGACGTCGCCGAAGCCGGCGACCATCGCGACCTTGCCCGACAGCATCACGTCGGTGCCGCGGCGGATGCCGTCGACCAGCGACTCGCGGCAGCCATAGAGATTGTCGAACTTCGACTTGGTGACGCTGTCGTTGACGTTGATCGCCGGGAACAAGAGCGTGCCCTTGCCTGCCATCTCGTAGAGACGGTGCACGCCGGTGGTGGTCTCTTCCGAGACACCCTTGATGTTCTTCGCGATCTCGGCGAACCAGCCCTTCGGCTTCTCCTTCAGGAGCCGCTTCACCAGCGCGTAGAAGATCTCCTCTTCCTCCGATGTCGGCTTGTCGAGGAAGGCAACATCGCCCTGCTCGGCGCGGTAGCCGGCGTGCACCAGCATGGTAGCATCGCCGCCGTCATCGAGGATCATATTGGGCGTGCCGCCGCCGTGCCAGTCGAACAGCTTGGCGGTGTAGTCCCAGTACTCGGTCAGCGTCTCGCCCTTGACGGCGAACACCGGAATGCCGGCGGCGGCGATCGCAGCTGCCGCGTGATCCTGGGTCGAATAGATGTTGCAGGAGACCCAGCGGATATCGGCGCCAAGCGCGGCCAGCGTCTCGATCAGGACCGCGGTCTGGATCGTCATGTGCAGCGAGCCGGCGATGCGCGCGCCCTTCAGCGGCTGCTTGGGGCCGTACTCCTCGCGGGTCGCCATCAGGCCGGGCATCTCGGTCTCGGCCAGCGAGATCTCCTTGCGGCCGAAATCGGCCAGCGAAATGTCCTTGACGATGTAGTCGGTGAAGCCGGGCTTCGTGGGGGCGTTCATGTCGGTTTCCTAATGTGTGAGTCCAGCGTGTCAGTAACGAAGCAGGCCCTACGCCCTGCGGCGCGGCCCTCTCCCTCGCCCCGCTCTTGCGGGGAGAGGGCTGGGATGAGGGGCTCTATCCGCGCAAAGATTCGCGGAGAGCCCCCCTCACCCACCGCTTCGCGGGTAGCCGAAGCTTTGCTTCGGCGTCGTTTTCAAGTACGGCCGCCGAAGGCGGCCTGTGCTCTCCCCGCAAGCGGGGCGAGGTAAGAGCGTTACAGCGCGCGCTTCAGCGGCTCGACGAGATCGGTCTTCTCCCAGGAGAAGCCGCCCTCGTTGTCCGGCGTGCGGCCGAAATGGCCGTAGGCAGAGGTGCGCGCGTAGATCGGGCGGTTGAGGTCGAGATGGGTGCGGATGCCGCGCGGCGTCAGATCCATCGCCTTCGCCGCCGCCCGCTCGAGTTCGTCCTCCGACACCTTACCGGTGCCGTGGGTGTCGATGTAGATCGACAGCGGACGCGCCACGCCGATCGCGTAGGCCAGCTGCAGCGTGCAGCGGTCGGCGAGGCCGGCCGCGACGATGTTCTTGGCGACATAGCGCGCGGCATAGGCCGCGGAGCGGTCGACCTTGGTCGGATCCTTGCCGGAGAACGCGCCGCCGCCATGCGGGGCCGCGCCACCATAGGTGTCGACGATGATCTTGCGGCCGGTCAGGCCGGAGTCGCCGTCGGGACCGCCGATGTAGAACTTGCCGGTCGGGTTGATGTGCCAGATCGTCCTGTCGTTGATCCATTCCTTCGGCAGCGCCGCGCGCACATAGGGCTCGACGATGTCGCGAATCTGCTTGGACGAGATGTCCTCGACCAGATGCTGATGCGAGACGACGATCTCGCGAACGCCGACCGGCTTGCCGTTCTCGTACTGCACGGTGACCTGGCTCTTGGAGTCCGGACCCAGCACCTTCTCCTTGCCGGAGTGGCGCGCTTCGGAGATCAGGCGCAGGATCTTGTGGGCGTAGAAGATCGGCGCCGGCATCAGGTCGGGCGTCTCGTTGGTGGCGTAGCCGAACATGATGCCCTGGTCGCCCGCGCCCTCTTCCTTGTTCTCGGGCTGCTGCGCATCGACGCCCTGCGCGATATCGGCCGACTGCGGATGCAGCAGGATCTCGATATCGGCCTTCTCCCAGTGGAAGCCGTCCTGCTCGTAGCCGATGTCCTTGATCGCGGCGCGCACCACGCCCTCGATCTGCTCGTTGGTCACCGAGCTCGGGCCGCGCGTCTCGCCGGCGATCACCACCTTGTTGGTGGTCGCGAGCGTCTCGCAGGCGGCGCGGATCTGCCAGGGGTCGATGCCGGCCTTCGGCCCTTCCCGGTAGAACAGGTCGACGATTTCGTCCGAGATGCGATCGCAGACCTTGTCCGGATGGCCTTCGGAGACCGACTCGCTGGTGAACAGATAGGACGCGCGCATCAGTTGGACCTCATAATGATCGCCATTCCGGCGGTGGTTGTTGTGGATGTCATGGAATCTCAGTCGCGACGACGCGAGATGACGTAGGATTCGTCGTAAAACCAAAGCCCGTTGTGTTTGCGCAGAACCTCTCGGGTTGCATCGAGGGTCCGAGCGCTATCAGTCATTTCCGTCAGCCGGTCGTCTTCAATCTGCGCGACATACACCGCCGCGTTCCAGGCTGCAAAGGCCGTGGAGGTTCCGATCGAGCCGGTCACCTCATTGGGCAGCGCCTCCATAGCATAGCGAAAGATCGAGCGGTTATCCGCGTAGGCATTGAAGTTGAGGTCGCGCCCGGAGGCGCCCAGCTCGTACTTCACGGCGCGCAATATCTCATGGCGGCTGACGGCGAAAGGATTTTCCCCGGGCCAGACGGCTTGAATGATTTCAAGCCCCGGATCGTGCCCGTGGGAGTGGATTCCTATCAGCCGTCCGCCGCCGCGCAGGGCGCGCGCCAGCGGCGCGATGATGCGCTTGGCCCGGAAATTCACCGAAGATTTGGCCCGATAGGGCTGCGAGGCGATCACAAGGTCGAAATTGGCTTCGGTCCGGCCGGCCCGCGGGATGATGCCATCGAGCAGGAAGCGGTGATCGTCCCGGTACAGCACAAGCGCCACCGGCCGCTCATAGATCGGCATCGCGGTTCGCGGGCTGATATTGGCACGCCAGTTCTGCTCCAGAAACGGGCCGAGCTCCGCGATCTGAGCCTCGAAGTCACCGGAGGCGGCGCCCCGCAACGGCACCTCGTGCCAGATCATGCTGGCGGCGGCCGCGTTCGCCCGTGGTGTCAGCCAGGGCGCCTCGGCGTAGTACATGTTGGTGAACACGAAGACGCTTGCCGGATGCTCCACGATGCGGTCCGGCACCTTGTCGAGGGTGAGGCGGATGTCCTCCACGCTCAACTCCTTGCCGGCGACATAGAACGGCATATGAGGAAAGCGGCCGTGCATCGCCCGCAGCACCCGCGCCAGCACCGTGCCGTCGCCGATGCCGGCATCGAACACCCTGAGCGCCGGCGGCCGCGGCTGGATCGCCGACAATTCCAGCGCGACGCGGTCGGCGATCACCCGCTTCTCGCTGCAGGTATGGACGAACAGCAAATAGCGCTGGCGGTTCTCGAAGAAGCGGAAATTGCCCCTGGGGTCGCGCTTTTCCGGCGGCACCACGAGGCCGCGCGGCGGCGTCACTCCGCCCGGGGTGGACGCCGCGATGAAGGCGTTGATGCGGTCGAGCGTGTCGATGGTGATGCGCTTGCCCTCGCGCAGGCGGTGCACCAGCTTGCCGTCGTTGACCGCCCGGCGGCCGAACGTCGTCTCGGCCATGTCCGAGCGCCGGCAGAAGTCCGTGATCTCGCTGAGGATTTCGTCGTTCTTCATGGAGCCAGTGATGAACGGCGGCGAGTGGGACAAAAGTGGGCAGGAGCCGAGTTCGAACGTCTCTTAGCACCATTTTCCCACCAATTGAACCCCCATCTGGGATCCAATCACAAACAATCTCCCGAACGCCTTGTCGTGACCCGGCCGTTACAACCGTTTGCCCTTTGGATGCTCCATGCGCCGCCTGCTCATGATCTCTTGCCTGCTTGCCGCCATCCTGTGGGCAGCCCCCTGCCTCGCCCAGTCACGTGCGCAGCTTGGCCCACTCTGCACCACCGAGACCACGCCGGCCGACCAGATGATCGATGCCTGCACCAAGATCATCGCGCTGAAGGTGTTTTCCGGCGAGAAGCTCGCGACCATCCATTTCTGGCGCGCAGTCGGCTGGAACAAGAAGGGCAACTATCCGCAAGTGATCGCCGACGCCACCGAGGCGCTCCGCCTCAAGCCCAGCACAGCCGTCTACAATCTGCGCGGCTCAGCCTATTTCGACAAGGGCGAGTACGACATCGCGATATCAGACTTCAACGACGCGCTGCGGATGGGACCGCCGAGCGGCATCATCTTCCACAACCGCGGCAACGCGTATCGCAGCAAGGGCGACTACGCCAAGGCGATCGCCGACTATGATACCGCGATCAAGGCCGGCCCGAAGTCCGCCTTCTCCTATCAGAACCGCGGCAGCTCCAAACAGGCGCTTGGCGATCTCGCTGGTGCGCTCGCCGACATCAACGAGGCGATCCGCATCGACCCCTCGCTGCCGCAGCCTTTGATCAGCCGCGCGGTGATCTGGCGCGCCAGGGGCGATGCCGATCGCGCGATATCGGACACCACGGAGGCGATCCGGCTGGCGAAGGCGAAGGCGCCGGTCAATATCATGACGCCGCCCGGCAGCGTGCTGATCTCGGCCTACACCCAGCGCGGCCTGACCTATGAGGCGAAGGGCGACGCCGAGCGCGCCAGGCAGGACTATGCCGCCGCGCTCGAAGGCCGCGCCTCTGATGCCGGCAGCAAGGCCAACCAGGCCACCGCCAAGGTGCGGCTCTCGCTGCTGGAGGAAGCCGCCGTGCCGCGCAAGGGGGCAACGTCAGCCGCCGACGCGAGCCAACCGGCCTCGCCGGCTGCGCCGGCCGCCGAACCGGCTCCGCCGCCCGCGCGGGCAAAGGCTGTGGAAGGCAGCCGCCGCGTTGCGCTGGTGATCGGCAACGGCAGCTACGCGCATGTCAAGGCGCTGCCCAATCCGCCCAACGATGCGCGGGCGATGGCCAAGAGCCTGCGCGAGATCGGCTTCACCGTCTCGGAAGGCCTCGACCTCGACCGCGAGGCCATGCAGCGGACGATCCGCGATTTCCTGCGCGAGGCGGCACGCTCGCAGATCGCGGTGGTGTATTACGCCGGGCACGGCGTGCAGGTCGACGGCCGCAACTACCTCGTGCCCGTCGACGTCGCGTTCAAGGCCGACGGCCGCACGACCGATGCGATGGTCGACATGGACACCATCACCGCCGGCCTCGACGACCAGATCCGCACCAACATCCTGATCCTCGATGCCTGCCGCAACAATCCGATGGCGCCGCAGCTGGCGTCGGCGGGCGCCAGCCGCGGCATCGAGGGCGGATCGCCCGGCCTTGCCGCGCCGACCTCGCTCGGCACCGGCTCGACGCTCGGCGCCGGCACGCTGATCGCGTTCGCGACCGCGCCGGGCCAGGTCGCGCTGGACGGCGAAGGCGCCAACAGCCCGTTCTCGGCCGCGCTGTCGCGTCACATCGGCACGCCCGGCCTCGAGGTGCAGCAGATGCTGACCCGCGTCCGCGCCGAAGTGGTCGCAGCCACCAAGGGCAAGCAGGTGCCGTGGTCGAACTCCTCGCTGCTCGGCGAGGTCTTTCTGGCGGAGAAGTGACGGCGCGTTTAGCGCCGTCATTTAGGGGCTTGCTTGTTCAACTTGCTCGGTGTCATCACTCGCGCATGCGGCGATCCAGTATTCCAGAGGCGAGGGTGATTGAACCGAAAGGCCGCGGCGTACCGGATCGCCCGGTCCATGTGCGCAATTGCGCACGGGCCGGGCGATGACAGCGGTGAATGAGTGCGACGCTTCGCGCCATGCCGAAATGACGGCAGCGCGTCATTTCCCCCACACCTCGTTCGCGATCTCGACGGCGAGCCGCAGCTTGGCCCACTGCTCGTCCTCGGAGAGGATGTTGCCCTCTTCGGTCGAGGCGAAGCCGCATTGCGGTGACAGCGCGAGCTGCTCGAGCGGGGCGAACTTCGCCGCCTCATCCAGCCGCCGCTTGATGTCGTCCCGTTTCTCGAGCTCGCCGAACTTCGAGGTGATGACGCCGACCACCACGACCTTGTTGCCCTTCGGCAGGAAACGCAGCGGCTCGAAGCCGCCGGCGCGGTCGGAATCATATTCGAGAAAGTAGCCGTCGTAATTGGTGCCAGCCAGCATGGTCTCGGCCACCGGCTCGTAGCCGCCGGAGGAAATCCAGGTCGAGCGGAAATTGCCGCGGCAGACATGGGTGGTGATCACCATGTCGGCGGGGCGCTCGGCGATCGCGTAGTTGATGATACGGGCGTAGATTTCCTGCAAGCCGTCGGGATTGTCGCCGCGCTCGCGCGACTTCTGCAATTCCTCCTGCGAGCACAGATAGGCCCACACGGTGTCGTCGAACTGCAGATAGCGGCAGCTGGCATCGTAGAACGCCTTCACCGCCTTGCGATAGGTCTTGCCGAGGTCCTGATAGAACTCCTCGAGATCGGGATAGACCTCCTTCGAGATCAGCTTGCGGCCGCCGCGGAAGTGCAGCACCGCCGGCGACGGGATCGTCATCTTCGGCGTGACGTGAGCCTGGTCGGCGCATTTCTTCAGGAAGCGGAAGTGATCGAGCATCGGGTGCCGGTCGGAGAAGTCGAGCTTGCCGATCACCCTGATCGCGTCGTGCCGGGTCTGCACGCCCGCGAACTGGATGCCCGTGTCGGGATGGAACAGCTCGCAGCCGGTCAGATGGCTGAGGAAATCGAAATGCCACCAGGAGCGGCGGAACTCGCCGTCGGTCGCGAGCTTCAGACCGAGCGAGGCCTGCTTGTGCACGACCTTCTCGATCTCCATGTCCTCAACCTTGCGCAGCTCGTCGGCCGAGATCTCGCCCTTCTCCAGCCTGGCGCGGGCCTCCTTGATCTTCGGCGGACGCAACAGGCTGCCGACCTCGTCGGCACGGAACGGAGGCTTGGTTCGCTGCATAGTCAACTCCCGGACGTTTCTGATTTTGCCTCTAACGTGTCTCTAGTGCAGTTTCGTCCCGGAGACGCCGAGATGGCGCTCCAGGACCGACGGATCGGCCTTCAGCGCGCTGCTCGGCGCGTCGTGCACGATCGTGCCGCGTTCCAATATCACAACGCGGTCGGCGAGCCCCAGAATCTTTTGCGCGTGCTGCTCGACGATGATAGAGCAGATGCCGCCGGCCCGCGTGATGGTTCCGATCGCCTTTAACAATTCCTCAACGATGATCGGCGCCAGCCCCTCGGTCGGCTCATCGAGCAGCAGCACCTTCGGGTTCAGGGTCAGCGCACGGCCGATCGCCAGCATCTGCTGCTCGCCGCCCGACAGCTGGTTGCCGAAGTTGCCGCGGCGCTCCTTCAGCCGCGGAAACGTCTCGTACACCCGCTCGACCGTCCACGGCCCGGGCTGCGCCACCGCCGTCATGTTCTCTTCCACCGTGAGCGAGCGGAAGATGTTGCGCTCCTGTGGCACCCAGCCGATCCCGGCGCGGGCGCGCTGGTCCGGCCGCAGCGCGGTGATATCGAGGCCCGCGAGCGACAGGCTGCCGGCGAACCGCCTGACGATGCCGACGATCGAGTTGATCAGCGTGGTCTTGCCAGTGCCGTTGCGCCCGAGCAGCGCCAGCACCTGCCCTTCGGCGAGCGACAGCGACATGTCGGGCAGCACCACGGCCTCGCCATAACCGGCGCGCAGGCCCTTGATCGTGAGCAGATCAGGCATGGGCCGCCTCGCCGAGATAGACCGCCTTGACCTGCGGATCGCGCGCGACCTCGTCGGGCGCGCCCTCGGTGAGCAGCCCGCCATTGACCAGCACCGAGATGCGGTCGGCGAAAGAGAACACGAGGTCCATGTCGTGCTCGATCAGGAGCACGGTGACGTCGCGCGGCAGCGCGGCGACGGCCGCAAGGATGTCGTGACGCTCGCTCTCGGGCACGCCGGCGGCCGGCTCGTCGAGCAGCAAGACGCGCGGTCTGGCGGCGATCGCGACCGCGATCTCGAGCAGGCGCTGCTTGCCGTAGGGCAGTGTCGAGGTGAGCTCGGTCATGACGTCGAGCAGATGGAAACGCGACAGGATTCCGGCGACCTCGGCGTTGACGTCGTCGCGCGTCCCCATCCGCCGCCACCAGTCGCCGCCGTGGCCCATCCGCTCGGAGACCGCAAGGCCGATGGTCTCCAGCGGCGTCAGTTCGGGATAGAGCTGGTTGATCTGGAAGGTGCGCGACAGGCCGCGCAGCACCCGCCTGTGCACGGCAAGATCGGTGATGTCGCTGCCCTCGAGGAGGATGCGGCCGCTGTTCGGCTTCAATACACCGGTGAGTTGGTTGATGACCGTGGTCTTGCCGGCGCCGTTCGGCCCAATCAGCGCATGGCGCGCGCCCCGCGCCACCCGGAGCGACAGATCGCGGGTGACGCGAAGCCCGCCGAATGATTTTTCGAGGTTGCGGGTTTCGAGCGCAATCGTCATGGCGCGTCCCTCTCGGGCACGGCGACCACAGCCTTGCGGCCGGCGAACTGGCGGATGACCAGGTTCGGCACGAACAGCACCCAGCGATGGATGCGCTCGCGGCCGACCAGCACGATCACGACCAGCACGAGGCCGATCCAGAACAGCCAGTATTGCGGGGTGATGCTCTGAAACAGCTCCTGCAGCATCTTGAACACGACCGCGCCAATCAACCCGCCATAGAGATAGCCGGTGCCGCCGATGACCAGCACCAGCATCAGGTCGGCGGAGCGCTCGAAGGCGAACACGTCGAGCGAGGCCAGCGCCGTGGTCTGGGTGAACAGCGCACCGGCGATCCCGGCATAGAACGCGGCGAGCGTATAGATCGCGATCAGGCGGCGATTGACCGGCATGCCGATCGCCGCCGCGCGCAGCGGATTGTTCCTGATCGCCCGCAGCGACAGGCCGAACGGCGAATGCACCACGCGGCGGGCGAGCAGGAACAGGATGAACAGCACGATCAGCGAATAGAACAACCCGGTCTTGCCGAACATGTCGAAGGCGAACAGGCCGAGGATCGGCTGCATCTCGATGCCCTGCAGGCCGTCGGTGCCGCCGGTGATGTTGGAGAAGCGCTCGGCCAGCGCCTCCAGCAGCAGCGCGATCCCGAGCGTCACCATCAGCCGCGTCAGGTCGACGCCGCGGATGACGAGGAAGCTGGTCAGGAAGCCGAGCACCGCCGCGACGAGCCCGGCGACGACGAGTGCGATGACCGGCTCGTTGATGATGCCATGCAGCGCCAGCAAACCGGCCGAATAGGCACCGACCCCGAAGAACGCGGCATGGCCGAGCGAGACGACGCCGGCATAGCCGAGGATCAGGTCGAGCGACAGCGCGAACAGCGCCAGCCGCACGATGTCGGTCATGATCAGATAGCGCGACGGAAACAGGAAAGCGCAGGCCAGCGTCAGCACCCAGAACGCGACCTCGCTGACGCGCCAGCGCGCACCGGCCTTCGCGTGGGTCGAGACGTCGGACAGCGCGGTCATGGCGGGCTCATCATCGCGCCGCGGTGCGGCCGAACAGGCCGTTCGGGCGCCAGAGCAGGATCACGATCATCACGGTGTAGATCACGAACGGACCCATCTTCGGCACGTAATACTTGCCGGCGACGTCGGCGATGCCGAGCAGCAGCGAGGCCAGGAACGGCCCGGTGATCGAGGAGGAGCCGCCGACCGTCACGACGATCAGGAAGTAGATCATGAATTTCAGCGGAAAGTACGGATCGAGCCCGAGGATCTCCGCGCTCAGCGCGCCGCCGAGACCGGCAAGGCCGCTGCCGAATGCGAAGGTGAACGCGAACACCTGCGGCACGTTGATGCCGAGCCCGATGGCGGCACGCGGGTCGTCGACCGCGGCGCGCAGGCGGCTGCCGAACCGGGTCTTGGCCAGGATCAATTGCAGCGCCAGCGTCAGCAGCCCGCAGATCACCACGATCATCAGGCGGTAACGCCCGATGCCGACGCCGAACAGGCTGAGCTGGCCCTCCAGTGCGGCCGGCAGCTTGATGAAGATCCGCGACGATCCCATGATGTAGTCGACCGCCGCGACCGACATGAAGACGAGCCCGATCGAGAACAGCACCTGGTCGAGATGGCTGCGGGTATAGAGATGGCGGTACAGCGTCCGCTCCAGCGCGACGCCGATCGCGGCGCTGGCGACGAAGGCGAGCGGCAGCGCCGCGAAGAACGGCCAGCCGGAATTGTTCACGAGCACCGCGCAGATATAGCCGCCGGCCATCGCGAAGGCGCCGTGCGCCAGGTTGACGAAGTTCATCAGGCCGAGCGTCACCGCGAGCCCGCAGGCGAGCACGAACAGCAGCATGCCGTAGGCGACGCCGTCGAACAGGTTGGTGAGGATGGAAGCCATGGGGTCAGCTTAACCGAGAGGATGCCATCACGTCGCGCGCGAGGAAATCGTGATCGCCGGGCTTGTCCCGGCCATCCACGTCTTCCTCGCACGCCGCGGGAAAGACGTTGGATGCCCGGCACATCTGCGCGAAGACGCGCTTCGCGCTTTTGGCCGGGCATGACGCACAAGATGCGGCACGCGTCGAGAATGACGGCAGCAGCGTCACTTCTTGGTCTTGCCGGAATCCTTGACGGCCTCGAAGGTCGCGAATTCCACATTGTAGAGCTCGCCGTCGACCTTCTCGACCTTGCGGATGTAGATGTTCTGCACGATGTCGCGGGTCTCGGGATCGATCGAGATCGGGCCGCGCGGGCTCTCCCACTTCATGCCCTTCATCGCCTCGACCAGCTTGTCGCCGTTCGTATCACCGCCCGTCTTCTTCAGCGCCTCGTAGATCAGGTGCATGCCGTCATAGCCGCTGACCGCCATGAAGCCCGGGCGGTTGCCGAACGCCTTCTTGTAGGCGGCGACGAAATCCTTGTTCATCTGCGAGGGGTGCGCGGCCGAGTAGAGGTGCGCGGTGACCGCGCCGAGCGCGGCATCGCCCATGTTGTTGAGCAGATCGTCGTCCATGACGTCGCCCGGCCCGATCACCTTGATGCCGCTCTTGTCGAGGCCGCGTTCGGCATACTGCTTCATGAAGTTGCCGCCCTGCCCAGCCGGCACGAACACGAACATCGCGTCGGGCTTGGCGTCCTTCATGCGCTGCAGGAACGGCGCGAAGTCGGGGTTGGCGAGCGGCACCTTGACCTCTTCGACGACCTCGCCGCCCCCGGCGGTGAAGTGCTGCTTGAAGAAGGTCAGCGCGTCGTTGCCCGGGGCGTAGTCGGAGGTCAGGGTCGCGACCTTCTTGATGCCGTTCTTGATCGCCCAGTCGCCGATGATGGTGGAGGACTGCGCCAGCGTGAAGCTGGTGCGCACGATATAGGGCGAGCGCTCGGTGATGATCGAGGTGCCGGCCGCCATCACCACTTCCGGGATCTTCGCTTGGGTCGCCAGCGGCGCCGCGGCGAGCGCGGCGGGCGTCACGCCGAAGCCGGCGATGAAGTTGACCTTGTCGTTGACGATCAGTTCCTGGGCGAGCCGCTTGGTGTTGTCGGGCACCGCGGCGTCGTCCTTGAGGATGACCTCGATCTTCTTGCCGGCGACGGTATCGCCCTTCTGCTGCATGTAGAGCTTGACGGCGTTGTCGATCTGCTTGCCGGTCGACGCCTGGCCGCCGGTCATCGGCACGATCAGCCCGATCTTCACGGTCTCCTGCGCGGATGCCGGCATGGCGCAAAACCCGGCAACCGAGACCGTCGTGGCGGCCCACAGCAACATTTTGCGACGATTGTACATGAACGTCCCTCTCCCCCTTCCGAGGCGAACCGAGTCCCCGGCCCTTGCCTCACGTTACCCCATCTTCTTTGCGGCGGGGCCGCAAGGCGACATGGCGTCGTCCGCAGCCCCATTGTCAATCGGACGATGGGCGAGGGCCGCGGCCGGCGCGCGATCGGCCAACACCTTCCGGTATTTTACTACCGATAACGATCTGCGAGCAGAACGCCCCCGGAGACACTGAAACCGCGCGGCCGCCGGCTTCGCAGGTTGGAATTGACCGTCGCGTGATTTGTACGATTGTACAAACGAACTTGCGATGTCAACAAACAAGCACAATTGCAGCCGAACGCTCGTGCCCTAGATCCATCATCCTTAAAGATTACGGTTCTATCGTTCTCCGATGCTGACGATTACCCGCCATATCCCCGTCATGACCGTCCTGGTGCTCGCAGCCTGCGCACTCGGCGGATGCAGCTCGGTCAATGAAAAACTCTCGGCCGGCATGGCCGACTACATTCCCGCCTGGGCAGGCGGCCTGCCCGCGGATGCGCCACCGCGACAGGGCACGCCGGAATACGACGCCTTCATGAAGGAGCGCGAGCGCAAGCGGCTGATGCCGGCCGCAGAGCGCGGCGACGATCCCAAGGCCGCGCCGGCCGCGACCTCGCAGACTGCCCCGCGCTAATCGACGAACACCACGGTCTTGCGGCCGTTGAGGATGACGCGGTCGGCGAGGTGGTAGCGGATCGCCCGCGCCAGCACGCGCCGTTCGATGTCGCGGCCCTTGCGCACGAGGTCCTCGGGGGTGTCGCGATGGCTGATGCGCTCGACGTCCTGGTCGATGATCGGGCCCTCGTCGAGATCGCTGGTGACGTAATGCGCGGTGGCACCGATCAGCTTGACGCCACGCTCATGGGCCTGGTGGTAGGGCTTGGCGCCCTTGAAGCCCGGCAGGAACGAGTGATGGATGTTGATGCAGCGGCCACTCAGCCGCGCCGACATCTCGTCGGACAGGATCTGCATGTAGCGCGCCAGCACCACGAGATCTGTGTTGGTATCCTGGACCAGCTTCCACACCGCGTCCTCCTGCTGGCGCTTGGTCTCCCTGGACACCGGCAGATAGTGGAACGGGATGTCGCCGAAATCGAGCGCGCCATAGCTCTCGCGCGGATGGTTGGAGACGACGGCGGTCGGGATCATCTCGAGCTCGCCGGTGCGCCAACGATAGAGGATATCGACCAGGCAGTGATCGGACTTCGAGACCAGCAGCATCACCCGGCGGCGGCTGGCGCGGTCGCGCATCTGCCAGTCCATTGCGAAGCGCTCGGCGATCGCGGCAAAGCCGGTCTGCAACGCCGCCAGCTCGACCGCGAGATCGGCCGCCGTGAACACCACGCGCATGAAGAACTTGCCGGTCTCGATGTCGTCGAACTGCTGGGCGTCCAGGATGTTCTGGCCGTTATGGGCGAGGAAGGTCGAGACCGCCGAGACGATTCCCGGGCGATCCGGACAGGACAAAGTGAGGACGAATTGACGGTCGGGCATGCAGATTGACCAGCATTTGAGCAGATGCGCGGAACGGCGAATTTCGGCCCTCGTCTATCACCGCCTGCGGCCTTGCGCCAATCCCGCCGCAGGGCTCAAATCGAACCAATGACGACAATGTTTGTTAGGGCACCATCATGGCTGACCGGCTCAACGGCTACCGCATCCTGATCCTCGAAACCCGCGAGGAGGCGCAGTTCTCCCGCCTGCTCGCCGAGCAGGGCGCGGACGTCGTGCAATGCCCGATGTTCACCATTCATGACGCGCCCGACCCGGCACCGATCGAGGCCTGGATCCGCCGCGCCGTCGACCGGCCGCTCGACGACCTCGTGCTGATGACTGGCGAGGGCCTGCGCCGCCTGATGAAGGTGGTGCGCCGGATCGGGCTTGAGGCGGAGTTTGTTGGCAGCCTCGCCAAGGCGCGCAAATTCGCTCGCGGCCCGAAGCCCGGCCGCGCGCTGCGCGAGATCGCCCTGGAGCCGCAGATGACGACGGAGAAGCCGACCTCGGAGGGCGTCGCCGAGATGCTATCCAAGCTCGACCTGAACGGCCACCGCCTCGGCCTGCAGCTCTATCCCGACAAGGACCACGCGGCGCTGATCGGCGCGATCAAGGCGCAGGGCGCCGAGGTCGATACGGTGCTGCCCTACGTCTACGACGCGCAGGCCGCCGACGCCAACATCGTCACCGCGATCGCGGAGATGGCGCAGGGCCGCATCGACGCCATCGCGCTGACCAGCTCGGGCCAGGTCCGCCGCCTGATGGATGTCGCCAAGGCGCATGGCTGCGAGCCGCAGTTGCGCGACGGGCTGCAGCAGACGCCGATCGCCTCCGTCGGGCCCGTGGTGTCGGACGAGCTGAAGGCGTTTGGCCTGCGCACCGATATCTATCCAGCGAACGATGCCTTCTTCATGAAGCCGCTGATCTCGGCGATGGCGACCGAGCTGGCGAAGAAGCCGCCGCGGATGGCGGCCCGGTCGTGACCTGAGCCGTCATTGCGAGGAGCGAAGCGACGAAGCAATCCACCACTCCGCAAGTGGCGACATGGATTGCTGCGCTTCGCTCGCAATGACGAGGTGGAGAGGGCAGCCGTAGCCCGGGTGAGCGAAGCGATACCCGGGAGGTCTCCCGCATGTCGCTTCGCTCATGCGGGCTACAAGTCCTCAAGGGGGGAGAGAGCTGCGCCCTACTCCGCCGCCTGCTTGGTTTCGCTGAGATAGGCCTGATACGCGAGCTTGATGCCGTCCTCGAGCGAGGTCGTCGCGCGCCAGCCGAGCTTGGCGAGCCGGCCGACGTCGAGCAGCTTGCGCGGCGTGCCGTCGGGGCGCGAGGTGTCGAAACTGATCCCGCCGCGATAGCCGACGGCGGCTGCGACCACGCGGGCGAATTCGGCGATGGTGATGTCCTCGCCGGTGCCGATGTTGACCAGTTCCGGCGAGGAATAGGTCTTCATCAGATGGATGCAGGCGTCGGCGAGATCGTCGACATAGAGGAATTCGCGCCGCGGCGTACCGGTGCCCCAGACCACGACATTGTTCGCGCCCGACAGCTTGGCTTCGTGGAAGCGGCGGATCAGCGCGGCAACGACGTGGCTGTATTCGGGGTGGTAATTGTCGCCGGGGCCATAGAGGTTGGTCGGCATCACGCTGATGAAGTCGGAGCCGTATTGGCTGCGATAGGCTTCCGCCATCTTGATGCCGGCGATCTTGGCGATCGCATAGGGCTCGTTGGTCGGCTCCAGCGGGCCGGTCAGCATCGAATCCTCGCGCAGCGGCTGCGGCGCCAGCCGCGGATAGATGCAGGACGAGCCGAAGAACATCAGCTTCTCGCAACCATTGGCGTGGGAAGCCTGGATCACGTTGGTCGCGATCGCGAGGTTGTCGTAGAGAAATTCGGCGCGCAGCGTGTTGTTGGCGACGATGCCGCCGACCTTGGCGGCGGCGAGGAATACCGCCTGCGGCCGCTTGGCGGCGAACCAGGCGTCGACCGCGGCCTGGTTGCGCAGGTCGACCTCGCCGCGCGAGATCGTCAGGAGGTCCGCGCCCTCACGCGCCAGCCGGCGCATCAGCGCCGAGCCGACCATGCCGCGATGGCCGGCGACGAAGACCGTCCTGCCCTTCAGTTCAAACGGAGCGTTTGCCATTGGCGGCGTCCTGTCGGGCCTCGGCGAGATCGCCGGCGACCATTTCCTTCACCAGCTGCGCGAACGGGGTCTTCGGCTTCCAGCCGAGCTTGGCGCGCGCCTTGCTGGCGTCGCCGATCAGAAGATCGACCTCGGTCGGGCGGAAATAGGTCGGGTCGATGCGCACCACCGTCTTGCCGGACGCCTTGTCGACGCCGATCTCCTCGACGCCCGTGCCGCGCCATTCGATGCTGCGGCCGACCTCGCCGAATGCCAGCTCGACGAACTCGCGCACCGAACGGGTCTCGCCGGTCGACAGCACGAAATCGTCGGGGCTATCCGCCTGCAGGATCATGTGCATGCCCTCGACATAGTCGCGCGCATGGCCCCAGTCGCGCTTGGCCTCGAGATTGCCGAGATAGATGGTGTCCTCGAGGCCGACCTCGATTCGGGCCACGCCACGCGTGATCTTGCGGGTCACGAAGGTCTCGCCGCGGATCGGACTCTCGTGATTGAACAGGATGCCGTTGCAGGCGAACATGCCATAGGCCTCGCGGTAGTTCACCGTGATCCAGTAGCCGTAGAGCTTGGCGACCCCATAGGGCGAGCGCGGGTAGAACGGCGTGGTCTCCTTCTGCGGCACTTCCTGGACCAGACCGTAGAGTTCCGAGGTCGAGGCCTGGTAGAACCGCGTCTCCTTCTCCATGCCGAGGATGCGGATCGCCTCCAAGAGGCGCAGCACGCCGATCGCGTCGGCATTGGCGGTGTATTCCGGGCTCTCGAAGCTGACCGCGACGTGGCTCTGCGCGGCAAGGTTGTAGACTTCCGTCGGCCGGATCTGCTGCATCAGGCGGATCAGATTGGTCGAATCGGTCATGTCGCCGTAGTGCATCAGGAACGGCACATTGCCGACATGCGGGTCCTGATAGAGGTGATCGACCCGGGCGGTGTTGAACGAGGACGACCGCCGCTTGATGCCATGCACGGTGTAGCCGAGGCCGAGCAGATATTCGGCGAGATAGGCGCCATCCTGCCCGGTCACACCGGTGATCAGCGCGACGCGCCGCTTCGATTCCTGAACTGCCATATCGTCTCCAGAGCGCGAAATGTGCGCGGGGGCCCGGTCGGGCCGGGCCGGTCTGTAGCATCCGACCCGCCCCAAGTCTAATGCCCGGAGGCCACGGCCCGGGCGGCCGGAATCCGGCCTCAAAGCTCAAAAAACGGCCCGGAACGCCCGGGGAACATCATTCGCCGTAGTGGCGGAGACGCTCGAGGTCGATGATGGTGACCCCGCCATATTCCAGCCGCAGCAGCCCCTCCCGTTCCAGCCGCTTCAGGCACTGGTTGGCGTTCTGCCTAGAGATCCCGGACAGCGCCCCGATCTCCTCCTGGGTGATCTCCAGGTGCCGCGTCAGGTCCGGGTAGAGAATCGGGTTGAACAGCGAGGCGATCGAGCGGGCCAGCCGGGCGGTGGCATCCAGGGTGCGGCCGTATTCGAGCAGCGCGATGAACTGGCCGAGCCGCTCGTTGAGCTGGCCGACCAGGAATCGGTTGAAGCCGACGCTGTTCTCGAACAGCCAGACGAAGGTGCGGCGGTCCATCATCGCCAGGCGGGTGTCGCGCAGCGCGACCACGTCGTAGCGCCGCGGCTCGTTCTTGAGCACGGTGCCCTCGCCGAACCACGCACCGGCGGTGAGGCCGGCAAAGCTCGCGGCCTTGCCGCCGCGCGACACGATGCCCATCCGCGCAAGGCCGGTGACGATGCCGGTCCAGTACTGGAAATTGTCGCCGCGCATGAAGATGAATTCATCGGCGCGATAGGATTTCTCCGAGATGCCGGCGCGCGCGATCTCGATTTCCTGCTCCGTCAGCTCGCGCGACCAGGCCGCGATGCGCTTCAAATTATCAGCAGCGATCATTCCAGCGACGGCATCCCACCCCAGCTATTGCATGCCTCGATATTGCACCGCAACAAGGTCGCGGCACCGGTCAGGAACTCGACGCCTGGAATGCCAGCGAAAATTCCTGACCAATTGTCCGGCACATGACAATTCAACCTATCGCTTTCCCGTATTGAGAACCACCTCGCGTAACGCCGCGCGCTCCCGATGGATCGCCAACGGCAGGTGACGCGAGGTTGGGACAGGTGGGTGCGGCGTTACCGCGCATGATGTCGGAGAACGCGAGCGCAGCGCGGACACCCGGCATCAGTCGGATGGTCACCCCACAATGGCCCATGTAAGATCGAGTTTTGAGATCGCGTTCGAGCTTTCGAACAACAGATGAAGAGCGCACCAAGCGCCTTATCCGGAGGGAACAGGGTGGCTTACAGTCTTGAGGTGCGCGGAGTCTCATTGCGGTTTGGTGGCGTTCGCGCCCTGACCGATGTGAGCTTCGGCGTCAACGAGGGCGAGCTGTTCTCCATCATCGGCCCGAACGGCGCCGGCAAGACCTCGATCGTCAACTGCATCTCCGGGCGCTACCGACCGACCGAAGGCCAGCTGTTCTGGCGCGGCCAGGACATCACCGGCCTCAATCCGAATGCGCGGCCTGCGCTCGGCATCGGCCGCACCTTCCAGAATCTGGCGCTGTTTCACCATATGAGCGTGCTCGACAACATCATGGTCGGCCGCCATCACCTGCTGAAGAACAATTTCATCACGGGCTCGCTATACTGGCTCACCGGCGCGCGCCGCGAGGAGCTGAAGCACCGCCGCAAGGTCGAGGAGATCATCGACTTCCTCGACCTGCAGTCGGTGCGCAAGGCGACCGCCGGCACCCTGCCCTATGGCCTGCGCAAACGCGTCGAACTCGCCCGCGCCATGGCGCTGGAGCCGCGGCTGATCCTGCTCGACGAGCCGATGGCCGGCATGAACTTCGAAGAGAAGGAAGACATGGCGCGCTACATCGTCGACCTCAACGAGGAGTTCGGCATGACCGTGATGATGATCGAGCACGACATGGGCGTCGTGATGGACATCTCGCACCGCGTCATGGTGCTGGATTTCGGCCGCAAGATCGCCGAGGGCGATCCGGCGGCCGTGCTCGCCGATCCCCATGTCAAGCGCGCCTATCTCGGCGAAGAAGACGAGGTGCTGGTCGATCCCGACGACAAGGCGTCGGTGCGGGAGAGCGCGGCATGATGGACTATGCCGGTCGCGCCGCGCAGGCCGACACGTTCCCGAAAATGCTGCGCCTGAACGCGAAGGAGCACGGCGGCGAGATCGCGCTGCGCGAAAAGGATTTCGGGCTGTGGCGCGAATTCACTTGGAACGACTACCAGACCCGCACCCATGATTTCGCGCTCGGTATGGTCGAGCTCGGGCTCGGCCGCGGCGATGTGATCGGCATCATCGGCGATAACCGACCGGACTGGGTGGCGGCCGAGATCGCGGCCCATGCCATCGGCGCGATGAGCCTCGGCCTCTATCGCGACGTGCTGGACGAGGAAGCCGCCTATCTTCTCAGCTATGGCGAGGCCAGGCTGGTGTTCGCCGAGGACGAGGAGCAGGTCGACAAGCTGCTCGGGCTTGCCGATCGCGTGCCGCATCTCAAGCACATCGTCTATTCCGACCCGCGCGGCATGCGGAAATATGACGATCCGCGGCTGATGGAGGCGAGCAGACTGGTCGCCATGGGCCGCGACCGCGCCGCGCGCGAGCCGGGCCTTTACGACAAGCTCGTCGATGCCACCAAGGGCGAGGACGTCGCGATCCTCTGCACCACCTCGGGCACTACGGCCAATCCGAAGCTTGCGATGCTGGCTGCGGGGCGCGTGCTGCGGCACTGCGCGACGTATCTCTCGTTCGATCCCAAGGGCCCTGACGACGAATACGTCTCGGTGCTGCCGCTACCCTGGATCATGGAGCAGGTCTACGCCCTCGGCAAAGGTCTGCTGTGCCGGATGAAGGTCAACTTCGTCGAAGAGCCCGACACCATGATGCACGATTTCCGCGAGATCGCGCCGACTTTCGTGCTGTTCGCGCCAAGGGTCTGGGAATCGATCGCCGCCGATGTCCGTGCCGGGGTGATGGACGCCTCCCCGTTCAAGCAGCGGCTCTACGATCTCGGCATGCGAACCGGGCTTGCCGCGCTCGCCGAGGGCAAGCGCTCGCTGTTCGCCGACCAGCTCTTGTTCCGCGCGCTGCGCGACCGGCTCGGCTTCACCCGGCTGCGCTCGGCGGCGACCGGCGGCGCCGCGCTCGGGCCCGAGACGTTCAAGTTCTTCCAGGCGATGGGCGTGCCGCTGCGCACGCTCTACGGCCAGACCGAATTGCTCGGCGCCTATACGCTGCACCCCGAAGGCGAGGTCGACCCCGATACGACGGGCGTGCCGATGGACGAGACCATCGAGATCCGCATCGACAATCCCGACATCAACGGCGTCGGCGAGATCGTTGTCCGTCACCCCAACATGTTCCTCGGCTACTACAAGAACCCCGAGGCCTCGGTCGCCGACATCAAGGACGGCTGGATGCATTCGGGCGATGCCGGCTACTACAACGACAACAAGCAGCTGGTCGTGATCGACCGCATCAAGGATCTGGCAGAGACCTCGCGCGGCGAACGCTTCTCGCCGCAATATATCGAGAACAAGCTGAAATTCTCGCCCTACGTCGCCGAAGCCGTCGTGCTCGGCGCCGGCCGCGAGGCGCTCGCCGCGATGATCTGCATCCGCTACTCGATCATCTCGAAATGGGCCGAGAAGAACCGGCTCTCGTTCACCACCTACACCGACCTCTCGTCCCGTCCCGAGGTCTATGCGCTGCTGAAGAAAGAGGTCGAGACCGTCAACGCCACGCTGCCGCCGGCGCAGCGCATCTCGCGCTTCCTGTTGCTGTACAAGGAGCTCGACGCCGACGACGGCGAACTGACCCGCACCAGGAAAGTCCGCCGCGGCGTCATCAACGAGAAATACGCCGAGATCATCGAGGCGATCTACCGCGGCAAGGCCAACATCCCGGTCGACACCGTGATCCGCTTCCAGGACGGCACCACGCAACGTGTGCGCACCACGCTGCAGGTGGTGGACCTCGGCCGCGCGGTGGGCGCGGAGGCCGCGGAATGAGGGCTCCCGCGACACGCGCTGATCTTCGCCTCTCCCCGCCTGCGGGGAGAGGCCGGAGCGCGTCAGCGATCCGCGTGAGGGGGAGCCTCCGCGAGGGCGGTGACGATCGTTTCGAGGACACCCGCCAAATTGCTGGAGACCTCGTTGTTCCAAAACCGCAAAGCTCGATACTTGTGGTCGGTGAACCATTTGTCACGAGCCACGTCGCGCTGACTGTCGGCATGTTGTCCGCCCTCTACTTCGATGATGAGGCGGCATTCGCGACAGATGAAGTCGACGGTGTACGGACCGATCGGCTCCTGTCTAACGAACTTGTAGCCATTCAGCCTACGGCCGCGGAGGCGGTACCACAGCTTCCCTTCAACATCTGTCGAGGCATTTCGCAGATTCCTTGCGCGTTCGGTCTTGGACTCATCAGCACCGCGCATGCGGAGACTCCCCCTCACCCGTCTCGCTCCGGACGATGCTTCGCATCGCTCGGCGCGAGCCGGCCTCTCCCCGCAAGCGGGGAGAGGCGAAGGACAGCATAGCACATGAACACCCAGTTCCTGATCCAGCTCCTCGTCAACGGCCTCGTGGTCGGCACGCTCTATGGCGTGGTCGCGATGTCGTTCGTGCTGATCTACAAGGCGACACAGGTCGTCAACTTCGCGCAGGGCGAGCTGCTGCTGGTCGGCGCCTGGGTGTGCTGGGCGCTGCTGACCAAGTACCAGTTGCCGTTCTGGATCGGCATGCCGATCACCCTCGTCTTCATGTTCATCTTCGGCATCGCGATCCAGGTCATCATCCTGCGGCCGATGATCGGCGAGCCGATCATTTCGGTCATCATGGTGACGATCGGCCTGTCCACCGTGTTCCAGGCTGCGCTGAAGTGGATCTTCGGCGTGAACCCGCAGCCGTTCCCGCGCGTGTTCCAGAGCCAGGCGGTCGATCTGTTCGGGCTGCAGATCCAGACCGTGTACGTCATGAGCCTCGTGGTGTCGCTCGCCATGATGTTCGGCATGGCCTGGTTCTTCCGCGCCTCCAAATATGGTCTGGCGATGCGCGCCACCGCGTTCAACCAGCAGGTCGCGCAGTCGCTCGGCATCTCCGTCAAGAGCGTGTTCGCGATGGCCTGGGCGATCTCGGCCACCGTCTCGGCGGTCGCCGGCGTCGTAGTCGCGGTGGTCAACGGCGTGTCTTCCGGCCTCTCCGCCTATGGCATCAAGGTGTTTCCAGCGGCGATCCTCGGCGGCCTCGATTCGGTCGGCGGCGCCGTGCTCGGCGGCATCATCATCGGGCTGCTCGAGAACGTCGCGCAATATGTCGACAGCGAGTATCTGCACCTCGGCAATCTCTACGAGATCGCACCGTTCTACGTCTTGATCATCATCCTGATGATCAAGCCTTACGGCCTGTTCGGCACCAAGGACATTGAGCGGGTCTAGGCATGATCGCCGAAATGCCGAAACCGGTTTTTGGTAACGATCATGCCCAAACAAAAATGGGCGTGACGATGACTTCAGTCCAGCAGGGAGCGCAATAGAGCCCTCAATGGCAACAACCACCCTCATCCCGTCGGGCGATTTCCGCACCTCCTATGCGGCCGACACCACGATCTTCCCGACCGCAACCAGCCGCAACTTTGCCATCGCCGGCATTGTGCTCGCCTGCTTCGCGCCGATGCTGCTGAGCAATTACTGGCTCTCGATCGCGATCCAGGTCGGCATCTTCGCGATCGCGGCGCTCGGACTCAACGTGCTGGTCGGCTTCACCGGGCAGATCTCGATCGGCCATGCCGCGTTCTTCCTGCTCGGCGCCTTCACCTCGGCCTATATCTCCAACAACGCGCCGATCCCGGTGTTCTTCGCCATCCCCCTCGCCGGCCTGATCACGGCAATGGTCGGCCTGATCTTTGGTGTGCCGGCGGCGCGGCTGAAGGGGCTCTATCTCGTCATCGCCACGCTCGCCGCGCAGTACATCCTGCTCGACTTCTTCTCGCGCGCGGAATGGTTCTCCGGCGGCTCGGTGCCGGCGAGCGCCAACCCGTTCTCGATCTTCGGCTACACGCTGCGCGGCGACCGGCAGTATTTCTACGTCGTGCTGGCCTACATGGTGGTCAGCTATCTGCTCGTCACCAACCTGATGCGCACGCGCGACGGCCGCGCGCTGGTCGCGATTCGCGACCATTATCTCTCCGCCGAGATCATGGGCATCAACCTGACCAAATACCGCACGCTGTCGTTCGGGCTGGCCGCGTTCTTCGCTGGCATCGCCGGTGCGCTCTACGCCCACTACCAGCTCGTGGTCTCCCAGGAAGGTTTTGGCATCGAACGCTCGGTGCTGTTCCTCGCCATGGTCATCATCGGCGGCACCGGCTCTGTCATGGGCACGCTGATGGGCACCGCCTTCGTGGTGTTGCTGCCGGAATCGATGGAATGGCTGAGCGCGTGGCTGAAGGGCGGCGCCATCGACAAAGCGCTGCAGCTCAACAACAACATCACCTTCCTGCGCGAGATCGCGATCGGCCTGATCATCATCGGCTTTTTGATGTTCGAGCCGGACGGACTCGCGCATCGCTGGCGGCAGATCAAGGCCTACTGGAAACTCTACCCGTTCTCGCACTGAGGCAGGCGCGGGACATTACTCACCAGATCGTTCAACGAATAACAGGAGGAATCAACGATGACGATTAGATCCCTTTTGAGCTCGGTCTCACTCGCGCTGCTGCTCGGCAGCGGAGCTGCTACCGCGCAGGCCCAGATCGCAATCGGCCATCTGCAGGACCTCTCGGGCGGCACGTCCGACGTCGGCACACCCTATGGCCAGGGCGTCGCCGACACCTTCGCCTGGGTCAACAAGAACGGCGGCGTCGGCGGCAAGCAGCTCAACGTCGACAGCAACGACTACGGCTATCAGGTGCCGCGCGCGATCGCGCTGTACAAGAAGTGGTCGGCGCCGGACGGCAAGGTCGCGGCGATCATGGGCTGGGGCACCGCGGATACCGAGGCGCTGACCGGCTTCCTCGCCCAGGACAAGATCCCCGACATCTCCGGCTCCTACGCCGCCGCGCTGACCGATCCGGAAGGCACCAGCGGCAAGGCCAAGCCGGCGCCGTATAATTTCTTCTACGGCCCGAGCTATTCGGACGCGATGCGCGCGATGCTGACCTGGGCGGCGGAAGACTGGAAAGCCAAGGGCAAGTCCGGCAAGCCGAAATTCGTCCATATGGGCGCCAACCATCCCTATCCGAACGCGCCGAAGGCGGCCGGCGAGGCGCTCGCCACCGAGCTCGGCTTCGAGGTGCTGCCGCCGCTGGTGTTCGCGCTGTCGCCGGGCGACTATTCGGCGCAGTGCCTGAGCCTGAAGAGCTCCGGCGCCAACTACGCCTATCTCGGCAACACCGCCGCCTCGAACATCTCGGTGCTGAAGGCCTGCAAGACCGCCGGCGTCGACGTCCAGTTCCTCGGCAATGTCTGGGGCATGGACGAGAATGCCGCCAAGACCGCGGGCGATGCCGCCGACGGCGTGATCTTCCCGCTGCGCACCGCGGTTGCCTGGGGCGGCAACGCGCCCGGCATGAAGACGGTGATGGAAATCTCCAAGATGTCCGATCCGTCAGGCAAGGTGTATCGCCCGGTGCACTACATCGCGGCGGTGTGCAGCGCGCTCTACCTGAAGGAAGCGCTGGACTGGGCCGTCAAGAACGGCGGCGCCACCGGCGAGAACGTCGCCAAGGGCTTCTACCAGAAGAAGGACTGGGTGCCATCAGGCATGGAGGGCGTCTGCAATCCATCGACCTGGACCGAGAAGGATCACCGCCCGACCACGAAGGTCGACCTCTATCGCTCGAAAATCTCGGGCTCGACCGATGGCGACATCAATGACCTGATGGGCAAGGGCACGATCAAGCTCGACAAGGTCAAGACCGTCGAACTGCCGCGCAAGCCGGAATGGTTCGGCTGGTGAGGCTCGTGAGGCTGCCGACCGCGCAGCCTCACAATAACTCGTCATCCCCTGCGAAAGCGGGGGATCCAGTACGCCGCGGCTTCCCGATTGATCGCTGGCGTCCCTGGAATACTGGGCCGGCCGTATCAGCGGGTGACGACAGTCGAAGGTTATCGAAACATGACTGAAACCGCAACAGCCACACGCACGGGACCGACGGCGGTCCCGCCGCCCCCTTTGCTCAGCGTCAACAACATCGAGGTCGTCTATGACGACGTCATCCTGGTCTTGCGCGGCCTCAGCCTCGACGTGCCGAAGGGCGCGATCGTGGCGCTGCTCGGCGCCAACGGCGCCGGCAAGTCGACCACGCTGAAGGCGATTTCCGGCCTGCTCAAGACCGAGGACGGCGAGGTGACGCGCGGCGAGATCCTGTTCGAGGGCCAGCGCATCAACGGCATCGATCCGGACAAGATCGTGCGCCGCGGCATCTTCCAGGTGATGGAGGGCCGCCGCATCGTCGCCGACATGACCTCGCTGGAGAATCTGCGGCTCGGCGCCTTCACCCGCCGCGACAACGAGGTCGCCAGTGACATCGACATGGTGTTCAAATATTTCCCGCGCCTGAAGGAGCGCACCGGCCTTGCCGGCTATCTCTCCGGCGGTGAGCAGCAGATGCTGGCAATCGGCCGCGCGCTGATGGCGCGTCCGAAGATGATCCTGATGGACGAGCCGTCCATGGGCCTGTCGCCGCTGCTGGTCAAGGAAGTGTTTTCGATCATCAAGGAGATCAACCGCGATCTCGGCGTCACCATCCTCTTGGTCGAGCAGAACGCGCGCGCCGCGCTCTCGGTCGCAAGCCACGGCTACATCATGGAACAGGGCAAGGTGGTGCTCGACGGCTCCGCCGACGAGCTGCGCGACAACGAGGACGTCAAGGAATTCTATCTCGGCGGCGCCGGCGACCAGCGCAAGAGCTTCAAGAACCTGAAGAGCTTCAAGCGGCGCAAGCGCTGGCTGTAAACGCCGTTAAGCGAAGTGGAGAGCGTTCGCGTGAGGATGCGTCGGGACAGCGAGACGGTTCTAGCCGAGCACCTGCTCGGCCTCTGTGACCGCGCAGAGCACGTGATAGAACGACGACGCGGGAATGGTGGCGACCAGCGAATTGCCGTCGCGATCGAACTGGTCGTACCAGCCGCCCGCGACCGGATGGCTGAGATAGTGCCGCTCGAGCAGCACCAGCGCCGCGCGCGCCTCGTCCGCCGCCCCGCTCTCGCCGGCTTCGGCCTGCGCGATCCAGGCCTTCGCCAGCTCGCTCTGCGGCCACAGCCGGCGCGTATGACGGCGGATGTTGCCTTCGGCATCGCCTTCATCGACCAGGCAGCCGGTGGCCGCATCGCGATAGCGCAGCGCCGACGTCAAGAGCTCGCCGCGCGGACGCCCGGTCGGGCAGCCGGTGATGCGTTCAAAGCCCTTCAGCAGCCAAACCCACTCCGCGAGATGGCCGGGCTCGACGCTGACGGGCGGGATCTTCGACCAGTCCTCCTCGAAATACTCGCCGAGCACGCGCGTCTGCTTGTCGTAGAGATTGGCGAGGAACAGCGCGAAGAACTCGCCGGCGCGGTTCTGGAACGACAGGTCATGCGTCGCGTCGAAGCAGGCGATCATCGCCTCGAACAGATGCATCTGCGGATTTTGCCGGCGCGGCATCGACGGCGGCAGCCCTTCCTGAAAGCCGCCATGCGGCGAGCGCAGCTGCGCGTCGAGAAACGCCAGCAGCCCGTCGATCTCGGCGCGTATCTGGGCGTCTTGCTCGAGGCCATAGGCGGTCGCGAGCGCGAGCAGCACGAAGGCGTGGCCGTAGGTGTCGCGCAGCGGGTCGAGCACGCCGCCGTCCGGCGTCAGGCTGAAGACGAAGCCGGGACGGCCATCCGGCGCCTTCGCCCTGGCCAGCAGGTATTCCAGCCCTCTCAGCGCGATCGCACGTCCCTCCGGATACCAGCCCATCTGCGCCGCCTTGGCGTAGCAATAGATCTGGCGCGCCTGCACGAGCAGCCGGCGCGGGGCGGCATGATCGGCGCTGCCATCCCGGTGCAGCCGGTCGACAAAGCCGCCAGCCTTGGCGTCCCAGCCCACGCTCGACCACAGCGGCAGCGCATGGTCGACGATCCGGCTCTTCAATCTTGCGACGACGTCGGCCGCTCCGCCCTGTGCTTCAGCCATCCTCGTCCCTGGAACAGTCCCAACGTCCGTAAACGCCGTCTGATAGCACGCGCGAGGCGGCGCGCAACCTGCGCGAATCTTGCCAAGGACCAGCCATGACCGACCATTACGACGCCCTCGAAACCCGCGATCCGGCCGAGCGCGAGGCTGCCTTGTTCGCCCGCCTCCCCGAGGTGCTGCACAAGGCCATGGCCGCCCCTGCTTATGCCAATTTGCTGAGGGGCATAGATCCCGCCTCCGTCACCAGCCGGGACGCGCTGGCGCGGCTGCCGGTGCTGCGCAAGTCGGAACTCCCTGCCCTGCACAAGGCCGCGCCGCCGTTCGGCGGCTTCGTGGCCGGTGCTCCGGGCTCGTTCGCCCGGCTATTCACCTCGCCCGGGCCGATCTTCGAGCCGGAAGGCCGCCAGGCCGATCCCTGGCGCGGCGCCCGGGCGCTGTTCGCGGCCGGCTTTCGCGAGGGCGACGTGGTGCTGAACACGTTCAGCTACCACCTCACCCCCGGCGGCTTCATTTTCGACGCCTCGGCGCGGGCGCTGGGCTGCGCGGTGATCCCGGCCGGTCCCGGGAATACCGAGCAGCAGTTCGAGCTGATCGAGGCCTACCGACCGATCGGCTATAGCGGCACGCCGGACTTCCTGAAGATCCTGCTCGACGCCGCCGCAACTGCCGGCCGCGACGTCTCCTCGATCAAGCGCGCGCTGGTCTCCGGTGCCGCATTCCCGAAGTCGCTGCAGGAGGAGATGAAGTCGCGCGGCATCGAGGCCTATCAGGCCTTCGGCACCGCCGATCTCGGCATGATCGCGTTCGAGACGCCGGCGCGCGAGGGCATGACCGTCAACGAGGACCTGATCCTCGAGATCGTCAAACCCGGCACCGGCGATCCGATCGCGCCGGGCGATGTCGGCGAGATCGTGGTCACCTCGCTCGATCCGCATCATCCCTGGATCCGTCTCGCGCTCGGCGACCTCACCGCCGCGCTGCCGGGCAAGAGCCCGTGCGGACGCACCAACATGCGCATCAAGGGCTGGATAGGCCGCGCCGACCAGACCACCAAGGTCAAGGGCATGTTCGTGCGCCCCGAGCAGATCGCCGAGATCGGCAAGCGGCATCCCGAGCTCGGACGGCTGCGCCTCGTCGTCAGCCGCGCCGGCGAGACCGATGTGATGACGCTCAGGGCCGAATGCGCTGCACCGCCTGCGGCGCTGCAAGACGAGCTTGCGGCGACGCTGCGGGCGGTCACCAAGCTCGGCGGCAATGTCGAGATAGTCGGCGGCGGCGCGCTGCCCAACGACGGCAAGGTGATCGCCGACGAGCGGTAGGCCCGCGCTAGCCAGCCTTATATTCGCCTCTCGAGCCGACCCTGCAATCCCTCGTTGGCGCTGTGGACAGCGCTCGTATTGCGGCGCGACACATTGTGCGATTGAATGAAGATGGAAGTTGCCGCCACCCGAGTGAAATGCACCACGATCCGATGAGCAGCCCTACCGCTGGCCAAGCAAGAAGACCGGCCGTGTTCTTCGATCGCGACGGCGTCCTCAACCAGGATATCGGCTACCTGTTCGAGAGCGACAAATTGGTGTGGATCGACGGCGCGCGCGAGGCGGTGAAGGCCGTCAACGACGCCGGCTATTTTGCATTCGTCGTGACCAACCAGTCCGGCGTTGCACGAGGCCTTTACGAGGAGGCGCATGTCGAGGAGCTGCATCGCTGGATGGCGGCCGAACTCACCAGGATCGGCGCGCATATCGATGCGTTCGAATACTGCCCGTTCCACCCGGAAGGAAGCGTTGATCGGTATCGGCAGGTGAGCCATCGCCGCAAGCCCTCGCCCGGCATGATCAACGACCTCCTGGAGCGGTTTCCGGTCGATCTCGAGCGGAGCTTTCTGATCGGCGATCAGCCGACCGATCTGGAGGCCGCGCGTGCCGCCGGCCTCAAGGGCTACCTGTTCTCGGGACCCAATCTGGAGCTGTTCCTGAGGCCGCTGCTGCACATCGGCTGAGGGATCGCACTCCGACCAGCTGCCGCGCCGGCTTGGCAGTTCGACGGTCCAAGACGCTTGAGCCAAGACGCTTGAGCATGCTGCCGCGATCACCTACAGAGCGGTTTTGAGACAATGGCCAACCGAAAGCATTCCGCGCCGATGCCGACCGCATCCGAAAAGCCAGCCCGTCGGGAAACGTTCAAACGGATCGTTTTCGCCACCCAGTTCTACCCACCGGACTCCACCACGACGGCGACCTATCTGGGCAAGATCGCCAATGCTTTCGCAGCCGATGCCGAGGTCGTGGTGCTGTCTGCGACCGAGCAGTCGGCATCCGCGGCGAATGGGGCGCGCGCCAATCCGCTTGTGATCGAACTGAAGAGCTTTCAGGCGGGGAAGACGGCCGTCGTCTGGCGGGCGTTGGCGGTTCTCGCCCTTGCCGTCTCGATGTTCTTCGCGGTGCTGAGACGGACGCGGCGCGGCGACCTCGTGTTTTGCGTGACGACGCCGTTCACGCTGCCTTACGCCGTCGTGCTCGCCGCGAAATTACGCGGCGCAGCGACCGCACTGCTGATCTATGATCTCTATCCCGAGGCGCTGGTGGCGGGTGGCTTCATCAGCCCGGCATCGCCGCTCAACAAGGTTCTGCGCTTGCTGAACGGCATCATGTTCAGGACGCTGGACGGCATCATCGTCATAGGCCGCGACGTCGCCCCGCTGCTGCTGAAATATCGCGGCGTCCGCGCCGACCGGATTCACTTCATTCCCAACTGGACATTCCAGTCGGTTGGCTATCGCGAACTGTCGTCATCAAATCGCTTCAGGCCGCGTGACGCTGCACATCTGGTGATCGGCCTGTCGGGTAACCTCGGCTTTACGCACGATCCCCGCACGGTGTTCGAAGCGGCGAGGATTCTTCGCAACGAGACGAACATTCACTTCCTCTTGTCGGGCTGGGGCGTGGGCTGGAAACAGCTCGGCGAGCTTCAATCGGCGGACAGACTGCCGAACGTGACGCTGCTCGATCCCGTGCCGGCCGAGCAACTGGTCGAATTCCTGTCTGCGGCCGATCTCTGGACCATTCCCTATCGGCGCAACATGGCCGGCGTATCGATTCCCAGCCGTCTCTACAATCTGCTAGCGATTGGACGCGCCGTCATGGTCGGCGCAGAGGACCATTCCGAAGCCGCGATCGAAGTTCGCGACGAGAAAATCGGCTGGGTGGTCCCACCCGAGGACCCTGCGCGGCTTGCGGAAGCGATCCGCGCGGCCGCAGCCGATCTGAACGAGGTTGCGCGGATGGGCCGGTCAGCGGCGGTGGCCGCCGAGAAGTTCACCGAAGAGGCGGCGCTGGCGCGCTACCGCGACGTCGTCGCGCAGATCAAGGCCAGTCGCTAACCTAAAGCGCGATGAGATTGGATTGAATCCTCATCGCGCTTTAGCGCCTTGTTTGAGCATGATCTCCGCGCAAACGCGTCCGGCGTTTGTCGCGAGGGAAACCCGCTTCACACTTTTCCGGATCATGCTCTAGAACGTCCGCACCAGCTCGATCACCTCGTCCTGCTGCTCGCGGGTGATCTCGGCGAACATCGGCAGCGAGAGGATCTGTCGCTGATCGCGGTGCGCGTTCGGGAATTGTTCCGGATGGTGGCCGAGCCGGGCGTAGGCCGCGAGGAACGGCAACGCGGTCGGATAGTTAATCGCGGTCTGCACGCCGTTGGCGGAAAGATATGCCGCCAGTGCGTCGCGGCGCGGATGTCTGATCGTGTAGAGGTGATAGACGTGGCTGCGCTGCGGGCCGACCGCGGGCACCACGACGTCCTCGATCTGGTTCAAGCCGGCGTCGTAGACCTCGGCCGCTTGCTGCCGCGCCTTGGTCCAGCCCGCAAGATGCGGCAGTTTTGCCGACAGGATCGCGGCCTGCATGCCGTCGAGCCGGCTGTTGATGCCTTCGATGCGATGCTGGTGCTTCACCAGCCCGCCGTGCCGCGCCAGCATGGTCATGTGCTCGGCAAGCGCCGCATCGTTGGTGACGACAGCGCCGGCATCGCCCATCGCGCCGAGATTCTTGCCCGGATAGAACGAATAGGTCGCGGCCTCGCCGAATGTTCCGACCATCCGGCCCTTGTAGCGCGCAAGGTGCGCCTGGGCGCAATCCTCGATCACCCAGAGCTTGTGCTTGTTCGCAATCGCCATGATCGCGTCCATGTCGGCGGGTTGCCCGTACAGATGCACCGGAATGATGCCGACCGTGCGCGGCGTGATCGCGGCCTCGATCGCCGCCGGATCGATCGTGAAGGTGGCACCGTCAGTGTCGCAGAACACGACATTGGCGCCGGCATGGGTGATCATCGCCGCGGTCGAGATCCAGGAATGCGCCGTGGTGATCACCTCGTCGCCGGGCTTGACCTTTAGCGCCCGCATCGCGAGGTAGAGCGCATCGGTGCCGTTGGCGCAGGAGACGCAATGGGCGGTCCCGGATGCCGCCGCGAACTCTCGCTCGAAATTGTCGACATAGTGGCCGCGGATGAAGGCGTTGTCGCGGATGACGCCGGCGATCGCGGCGTCGATCTCGCCCTTGATGTTCTGATACTGCAGCTGCAGGTCGGCGAACGGCACCGGCATTGAACGTCCCCTATTGGCTCGCCAGCAGCCGGCGCGCCGGATTGCCGGCATAGGTGCCGGGCGTGGTGATGTCCTTGGTCACGACCGAGCCCGCGCCGATCACGACGTCGTCGGTGATCCGAACCGGCATAATGGTCGCGTTGGAGCCGATCGAAACGCGGTTGCCGATCACGGTCTCGCGCCACAGCTCCTTGCGGCCGCGTGCCGGTCCGCCGCTGGAGAACGTATCGTTGACGAACATCACGCCGTGGCCGACGAAACAGTCCTCGCCGATGGTGACCAGCTCGCAGACGAAGGCATGCGACTGCACGCGGGTGCGAGCGCCGATCACGACGCCCTTCTGGATCTCGGTGAAGGGGCCGACGAAACAGTCGTCGCCGATGCTACATCCGTAGAGGTTGCACGGCTCGACGACCTTGACGCGCGCGCCGAACGCGACGTCGCGAACACCGGCTTGATGCACCTCCGGCCGGTTCACGACACGACGCCCAGCCGGCTCAGCCGCGGCGTGAAGCGCAGCGCGACCTCGGCGCCGGTCTCGATCGATTCATAAAGCGCCGAGATCAGCTCCAGGCTCTTGCGGCCCTCGAGCCCGTCGACCAGCGCCGCGCGCTGGTTCACCAGGCAATCGACCACGTGGTGGTAGTACGCCTGGTGGCCGAAGCCATAGACATTGGGAGGATTGACCGAGAACTTCTCGATGACGTCCTTGTCCGACGGCAATTCGTCGATGAAGCGCCAGTGCCGGATCTGGTTGACGGCGAAGCCGGAGATTTCGACCGTGCCCCGTTCACCGAGGATCGAGAGCGAGCCCTCGAGATCGGTCGGGCGCGCCGCGGTCGTCGCCTCGATGATGCCGAGCGCGCCGTTGCGGAACTTGAGCGTCGCGACGGCGGTGTCCTCGGTCTCGATCCTGGCGAGCGCGGTGGTCGCACGCGCATGGACGCTGACGACGTCGCCGAAGAACCATTCCAGCATGTCGACATGGTGGCTCGCCTGATTGGTCAGCACGCCCCCATCATAGGCCCAGGTACCGCGCCAGTCGTCCTGGTCGTAATAGGCCTGATCGCGGCACCAGCGTACGCGCACCGTGCCGAGGATCAGCTTGCCGAAGCGGCCGGCATCGAGCGCCTCGCGCGCCTTGACCACCGGCACGTTGAAGCGGTTCTGCTTGACGATGAACATCTTCACCCCGGCCTCGTCGCAGGCCCGGACCATGTCGTCGGCGTCCTGCAGCCGCAGCGCCATCGGCTTCTCGACCACGACGTGCTTGCCGGCTTTGGCGCAGGCGATCACATGCGCCGGATGCAGGCCGCTCGGGGTCAGCACCGCGACTGCGTCGAGGTCCTTGCGCGCCAGAAACTCGTCCATGTCGTAGTGGGCCGGAACGCCGAATTTGCCTGCGATCGCATCGGCACGCGCCGGGACCGGATCGCAAACTGCAATCAGCTTGGCTCCTTCGATGTGATTGCCGCCCAGCAGGTCGGAATGACGCTTGGCGATACGCCCGCAACCGAGCAGGCCAAATCTGATCATGCAAAGGCCCTGTGTTGTCTCATTCCTGCCGGGGGAACAAGCGGCCTCCCGGGCCGCGCGAATACCGTCCATTACTCGGAAAACTCGGAGCAGCGCAAGGTATATGCACCGATGGACCAGCCAGCGGTTTCCCGGCCGCAGGGCACGATCGGCGAGCCTGACCACCGAAGGGCCAGTTGCGTCGGCACCGGACCGATCTGCGCTCGGCGGCGTCGGCTCAGCCCCTGACGCACGCTTCGCCGCGCTTCGTGCGGCGATAGACCTCGATCGCCAACGGCGGCACCATCTGGTCGAACGACCGAGTCTCGATCTTTTCAAAACATTGCGCCAGTCCCCGCTGCACGAGTGGCGCGTCCGGAGCCCAGATCAGCCAAGCCGGAAACCTGTCCGGTCGCCGCTGCACAACGAGAAACTCGTATTCGTTGCGCATCCAGCCTTCGGCTGTCGAGTCCGTCCAGCCCGACAGATCTTCGAGTTCGGCCGTCGTGACCGTCCGTTGCTCTGCCGTCAGATTGTCGTTCAGCTTCCGGTAGAACGAGGTCAGTGTCAGGGCGACGGGAGGAACGCGCATGCCCGCATCAGACAGCGCCAGCGGAATCCTCGGGTCCATGCTGACCAGTCCGACCAGCGAATCCGCCGGGGCAAAACCCTTGAGGGCGTCGCCAGCCTGGCGCACTTCGGCCGAAAGGGAGGTTTCCTGATTGCGGATCGAAGGCAGCCTGTTGCTCCCCGACAAGCTCCACGATTGCAGCGACGCCAGCACAAGCGAGACCACGATCACTCCGATCGAGACCGCTCGTCCGATCTGCTTCCGCCGGACTACCTCGGACAAACCGTTCAGCGCGAGCGCGCCGGCGAGCGCCGCCAGATAGTTGAAATAGTTCGCGTAGGCCTGGATGCAGATCGGACAGTAGGATTGCGCGCCAAAGTGATGGAACAGCAGCAGGAAGGCATAGGCTGCAACAAGGACCGCGATCCATCCCCGGTTCGGCATCGCGGGAATGGCCAATGCAACGGACGCGAAGATGGCCGCAGCGATCGGCAGGCCATGGTGCGCCACGATCCAGCTCACGCCGATATCCCAGCCAAACATGTACCCGAGCAGATCGGCCAGCGAACTGTGAACCGGAATCCCTGTTGTCACCAGTTGATGGCTCAGGCTCAGCGCGTGCGGGAACGGCATGATCCCGACGCGCGACAGCCAGTCCGTCACGAAGGGAAACCACAGCGAGATATAGACGAAGCGGCTGCCCCAGATCGCGGCTAGGATCGACCACGTCAGGACAAAGATCGCCGCGGTGATCGCATAGACCCGCCAACGGTCGCGGCCGGCCCTGATACAGACGATCGCGAGACTCAGCGCAATGAACGAAACCATGTTGATTCTGACGAAGTAAAGCATCGTCAGCACGACGCCGAACGCGACGATGACGGCGTAGTCCGCGTTCCGCCGCATCGTCAGCATCAAATGCAACGCGATCAGCTGCAGACAGACTGCGAGCGCATATGGAGTAGCGCTGCTGAAGTAGAAGATGCTGTCTTCCGTCAACGCGAAGACGATGATCGCGAGGATGATCGGCCAGACGCCGCAGTTCAACCGGCGCAACAGGCTTGCCAGCAGGCCGATGTTGACCGCCGTGATCACCACGGTCAGCGAGCGCGACGCTACGACGTCGTGACCGAAGAGCCACTGCCAGGGCCCTATCACATAATAGATCAGGGGCTGATACCAGGTCGCATCCGCGGCGGAATAGGGACGGACCGTGCCGGTGATGTACCACCACGACTTCAGGATGTAGGCGACCTCATCGCCCCACGTTCCCTCTCGGAACACCGCGATCGCCGAAACGGCGAGCCACAGCAGGACGACGCCGGCAAGCGCAATCATGCCTGCCGCCCGAAAGCGCTTCTCGCCGTCCGTGGTCATCATCGATTTGGCTCGCCCCTGCCCCCGCCCTGCCGCGATGTCTTTTGCAGGTCCTGAGCGGCGATTTCAAGCTGAAGCGACAAGCGGATAGCCTTGCCCGGGGCCGGGCCATGGGGTATTCAGCCAAAGGCTTTTCGGGGGAAGGATTTGATTTGATGTCGGGAACAGGACAGGCACTTTACCGGCGCGCCCGCAAGGTGATCCCCGGCGGAACGCAGTTGCTCTCGAAGCGGCCGGAAATGTTCCTTCCCGAGCAGTGGCCGAGCTATTTCAAATCGGCGAAGGGCGCCGAGGTCACCGATCTCGACGGTGGGACCTATCTCGACATGAGCTATTGCGGGATCGGCGCCACCATCCTGGGCTTTGCCGATCCGGATGTCGATGCGGCGGTGAAGTCCGCGATCGACAAGGGCTCGATGTCGACGCTCAATTGCGCCGAAGACATCGAACTTGCCGAGCTTCTGGTCGAGCTGCACCCCTGGGCGGATATGGTCCGCTTCGGCCGCGCCGGTGGCGAGGCGATGGCGATCGCCGTCCGGATCGCGCGCGCCGCGACCGGCCGCGACATGGTGGCGTTCTGCGGCTATCACGGCTGGCACGACTGGTATCTCAGCGCCAATCTCGGCGCCACCACCGCGCTCGACGGACACCTGCTGCCCGGTCTCGACACCAAGGGCGTGCCGCGCGGCCTCGCCGGGCTGATGCAGCCGTTCCACTTCAACAAGCTCGACGAGATCGAGGCGATCGTCGCCGAACACGGCGAGCGGCTCGCCGCGATCGTGATGGAGCCGGTGCGTTCGAGCGAGCCGGAGCCGGCCTTTATCCAGGGCATCCGGGCGCTGGCCGACCGCTGCGGCGCTGCGCTGATCTTCGACGAGGTCACCTCGGGCTTCCGCATCAATTCCGGCGGCGCCCATCTCGCCTATGGCGTCGACCCCGATATCGCTGTTTTCGCCAAGGCGATCGCCAACGGCTTTCCGATGGCCGCGATCGTCGGCCGCGCCTCCGTGATGGACGCCGCGCAGGAGACCTTCGTCAGCTCGACCGCCTGGACCGAGCGCGTCGGCCCGGTCGCCGCCCTCGCCACGCTGCGCAAGCATCGCGAGCAGAACGTCGCCAGGCACTTAATGCGGATCGGCACCCGCGTGCAGAAGGGCTGGGCGGAAGCGGCGCAGGCCACCGGCCTGCCGGTGCATATCTCCGGCATCTCGCCACTCGGCCATTTCGCGTTCGAACTGCCCGAGGCGCAGGAGACCCGCACGCTGTTCACCCAGATGATGCTCGACCGCGGCATCTTCGCCACCGGCTCATTCTACGCGATGTGGGCGCACACCGACGCCCATGTCGACCGCTACCTTGAGGCGGTGAACGAGGTGTTCCGCGAGCTGCGGGCCGCGGTTGACCAGAACGCGATCAAGCAGTTGCTGCGCGGCCCGGTCGCGCATTCCGGCTTCAAGCGGCTGACCTGATCAACTGGTGACCCCGAAGATGTCGCGCACCACGTTGCGCGACGTCGCTGAGCGGCGCGCGTTCGGGTAGATGCCGTGCAGCACGCTGTCGGCGGCGAGCGGGCCGCCGTCGATGACGATTGCGCCCGTCGAGACGAAGCTGTTGTCGCCGACCGCGGTCTTGCCGATGATCCGGCTGCCGCCGTACATCACGATGCCGCGGCCGAACGACGGATAGTCGTTCTCGAGGTTCGCGCCCACCGTGCAGTTGTGATAGCAGATGAAATAATCCGAATAGCTGGCGCGGCCGAGCACGGTGCCGACCGGGTGCTGGACTGCGAACACGTCGGGCAGTTCGACCTCGTAGAAGGCGTCGAGCGCGTGCAGTGCCTTGTTCAGCGCGTAGGCCTTGTCGGCGATCGGATGCCCCGGCTTTTCGCGAAACGCGGTGTTGGCGAGGTAGTACAGGAAGATCGCATACTGGTCGCAGTGCCAGTGCGAGAACCTCGCCTCGCCGTTCGCGGTGAATCCCTTGAGCCGAACCCGGGAAAAGCAATGTTCGATGCGGTCGAGCGCCTTGTCGACGAAGGCCGGCAGGTCGCCGAGGTCGGCGCCGTCGGGGAAAAACGTCTCGAACTGCCGCTGCACATAAAGGGCGAGTTCATGGCGGCCAAGCGAGAGCTGCACGGTGCTAGTTCCTGCTGGAAGAGCTGGAGCGCACGTCGAGGCCGCGCGAGGCGAGATGGCTGCGCAGCTTGATCGGGCTGTGATCGGTGAACAGGAACATCGACGAGATCGCCACCGCCGAGGCGCCGGCCTCCAGCGCGTCGATCGCGTGCTGCAGCGAACCGCAGCCGCCGGAGACGATCAACGGCACGCTCAGCGCGCGCGAGGCCGCGTGGATCATGTCGAGGTCGTAGCCCGACATGGTGCCGTCGCGGTCGATCGAACCGAGCAGCACCTCGCCGCAATGCAGGTCCTCGCAGCGCTTCGCCCATTCGACCGGATCGAGCGCGACGTGCTCGCGGCCGCCGTCGATGAAGACGGTGGCGTGGTGCGGCGTGATCCGCTTGTAGTCGATCGACACCGTCATGCACTGGTCGCCGAAGGTGCGCGCCGCCTCGCGCAGGAACTCCGGCCGGCGTACCGCTTCCGAGTTGACCGAAACCTTGTCGGCGCCGGCACGCAGCAGCATGTTGACGTCCTCGAGCGTCTTGACGCCGCCGCCGACCGTGAACGGCATGAAGATCTCTTCCGACATCCGCTCGATGATCTCGACGACACGGCTGCGCGAGGCCGCGCTCGGCACGATGTCGAGCACGATCAACTCGTCGACGCCGTAGTCGTTGTAGACCTTCGCCGTGGTCACCGGATTGCCGGCGGCGCGCTCGTTCTCGAAGAAGCGGACGTATTTCACCAGCCTGCCGTCGCGCAGCAGGAATTTCGGGATCAGTCTCTTCTTCAGCATCGCGGGGTTGTCTTCAGGGATTCCAGCGGAGAAAATTGCTAACCAGCTCGATCCCGCTGTCCTGGCTCTTCTCGGGATGGAACTGGGTTGCTGCGATATTGTCCCGCGCGATGATCGCGGTGACCGGCTGGCCGTACTGGGCGTAGGCGACCACGTCGCTCTCCGCATTGCAGCGCATGGCGAAGGAGTGCACGAAATAGAATGCGAGGTTGCTCTCGCGGATTCCGGCGAGGATGGGATGGCTGCGCTCCTTTGCCACCATGTTCCAGCCCATATGCGGAATCTTCAGCGCGGGATCGTTCGGCAGCAGGCGCAGCACGTCGGCATCGAACCAGCCGAGCCCGCGATGCGCGACGCCGTCATCGGCGTGCTCCTCGGAGGTCTTGGCCAGCAACTGCATGCCGAGGCAGACCGCGAGGAAGGGCTTGCCCTTCTCGCGGACGTGCCGCTCCAGCATCGCATCGATGCCGCGGGCGCGGATGTTGGTCATGGCGTCGCCGAACGCGCCGACGCCGGGCAGAATCACGTGCGAGGCGTCGGCGATCGCGTCCTCGTCATGGGTGACGACGGGGTCGAAGCCGCAATATTCGACGGCGTTGCGCACCGAGCGAACATTGTTGATGCCGTAATCGACGATCGCAACGTGTGACATTGCCCCGCTCCCGCCGCGCCCATGGCGCGGTCCCGTCAAACCCCGACTATCCCTTGCCGCCGCCGATCTCGACGCCCGGATGGTTCGGCCACGGCACCGACGTGCGATCCCACTTGTCCATGTCGGGCATCCGCCGGCCCGGCTCGACCTGGTTCGGTGAGAACTGCCATGGGCTGACCTCATGCTTGATCGCGATGCCGAGGAACTGCTCCTCGGTGAGCTGCAGATAATCGAGGAACAGATCGAGGCTCGGCGGCCGCTTGCCGTCGAATTCCCGCACCAGCGCCTCGCCCTGCTCGCGGGTCATGCGCTTGTTACGGATGTCGATGTTGGCGAGGTGGTTGGTCCGGCCCATGCCACGCTTGATGTATTTCAGGTAGTCGCGCACGCCCTGGAAGAAGCACTCGACCTTTTCGTAGTCGTACTCCGGCGGAATGCCCTCGACCTCCTGGCCCTTCCAGCCGAGCTCGCGCTTGATGATCTCGACGTGCTTCTTGGTGTCCCACTTGATGTAGCTGCCGAGGCAAATCGAGCGGCACTTGATTCGCATCAGGTCCTTGCGCGGCGGATAAACGAAAGGATAGAGGTCGCGCTTGGCTACGCGGCCGCCGAGGAATTCGTACATGTCGTCGGCGGTGATGCCGAGATTCATGGCGCGATTGAAGCGCTTCTCGTCGACCTCTTCCATCTCGTCATAGGAATAGAACGACTGGTATTCGGCGAGGCTCTCGCCCCAGAACAGCAGCGGCGTCTCGTAGCGGATCGCGATCTGCATGGTGTGGGCATAGATGCCAGTGTGGCAGTGCCAGCAGAAGTCGCCGCGGCGCTTCAGCGATTCCAGCATCAGTTCGCGGACCACATGCCAGTTCGGCGTAAAGTTGAGGACGTCGACGCCGAGCTGCTTGAACACCGAGGTGTTGTTCTCCTCGATCAGCGGACGGTAGAACCAGTGGTCGAAGCGAACCACCAGCGGCTTCAGGCCGAGCTTCTTGACGACGTACCAGAGCTGGAAAACGCTGTCCTTGCCGCCGGAATACGGCACGATGCAGTCGTACAGGCCCTTGTCACGATATTGCGCGACCAGTTCCTGCATCTGCTTGTAGCGGTCGTCCCAGTCGATCTGGGTGTCACGGACCTCGATCTGGCGGCACACGCTGCACGAACCGGCCTCGTCGAACGACGTCGCCTCCGCCGTTTCAGGCAATAAGCACTTGCTACAGCTCAACATTTCTGAGATTCCCGCAATTGCATGGATTTTGTTGACGGCTTACCACGCCGTCCAGCCGCCGTCGACCGCAATGCACTGGCCGGTGACATAGGCCGACAGATCGCTCGCCAGATAGGCCACGGCGCCCTTCATGTCGTCCTCGGTCGCCATCCGGCCGAGCGGGGTGCGGGCCACGTAGCGGCTCAGGAACGGCTCGGGCGTGGCCCGGAACACGCCGCCGGGCGCCACGGCATTGACCCGGACCCGCGGCGCCAGGGTGGTGGCGAGCCAGCGGGTCATCTGCAGCAGGCCGCCCTTGCTGGCCGCATAGGCGGCCGGATTGCCGAGGCTGGTTCCCTCATAGAGCCGCCAATCCGGGCCGGCGAGCCCGTAGATCGAGGAAATATTGATCACGCTGCCATGCCCAGAGGCCGCCAGATCCTCGGCCGCGGCCTGGACCAGGACGAATGGCGCGGTCAGGTTGACCTCCAGCGCCCGCCGCCAGGTGGTATCGGACTGCTGCGCGAACGGCACCGCCCAGCCTTCGAGCCCGCTGGTGCCGACGAAGGCGGCACAATTGACGATGACGTCGATGCGGCCGAATTTCTCGCGCACCCGCCGCGGCAGGTCCCGCACCGCGGCGGCCTGCTCGAAGTCGCAGGCGAAGCCCTCGGCGCTGACCGACCAGCGCTCGGTGAGTTTCGCGGCGGCGTCAGTGCCCGCGGACGCTGCGATGTCGACCAGCGCGATGTTGGCACCGAGTTCGGCAAGGCCGTCGGCAATCGCGCGGCCGATATGGCCCGCACCGCCGGTAACCAGCGCGACGCGCCCGCCGAGCGACATCATTTCGCGCAAGGAGCGCTCGGTGCTCATCCAAAGATCCTCTGGAATTCGTCGGAGGCGCGCTGCAGGTCGTCAAGACGTCCGACATCGATCCAGTATTCGCGGAGCGGAAACACCACCGATTGCTTGCCGCCGGCGATGGTGCGCTCGATCAGCGTCGGCATGTCGACCGCCTCGTTCGCTTCGAGATGATCCAGCACGCCGGGATCGAGCAGATAGACGCCGGCATTGACGAAGAATTTCTGGGTCGGCTTCTCGCGAATGCCGACCAGGCGGTGATCGTCGAAATCGATCACGCCGAACGGCACGGTCACGGAATGCTCGCGGACGCAGACGGTGGAGAACGCCTGGTGCTGGTGATGATATTTCAGCAATTGCTCGAAATTCACCGTCGTCAGCAGGTCGCCGTTCATGACGAAGAACGCCTGCTTCGGGCGCTCGGGCAGCAGCGACAATGCGCCCGCGGTGCCGAGCCGCTCGTTCTCCTGCAGATAACTGATCTCGACGCCCCAGGCCGAGCCGTCGCCGAAATACTCGCGGATCATCTCCGCCTTGTAGTTGACCGAGATGAAGAACTTGCCGAAGCCGGCCTTGATGAAGCCGCCCAGCACAGTTTCCAGGATCGGCTTGTCGCCGACGCGGATCAGCGGCTTGGGAAGGTCGTCGGTCAGCGGCTTCAGCCGCGAGCCGAGGCCGCCCGCCATCAGCACCACCCAGTGATCGGATTGCTGCGCCAGCGCGAGGTCGTCGATCAGCTTGATCTCGACCACCCGGCCTTCGGGGTCGACGATCGGCAACTGATGGATCGAACGCTTGCGCATCATGTTGAGTGCCGCGGCATTGGAAATGCCGACCGGCGCGGTGATCGGATTCCGGTTCATCACGAGATCGACGGACGCATCGAGGCCGACGCCGCCGAGCAGCGCGCGCCGCACGTCTCCGTCGGTGACGGTACCGACGATCTTGCCGTCGCGCTCCACCACGGCGAGTTGCAAATGTCCTTGATCGATCCGCCGCAGCGTCTCGATCAAGGGAGTATCTTCACTGACAACAAATATCTCGTTCATAATAACCTAGTCCCGGCCGCCGCCGGCGAATCCGCCGGGCTCGACGTTCCTTGCAACCACAGCGCCGGCGGCAACGATCGCTCCCGCTCCGACGCTGACCCCAACCAAAACCACTGCCCCCGCGCCGATATGCGCGCCCTCGCCGACCGAGACGCCGCCGCAGAGGATGGCACCCGGAGCAACATGCGTGTGATCGCCGACCACGCAATCATGTTCCACCACCGCGCGGGTGTTCACCAGCACGTTGCGGCCGACCCGCGCCGCCGGCTGGATCACGCCGCCGGCCATCACCTGCGCGCCGTCGCCGAGCACGGCGTCCGAGGCGATCACCGCGGAGGCGTGCGCGACCACGGGAAACCTGTAGCCCAGCGCGGCGAAACGGCCAAACAGCGCGCGGCGGCCCGCCAGGCCCGAGTCTGAACGCGAGGCGCGGTTGCCGAGACCGTTGGCGAGCTCGACCGACGTGGCGTCCATCCTCAGGATGTCCTCGTCCGGTCCGGTGATCGGAATGCCGCCGACGGATTCGCCGATGCGCGCCGCGTCACGGTCGGTCACGGCCGCGGGCCGTATGCCACGGCTCAGCAACGCGTCGATGACGACCTTGGCATGGCCGCCGGCGCAGAGCACGATCACGCTCATGGCTCCAGCGCCTCGTTGGCGGCGTAATCGCGCGGCGCGGTCTTGCCGAGATAGCTCCAGTATTCGATCGGCGGAATGCCGTCGCCGGGCCGCTTGACGCCGAGATTGTCCTCGGTGAAGCGCTCGCCGCTCCTGATCGGACGGATGGCGACGAGGCTCCGGCGCGCCACGCTGCGATTCGGCACCTCTTCGGGCGCCGGAACCTTGCGGCCATCGCCGAGCGCCAGCTCGATATCGCGGATCGAGGCGATCATCGCAGCCATCTCGTCCGGTTCGATCGAGGCGCGGTGATCGGGGCCCGGCAGGTTGCGGTCGAGCGTCATGTGCTTCTCGATCACGGTCGCGCCGAGCGCCACCGCGGCGGCGGCCATATGTATGCCGCGGCTGTGGTCGGAGAAGCCGACCGCGAGGCCGAACGCATCGCGCAGCGTCGCCATCGCGCGCAGATTGATCGATTGCGGATCGGCTGGGTATTCGGTCGTGCAGTGCAGCAGCGTGACCTTGGCGCGCAGCTCGCTCCAGGCCGCTCGATCCAGCAGGACGCGCGCAAGATCGGCGGGCGTCGGATTCGGGCCGGCATCGCCGAGATAGCCGAAGGCGATGACGCCGAGCGCCTGCTCCACCTCGGCAAGTGTCGCCATGCCGGTCGACAGGATGATCGGCAGCCGAAAGCGCGCCAGGTGCAGCAGCAGCGGCGCGTTGGTAAGATCGCCGGAACCGACCTTCAGCGTCGAGACGCCGATGCGACGGACCAGATGCGTCGCGCTGTCGGCGTCGAACGGCGTCGACATATAGGTGATGCCTGCGGCGGTGCAGGCCGCGGCAATGCGTTCCTCGTCATCGCCGCTGAGCTCCAGCGCGCGCAGCATCTCGAGCTGCGACTGCTGGTTTCCGGTCGTGGCCTGCTGATAGCTTGCCTTCGCCGCCGCGTTGGTCGCCAGCTTGTCGGCGCGGAACGACTGAAACTTGACGACGTCCGCCCCCGCGCGCGCAGCCGCATCCACGAGCGCCAGCGCGCGCGCCGGGTCTCCGTTGTGGTTTACGCCAGCCTCGGCAATGATCAGGGTTCGGCGCTGCATCAGGGTTTCGTCGGGGACTGCGGTGGGTAACCGAAATCACCCTCCAATCAAGCGGTTGTCTTAGTCGAGTACACTGGTAAAAGCAACGCAAGCGGGCGGCTTGTGTGATGTTCCACAGCCGCCTGACCGAGATGGAATTTGCGCCTGTTTTCCGGCGCAATGCAGGGGGCTGTCGAGCAAATGGCTGATACGGCGCAGATCTTGTTTCTTCTGGTGGGCCGCGGCGGATCGAAGGGATTGCCGGGCAAGAACCTGCGCGAGATCGGCGGCCTCAGCCTGACCGGCTACAAGGCCAGGGCGGCGCGGCAGTCGCGCTACTGCAGCCGCCTGATCGTCTCCAGCGACAGCCCGGAGATCAGGGCCGAGGCGGTCCGCCACGGCGCCGAGATGCTGTTCGAGCGGCCGGCCGAGCTTGCGACCGACACGGCCTCGTCCAACGACGTGGTGCTGCACGCGATGGACTGGATCGAGGCCAATGAAGGCCGGCGCTACGACGCGATCATGCTGCTGGAGCCGTCGTCGCCATTCGCGCGGCCGGAACATTTCGACGCAGCGGTCGAGCTGTTCATGGCGCGCAAGGCGAGCCTCGTGGTCGGCATGCGCGAGACCGAGGTCGCCTCGGTCTTCGTCGGCACGCTCGGCGAGGACGGCTCGATCGGCGGCATCGTCGACAAGATGCTGAAGACGCCGGCGCAGCGGCGGCAGGACCAGGCGCCGGAAGTGACGATGAACGGAGCGCTCTACCTGGTCGGTTGGGACGCCATGCGCAAGCATCGCAAGATCTACGCCGACCCGGCGGCGAGCTACGGCATCATGATGGACCGCCTGCACTCGATCGAGATCGAGAGCGCCGCCGATCTCGCTTACGCATCCTATGTCATCGAGCACGGCATGCTCGACGCGTCGCCGTGGCGGACGTAACCATGACCGCCGCTCCTCGCCGTATCGCGGTCGTCACCGGATCGCGGGCCGACTACGGATTGCTGCGGGGCATCCTGACGCGGCTCAAGGCCGCAGATCACGTAGCACTCAGCGTGATCGCCTGCGGCATGCATCTGGTGCCGCGATTTGGCGAGACCTGGCGGACCATCGAGGCTGACGGCTTTCCGCTGGCCGCGAAGGTCAACCTGAAGCTCGACGACGACCGCGCCGAGACGGTCGCCCGCGGCACCGGCATCGGCGTCTCGGGCTTTGCCGACGTGCTTGCGCAGCTCAAGCCCGACATCCTCGTCGTGCTGGGCGACCGCTACGAGATCCTGGCGGCCGCGGTCGCGGCAACGCTGCTGAACATACCGATCGCGCATATCCATGGCGGCGAGGTCACCGCCGGCGCCTTCGATGACGCCATTCGTCATGCCATTACCAAGATGGCCTGCCTGCATTTCGTCGCCGCCGAACCGTACCGGCGCCGCGTCATCCAGATGGGCGAGAACCCCGACTTCGTCTTCAATGTCGGCGCGCCCGGCCTTGATCTCGCGACGACCGCGCCCGCCCTCACCTGCGCCGAGCTGTTCGCGCAGCTCGGCATCAGCGGCCCGGAGCGCTTCCTACTGATCACGCTGCACCCGACCACGGCGCAGCCGCAAGCGGATGCGGCCAACACCGCCGCGCTGCTCACCGCGCTGGCACAGGTGAAGGATCGCAGCTTCATCTTCACCGGCGTCAATGCCGATCCCGGCTACCGCGCGATCGACGATGCGATCCGCGCGTTTGTGGCGGCGCGGCCGGACCGGGCGCATCTGTTCACCTCGCTCGGCAGCGACCGCTACTGGGCCGCGCTGCGGCTCACCGATGCCGTGATCGGCAACTCCTCGAGCGGCATCCTGGAGGCGCCGGCCGTCGGCACCCCCTCGATCAACATCGGCGATCGCCAGCAGGGCCGGCTCCGCGCCGCCTCGATCATCGATTGCCCGGCGGATTCGGCCACAATTCTCGCCGCCCTCGACGACATCCTCGCCGGCCGCTTCCGGGTGGATCCGGCGGCGCCGGCTCCGCCTTATGGCCGCGGCGGTGCGTCGGAGCGGATTGCTGGAACTCTTCAAGAAATCGACCTGCGCGGGGCTTTCCCGAAGCATTTCCGGGATCTGGACGAGCCGTCGCGGACCACGGACGGCTAACGCCCGGGCGCGGCAACGAAGAGGACAGCGTCAACATGCCCGGTTCGCTCGGCCAGATGGCTCGCAGGATACTTGCCAGCGGGACCCTCGCTATTTTTGCGGCGCGAGGCGCAACGCTCGCCAGCCGTCTTCTGTTGACCGTCCTGCTAGCGCGAACGCTGAGCACGGACGACATCGGCTATTTCGGCTTGATGACCGGCGCGCTGCCGTTTGGCATCGTGCTGATTGGCCTCGAATTCCACAACTTCCTGGTCAGGGAACAGGTGGTCGCCTCGCCGCAGCAGCGGGTGGAACACATTCGCAATCAGGGCGCACTTTACTGCTGCACATATCTCGTGATATTGGCCGGCGTTGCCGTCGTCCTGATCGTCCGCCCAGATCTCATCGGTATCGTCGGCTGGTTTGTCGCGCTGCTCGCGGTCGAGCATCTCACCATCGAAGCGTCGCGAAATCTCATCGCCTTCAAGCAACCGCTTGCCGCCAATCTGGTACTCCTGGTCCGTGGCGGCCTGTGGGTTTACGTGCTGGGCATTGTGATGATGGCGGTGCCGGCGGCGCGGACCATCGAGACGGTGTTCGTCGCGTGGCTGATCGGCGGGTCGTGCGGCATCCTGCTCGCCATCGTCCTGTTTCGCAGATTGCCGTGGAGGGAAGTTCTCTGGCACGGCGTCGACTGGCGCTGGATCGCGCAGGGTCTCAGAACGTCGGTCCCGTTCATGGTGATCGTGGCGAGCGTGCTGACGAGCGCGTATTGCGATCGGTTCTTCATCGACGGCTACCTGCAGCGGCGCGACGTCGGCATCTACACGTTCTTTTCGATGCTCGCGATCGGGGTGCAGTCACTGATCACCAGCGTCTCGCAACAATATTTGCCGGTGATCATCGCGGCGAGGCACGAGAGCGCCTTCGCGCATACACGCTCGCTGGTCCGCTTCGCCAAGACTCTGGTTCTGTATTCCATGGCCGCCAACGCCGCTGCCATTGCTGCGATCTACCCGGTGCTCTGGCTGATCGGCAAGCCGGACTACTCCGACAATCTGCATATATTCCTGTTGCTGCTCGCTGCCTCTGCGTTCAGGGGATTTGCCGACATTCCGGCGCACGCGCTCTACTCGGCCGGCGCGGACCGCGAACTCTTGATGAGCAACGTTGCATCCGCCGTGACCGCCATCTGCCTCAGCGCCACGCTGACGCCCGCGATGGGCCTCCCGGGAGCGGCGCTTGGTTCGGTTTGTGCGGCAATCGCATTGCTAGCCGCTGAAGGCGGCTTTGCCGTCAGGCGCCTTCGCAGGCGGCATGAAAGCGCCGCAAGACCTCTCCGATCTTAATGGAATTCCAGCCAGCAATGCCGACCGGGCACGTTATTTGGGGGCGCCGTTGTTTGCCTATGACCTGTCTTTGTGGTACCCGGCATTGCTTGCCAGCCAAGGGACCGGACGACAAAATGGGCATCATTTCGGGTCTTCAAAATCGCGTCAAAACCCTGACGGATCCCCGCTATCGTCACTTCTATGCTCAGCGGCGCGTCACCGGCATGCAGGAACGCAATGCTGCGGCCGATCGCCTTGCGGCGACTCTGCCCCGACCGCTCCAGAGCGAGGACGCGAGCGAGGTCACACAGAAGCTGGACCAACACGGCTATGTCATGCTGCCTCCGCTGACCGCGAATCAAGTCGGGGACATGAGAGCGTACTTCACCGGTCGGATGGCCTATGACAGCTGGCTGCCCGACAACCCGATGTTCAGTGCACCGGACAACGCTCCGCCCGGCACCCATGTCGCAAATTTCCGGCATGAAGACGTCATAGGTGCACCGCACGCGCTTGCTATCGCCAACAATCCGATCATCCTGTCGGCAGTGGGACACATCCTCGGCGCAAAGCCAACCATCAGCTGCATGTCGGCGTGGTGGTCGATCGCACACGGCGAGAAGGCCAAGGAGGCCGAGCTTTTCCATCGCGATGTCGACGACTATCGCTTCGTGAAGCTATTCGTCTACCTGACAGACGTCGACGAAACCTCCGGACCGCATTCGTTCGTGGAGGGCACACATAAAATCAACAAGCTGACGGAGGTCCGCCGCTTCTCCGAGGACGAGATCGCTCGCGAGTTCGCCGGCAAGAATCTCTCCTTTACCGGTGCCGCCGGCACGATGTTCCTCGAGAACACCTACGGCATCCATCGCGGTGTGCCGCCGAAATCAAGGAATCGCTTGCTGTTCCAGGTGCTGTACTCGCTCGCCGCCTATATCGGCGGTCCCAAGAAGCCTGTCGCTCCCTACGTCACGAGCCAAGACGGCGTCAGCATCGACCGCTACGTCAACCGGATCTACTTGTCGTAACCACGGCACAATGCGCCCGCCGAGTGCGCAAGAATGCTGATGGCGCATCGGCGATGCGTTTGTTCAAGCCGCCCCCGCAGCGCTGAACGTATGGATGGAGCTCATATCCAAGGGCGGACAGATGACGCCCGGTTTGCAATACCGGCAGCCATGGTCTAGCCTGATTCTAACATAGTCAAGGTTGACCGTTGTTGCGCGGACGGACGCAGCGCTTCCGGACCGTTCGCACACAGACAGCGTCTCCGAAATCAGTCCAATTTCCTGCACTAACGACCGTCCGGATGCTATTCAACTCCCTTGAATTTCTGCTGCTGTTCCTGCCCGTCACCACGCTGGGCTTCTGGCTTTGCCGGCGCTATGGCGACGTTCGCTGGATCATTCTGTGGTTGCTGGCGTGCTCACTCGTGTTCTACGGCGCATGGGAGCCGATCTACATCCTGCTCATCCTCGTCTCGATCGCATTCAACTATGCGGCCGCGATGCTGCTGATGCGCAGGCGCTCGAAATGGATACTGGGCCTTGCGATTGCGGCCAACGTCGCTTTGCTCGGCTACTACAAGTATACGAACTTCCTCCTCCTGACCTTCAGCACCCTGACCGGCAGCGCGCTGCATCCCGTCGCGATCCTGCTGCCGCTGGGCATTTCGTTCGTCACCTTCATCCAGATCGCCTTCCTCGTCGACGTCTACAACCGTCGCACCGACGACCTCGGACTCCCGAAATACGCGCTGTTCGTTTGCTACTTTCCTCACCTGATTGCCGGCCCAATCATCCACCACAAGGAGGTAATGTCTCAGTTCACCAACGAGCGCATCCGATCGATCTCGCAGGCGGATGTCGTCATCGGACTGTCAATGATCGCCATCGGGCTGTTCAAAAAGGTCATCATGGCGGACACGCTCGCGGAACATGCCAACCTCGCTTTTCGACTCGCGAACGAGGCGCAACCCATCAGCTTTTTCGATGCTTGGGGCGGCGCGCTGGCCTTCACGTTTCAAATCTACTTCGACTTTTCCGGCTACAGCGATATTGCAATCGGATTGTCGCGCCTGTTCGGCATCAAGCTGCCAATCAACTTCAACTCTCCCTACAAGGCGGGGAGCATCATTGAGTTCTGGCGTCGCTGGCACATCACGCTTTCGCGTTTCCTGCGCGACTATCTTTACATACCATTGGGCGGCAACCGCGGCGGCAAAGTCCGAAGATATGCCAATCTACTGATTGTGATGCTGATCGGCGGTCTGTGGCACGGCGCCAGCTGGCTGTTCGTCATTTGGGGAGCCTTGCACGGCATCTATCTTATCGTGAACCACGGCTTTCGCCATATCATGCAGGCGCCAGCTGTCGTCCGAGCCGGCCTGGACAAGATGCTGGCGCCCCTGTCCTCGCTGCTCGTATTTCCGGCCGTTGTTTTTGCCTGGGTATTTTTCAGGGCGAACACCTGGGACGGCGCAATGGTCATGCTTCGGGCCATGCGAGGGTTGAACGGCATCGTCGTTCCTGAACGCTTTCAGTTCTTCGGACCCTTTCGCGAATTCGCCATGCGCCACATAGTCACCGGCAATCTCATCACTTACCAGAGCCTTCACAACATAGCTTGGCTGGTCGCTGCAGCGCTGTTCGTGTTCCTGTTGCCGAATACGCAGGAACTGCTCGCAAAGTTCAAACCGGCTCTCGACAAAGTCGAGGTGCCGGACAATGTGTTCAATCGGGTTCTGACGTGGCGCCCAACAACCGGAACAGCCATCTTAACAGCCGCCGTCACGTTGTTGGCGCTCTTCAAAATCTATGCGGGTGCTCCAGGTGAGTTCATCTACTTCCAATTTTAAGCACTGGATCGCCGTATACTTTGTGCTCGTCCTGGGAGGGGTGATCCCCTTTGTGGGTGCGTCTGAATGGCTGCTCCGAACGAGGGTTCTTGCACAGGACCCGTTTCAAGCCCTCATTGACAAGATGCAGTCCAACATTCGAAACGTCGCTCTGGGCGACTCCCATGCAGCTGCTGTCAGCGAATTTGACGCACCTGACTTTCTGAACCTTGGGATGGGCGGGACAAAGATTGGGCAGATGTCGGATCGTGCCCACTACTATTTCACGAGGGTCAAGCCAGGCGAAGTGATCGTTGAAGCAGACCCCCATCTGTTTGCGGACTATCGCCTGGATGCGCCAGGCTCTCGCATCCCGGAGTCCTATTCGGCCCGGCTTGTCGCGTTCGACGAGCGGCACCGACGATTTATGACCGCCTATTGGGAGCGGTATTTCTCCGGAGGACTGAAGCCGAAGTTTGAGGTGCAGCACCAAATCATTGCCCCCCGGACGGTGCAGGCGATAGCAGCGCTGGGGCCGCTTCCCGACATGGTGACGGACTTCAGCGGCTACATGGACTACTCCGTCCGCCTACACACGCCTGTCAGCGATTTCCGCGAGCGGGCTGAAGCACGGATCTACGTCGAGCTGATCGATTTCCTGATCGCTCGCGGTGCAACCGTGTGCTTGATGAATTACCCAGTCGATCGATACTATCGGGAGCGCGCCGATAGGATCGCGGCGTTTGCCAACGTGAAGGCCTTCTATGAGGAGATAGCGAAACAGCGAGGTATTCGCTACGTCTCGTTCTGGTCTCGATTTGAAGACCAAGACATGTTCCAAAACGCCGACCATGTGAATGAAAAAGGTTCGCGGATTCTCGCACCGGAGGCTCGGAAAGCTTGTTTTTCGGATTAACCGGTGCTGGTCTGATCCTGGCGTCCGCAAGGCACAGCGGGACGAACGGTTCGCGCAGATGAAATACGCGATGAAAATCTGGGCCTTTGGGACCCTCGTTTTCCTGTCGGTTTACTTCCCGATGGCGGTTTACGTGAGGGATCACGCCAAAGTGCCGGACCCAGCCGTGATGCAAGGTCCGTTTAAACAGTTCATGAAGACGCATTTGTACGTCTGGTATGACAGGGAACGCGATGTGCAAGGGGCAGATAGCGCGGAGGACCCGAAGCGATCGAAGCTGAGGCTATTCGAGGACCAAACGGAGCTTGGCCCGGCTCACAGCTCGGCCAACGATATCATCGCGCACGGCAGGGGCCGCTTCGTCCATTGGTCCGACACGATTCAATTTTCCACGAGCGACAACAGCGACCCAAATACGAACGGCCGGGTTTACCGGATTGAACGCTGAGCACGCCTCGTGCGCCAACAGAGCCACGCGGCGACGACTGCGAATGAGCAGAAGATCAGAAACGAATTTGCCATACCGAATGGGGCATTCAGCGGGCTGACCAGGATTGTCATGTAGACGAACACGAGCATGAGCTGGGCTGCGACCGAACCACCGCGAAGCACCGCCCGGTAAGCGGCACCGGATAGAACGCCCCAGACAATAATCGCGAATAGTCCGAAATAGTACCCGCAATCCAGCAGCCAGGCCCCCCAGGCGTTGGGAAACCAGCCGAATATGCCGGTTGAGGCAAGTTCCGCCCGCATGGTTTCCGGCAGCTTCAGCCCCGGCGCAAACACGTCAAACAGCGGAGACAGGACGCCGATCTGGTAAAGGCCGAAATAGGTCGAGAGCGACGAAGAATGCTCGACGATCCGCTGTACCGTCGTCGGGCTGTGCGTGAGATACATTGCCGTGCTGACGAAATCCATCACGGTGCCGGCAGCGATTTTTCCGGATCGCACGGCGTGATCGAGCCACGGGCTGATCGCCAGATCCCATTTCTTGTCCGCAACGCGCACGAAGCCGTCGAAATCGACGACCCGGTTCATGTCGCGGCGGAGCGTCCAGACCAGATTCGTGTAGGCGAAGAACGCGAGCGTTACAAACGCCGTCTTCGGCCAAAGGTACCAGCCGCTTGGCAGCAGCGTTTGGTGGGTGAGCTTCCTGACCATCGCACAGCCGATCGCAAGCAGGATAATGAGCAGGATCGGCATGCGGCCACCATACAGCACGGCGTAGACCGCCATCGCCAGAATGGATGCCTGCGCGAGCCAACCCGCAAGGCGTCCCACCTTCTCGCCCTTGAGCAGGAACAAACACACCGAAACACACGAAAAGGAGATCGTCAGGTAGCCGATATATACCAGTGGAGATCGCCTGATCGGCACCCCCTCGACGACCTCGACGAAACGCCGGTCACGCAGCGCCGTAATACCGATCGACCAATCCTGCCCGCTGAAGAACACCTTGTCGATCACAATGAACGCGGCGCCGGTGAGGCCCATGATCGCGCAGATGATGATGAGCGCGTCGAGGTAGCCGAAATCATCTTCGGCCGGTTGCGCCGGGCCTTGCGTCGACAGCCTGCTCAACGCAGCCCCGAGGCAGAAGGCGACGACGCCTGCCAGCATCAACCCCCAGGCGGCAAAGCCCGGCGTGTGGACATACCTGATCGGGACCGTCGCGTAGACGGTCACGAATGCAATCCACACGACGCACATCAGGATTTCAGGTCGAAAAGTGGTCTTAGCCAATGGAGCGTCTCCAGAGCCAGCCCGCGGGAGCGAGCGAAAACTCGGGAAGAAGGCGGCGAGAGATCGCACCAAGCGCCAGCCAGCACAGCGGATTCGTTGGATTAAACCCAAGCATAACGTCGAGCGCTATGCTGATCGAAAACATCGCGAGCGCGCGATCCGCGCCCTCTACCTGATCAATGCGGACAAAGATCATCAGCAGCATACCGCAGTAAAGCGCCGTGAAAACCGCCGCAAGCGGAATGCCGCTGGTCAGCGCGATATGCACCGGCGCAACATCCGCTTGGTCGCGGTCATACTGCAGGAGCTTATGCTCGGTCGGCGAGATATACTTCATAGTGAACTGGCTTCCCAATCCGCGGCCGAAAACGGCTTCGGCCGGGCCTTGCCTCGCCATCTCCCAAACAGCCTCGAACTCGATATTGCGTGCTGAAGTAAAGCGTACGATGGGATCGACCTTCGGCTTCTGCGGCGAGCTTTCCTTCCGCATAGAATTTGCCGATGTCGGCGCCTGGCTCCCCTCGGGCGCTCGCGCAGTTCCAGGCACTTCAGTCCCTTCCGTATCGCCATAGAGCGTCGACTCGACATTGAACCGCGCAACGACGGAAGAGGCCGTAGGTGCGCCGAGCAGCATACTTACCTGCAAGACGATGAACGCGAGAACAAATCCGATTGCCGGTGCAGCCATGGCGACCACGACGGTGCGCAGCTGCCAAGATGGCTTCCGTTCCAATCGCAGCGCCAGGGCAATCGCCAGCAGGAGCGCTAGCGCGAGATAGACCGCGCGTTTGTTTCCGATGATAATCAGCAGCGACCCAAGCGCCACCATGATCCACCGCCCCGCCGACGCACCATAGCTCACCGCAAGCAGCGCAAGGTTCGGCTGGTAGCTGTAACTGCCCGATTGCAGGCCCGGAGTAAGTGCGAAGGTTACCGCGGCGATCGCGTAGCCCGTCAATATGGCGATCGAGAGGAACTTGACCGCAGGCTCTCGAATCGGCCGGGTGCCGATCTCGCGGCCGACAAGATAGAAGGCAAGCAGGAAGCTGTACTGAAACGCATGCCGCAGATATGCGAACCGATCAGCGCCGCCGAACAGCCCCGATACGGCACCGACCACGATGATCGCAAGGATACAGGCGGCGAACGGGTCGAGGCAGGCGGCGAGCTTGCGCCGCAGCGCGATCAAATAGCAGCAGGCCGCGAACAGCAGCACGCAGCGCAAGAACGTCAGCATCCGCACCGAGTCGATCGGCAGGCGATAGTCCAGCGTATAGGCAACGCAGAAGATCAGGACGTAGCCGATCAACAAGATCAGGAGCCACCGGCGCAGAAGCTGTGGCCGCCAACCTCCAGCCCATCCTACGGAATCGTGTTCCAAGATACAGCCTTGATCTCTAACTGAGTTGGTTTGCGAAAGAGGTCTTGTCGAAACTATCAAAGGCGGATTGCATCATCACCGCTGGCCGATGGCGGCGGTTGGCGCCGGGGCGCTTTCACGCAATTTCATAAAGCGAGGCAAGTGCAGATTGAGCGACCGCACCAGCGGTTCGACCTGGGCACGCAGCGCGGCGTTCTCCGCATCGAAGTTGCGCCAGCCGAAATAATCGCCCTCGATGCTGATCGAAACCAGGTGCTGCATGATCGTCCGGCGCGTCGCGGCGAGATCGCCGGGGGGCTGCCAGCGCGCGAGCCGCTCCGCCAGCTCGTCGATCTCGCCGACGTCCCGTATGTGCACGAATTCATGCTCCGTGGCGTAATAGGGTTCGGACACGACGGAACACAGCCCCGCAACGGCGGCCTGGAAGCCGATCGTGCCGGTGAAGGTCACTGAGACCCCGCACTTGCTGATCAGGACGTTGGCCGGCACGTCATAGGGCACCAGCGTCACCGCGGGCAGCTTCGACAGCCGCTGGAATAGCGCGCGCTGCCGGAAACCGAATTGCAGAGGATGGTCCTTGATGAAGATGCGATAGCCGGCGCGGCCGAGCACTTCGCAATAGCGCACCACCACATCGTCATGGGCGATCATGGCTTGCGACTCGAGCCAGTAATCCATGGAGGCTTCGGGGAAAAGCTGCAGCCCGAGGAACACGCGCTTCTCGCGCGGCACATCGGCCAGCCGCTTCTCCCAATCATGGTCGATCAAGCGCAACACGGCGACGTCGGCAGGCCGTGCCCGGTGCTTGAGCCACCATAGCGCTTCGAGATAGTGGCTGTTGTAGCGGTCGCGCTTGAGGAAGCGCCGGACGTTGAAGAATACGCCGCGCAGCGCATGGTAGCCGAACACGTACCAGAACCTGGCAAGCGAAAAACGCTTGAGATTGCGGACATAGGTGGGCGCGAAATCGTCCCTGCAGACTTGCTCGACCGCCGCATCGACGTCCTTGCTCGACGGATCGTGAAGCCGGATCGGCCGGCCGCGGCGCATCAGCATCACCTGGCCGGGAATGATGGACGTGGCCATCTCCAGGAAATCGATGCCGCGCCGGTTGGCGATCCGCTCCAGCAGATCCATGACATAGCGGTCGATCGTGAAGGTCACCACCAGGTCGGGATCGAGCTTGTCATAGGCCAGCTCGATTGCCTGCGTCATCCCGCCGATCATCCGCATCGCGAGATCGCGGTCGACGCCCCTGAGCGTGCGGCAACGCAGGATGATGTCGTCGCAGCCATCGCGGCCGAACCGTGCGAGCGCAATGGCCGCGGCGTCTGGCCGGTCCATGAAGCGATAGAAGTCGTCGACCAGCGAGTGGTCGCCCTCGTCGCGGAGGTCGCTGAGCACGAAGGCTTCGGCAAATTCCATGCGCGACGCCAAATAGTGCCACCACGCCGTCGTGCTTTGTATCGTGAAGAAGACAACGCGGGACATCAGATCGTGCTCGTGCTCTCTTTGCCGTCCTCGGCGAGGAACGGGCTGCTCGGCAGGTTGATGCAGCGCGCCGACATGTCCTCGGCGACGCCAAGCGGCGAATGCGGGCAGTCGCGATACATCGGAAGCTGGTGCATCGGCGTCCACAGCGGCCGGGCGCGGATGCCGTGGCCGTGCAGCGCCGCCAGCAGGCGGTCGCGCTCGCCGGCATGTTCGGCGTCGAGCACCAGCAAATTCAGCCAGTAATTGCTTCGCGCCCCTGCCGGCTCGCGATAGATGCGCGCCCAGGGAAACGCGCTGAACGCCTCGAGGTAACGCTCGGCCAGCCGCCGCTTGGCGGCGATCATCGCCGGCAGGCGTTCCATCTGCGCGCAGCCGAGCGCCGCGTTGATGTTCGGCAGGCGGTAATTGTAGGCCACCTCGTCATGATCGAACGCCCAGGCGTGCGACTTCTTCGCGGTCGAAGTGAAATGCCGCGCGCGGCGGGCGTGCTCGTCGTCGTCGGTCAGGATCATGCCGCCGCCGCCGGTGGTGACGATCTTGTTGCCGTTGAAGCTCAGCACCGCGGAATGGCCGAAGGTGCCGCATCCCTGCCCGTTCCAGGTCGAGCCCAGCGATTCGGTCGCGTCCTCGACCACCACGAGGCCGTATTTCGCGGCCACCGCGCCGAGCGCGGCCATGTCGACCGGATGGCCGAAGATATGGACCGGAACCACGGCGCGCAGCCGGCGGCCGGTCTTCCGGTTCACCCATCCGCCATCCCGCTGCACGGCGATTGCGGCAAGATGCCTGTCGAGCGCCGCGGGATCGATCCCGAGCGTATCCCAGGTCGAATCGACGAAATGCGGAACGGCGCCGGCATGGCTCACCGCATTCGCGGTGGCGACGAAGGTGATCGCCGGCAGCAGCACCTCGTCGTTCGGCCGCACGCCTTCGAGCACCAGCGCCGCATGCAGCGCGGCGGTGCCGTTGACGATCGCCACCGCATGGCGGGCGCCGGTCGCCTCCGCGGTCATCTGCTCGAACCGGGTCACATACGCCCCGGCGGAGGACACCCAGTTGGTGTCGATGCAATCCAGCACGAACTCGCGCTCGCGCGCTCCGAACCTCGGTTCATGCAGCTCGACCGGACGCCGATGCGCGCCGAGCACGGTGTCGACCGCGTCGAGAAGGGGTTTGGGGTCGAGTGCGGTCGGACCGAGGTCGCTGGCCGGTGCGGACAAGGCGCTCATCGAACTCACAGCGTGTAGGCGTTGGCGCGATAGCGGGAGAGGTTCTCCTGCTTGGTGAACCAGGCGATGGTCTGCTCGAGGCCCTTGCGCAGCCCTTCGACGCCGCCGAAACGCGGCGACCAGCCGAGCAGCTTCGCGGCCTTGGCGTTGCTCGCCCACAGCCGTTCGACCTCGCTGCGGTCGGGACGGACGCGGATGTCGTCCTGCTCGATCTCGATCTCGGCCCCCATCACCTCGGCGATCAGGCGTGCGGTGTCGCCGATCGAAATCTCGAAGCCGCTGCCAATATTGACGACCTCGCCGATGCCGGCCCGCTTCTCCAGCGCCGCCACGAAGCCGCCGACCGTGTCGGCGACATAGTTGAAGTCGCGGGTCGGATGAACGCTGCCGAGCTTGATGCGGCGCGCCCCGGCCGCGATCTGGGTGATGATGGTCGGAATCACCGCGCGGGTGGACTGCCGCGGGCCGTAGGTGTTGAACGGCCGCACCACGGTCACCGGAGTGCCGAACGACTTCTCGAACGACAGCGCGATCTGGTCCGCCCCGATCTTGGTCGCCGAATAGGGTGACTGCCCCTGCAACGGGTGCTCCTCGGTGATCGGAACGAATTGCGCGGTGCCGTAGACTTCGCTGGTCGAGGTGTGCACCACATGGCCGACATCGAGATCGCGCGCGGCCTGCAGCACGTTCAGCGTGCCGCGGATGTTCGTATCGAGGTAGGTATCGGGCGAATGGTACGAATAGGGTATGGCAATGAGGGCGGCGAGATGCAGCACGGCATCGCATCCCTTCATCGCGGTACGTAGCCCATTTGGGTCACAGACGTTGCCGGCGAACACGTCGATCTCGCCGAGCACATCGCCGGGCAGCGTATCGAGCCAGCCATACGATCCCATGCTGTTGTAGTGCACGAAGGCGCGCACGCCGAACTGCCGGCGGACCAGTTCTTCAGCAAGATGGGAGCCGATGAATCCACCCGCGCCCGTCAGCAATATCTTTCGCAAGCCCCAGGTCTCCTTGAACGCCGGCGCCTCCGGCATTACCGCCGCCTTCTAGCCACTCCGGTGCCGCGAGGCCAGATGGAAAGTGCCGAAACCCGAATGGATCCCGTCGCGGGATCGCAGGATGGCAAGCCGGACAACCCAAGGCGCGGTTATAAGCTATTGAATTTACTGCAATTACCAGCAAGGCCCCCGGGGACGGGATTTGGAACCTGCCATAACGACGGGCGCCCCGGAGACAATTGGCGAGAATTCAAGTTTCTTCGTCGATTCCAAGCCGCGAGCAAAGAGGCCGCGACCGATGATTTCGGAAGCATCTGACCGCGACGGACGGCAGATGCGGTCCAGAACGCGGGGGTCTCGCCGGCATGGCGGCCGCAAGGACGCCCATCGCGACAGTCGTTGTGTGCGCGTTTTGAATAAGGTATCGGACGGCCTTGCTGCCAAGCCTTGCTGGAGAGAAACTAGGTGAATGGGATCGGTCGCGGCCTGATGCCGGAAAGCTACAGGCTGCCGCTGCTGGTTCTCGTTCATATCGTGATGACCTGCGTATCGCTTGCCTGCGTCGCGCACCTCTATTCGGATTATCACATTTTCTTCCGGTCCAGCGGCCTGCTTCCGGCGATTGCCGTCGTCGCCGCGTTCTCCACCGTGGCGATCGCGTTCATCTATGCCGAATTCAGCTTCGGCTACTTCGTCGGATTTTACCTCTTCACGATGATCGCCGGCTATCTGTGGCTCAATCAATTCTCGGAATTCATCTATAATCACGCACTCAGTGGCTTGTCCGCGATCGCATCGGGCGTCGCCTTCCTGTTGCCCGTGCTGTTCATTCGATCGCCGCTGCCGCAGTACTGGACGCTTTCACCGAAAGCCCTGGATCGGCTGGTCGACGCCATTCTCGTGTTCAGCGCCGTGGTGGTGTCGATTGGCGCGACCTATGGCTTCCGGCTGGTTTCAATCGATCAGATCTACGACTACCGTTTGACGCTCAGCACACCCACCGCCCTCAACTATCTGATCGGGATAGCGATCGGCGCCTTGCTGCCGTTCGCCTTTGCCTGCTGCATCGAGCTGAAGAAAATATGGCGCGCCGCGGCGGCGCTGCTCATCCTGCTCGTATTCTATCCGGTCACCGTGAGCAAGATAGCGCTGCTCGCATCGGCCTGGCTGGTGGTGATGGCGGTCCTTTCGAGGATTTTCGAACTCAGGATCGCGGTCATCGTCTCGCTGCTGGTGCCGCTTGCGATCGGGCTCGTGATGTTCACGCTGTTCAAGTTCGAGCTGGTGCCTTATTCGGCGTCCATCCCCTATTTCGGACTGGTCAATTTCCGGATGGTCGCGATCCCGTCGCTGGCGATGGACTATTACAACGATTTCTTCTTCAAGCATGATCTGACCTACTATTGTCAGATCGGGGTGTTGAAGCGGGTGATGCCGTGCGCCTATGACGAGCCGCTCTCGGCAGTCATCTACAAGGCGTTCGGCATCGGGGGATATTTCAACGCGTCGCTGTTCGCGACCGAGGGCGTTGCATCGATCGGACCTTTGTTCGCACCCATCCCGGCTTTCGTCTGCGGACTGGTGGTCGCGCTGGGCAATCGGGCGTCGGCAAATCTGCCGCCGCGCTTCGTGCTCGTCTCCGGAGCCGTCCTGGTCCAGCTAATCCTCAACGTTCCCTTCACGACCGTGCTGGTGACCCACGGCGCGCTGCTGCTGTTCCTGCTCTGGTACATCACGCCGCTATCGGCCAAACGCGAGGCGGATGAGAGCTATTCCTCGGCCGTCTTGCGAGCCGCCCGCTGAACGGTCTGCCGCACGGTTGCGGCAAAGCTTGCCGCGAAAGCGCTGACGCTCTCGTCTTGATGCGGGACGATGTTGCGAATGACGGGGCCCTTGGCTTGCGTTAAGGCCTCCGCGAGGAGATCCGCCAGGGCGACCGGATCATCGATGCCGAAATAGCGTGCGGCGCCCGCGGTCTGCTCGCGGTGCACGTCGATGTCGGACAGGATCATGGGAACGCCGAACGATTTCGCCTCCTCCACCGTCGTGCTCCATCCCTCGAAACGCGACGGGTTGATCAGCGCGGTCGAAGCCCGCAGCAGCGCGTAGACATGGGACAACGGAATGATACCGACGTGGCGGAACTGGGCAGCGAGACCGCGCTTTCGGACCTCCGCATCGACGCGTTCGAAATAGCCCGGCTCGCGCGGGTCCTCGGTGCTGCCGGACGCGCATACGACCACGTCGACGCCGCGGTCCTTCAGGATCGACAGGGCGTCGACGACAAGCTGATGGTTTTTGTGGCGATAGAACTGGTTGGGCAGATAAAAGTAGTTCTCCGGCAGATTGTAGCCGGCCAAGACCTCCGAGGCATCCGTATCCAGCAGCGCGGACGGCGGCTGCGTTGCGAAGCGAACCACGCAGATCCGGTTCCTGGCGTGCGGATAATACGCCTTGAAATCGCGCAGCGCGCTTTCGCTGCTCAGCATGATGGTTCGGCCGGAGCCGATCTGCATCCGAAAACCCAGTTCGCGGCGCCAGCGCCCGGCCCGCGAGAACAGATGAGGCAAGGATCGGTGTTGCAGATCGGGTATCCAGGCGACCGCCGGAATCGGCAGTCGCCAGCCGTAGAAGCGCGCCGATTCGACCACCGCATCGATCCGCGCGGCCTGAAACGAGGCGGCCGCGCCGCGGGCCAGACCAAGCGCCAGCGCCGCGGGCAATTCCCGCTGCCCGTCGAAGGCCGCCGACCGCACGATCTCGACACCCTGTATCTCGGCGATCCCGGCCACCTCGCTCTCATCGCTCCGGTTGCCGGCAAAGACGACCGGAGCGAACTCGCCGGGCCGGAAGCGGGCCAGAGCCGCGAACAGATTGGCCTGATAATTGTACCCGCCGGCCCACAACCGGCGCGAAATGAAGTTGAACGCGATGCGCATCGGAGGCGATACCGTCATGAGGCCTGCTGCCTGAACCAGGCCACATAGTCCGCAAGGCCCCGGTCGAGCGGAATCGTCCATGCGAATCCGGTGCGGCGCAGGCTCGCGTCGTCGGCCAGCAGGCTGACGGGATCACCAGGCCGGCCGATTCCGGAGTAGCGCACGGCGGTCGTGCCGCCCCACTGCCTGATCAGGCCGTCTGCGATGTCGGCGACGCAGGTCCCGCGGCCCGAGCCGCCATTGACGATGCGGAACGTCTCCTGCGGCGGCTGCTCGGCGACAACGGCCAGCAAGCGGACAACGTCGCGCACGTCGGTCCAGTCACGGATCTCGCGGCCCGTTCCGCCGAGATCGAGCCGCTGCTGCTCGCCCTTGAGCCGCGAGCAGATGTCCCAGAGCAACTGCTTGCGCAGGTCGGGTCCGTACACCGAGAACAGCCGCACGATGGTGCAGCGAATGCCGAAGCTTCGCGCATAGCTCCGGCACATCTGCTCCATCATCAGCTTGTGCTCGCCGTAGGGCGACATCGGCGCCGGCACCGCGGTTTCGGGGATCGGACCGACATGATCGGCGCCGTAGACCGCCGCGCTCGACGCCGCGATCAGCGCACAGTCCGGCGCGGAGCCGCGCAGCCATTCGAGCAGCCGCGCGGTGCTCGCCACGGTGCGGGAGAAATCCTCGAAGGGGCGCTCGATCGATACGCCGACCGACGATCCGCCGGCAAGATGGAACACCCGCACCGGCGTGCCGTGCGCGGCCGCCAATGCGTTCAGGTTGGCCGCATCGATCTCGCCATTGGTCCAGCTCTTCAGTCCGAGCCGGCGCGCTTCCGTGGCATCGAGCGCACCATGGCCGACGCCGTGCACCGCATGGCCGGCGGCAGCCAATGCGCGGACGAGATGGCGGCCGATGAACCCGTTCGCGCCGGTGATCCAGATCGACATGGCTCAGCCCTTCTGACAGACGAAGGAATAGAGCCGGCCCGGCCGGTTGTCGAAGCGTCCGGCAATCGACAGCAGCGCAGCAAAGACGGATCCCGACGCCAGTGCCGCCCGCCACAGCGGTCCTATCGGAATCCTGCCCGTCAGCTTGGCGACGATCGCATCGCGCAGCGTCTCCTGCGTGTAGGGAAACAGGTTGATCGGGCTTTGCAGCGGCGTCAGCGTCTCGATCGTGGAAAACCCGGCGCCGCTCAGCGCGCCGGTGTAGCGATCAAGCAGGAAAGCGTGCTCGCCCCCGTAAAGATGATGCAGCGGATGCTGCGCGAGGAATTCCGGCAGATCGGCCTCCGTGCTGATCACGTGCTCGCGCGCGGCGATCAGCAATCCGCCGGGCCGCAGCACGCGGAACATCTCCCGGCAGGCGCCCTCGAGATCGCGCGTGTGATGCAGCACGGCGCGAGCGAACACCACGTCGAACGTCGCATCTGAGAATGGCAGTCGCTCGGAGAATTCTTCCACCACCTGGATCGGCAGTTGCGCCTGCGCGGCAAGGCCGCGGATTGCCGCAGCTCCCACGATTGCGCTCGGATCCGGCTCGAGCGCGGTCACGGCAAATCCGCTGCGGGCGAGCGCGTAGCTCGCGATGCCCCGCCCGGCCCCGACGTCGAGCGCCGCGCCCGAGCGTCCGGCCAGCCGCGCAGCGATCGCCTGCCATTCCGTGCTTTGAAAGTAACGCTCGGCGGCCTCACTCAGGGGATCGTCGTAGAACGCGTCGAGCACAAGCTGGCGCCGGTCTGGCTGATTGCGCAGCCAGACCACGGCATCTTCCCAGGTCGCGAACGCTTTCTTATCCAACATGCAAACCCGCCAGCTTGGTGCCCGCTCAGACCAGTTCCTTGAATTTCGTCCACTGCAGCGTCTTGCTGTAACGCTCCTTCACCATCGCATACCCTGCCTTGGCGATCGAACTAGCCAGTTCCTCGTCCCTCATCAGCTTGCCGATCAGTTCTGGTATTTGCTCGACTGACGAATACTCCAGCATGGTTTCGCCATCAACGAAACCCTCGGGATAGCGCCCGGCGTCCGTCAGTAGAACCGCTCCACAACCAGGCGCTTCGAAGCATCGCATGTTGCCGCGATCGTCGCCGGCCATGTCGATCGCGCCATTGAACACGATCCGGCTTTTCGCAGTCGCCGCATACGCATCCCGGCCGTACACCGGATCGGCGCGAATTCCGCGGATCTCGTCCGGGTGCCGATGCGAGCGAAGAACTGGCAGCGGAGCAAGCGCATTCGCCAGCCGCGTGAGGCGCGAGTCCTCGAGATAAAAGCGGGCGCGAACGCCGGCCGCAGACGCCGCGGCCGTGAGAGCCTGGCTGCGCTTGACGTGATGCCGCGTGTAGCCGCCTATGAAGATCAGATCGAACTCGTCGCTGCGGGCGCTGGCGTAGCTATCCATCACCGGATCGTGCGCCGGAGAGAAGTATGCGACCTTGCAACCCTTCTGGCGCCAGCTCTCAAGGATCGAGGGAAAGTTGCAGACGACGAGGTCGTATCCGCTCAGATCGACATTTCCGGACGGCGCGGCCCGCCAGGCCACCGACGTCTTCACGCACCCCGGCAATTTCGCAACGAACCTGCTGCAATAGCGGATCGGGTCGAGATTGTAGAACACCTCCGTGCGATGCTGTTCGATCTGCGCCAGCAGAATCTGCTCCAGATCGGAGGTACCAAGACCGTTCTCTTTCGCCCACAGCAATTGCAGGTTCTCGTCGTCTCCGTTGGTGTAGAATGCATCGGGACTGCCGTCGAGCACCGGCATCAGGATGTGGGATGCGGTGAAGCGCGTATCGAGGAATTGCGCGCGCCCGGCGGCGAAGTCTTGATAACGCCCCTCGCGGCGATGCATCCGGAAGCCCCGCGAGAGCCCGTTGTTCTGAAAAATGCGCATCGCCATCAACCTTCGGGGCTTTGATCCGGCAGATGATCGAGCGACCGGATCACCTTCGCGGGATTGCCGACGGCCAGCGTGTAGGGTGGAATGTCCCGCGTCACGACCGAACACGCTCCGATGACCGCGCCTTTCCCGATCGAGACGCCCTTCAGGACACTCACATTGAAGCCGATCCAGGCCCGATCATCGATCCGGACCGGCGCATGTCCAATCTTGTCCCAGTTCTTGCGGCCGGCGGCCCATTCCCGAACATCATTCCGACGCTCCATCCAGTCGATGCTGTGCGAATCGTGATCCACGACCGTGATACCCCAGGACATGATGACGTCGTCGCCGATGGTGAGGCTGCGGTAACAGACGAGATGGCTTCGTCCGATGAAGGTGCGGCTCCCGATCTGAATTCGGCCGCCGGTGGCCTCGAAGCTGAGGTCGGCGTGGATAATCGAGTCCTCTCCGATCGACAGGTGGTTGCCCGCCGCGCCCCGGATGCGGCGCCATGCGATGGTTGACCGGCGCCCGACATGCACCGCCCCGGAAAGCCGGCTCCTCCACCCAAGGACTGCATCGACCCCTGTTATCATGGCGCGCTTGAGCATCCTAAGACCTTGCCAGCATCCATTTCATGTTCAGATAGGGCCAGATCCGGCCGACGCTCTCCCAATCCCAGCCTTGCCGTGCCGTCAAGCGGCCGACTGCCTCGCGAAGCGCGGTTTCATCGACGAGATCGGCAAATGCCGGGACCTTGCGCTGGAGCAGTTCGCGGGTCCAGCCGGCCAGCGGACCGTTCAGCCATTCCGGCATCGGCGAGTTGAAGCCGACCTTGCGGCGCGCGGTGCGGATGCTCTCGGGCATCAGGTTGGCCATTGCCCGCCGCGCCACCACCTTGGTGATGCCGTCGGCCGATTTGCTGGTCTCCGGCAGCGCCATCGTGTAGGTCACCAGCCGCCAGTCCATGAAGGGCATGCGAACCTCGATACCGTGCGCCATCGAGAGCCGGTCGAAGTTGCGCAGGATGGTCGGCAGCGTGGTCGAATGGAACATGCGGTAGAGCCGCCGATTCAATGCGCCCCAATGGCGCGGCAGCTCGTCGTCCTCGGCGACCAGCGGCAACGGCGCTGGAACGCCGGCGAGGCCGCCGCGCAGGAAATAGTGGCCCTGGCGCCGGATCATCTGCGCCCGCAGCAGGTCGACGCCGCGCCGCGCGAGCGGGACGCGGGAGGTGAGCGCGGCCGCCGCGTTGCGGATCCGGAATGCGGTCGATTGGCCCTCTTGCAGATAGGCGCCCATCAATTCGTCGGCACCGTGGCCGTCGAGCGACACCGTGACGTTCTGGCGGCGCAGCTCGCGATAGATCAGCCAGGCCGCGCTCGGCAGCCCGATATAGACGTCGTCATTGTCGTCGAGGATGCGGTCGATATCGGTGAGCGCATCGTTACGGCCGATCTCGAGGAAGGTCGGCTTGACCTCGGCCCAAGCTGCGGCCTCTTCCGCCGCCGGCCGCTCGTCGTTGCTGGCGCCGGGAAATGTCGCAACGAAGGCGTGGCGCCAGGCCGTCGAGTCGCGCGGCCCCATCCCTGCCTTCTCATGCGTCGCCATCGCGCAGATCACCGCCGATGAATCGAAACCGCCGGACAGGCAGGTCCCGATCGGAACGTCGCTGCGCATGCGCAGGGCCACGGCATCGTGGAACAGCTCGCGGAAGCGCGCCACGCGGTCCTCTTCATCGCGCGGGACATCGGGCAGCCGGTCCACGGTTCGCCACCAGCGGCGCACCGCGACGCGTCCGTTGCGCAGCCACATGCAGTGGCCGCCCTGCAGCCGGCGGACCCGACGGAACAGGCTGCGTTCGCTGCCTTCGATCCCGAACGGATCGAGCAGCAGGCGCCGCGCCACCTCGACGTCAACCGTCGCATCGATCAGTCCGCTGCGCACCAGCGCGCGCTGCTCGGAGGCGAACACGAAGCGCTCCGATGACAGCGCATAGTGCAGCGGCTTGATGCCGAAGTGATCCCGGGCAAGGAACAATTCGTCGGTGCCGGTGTCGTAGATCGCCAGCGCCCACTCGCCGTTGAAGCGTGGCAGCATCCCCTCGGCCCAGGCCTGCCAGGCGGCAAGGATGACCTCGGTATCGGACTGGCTATGGAACGTCGCGCCCTTCGCCTCGAGCTCGCGGCGCAGCTCGAGGAAATTGTAGATCTCGCCATTGTAGACGATGACGTGGCGACCATCGCCGGACAGCATCGGCTGCCGGCCACCGTCGGTGGGATCGATCACCGCAAGCCGGCGGTGGCCGAAGGCGAGATTGCGGCGGGCATTGAACCAGCTGCCCTCGCCGAACGGACCGCGATGCGCGATCAGGCCGCGCAGCCGCTCAATCTCGGTCGGCTCCACGGGATTGCCGCGAAGATTGACGATGCCTGCGATCCCGCACATGTCTAGACGGCCCTCAACGGCAAGAAGCGGCTAACGATGGCGCTGAGATCGCGCCAGCAGACGGCACGATAGGGGCCAAGTTGCGAGGCGGCGACCGCTGCAACGAAGATGGCCGCCGCCGACATCGTATAGAGCGAGATCACATACCACCACGAGGGCACGTGGTCGAATACAGCGTTGCCGAATTGGACACGCAGTGTCAGCGCGACCGCGATCCCGGCACCGAGCGGCACCAGAACAAAATGCAGCATGCGCGGCCACAGGCCCGACAGCTTGAAGGTCCGCCGCAGCAGGACCACCGTTGTGACCATCTGCGCGATCATGCCGACGGAGGAGCTCCAGCCGGCTGCCTGCCAGCCGAAATAGGGCAGCGCGATGGCGCTGGTCGCCAGCGTGAAGATTCCGGTCATCAGCGATATCAGCGCGTTGGAACTGGAGCGGCCCTGCGACAGCAGATAGAAGGCAAACACGTTGGCGCTCGACCCGAGGATACCGCTGATCGCCAGAACGACCAGCACCAGTTCGGCTTCTGCCGCCACCTCGGCGCCGGTCCAGCGATACAGCAGCGCACCGGCAACAGGAATCAGCCCGCCCAGCGCGCTCGCGGCGAGCACGTTGAGGACCCAGGACGAGCGCAGCAGCAGGTCGAGCTTGCGATCGTCGTCCCCCTTCTGCAGCGTGCTGAAGAACGGGAACAGGATCTCGCCGACCTTCAGCACGCCGATATAGACCGCCTCCTCCAGCCGCTGCGCGACGCCGTAGAAGCCGACGAATTGCGGCTGCAACAGCGCGCCGAGCAAGTAACGGTCCGCCTGTCCGGCGAGCAGCGCGCCGCTCTGCGCCGCGAACTGCCAGCCGCCAAGCCTGGCCAGCGCATGCAGCGCGCCGCGGTCGAGTGCAGGCCGCGCCAGCCACTCGCCGATCGTCCGCCGCGACCAGCCGAACGCCAAGAGGAAGTTGGTTGCAAAGCCGAGCGCCTGGCAGCCGAGGAAGGTCGAGGCGCGGGGCGCGAGCGGGATCAGCAGCAGCATCGACATCGTGGTCACCAGCGTGCCGATGATGCTGATCGACGCGATCCGGCGATAATCCTGCCGCGCGGTGAACAGCGACAGGAACACCGCGAACAGGCATTGCATCAGCCAGCCGGCGCCGGCCAGCGCGAACGCGAGGTTGAGGTCGTCGGCAGCCGCGCCGCCCAGATGAAATCCAAGCCGCGCCAACGGCGCTCCGATCAGGCACAGCGCGAGCGCAATCACTCCGCCGGCGATCATGGCAAGGGCAAGCGCGGTCGCGAAGAAGCGCCGCGCCTCGTCGCGATCGGACGGCGCAAGGCGCTGCGCGAGCTCGCGCGCCGTCGACAGACCGAGCGAATTGCTGAACATCAGCGCTGGCGCCACGCAGGCGGTCACCAGGCCCGCGACCCCGAAGGCGGCAAGGCCGAGCCGGAAGATCACGAACGGCAGGATCGCGAGGTTGAGCAGCACCGCGACCGCAAAGGCGATCGCATTCCATGCCGAGTTACCGAGCAGATCGGACGGTCCCTTCTTCAACGCCATGCCAGCTTTCAGGTCACCGTTTCGACGCGCTTCAAGTGCTTCTGCCATCAAGGCAAAACCCTACAGCCCGGGGACGGGCTAGCAGCCGGCGCGGGGATTGTCGAGAGTTGCCCACGCCCCTCCTGTGGGTGCCAATTGGCCGTTGATTCTGCGCGCCGAAACCGCCTATCTGGCGTCCACCGCAGGCAATTCCGCCGCCGTCCCCTGGGCTTGAAAGCAGTACCGTGGCCAACGATCCCATTCCGTTCAACCGGCCGTACATGACCGGGAACGAGCTCGAACACATGGCCGAGGCGCAGCGCGCGCTGCACCTGTCCGGCGACGGCGGCTTCACGGCACGGTGCCATCGCTGGATCGAGCAGCAGACCGGCTGCGCGAGGGCGTTGCTGACCCATTCCTGCTCCTCCGCACTCGACATGACGGCGCTGCTGCTCGACATCGAGGCCGGCGACGAGATCATCATGCCGTCCTTCACCTTCGTCTCGACGGCCAATGCATTCGTTCTGCGTGGCGGCGTTCCCGTGTTCGTCGACATCCGCGAGGATACGCTCAACCTCGACGAACGCCTGATCGAACAGGCGATCACGCCGCGCACCCGCGCGATCGCGCCGGTGCATTATGCCGGCGTGGGCTGCGAAATGGACACCATCATGGCGGTCGCACGGCGACACGGGCTCGCCGTCGTCGAGGACGCGGCGCAGGGTGTTGCGGCCGCCTATAAGGACCGCGCGCTGGGCGCGATCGGCGATCTCGGCAGCTTCAGCTTCCACGAGACCAAGAACGTGATCTCGGGCGAAGGCGGCGCGCTCCTGGTCAACGATCCCGCGCTGGTGCAGCGCGCCGAGATCCTCCGCGAGAAGGGCACCGATCGCGCCCGCTTCTATCGCGGTGAGGTCGACAAATACACCTGGCAGGATATCGGCTCGTCCTATCTGCCGGGCGAGATCACCGCGGCCTTCCTGTGGGCGCAGCTCGAGGCGGCCGAGCGCATCACCCGCGAGCGGCTCACGCTGTGGCATCGCTATCACGCGGGACTCGAGGCGCTCGAGCAGCGCGGGCTGCTGCGCCGGCCGATCGTGCCCGCGGACTGCCGGCACAACGGCCATCTCTATTACGTACTGCTGGCGGCGGGCATCGAACGCCAGGCGGTGCTGCGGAAACTGAAGGACAACGGCATCGGCTCGGTGTTCCACTATGTGCCGCTGCACTCCTCGCCGGCCGGACTGCGCTTCGGACGCGCCGATGGCGAGCTGGCGCTGACGACGCAGCTGGCCGAACGGCTGATCAGGCTGCCGATGTGGATCGGGCTGACCGAAAGCCAGCAGCAGCGCGTGTGTGACGTCCTCGGCACGATCCTCGCGGCGTGAGCGCCGCACGGGCCGCGCTCAGAGCCCGTCCGACTCGCCGTTCTTCGGTGTCGAACGCGGGACGAACGGCGCGTAGGAGCCAACCGTGCCAGCCACCGGCTGCGGCGGCAGCGGTGGCATCGGGGGGAGACCGCCGACGGACGGCGGCAGACCGCCAGCGGACGGCGCGGCCGCGGCCTCCGGGCGCTGCAGTGCCAGAACCTCGCTGCGGCCGGCCTTCCTGAAGGTGACTTCCCGGCCCTGCACGGTGCTGAGCTGCCAGCCTTCGTGGGTGTCGCCCTGGCGCAGGCGAATCGTCTTTTGCGTCGTATTGTCGAGAAACACCGCGATCGCATCGCCGTCGCCGACCACCGCGCCAATCAGCGCAAGCCCTGGACGCTCCGGTTCCATCGGGGCCGGCGGCGGAGCGGCAGCGGGCTCGGCCGGCAGTCCGACCACGGCGCGCTGCGGCGGCCGCCGCGAGGCCGAGAACAACGGCCGTGCCACCGTCGCTGATAGCGCCGACAGCGGCACCGACCACAGCGGGTTGCCGCTGGGCAGTGTCTTGACCGGTTCCCTGCTCGGCGGCGGCGCCAATGGCTTCAGACCGCCGACATCGACGGAATCGGAGCCGTCGGTGGCCCGGTCGGCCGGCAGCACATCCAGCGACGACGTCGCGGCCCTGAGCTGCGCCGACACGCCCATCGACAGCATGGCGCCCGCCAGCAGCACAAGACGCGAGAATTTGGGCCACCTGAGCATTCTGATCCAGACACCTATGCGGCGACATCGCAACGCCGGCCAGCAGCCTATCCGCCGCGGCCCGTTCCATCAACCGGACGCAGCGCGCTCTGCATCGGCCGCAGGCGATTCACTTCCCGCCCTGCCACTGGCCCGAAACGCCGAGCACAACGCGGATGCGGCCGGTGCCGGTTTCGCTGGCCGCGGTGAGCTGCGGCACCTGCACGTCGAGCTGATCGACGAACAGATAGGGCATGCCGACCTCGAGATCATAGAGCAGCTTCTGCAGCGACGGCTGCTCCATCTCGCAGCTGACGACGAGCCCGACGAAGCCGTCCTTCGCCTGCGTGCCGAGCACGTCGACCTGCGAGGACTGCACGGTGCCGCCGACATTGCCGATCGCGCTTGCGACCCGCTGCAGCAGCGCGGCACCGGCGACCGTCACGGTCGGTCCCTCGAGGAACGGCGTCCCCGGATGTTCCGCAGACAGCGCCGCGCCGCGCGGCTTGCGCCCGCGCAACTGCTCGAGCAGATCGGAGCTCTGCGCCAGCGTGCGCTGATGGTCGAGGATGTCGCCGATCGAAAGCGCGCTCGTGGTCACGAGCAGGCCGAGCGCGGCGAGATAGAGCACCACCGCGATCAGCGGCGACTGCGCCAGCGTGCGTGTCACGATATTGCCGCTGGCGCTCATGGCGCCACCGCGCCAAGGGTATTCTTCGGCTCCACCCGCGCCTCGATATGGAAGCGCTCGCCGGGATCGGACGGCGCCCGCGTGGTCGGCGCGTAGAATGTCGCGCGGGTGAAGTGCTGCGACTGCTCGATCAGCGGAATCAGCGACGGCGCATCGCTGGTGATGCCGGAGATTTGCAGCTTGTTGCCGGCGAGGCGCAGCTCGGTGACATAGGTGTGGTCGGGCAGCACCCGGCTCAGCGTCTCCAGCACGATGACGCTCGCCGGCGTCTCGTATTTGCGCCGCTCCAGCGCCGCCACCGGCGAGCGGTCGCCGCCATCGGCGCCGGCGCGGATCGCCGCGCGCCGTGCCGAGATCTGCCGCGCCACCTCCTCCTCCTGCCCGCCGAGGCTGCTGGCAACATAGGCGGAGGCTGCGGCCGACAGCACCGCGGCCACGGCGGTAATGCCGAGCACCAGTTGCAGCCCCCGGCCGAGCCTCGCCGCGTCGAGATGGCCGCGCGCGCTCTGCTCGAACACCTTGACGCGCGCCGCATGGCCCTCGACGTCGGTCAGGATCGCAACCTCCGACGGGTGGAACGCGGCGATCGCCTGGGCGTAGGTCGTCGCGACCTTGCGCGTGGTCGCGGCGATCATGGTGCTGATGGCATCGCTGCCGGCGGCGACCGGCGCGGTGCAGCCGAACACCGCATCAGCCGCGCTCCACGGCGTCAGGCGGTCGATCTGCGCGCGCACGATGCCCTCGAGGAAGTCAGCCGCGCGGGCCGGCAACTCCAGCGGCCGAAACAGGAAGCGCTTCGGCTGCAGCACGATCTCGACGCGCTTGCCGCGGAACAGCGGACCGAGGTCGGGCCCCGACAGCGCGCCGTCGGCATAGGCGATGCGCGACGGCGCGTTGTCGGTCTTGCCCGCCGCCTCGACCGCAAAGCCGCCGTCGTCGGCCTCGACCAGGCGGATCACGCGCGGCGAGACCAGGCGGCCGGCACCCGCGATAATCGCCTGCGCGACGCTGCCGGTCCACGCGCTCAGAATCGCTCGGAGGGTCGAAACCATGGTCATCGCCTGGAAGCCCTTTGCGGTGCCGTGCTGCCGTCGGAAGTGTTGCGCCACGACAATACACGATAGGGCTCGTCGCCGCTTTCGAGAAGCAGGATCACCGCCTCGCTGCTGCGCCGGCGTCCGTCGCCGAGCTCGGCATCGACGCTGACGCGATAGGCCCGCGCGGAGGCCAGCGTCGTGCCCTCGCCGCCGGTCATGCCGATCAGACTGCGCGGGTCGAGCGCGGGATCGCCGCGCTGCGTCAGCACCGCCTGCAACGCTTCGGGCGTCATGTTCGGCAGCGCCGCCAGCACCTGCGGCGCGGCATCGCGGACGTTGACCTCGGCGACATTGCTGAACACCGTCACGAAGGGCAGCATGCGCTCGATCACCGCCGACGGGATGCCGCGGACCAACCACAGCTCCTCGGGCGCGGGGAACGGTGCGTGGCGCGGTGCATAGGGACTGCCGGAGGTCTTGTAGAACACCGTCTCGGGGTCGCTGTCGCCGAGCTCGGTCGGCGCCCGCCACGCCAGGATGCGGTCGGCATAGGCGGCGGCATTGTCCGCGCTGACGCCGAGTCCAGCCATCAGGCCCGCCAACAGCCCCTTCGAGGCGACATTGAGGTCGACGCGGGCCGCCTCCGAGCGGAAGGTCACGAACACCCGGCCCGGCCCGACCTTGGCATTGAAGGTTCCGCTGCTCGGGCGCGCGGCCTCGCTATAGCCGGAGAGCTGCAAGGCAGTGAGCTCCAGGCCGGCGGTCACCATCGCCTCGGCTTGGACCCGGTCGGTGCTGCCGGCGATCACGATCGCGGTGTTGGTGACATAGGTCAGATAGATCAGCACGAGGCCCGCGAGCGCGGCGAGGATCCACAGCACCGCGATCACGATGAAGCCGCGCTGCGATGTCTCGATCCGGACTGTCTCGCGCGGTGCCGCCGTCACAGCTGCTCTTCCTTCTTGCCGGCCGCCGGATTGGCCCGTGCCGCGAGGCAGGCCACGGCGTTCTTGGCACGCGCACATTCGGCCGGCGCATTGACATGCACGATCGCGGCGCTCGACACCGCAAGCACCTGCCCCGTGCCGGCGTCGCGCACGGAGACGCGCACCATGTTCGGCAATTGCACCTGGTCGCGCCAAGTCGGCTGCCAGACCTGGTCGGGCCCGGCATAGGCGAAGCTGACGCGGAACGGCGCGCGGACCAGCACCACCTGGTCGACGAAGCGGATCTGCGCATCTGCCGGCATCGGCGCGAACGGCGCGCGCTCGCGCACCAGCGCTAGCCCGTCGGCGTCGGCCTTCTCGATCAGTCGGATGATCTCGAGGCCGGGGCGCGTATTGGGCCCGACCGCGGTGCGCACGAAGGTGACCGCGAGCTCGTTGCCCTCGAACAGCGGCCGCTTGCCGTCGCCGCTCATCGGCACCATCTCGGCGACCGACAGATCGGCCAGTGCGCGCTCCATCCCAATTGCCAGCTTCTCGGCGCGCTGGACGCGGGCCATGCCCCGGTTCCAGTTCGGCAGCCATTGCGCGGTCACGGTGGCGAGCGCGGCGAGGATCACCGTCATCAGCAGCGTCGCCAGCAGCACCTCGAGCAGCGTGAAGCCGGACTCATCGCGCCACCGGGCCCGTTGCGACTGACGCCGTGACCGCCGCGCGCTCATTCGGGAGCCCTCGGCACCAGCCGCACCGTCGTGACCTGGATCTGCGCCCCGCCCGGTCCCTGCATGCGCAGGTTGACCGCGAGCGGCACGAACCGGCTCGGCGGCGCATCCGCCGCGGCATTGATCGGCGCGACGTCGATGCGCCAGCGATGGCCGGCGAGCGTGCCGGTCTGCCGTCCCACCTTCAGCGCGCCGCGCGGCGGCAGCCCGGCCAGCACCGTCTCGGCGGCGCCGCTCAGCGCCAGCTTCTGGTCGATCGCGCGGGTGCCCTGCACCGTGGTGCCGATCACCGCGCCGATCGCGCCGAGCACGGCCGCGATTATCGCCAGCGCCACCAGCGCCTCGATCAGCGTAAAACCGCGCTCGCCGTCAGAGCAGCTTTTGCTTGCGGGCGACAATATCGACCCCTCCGGTCAGCCAGTTGACGCGAATTTCGTAGCCCATGCCGGGCCGCGCCAGCGCGATGGTGCCGCCGCAAGACATCCCCGACGGAAAGAAATCGATCGACCGGCCGGCCGGCCGGTCCGCGCAGCGCGAGGCCAGCGTGGTGTCGACGGTGACGTCGCCGGGGAAGCGAACGACGCGCCCGGTGGCGCCGGAGCGGATCGCGCGCTGCTCCGCATCCACCAGCGTCGCGATCTGGACGTTCCTGCGCAGCGCGGCGCTGCGGTCGGCCTTGAGCAGGGCCGCGGTCGCGACCGCATAGCTCTCCAGCCGCGCCCGCGTGGTGGCGCGCGGCAGCGACGGCAGGATGATCGCGGCGAGCAGCCCGATGATCGCGAGCACGCAGAGGATCTCGATCAGCGCGAAGCCGGCCTCGCGCCGCCCGGCGTCAGCGCGCGGCGCTGGTGATGTCAGCTGCCGTGCCACTGCCGCCTTCCTGGCCGTCCGATCCCAGCGAGATGATGTCGTAGGGCGCGCGTTCGCCCGGCGTGCGGTAGATGTAGCTGTGACCCCAGGGATCGTTCGGGACGACGCCGCCGCGCAGATACGGCCCGTTCCAGCCGGGCGCATTGTTGCTGCGGGTCAGCGCGGCGAGGCCCTCATTGCTGCTCGGATAGCGCCCGAGGTCGAGATAATACAGATCGAGCGCGCTGGAGAAGCTCTCGATCTGGATCTTCGCCGCCTTCGACTTAGACTCGCCGAGATAGTTCAGCACCCGCGGCCCGACCAGCGCCATGATCAGGCCGATGATGGTGATGACGACGAGCATCTCGACCAGCGTGAAGCCGGCCTCGGAGTTGCGCCGGCGCGGCGCCGGCCGTCTGATCCGCAAATGTTTCCTCATGGCAACAACCTCAACCAACAATCTGGCTGACCGACATCAGCGCAGTCATCACAGACACGATCAATCCGCCGACCACGACGCTGATCACGATGATCGCCGCGGGGCCGGCGATGCCGACCACCCGGTCCAGCGTGCGCTGCAGCTTGGCCTCGTAGAATTCCGCGACCCGGCCGGCCAGCATCGGCAATTGGCCGGTCTCGTCGCCGAGCCGCAGCATGCGCACCGCCATCGACGGGAGTGCATCGGTGTCGCCCAGCGCCTCCGACAGTTTCGCGCCGTGCCGGACGCGGTCGGTGGCGTCGGTCCACACCGTGGTCGATCCGACCGACGCCATCATGTCGATCAGGATGCGCAGCGTCGTCGTCAGGTTCACACCGCTGCCGAGCAGCAGGCCGAGATTACGACAGAACAGCGCGGTCCGGTAATATTTCATCACCTCGCGGATCGCCGGCAGCCGGGTCAGCGCCGACAGCAGCGTGTGCCGCACCCGCTGCTGCCGCAGCAGCAGCCACGCGGCCGCGATGACGGCGGCAAGACCCGCCATCACCGCATCCGAATTGGCCCGCAGCAGGGTCGAGAGCGTGAGGAAGCCCGCGATGAACGGATCGACCTTGGCGCCGAAATCCTGCAGCACGCTGGCAAATTGCGGCAGCACGAAGGTGAGGAAGAACAGCAATACGCAGCTTGCGGCGCCCAGCACGAACAGCGGATAGCGCACGGCATCGCCGAGCCGGCGCTTCAGCGCCTCGGTGCGGGTGCGCTCGTCGGCCAGCACCTCGAGCACGTGATCGAGCGAGCCGGAGGCCTCGCCGACCCGGATCAGCGCGACATACATCGGCGGGAACAGGCCCTGGTGCCGGATCAGCGCGTCGGCGAAGCTTTCGCCGGCCATCACGCGCGAGCGGACGTCGGCGACTACCGGCCGCAGCCGGCCGAAATCGCGGTCGGCAGCCAGCAGCTCGAGCGCGTCGTTGATCCGCGCCCCGGCGCGCAGCAACAGCGCGAGGTCGCGGGTGAAGATGGTGACGTCCTCGGCCCGTGGCGCGTTGAACAGGCTGAAGGCGCGCCGCGCGGTGCCGCCCTCTTCCAGCGTGACGTTGTCGACCAGCACGAGGCCGAGCCGCTCGATCCTGGCCGCGACATCGCCGGGCGCGGGCGCGGCAATCGCGCCCGAGACCAGCTCGCCGTCGGAATTCATCGCGCGGTAGCGATAGTTCGGCATCACATCACCGGATCGTCGTGACGCGGAACACCTCGGGCACGGTGGTCACGCCGGCGCGGCATTTGGCGACCGCGTCGGCCAGCATCGTGGTCATGCCACCGGCGATCGCCGCCTGGTCGATCGCATGCGAATCGGTCTGCGGTCCGACCAGCTTGCGCACGTCGTCGGTCATCTCGAGGATCTCGAACACGCCGTTGCGGCCGCGATAACCGGTGCCGCCGCAGCGCTCGCAGCCGCCGGCCTCGTGCACCACCTCACCGGCCGCAAAGCCGATCACCGCAAAGCGCGGATCGTTGTCGAGATCGGCGGTGGACAGCGTATGTGGCACCTTGCAGCGGTCGCACAGCACGCGCACCAGCCGCTGCGCCAGCACCGCGCGCAGCACTGAGCGCAGCAAAAATCCTTCGACGCCGAGATCGATCAGCCGCGGCACCGCGGCGGCCGCCGTCTCGGTGTGCAGCGTGGTCAGCACGAGATGGCCGGTCAGCGCCGCATGGACCGCGATATGCGCGGTCTCGGCGTCGCGGATTTCGCCGACCATGATCACGTCGGGATCCTGGCGGACGAAGGAGCGCATCGCCGAGGCGAAGGTCAGCCCGATCGACGGCTTGACTTGCGACTGGTTGATGCCGGGAATCTCGTATTCGACCGGGTCCTCGATGGTCAGGATCTTGCGGGTCGGCTCGTTGAGGATCGAGAGCATCGTCGCCAGCGTCGTGGTCTTGCCGCTGCCGGTCGGGCCGGTCACCACGATCATGCCGTGCGGCAGCGTCAAGAGCCGCGACATGGTCTTCTCGTCGCGTGCGAAGAACCCGAGCTTGCTCATCTCGAGCAAGCCGCGGTCGCGCGGCAGCAGGCGGATCACCGCGCTCTCGCCGGCCTGGGTCGGCATGGTCGCGACGCGGACGTCGAGCTCGGCGCGGCTGACGCGGACGCGCGCCGCGCCGTCCTGCGGCAACCGCCGCTCCGCGATGTTGAGGCCGGCGAGAATCTTGACCCGCGAGATCAGCGCCTGCGGCGGCACACCCGACGGCGACGGGACTGCACGCAGCAACCCGTCGACGCGCATGCGCACGACGAGGCCGGTGCGGAACGGCTCGATGTGAATGTCGCTGGCGCGCAGCTCGACGGCGCGCTCGAGCAGATCGTTGAGTGCGCGCACCACCGGCGCGCCGCTGGCGAGATCGCGCAGGCTCTCGATGTCATCGTCGGATTGCAGGCTCGCCGCCTTCGCGCCCTCATCCGCGCCGGCGCCGTCGGCCTCCATGCGCTGGTCGAGCACGGTGGTGATGTCCTCGAACGACGCCACCGCCAGTTCGACCGGCTCGCCGAACACGATCTCGGCGGCGCGAATGGCGGCGGTGTCGGAGGGATCGGCGACCGCGATGCGATAGCCACCGTTCGGCGCACGGAACGGAAAGATCGTGGACTCCCGCAGGAAGCGCCGCGAGAAGCCGTCGAGACAAGGTGTCGCAGCGAGCAGCTGTGGCAGACCGAGCCGCACCACGCCGAAATAGTCGGAAACCTCGTCGGCGAACTCGGCGGCGGAAAGATCGCTCGCTTCCCACAATTCCCGCAGCGCACGCGTCAGGGTTGAGTTCGCCGGATGTTCGACGCGATTACGCACACGTGCCGGCATGGCGTATTTGTCGAGGAGATGCTGCCGGAAGGTCTCTGCGGACAGCTCGCGCATCGGAGTCCAGCCGCTCACCTTGTCACCTGGGATGCAACAGCCTTTGCGTGCAGCAACACGGCGCTTGACTCTTCTAGTAGCAAAAACATAATCGTGACGCAAATTTAGCAGGCGTTCGAGCCGAGGGGTCGGACGTTTTTTCAGTATCAACTGTAGTACTGGGTAGGCGTCTTTTGTTCAAAGTGGTGCACCCGCTTTCGCGCCTGCGTTCAGGGTTGACTGGAACGCTCGTTCTGTTTTTGTCCGCGTTCGGTCTGACCGCCTGCATCGTCACCGCCGACCAATCGATCGAGACCAATCCGAAGGATCCTCGCGCGCAGGATATCGCCGAGAAAGTGAATTCGATCGATTTGTTGCCCCGGCAAACTACGGATACGCCGGCGAGCGGCCTGCGCCAGCAGAACGCCTCACGCTCCGCCATCTATCTCAGCGATGGAACCACGCCCGCCGGCGGCGCAGCGGCCGAGCGCGAAGGCGGCGGTAACGGCTACGACCTCAACTTCGAGAACGCTCCAGTCGCGACGGTCGCAAAGGTCATCCTTGGTGACGTATTGAACGTCGGCTACACGATCGATCCGCGGGTGCAGGGCACGGTGACGCTGGCCTCGGTCCGCCCGGTGCCGAAGGCCGACGCGATCTATGTGCTGGAGAACGCGCTCAAGATGTCCGGCGTCGCGCTGGTGCGCGACCGCGGCGGCTATCGCCTGCTGCCCGCGGCAGAGGCCGGCCCGGGCAGCGTCGACCGCAACGGCACCGCCGAAGCCGGCCAGGGCATCAGCGTGGTGCCGCTGCGCTACGTCTCGGCGCAGACCATGTTCAAGCTGCTCGACGGCTTCGGCGTCAAGGCGACCACGCTGCGGCCTGACAACGGGCGCAACACGCTGATCGTCACCGGCAGTGGGTCTGAGCGTGCCTCGGCGATCGACACCATCCTCAGCTTCGACGCCGACTGGATGCGCGGACAGTCGGTCGGCATCTTCCCGGTGCGCAACTCCTCGCCCGAGCCGCTGATATCAGAGCTCGAGAAGATCATGGACACCGGCGAGGGCGGGCTCAGCTCCAGCGTCGTCAAGTTCCAGGCGATCGGCCGCCTCAACGCGATCCTCGTGGTCAGCCAGAAGCCGGAATATCTCAAGCGCGCCGGCACCTGGATCACGCGGCTCGACCGCTCGGACACCGAGGCGGTCAACCTGAAATCCTATCCGCTGCGCTACGGCAATTCGCGCGTCGTGGTGGCGATGCTGAACGAGATGCTGGTGGCGCCGTCGAGCGGCGCCTCGTCCGGCCTGTTCGATAATGGCACAACCCAGATCGCGCCGGGTTCGGGCGTCTCGCTGTCCTCGTCGGGCACCAGCCCGATCGCCTCGCTCAGCGCGATGCCGACGGCGGCGTCCGGCGCGTCGACGCCGGTCACCGGCCCAGGCGGCACGCCGCTGAATGCGCGCCCCGCTCCGGCGACGGCGGGCACCGATCAGCAGTCGGGCAGCGCGGCGACGACGTCGGGCGCCAAGTCGCCGAGCGGGCCGAGCTTCCTGCCCAATGTCCGCATCACCGCTGACGTTACCAACAACGCCGTGCTGGTCTATGCCAACGCGGAGTCGCAGCGCATCGTCGAGCAGACCATCCGCCAGATCGACCGGCCGCAGCGCCAGATCGCGATCGAGGCGACGATCGCCGAGGTCACGCTGAACAACGATCTGAACTACGGCGTGCAGTTCTTCCTGGCGAGCAAGCAGGGCTCGATGGTCAACACCCTCTCGAACGGGTCCAGCACCGGCACGAACTCGGTCGAGCCGCCGAACAATGCGGTGAACGCCGCGGCCGGCGCCCTGATGGGACGCGTGCTGCCCGGCTTCAATCTGCTGGTCGGCGCCGAGAACTCGCCGCGCGTCATCCTCGACGCGCTGCACGGCGTCACCGACGTCAAGGTGCTGTCCAATCCGTCGCTGGTCGTGCTCGACAACCAGCCGGCCACCCTGCAGGTCGGTGACCAGGTGCCCTATTCGACCGGCACCGCGACAGTGCTGACCGCCAACAACACCGTGGTCAATACCATCGACTACAAGAACACCGGCATCATCCTGCGCGTGCTGCCGCGCGCCAACGCCAACGGCAACATCGTGCTCGACATCGAGCAGGAAATCTCCAGCGTCGCCAATGCCGGCCTCAACGGCCTGACGCCGACCATCTCGCAGCGGCGCGTCAAGAGCTCGATCGCGGTGACCTCGGGCCAGACCGTGCTGCTCGCCGGCCTGATCAGCGAGAGCGAGACCAAGGGGCGGCAGGGCATTCCGGTGCTCGACCAGATCCCCGGCGTCGGCGACGCCTTCTCGCACCAGACCAACAACCGCAAGCGGACCGAGCTCATCCTGTTCATCCGCCCGACACTGGTCAGGGACAGCGTCGATGCGCATGTGATCGCCGAGCAGATGCGTAGCAAGATGAACAGCCGCCTGGTCGGGACCAGCAGTCCCGTCGTCGTGGTGCCCCCGCCCGGCGCCCCGCTGCGCTAGTTGAGTCCGGGCCAAGCGACTTCACCGCAGACTGGGTACACCTCTCCCGCTTGCGCGGGTCGAGACAAAGGAAGTTTGCCGTCTTCCGCGGCCGCAACGGCCTCGGCATGGTCGACGTCAAGCTCTCTGGCGTCGCCGCGGCCTGGTTGATAGCCGGCGATCTGGCTCGGCTGAGCCAAAAGCGCTGACGCTCAGTGCTCCCGGATCGGCGCCCATTCCAGCGCCCGCAGCCGCGCCTGGGCGATCTCGCCGCGCGACATCTTGCTGGTGACGGCATCGCGGATCAGCTGGCGCGCCTGGCGTGTCCGCGGCGGTGCGGCGGCCACCGAGAGATTGAGCCATTTGCTGGCTTCCACGACATCGCGCGGCACGCCCTGCCCGCGATCGTAGAGCAGGCCGAGGGAATATTGGGCGAGGCTGTCGCCCTGCTCGGCGGCGCGGCGATACCACATCGCGGCTTCGGTGTAATTCTGCGGCACGCCGCGGCCGTTCTCGAACAGGAAGCCGAGATAGGTCTGCGCGATCGGGTTGCCGCGTTCGGCCTGCGGAATGAAGATGCGCGACGCGCGCTGGTAGTCCTGCCGGTTGAACGCCGCGACACCCTGGCGCATCGACTGCGCCGATGCCGGCGTCACGGTCAGCAGCATCAGCACGACTGCAGCGAAGGCAGACCAGGCTCGCAACCGGGCGCAATCCGGCACAGGCGGAACCGGGTCATGTCCGCACTTGCTGCTCTCGGTATTTGTCATGCTGCCTGCCCGCCCGTTGTGTGGTGCGAGATTATTCCGCCGCAGGCCGGGAATCCATAGCCGAACGCATCGTCATCATCGCGCGATGTCCCATGGTGGCGGCAGGAACCAGTGCATCGGTGAACCGTTGTCGCAAATTCCTCATACAGCTGGAGAACAGCATGACCGTGAGAACCATGGCAACGAGCTGCGCAGCACTCATCCTGAGCGCCGGCATCGCGCAGGCCGGTCCGTGCAATATGGCCGACAAGGACGCCGGGTCCGGCCCCACACCCGGGCACACCGGCCAGACCGTCGGCAGCACGGCATCGCGCACTGGCGAGCATCCGCCGACGAGCACAATGGATCGCACCACCGGCGACGCCGCGGCATCGTCCCAGGATGCCCAGAAGCAGATGCAGGGACAGCCGACGGCCGCGCAGCAGGCCCAAGGCATGCAAGGCACCCAAAGCGCGCCACCCCAGCAGGGCGCCGGCAACGATTGTTGAGAGAGGCCTGGGCCGTAGACGGGGAAGCTGAGATCTAAACGCCAGCTGTCCCAGCGCTTGCCGTGCGCGCCAGTCGTCCCACAACCCCTCTCCGTCGCTCCGGGGGCGCGCCACTTGGCGCGAGCCCGGAATGACGTGGGGATTGCGGCGCAATTAGCGTGAGGACGACGAGACTAGGCCGTGTACCTATTAACTTGGCAGCCCATGTGACTGGTGACTGCGTCCGCTTTGCTCCTATAGCGACCAAGTTCGTGCGGCAGCGCAATATGTCGCGATGGCCACAAACCTGAAGTCACACGGGACCCCAAGATACTTAGGTACGAGCCCGCCCAGGGGCCATTGAACCTTGTTCAGTTTGTTTGATTTTCAACAGAAGGAGAAAACTCAGAACGTGACTGACAAGCAGCAAGGGGACGTAAAGTGCGGGGACATAGATCCCGGCACCCATGAGACCCGGATCTCTGAGCTGCGTGGCTCCCATGTAGTACGCGTTCAAAAGATCGATCGTGCCCCAGATATTGAACAGCCAGACGACTGGAATGGCGATTGACCAACGCCAAGAGAGAGCTGCCATCGAAAGAACTGCAAGGACCGCAGCAATGAAATCACCCCATGCGACTTTGCTGGCGAAATCGAAACTTACTTCCGGAGACACAAATCCAGTCACCAAGAAGTTCATTCCAAGAAATCTGAACGCGTGAAAGGCCGCAATTAATCGTAAAGCTTCGAACTGCGGCAACGTGCGCATAAACGGCCAGACATAGATGTAGGCGACTGCTGAACTCGCCAGGAAGGCGCCGACAACGCTTAGGACGAAAGGCAGATTGATGGCTGGCATCCTTGGCTCCTTATTGTTGCGGGCGCTCCGGACCGGCCAGGAGCAACCGAAGTGGCAACAGGGGCCCGATTGCGATGTACTCGTGGTCGACGAGGCGCTGTTTGGCTAACGGGAGATCCTCCATGATCGCGTGCGCTTCCGCGACATCTTTGGTATCGAGCAGGAAGACAGCACCGCGGCCATCGGCACGCGAGAACCATTCACGGATTTTTCCACCGACGTAGAGCTGCACGGTCTGTCGGACTTCGGTCGGCATGACGGCCATCACTTGTTCGCGCGTAACGTCGGCCTTAGCCGTGAGGATGACCATGACCCCGGTTGTTAAGGGAGAGGCGCTTTGTGTTTGGGCAATGGATGCTTCCGTCATGGCAAGGGCACCTATGAAAGTGAGGGTGAGTGCGAGGGCGGCGTTCAAGACTGGCTTCATCGGCTCTCGGGCTCCGACTGTGGCGGGCTGCCTCAGTACAGTTGTAAGCACGACAAGCCGGCATTGGATTCAGCTGCCTGCGTGCGTCTGCGAAACCTAAGACACCTTTCCGTCTTTCACTATCCGCTATAATCTCTACAGGGCATGAAGCAGAACTTCACAATCAAGCAGAGCGCGCTGGATGGCGTGGAGGCATTCCTCAGCGTCGCCCAGCACCGGAGCTTCCGAAGGGCGGCCGCGGAGCTGGGTATCACCCCATCAGCGATAAGTCAGGCGGTGCGTGCACTGGAGGCGCGAATGGGCGTTGCGCTCTTCGTTCGCACGACCCGCAGTGTAGGTCTCACTCAAGCTGGCGAGCGATTCCTATCGCGGGCCAAACCGGCTTTCGAAGAGCTCGCCGCCGCCGGAGCCTCCGTCCGTGAACTCGGCGAACGTCCCACCGGTCTTTTGCGACTCGCCGTCCCCAGAGCGGTCGTTCCGCTAATCCTTCAGTCGGTAATCATGTCTTTCTGCAAAGCTTATCCGGAAATCGAAGTCGGGATCGCCGCAAGCGAGGAGCTAGTTGATCTCGCCGCCGGAGGATTTGACGCAGGCATCCGTATGGGTCAGTTCATCGATGCTGATATGATTGTTGTCAGGCTCTCTCAGCCGTTCCCGCTCGTGGTAGTCGGGAGTCCCGATTATCTGCGTTCGCGGACACGGCCCAAGCTTATCGATGATCTACGTGGCCATTCCTGCCTGCGCATGCGCCGGCCGAATGGATCGATCGTGCCGTGGTCATTTCTCGATGGCAACAGGACCATTGAAGCCGTCGTCTCAGGTCCGCTGATCGCACACGATTATCCGACACTCATCGAAGCGGCAATGGACGGTTTGGGACTTGCGCAGGTGCCCAGCCCACCTGTGAAGGCTCGTATTGCGGAGGGTCGATTGCAGGCGGTGTTGACGCCCTTTGCTCCGACAACGCCGGGCCTTTTTCTTTACTATCCAAGCAAGCGTCAGATAATGCCCAAGCTGCGCGCTTTCATCGACCACCAGAGCAAAGCGCGACGCCGATGACGCTTGCAGTTGTTCGCAGCCTCCTCCTGATAAGGACCGAACGCGCCAGGCAACCCTCAGCGACATGCATCATCGAGACTATCCAGCAGTCCGACGAATCTAAAAAAGTCACCGATCAGCGACCACGAAAAGCGGGAGGACGCTTTTCCCGGATCGCGCGGAAATATTCTTCGTGATCGTCGCTCTGCGCCAACCGCGCGAGTTCAGGGAAAAGCGCCGCGAACGCAGCTTCCTGGCCGTCACTTAGCGCACGATGGGCCGACGCGATTGTAGCTCGAATGCCGAGCGGAGCTGCTGCCGATATTTTGCGGGCGACCTCGATCGCCCGGTCAAGCTGCTTTCCGGGCGGGGTCACGTATTGAACGAGTCCCATTCGATAGGCCTCATCGGCACCCCATTCGTCGCCTGTTAACATGTAGCGCATCGCATTCGCCCAACCCGCCTCCCGAACGAATGTGATTGGTGCACCGCCGGCAGGAAAGTGGCCTCTGGTGACTTCTGGCTGGGCGAACACGGTGTCGCTCGATGCAACTCGGACATCCGCCGCTAAAAAAAGCTCGTGGCCCGCACCTTGGCACTTGCCCTGGACAGCGACGACGAGTGGCTTCTCTCTGCGGGGTGGTATCGTACCGACTGGATTCACGAACTGGAAGACTTCCGGGAACCTACCGGTACGCAAGACTGGCGCCCAGCTTTCAGGATCGAGGACACCTCCGACGAAGTCAGAGCCCTGGGAGTAGAGAACCGCCACGCGCAGTGCTTCATCGTGGTCGAGCATATAGAGCAGACGGCCCAAGCCGATGACGCTTGACAGCTCAACGCGATCGGTCTCCTGCCGAAGGCCAATCAGCAGAATTGAGCCATCTACTCGTTCCACTCTGACGTTGTTTGGCATGGCGCCTGAACCCGCAGAAGCGGAGGTAACGGAGGATTGGACCTGAGCGGAACTCGGGCCTCCAACCAGAACTGCGGCGCCTGCCAAAAAAGCTCGACGATGTAATCCGCCCGCGTTCGGCTCAGAAAGCTGCCGAGAAGGCTGTACCTCTCCTTGGTGTAGTTCGTAGCGCTTTCCGGAAATGTCGTTCATCGCAGTCTCTCCCTAAGAGCTTTCGGAATTTGTGGGAGAGATACGAGGCCTGCGCGACAGAGGCTATCCAGGACAAAACTTATAGGGTGTGAAGGACAACTTCACAGTCAGATGGGGTTCGCCCGGCCGGTATCTGATCGTTCGAAGTTCGAGGTTTCCGCAGCTCTACTGCCGTCAACTATCGCCTTCGTCCAACTCGCATTTACCCGGCTATGGTTGGCCGCGCGTTATGAGTCCGCGCCCTAGTTGGTGTCGGGGATATTCACCGGCCCGAATTCGGTTCTGCTCTTGACTGTCAGATCCTCGCCCAGCGTGATCTCGCAGACCTTGTACGGCACAAACGACTTGTGCGCAGGATCGCGTATTTGCGCGTAATCCCACCGCGGAATGCTGTAATAGGTGACCTTGTAGGGCGCGACGTAACCCTGCGCCGCGGCCAGTTTGAGCAGCGGCCGAAAGATCCGGAGGTGACGGTCCGCATCGAGGAAACAGTAGTTGTGATACTCGATCATCGAGCGTCGCAGCAGCACCGAGTTGCCGAAGTAGAACCGGTCCGACCGATTCCAGCCCAGACGGCGTCCGTTCCGATCCAGATACGGCAGCAGGACCTCCTCGTTGGGCGCATCAGCCCGTCGAGCCTCGATGGTCACAAAGTTGTTCTCCATCGCGAGATCTTGCTTGTTGAACACGTTGATCGGCACCAGCCCGTAATTGTACGAGGCGGCGTAGATCACCGACGTCGACGGATGCTTTAGCCAGAGCGACTGGCCGTACGGCAGGGTTCCCACGACGTAACAGATCAGCAAGAACAGGTAAGCGAGCGCGAATGCCGAAGGCCAAAGCAGACGAGGCGGAATCGCGACGATGTCCGCGGCATGGACCGGACGGAAGTCGTCCGCCGTTATCATCGACGGGCTGCATGTTCCGAAGATCCGGCGGCGCCGTGCGGCGATCGTCCGATAGATGAGCGGCCCTAGCCCGGTGAGCTTGCCGATCAAAAGCAGCGGCCAGGCCGGCAGCAGAAGCAGCACGCGGCGCGTCAGTTCGAGATAGAGGTCGTAGCCGCGGTAAAGCTTTCCGTCACCGGCGCGGCCGCAGAGGTCCTCCATGACCTCGGCTTCGGTCAATCCGGCGGCGGCAACTTGCTCCCTGCTCCGGCTCAGCCCCGACGGCGAGACGATGCCGAACAGATCGACCTTGGACAGGAACCGCATCGTGCCGTCGCACAGCCGGCATCGGTCGTCAAAGAAGACGGTCAGCGATCGTCGCCCGCCGACGTTGAGCCACCAGTCCTGCCAGAACACCAGGGTGAAGAAGACCACCTCGACCCACGGCAGGTAGCTCAACTGCAGGACGAATCCGGAGATGCACAGGAAGATGGCGCCGATCCACAACACGTAATAGCGGGTGAACCTGCCGAACAGGAAGACGCTGAAGAACATCTCCCAGATCATCATCATGTAGATCGACGCCTGCGACAGCGCGATCGCTATAGGCGGGTGGGCGTGATACAGCCACTGGAAAAAATCCGGGTAGCGCGACAGGTAGAATCCCGACAGCACCTGCAGATTGGCGTAGCCCTTCAGCCATGCGGGATCGTCGAGGTGCCAGAGGATCGAGTAGAGGCAGAGACAGCAGTAGGAGATCACCGCGAACAGGCGACCAATCCGCGAACGGGCCATCGAGGGCGTGCCGACGAGGCCATACAGGCCCCGGACCATCGACCCGAGCATGCCGCGCGATCGCATCAGCCTGGCGTCCAGCGACAGTGCGGTCCCGGCGGGGAACAGCAGCAGCGGGAGGTTTGCCATCAGCAGCACGTGCGTTCCCAGCGTGCCGGCAGAGAAGCCAAGATCGAACGAGAAGATCGCCCCGAGCAGCAGCGCCATTGATGCGACGGGCGTGAAGAAGCCGACGGTGAGGCACACGCCGGTCAGCACGGCGAGGAATGCGGTGACGTAGGAGACGAGATCGTCCTGGACCATCAGCGCCAGCGGCAGCAGGTTCGACCAGCGCCAGAGGAAGACCAGGCCGAGCGCGATCCTCAGGAGGTTGATGCGGCGCGCCTCGCGCGGCAGGTCGATGTCCTCCTTGAGATTTGCAGCCAGCGCGATGCGATCCAGCCGCACCAGAATGCGCGCGGAGAAGTCTGCGACCGGCGGCAGGCCGGCAACGAGGAGCAGACCGCAAATCAGGATGCCGCCGGTGAAGACGTTGACCACCGGATATTGCGCGCCCGCGGTCACGAGCAGGACGATCAGCCCGGCGATGACAGCTGCCAGCTTGAGCGCGGCGGAAAATCGAACGGGCGTGCTGGGAGCGTGCATCTGAAAAACCGAACGGACCTTGGTGCCGGCGCGAACACGGTCGATGCAGACACGGCCTGTCGGGCCCGCCCGCCTACATGCCCGAGAATTCCGGCCGACGCAACCGGACAGCGCGCCACCTGCCCGTCGCAGGAGCAGGCGCCGACTGCAGCCGGCGCTACTGGACTCGCAGGCCGGGAGACTCTACACCTGTCGCGCCCCCGGCGCTTTCATCGTAGTTCCAGCGAGACATTATCAGCAAGCCAACGCCGCTCACGATCCACAGCATGCAGTTCGGCAATTCTCATGCAGTTCGGCAATTCTGAAGGGCGGAATCCGAAGTTTCGAGCCCTGCTCGCAAGCCTCGTGCTTGCCGGCACGTTCGTCGCGCTGCTCTGCACCTTCTTCACGCCGCGATGGGAGACCAATGACGACCTCGCCATGTCGATGGTCGCCCATGGCTACGGCATCGCCGCGTATGGCTCGCCGCGCCTGGTCTTTTCCAACGTGCTGTGGGGCGGCATCGTGCGCAGCCTGCCGTCCATTGACGGCCTGCTCGGCTACTCGCTGGGCATGCTGCTGGCATTGACACTCGCTGCAGCCGCGACGCTGTACTACCTGCTTCGGGCCGGCGCCGGATACGTGGTGAGCGTGCTCGTTCTGGTGTTCGTCTTCGCCCGCCCCGTCCTGTTTCCGCAGTTCACCATCACGGCCGGATTGGTCGCGGCAGGCGCGGTGCTCGCTGTGCACGCCTTCGCCCGCGACGGATTGCTGATCGATCTGATCGCGGCTTGCTGCCTCGGCTTGCTGGCCTTTCTGATCCGGGTGCCGGAACTGATGCTGGTGTTCTGGATCGGGTTGCTGCTGCTGCCGTGGCCGAAGCTGGTTCGATCCCGCGCGGCATGGTGGGCGGCACTGGGATTCGCGCTGTGCATCGCGGCCGCCACCGCCATCGACATTGCGGCATACTCCGGGCCGGAATGGCAGGCGTTCTGGCAGCGCAACCTCGCGCGGGCGCCATTCACCGATTTCGGCGCGGTCAATCGCGTCTTGCAGCATCCGGATGTCATGCAGCGGGTCGGCTTTTCCGCAAATGACGTCCGGCTTGTCGGCAGCTTCTTCTTCGCGGACCCCAAGCTGACCGATCCGGTCTCGCTCGCGACCCTGCTCGGCGACAGTCCGGCGAGTGTGGCAGCGACGCTGAGCTTCGCCTCCGGATACGCCTCCGTTCTTGCGGTTTTCGGTCCCAAGCTGCTCCTGCTGGCGCTGACAAGTTTGGTGCTGGCCGTTCTCTCGGTCAGGGCGAGCCAGATGTTTGCCTGGATCATGTGCCTGTTGATCATGTTCGCGCTGGGAGCCGTCGGCCGTCCCGACACGGCCCGCGTCTACATTCCGCTGTTCAGCTTGGTAATCGCCATCTCGTGCGCGACGGGATATGCCCGGTCGCACTGGCGCTACGCGGCCAGCGTCTGCATCCTGCTTGCCGCCGCACTGCTTAACGCCCGTGAGCTGGCCGCCGAGACTGCCGAGAGCGACAGGATGGTCCAGTTATCCGCCGGGAAATTCGTCTCGCCGCAATCGACCGTGGTCTGGGGCGCGAGCCTTCCGTATCAGTTCGTCTTCCCGGTACTGACACGAGCCTCGGAGTTGCGGGACGCCCGGATCTATGGCCTCGGTGTCTTGACGTCCGCCCCGTTCTCGGTGCCGGTCGCGGATGAACGGGCCGGCAACGGCATGCTGATCCGGTTGCGGTCGGAAGCCGGAATTCCGTTGATCGCCAGCGAAGGCGAGCGGTCGATGCTCAATACCTATTGCGTGGAGCATTTTGGAAGCCCGTTACGGCTGGTTCAGCTGACCAAGACGGAACTGTGGACGGTGATGAATGCAAGTTGCGCGCCGACGGACAGACGCGGGGAGCTCCGCACCGGTGGCGATCATGGCTAGATGGAGTGGATGCGTGATTTCTTCATGCGGCGAGCGACGGACCATCTCGACCGGGCAGGCCCATCTGGCAAGCCGAACCGGTTCGGCCATGCGAAGCGTGACGTGACATGCGCATCTGCATCGTTCAATCCTGCTACATTCCGTGGAAGGGCTTCTTCGATCTGATCGGCCAGTGCGACGAATACGTCGTGTTCGACAGTGCGCAATTCACCAAGCGGCACTGGCACAACCGCAATCGCATCAAGACCGCCAACGGGCTCACCTGGCTCACCATCCCGGTCGTCACCAAGGGACGTTTCGACCAGCCGATCGAAGACGTCGAGATCGAAAAACCATGGGCGGAGAAGCACTGGCGCGCGATCGAGCTCGCCTACCGCCCCGCCCCGTTCTTCGACCAGTTTGCGCCGACGGTGCGGTCCTGGTACGAGCGCGCCGACGGCGAGACCCGGCTCACCGGCGTCAACGAGCTGTTCCTGCGCGAACTCGCCGGATTGCTCGGCCTCGGCACCCGCATCGTCAGGGACAGCGCCTATCCCGCCGAGGGGGCCAAGACCACCCGGCTGCTCAACATCGCCAGGGCAGCCGGCGCCGACCGCTACCTCAGCGGCCCCGCCGCACGGGTCTATCTCGATGAAGCTCAGCTGGCGGCCGCGGGAATCGCCACCGAGTGGATGAGCTACCAGGGCTACAGGCAATATCCCCAGTTGCATGGCGAGTTCGAACATGCCGTCAGCGTGCTCGATCTTCTCTTCAATACCGGCCCGGAAGCAGCGCGCTTCCTCAAGCGCGAGGTCGCCGATTGAGAGCGCCGCCGGCCCTGCAACCTTCCCCGCAACGCGATGAACCCGGGCGCGAGCGCCCGGGGTTCTGCCCATTGCGGGACGAGTCAATCGCTATTGCTGAGCGGCCGTGCTGAACGCACCGGTCGCCGCGTTGCCGACCAAGCGGTTGGTTCCGAAGCTCGTCGGCGTGGCGGCAAACGCGGTGGTCGTGTTGTAATTGATGTCGGAATCCGAGACGCGGATACCGCCACCGTTCAGACCCGTCGCATTGCTGTTGATCGCGCTGCTGTTGACGGAAATCTGTGCGCCGGGATCGGCCGTGACTCCGGTGCTGTTGCTGGAGAAGTCCGAGCGCTTGACTGTGACATTGTTGCCGGTTGCAGCGGCGAGCCCGAAGGCGTTGTTGTAGGAACGCACGCCGTCGAGGGTCGCGTTGTTGGTCGTCGCTCCGGCCACGGAGATTCCAGACCCCGCATTGTGCGTAAGCATGGTGTCCTTGACCAGCAATTTGCCGCCCGCGTTGGTGCGCTGGTCGAGGATGCCCTGCTGGCTGAACTGGGTGATGACGCAGTCCTCAATCGACACCGATCCGGCTTGCAATATCTTCACGCCCACGAGGCCCGCAGAGGCGCCGGCCGGACCGAAGCCCTGAATCTGAAGATTCCGGAGAGTTACCCTGTCACCCACGCCGGCGTTGATGATGACGCCGTTGGAGCCGGCCGCCAGGATCGAGCCGAAGGCGTCATGGCAGTTGATGGTGATCGCCTTGGTGATGGTCACGACGCCGAAACCACCGGGATCGATGCAGTTGATCTCCCCCTGTGCGGCAGTCTTCGAGATCGCGCCGGCGAACGTCTTGCAGGGCGCGGTTCGGCTGCATGGGTTGGCGTCATCGCCGACACCGGAGACCCAGGTACGGGTCGCCTGAGCGTGAGCCGGAACGGAAGCGAGAAGTGGAAGGAACAGGCCAGCGGCCAGCGTAAGCAAGGCTAAACGGCGCATAATGGATTTCTCCTCCTGAAATTGAACGCGGTATTCATCCGTCCCAAAACCCGCTCCCGGCGTCGTAAGGCCCGTACTGCAAGACCGAACAATAGGCATTGCGGCCGGTAACTGAACTCTAAGTTTCGGGAGTCAACTGGACCAAGGCACTCGCGGGAAGACGAACCCAGCCCAGCTAAGCAGTAAGTCCGGCGAGTGCCGGAATGGTTCAATGAGATCGGACATCGCGACGGGCCGCCGCAACGTTAGATTGCGGACGCGGTCCAACCCAGGAATACACCCTCCGCGTGCGACAGTTTCGTAACGGCATGATGACTGCGAGCGGCCCTCCGGCACCCTGCTCCGAGTGCGCGCGGCCGGCTGCGATGCCTCAACCGCATGCACCCAGGCAAGCCGCCAACGCCTTGCTCGCGGGTGCCGATCTCAATAAAATCAGAGCTCTAGTTCCGATTTGGGGCTGTGAGCCGGCCCAGTTCACCCAGGACATCATGGTCAAAGTCTCCATCGTGACGACGCTTTATCGATCCGCCCCCACGATCGAGGCGTTCTATCGCCGAATGATGCAGGCGGCCGACGCGATCTTCGGCGACGTCGAGATGGTGATCGTCAATGACGGATCGCCCGACAACAGCCTCGACATCGCCCTCGACCTGCATCGCCAGGATCCGCGGGTGGTGGTGATCGATCTCGCGCGCAATTTCGGGCACTACAAGGCCATGATGACCGGCCTCGCCCAGGCCCGTGGCGAGCTGATTTTCCTGATCGACAGCGACCTTGAGGAAAACCCGGAGGACATCGCCCTGTTCTACCAGCGGTTTCAGCGCGGTGACAGCGATGTCGTCTACGGCGTGCAGGAGACCAAGCATGGCGGCCGGCTGGCGCGCGCCGGCCGGAGCCTGTTCTTCTTTCTGATGGATGCGCTCGGCGACCGGCCGCTGCCGCGGAACCTGGTGACCGCCCGGCTGATGACGGCCGACTATGTCAAGGCGCTGGTCCGGCACCGCGACCGGGAGTTTGTCATCTCCGACCTCTGGCAAACCACCGGCTTCCGGCAGAACCAGATCCAGATCGAGAAGCTGTCACGCTCGCCGTCGACCTATTCGGTCTGGAAGCGGATCGATATCGCCGTGAAGCACCTGACGACGTCCTCGACGCGTCTGCTCTATTTGATCTTCTATCTCGGCCTGTTCATTTTCGTTGCCTCGATCGGGTTGATCATCTTTTACCTCGTGCGCTATGCGACATCGGGCATCGGCGTCGGCGGCTATACCTCGCAGATCATCTCGATCTGGTTCCTCGGGGGCTTGATCACGCTCATTCTGGGCGTGCTGGGAATCTACATGGCCAACATCCTCGCCGAGACCAAGCGGCGGCCTTACAGCGTGATCCGCCGCATCCATCGCAGCGCCGCACCGCCGGTGCGCGAGCCGGCGGGGATCGGCGCCGCCCTCCACGCCAGCGCGGATCGTCACCGTGACTGAGCCGACTCACGCACAGCTGCTGTCCGAAGTTGCGCAATATTATTCCGCCAAGCTCGAGGAGCATGGCGCCACGCCGCGCGGCGTCGACTGGAACGGGCCGGAATCGCATCAGCTCCGGCATCGCCAGTTCCTGCGGCTGATCGCCGATGCGCCTGATGCGTCCGTGCTCGATCTCGGCTGCGGCTTTGGCGACTTCCTGGGCTTCCTGCGCAGCAGCGGCTTCCGGGGTCATTTCACCGGCTATGACGTCGCTCCCGCCATGATCGATAAGGCGCGCGAGCTTCACGGCGGGACCGGCGCGCGCTGGTGCGTCGGAGCAGTGCCCGAGGGCATGTTCGATTTCGCGATCGCGAGCGGCATCTTCAATGTCAGGGGAGATACGCCAGACGCGGCCTGGGCCGACTACATCGATCAAACGCTGGATATTCTCGCGCAATCCAGCCGCCATGGCTTCGGGTTCAACATCCTCAGCCTGTCGAGCGATCCGGACAAGCGGCGGCCGCATCTCTATTACGCCGATCCGGTGCGTATGCTCGGCCATTGCCTGTCGCGCTACGGCCGGTCGGTCGCGCTGCTGCAGGACTATGGCCTGTATGAGTTCACGGTGCTGGTCCGGCATGGGCCGGCCGCACCGCCGCCAAGGCCGCAACCGTGACGCAGACGCGCTGTCCGATCTGCGCCGGCGAGGCTGCCGGCCTTGCGTGGCCGCATCCCGGTCAATCGATGCTGAGCGATGGACGGATCGTTCAGCGACCGCTGGCGAAACTGTCATGCCTCGGCTGCGGAGCAGGCTTTCACGCATCCGGCATCTCCGGTGCCGAGGTTCGAACCATCTACGACGATGACTATGCGCTGGCGCGGTCGTCGCCGAAGTCCGATGCGCAACGCGCGCGCGCCTACTGCAACTGGATCCGCGCCGAAGCTGCGGCGCCGCTGAACATATTGGAGGTCGGCTGCGGTTCGGGCGCACTGCTCCGCGAGCTGCTGCAAGTCTGGCCCGGGGCGTGCGGCTTCGGTCTCGATCCTGCATTGCCGGCAGCCGGGCCATCCGACGGCAGGCTTCGCCTCGCGCGCGGCTTCGTGGCGGACATTCCCGAGCATGCCGGGCCATTCGACCTCGTAATCGCGGTCAATGTGATCGAGCACACCGAAGCGCCCCAGACCTTCCTCAAAGCGCTCCGGTCGCGCCTGGCACCGAACGGGCGAATCGTTATCGTCTGCCCCGAGGCGCGTTCGCCCAATCTCGAGCTGCTGTTCTTCGACCATCTCTACAGCCTGACGCAAGCGGCCCTGCTCGCCGCGAGCGCATCGGCTTCACTTGCCGCGAGCAGACACGTCTCGGCACCGCGCGAGATCGGCGACTTCCAGATGGTGGTCCTCGAGGCGAACGCCTCGAGGCCGACCGCCTCGCCTGCAAGCCCGCCGCAGGAGCTTCTTGCCGAGCGGAACGATTATCTCGGCCGCTGGGCGCGCCTCGATCAGATCCTGCTCGAGCGGAGCGCATCTGCCGCGCGCCTGGTGGCATTTGGTGGCGGCCAGACGGCCGCCCTGCTCCGGGCCTATGCGCCGAGAACCTGGTCACGTGTCGACGCGATCACCGTCGACGACCCAAGCGAGGCTTGGACGCTGGGCCCGGCGGTTGTACCCTATCGAGATGTCTTGCAGCAGTCCGGCTGCGGCGTGCTGGTTGCAACATCGCCCCACGTGCAGGCCGTGCTTGCCGAACGGCTGAGCCGCGACGGTTTGCAGCCGATCACATGGAATGACTTGATCCCCCATTGAGCCCCGAGCGCGATGCAGCACAATCCACCCCGACGTTACGGCGTCAGCCAGCAGACAACTTCCGAAACCGATGTCGAGCGGACCTGCGAACAGATCCGCCAGCTCGGCTATGGCGTGATCGACGGCGGTTACGACGCCGCATGGCTGAGCTCGCTGTCGGAGGCATTCGACCGCGCGCAGGACCGTCACGCTCGCGAACATGGCGGCGTCGAGGCGCTGAAGGCGATCGACGAGCACAATACGATCCGCCTGCCGCTGGCCTATGAGCGCCTGTTCCTCGAGCTCGCCACCAACAGCAAGATCCAGGAGATCTGCCGCAGCCTGATCGCCGGCTATGCGATTCTCAATCAGCAGAACGGCATCATCAATCCGCCGAACGGGATGCGCTACAATCAAGGCGCCTGGCATCGCGACCTGCCCTATCAGCATTTCGTGTCGTCGCGCCCGCTCGCCATCAACGCACTGTTCTGCCTCGACGCGTTCACGATCGAGAACGGCGCAACCATGGTGCTGCCGGCATCGCATCGCATGGAAGCGTTTCCGTCGGACCATTTCGTCGGCACACAGGCGCTGAACGTCACGGCGCCCGCGGGCTCGTTCATCGTGCTCGATTGCATGGTGTTCCACAGCGGCGGCGTCAACGTCTCGCCGAAGGCCCGGCGCGCGGTCAACCACGTCTATTCGATCCCGCTGCTGCGCCAGCAGATCAATCTGCCGTCAGCGCTCGGGAATGACTTCGCCGCCAGTCCTGAGGTCAGGCGGCTGCTGGGCTACGACGTTCCGCAGCCGAGGTCCGTCACCGAATATCTCGCCGGCCGCGCGGCAAAACCCTGACCAAGCGCTAAAGCGCGGTGAGGTTCGGTTGAATCGTCATCGCGCTTTAGCTCTTTGTTTGAGCATGATCTTTTCGGAAACTGCTTCGCACTTTTCCGGATCATGCTCTAGAACTTAAGCTCGCCGTCCCAGACCGCAAAGCCGATACCGGTTTGCCCGTAGCCGTTGCCGTTATAGGCGAGCCACAGCCGCTCGCGATGCCAGAACAGCGCCGGGTAGCAGGTCATCTCGCTCTCCCAGCTCTGGCCCGACGGGCCAATCCCCATCGCCGCATCGAGCCGCCGCCAGTTGACGCCGTCATCGCTCACGGCGGCGCCGATCCGGTAGTGCGGGCCACGGCAGGCAAAGCACATCAGAAATTTGCCGCCGGCGGAGACCACCGTCGGGCGCGCCAGCGCGTATTCGTCAGCCGCTGCAAATCCGACGACCGGTTCGGCCGACCGCGTCCAGCGAACGCCATCCTGCGACCGCGCATACTTGATCGCGTGCCGCAAGTCCGTGCCGCTCACGGAGGGGACAAGGTTGGAGCCGTACCACATCCGCCAGTCCTGCGGGCCCAGCCGCAGCACCCAGGGATAGGAGAGCGTGTAGGGGTCTTCCGGCGAGCGGTCGACGATCGGGCCGGGTGAGTACCGCCCGAATGGCGCGTCGAGTGTCTGCGACTGCGCCAGGCCGATCGCGTTGCGCCACGCCGAGCGGACGCCGAGATTCCAGCCCATGTAATAGAGCGAATGTCCTCCATCCGACGCGACCACGCAGCCGATCCCGATTCCGCTGTCGTCGAACGAGCCGTCCGGTCCGGGCGCGATAACCGGCTGTGATGACACGCCTTGGACCCGCGGCGTCTCGGAGAGTTCGACGTCCGTCCACCCGACATGCGAGCGCGCCTCGGCATCGCGGGCGCTGTAGAAGGTCCGGAACAGGTCGCCACCGAGGTGAACCGGCGTCGGCAATGCCGCGTGACTGCGCGCCCACGGCTGATCCCCGGTCGGAGAGAACACCAATCCGAGACGGCGCCAGGCCATTCAGCGCCTCACAGCTTTCGCAGCCGCGTGCTCGGGACCGGGGAGCGTTCGGTGCCGCGCGGCGCCAGCACGGAGAAGTCGGGCTGGTCCTCGAGCACCAGCGCGCCGGCCCCCAGTACGCACTTCTGGCCGATCGTCACGTGATCACGGATCGTGACGTTGACGCCGACAAAACTTCCCTGCCCGATCCGCACGCCCCCGGACACCACGACATGCGAGGCCAGGAACACGTCGTCCTCGATCACCGAGTGGTGGCCGATATGGTTGCCGCTCCACAGCGTGACGTTGGCGCCGACCTGCGCGAACGGCTGGATGGTGTTGTCCTCGAGGATGAAGCAGTTCTCTCCCGGCGTGAAACCGGGAAACACGGTGGCGCGGCTGCTCAGATAGGTTGCGAGCCGGTATCCCTTGGCGCGCGCGGCGGCGACCTTCTCGGCGCGAATGGCATTGATCTTCGCGTAGCTCACCGCGACGAACATGCCGAACTGATCGGGTCCGTATCTCGCGACGACATCCTCGAACGCGACGACCGGCCGGCCGCGGAATTCGCTCTGCTTCAGAAAGGCGCCGTCAACGGTGAAGCCTGCGACCTCGTAGCGGGAGTCATGGGTGAAATAGAAATCGGCCAACTCGGCAATCTCGCCGGTCCCGAAAACGATGATCTTCTGCTTCTGCAATGGGTTTCGAGCTCCCCCGCTGTCGATTCCATATATCGATTTGGGGGTGTGTCCGCAACAAACGGCCGGGCGCCGCGCCGCCAGCAGCACCGGTCTCGCCGCCGACGGGATCGCCGCCCGGCAGGCGGGCCCGCCGCCGGCATAGCCGCGGCGAAAGTCGGATCAGCGCGATCGCCCTGCTGCAGCAAGGCACCCGTCAAACGATGTGCCAGCCTGCCGCGTTCCCGCTTCCGAGCGCGGCAACCGTGTGAGCCGTGCCGGGCTGGCCGTCGTCCCAGACGATCGCCGTGCCGCTGCTGTCATACCAGAGGATGTCGGAGCGGCCGGTTCCGTTGAAATCACCGATGGCTGCAATCTGTTGCGAACTCGGAACCGCGCCGGCACTGGAAATGAAGTGAGCCTTGCTGATCTGCCCGTCATCCCAAAGCGACACGGCACCGTTGTTGTTCTGCCAGAGGATATCGCTCTTGCCGTTGCCATCGAAATTGCCGGTGCCGACAAAATGCCAGCCGCTCGAGAGCGTTCCGGGCGGGGCGATGATATGAGCGCCGCTGACCTGGCCATTGTCCCAGATCGAAGCCTTGCCGTTGTCATTGACCCACAGGATATCGTCGTGATTGTTGCCGTCGAAGTCGCCGGTGCCGGCGAAATGCCAGCCGCCAGCGATCGTGCCGGCCGGGGCGATGATATGGGCGCCGGCGAGCTGGCCGTTGTCCCAGATCGAAACCTTGCCGTTGTCATTGACCCACAGGATGTCGCTTCGGCCATTGCCGTCGAAGTCGCCGGTGCCCGCGAAGTGCCAGTCGCTCGAGATGGTGCCGGCAGGGGCAATGATGTGGGCAGCGCTGACCTGGCTATCGTCCCAGATCGAGACCTTGCCGTTGTCATTGACCCACAGGATATCGCTTCGGCCGTTGTCGTTGAAGTCCCCGAGCCCGGCGAAGTGCCAGCCGTTCGCGATCGTGCCGGCAGGAGCGATCCAGTGCGCGCCAGAGAGCTGCCCGTCGTTCCAGACCGACACGACACCGCTGTCGTTGACCCAGAGCAGATCGTCATGCCCGTTGCCGTCAAAGTCGCTTTCGGAGTGGCCGATCGCAACGATCTGACGCGTCAGCCCGATCAGATCGCGGTCGGTGATCGCGACATTGCCCGACAGATCGATGGCGAAATCCGCACTGGCGTCGCCATTGACGTCACCCTGGAGTGTCGTCACGCCGAGTGCGCTATTGTAGCTGTAACCGACTTCGTGGCCGTTGCCGTCCAATGATGACGAGCCGATGAAGTGGAAGGTGCCGAGACCGCTGAGATCGATATAGTCCACACCCGACGCGAAGTCGGTGATTAGATCGTGCGTTGCGCCCACCGGGGTCACTTCCCCGGTTGCAAACACGAAAGTATCCGCACCGCCATTGCCGGTCATGACATCGGTGCCGGAGCCGGCGAACAGCCGGTCGGCGCCGGCACCGCCAATCATGGTATCGTGGCCAGCACCGCCCACGAGGGTGCTGCCATAGTCGCTTGCGATCAGCGTGTCGTTGCCGCTCCCGGCAATCGCCCTCTCGATGACGGTGTTGGTCGCGATCCCGACGTTGTTGACCAGTCCGCCCACGGACGAGAAGGCGCCCGGGTGCAGATCGATCGTCTGCGCATCGGAATATCCCGAAACGTCGAGCGTGTCGCTGCCGCCGCTGTCGTAGATGGTCAGCCCGGGCCCGTCGGGAAAGTTGGTGAAGTCGTAGACCCCGCCCAAGGCGCTGTTGAAGCCGTAAACGGTGTTGCCGGTTCGCGTCGTCGTTGCCGCGCCGTAGATCAGGCCTACAGCGTAGATGTCGGCCATCTGCGGCGTGAGGACATAGCGATACGAACTTCCGGAATAGTTGTCTTCCGCGAAGTACGACATGATCGAATATTGCCAGGTATCGTTGGCGTAGATCGCATCAGTCGAATAGTCGCCGTCGCCGTTGTACGGCCCCTGATGGCCGAGGCCCAGCGCATGACCGATCTCGTGGATGTAGGTCTGGTAGGCGTAGCTGTCGATACCGGACTGGCCATCGTAGGTGCCGCCATCGGTCGTGACCCAGTCGGTGCTGATGTGAACCGTCGCCGAGATCATATTGCCCGCGCCGTTCCAGCTGGCATCGGTCATGGCCGTCATCGTGCCGGTATGCACGAACGTGATGTTGGCGGCGCCGCTGGTCCGGGTGAAGCTGACGTTGGCAACATCGTGCCAGGCCGCGAACGCCGCAAGTGCGAGTGCCTGCTCGTCGGCATTCAGGCCATCGATGTTGAAGGAGATGGTATTGGAGGCCCAATGGTGGGCGAGCTCGCCATTGTAGGACCAGAAGCCGTTGATCAGATAGTCGGCAAGCTGCGCGGTCGTTGCCACCGGCTTCGTGGAGTTGGCGCTGGCGGTGGTCTGCGTAAGCGCCGTCCCCGCGGCAAGCGGATATGGATCGCCCGGGTCAACAAAAATCGACGGCCCCTCCGCTACGCCGGCGGATGGGGACGATGGTGCCGCCAACGCCGTGTCGTCCCAAGGACCGAAAGCGATCGTTTCGGGGTCATCGGAGAACCCATAGCCTTTTCGCATCAAATCAACCGTATCTGGAGATGATTTCCTGAAAGAATCGCCTTCGAACGGGCACAACCTAACATGGCCGAACGACAGATCTTTGGCCGCGATCCTGCGCGAGCGTTCGTTGGCAAACAATTAAGGCGCCTGCAAGATGCCGGTTTCGGTCTGGGCAGACCCGGTCCAGGCAGGGGTCGACCCTTCGGCGGATCTGCGTATCGTACAGGGGGTGCCACGTTCCGATTCCGGAACCGGCGTCCGGGCAACCCATCGTGTCCCAATTCCCTCGGTTGGAATGGCCCGCCAAATTGTCTAAGCCACACCGGCCAGAGTCCGGAGCGGCCCCAACAAGAGGTGTTCGAATGCCCTTTCCCCGCGCGTCCCAAGCCCTGTCCCGTTTCACCGTGCTGGATCTGACCCGCGTCCGTTCGGGACCGACCTGCGTACGGCAGCTGGCCGACTGGGGCGCCAACGTCATCAAGATCGACGCGCTGCTCGAGGACGGCGGCGGCGAGCAGCCCGGCGGTCCCCGCGGCGGCTCCGACTTCCAGAACCTGCACCGCAACAAGCGCGCCATGACGCTGAACCTGAAGGACCCGAAGGGGCTCGAGGTGTTCAAGCGGCTGGCCGAGCAGGCCGACGTCATCGTCGAGAACTTCCGGCCGGACGTGAAGGGCAAGCTCGGCATCGACTATGAGAGCGTCCGCAAGATCAATCCGCGGATCGTCTATGGCAGCATCTCCGGCTTCGGACAGGACGGCCCCTATCACAAGCGCCCCGGGTTCGATCAGATCGCCCAGGGCATGGGCGGGCTGATGTCGGTGACCGGCGCGCCCGGCCAGGGGCCGATGCGGGTCGGCATTCCCGTGGCCGATCTCACCGCCGGCCTGTTCTGCGCGCTCGGCATCCTCACCGCGCTGTTGGAGCGCGACGTCTCCGGGGAAGGCCAGTGGGTGCAGACCTCGCTGCTGCAGGCCCAGATCTTCATGCTGGACTTCCAGGCCGCGCGCTGGCTGATGGAAAAGGAAGTCGCCAAACAGGCAGGCAACAATCACCCAACCTCGATTCCGACCGGCGTATTCAAGACCTCCGACGGCTACATCAACATCGCCACCACCGGTGGACGGATCTGGGAGCGCTGCGCGCAGGCAATCGGCGCACCCGAGCTGATCACCGACCCTGATTACGCGACCGCGCCGGCACGTTCGAAGAACCGCGACGCGCTGAATGCGAAGATCAACGCACTGACCGAGAAGAAATCGACCGAGACCTGGGTGCAGGAGCTCAATGCCGCCGGCGTGCCGTGCGGGCCGATCTATTCGATCGACCAGATGTTCGAGGATGCGCAAGTCAAGCATCTCGGCATGGCGCAGCACGTGCCCAACGACGAGAACCGGCACATCCAGCTGGTCGGGCAGCCGGTGACGCTGTCGCGCACCCCGAGCAAGATGGCGGCCCGTCCGCCGGAGTTCGGCGAGCAGACCGACGAGGTGCTGGCCGAGTTCGGCTTCGGCAAGGACGAGATCGCCGAGCTCCGCGAGCGCAAGGTGGTCTAAGGCATGATCCGGAAAAGTGCGAAGCGGTTTTCCGAAAAGATCATGCTCAAACAAGGAGCTAAAGCGCGATGAGGATTCAGCCAAATCTCATCATGCTTTAGAACCTCACGCCTTTGCCGGCTTCAGCATGCGTGTGAAGCCGGTCAGCGCCTTGTCGATGACGGGCCAGAACAGCAGCACGATCGCCACCGTCGTGATGGTTCCGACGAGGCCGTTCGACCAGAACACCTTCATGTCGCCACCCGATCCGATCATCGACAGGCGGAACGCGTCCTCGGCGCGGTTGCCGAGCACGAGGGCAAGCGTGAACGGCGCCAGCGGAATGCCGACCTTCTTGAAGACGTAGCCGACGACGCCGAAGCCCAGCATCAGCCAGATGTCGAACATCGCATTCTGGATCGCATAGGCACCGATCGCGCAGGACACCACGATCATCGGCGCCACGGCCGCGAACGGCACGCGCAGGATCGAGGCGAAGATCGGAACCGTCGTGAGCACCAGCACGAGGCCGACGACATTGCCGAGATACATCGAGGCGATCAGGCCCCAGACGAAATCCTTGTGCTCGACGAACAGCAGCGGGCCCGGGTTGAGGCCCCACACCATCAGGCCGCCGAGCAGGATCGCCGCGGTTCCGGAGCCGGGAATGCCGAGCGCGAGCATCGGCAGCAGCGCCGATGTACCGGACGCATGCGCCGCAGTTTCCGGCGCGAACACGCCCTCGATGCGGCCCTTGCCAAAACTCTCCTGATCCTTGGAGAAGCGCTTCGCCAGATTGTAGCCCATGAAGGAGGCGGCGATCGCGCCGCCCGGCGTGATGCCGAGCCAGCAGCCGATCACCGACGAGCGCAGCAGCGTCACCCAGTATTTCGGCAGGTCCTTCCACACCGAGAGCACGACGCGCAGGCTGATGCCGGCGGCGTGGCCGCGCAGCGCCAGGCGCTCCTCCATCGTGAGCAGGATCTCGCTGATGCCGAACAAGCCGATCACGGCGACCAGGAAGTTGATGCCGCGCAGCAACTCCGCGGAGCCGAACGTCATGCGCAATTGCCCCGACACCGTGTCCATGCCGACGCCGGCGAGCAATAGGCCGAGCGCCATCGAGATCACCGTCTTGTGCTTGGCTTCGCGGCCGAGACCGACGAAGGAGCAGAAGGTCAGCAGATAGACCGCGAAGAATTCCGGCGGCCCGAACTTCAGCGCGAACGACGAAATCATCGGCGCCAGGAAGGTGATCAGCAGCACGGCGACCAGTGAACCGATGAAGGACGAGGTGAACGCGGCGGTGAGCGCTTCCGCCGCCCGGCCCTGCTGCGCCATTGGATAGCCGTCGAACGTGGTCGCGACCGACCAGGCTTCGCCGGGGATGTTGAACAGGATCGAGGTGATGGCGCCGCCGAACAGCGCCCCCCAGTAGATGCAGGACAGCATCACGATGGCCGAGGTCGGATCCATGGTGAAGGTCAAGGGCAGCAGGATCGCGACCCCGTTCGGGCCGCCAAGTCCGGGCAGCACGCCGACGAAGATGCCGAGCACCAGCCCGACCATCATCAGCAGCAGTGTCTTGCCGGTGAGCAGGACGGCAAAGCCGTGCAGCAGCAGACCGAAGGCTTCCATGGCGCGAGGTCCTTCCGATCGGCTAGCGGCCGAGAGCCGCTTCGAGCGGCCCCTTCGGCATGATGACGTCGAACACGATGTCGAAGGTCACGAACATCACGGCGGTGAAGACGAAGGCGGTGAGGACCGACTTCCACAGTGCGATCTTGCCGACCAGGCGCATGAAACCCGCGATCAAAAGGAAGCTCGCGACATAGAGCCCGAGATATTGCGTGGCCAGGCAGAACAGCAGGGTCGGCACGAACACCGCCAGCACCCGGCGAAGCTGGGCGCGGGTGACGAAGGTTTCGGCCGCCACGCGGCGCGAAACGAAAGCGGCGCCGAGGCCGTACAGGCTGGCGCCGCCGAGGATGACCGAGAGATAGAACGGGAAATAGCCGGGCTGCGGTCCCGTCGAGTCCCACGAGGCGCCGGTGCGCCAATTGTCCCAGCCGAGCGTCACGGCAAGCACGAGCAGCAGCAGCGAGACGACGACATCGACGGTGCGGTTGCTGACCACGGAAGGCGAGTTGTCTTCGGGCGCAGTCGGATCGTCGACGACGATCTCAATATCGGTATTGGACATCGGTGAGATGGTCTGGGTTGCGAGGGCAACGATTGGGATAGCGCGCGGGCGCAATCGCCGTCAATGCAACCCTTCAGCCGGCCTTGGCGCGTTGGGGAAACGTGCTCGCAAGTGCAGCACGGTTCGCCGCGAGAACCCCGCGCTCGGTGATCAATCCCGTCACCAGCCGCGCAGGCGTCACGTCGAAGCCGAAATTGGCTACCGGCGTGCCTTCCGGAACGACGCGCACGGTCTCGATCCGTCCGTCCGCGGTCCGCCCTGTGAGGTGCGTCACCTCACTGGCGGCGCGCTGCTCAATGGGAATCTGTCTGATACCGTCATCGATACTAAAGTCGATGGTCGGCGACGGCAGCGCAACATAGAACGGCACGCCGTTGTCGTGTGCCGCGAGCGCCTTCAGATAGGTGCCGATCTTGTTGCAAACGTCGCCATTGGCGGCGACGCGGTCGGTGCCGACGATCGCGAGGTCGACCATGCGGTGTTGCATCAGGTGGCCGCCGGTGTTGTCTGATATCACCGTGTGCGGGACGCCGTGATGGCCGAGTTCCCACGCGGTCAGCGAGGCGCCCTGATTGCGCGGACGGGTCTCGTCGACCCAGACGTGGACAGCAATGCCGCGGTCATGCGCCTGGTAGATCGGCGAGGTCGCGGTGCCCCAATCCACGGTTGCAAGCCAGCCGGCATTGCAATGGGTGAGAACGTTGACCGGTTCGCCCGGCTTCTTGGCCGCGGCGATCTTTTCGATCAGGCCGAGCCCGTGACGGCCGATGTCGCGGTTGATCGCGACATCCTCGTCGGCGATCTCGCGGGCACGGGCATAGGCCGCCTCCGCCCGCGCCGAGGCGGCGAGGGGCGCGAGCACACGCAGCATCTCGTCGACAGCCCATTTCAGGTTGATCGCGGTCGGCCGGGTCGCGAGCAGCATTTTTGCCGCGCGATCCAGCGCAGCGTCGGAGGCCTCGGTGCGCATCGCGAGCGCCATGCCGTAGGCCGCGGTGGCGCCGATCAAGGGCGCACCGCGCACCAGCATCGAGCGGATCGCCTCGCCGGCCTCGTCCGCCGTCGTGATCCTTGCGACGATGAACTCATGCGGCAGCCGCCGCTGATCGATCGCGCCGACCGACCAGCCGTCGGGTTCGAGCCAGATGCTGCGGAAATGTCGTCCGTCGACCTTCATGCCCTACGCCCTTCGCGTCACGCGTGCGCTTCTCACGACCTGAGCACCCGTCCGGCGACGGCGTCGAGCTTGGCGAGCAATTGCGGATCGCGCGCCGAGGGCGCCGTGATCAGCGCAGTATCCAGCGCACGATCCGAGCCGATCGGACAGCGTTCGTGCTCGCGCGGAAAGTCCCGCGCCAGACGCGCCACCAGCGCCTTTGCCTTCTCGGCATTCAAGTTCAGCACGCGGATGATGTCCTGCACCGTCACCGCGTCGTGGCCTGGATGCCAGCAATCGTAATCGGTGACCATCGCGACGCTGGCGTAGCAGATTTCGGCCTCGCGGGCGAGCTTGGCTTCCGGCATGTTGGTCATGCCGATCACCGAATAGCCCTGCGCCTTGTAGGTCAGGCTCTCCGCCAGCGAGGAGAATTGCGGGCCTTCCATGCACAGATAGGTGCCGCCGCGCGCAAAGGCGATGGCCTCGGCTTCCGCCGCGGCCGCAAGGTGCGCCGCGAGCAGCGGCGACACCGGATGCGCCATCGAGACATGCGCCACGCAGCCCCTGCCGAAGAACGAGTTCTCGCGCCTGTAGGTGCGATCGACGAACTGGTCGACCAGCACGAAGGTGCCCGGCGCCAGTTCCTCCCTGAACGAGCCGCAGGCGGATAGCGCGACGAGATCGGTGACCCCCGCCCGCTTCAGCACGTCGATATTGGCGCGATAATTGATGTCGGAGGGCGACAGCACATGCCCCACGCCATGCCGCGGCAGGAACACGATCGGCAGCCCCGCGATCTCGCCGCGCCGCAGTGGCGCCGACGGCTCGCCCCACGGGCTTGCGATCGCCTCCTCGCGGACATCCTGAAGGCCCGGCAAGTCGTAGACGCCGGATCCGCCGATGATCCCGAGAACGGCTTTGGTCATGATCGCTCCTCACGCTGCGGCGCAATAATCACCGAGCATTGGAGAGTTGCAAGGCAATTCCGGGCTGGGGATGTCACAAGGGGGTTGCCGGCAGCGGCACGCGGCCCAGGGCCACGTACCGCGGTTGCGGCAGGATCGCTACTTCGCGACGAAGCCCGCCTCATTCATCAACGTGGTGTTCTGCTTGTCGTCCTCCTCGAGGAATTCGATCATGTCCTTGCCGGTGAGGAAGATCGGCTTCAGCGCCTGCTTTTCCATGTAATCCTTGTACTCGGGCGTCTGCGTCACCTTCTGAAACAGATCGGCATAGAATGCCTGCTGCTCCTGCGTGACCTTGCCCGGCAGGAACATCGCACGCAGCATCAGGTACTGCACGTCGAGCCCCTCTTCCTTGCAGGTCGGGATATCGTTCCAGGACTGCGTCTCGGTGACCTTGGTCTTGTAGGAGATGCGCTCCTTGTCGAACACGCAGAGCGCGCGGACCTGGCCGGCGCGCCAGACCTCGAGGTTCTCGCTGGGGTTGTTGACGTTGGCTTCGGTGTGGCCGCCGACCAGCTGGGTCGCAGCCTCGCCGCCGGACTTGTACGGCAGATAGGAAAATTTCGCGCCGGTCTTCTGCTCCATGAAGACGGTCAGCACGTGATCCTCGCGCTTGGAGCCGGTGCCGCCCATCTTGAACGGGCTGCTGGCCGCCTTCGCGGCGGCGATGAAGTCCTTGACGGTCTTGGGACCGTTCGCGTTGTCCCACAGCACGAACTGATCGAGCGCGATCACCGAGACCGGCGTCAGGTCGCGCCAGTTGAACGGAATCTTGGCCGACAGCGGCAGCATGTAGATCAGCGAATAGGCGATCAGCACCTTGTTGGGATCGCCTTCGCTGGACTTCATGTACATCAGCGCTTCAGCGCCCGACGCGCCGCCCTTCAGCGAGACGATCATCGGCTGCTTCATCAGATTGTTCTTCTGGATCGCGGCCTGCATCATGCGCGCCATCTGGTCGGAGGCGCCGCCCGCGCCCGCAGCGACCACGATCTCGACCGGCTTGCTGGGCTCCCAGGCGGCGAAGGCCGGCGCGCTCATCAGCATGGCTGCGACGGCAGCCGTTGCTTTCACAATCTGTCCCACGTGTTTCTTCCCTATCTATCTGTTCGGCTTGGCAAAACGTCGCCAATCGCCGGCCGCCACATTGTGCGGATTATGGCATCGAGTTCAAGGCGCGAACTGGCGCATCGTCTATGACTTTGGACTGAGGATAGACGCCGTTTCGGCGACAAAAAAAGCGCGGACTCGCCGGGAGTCCGCGCCATTTTGCCGGATTGAATTGACCGCCGGCTACACGATCAGGATGTCGTTCGGATTGAGAACAACACCGGCCTGCACGCTTGCCACCGCAATCGCCGACGCCTGCGTTCCGTCGGCGCTGAAATACAGCGTCTGGTTGGCGGTATCGAAGTGGAATTCAGCCCCCGAGCCGGAGAACTGGTCGTCGCCCGAAGTCTCGAAGATCGACGACACGTCCATCCCCGCGCTCAGCGCACCGCCGTAGCCGCTCGCGGAGATCGCGATACGGTCGTGCGCGGTGATGTTGTTGAAGTCGGTGATGACGCCAAGCCCGTCGGACGACTGCAGGAACGCGAAGACGTCGTTGCCGCTGCCGCCGGTCATGGAATGGCTGCCGGCGTTGCCGATCAGCACGTCATCGCCCGCCCCGCCGTCGAGCGCTTCGCTGCCGTTGGTGGCGATCACGACGTCGTCGCCACCGGTGCCGGTGAGCACCGTTGCCGTGGCGGCATGATTGACGACGGTCGCCGTCGCATTGCTGGTCGCAACCCCGTCGGATGCCGTATAGGTGAAGGTGCCGCCTGCGGTGGCGTCGTCAAGGAACAGCACGTCGGAGCCGCCAAAGGCCGCGCTTCCTCCCGTGCCCGAGCTGACGCCGCTGACGACGAGATGATCGGCCGCATCGGGATCGGTGTCGTTCAGCGCCAGCGCCCAGGACGGGATGTCGACCGTTCCATTGGCATCGACGTCGGTGACGATGGTGTCGACGACTGCGGTCGGCGCGTCATTGGTGCCGACCAGGGTGACGGCAACTTCCTGCACGACCGCGCCGCCATGGTCGTCCGCGACCGTGACCAGATAGCTCTGCGTCAAGGCCTGGCCCTGGGCCAGGAACTGGATATCGGAATTATCGACCGTGAAGTGCCAGCCGACCGAACCCGTGCCGGACGTCTCGGTCACCGGATCGAGCGTGAAGGTCCCGACATATCCTCGGTCCAGCGGCACGAAGCTGGCCGTGTGGGTATCGCCGGTCTCGACGTCGGCGAACGCGATTGCACCGGACGTCGATTCGGCCGGCGGACTGGTCGCGGCGGTGACGCTGACGGCATCGAGGACCATGCCGTTGCCGTCGCCGGCATAGGTGAAATGCAGCGATGTGCTCGACGCCGTCGCATCGCCCGTGACCTCGAAGGCATAGTGATTGAGGCCGACCGGAACGTCGCTGAGCGACAGCAGCGTGATGCCGTCCCACGTGACAGAGAACGGCGTGCTGGTGGCCTCCGGATCGCCGAGAAGATCAAAGCTGAGGAAATAGGTCTGGCCCGGCGTGGTCGCGACGTTCTGCGCCAGGGATTCGAAGCTGCTGGTCGGCGACAGCTGAACCGAATAGTGGCCGAAGCTGCCGCCAAATTCGAGCTGCTGAACCCCGATCAGCGAGCTGGTGGTGCTCCAGCCGGCCAGAGTGCCGGTCTCGAAATCACCGTTGACGAGCACGGGCGGGCCAGCATCCTCGGTCACCGCACCATTGAGGCTTCCGCCGGTGACGGTCGGATTGTCGTTGGCACCGGCGATGTTGAAGGTCAGCGTCGTCGTGGTCTGATGGCCCTGGCCGTCGTCGACCGTGAAGTTGAACTGGTCGGTGACGTTATCGCCATTCCGCAGAGCATCGACGGCCGCGTTCGCGACATAGGTGTAGCTGCCATCGGCATTGAGAACGAGGCTGCCGTAGGTGCCGGCCACGTCTGCCCCGACGTTCGCGGCGCTTCCGTTGACTTCCGTGATCGTCCGCAGCGCGCTCAGATCGACGGAATGCTCGAGATCGGCGACCGTTCCCGCGGCGAGAACATTGCCGGCGTCGACGCCGGCGCTATCGAAGACATCCGCCGAAGCCGCGGTCACCACGACCGGATCCGACGCGCCGTCGATGGTGATCGTGACGGTCTGCGTCGAGCTCGTCGCGCCGTCCATGACCGTGACGTCATAGGTCACCGTCAGCGTTTCGCCTGCGCTCAGGAAGTCCAGATCGCGATCCGGGATGCTGAAGGTCCAGTCGATGCCGCCGGATCCGGTGCTCGTCGAATCGTGCAGCGCCGTTGCAAGGGCGGTCTGCAGGTCGGCGTAGGTCTCCGCCGGCAGGAAGTCCGGATTGGCGGACCAGACCGCGGTGTTCAGTGCGACGCTGATCGAATGGGTGTCCGACAGGTCGACGTCGGTGAAGTTCAACGTCCCGGTCGGCACCGGGCTCGTAGTGTCGGGTGTGCTCGAATCGGTCACGCCGGCCTGTTCGGTGAGCGATGCGGACCCTGCCCCGCTGGTGATCGTCACGGCATCGTTGGCACCGGTGATGACGACCGAGACGGTCTGGGTCGAACTGGTCGAGCCGTCGCTGACCCTGACATCGTAGTTGACGGTGAGCGTTTCGGCGGCGGCAAGGAAGTCGAGATCGTGATCGGCGATCGCGAAATCCCAGTCGATGCTGCCGCTGCCGGTCCCGGTGGAATCGTGTAGCGTAGTCGTCAGCGCCGCCGCGAGGTCGGCCTGCGTTGCAGCGGGGACCGTGGCACCTGACGTGGAAGCCAGGGTCACCGCGACGGTGTGCGTGTCGCTGGTGTCCGTATCGGTGAACGCCAGCGTGCCGGCCGGCAAGGTCGGCGTCGTGTCGATCGCGGCCGAGCCGGTGGTATCTGCCAGTTCCGACACCGTGGAGGATTCCGGCCCGCTGGTGATGACTACCGGATGATTGGTGCCGAGGATTGTAATGGTAACGTCCTGGGTATCGGTCGCGCCGGACGGATCCTGGATCGTCACGTGATAGACTAGCGTCAGCGTTTCGCCGCCGCCGAGGAAACTGGCCTCGGCATTTGGCAGCGCAAAATTCCACGAGACGTCGCCGAGCAGATGGCCGGTCGAATCAGGCGTGAGCGATGTCATGAACGCCGCGAGCAAGGCGGCATTGTCGAGCGGAATCGCGCCGCCACCGGAGCGGGTCGCCGAGACCGTGGTCGAGACGGTGTGGGTGTCGAACAGGTCGATATCGCCGAATAGGAGATCGCCGCAGGCAGTGAGATCGCCGGCGGGACTGACGTCCTGGTCTTCGACGAGATGTGCCGCTTCCGGCGGCGACAGGAAGATCGGCTTGTCGTTGGTGCCGACCACGGTCACCGTGACCGTCTGCGTCGAAATCCCGCCGGCGTGATCGTCGAGCTGGACGGTATAGATGATGTCGAGATGCTCGCCGGCCGCGAGGTAGTCGAAGGCAAGGTCCGGCGCCGAGAACGTCGTGTTGATCGTGCCGTCGCTCGAGCCGGAATTCTTGATGACGTTGTCGACATCGTAGAACGACATCAGCTCGGCGGTGCCGAGCGATCCGGGCGGCAGGCCCGAGGTGTCGCCGGTGGCGCTGGCGGCGATGACGGTCGCGGTGTGGCCCGCATTGGTGAGGTCCTCGTCGGTGAAGTTCAGCGCGACGTGAACCGTGTCGGGCGAGAGCGAAAGGGTCTGGTCCATCTGCTCGTTGACGGTCGCAACCGTCGTCATGTTGATGATCGGCTTGTCGCCGGTGCCCGTCACGGTGACCTTGACCGTCTGGATCGCGGTGGCGCCGTGGTTGTCCGACACCCGGATGTCGTAGGTCAGGACCAGCGTCTGGTTCTTGGACAGGAAATCGAAATCCTCATCTGGATCGCTGAACGTCCATTTCAGTGAGCCCGATCCATTGGAATCGCTGGTGATCTGGGATGTCATCGCGGTCTGGAAATGCGCCAGCGACGTAGCAGGGATGATCGTTTCACTCGAAAGCACGGCGGAATGAAGCGTGGCCGTGGTCGTATGGGTATCGGTGCGGTCGGAATCCCGGAAGCTCATCGTACCGGTCAATTGGTGCAGCACGATCGAGTCGGTGGTGTTGGCGAATTCCGCGAAGCTGCCCGACGCGGACGACGACGTAAAAACCGGATTATGATTGGTCATGAAAAAACCCCTGCATGCGTTGCGACATGCGCCGCAGCATTGCGCCGCGGCGAAACGAGGATCAGCTCTGGAGTGCTCGCTAGCCGCGTTCGGCGGTCAGAAAATGATGCTTGGCAAAAAGTGCCGGCGCGGCTGCGTCGTTGAAAAGTAGCGGTGTCGCTTCTCAGTTTGATGACGTGTGGTTGCAGCCGCAGTCACAACGAGACCGAAAGAATTTCGACGAATTGTCAGTGAAGATGAATGAACTGCGATCGACAACCACAACGATCATATGTCTGAGGTTGTGGAATCGTCAACATGAACGCGATTCACGTTGAACCTTCAGCGCGACGCCTGAACTAAGACTAGGGTTATCACGCCAATTGCATGCTCGGGAACTCACTGCGTCCCTGCACACAAGGCGCGCATGGTCCATGGAACCGCGCTACTGGCGCGGATTCGATGCGCGAAAAATGCTGCAAGAACCGGGTGTTCCCCGGTCAGGCGCCGACGAGCCTATTTGCCCTTCCAATTGGGCGCACGCTTGTTCAGGAAGGCGTCCATGCCTTCGCGGAAATCCTCGCTCATATAGGCGCGCAGGATCAGGTCCTCGCCCTCGTCGCGCGACAGCGTGCGGCGGATGCGGCGCACTGCTTCCTTGGTCACCTCGAGTGTGATCGGTGCGTGACCGGCGACAAGCTTCGCGGTCTCGTCGGCGCGGCGCTGCAGCGTCGCGACGTCCGGCACCACTTCGTTCAGGAGCCCGAGGGCCAGCGCTTCCGGCGCTTCAACGAGGCGGGCCTTGAAGATCAGGTCCTTGGTTCGTGCCGGACCGATCAGCGACACCAGCCGCGAGATGTTCGACATCGAAAGGCAGTTGCCGAGAGTCCGCGCGATCGGAAAGCCGATCCGCGCCGCCTCGGTGCCGATGCGGATGTCGCAGCACGCGGCGATCCCGGCGCCGCCGCCGGTGCAGGCGCCGGCGATCGCTGCGATCACGGGCACCCGGCACTGTTCGAGCGTGCCGAGCACGCGGTCGATCCGCGCTTCATAGTCGAGCGCGTCCTGCGCGGTCTTGAAGGCGCGGAACTGGGAGATGTCGGTGCCGGAGGCGAACGCCTTGTCGCCGGCGCCGGTCATGATCAGCGCCTTGATCGAATGGTCCTGGTTGATGCTCTCGCAGATCGACGCCATCTGCTCGTACATCGCGAAGGTCAGCGCGTTGCGGGCCTGTGGCCGGTTGAACGTGATGCGCGCGATCCCGTCCTCGACGGAATAGATCAGGTCTTCGGTCGATGTCGCGGGCGCGTTCATGTCTCGCTCTTTCTGTTGTTGGGGATCGGCGTCAGGCGACGGCGGCCTTGGGCGCATCGGCGGCACGGCCCTTCAGGACCTCCATCGCCGCCAGCACGCCGCCGCCGCGATGCGGCACCTTGGCCAGATCAAGACCCATCTCGACGCCCGACAGCGTGCCCATCAGCATCAAATCGTTGAAGTGGCCGATGTGCCCGATGCGGAACACCTTGCCCTTGACCTTGTTGAGGCCGGTGCCGAGCGACATGTCGAAATTCTCCAGCACGATCTTGCGGAAATGATCGGCATCGTGTCCGTCAGGCACCCGCACCGCGGTCAGCGCCGGCGAATGCGCGCCCTGCTCCTGGCACTGCGTCTCGAGACCCCACACCTTGATCGCGGCGCGCGTCGCCTCGCTGTGGCGCTTGTGGCGGGCGAACACGTTGTCGAGGCCCTCCTCCTCCAGCATCTTCACGGCCTCCTTCAGGCCGAACAACAGGTTGGTCGCGGGCGTGTAGGGCCAGGTGCCGGCCTTGTTGATGTTGATGACGTCCTGCCAGTCCCAGTAGGAGCGCATCGCCGGATTGGCCTTGGCCACCGCCAGCGCCTTCTCCGAGACCGCATTGAAGCCGAGGCCCGGCGGCAGCATCAACCCCTTCTGGGAGCCGGCGATCGAGACGTCGATGCCCCAGGCGTCATGCTCGTATTCGAGCGAGCCGAGGCCCGAGATGGTGTCGACCATCAGCAGCGCCGGGTGCTTGACGCTGTCCAGGATCTTGCGGACGTCGAGCGGATAGGTCACGCAGGCGGTCGAGGTCTCGTTGTGGACCATGCAGACCGCCTTGATCTTGTGCGCCTTGTCGGCTGATAGCCGGGCCTCGATCTGCTCGAGATCGGCGCCATGGCGCCAGTCTCCCGGGATGAAGTCGACGTCGAGCTTGAACTTGTCGGCGATGCCGCGCCACAGCACGGCGAACTGCCCGGTCTCGCACATCAGGACCTTGTCGCCCGGCTGCAGCGTGTTGACGATGGCGGCCTCCCAGGCGCCGGTCCCGGACGACGGATAGATGATCACGGGCTGCTTGGTGCGGAACACGCGCTGCATCGCGGCAAGCACGGCAAATCCAATCTCCGCGAACTCGGGACCGCGATGATCCATGGTCGGCATGTCCATCGCCCGCAGCACACGGTCCGGCACGTTGGTCGGTCCCGGAATCTGCAGAAAATGCCTTCCAGAGTGCACGGTCATGGGCGTCCTTCCCGGTCTTGCCTTAAGCTCTTGCCTTGAGTGTTGCCTTGGCTCTCGTCTCGGCTTCACGAGCCGCTCGCATATCACTATTTCAACGGCTTGTCCCCCGCCGGGCGGGGGTCGTCAATGCGCAGAAAGCAGGGCTTCGCCTTGCCAAGCCGAGGACCGGCAGGCAAGAGAGGCCGGACAATGATTGGACCGATCGGATGGCGGCAGTGAGGGCCGAGAAATCGCAAGCTTCGGCTGCGGACCGCGCCCTTGCCGGCCGGCTCGGCCGGGAGATTACCGGGGACGTTTTCTTCGACGCCTTCAACCGCGGCCGCTATGCGACCGACGCCTCGTTCTACCAGATCGTCCCGGCGGGCGTGGTCGTTCCCCGCACCATGGATGAAGCGCTGCGGACGCTGGCGATCGCCCGCGACGACGGCCGCATCGTCACCCCGCGGGGCGGCGGCACCTCGCAATGCGGCCAGACCGTCAATCACGGCATCGTGGTCGACTTCTCGAGGCACCTGAACCGAATCATCTCGCTCGACGTCGAAGGCCGCTCCTGCGTGGTCGAGCCGGGCATCGTGCTCGACGATCTCAACCGCCAGCTCAGGAAGCACGGGCTGTGGTTTCCGGTCGACGTCTCGACCGCCTCGCGCGCCACCATCGGCGGCATGGCCGGCAACAATTCCTGCGGCGGCCGCTCGCTGCGCTACGGCACCATGCGCGACAACACGCTGTCGATGGACGCGGCGCTCGCCGACGGCACGCTGCTGCATTTCGGCGAGGTGCCGCGCGACCTCACGCGGGTCAACTCTCCCGAGAGCGGGCTAAGGCTGTTTCGCGACGTGCTCGATCTCGGCGAGCGCGAGGCCGCGGAGATCGCGGAGCGATTTCCCGAGGTGCAGCGCCGGGTCGGCGGCTATAACCTCGACGCGCTGGTGCCGCGCAATGCGCCGAACAATCTGGCGCACCTCCTGGTCGGCTCGGAGGGGACGCTGGCCTTCACCACGCAGGTCGAACTCAAGCTGTGGCCGGTGATCCGCAACAAGGCGCTCGGCGTCTGCCATTTCGGCAGTTTCTACGAAGCGATGGATGCAGCCCAGCATCTGGTCAAGCTGCGGCCCATTGCAGTGGAACTGGTGGACCGCACCATGATCGCGCTCGGCCGCGAGGTCGCAATGTTCCGGCCGATCATTTCCGCCGCCGTGCGCGGCGATCCCGACGCCATCCTGGTGGTCGAGTTCGCCGAAGAGGAGCAGGCCGACAATCTCGCCCGGCTGAAGCAGCTCGGCGAGCTGATGGCCGATCTCGGCTTCGGCTGGGACAAGCCGCAGCGCAAGTGGGGCGGCGTGGTCGAGATCGTGGAGCCGGCGCTGCAGACCGGCATCGCCGATTTCCGCGCCGCCGGGCTCAACGTCATGATGTCGATGAAGCAGGAGGGCAAGCCGGTCTCCTTCGTCGAGGATTGCGCGGTGCCGCTGCCGCACCTCGCCGACTACACCGAGCGGCTCAACGCCATCTTTGCCAAGCACGGCACCCGCGGCACGATGTATGCGCATGCCTCGGAAGGCTGCCTGCATGTGCGCCCGGTGCTCAATCTGAAGCTGGAGAAGGACGTCAAGGCAATGCGCGCCATTGCCGAGGAAACCTTCGAGATGGTGCGCGAGTACAAGGGCTCGCATTCCGGCGAGCACGGCGACGGCCTGGTGCGCTCGGAATTCCACGAGGCAATGTTCGGCACGCGCATCGTCGCCGACTTCCGCGAGGTCAAGCAGCGCTTCGATCCCGGCAACACGCTCAACCCCGGCAAGATCGTCGATCCGCCCAAAATGGACGACCGTGCACTGTTCCGCTATGCACCAGATTATCGCGCCGGCGAATTGAAGACCGTGCTCGACTGGTCGGCCTATCCCGGCGCCGGCGGCGGCTTCCAGGGCGCGGTCGAGATGTGCAACAACAACGGCGCCTGCCGCAAGCTCGAGGGCGGCGTGATGTGCCCGTCCTATCGCGCCACCCGCAACGAGAAGGACGTCACCCGCGGCCGCGCCAACACGCTGCGGCTCGCGATCTCCGGCCAGCTCGGCCCGGACGCGCTGGCGTCCGACGAAATGGCGGAGACGCTGAAACTCTGCGTGTCCTGCAAGGCGTGCCGGCATGAATGCCCGACCGGCGTCGACATGGCCAAGATGAAGATCGAGGTGATGGCGGCCCGCGCCGCCAAGCATGGCCTGTCGCTGCGCGACCGCCTGGTCGGCTACCTGCCCCGCTACGTCGATCTGGCATCGCGCTTCGCGCCCCTTGCCAACCTGCGAAACCATAGCTCGCTGTTGCGCGCGCTGTTCGAAAAGTTCGCCGGCATCAGCGCCCGGCGCGCGCTGCCGGCGTTTCGCCGCGATACGTTCCGACCCGACGCTGAGGCGTTCGGCCCGGCGGACGGCCGCGAAATCGTGCTGTTCGCCGATACCTTCAATCGCGGCTATGAGCGCGAGAATCTCGATGCCGCGCTCGACGTGCTGGTTGCCGGCGGTTATCGCGTGCATGTACCCAAGCCGCCGGATTATGCGCGGCCGCTCTGCTGCGGGCGGACGTTCCTGTCGGCCGGACTGGTCGACGAGGCGCGCGCCGAGCTCGACCGGCTGGTGGCGGCCTATGCGCCGTTCGCCGCCCGTGGCGTCCCGATCGTCGGGCTGGAGCCGAGCTGCCTTCTGACGCTGCGGGACGAGCTGCTGTCGCTGCGAAGCGACGAGACTGCGAAGACCATCGCCGCGCACGCCCTGCTGTTCGAGGAGTTTTTGGTGCGCGAGGCCGAGGCCGGCCGCCTCAGCCTGCCGCTCGGGGCCGTCGGGGCAAAGGCGCTCGTCCACGGTCATTGCCACCAGAAGTCGTTCGGCGCATTCAAGCCGGTCGAGAAGGTGCTGCGCCTGGTGCCCGGCCTCGAGGTGACAACCATCGAGTCGAGCTGCTGCGGCATGGCCGGGGCGTTCGGCTACGGCGCAGACACCTATCAGGCCTCGATCGAGATGGCCGAGCTGTCGCTGCTGCCGGCGGTGCGCAGCGCGGACCGGGACACGCTGATCGTGGCTGATGGCACCTCGTGCCGGCACCAGATCACGGACGGCAGCGGGCGCACCCCGCTGCACGTCGCCGCCGTCTTGGCGATGAGCATCAAGTGTGCGAAGTCCAGTACCGACAATTCATCCCCTACGAAGGAAGAGGCTCATGGCTGAACTCACCCTCGACATCGCCCGCAAGATTCTGGATGCCGCGCTGGCAAAAGGGGTCGAGAAGAAGTTCAAGCCGCTGGTCATCACCATCCTCGACGCCCGCGGCGCGGTGAAGGTGACGGCGGCGCAGGATGGCACCAGCCTGATGCGGGCCGAGATCGCTCATGGCAAGGCCTATGGCGCGTTGGCGCTGGGCATGGGATCGCGTGCGCTGTTCCAGCGGGCGCAGGAGCAGGCCTATTTCATCGACGCCGTGAACACGCTGGCGCAGGGCCGCATGGTTCCGGTGCCCGGCGGCGTCCTGATCCTCGACGGCAGCACCCTGCTCGGCGCCATCGGCGTCAGCGGCGATACCTCCGACAATGACGAGATCTGCGCCCTGGCCGGCATCGAGGCCGCCGGCCTGAAGGCTAACCCTGGCTAGCGCTAGCGGTAAATGGGCGCCGGCGCGGTATTCGGAATAATGGAAGAATACTGCTGAGTTGCCCGACGTGTCAAGCGTCGGGCCGAACGCCATGTCGGGCGCCGGCAGCCGCCGGCTCCTTTGCATGGGGTTGTTTTTCGAGATTTTGTGTGTGCGCCGCCGCGGCGGCGGGCCAGCGCTCTCAGCGCCCCGTCCATGACGGCTTGCGCTTCTCGCCGAATGCCTTGAGGCCCTCCTTGGCGTCCTCGGTCATCGCGAGCAGTGCGATCTGGCTTTCGGTGTAGGCGATGCTCTCGTCGAACGACATCGAGGCGATGGCGCGCATGGCATATTTGCCGCGGCGGATCGCGGTCGGCGACTTGTCGACGATGCGGCCGATCAGCCAGTCGACCTTGGCGTCGAGCTCGGCGGCGGGCACGACGTAGTTCAAAAGGCCCGCGGCCTGCGCACTCGCAGCATCGAACGGCTCGCCGGTCAGCGCCCACTCATTGATGAGGCGGGGCGGCGCAATCGATTGCAACAGGCTCAGCACCTGCATCGGGAATACCCCGACCTTCACCTCGGGCAGGCCGAAGATCACGTGATCGGCCGCGACCGCCATGTCGGTCATGCACAATAGTCCCATGCCGCCGGCCATGCAGACGCCGCCGACGCGCGCGATCGCCGGCTTGGTCGCGTTCTGCGACAGCCGCAGCAGATCGGCGTAGTCGACATTGGGGCGCGAGAAATCCATCGAGAACGCCGCGCCGCTGTTCTGCAGATCGGCACCGGCGCAGAACGCCTTGTCGCCCGCGCCGGTCAGCACGATGACGCGCACGTCCTTGTCGTCATGCGCGTCGCGATAGCCCTTGGCGATGCCGGCGATCACGCCGGCGTTGAGCGCGTTGCGCTTGTCCGGCCGGTTGATGGTGATCCAAAACGCCTGCCCGCGCTTTTCGAGAATGACGCTGTTATCGGTCATGGTTGCCGCCTGTGCGCTGTTGTCCGCCCACATTTGCGGCACGACCGGCAGCGACTGCAAGCAGGATTTACGCGGCGGCCGAGGCCTTTTTGACCCAGACCTTGTTGTCGTGGAACGCGGCGCCGCCGACCGGCGCCACCACGTCCGCGCCGGTCAGCATGTTGATGCCGCGGCCGCCGATATGGGATTTGTTGGGGTGGATGGATTCGGCGATCAGCACGCCGCGGCGAACGCCGTCGAACAGTTTTGCGGTCAGCGTGGTTTCACCGCGCATGTTGCCGAGCGTCACCGCTTCGCCGTCTGCGATCGAGAGCGCCGCCGCATCCTCGGGATGGATCATCACGGTCGGCGCGCCCTCGCGGGCCTGCGATCCCGGCGTCTCGTTGAAACTGGTGTTGAGATAGCTGCGCGAGGGCGAGGTCGCGAGCCGGAACGGATGCTGCGCGTCGGCCTCCTCGATGATGGTCCAATGATCCGGCAGCGACGGCATCTGATCCCAGGGGCCGAGGCCGGGATTGCCCCACGGCGGGTTGGCCCAGTCGGCCTTGAAATGGAATTTCTTGTCGGCATGCGCGAAACCGTCGAGGTAATGTGAGGCGCGGAAATCCGGCTGGATGTCGCGCCAGATATCGGCCTCGAGATCCTCGATGCTGCCATGGCCGCTCTTCTGCAAGGTCACGTCGATCAACTCGCGCGGCGACATCTCGAAGCCGGGATGCACCGCGTTGAGCCGGCGTCCGAGCCCCTGAAGCACCTGATGGTTGGAGCGGCATTCGCCGGGCGGATCGATCAGCTTGGGCCCGACCGAAATGTGCTGGTGGCCGCCGCCGTAATAGAGGTCGTCGTGCTCCATGAACATGGTCGCGGGCAGCACGATGTCGGCCATTCCTGCGGTCTCGGTCATGAACTGCTCGTGCACCGCGACGAACAGGTCTTCGCGGGCAAAGCCCTGACGCACCAGCGCCTGCTCCGGTGCCACCGTCATCGGGTTGGTGTTCTGGATCAGCATCGCCTTGACCGGCGGGCCGCCTTTCAGCGACTCGGCATCACCGGTCAGGATGCGCCCGATCCTGGATTGGTCAAGCCAGCGCGTCGAGGGGTCGATCGCATCGTGGCCCTCGATCACGGATTCATTGAAGCGCCAGATCGCGGCGTTGTTGAAGAACGCGCCGCCGCCTTCATGTTGCCAGGCGCCGGTCACCGCCGGGATGCACAGCGCCGCATGCATCTGCGCCGCACCGTTGCGGCTGCGGGTGAAGCCGTAACCGAGGCGGAAGAACGAACGCTTGGTCTCGCCGACCAGTCGCGCAAACGCCTCGATTTCCGCGACCGGTACGCCCGAGATCGCCGATGCCCATTCCGGTGTGCGGGTCTTCAGATGGGCTTCGAGCTCATCGGGACAGTCGGTGTACTTGTCCATGTAGGCGCGGTCCGCATAGCCGTCGCGGAACAGCACGTGCATCACGCCGCAGGCAAAGGCGCCATCGGTGCCGGGACGCAGGATGATCTTGACGTCGGCCTGCTTCATCGTGTCGTTGTTGTAGACGTCGACGGCGGCGATTTTGGCGCCGCGCTCCTTGCGGGCGCGCATCGCATGCGTCATCACGTTGACTTGGGTGTTCACCGGGTTGGTGCCCCAGATCACGACCAGATCGGACACGCCCATCTCGCGCGGATCGACCCCGGCGATCTTGCCGGTGCCGATGGCAAAGCCGACGCGGGCGATGTTGGCACAGATCGTCGAATAGAAGCGCGAGTATTTCTTGACATGCGACAGGCGGTTGATGCCGTCGCGCATCACGAGGCCCATGGTGCCGGCATAGTAATAGGGCCAGACCGATTGCGCGCCGAAATCCCGCTCGGCGGCATCGAACCGCGCCGCGATCTCATCCAGCGCCTCGTCCCAGGAGATCCTCGCGAACTGTCCCGAACCCTTGGGCCCGGTCCGGCGCATCGGATACAGCAGCCGTTCCGGATGGTGAATCCGTTCCGCATAGCGCGCGACCTTGGCGCAGACGACGCCGGCCGTATAGGTCTGCTGCTTGGAGCCCCTGACGCGGCCGATCGAGCGGCCATCGATGACTTCGATGTCGAGTGCACACGCCGACGGGCAGTCGTGCGGACAGGTGGAATGGCGGATGTCGACCTTGGCGTGCTGGTTCATGACGGATTGGTAACATCAAACGGGCGGTCCGCCGAGGGGGTTTATGGACCCGGTTCGTGCGAAAACCAGACATAAGCCATGCGCTGGCGCCGCAGATCGATCGCGCCGTTGGCGCCACCGTCCAATCAAACCCGGAAGATGCGCGTGTAGCGCGACTTGATCTGCTCGCCTTCCCGCTCCACCGCCGCGGCGTCGTCCTTCATCGTCTTGATGTCCTTCAACGGCTTGCGCCCAGCCTTGTCCTGGGCCTGCGCGTGCACCGAACGCAGGCCGCCGAAATCGATGTTGAGCTGCTGTCCCTCGCGTCCGAGCGCGAACGACTGGAACAGCCTGGCGGCGTTCGGGTGCGGGCAATCCTTGAAGATGCCGTTCGGGCCGACGATGATGGGCGAACCTTCGCTGGCATAGACCGGCTCGACCGGGCGGCCGGCCTCCTTCATCTGGAAGATGTTGTACTCGTTGCCGTCAGCCATCACCGCGCGCTCGCCGAGATCGAGCTTCTTCGGCGGATCGGTCGAGGACTGCACCTGCATGATGTTCTGCTTCGCCAGCTTCTCGAAATAGCCCCAGCCGAGGTCGCGCTGCATCTGATAGGTCGCGGTCATGATGGTGCCGCTGTAGCCGGGATGCGCCTTGACGATCTTACCTTTCCATTTGGGATCGAGCAGATCGGCAAAGCTCTTCGGCGCCTCCTCGGCCTTCACCAGGCCGGTGTTGTAGGCAATGATCGAGAGCCAGACGCGGAAGCTCGCGAACTGGCCGTCGGCATCGCGATGCTCGTCCGGATAGTATTTGGCGACATCCTCGGGAACGTAGGGCGCCAGGATGCCGTCCCGCTTCCAGACGATGAAATGCGCGGCGTCCGACGAGTTGACGACGTCGACCGCGTGGATGTTGCTGGAATATTCCTGGCCGATCCGCTGGAACACGCGCTCTGCGCCGGTGCGTTCGACACGCACGGGGATTCCCGGATATTTCGCCTCGAAAGCTCGCGCCAGCTTCTCCGCCACCGGCAGATCGGTCGAGGTGTAGTAGACGACCTGCCCCTCTTTCTTCGCAGCCTCGATCAGCGTCGGCGTGACCGGCTCGGCCGCAGGCGCGGCGGCCATGACACGGGTGGACAGCGCGGCCCCTGCCAGCGCTGCGCCGGTGCCCTTCAGCATGTCGCGGCGCGACAGCCCAGGATGTCTCCTCATGTATTTCCTCGCTCGCGATGGCGAAGTTGGATACACCGCGCTCCCGTTCTAATTCCGATGCAAGACACGGAGTCTGTCGTCGACGGCGGCTGCAGGTTGCCGCGAGACTTCTTGCCAAGAAACAAGACTATAGTCGGGGGAGACAATCAATGGGACTCGAGGCGTGTCCTGGCGCTTGCCGCAGTTCTGCCGATCGGCGCGATCACGGGCGCGCGTGCCGAGGACTACGGCACGCCCCAGCAGGCGGGCTTCGTGTCCGACGGACGTGAAGGAGTTAGCGCGCCAATTGCGTCAGCCCGGTCGGCGGTCCGTCGACCGCGGTCCAGCCGCCATCGACGAACAGCGTGCTGCCGCTGACATAGCTTGCCGCATCCGAGGCCAAATAAGCGACCGCCGTCGCCACCTCGTCGGCGCTGCTCCAGCGATTGAACACGGTGTGTCCAGCATAGAGATCGTAGATGTCCCGCCGCTGCTTGAACGGACCAGTCAGCGCCGTCTCTGCGATGCTCGGGGCGATCGCGTTGACCCGGACGCCGGACCGTCCGACCTCGGATGCAAAGCCCTTCACCAAGAGCCCGATCGCCGCCTTGGTCGAGCCATAGACCGCAAGGCCCGGCTCGATCGTCAGGGCGCGCACCGAAGAACAGGCGATCAGGCTGCCGCCCCGCTGCTCGACCATGATGCGGCCGAAAGCCTGGAAGAACCACACCGTGCCCTTGATGTTGAGATTGATGACGCGGTCGAGATCCTCCTCGGTATAGTCGAGAATGGTCTTGCGGATATTGAGCCCGGGCGTCGTGACGGCGATGTCGACACGCTGAAGCTCTGCGAGCGCCTTTGCGGCCAATGCCTCGACATCCGCGCGGTCGGCCGCGTCGCATTGGGCAGCAGTCGCCGATCCGCCGCTCTGCCGGATCGCCGCGGCGGTCGCCTCAGCGCCGTCCTGCGTACGGTCGGCGCACAGCACGCGTGCGCCAAGCGCGGCCAGCGCTTCGGCCGAGGACTTGCCGATGCCCGAAGCGGCGCCCAGCACCACGGCGGTCTTGCCACTCAGATCAAACAGCTTGCGATAGTCGGTCACGCGAAATCTCCATTCAGCGGCGGACGGAATCTAATTCTTCCCGATTGCCCAGGAGGCCAATTTCATATACTAATATATCAATTACGGGAGCGGAAATGCCCGCGCGCGCGGCGAAGAAATCCGAGTTTCGCGCCCCGGCCGGCCACAGGCGCGTCGGCCGGCCGCGCACGGCGACAGCCGCCGCCCGGATTTATGCCGAGCTGCGCACTGAGCTGGTATCGCTGCAGCGAAAGCCTGGCGATCCGATTCTGGAAGCCGAGATCGCGCTTTCCTACGGAGTCAGCCGCACGCCGGTACGCGAAGCGATCCTGAGATTGTCGGATGAAGGCCTGATCGAGATCTTTCCGCAATCGGGCATCTTCGTCTCGCGCATCCCGCTCGCCGCACTTCCGGAGGCGATCATTATCCGCAGGTCCCTGGAGGAAACCACGACGCGCATGGCGACCGAGCGCGCGAGCGCCAGCCAGATACTCGGGCTGTATTCCATCCTGCAGCGCCAGCGCGAGGCCGATGCGGCCGGAGACCGCGACGCGTTCCATCAGGCCGACGAGGCCTTTCATGCCGCCATCGCCGATATCGCCGGGCATCCGGGCATCTGGAAGCTGATCCTGCAGGTGAAAATTCACGTCGACCGCTTCCGGCAGCTCACGTTGCCGCAGCGCGGACGGATGGCCGAGGTCATCGCCGAGCATGAGGCCATCATGTCCGCGATCGAGGCCCGCGATCCCGCCGCGGCCGGAGCTGCGATGACGAAGCATCTCGAGCGCCTGCTGGCAGACATCTCCGCCACCCGGCACAACAATCCGGAGTTCTTCGACCAGCCAAACTAGCCGACATAACGGCGGACCAAACGCCGATCGGACATCAGGGAAGGAAACGACATGAACGACGCACGTCGATCGCAGCAGCGCCCCGTGGGGATCAGCCGTCGCGACCTCATGGGGATCGGCGCCGGTCTCTGCGCGAGCGCTGCGACCGCAACGCTGGCCAACGCGCAATCAAAGGCGGTCTTCAAGGCATCCGACGTGCAGCCTCCCGGCTATCCCACCGTGGTCGCGACCGAAAATCTCGGCAAGAAGCTTTCTGCCGCGACCAATGGCCGTCTGTCGGTGCAGATGTTCCCGTCGATGCAACTCGGCGGCGAGAAGGAGACCATCGAGCAGACCCAGATCGGCGCAATCCAGATGCTGCGGGTCAGCGCGGGATCGATCGGTCCGATCGTCGACGACATCAACGTCGTCAACATGCCCTTCCTGTTCAAGAACATGGCGCATGCCGAACGGATGATGGACGGTCCGATCGGGCAGGAGTTGCTGGACAAGATCACGGCCAATACCAACGCCGGGCTGGTCGCGCTGTGCTGGATGAATTCCGGCGCGCGCAGCCTCTACAACACCAAGCGGTCGATCAAGGCGATCGCCGATATCAAGGGCCTCAAGTTCCGGGTGATCGGCAACCCGATCTTCGTCGACACGATGAACGCGCTCGGCGGCAATGGCGTCGCGATGGGCTACGATCAGGTGTTCAGCGCGCTGCAGACCGGCGTGATCGACGGCGCCGAGAACAATCCGCCGAGCTACGTCTTCAGCAATCACTACACGGCAGCGAAGCATTTCACCCTCACCGAGCACCTGGTCGTTCCCGAGGTTCTGGTGTTCTCGAAGCGCACGTGGTCCGCACTCCCGGCCGACGATCAGGCGCTGATCAAGACATTTGCACGCGAGGCGCAATTGGAGGAACGCGTGCTCTGGAACAAGTATGAGCAGGAGGCGATGGCGAAGGCCAAGGCCGCCGGCTGCGAGATCGTCGAGATCGCTGACAAGGCGCCGTTCCAGGACGCGGTGAAGCCGGTGTGGAACAAATACGGTCCGAAATACCAGAGCATGATCGCGCGCATTCAATCGGTCTGATCCGACCCAAGGGGACATCGAGATGGCCGGATCGTATCGCCGCGCGATGGACTATCTGTACCTTGCCTGCGTCGTCACGGGCTGCGTGGCGCTGATCCTGATCTCGGCCGTGATCCCCTGGGCAGTATTCACGCGCTACGTCCTGAACAGCGCAGCGTCATGGCCCGAGCCGCTCGCGGTGCTCCTGACCATTGTCGTGACGTTCATCGGCGCGGCGGCCGCGTATCGGCTCAACCTTCATATGAACGTCGGCTACTTCGTCGGCAAGCTGCCGGGCCGGCTGCGGTCCCTCGCCGACCTGGCCGTCCAGTTGCTGATGGGTGTGATCGCCCTGTTCATGATGATCTGGGGCTGGCGGCTCGTCGAAGTGACCTGGCACAACACGATCGCCGACTTTCCCTTCCTCTCGGTCGGCGTCACCTATCTTCCGATCCCGATCGGCGGCCTCTGCCTGCTGCTGTTCATCATTGAGCGGATTTTCCTCGGCGCCCCGCCTGACCCGATCGCGCACCATCACGATTTGCCCATCGACTGATTGCGGGAGGTCCCGATGGATATCTTCATTCTTCTCGCGACGATGCTGATTTGCTTCCTGATCGGAATGCCGATTGCCTATTCGCTGGCGATGGCCGCGATCGTCGGCGCACTCTCGATCGGCATCCCGCTCGAGGCGGTGATGCTGAAGATCTCCGACGGCGTCAGCAAGGTCGCGATGCTGACGATACCGTTCTTCGTACTGGCCGGCGCGATCATGGCGGAAGGCGGCATGGCGAGACGCCTGGTGGCGTTCGCCGACGTGCTGGTCGGCCTCACCCGCCTCCGCGGCGGGCTCTCGATCGTCAACGTGCTTGCAACCACGTTCCTGAGCGGCATTTCGGGTTCGGCCGTCGCCGACACCTCCGCCATCGGCTCGGTGATGATCCCGCAGATGGAGAAGAACGGCTATCCGCGGGTGTTCGCGACCAACCTGACGATCACCTCGTCGGTTCAGGCGCTGCTGGTGCCGCCGAGCCACAACGCGGTCCTCTATTCACTCGCCACCGGCGGAACGATCTCGATCAGCGCGCTGTTCATGGCCGGCGTGTTCCCCGGGCTGCTGCTCGGCTTCTCGCTGATCGTCCTGTGCCTTGCCATTGCCTATCGCGAGAAACATCCGCATGGCCAAGCCGTGCCGGCCAAGGATGCGGTCCGGATCGCGATCGATGCGGCGTGGGGACTGATCACGCTCGTCATCATCCTCGGCGGCATTCTGTGCGGCATCTTCACTGCGATCGAGGCCGGCGCCGTCGCCTGCATCTGGGCTTTCTTCGTGACCATGTTCATCTATCGCGACTATCGCTGGCGCGACCTGCCCGTGCTGTTGCACCGCACGCTGCGGACCGTCGCAATGGTGATGACGCTGATCGCGTGCGCCTCCAGCGTCGGCTACATCATGGCGCTGACGCAGATGCCGGCCAAGATGACGAGCTTCTTCCTGTCGATCTCAGACAACAAGTACGTCATCCTGTTTCTGATCAACGTTCTGCTGCTGGTGCTCGGCACGCTTGTCGACATGGCGCCGTCGATCCTGATCGCAACGCCGATCCTGTTGCCGGTGATGAAGAATTTCGGCGTCGATCCAGTTCATTTCGGCATGATCATGCTGCTCAATCTCGGCATCGGCCTGTGCCATCCGCCGGTCGGCGCGATTCTCTTTGTCGGATGTGCGGTCGGCAAGGTCACGATCGAGCAGGTCATGCGCAAGATCTGGCCGTTCTACGCCGTGATGTTCTTTGTCCTGATGTGCGTGACCTATCTGCCGGAAATCTCGCTGTGGCTGCCGCGACAGCTTCAGCTCCTGCACTGAACGACACGCGCATCTTGCGGAAGCGCGACAAACACGTCAGCATTGCCGTCAGAAGCGCGCCTGCGCCAGCTCCGTCAAGAAAGGGCACCCGTGGTGAGGATCGTCGACCTGAGCCGAGAGCTCTATCACCGCACCCCGAGCTATCCCGGCTATCCGTCCATCATGCACGGGATGTGGAAGAACCACCAAGAGGCTCTCGCGGAATCCAGGAATGTCTACGGACTGTCCTCGATGACTCGGCTACAAGGACTTCACCTTCGACACGCTCCAGGGATTTCTCGCGCGTGCTCGCACCGCGCCATCCATCGTCGAGCTGCTCACAATGAAATCGATCGAGAGCCTGAAGGTGCCGAAGATCGCCGAGCAGCTGCGCAACAACGGCTTCGAAGTGCTGGCGGACGGGCCCGACGCCATGCGCAAATGCATCGCCGATGAAGCGCCGAAGTGGCGCGAGATCATCGCGAAAGCCGGGATCAAGCCAATCTGATCAGGTCAGGATTGCGCAGCACGCACAGCGTGTCGCTTGCGACCACTTCGCCGCATCCCTAGGCTGCCCGCGCACAAGACCAACAACAGGGAGGCGATCGTCATGACGACAAGGCGGGATTTCCTGAAAACGGGAGCAGCGGCGGCGGCCGGCATCGTGTTCTGCGGCTGCGGGTTGGTCCACAACGCGCATGCGCAGCAGCCGCGTCAGAAATTGCCGGTCACGGTGAACGGCCAGCGCGTCAAGACCATCGACATCCATTCGCATTGCCACTTCCGCGAGGCAGGTGCCCTGCTCGGCACTGACGCCGCCAAGGTCCAGTTGCCGCCGGTCAATGGCGCAGCCGAGGCGTTCGTCGAGATCGACAAGCGTCTCGCCGCAATGGACGCGCAAGCTGTCGATATGGAGGTGCTGTCGATCAATCCGTTCTGGTATGACCGGGATCGCGATCTCGCCGGGCAGATCGTGAAGATCCAGAACGAGAAGCTCGCCGAGCTGTGCGCGTCCAAACCCGACCGCTTCGCGGCCTTCGCGTCGCTGACGCTGCAGGCGCCGGAGCTTGCCGTCCAGGAACTGGAAACCGCAGTGAAGAAGCAAGGGCTGAAGGGCGCGGCGATCGGCGGTGTCGTCAATGGTGTCGAGTTCTCCGACCCGAAGTTCCATCCAGTCTGGGTCAAGGCCGAAGAACTCGGCGTCCCGCTGTTCATCCATCCGCAGGGCGTGCCCGAGCTGAACAAGCGGCTTACGGGCAATGGCTGGCTCGGCAACACGATCGGCAACCCGCTCGAGACCACGATCGCGCTCTCCCACCTGATCTTCGAGGGCACGCTTGACCGCTTCCCGGGTCTGAAGGTCATCGCCGCGCATGGCGGCGGCTATCTCGGCTCATATGCCGATCGCTCGGACCATGCCTGCCTGGTCGGCCCGAAGGGATGCAATGCGGAAACCAAGCTCAAGAAGGCGCCGACTGAATATCTCAAGCAGATCTATTTCGACTCGCTGATCTTCACGCCTGAGGCGATCCGGCACCTCGCGGCCCAGGTCGGCGCCAGCCAGATCGTGCTGGGGAGCGACTATCCGTATCCCTGGCAACTGGCGCCGGTCGATCACATCTTCGCATGCGCATCGCTGAGCGACGACGACAAGGCCAACATCCTCGGCCGGACGGCGGCACGGCTGCTCGGCTTTGCGGCGTAGCAAGATCGGTGACGGGCGACTGGCACGGCGGAACGCGCTGTCGTCGCGCAATGGAGCGCGACGATCTCGGAGTTGGCCTTCAGCGTCCCGATTTCGTTGCGCGCTGGGCTATTTGCGCCGGCGGCGCAACATCAGGCACAGGATCGGTCCCAACGAACTCCGCTTGTGCGGCATCGGAAATCCACTTGACCGCGGCTGGACGACTGACAAGCACCGCAATCACCGCGACGATGACGAGCACAGGCAGAGCGATAAGCTTGATGCTAAAGCTCTGATAATTGTGCTGCTGGTCCTGCTGTCGCTGATCGAAAGAGCCGTGCATGGATTCCTCCATATTGCAGGTGTGCTCCCCGACGCGCTGCTTACCGCAGCGCGCGCAAGGCAGATGTGAATGATTTCACAGGCCTGTCCGGTTCACCGTTTCGTGAGATAGCTCGGCGGCCAACTGGCAACGCGGCTATTCGCCGACATTCGCTCCGGCATCGACCAAGGCCTGAAGCGTCTCCGGCTTCAGCACAACGATCGCGCCGTGTTCGAGTCTGACCCAGCCGCGCGCCGCCCAGGCGCGGAGCTGCTTGTTGATGCTCTCGCGCGTCATCCCGACCATCTCGCTGATCTCCTGCTGGGTGATCGAGATGGTGCGCCCCTGCGGCTCGGACTTGTGCTTGTCGCTCAGCCGAAGCAGCGCGCTGGCCAAGCGGCCGGGCAGATCCTGCAGGATGACCTGTTCGACCTGGTCGCTGGTTCGGCGGAGCCGGGTGCAAAGCAGTTCGATGAATTTCATCGCCAGCGCCGGCTGGCTCCGAACGAACGGGATGAACTCGCGCCGGTCGATGACGAACAGCTCGCAATTGCTGTTGGCGATGGCGTCTGCGGTGCGCGACAGGCCGTCGAGCAGCGCGATCTCGCCGAAGATCTCGCCCGCCTCGATCAGGTTCAGAATCGCATTGCGGCCTTCCGGCGACGAAATGCTGATCTTCACCGTGCCGGAGATGACGGCGATCAGACTGGTGCCGGGGTCGCCCTTGGAGAAGATCGTCGTTCCACGCTTCAGCGTCACATGCTTGGCGTAGCGGCAGAGCTGGTCGAAGGCATCAGGTTCCAGGTCAGCGAAGTAAGGATGCTTGCGCAGCACCGACAGCTTGCTGCTGGAAAACGGCGGCGTGCCGGCAGTTCTTTCTATGGACGGCGCACCGGTCATCGTGATCCAAACGGATTGTGTTGCATAAGAGCCGCCCACCACTCCGGGGGGACGCCGACAAGGCCAACGATCATTGAAAACACACGCAAGTATAGCCTTGCCGGTGGCCCACAGCAACAAAGGCCGCTATCCGCGGCGGCCGGGGAACCTAAAATGCAATTTTTAATAAGAAAGGCTGAGTAGCAAAACTATCGATTGCAGCGGTCTTGCATCTGAACCCGATGATACGCCAGGCAATTCCGTCCGGCGAAACCGTCTTTTGCCCGGTGGCTTGCACAGCCGGCCCGGGGCACCCCTAGCGGCCGAAGAGATGGGCCGAACCGCGACTACTCGATTTTTACCCGCCGGGTTGGCAATTCGCTTACCAAGAACGAGGCGGTCAACGCTTGTTCACGCCGAGAATCAAGACGCGGCAACCCGCCGTTCATGAACCGCGGCCTATCCCTCCTCAAAAGAGGGAGAGCAAAAACAATGCCGCAGATCTGGATGACCTATCACGAAATCGCCGACATGCTCGGCTGCGACCCACATATGGCGCGCAACACGAGCATCGAGCGCGCACTCGACAGAAAAAAGAGTCGTGACGGATTGACCCGCGTCAAGCTCGATTCCGATTTGACCGCGCGGTTCGTTGCAGGACTGCGGAGTGCGGACGAGGCGCTGGATCAGGCGGTTCGGGCCCTGCTCGTGACGCATCAGGCAATGGCGCGCGCCGATCGCGCGGGCTTCGCGCCCCCTTCAACCCAGCTTGATCGCGGAATCGCCGTCGCGGGGTGATCGGCCTGCCGATCTCACAGCAGTTTGCCGTCGGGCCCAAAGAACGGATGCGGCCCGTCGAACTGACCGATCGGCACCTGGTGCGTCACCAGCTGACCAAAGCGCTGCCCCGGAAACCAGGCGTGGAGGTGAAACGCAGGCGGTTCTACCCTGAACGACGGCTCGCGCAGCCGCGCCAGATCGAGATCGACGGCATGGTTCGGCGCAGGGCAGATCGTCACGGGAATTCCGGCGCAAGTGGTCAGCATGGCGCGATGGACGTGCCCGCACGCGATCAGCTGAGTGCGGGGATGGCTGCGGACGATCCGCGCCAGCTCGTCGGCATTGAAAAGGTCCTGCTGGTCCATGTGCGAGATACCGCCCTTGAACGGCGGATGGTGGAGAAAGATCAGCGCCGGCCGATCCATCGCCGTGGCCAACGTCGCATCCAGCCATTGCAGCGTCGAAGTTTCGAGCATGCCGTGCGGCTTGCCGGGCACGCTTGAATCGAGCAGCAGCAGGTCGAGGCCGCCGACCTCGATTTTCTGATCGAGCGGGCCGGTCGCATGAGCGAACGCCGCTGGAAACGCGGCGCGCATCAATTCACGCGAGTCGTGATTGCCGGGGATTCCGGCAAACGGCAGCCGGAGCGGTGCCAGCAGCCGCTTCAGATGATCGTATTCCTCGGCGGTCGCCGTATCGACGAGATCACCCGAGATGACCACGAAATCCGGCGCAGGCTCGAACGCGTTCAGTGCCGCGACACACCTATCCAGCGCCTTCGCAGTATCAACACGGCCATAGGCCAGCGCGCCCGGCAGCTTGATGTGCAGATCGGATATCTGGGCGATGAGGACCGGTTTCGATGACATCGATGTTCTCAATCTTCGGATGGCAGGATACGAAGTGCTTCCGGCGGGACCGTAAGTCCAATCCGATCGCCGGCCTTGGCTTGAATTGTATTGGCAGCATCCACATTCAGCGGCTTGGCCGATGCGCCGCTCACGACCAGCCGCTGCCGGTCACCGATGAAGCTGACGGTGTCGATGACACCGGCAAGCGATCCGGCGCCGGGCTCGACCACGCGGATGCTTTCCGGGCGGATCATGACGGTCGCATTCGCCGCGGTCGTTTCGCCGCCGACCGGCAGTCGTCCACCCGGCAGGATCAACTCGCCTTTCTCCATGGGAGCTTCGACGATGTTGGCCGCGCCGACAAATTCCGCCACGAAGCGATTTCGTGGCGCGAAGTAAATCTCGCGCGGGGTGCCGATCTGCGCGATCCCGCCCTTGCGCATCACCACGATACGGTCGCCCAATTCCATCGCCTCGGCCTGGTCATGCGTCACATAGATCGTCGTGATCCCGAGCGCGCGCAGCAGCCGGTTGAGCTCGCTCCGCAAGCGGTCACGCAGCGCCGCGTCGAGCGCGGTCAGGGGTTCGTCGAGCAGCAGGATGCCCGGCCGGATCGCCACCGCACGAGCCAGGGCGACGCGCTGGCGCTGGCCGCCGGAGAGCTGATCGATGCGGCGATTCTCCAAACCGGTGATATTGGTCAGGGCCACCAGTTCCGCGACGCGCGCGGCGCGCTCATCCCGGGCAACACCGCGGATCTTCAAGCCGTAACCGATGTTGTCCGCCACGGTCATGTTGGGAAACAGCGCGTAGGACTGAAACACCATCCCGATATTGCGCCGCTCGATCGGAACAGACGTCACATCCTTGCCGTCGAACAGCACCTTGCCGCCCGGATCCGGCAGCTCGAGGCCGGCAATGATGCGCAGCATCGTGGTCTTGCCGCAGCCGGACGGGCCGAGCAGCACCAGCGTCTCGCCGCGCGCGATGTCGAGGGTTGCAGGATCAAGGGCACGCGTGCCGTCGGCAAAGGTCTTGCCGCAGCCGTCAATCCGCACCGATACGCCATGGCTGTCGGTGCTCATCGCTTATGCCCCCTGTCGGCCAGCAATTGCATCGCGACCAGAAGGGGAATGATCATCACGAAGAAGATCAAGGTATAGGCCGACGCCACCTCGAGCCGCATCGAGGCGTAGCTGTCCGCAAGCCCGACCGGCAAGGTCTTCGTCAGCGGTGTATGCAGCATCCAGGTCAGGTTGAACTCGCCGAGCGACAACGTGACCACCATCAGCGCTCCCGCCAGAATTCCCGGCACTGCATTGGGCACGATCACCTCGCGGAAGCGCCGCCACGGCGACGCGCCCAGCGAGGCGGCTCCTTCATCAAGCGTCCTGATATCCACCGTGGCGAACACCGCCATGACCGACCGCACCATGAATGGCATCGTAAAGATGACATGCCCGACCAGGATGAACAGCCAGGAGCGGCGGAAATCGCCGAAGTCGCCATAGGCGAGCAGCAGCGCGAGCGCAATCGCAAGTCCCGGAATCGCCAGCGGCAGCGTGATGATCTCCTCGACGATCCGCGCAAGCGGGCCTCCGCGTACATGCAGCGCGTAAGCCGCGGGAACGCCGACGACGAGCGTGACCGCAAGCGTGGCAAACGCAATCACGAAGGAGAGCAGGATCGTGCCGGCATAGAGCTGCCAGACCTGCAGGACCCATTGCAGGGTGATGCCGGACTGGATGCCGCGGAAATAGTTGACGGTGACGCCGGCCGAAATGGAGAGCCCCGCGGGCACCACCAGAAATGCCGCAACGAGCATCGTGAAGATGAACTGGCCGGTGAAGATCAGGCGGTCGCGCATGCTTCACCCGGCCGCTGCGACCGCGCTGCCGCTGAACGATCGGGCCAGCGCCAGGATGAGCCAGGTGATCAGGCCGAGCCCGACCGAGAGTGCTGCGGAGGTCGCGAAATTGGCGGCCAGCGTGAACTCCGTGTAGATCAGCATCGGCAGCACGTCGATGTTGGTTGCCAGCGTGAACGCGGTGCCGAAGGCTCCCATCGCCGTCGCGAAGGCGATTGCGCCGGAAGCGACAAAGGCCGGCGCCAGCGCCGGCAGCACGACGTCGCGCTGGACGGCCCAAGGGCCGGCACCGAGCGAGCGCGCGGCTTCCTCCAGGCTGACATCGAGCTTCTGCACAGCCGCCATGATGGTGAGGATCACGCGCGGGATCGAGAAATAGAGGTAGCCGAGAAAAAGGCCATAGATCGAATAGGCGAACACGAGCTTTTCACCGAGCAGACGGTTCGACAGATCGCCGATTAGGCCTTGCCGTCCGGCCAGCAGAATGATCATGAAGCCGACCACCACGCCGGGAAAAGCCAGCGGAAAAGTCAGCATCGCAATCAGGACCGATCGCCCGGGAAAGCGGTGCCGCTGTAGAAACATTCCGGCAATCGTCGCCACGATCAGCGTGACGATCGTGGTCGCCGCGGCCAGCAGCACCGTGTTGATCAGGGTTGCGCGATAGCGGGGTTCCGTGAGGATGGCGAGATATCCAGCGAGTCCGTGCGGGCCTTCCGCGCCGGCGACGACCAGCCGGCCCATCGGCAGCAGGAAGAACGCCGTCGTCACAACCACGAGGGGCAGCAGACAGAACCAGACGAAGGATTTTTGCGACATCGAGAGAATAGTGCCCCGGCGAGGGGCACCATATTGCCTCAGCGGACCTCGGCGAGATAGCGGTCGACGAAGGCTTTTTGCACGTTTTCCATCTCGCCCCAGTCGACGCTCTTGGCGCGGGCATAGTCGCTGTCGGGCAGAAACTTGTTCTTGACCGCAACCGGCAGTTCGATCGGGCGGGCCGGACGCAGATAGGCATTGGTCCAGATCGCCTGCCCCTTATCGGACAGCAGATAGTCCATCACCTTCTTGGCCTTCTCCTTGTCCGGCGCGTTCTTCACGAGGCCGACGACATAGGGAAACACCACCGATCCCTCACAGGGAATGACAAACTCGAAATTGCCCTTCTCCGAATACTTCGCGCGATAGGCGTTGAAGTCATAGTCGAGCAGGATCGGCATTTCGCCGGAGACGACGCGGGCATACGAGGTCTGCTTCGGGACGATCGGGTCGTTCTTGCGCAGGTCCTTGAAGAAGCTGATCGCGGGATCGAAATTGCTGGGAGAGCCGCCCAGCGCCAGATTGACCGCAACGGCGCCGACATAGCCGACCGCCGCCGACGACGGGTCGAGATAGCCGACCATGCCCTTGTAGTCGGGCTTCAGCAGGTCCTTCCAGCAGGCCGGCACCGGCTTGCCGCCCAGCGCGTCCTTGTTCACGAACAGCCCGAGCGTGCCGGAATGGATCGTGGTCCAATAGCCGTCCGGATCCTTCAGCCCGGCAGGCACCTGGTCCCAATGGGCGGGCTTGTAGGGTTCAAGCGCATCCTGCGCCTTGGCCTTCATGCCGAAGGTCACACCGAAATAGCCGATATCGCCGACCGGATTGCTCTTCTCGGCCAGGATCTGCGCCAGCGCCTGCCCGGAATTCTTGTTGTCGTGCGGGATGTCGTAGTTGAGGTCCGCCTTGATCGCCTTCAGCATCGAGGCCCAGTCCGCCCATTCCGGTGGACAGTTGTAGCAGATCACGTCCGCCGCCTTGGCAGGCTGCCAGGGCGCGATCAGCGTCAGCGCCAGCAAGGCAAGGACAAGGCGGACGGTCTTCATGGCAGGCTCCGGTTTGGCAGAGATGCAATTATGAATTTCAACATCAACCGGGCGATCAAGTATAGGTCACGTATGAAGGTTTTGCGACGCGCTTGCTGCCCTGCAGCAAACGGGAAACGCCGACACCTGGGACGGGAATGCTCGCGACAAGCCACCGGTTTGCGTTAGGCTGCCGTCAAAGCAGGAAGCGCTCATGTATCAGCCCACCGGCGTCACCACCTCGCCCGACCTTCCGATTCCCGATCTGATGAAGGCCTGGGTCCTTGGCGACCCCGACCAGCTTTTCCTGCACGAGAAGCCGACGCCGGTCCCATCGCGCGCCGAAGTGCTGGTCCGCATCGATGCGGTCGCGATCTGCGCGACTGACCTCGAGATCATCCATGCGGGATCGCCGGCGAGCATCCAGGGCGGCCTGCCCTTCAACAAGAACTTCACGCCGGGCCACGAATATATGGGCACGGTTGCCGCGCTCGGGCCCGATGTCGACGAATTTGCGATCGGCGAACGGGTCAGCGTCGAGATTCACGCCGGCTGCGGCCAGTGCAAACGCTGCCGCCAGGGCATGTACACGTCCTGCCTGAACTACGGAAAGCCGGAAAAGGGTCATCGCGCCAACGGCTTCACGACCGATGGCGGATTTGCCGAATACGCGGTCAATCACATCAACACGCTGGCGCGCGTACCCGACACCATGAGCGACGCGGAAGCGACGCTCGTGGTGACAGCGGGAACGTCGATGTACGGCTTGACGGAATTGGGGGGATTGGTTGCCGGCGAGAGCGTCGTTGTGATCGGGCCTGGCCCGATCGGACTGCTCGCAGTCGCCGTGGCAAAGGCGCTTGGGGCAAGCCCGGTCATCCTGACCGGCACGCGAAACAAGCGGCTGGCGATCGGCCGGGAACTGGGCGCCGATCGCGTCGTCAACATCAATGATGAAGACGCGGTTGTCGTCGTGAAGCAACTGACCGGCGGGATCGGCGCGGATTATGTCGTCGAATGCGCCGGGACCGAGGCCACGCTCAACCAGGCCATTCACATGACCAACCGCGGCGGCAAGATCTGCCTTGCCGCCTTCCCGCACGAGGCTGCAACGCTGGATATCGCGCATCTCGTACGAAACAACATCTACGCCTACGGCATCCGCGGCGAAGGCCGCAGCGCGACCCATCGTGCAATGGAGTTGATGGCCGCGAAGCGATTCGACGCGACACGGATTCACACCCACACGTTTCCGCTCGCCGACCTGCCGACCGCGCTCAGATACGCGCGGGACCGTGTCGATGACGCGATCAAGGTCGTCGTCACGAATCGGAACGCTGAGACGATCGCAAGCGCGGCCGAGTAAAAGGACGCTCGGGGAAGCGACTTACGTCATACCGAGCAGTAACGTTCCTTGATTTCGCTGTCGGCGAGAAGCGCCGACGCCGATGCCTGGTGCACCACCGATCCCTGATCCAGCACATAGGCACGATCAGCGATGTCGAGCGCGAGCTCGACGTTCTGCTCGACCAACAGCACCGTCGTGCCCTGCGCCTTCATGCTGCGGAACAGCGCGAACATCTCGTCAACCAGCACAGGCATGATTCCCTCCGACGGCTCGTCGAGCATGATCAGGTCGGGCTTTGCGATCATCGCCCGCGCGATCGCCAGCATTTGCTGTTCGCCCCCGGACATAGTGACGGCTTCCTGGTCCATGCGCTCGGCCAGCCGCGGAAAGATACCAGCGATCTCACCGATCAACTCGGATTCGCGCTTCTTCTCCGGCGATGCGACAAGACCGAGGCGCAAGTTCTCCCGCACGGACAGGCCCTGCACGATCCGCCGCTCTTCCGGCACGTAGGCGAGTCCCAGCGCAAAACGCGCATGAGCCGGCTGCTGAAGCAGTTCCTGTCCCTTGAAGATCACCGAGCCGCGCGTTCGATCCATCAGACCCATGATCGATTTCAGCGTGGTGGTCTTGCCTGCGCCATTGCGTCCGATCAGGCAGACGATCTCGCCCCTGCCGACCTCCAGGCTGATATCCTGCAGCGCGTGGCTTGCTCCATACCAGGCATTGAGCTGGTTGATGCGCAGCATCCAGTCAATGCTCCCGCTGGCCGAGATAGACGCGCTTGACCGCCTCGTTCTGCCGGACCTCCTGCGGCGTGCCCTCGGCAAGCAGCTCGCCGTGATGCAGCACGAGGATGCGATTGCTGATCCCCAGCACCAGCTTCATCTTGTGCTCGACGAGGATGACCGTGCGCTCCAGCGCGAGCTTCACGATCAGGTCCATCATGGTCCGGGTTTCCTCCGGACTCATGCCTGCCGTCGGCTCATCCAGCAGCAGCAAGCGGGGCTGGCTGGCAAGCGCCATACCGATCTCCAGCGCCCGCTGCTCGCCGTGCGCCAGCGTCTTGGCTGCACGCTCCCGGGATTCCCATAGCCCGACCAGGGCAAGCAGCTCGTCGGCGCGCTCCACCAGCTCACTGAGCCGGGCGCGCGGCCGCCAGATATCATACCGCGACACCAACGCCTGCAAGCCGACCCTGATATTCTCGCGCGTGGTGAGCTGCGGGAACACGCTGGTGATCTGAAACGACTTTGCAATCCCCATATGCGCAAAGCGATGCTGCGGCAGACCCGTGACATCCCGGCCCTCGAACTCGACGCGGCCATTCGAGGGCGGAAAGGCGCCGCAGAGCAGATTGAAGTAGGTGCTCTTGCCGGCCCCGTTCGGGCCGATGATCGACGTGATCTTGCCCTTGCAGAACTCGGCGGAGATATTGTTCAGCGCGACAAATTTTCCGAACGTCTTGCCGACCCCCTTGGTGCGCAGGATGATCTCGCTCGATTGCGCCGCTCCAGCCGTCATCGGCGGCCTCGTGCGATCAGCGTGCCCCAAATGCCCGCCGGGAAGAACAGCACGCAGGCGATGAAGATGGCGCCCACGATAAGCTGCCAATGCACCGTCCACACCGAGACGACGTTCTCCAGAACGAGGAAAACCGCCGCGCCGATCATCGGTCCGAAGAACGTCCCCATGCCGCCAAGCAGCGCAATCATCACCACGAGACCCGAGGTCTCGTAATGCAATATCTCGATCGGAACGATCGACAGATGCAGCGCTTGCAGCGCGCCGGCAAGGCCGCAGAAGCCGCCCGACAGGACGAAGGTCAGCAGACGCGTCAAGGTGACGTCATAGCCCGATGCGCGCGCACGCATCTCGTTCTCCCGCACCGCTTCGATGACGGCCCCGAATGGCGAGGCGAGGATGCGGGACATCGCGAAGAATGCGGCGATCACGAATGCTGCGATGACGTAATAGCGGATCATCGGATTGATGAAATCAAGCCGCAGGCCGAACAGGTCGATGGTGCGGACGTTGATGCCGCGCAGGCCGTTCTCACCTCCGGTCCAATCCACCGCCTGATAGAACAAATAATAGACGCATTGCGAGAGCGCCATCGTGACCATGGCGAAGTAGATGCCGCGGGTCCGGATCGCGAGCACACCGATCAACAGCGCCATCACCAGCCCGCCGAGAACGCCGGCTGCGATTGCGGCGTACCACGGCCAGCCGAAATGCACGATCGCGATGCCGCAAAGATAGGCCCCGGTTCCGAGCAGTGCGGCATGACCAAACGACAGCAGGCCGAGATAGCCGAACACCAAATTGAAGCCGAGAGCATAGAGCCCGTAGATCAGGATATTCACCGCCAGGGCGGTGAACGGCATCACCAGCGGAAAAATCAGGATCACCACGGCTGCGAGACTGGCGCGATGCCGCGTCGCAAAATCGTACCAGCTGAAGGTCGCCGCGCGGGACTTCTCGAGGGACTCGGTAACTTCGGTCATGCCCGGCTCAACTCAGCAATCCGGCGCGACCGAAGAAGCCCTGCGGACGGACGATCAGCACGACCGCCATCAAGGCGAAGATAGATACCTTGGCCATTTCAGGCGCGAACAGCGACGTCATGCCGACGACCACGCCGACCAGAAGACCCGCCAGCACCGCACCGCCGATCGATCCCATGCCGCCCACCACCGTCACCACGAAGGCTTCCGCAAGGATGGTGCCGCCCATCTCGGGAATGACACCTTGCAGCGGGGCGGCCAACAGGCCGGCGAATCCCGCAATCGCAGTTCCGATCCCGAACACGATCAGCCAGACCCGCGAGACGTCGACGCCAAGGACGCGGACGATCTGCGGATCGCGCGCACCCGCGCGGATGATGAGCCCGAAACTGGTCTTCTCCAGGAACAGCCAGAGCGCCAGCAGCACGGCGGCCGTCGCGCCGATCACAAACAGGCGGTAGAGCGGGAAATACCCGACGCCGATATTCACGGCGCCCTGCAGAATCTCGGGCGTATCGAACGGATAGCCGGTTTTGCCGAAGGCAATGCGCACACATTCGACCATCACATAGCTGAGACCAAAGGTCAGCAGCAGCGGATAGTCGATGCCGCGGCCATAGAGCGGTCGGATCAGCACGCGTTCGACGGCAAGTCCGAACAGCCCGATCAGGAGCGGCACGGCGACCAGACAGAGCCAGAAATTGCCGCCAAGCGAGATCAGGTAGAGACCGACATAGGCGCCGACCATGTAGAACGCCCCATGGGCGAAGTTGACGACGGTCAGCATCCCGAAGATCAGCGAAAGTCCGATCGCAAACAGCACATAGATCGCGCCGAGCGCCAGCCCGGCGAACAATTGCAGCGCGATCAAGTCAAAGCTCAGGCCCGCCATTCATCCTCCCAAAGTGGCACGCGCCGGCCCGCGGCGCGCGCCATCTCGCTCAATCAACTCTTGTGGCCGAGTGCTTCGCAGGTCCGCAGGTTCTTCTCGTCGGAATCGTCGCTCGCAAGAACCTCGAACACGTCGGAGTCGTTCTTCATGTCCTTCGACTTGGATCTGATCACAAGGATGGACTGCACCGACTGATGATCGCATTTGCGGTAATATTGCGGGCCCTTGTAATAGTCGTACTTCAGGGCCTCCATAGCGGAGACGACCTTGTCGGTCTCGACGCTGCCCGCGGCCTTGACCGCTTGAAGAACCGTCCGAACGCCGCCATAGCCGAGCGCGCCGTAGTCGGTCGGCAGCTTGCCGTCATACATCTTGCGGAACGCATCGTTGAATGCCTTGGTCGAGGCGAACTTGTCCTCGATGCCCCAATAGAACGAGCACCCGCCGACGACGCCCTCGAACGCCTGGGCGCCCGCCGCGACGCGACTGGCGTGCGAAAGCAGCGGCGCGATGATCTGGATCGACTTCTTGACGCCGAAGTCGGTTGCCTGCTTCAGCACGATTTGCTGATCCCGGCCGAAATTGCTGATGCAAAGGATGTCGGGCTTCAACGCCTGAAGGCGCGGCAGCAGAGTCGAGAAATCACTCGTTCCCAGCGGATGGCGGATATCGCCGAGGTTCTCGATATTGAACTGCTTGCCGACCTCGAGGAAGCCGCGGACCATTTCGTGACCATAGGCATAATCCGCAGTCAGGAATGCGACCTTCTTGCCGAACTTCGAGAAGGCATAACGGCCGACCGCGCCCGACGTCATATGCGGATTGAGAGCCTCGTGGAACGTGTACTTGCTGAAGTCGGCAGCTTCGTTGATGGCATCGGACTGGCTGATCGAATTGAAGATGATGCCGCGCTCCTTGGTGACGTTGTTGATCGCGAGCTGGACCGCCGCTGAGAGGCTGCCGACCACGAAATTGACCTTCTCCTTTTCGACCAGCTCTAGTGTCCGCGTCGCAGCCTCGCCGGGGTTCAGCTTGTCGTCGCGCACGACCAGCTCGGCCTTGCGACCATTGAGGCCGCCGGAGTCGTTGAACTGGGCGACAGCGAGTTGTCCGGCACGCACTTGGTCCTGCGCCTCCGCGCCATAGGGACCTGTCAGGGGAACAGGGAAGCCGATCTTGATCGGGGCTTCCTGCGCCTGAAGCAGATTGATGCGGAAGGGCGAGGCGGCGAGAACGGCGCCGGCACTCGCGGCCGTCAGGAGCCGGCGGCGCGACATCCACCCGGCCTTGGTCACCTTCGTCATGACTATTCCTCCCCAAGAATTGTCTGTCTGGCTTATCGTGATCGTTGTTGCCCGGAACGTCCCCGCTTCAAATCCGCCCCAGAGCCGTCAGGATAACCTGAGGCGTGAGCGGAATCTCGGTAATTATCACGCCGAACGGCCGAAGCGCATCATTGACCGCATTGGCGACCGCAGCCGCCGCGCCGGCCGTCCCGGCCTCCCCTGCTCCCTTCGCCCCCAATTCCGATTCCAGCGTCGGCGACACCACGTGACCGATCTCGATGTCGGGCATTTCCCCCGACATCGGCACGAGGTAATCAGCCATATTGGCGTTGGTCAGCTGCCCGCGCTCGTCGTAGATGCACTTCTCGAACAGTGCGGCGCCCAACCCCTGCACGACGCCGCCCCGGATCTGCTCGTCGACCAATTGCGGATTGATGATGGTGCCGCAGTCTTCGACGACCCAATGCTTGAGCAGCTTAATGAACCCGGTCTCGGTATCGATCTCGAGCCAGGACGCCTGAACGCCATTGGTGAAGGCAAAGGGATACTGGCGCGGAACAAAGTGCCGGGTCGCCATCAATTCCGGCCGAATGCCGGGCGGCAATGTATCCGGCCGGAAATAGACGATCCGCGCCAGCTCGCTCAGCTCGATCCGTGGCGTGCCATCGATGGCGTCGACGACGCTGTTACCGGCGATATCGAGCCCCGCCGGCGTCGATTGCAGGATGGCCGCGGCCACATCCAGGATATTCGCGCGCAGAACCTTGGCGGCTTGCAGCGCGGCTTCGCCGCCAATGCCGGCGCCGCGGGAAGCCCAGGTGCCTCCCCCGTAAGGTGTGTTGTCCGTATCTCCAAGGATGACGCGCACCCGATCCATCGAAACGCCGAGCACGCTGCCAACGATCTGGGCAGTCAGCGACTCCGATCCTTGCCCCTGCTCCGTGATGCTGGTCTGGCAGATCACCGAGCCTTGCGCGTCGAGCCGCACCGCGACGCCGTCTTGCGACGAAATCTTCGCGCCACCGACGCCGTAGAAGGCCGCGCTCGGATTGGTTATCTCGATGAAGCTGGCGATGCCGATTCCCCGGTGAACCTTCGTGCCCCGCAAAGCGGCCTGCTCAGCGCGCAAGCCTTCGTAGTCCATCATCTGAAGCAGCTTCGTCAATGAGGCATGATGCGACAGCCGCTCGAACTTCATGCCGGAGGGCGAGGTACAAGGGTAGGCATCGTCGGCGATCAAGTTGCGCCGACGGATTTCGACCGGGTCCATGCCAATCTTCGCGGCAGCCAGGTCGACCAGTCCTTCGGTCACCGAACAGGCGATTGGATGCCCGACCGCCCGGTACTGGCACATCACATTCTTGTTCTGGAACACGACCCGGGCGCGAGCCCGATAGTTCTGGGTGAGATATGGCCCGCCGACCAGATTGACCACCTGATTTGCCTCGACGGCGCTGGTCCGCGGATACATCGAATAGGGGCCGATCCCGGTCAAATCGTCGATCTCGAAGGCGGTAATCGTGCCGTCCTGCTTGACACCAATCCGGCCCTTGCAGCGATGATCGCGGGCATGAATATCGGTGTTGAAGCTTTCGACGCGGTCGGCAACGAATTTGATCGGCCGGCGTAGCAGCTTCGATAGCGCGTAGGTCGCCATCTCATCCGCATAAATGTGGACCTTGATGCCGAAAGACCCACCCACATCCTTGCAGACCACACGCACCTGGGTTTCTTTGAGCCCCAGATGCAAGGCCGCGATGTTCTGCACCATGTGAGGTGCCTGCGTTCCCTGATAGATCGTGAGCCGTGCCTCCGCCGCGTTCCAGTCGGCAACCACCGCCCGCGGTTCGAGTGTTACGCCGGTGTGGCGTCCGAAGAGGAACTCGGCTTCAACCACGGCATCGGACCCGGACAGCGCGAGATCAACATCGCCGGCATGGAGAGCCCGCTCAAAGGCAAGATTATCGCCAAGCGAAGCATGAATGATCGGCGTCGACGGATCGAGCGCGGTACGCATATCGGTGACCGCGTCAAGTTGTTCGTAATCGACAGCAATTTGCTCGGCGGCATCTTCGGCCGCCGCTCTGCTGGTCGCCACAACAGCTGCAACGGCCTCCCCCTGCCAACAAACCCGGCCAACTGCGATTGCCCGCTGTGGCGCCGACTTCAAACCCTTCATGTGTGAAAGCACGCCGACCCAAGGCGTTATGACAGTCTCGAGCTCACGACCGGAGACCACCGCAACGACGCCGGGCATCCGCCTCGCGGCGTCGGCATCGATCGACACGATCCGGGCATGCGCATGTGGCGACCGCAGAAACACAACATGCGCCATCCGCGGCAATTCGAGGTCGCTGACATACTGTCCGCGGCCTTGCAGCAGCCTGTCGAGGTTCGGCCGCGGCACCGTCTTGCCGATATAGGAATTCGGGCGATCAAGCACCGACAGCGCATCCATCGCCGAACCGGTCATGCGGAGCGCCCCGCGCGTGCTTTGGCCGTTGCCTCGACGGCGTCCACGATCGCCTGATAGCCAGTGCAACGACAGTAGTTGCCCGATAGATGTTGGCGGATTGCCGCGCGGTCCGGGACTGGCGATTGCTTCAGCAGATCCTGCGCCGTAATCAGCATTCCCGGCGTGCAATAGCCGCACTGCAACGCGTTGCGCTGGCGGAATGCCGCCTGCAGGTCAGCAACCTCGCCGCTGTCGGATAGTCCTTCGATCGTCTCGATCGACGCGCCGTGCGCCTGCACCGCCAGCATCAGGCATGAGCGAACAATCTCGCCATCGACACGGATTGTGCAGGCACCGCAGACCCCATGCTCGCAACCAACGTGAGTTCCCGTCAGCTTCAGATTCTCGCGAAGGAAATCGGCCAGGCTGAGCCGCGGCAACACGACTGCATCCATGGGCTCGCCGTTGATCAGAAGTGAAACCGGCATCGGTGCAATCACTGGGCCGCTCCCGTCTCCAGGTCGGGGCGCGCAAGCAGCGCTGCCACACAACGCCGCAGCAGGACCTGTGCAAGATGTCGGCGCATGGCCGGAGAGGCCTGCTGATCTCCTTGCGGATCAAGCTCGTCAACCAGCGTCGCCGCGGCATCTGCAAGCACGGTCGGAGTAACGGATACGTTGGTCAGTTTGGAGGCGGCCGCAGCAAGCAGCGGCCGATCGCCGACAGCGAAAAAGCCAAGCCGCAGGTCGGAAAACCTGCCGTCGTCGATAGTGGCGCGAGCGGCAAGACCGGCGATCGCGTAGTCACCATGCCGCCGGGCGTATTCCTGAAAGAAGAACGCCGAGCCTTTGCCTCGGGCCGGCATCTCGACCGCCACGAGCAACTCCTGCGGCAACAACGCCGTCTCATAGATTCCCTTGAAAAATTCGGTCGCCGCGATCCGCCTTTCGCCGCTTGGCGCCCGAACGACAATGGTTGCATCCAGTACGGCTATGCAGGCTGGCAGCTCCGACGCAGGGTCGGCATGCGCCAGGCTTCCGCCGAGTGTTCCGCGATTGCGAATGGCCGGGTGGGCAATGTGAGCGGCGGCCTCCCGCAACAGAGGCGCGTGCAGCGCAACCTCGGCAGACCTGAGCAGGTCCACATGACGGGTCAGTGCGCCGATAACCAGCGTGCCTCCCTTCACCGCGACGCCCTGCAACTCGGCGAGGCCGCCGATATCGACCAGAAGATCTGGCGATAGCAGCCGCAGGTTCATGGCCGGCATCAGGCTTTGTCCGCCCGAGAGCACCTTTGCCTTGTCGCCATGTGCAGCCAGCAGCTCCAGTGCGTTCACGACGCTGGTCGCGCGGGCATACGCGAAAGCCGCAGCCTTCATGTGGGCGTGGCCTCCCGGGCCGATTTTTCGCTTTCCGGGATTAGAGGGGCCATCCTTAGAAAGGTCAAGCTTGTTTATCGACCGATTATTTGTCAGGTCGGGCTTGTCTTCGCGACGCGAAGGCCGCAGGTTTCCTCCCAATCAAGAAGACCCGCCGCAGGGAGCAGCAGATCATGAAGCTCGGGTTCTTTACGATGCCGATCCATCCTCTCGACAAGGATTGGCGGCAATCGCTCCGGGAGGATCGTGAAGCCTTTCTGCTCGCGGACGAGCTCGGATTCACGGAGGCCTATGTCGGCGAGCACGTGACCGACCGGGCTGAGAACATCACATCGAGCATCGCATTCATTGCCTGGCTGGCAGCCGCCACCAAGCAAATCAAGCTTGGAACCGGCACGATCAACATGCCGAACACGCATCCGGCTGCGGTCGCCGCATCCGTCGCAATGCTTGATCACATGCTCGACGGCCGCTTCATTCTCGGCATCAGTCCGGGCGGATTGCTTTCCGACGCCGAGGTCTTCGGCAATCTCGACGCCGACCGCAATGCGATGTTTCTCGAAGCCATCAATCAGGTTCTTGATATCTGGGCCGGCAGACCACCTTATGATTTGCAGGGCGAATACTGGAACGTCTCGGTGAGCAGGACGCTGATCGAGGACATTGGCCAGGGATTTATTGCCCGGCCCTTGCAGACCCCTCACCCGCCGATCGTGGTGACGGCTGTTGCTCCCTTCTCGAAGGGCGTCACAGAGGCGGCTGCGCGCGGGTGGAATCCGATCTCGGCGAACTTTCTGATGCCCGCCTGGGTGAAGAGCCATTGGCCCAAATATGCCGAGGGCTGCAGCCGCGTGAACCGTGTGGCTGACGCCGCGAACTGGCGCGTCGCAAAGAGCGTGTTCGTTGCAAAGGACGCAGCGACGGCGAAGGCCTATGCCATGGCCCCCGACGGTCCTTACGTCTACTACTATCACCAGCTGTTCACGAAGCTGAAGCGGAGCGGCCGGCTCGAGCTGTTCAAAACGCGGCGCGACCAACCGGACTCCGAAGTCACACTGGAGTCGATCTGCGACCGCCTCATCATCCACGGCACGCCCGAGAGCGTCGCGGATCAGCTGCTCGCGTTCCAGGAGGAGGTCGGCGCCTTCGGTACCCTGCTTTACGCCGGCAAGGACTGGAAAGATCGTGAACTCGGCCGTCAATCGATGATCCTGATGGCCGAGAAGGTCTTGCCACGGATCAATTCCGGTGCAGCCGGAGCTGCGACGTAGTCGAGGAGATCAGAGCGTGGCATTCACCGATCGTATCCCTTACCAGGCGCAGGTCGACCGACCGAAACTCACATTGCCGGCGGGCAAGAAACTCGCCGTATGGGTCATCCTCAATGTCGAGGAGTGGCGCATTGAGAATGCGATGCCGCGGACGGTGCTGAGCCCGCCGATGGGCCAGCCCCTGTTGCCCGACGTGCCGAACTGGTCGTGGCACGAATACGGCATGCGAGCCGGGTTCTGGCGGCAGTTCAAGGCGTTCACCGATCGAAACATCCCCGTGACGCTCGCCCTGAACGCCAATGTCTGCAACAGCTATCCGCGCGTGGCGTCGGCGGCGCACGAGGCTGGCTTCGAATTCATGGGACACGGGTTCATCCAGGGACCCATGCACAAGCTCGAAGACCAGGCGGATGCGATCAAGCGTTCGGTCGAGACCATCGCGGGCTTCACCGGGAAGCCGCCGCGATCGTGGGAGAGCCCAGGATTGACCGAGACCGAGGAAACACTCGATCTGTTACGCCTCAATGGGATTGAGTACGTGGCCGATTGGGTGATTGACGATCTCCCGCAAGAGATTGCGACGCCGCATGGCCCCGTGACAACGATCCCGTATTCCGTCGAGACCAACGACATCGTCATTCATGCTCTGCAGCATCTTCCGTCCGATCAGTTCCTGCAGCGCTGCACTGACCAGTTCGACCGCCTCTATCTGGAGGGCGCCGAGAACGCGCGGGTCATGGCCATCTCGGTGCACCCCTACATCACCGGAGTGCCGCATCGCATCAAATATCTGGAGGCCCTGCTCGACTATGTCATCAGCCACGACGGCGTGGCGCTGATGACAGCAAGCGAGATTGGAGATTGGTATCGGGCCGAGATGGCGAAATAGCGCGATTCAACCAGCGACCTTGACCGGCGCCCGCCGACGGTCGGCTGCGCTTTCCGCTATCCTTTCGAATCCCGCGAGGAAGATGTCCAAGGCGTCACTGATCATCTGCGCCTTGTCCTCAAGAACAGGTGCGTCATAGATGTACTTCCGTACGCCGTAATAGAAGATGCCGCCGTGGAACACCCAAGCCAGCTCCAGTTCGGCGGCACTCGGCTTGCTTTGCACCGCAAGCCCGGCATCGTGACGGCATTCTCTGATAATGCGGGTCAGGATCTTGTCCTTGACCATGCCAACGTACCAGCGATTGATATCGAGGCCCTTCAGGCCCGAGTAGAGATAAATCCGCAGCCATTTCCGGGTGAAGATGGCATCTGTATAGGCTTGGTAGAAGTCCTGCAATCGCACGCGAAGTGGGCGAGAACGATCGGCAAGAAGCTTATCCCAACCAGCCTCGAGCGGACCGAGATATACCTTCCGGTAGACCTCCTTGATGAGATCGTCCTTGCTCGGAAAGTAGCGGTAAAGCAACGGCTGAGTTACGCCGAGTTTTCGCGCCAACGCACGGGTTCCGCCGCCGAATCCTTCTTCCGCGAAGAGCTCGGTCGCCCGCGTGACAAATTCGCTGCGACGATCGTCAGCCGACAATCGCTTCTGCTTCGCGCGTGCTCGCTTCGCCGGTATCTTTCGGCTCATGGGGTCTTGCCATCGATGTCGGACAGAAACCGGCCAAAGCCGCCCCGCGCGAACAGCAGAGGCTCGTTTCGAGTATAGGCGTATGCTTCCACCGCCCCCAGAAAGATGACGTGATCTCCACCGTAGTAGCGATTGGCAGCCCGACACTGAAAACTGGCGATCACGTCGGCAAGCACGGGGGCGTTTCCAAGACCGCGCGTCCAGCTCACACCCGCGAACTTGTCGCCAGACGATCGGGCAAATTGCGACGCGAGCGCCTGTTGCGCTGTACCGAGAACATTGACTGCAAAATGGCTGGCATTCTGAAAGATGGGAAGCCCTTGCGAAAACATCCCCAGGCTCCACAGCACCAGCGGCGGATTCAGCGATACCGAGGCGAAGGAGTTGCACGTGATACCGTATGGTTTTCCGTCAGCCGACATCGCCGTTACGATCGTTACGCCGGTGGCGAATGTACCGAGCGCGTTGCGGAAGTCGCGCGGATCGATTGCCGAATTGTCGCTCGCCAGCTCATTGGCTGGATCAGCCGGATGTTTGTGTGAGTCAGACATCCGGTTGGCCTCAAAGCGTCAAATTGTCAGACGGCAACCCGAGCACGACCCGCCCATAGTTGGTTCCCGCAGCGTCGGAATTGAATGCGAAATGTGAGTTCACCGCATGCGCATCGCGGAATTGGCGCTGCAGGGTCCCGGAGGTGAACAGGCTGCGAGCTCCACTCGCCGCAAACAGAAGGGACACCGCGTCGGTACACAGGTTGACAGAGAATGCGCCATCACGCCGCAATTTCGTCTTGGCTGCGATGTCCGGAATCTTCCCGCGCCGGACGTCCGCAAGGACCTCGATGCAGCTGGTGCGCATGACGAGGCGTGCGGCATCGACCTTTGCCGATGCCTCCGCGATCTTGATCTGCGTGCTTTGCAGGTCGCCGATCTTGGCCCTGTTATACGTCGAAGCACGATCCCGCGCGATCTCGACATAGTCGTCGAGACATGCTTGGGCATTCCCCAGCCCAACTCCCGACAATACGTATGGGAACAGGGAGAATACCGGAAGCGCGTAGAGCGCATTCGGATTGAGAACGCTGCCCGGCGTTGCGCCGCCCGCGAGGTCCCTGACCGCAACAGTCATATGCTCAGGGACAAACGCATCCGTCACCTCAACATCGTTAGATCCCGTTCCACGCAACCCGGTCGCATTCCAGGTATCCTTGACCCGGTAGTCTCGCTTGTTCAACAGGAACAACCTGTATTCGACACCATCGGCCTCATCATCGGACTCCACGACGCTGGCAAGCATGTTCCACTCGCATGCCTCCACGCCGGACGAAAACGGCCAATGCCCGTTCAGGATATACCCGCCATCGACCTTGTTAGCGCGACCGGCGGGAAACACAAAGGAGGATGCGATCAACGCGTCCGGATCCTGGGCCCACACTGCATCCTGCGCCTCGGGCGCGAACATCGCCAGCATCCAGTGATGGCTCGCCAAATTGGCAAAATTCCAAGACACTGATGCGTCTGCCAGCGCCAGGACATCGGCGCAATCGACCAACGCGACGTAGTCGAGTTCGCTCCCGCCGACACGTGCAGGCTGCAGGATCCGAAACAGGCCGCCGTCATGAAGATCTCGCTCGGTCTCCGGCGGCAATCGCCGCAATTCCTCGGTCCGGGCGGCTCGTTCACGCAGTACGGGAACGAGGGCTTTGGCCCGGGCGACTATCGCCGAGTAGCTGTCCGAACCGGGCCCTCTCGACATAGCTGCCTCACGCCTGCGGCCAACATCAACCATCGACGAACCTTCGGTTCGATCCCACGGCATCGGGATACGATCAAACCCATGAGCCAGTTTATCGAGTGATCACCAGAGATCAAGGCATGTGAGGCCGGCTCCTCGGTGTGACATGGATGCTCGACCGGCAGAATGAAGAGCCCTGAAACAGAAAAGCGCCCGGCGGCCGCTCGGCCACCGGGCGCTCCACATAAGGTCCACTCCGCAAGATCTATGTAAGCTCCCTTCGCCAATACAGCGTATGCGGCCATGCCCAGGGCGAAGCTGGCTCGAAGAGCCTGTACCCCAACCGGATAAAGTTGTTCGCCGAGATCCGATTATCCGTCGTGTCCGAAACGACCGTGCTCCAACCAACTCGTCGGGCTCGCACCTCCACCGCGCGGGTGAGCCGCATCTGCAGGCCATGGCCGCAATGCTGCGCAACAACACCAACGCGGCAGAGATATCCGGCATTGGCGACGTGGGTTGACGGAACAACGCCGGCGAACGCGACCGGTTCTGCTCTATGGAATGCGATCCACCAGTGCCCCTGCTCGAAATCAGGAGGACGAGCGCCGTCACGGAAAGTCAATTGATGCAACTCGTCAAGCGTATCTGCATACTCATCGTCTCCAGCGTCAACCTCGCGTATTCGATACATGCCCGGGCCTCAAAGCTTCAATCGTGCAGCAAGCGGTTCTTTTGACACCGGCTACCTCCCGAGCGTGGCCTTGATGCCAAGCCAAATGGCTCCGATCAAACCTGTCGCTATGACGGTAATCGCCGCCTTGAACGTGTAGTTCTGCGCTTGCTCGACGCTTTTTCTCCATCTCCGCAAGTGTTGAAAATCTGCGCGCAGCTCATTCCGATCGACCTCCTCAATTCCGAACGAGGTCAGGATCGTCGCGACAGTCTTGACCACGACAGCGTCGATGTCGCTTCGGCGGACGCGCTCCTGCTCGACCAGCGTCTCCATGACGATTGTTCTAACGTCGGCTTCATTCATCGCAGATTTGATGAGGCCAACAAAAAAGGCTCCACCATCCTCCCAAGTCTTGAAGGGCCCCCTGCCTTTTGGAACATGCGTTGAGACCTGGTTAAGCGGATCGCCTTGCCCGAGCTGAGTGTTCCAGTTCTGGGACGCCTCCCGCTCGTGTGCGACAGCGATAAAGGGCCACGGAACGCCGGTCTTTGCGGATACGGCCTGATACCGGATCTTGGCTGAAGGGGCGATCCGCGCGATTTGGCGACCGCGATCTCTTATGAGACCGGGGGTACGTTCAATCACAACCTCTGGGGCGGCAGTGGCGGAAACTATTTCGGATTGATTCAGTTCGGGCCGAACGAGCGGGCCAGGTATGGAGTGCGGGAAGGTCAATCCATCTCGGAGCAGATGCGGGCTGTCGAACGGTTTCTGCGAGATCGAGGCCTCAAAGCAGGCATGGGGTTGCTCGACGTCTACTCGACCATCAATGCGGGTAGTCCGGGTCACTATGACAGGAGCGATGCCAGCAACGGCGGCGCTCCTGGCACGGTCGCGGACAAGGTCAATACGCAGATGGATGGCCACATGGCAAAGGCCGACAATCTGCTGAAGCAATATGAGGCGGCGCGACCGCGGTACTCGGAACCACTTCCCTTTCCGCAGCAGGCGAATCCAGCGTTTCCCGCGCAGCCGGGCACACTCCCAATGCCTTCGTCGACACGAAGGAGGACAGGCGATCTTCCATTGCCGATCTCCGGATCGAATACGGGGATCGCAAGCCAAGACGATCCTGCTCAGCAACTGCCACTGGGATTGGTGAGCGGAATGCCGATGCAATACTTGCCCATCTCGATCTTCGGTGCACGCCGGTAGGTAGACCTGTCATTCGTCCCGCCTGCCCGGTCGTCAGAGACGTGTGCCGCGATGTGCACGTGACAAATCACATGATTGAAAGGAAAACACCGCAAGGGGTGGAACATCTTCGTCGACCCAGACGCAGCAATCGCAGACCGCGGCGTGGACGGCCGCGCAGCCAATGTTGCAGGACATCCTCAGCCAGCTTGGCACCAGCTTGAACAATACCGCGCTGACCGCCGCCGAGACCGGCGCACTGAACACGCTGCAGAGCAACGCCGCGCAGGGCAATCCCTATGCGGGGCAGATCGGCGGATATGCGAACACGCTGTTCAGCGGTGGCGGTGCCAATGCGCAGGCCGGCAACGTGCAGGATAACCTTGCCACGGTGCAACGGCGGCTCACGCCCTATGCCAACGGCAGCATGATCGGCAACAATCCGGCGCTAGCCGCGCAGCTGGCGCAGATCCAGAGCGATGTCGGCAACAGCATCAATTCGCAGTTCGCGGCCGCCGGCCGCGATCTCAGCGGCGCCAATCAGATGGCCTATGGGCGCGGAGTTGCTGCGGCTCAGGCTCCGGTCATCGCTGCGCAATACAACCAGGACGTCGCCAATCAGTTCAACCCCGCGAACGCGCTTTACAACGCAGGCAATACCACTGCGAACACGCTGAGCGGCATGCAGCAGAATTACGTCGCCAATCAGGGGCAGGGCCTAGCCGCCGCGCAAGCGGCGCTCGATGCTCAAAACTATGGTGCCAATGCCACGCTTGCGGCGGAGGCGCAGCGGCGCGGCATTCCGACCCAGGCGTTGGGCTTACTGACTCAGATCGGCGTGCCGATCGCGCAGCTCGGCCAGCAGACCAGCGGTACGGCGAACACCACCCAGCAGATGTCGGGCGCACAGCAGTTCGGCGCGCTCGCCGGCGGGATCGGCAGCCTCTTCAAATTCATGCCATCCGACATGCGGCTCAAGGAGGATATCGCCGCGGTCGGCGTGCTGTTCGACGGAACGCCAATTTACGGCTATCGCTATAAGGGCGCGCCTGCGTACCACATCGGCCTGATGGCGCAGGACGTGGAGCGAACCGCTCCTCACGCGGTCATCGAGATCAACGGCTATAAGGCGGTCGATTACCGCGCGGCGACCGAGGCCTCCCGCAAGATTGGCGAGGCTTGTTGATGGCGCGGTTCGACGACTACCTGAGCTTTGATCCAAGTCTTTTCGAGCCCGGTGGGGGATTGTATGGCCGGCTGGCCTCGATGCTGGCTGAGCAAGGCTTCTATCAGCCGGTGCAGGGATCGCCGTTCCGGCTGTCTCCGCAGGGGTAGGCCCAGCCCGGTCTGGAAGTAATCTCGGTACCCCTGCGCAGGGCGCGGCGATCGGACCCGGTGCACCACAACCGACATCGAGCTGGCCGCGCGACGATGGGCAAACGCTCAATGTGCGGATCGGCGACTATTGGATGCCGCAGTTCGGCCGTGCGGAGGCGCCATCGCCAGTTCTCGAGCCGACTTTCGGCGATCGATTGAATGCCGGCTTTCAGAGCTGGGCTCACACGCCACTGGGCAATCCATTCGCGGCGATCGCCAATGGCGTTGCCGGATTCAACTCGGGTCAGACGTCGAGCGCTCGGAAAGACGCGCCCGCGGCCGCGATGCACGAGGATCAGAGCATGCCGCGGCCAGGGATTGCGCCCTTGTGGCGCCCCGCCACTACACCCCGGAGGAGAGGTTATTACAATGGCAGATGAACCCAGCGGCGACTTGACCGGAGCCGCCTACGATCTCGCCACAGCCGGCTATGCGCATCGCGATTTTCTCGCGCGCGCAGGCTCGATGACGGAAGCATCCTGCGGAGAGCGCTGAACCAAATCATGACCAATCCAGTGTTGGCTGCGATCTCTCGCGCGCGCCTGCGCGCAGCGCCAATGTTTGTGCGCTGGTGCGAGCTGAACGGCGTCTCGCCGCGCCCAGCAGCACCGGCCGTGGTCGCCCGGTTCGTTGCCGACTGCGCACGCCTCGGCATCGAGCGCCTGTGGCCTGCGGTGCAGGAGATTTCGAAGCTCCATGCGGCCGCGAGTCTCGCTGATCCCACGGCTGGAGGCCCGGTTGCGGCGGCGATAGCGGACATCGCGGGCATCGAACCACCGCGATCCTGGCCGGCCACCGCAAGCAATGCTTCAGGTCGCTCCCATACGATCTGCAGATATTTATCGCGGCCCACGAAGCCAGGCGGGAAAAGGCTACGGCGCGCGCAAAATCAGGCGGCCGCGGCGGAGAAGAAGCTAGAGACATTGACACTGCCGGAAAGGGCGACAGATGAAAGCAACTCGTATACCACCACTTGAAAGCCGGATCGCAGAGCTCCGCGCGGAGATCGAAACCATCATTGATGCACGTGCGCAGGTCGTCGCGGTCGAGAGCCCCGGTGTACCAATCGGTGTGATCCGCAACCTCCTGACGGCGCGGGCGCCTGCGTGTCCCTGCACCCAATATCTCCAGCTCGGCCGTGCCGAATAGCGTCGAGGGCCGAGCCGTTATGACCTCGCGGCGTAGCCGCTCCGTCATTCATCAAGGGAAATCATCATGACTCTCTACAAGTGGTCGCAAACGAAGGTAGCAATGCGACCGTCGACAGCACAGTCAATTGGCGGGAAGGGCAAGCTCCATCCTCGATCAACGACTCCGCGCGAGCCATGATGGCGGCGGTAGCCAAATGGCGCGACGACATCACCGGCATTCTTATTGCCGGCGGCACGAGCACGGCCTACTCCATCGTGTCCAACCAACGCATTGCCGCGAACACGGACGGTTTCACCGTCCAGTTCACCCCCGCGGCCAATAGCGGTGGGGCGGTCACGCTCTCGGTCGACGGCCAGGCTCCGAAACCCCTCCGCTTCCGTATCGCAACCGACCTTCCCCCCGGCGTGCTGATTTCAGGAAGCCTGTACCAGGCCACTTTTCGCGCAGCGAGCCAGGAGTGGCTGCTTCATTCTTTTGATGCGAGCATTTATGCAATTCCGATAGGGGCGGCATCGACTTTTGGGGCTCGTCTCCGCCAAGTAGCGCGTTCGCTTTTCCTGCGGGACAGGCTATTTCGCGAACGACTTATGCAACTTTGTTCGCACTGATGGGCACTACGCATGGTGCGGGGGACGGCTCTACAACATTCAATCTGCCAGACAGGAGAGGGCGTGTTTCTGCGCAACTTGATAATACTGGGATAGTCCTAACCTCCGCCAGAATTTCACCGGATGGGAATACGCTAGGTGCCAAGGGTGGTACTCAAAGCCACGTCTTGCAGATGACGGAAATTCCGTCGCATACCCACGACAATACTCTTGCTGATGGGGGGCATTTTCACGATAGCTTTAAGGAAAACCAAGCGCGCGTGTTTGGCGGTGCACAAGCGGGCAGTCCGGCGTTTCTCACATTCCAACTTAACAATGGCGACGACGGTGCGGCGAACACGGGCACTAGAACGTCCAACATCACACTCAACAACGCCGCAGCGGGAGGTGGTGCATCACACAACAATCTGCAGCCAACGATCGCCTGTAACTACATCATCCGCATTATCTAGCCGTGCGTATGACCAAGTTGGCGCGAATTTCATCTAGAATGCGCTGTGTTCATGCAAGACGTAGGTCTGGGTGAACGCCATCAACTGTTTCAAAGCCAGGAATACCAGCAATATCGATCGGGCTGAAGCGGTGGCGTTCCGCAGCGCTTCGAATTTCCTGGTCGACGGCATCGAAGCCGGCTTGACCAAGGCAAGCTACCGTTGTTTCCGTCTTAGGCGGCTATCCAGAATTAGCGAATAAGCTGCCGCGAAATGTGGGCAATCGTAGTCGTTGACGCCGACAGAAGTTGCAATGGGCGAAGGATCTCACTTTATCCGTTGGACGACTGGGATGATGTCGGCCGCACGACTTCCGCCGAGCCCTCCATTGATGATGGGAGTGCCACAAACCTCCGCCGGGAATTTCGCGTCTGAGTAAATAATAATCAGCCACCTTCGACAGACCCTCTCTTTGGAGCCAATATGACCGACCTCGTTGCCCTCAAAGCCGCGAATGCGCGTCGCTGGCCGAGAGCCAAGCTGACGCAGAGCTTTGCCTCAGTCGCGAAGCGGCTCGTCGATACCTAGGTTTCGGCTTGCGTTCGTGATGGCTTGAGCGAGCTCGTATTTGCGCGGATCCATTGCCGGCTGCTTCGGCTGATAATCATTCTGCGCTTGCTGCAGTGCCTGCAACCGACCGATCAAGCCCATGGGCTCAGCCTGGTAGGAAGAGGGAGTATAGGTTGGCTCGTCCGCAAAAGCAGGACCACGGTCGATGCCACCCTTGTCGCTCCCCTGCTCCATCAGCATGCGAAATGAGCGGAGCAACCCAAGAGGCCCATCGTCTGCATGGACCTCGGGGCTGAAGCGGTCGCGAGTATTCATGCGGGAGTGCTCCGTTAAATGCGACGGATTGATAGAACCAGGTTTGGCTACAGATTCGTCTGCTGCGGGTAGCGGGGCGCCGGTTACCCGGCGATTCCGTCAATGACCTTCCGCCGGTCCGGTGGTCAGAAAGTCTTGGCCCGCGACATGCTGGCCAGCATGAGGCAAGAGACGGCTAGAAGCACCTGAAATAATGCTTCGACACGTGAACGCCCGTAACGGTCTCGCCAAGACTCTTCTCCGAAAAGCTCAGCTGGCCAATGGCCCCGAAGTCATCCGCCGTCTGAAATTCGAACGACCTCTTGCCCCGCTGGCCGAATGCAATCTGGGGTTCAATCTCGCGCAGCAATCGGCCTTGAGAGGTCCCAAGCACGTCCGTTGCCGCAATCCTCAGCCACCGCTGGCCATCACGCAGGTCTGCTGGAGAGGCCCGTTTCAGCACATCGCAGGTCGCTTGGTCCTCGACCCAAAATCCGCGGAACTCAGGTGGAAATTCAACCTCACGAGCGTAGCTCAGCGAGCCACCTATCATGACGAATACAGATATCAGGAGAATCCGTATTGACGGTATCACGCCACTAGCGATCCACGTCGGGACCCTCTTGAGACACCACATGTCGCATCGATCAGCATTTCTGGTAGGTGCTGACGCCACGAGCTTGGATGATGCGCTCAATCAACTTGCCGTCACGAGTCAACGCCAGTTCACTCATAAGACCATTCTCGCCAAACGTCTGGATGGCGATTGACAGCTGCGTCGACGGCACGCTCATGCTGTCGATCGGTAGCTCGCGGAAGAAGCGCCCCTGTGTCGAGCCGAGCACGTCGGTTGCCGTTATCTTGAGCCAGCGGTGACCTTGGTTCAGCGATGCGGGTCCCTTGCTCTTCAGCATATTGCAGGTCGACTTATCGCCAGCCCAGAAGCCGCGCATTTCGTTGGGTATCTCATCGGTCGCAGCTCCTGCAGGCACGCACGACAGCAAGAAAAGACAAAGCAGGAGAATTCGCATTGATGGAGCTCGTCAAAAGGAGTGGAGTGCATCGATCAAGAAACCCACGCGACCGCGACCATCAACATCGCTGATAGATACCGATCTCGCGGCGGCCTGCACCGAGCAAAGTTTCATGAAGCTGGCCGTCCGCAGAAAGCGAGAGTAGGACGATCGCCCCTCTCGCATCCAAGATCTGTATCTCGGCCGAAATGTCGGCAGTCGCCCCGGCTCCAACCTGGCCGGAGACTTCCCTCAGGAATCGGCCCTGGGTCGACCCTAAGACATCCTTCGTGGAAACCTTCAGCCACCGATGATCCCCGCGAACATCGGCACTGGTCTGTGTCCTCCAGTAATCGCAGGTCTCTTTCGCCTCGCCCCAGAGTCCGCGCAGCTGTGTTGGGAACTCGTCGCTTGCGGCGAATGAAGGCCAGGACATCAACAGGAGCGTCCACGTCAGAAGAATTCGCATGCAGTCCAACCTGCGCATACAACCATAGGCTTTACATGTTCAGACTGGAACAAAATACGAACCTGGTCAACCCTATTGATGTCACAGCAGGTGTTCAATTCGTCCCGGGAGCCGATGAATTCAGCTCCTTATCCATAATGACATGCTTTTCCCTGTAACCGTCGAGCACACGCAGCCAGCCCTTGCGACCATAGATCCGGACCCGCTCGCAGCCTTCGGCCCTTGCATAAGTCTCGATCCCATCAAGCAGCGGCAGCCACCGCTTCATGCCGGTACCGCCGCACGCAGTGATGATGCAGACTTTGCCGATCTCCGTGTTGATGAGGACAGTGGCGGCTGCTGCTTCAACGGTATATCCGTTCCAGGCAAGCCATAGGAGGCTACGCCCAGAAAGAATATCGATCCCAATATCCCCAAAGGCGCTTAGCCCGGTTCGGCGGCAGGCCATCTGCAGAATTGAGGCTGCATGGGGCCAGAATTCATGAGCTCTCCCAGGATCGACACACATGAGCGCAAGCTCTGAGCAAGAAGACAGCCGTTCGCTGTTGATTCCATGTCGAGAGCTAGTTCTAGCGTTTCCCACGCTTTTTCTTTTGTAAGTGCGCGTTATTGGAATTGCGTCTCTCTTCGTAGGTCCGCCCGTGGTCGAGCTTTTCGCCTCCGCATACCTCTCTTACGCGGATCTTGGCGCAATCGTCCTCAGAAAAAAGCGCATACCGACCTTTCGGCCAGCCATAGAGGAATCGGTTCCTCGCAGCGACGCCGCTATTGTACGCTTCCTTGCACTCCTTGCGAGCGTCTGCCCACTCCTTGGCACAAACCTCATCGTTCACTCCGCCCGCGCCGGAAGCATCTGGGACCGGTTCAGAAGGCGGCGTTTCGTCCGGCGCCAACGGCGGAGATTCGATCTTCGGCACCTTCTTCGCTGCCGCCGTTGTGTCAATCCGCTCGAGACGCCGGATATTCGGATCTGGCTGGTCGAAGAACGGCTGTTCTTCATAATATTGTCCGCGTTTGGATTCGGCCGGACTATAGTCGGGCGAGATCGACGAAGTCTTGCTGTCACCGCCCGCGTTTGATCTCCGCCATTGCTCGTACTTCGAAATCAGCGCGAGCAATCCTCCCACTGGTCCCCGCAAATGATATGGCGGCGGCGCCTGAGGGGGCTCAGGTGGCGGCCCAATGGGTCGCGTGGTCATCTCCTGCAGATCGGGTGGCAGAACTGTCGAACCACCGCTGTCACGATCCGGTTCTGCCTCGAAAGCTGCTCCTGGCACCGACCGCCGCATGATTTCAGGCAGGAGCTGGAAAATAGTTCCAAAGTTGCTCCAATGATCAAGCATCGGCCGAATTGCCCGAATTGCTTCGGACTGCTTGTCGGGAGGGAGGGGTAGTGGCAGCGGAATCCCAGTTCCCTGGCCACCGAATCTAACTCTCGGATATGGAGGAGCCATTAATCGTTCCTTTGCTAAAGAAGACCCGTCGATCATCCCGACGCGGCGAAGCGCCACCGGACCATTGGGCGGTTTGAAAGCAGAGTTCTGTCGACTTGCGTTGTGAGGGCGGACCAGCGCACCAGGGAGGCGCGTTGCGGATGTCAGCCAAGCACCGCATACAAAAACGTCCGGTCAGCAGTGGCGGAGTTGCCATGCGTGATCGTGAACGATCCATTCACCACCGCGCTCACAAAGAGCGTGCCGCTGCTGAGCTCGGCTGCGGCGCTTGGGGATGTTGCCGTGAGAATCGGCGTTGAGCCCAACGCACAGTTCGGTGCCGATACGGTCGTGGTCGATGCCCCCGGCACAAGCGTAACCGCGCCAACGGCATTCGATCGGCCGGCGGCAAGATTCTGGATGGCGAGCACGATCTTCTTCAGATCGGTCTCGGTGATGCCGGGAACGTAGGCCGTCATAGCGCGCTGCTCGCGATCACGTCCGGCACGACGCCGGCACAGAATGTCCATTGCGTCGCGGCAGGAATCCTCACCTTGAAGCGTGCATAGCGGGTGTCGCGCATCAGGTCGCAGCGTCCGGTCCTGGTGTTGACCGGCACCTCGGCGCCCGCGACCGTCGTCACGGAAGGCGTGTCGCGCGTCGAGACTGAACCATAGAGCATCGCCGCATCCGAGATCGGGCGAAAGCCGCGGATCGTGATCCGGTTGTCATCGGTGCCCTGCTCCGCACTTTCCAGTGTTGCTTCCAGATTTTCGCCGCGGAAGAAGCCCAGCACGTGCGCATTGTTGAACTGTGCGATCTCGGGCTGCACGGCCGTCGCATAGGCATCGAGGCTCAATGTCATCGCATCGATCGACGACGAAATCGCGTCGAGGTTTTCCAGGGTGACACCGGTTTGCGAGATGCCCAGAAGATACTCCCCGCTCATCGCGACGGGGAAGAAGCGGTCAGCAGGAAGTCATAGCCGAGCAGGCCTGCGCGAGCTTGCCGTTGGAGACGACCGAGCGAAGATGATCGCGCACCTTGCCGACGATGTTGATGGCAAGGAAGAGTTTTTCGCGCGCCGCAACGTCATCGATCGTGGTCGCACGCCAGGCCGAGACATAGCCCTGCTCGAGCGTGCCGAACGCTTCAGTCAGCAGTTCGTCCTCGAGCAGCACCTCGGCACGAACGCCCTTGGCCTTCGCCCCTTCGAGAGTATCTTCATCGATCATTGCACCAGTCCTTTGTCTACGGCCAGCCATCATCTGATGCGTGGCGGCCGCGGCAACCGTCACTCGCATCGAAATTGTAGAGCTCGCGGTCGCCGACCATCTCGAGCTTGCCGCCAGTGCCGAGCCCGACATTGATGGTCATTCGTTGTCTTCCAGTTGCGCGGGTCGACAATCACCCAGGCATTGCGCAGCCGCACCGTCTCCCGTCGCCGTGTTTGCGGCGTTGATGCCGCCAACTTCCCAACTAGATGGCAGGTCGCGCAGTCGTTAGCAATTCATCACCGACCGAGAGTTCGGGATCTGCACGAACAACCCCAAAGCGGGGAATGTCCTTCTTCGCAAAGGTCAATCGCACCCGCTCGTCCTCGCGGGTGCCGGAAGGTGGCATGAACTCGCAACGCAGCGGGAACGATCCGGCCGGCAGCGACAGTGGAATGATCTGCGCAATGCTTCCAACTTCGATCGCCCCATCAGCTGGAACTTCGAAGGGAACGTCAATCACGCGTAACGCACCCGGATGAACGGGCCCGGCATGGTTCACGACCTCAACCTCGACCTTGTGCCAGCCAGATTCGGTCATCGTGCGGAACGCCACGCAGCCGGGCCACCAAGTGAAGCCCTGCGAGAAATGCTGAGCAGTCCACTCGTTGAATGGATTCTCCAGCGAGCTCGAGAACACCACGAGCTGTCCATGAGAAACTTCAAAATCGATCCTGGTCGCCATCTTCAATCCCCAGTAATGATCTTGATGCGGGCGCCATCTGGGCAAACCATAGCATAAGCGACCGATAAAGGCTCCGGCCGACGTGTTATGACTCGTATCGATCGGTCGAACACTAGCCCGAGCACCGCCTTCTCTGAACATCGCTGGAGGGTATCTGCGCCTGCGCTTGCAACGCCAGCACCGTTGGGTCGGGCGGCGCCGGCGGTGGATTGAGCAACTGCCCGGTCTGCGGATTGACGGCCGCCGGATCGTTGAAGAAGCGATCCGGGTTCTTGTGCCCATGATCCGAGTCAGCTCGACCGCTGTGTTGTAGAGCTCTCGGTCACCGACCATGTTGAGTTTGCCGCCGCCGAGCAGCTCCTTCTGGACATTGGCGAGCGCCATCACCCGCGCGAATTTCTGGGCCTTGTCGCCGGCGCCGAGCCCGACATTATAGTCATGTCGTCACGGGTCTTTCAGTTGCGCGAATCGACCATGACCCAGGCATTGCGCAGCCGCACCGCCTCCTGTTGCTGGCCATGCTTGCGGCGTTGGCGCCGCTGACCGCTCAACTATATGGCAGGTCGCGCAGTCGTCAGCAATTCATCACCGACCGAAAGTTCTGGATCTGCACGAACAACCGCAAACCGAGGAGTGTCCTCTTTCGCAAAGGTTAGTCGCACCCGCTCGTCTTCATCGGTGCTGGAAGGTGGCATGAACTCGCAACGCAGCAGGAACGATCCGGCCGGCAGCGACAGTGGGACAGTATCTGAAATGCTTCCGACTTCGATAGCGCCGTCAGCTGGAACCTCGAAGGGCACCTCGATGACGCGTACTGCATCCTGGCGAACGGGACTGGCGTGGTTCACCACATGAATCTCCACCGAATGTCGACCAGAGACAACCATAGAACTGAACGAAACGCTGCCAGGACGCCAAGTGAAGCCCTGCGAGACATGTTGGTCGGTCCAGTCATTGTATGGGTGCTTCAACGCACTGTTGAACACCGAGAGTTGACCGTAGGAGAGTTCAAAATTGACGGTTACCGCCATCGTCAATCTCCAATATTGATCTTGATTCGCGCTCCGTTTGGCAATCCACGGCATGAATTGCCGACTGTAGCACGTCCCGATCGGTTGTGTTTCAGATTGATCGGCCGAACGTCGGCATCAGCACTGCCTTCCATGAACATTGCGGGAGGATACTCGTCTAACCCTTGCCAGCAACCTTATCCAGTTTGCCTGTTGCCGCCCGTCTGCCGGGCCGATAAATCGTCAGGACACTTGGGTGACCTGCATTGATGGCGTCGGCTGCGAGATAGCCAATGCGTTGCGTAGGTGTGTAGGTCGTCGCCTTCAACTCGCCGGTCGGTTGGTAATACGATGCCAATCGAAAGCTGGTGTGTCGGGAGGCAGTGGCGGTGCGGCCGTTGGATTTCGTGTGGCGATCGGCTCCGGCACGCTGTCGCCCGCGGAGTCTGGTTCCCAGGATTCACCAGGAGAGACAGCTGGTGTGTCAACTACGGGCACGCCGCGAGTGGGTTGCGCAGCGCCAGTCGCAACGTCTTGAGGTTGACCTTGAGCCTGGCCATCCGGGCCGAACGGATCATGGTCAACGGGAATGAAGGAAAAGTCCGAGAACTCCGGCTGATGGTCCACCGGCACCAGGGAAAAATCAGACATGATGAACGACCATCAGGTATTTGCCGGGCCGCTTCGGATCCTCGACATAATGGTGGCCGTCCCTCGCCTTGCGCGCGCCCGGGACAGCGGCACGTTCTGATTTCTTTGCTTGCGTCGCTGCCTTCAGATTCGCGTCCAGCACCCTGAGCTGTGCATCGAGCTCGGCCTTGATCTTCGCCAGCTCGATCTCTGACTCGGTCTTTAGCTTCTGACGGACTGCATCGGCCTGAGCTTTCTGCTGTTCGATCTGCGCCTGTGCCTGCAACGCCAGCACCGTTGGGTCGGGCGGCGGCGCGGGCGGCGCCGGCGGCGGATTGAGCAACTGCCCCGTCTGCGGATTGACGGCCGCCGGATCGTTGAAGAAGCGGTCCGGGTTCCTGTGGCCCATGATCCGCGTCAGCTCGATGGCGGTGTTGTAGAGTTCGCGGTCGCCGACCATGTTGAGCTTGCCGCCGCCGATCAGCTCCTTCTGCAAATTGGCAAGCGCCATCACCTGGGCGAATTGCTGCGCCTTGCCGCCGGTGCCGAGGCCGACATTGATGGTCATGTCGTCGCGTGTCTTCCAGTTCCGCGGGTCGACAGTCACCCATGCATTGCGCAGCCGCACCGTCTCCTGCTGCTGTCCATGCTTGCGGATCGTGCCGTGCAGCAGCGCGAAGATGTCGCGTACGCCCTCGGCCATGATCCGCGCGATCAGCTTGATGCGCATCTGCGACGCCGAGAATACCTGCGCCACAGCCGTCGCCGACTGGTTCTGCAGCGCATTGGCATCGATGCCCTGCGACTGCCGGCTGAGCCCGGTGCGGCTCTCGAGCTCGGTGTCGATGTACTGCATCATCGGATAGATCGACGAGGTGATGTCGGGCACCACCTGCCAGTTCAGCCCGCCCGCGGTCTTGGTACGCACCACGCCGCCCGGCCGCGATACCAGAAGATCGTCCAGCGTGTTGGGGCCTGCGTTGCTCTCGGCCACCTCGACACGCGGGTTGTTGTGCAGATAGAGATTGTCGAGCGCGCCGCGCTTCAGCGCCGTCTTTTCCCGCTGAAGTGGCATCACGAGATCGGCGATTGAGCGGCCGAAGAAACGGTGCGTCATCGGCACCGGCGTCGTTGCCGCGAACGGCATGGCATCGAACGGCGCGATGCAGTCGCGGCCGTCCTTGCGCAGGATCTCGCCCTGATCGCCGCCGGTGATCACCTGGTACAAGGACGGCCGACCATTGCCCTCATAATCCATCCGCACATAGTGCTCGGTGATGCGCACCAGCCGTGCCGCCGTGTTGGTGCCGCCGGCACCGCTGCCAAAATGCTCGTCGGCGGTATCGCGCGCCAGCGCCTCGATATTGCTGTGGCCGGTATAGTCGTTCAGCGACCTGATCTGCGCGGCGTCGAAGCCTTCCGCGACCAGTTGCGCCTCCGTCTTCGTGACGACTTCATGGAAGCAGTAGTTGCTGTCTCGGATGTTGCGCGCGCCGCGCTCGATGCCGAATTCCTCCGGCCGAGGCGGCAACGGATCGGAATATCGCGGATCGAATTCTTCCATCCACGATTTTCGTCCTAGCTCGCGCCTCCGCTCGTGCTCTTGCCTCCGCTCCGTTTCCCGCTGTCGCTCTCGCTCCAATGGATTTTCATCAACCTTTGAAAGAATACGGTTCGGTGTTAGGGTCCACTCTGGAAATATTTCTTTCATTTCAGCTTCTTCGGTTAGAGACTTCCGCGATATGCCGCAGTCACTGAGCAGTGTTCCAGTTGCACGATAATTGCTCGCCTTTTGGGACAGCGCCGGAGCAGATCTCTCGCCAATCCCAACGTGCAAGCAGGCCCTGCTGCCATCTGTATTCCTTATTCGGTTGACCGACTGCCTGCGCAGTTTGCTTGATAGGCTTTCCAGGATTTGAATGTCTGATAGGCGGCCCAGAGAAATCCGATCAGCACGAAACAGCCAAGAGCAGGATTTCCCGACGCGAAGAATCCGAGCGAACCGGACAAGGCAGCCGCGCACCCGGCGTACAAGACCTTCATGTACTCCGTCTGCAGGGGCAGCGACGTCGACGGCGCGAGGGCATAAGTGTGAACCGCATATCTCGACATGAGGTCGTCCTGGAACTGTGGAGGCAATGAATCGACGAGCTCGCGGCGAAGGACTTCGCTTCTGACGGCCGACCATATTGCAGCAATCGCGGTGATAGCAAAGAAGACGACGGACATGGCATTTCCCCGACCGATGGCACTCCGCAGTATGCACAGAACTCCGCGCGCTTCGCCATGCTGCATGTAGACGTCTGCCCGACACCTGCAAGACAGTCAGGTCATCGCCTTCGTCCGGACATCATCCGCCGGATCACGTGCTGTATGCTCGACGATCTTCATCGCGCCGTTCGACTCCATTACCGCCTGTGCCAGGAGGGCGAATTGATCATCGGTGAGATCGTAGTAGGTCTCGCGGCTCTCCTCTTCCCGCTCTTCCCACCACACCTTGACGATGCCGACCTTCGACAGTAGCGCATCCTTGACGAATGAATAGAGCGTCATGAAGCCGGGATTCTGCTGCATGAAGACATGGTTGACATAGTCGGTCTCCTGCTGCGCGGCCGCCTCGTCCTCTGGGCCGACCGGCTCGAAGCGGACGACTTCGTCGGAGCCGGCAAAGATGTCCATCAACGAGGGCATCAGCCCTTCGATGGTGTCGGCGACATCGGTCGAGACCGCGCGCGACCGCCCGTCCTGCGCCGGCATGTCCTTGCGCATGTCGCCGAGATAATAGTCCATCGCATCCGCCCGCTCCTCGGCGAGCCGGGCCGCGGACAGCGCCGCGAGGGCATCGGCCTTTTCGGAGGCGAGCATTGCCTTGAGATCGGACGTGGACATTTTTGGCATTGGTGAAAACCTTGATTTGGGAAGCGCAGAGGTTCGAGATCGCCAATCGACAGCCATAACCGGCGCAGCAATCGCGTGATGGGGAACATCCGGCTTATGAAAGCGCGGTGGTGCAGGAAATCTGGAATTAAGCGTAAATCGAGGGAGAACGATCACTTGTCACCCGGCCGCCTAAGCAGCCGACGCAATTTACGGCTAGCGCGTCGTTCGCTTCCAGACGGCTCGTCCCGGATTCCAGCCCGACCGCTATGAGCGAGCCTGCTTCGACGCATACTTGCGCATCTTGCAGATACGCTTCATACCCACCCGTGGTCCCGATAACGGATCACCCGATTGAAACTCCCCGCCCTGCCCGGCGCCTCGTAGCAGATCGCCATCAGGCCGAGTGCGTCTGCCGCGTGGCTTGACCAGTCGTGCTCCGGGCCGAGGCCGACATTGCGCACCTCGTCCTTGCGCTCGTGGTAGAAGCCGATCGCGTCGCGGCCGGCTTCGGTCGTCGCCTCGTTCCACCAGATCTGCGGCCCGAGCCGGCGCAGCGCCTCGATCCGCATCATCGCTGCGCCGCGGCCCTGGTTCTTCACCGGCGGCTCGACGGTGAAGCCTGCATCGCGCAGATGATCCTCGTAGCGTTTGCCCGTGATGTTGTTCATCGCCATCCCGTCGTGCGGCAGATACAGGATCGCGTTCTGATAGCCGCGCGAGCGTAGCCAGTTGACGTGATAAGCCAATACCTGTCCGACGCTCTCATAGTAGTCCAGGACCTTGATCTGGCTGCCGGCCCACTGCACGACCCAGATCGTGAAGGCATCTGCGGTCGCACCGGCGCCGCCGATGTCGATGAAGGCGCGCAGCGGCAACAATGGATCGGCGGCAATCTTGCCGATGCGCCCGCTGCTCCGGGCCTGCGACAACATCTCGGCAAAGTAAGCGCCCTCGAATGCCTGCACGTAGTCCCCTTCCCAAATGTGCTGGTAACGGGCCGGATAAAGCGAAAGGTCGGTTCGCCGCTCCTCTTCGAGGACCGCCGGAAACCAAGGATTGTCGCGCCAGCTCGCGTTGACGACAATCGCACCTGGCGGCTTGCGCACCCGCAGGAAATCATCGACCGCGTCGGACTTCCTTCGCGGATTCCAGCTAGCCCACAATTCGGAGCCCGGCGCGCGGATCGTCGGCCGCAGCAGAGCGAGGCTGTGCGCGCTCAGCGATTGCGCTTCATCGATCCAGGCGACCTTGAAACCCTCCAGACTCTTGATCGAGTCGGCCGTGTGGTCGCGCATGCCGCGGAAGATGACAACCCCATCACCCGGCGTCCCGATCCTGTCCGAATAAAGCTTGAAACCGGCACCGATACCGAGCGAGGCGATCTTGCTCTCGACCAGCCGCTTCGAGGACTGCGCCAGCGTTCGCTGCGCCTCGCGGATGCAAACAGCCAATGTGCCACGCTCGGCCTGGCACATCTCGACCAGCAGTTCGCCGAAGAAGTGCGACTTGCCCGATCCTCGGCCCCCGAACGCTCCCTTGTAGCGTGCCGGCTTTAGCAGCGGCTCGAATACTTTTGCAGTTGGAATCTTCAGGATCGACAAGGTTACACCTGACGTGGCCGCGCGTCCGGCCCCAGCAAGGCTAGTCCGAGAGGGCCTCTGCAGCGCTCTGGTAGAGCGGTCGTACAAGACGGGGCACACAAAGCCGCGAGCGTCGGGCTCTCGTTGAAGGTCTTGGGCGAAGCAATCCGGTCGTACCGATGGACCGGACGGGCTGCGGCCGCGACCGCTCAAAGGTCTTCACCCGCGAGGTCCTCCGGCTCGACGATGACGCGCTCGATGCGGTGCACAGTTTCGAGTGCTCCTTCGCCCCTCTCCATCGCCTGCGGCGCCTTGCCCCAGCCGCGGTCGAGGATGGCGTTGGCCGCAGACACCCGCGCAGCCGGGGTTGCACTTGTGGATCGCATCACGCCCACGAGCGCGTTGATCGCCGTCCTGGTGTGGCTGCGCGCAAGCGACCTTATCTGGGTGATCGATTTGGCCACCTACTTCTCCTCCCAATCGGAGGGGAGGTACTCGCTCGGCGCCGTATCGGGGCGATCGATGTCGCGATCGGGCACGGTCGTGCGAAATACGATGGTGGGAAAATCCGTCTGCTCGCGATCCCGGCGCGGCCTTGGAATGAACTGGATGATGTCTGCGCTCACGCGAACTGCTCCCACACTGCAATGGCAATCAGGCCCGCAAGCGCGAGCGATATCAGACAGGCGGTCATGCGAACCTCGTTTGATCGGCCGGCAGCGCCGCGCCGGCGATAAAATAAATGTGCGGCAGATCGCGCAATCGGCTGCGATCTTTGGGGCGCGAACCTTATCCCTGACGAGCGGGGCCGCGGGCGGCGCCGGCTTTCACCGCGCCGCAGGACCGGCGCGTTCGCGCGCGCCGGCCAATTGGTGATTGTTACAAGAGGTTCGGACGGCGGCGCGCTGACGACGCTCAGCGACGGGGGAGGATGTGGCGTCGTGACGTAGCGGCCGCCGTCCGATCGGTGAAACGGCAAGCAAAAAGCCCGCCGCGGACCTCTCCGCGCGGGCTTCTGACAATTTCGGAATGATGGAATTATGCCGGTGAGTTGCCCGACGTGTCAAATGTTTTTAGATCGAGGAGATCGACAAGATGCGACACGTCGGACGACGCCAGCGTTGTCGCGGCCAACTCGTATCCGGCCGATGCGAACAATTGCTCAAATCATCGCCAAGGTAGTATCCTGCACCTGATATGTCACCGATGTCCCCGTCGAGTTGGGACTTTCTCGGCCTTTCAGTGCAATGTGAGCCACAAAGAGTGCGAAGCTGAGAGCGTCGGCCATGGCATCTGGGCTTACGAGCGCGAGCGATATCAGGCAGGCGGTCATGCGAACCTCGTTTGATCGGCCGGCAGCGCCGCGCCGGCGATAGAATAAATGTGCGGCAGATCGCGCAATCGGCTGCGATCTTTGGGGCGCGAACCTTATCCGTGATGAGCGGGCCGCGGGCGGCGCCGGCTTTCACCGCGCCGCAGGACCGGCGCGTTCGCGCGCGCCGGCCAATTGGTGATTGTTACAAGGTTCGGACGGCGGCGCGCTGACGACGCTCAAGCGACGGGGGAGGATGTGGCGTCGTGACGTAGCGGCCGCCGTCCGATCGGTGAAACGGCAAGCAAAAAGCCCGCCGCGGACCTCTCCGCGCGGGCTTCTGACAATTTCGGAATGATGGAATTATGCCGGTGAGTTGCCCGACGTGTCAACCGTTTTTCCGAAACCTGACGAAAACGGTAAAATTGGAGGGTTCGGCTTCGACAGCCGGAAACCGCCTTCGGCGAAACTCGTGTCAACTCCCATCATCGCAACAGGAATTTTCGCCGGCCGCCGTATGGGCACCGCCATGTGCCAGTATGGCGGCCTGTTCTGCGAAAGTCCGACCCTGGTGCTGGTCGGCGCAGGCCTGGCTGCGGCATGGGGTACGTTCGTCAGCGTGCGTTGACTGCGTTCTCGGGATGTGCTCGCAACCGCAGCTATCGTGCGCCGACGCTATGGCCGACACTATGGCGGTGAATTCGGGTTCGCCGGATGAATTGGCTTGGGTCCCGCTGGATCCGGTTCAAGCGGCGCCCTGGGTTCGGTGGGCGTGACCGTTGCGCCGGCGGCGCGCGCGGCCTCGCCGGTCGTCGAGTAATTGGCCGTGGCGGCCGGCTGCAGCGTTGGCTTGTTCCAGGGGCCGTGATCGACGATCAGCATGCCCAGCACGCCGAGGGTCGCGACCACCGCGGCCACCACGAGTGGCGTGCCGCCGTGCCGTTTTCTCTCATTGACCGCGTGAGCATTCGTCATGCCGTGACCTTCCTCCGCAAATGTCGTTGCTGGAATAAGCCTCGGCTGCCGCGGAAGTTTCCGGTTCCCTGGGCTCGAAAACGGGCTGTGCGCCCGGAACCAATTCGCGGTTACGGTATTTTCCGAATGTGGCTATTTCCGCGAAGACGGCGTCCATCGCGGATGGCGAGGTTGTTAGAGCTATCGTCCCTCAGTGAATTTGCGGCACGGCAGATGAGCTTCGAAACGCCCGAATCCCCGCTACAACCGACGCTCGGCGAGCGCGCGATCGACGCCGCGACCGACGTCTCGCGGACGATTACTGAGGTGTCGGACGGCCTCCGCGCTGCGGCCGATCGGCTGAGCAGTGCCATCGCAGCTTCGCGCCGCCCCGGCGGAGCGCTCGCGACGGTGAGCGCCGTGACCCGCGAGGCGCCGCTCGCCAGCCTGTTCGTCGCTTTCCTGCTCGGCGTTGCGTTCGCTCGCCGGCGCTAGGGAAGCCGCTCCAGGCTTAGCTCCTAGAATTTGGCTCCTAGAATTTGCCCTTCGCCGCGTCCTTGGTAGCGGACATGACATTGCCCGTGATCTGCCGCATATGCTCGCCGGCATTGGTGAACTGGCTGCGCAGGAATTCCGACTGGATCTGCATCGCCTCCTGCAGATCGGTCGCGTGCACGAGCTTCCGCGCGTGCTCGAACGCCGCCTTCATGTTCTGCTCGGTGAACGACAGGGCCTGCTTGGAAATCTCCGTTCCGGCGCCCGGCATCGTTGCCATGGATTTGCTGGCAGCATCGAAGAACAGGCTGAAGGCCTTCTCGGCCTGGTCGATGGTCTTCTCCGTGAGGTCGCGGAGTTCGGCAGGAACCTTAAGCTTCGGCTCAATCATGATCGCCCCCTGAATTAGACGTGCGGCGAGGCTAGCATAGATCGCGAACGCGCCAGCGTCACGCGATCGATCATCATCGCGGGACCAGGTTCCGGGGCGGCGGCCAAGGAATATTGACCTAGTTGACCGACGGTCCCTGGCGCCGCCTGGCCTTCTCGCTGGCGCGAACCTCCGAGGGAGATGCGCCGTAGCGGCGGCGGAAGCAACGGTTGAAATAAGGATGGTCGGTGAAGCCGACCTCGAAAGCCACGCTGCTGATCGGCAGCGCATCATTTCGCCCGTCGGCAAGCATGGCATGGGCTCTCGCCAGTCGCCGGCCGGTGACGTATTCGGTCAGGGTCGTGCCCTCGGCCTCGAACAGACGCTGGATGTAACGGACCTGCAAGCGGTGACGCACGGAGAGTGCACCCACCGATACGTCCTCCTTGCCGATCGCCCGCTCGATATCGGCCTTGATCTCACGCAGCCGTGCCGCCCGGCCGCCGCCGAGCCCGGCAGCCACGGCCGCATCGGACGACGCGCCAAGCGTCAGTGCGAGTAGATCGTAGATGTGTCTCACGACACTCGGCTGCAGCTCGGGCTCGGCCAGTTCATCGGCTTTCTCGAGCAAGCTCAAATATCGCGTCAGGAGTCGTAATTGGGGAGTTTCCGCCGGAATCGACAGGCCGAACTTCCGGTCGAGTCCGGGCACCATGGCAGCGACCATGGAAAATGGCACCGACAATGTCAGCGACCCGCACCCCTTGGAAAGGCGCTTGAAGACTGGCTCCGCGGCAGTCCCGATGAACGCCTCGCCCGGCCGTATTTCGCACTCGCGACCCAGTTGGACGGCCGAAAACCCGCCCGCCGTTCCCACCGTGAACAGCAGATTGTCGCCCTCGATCTGGGACGGCCTGCGCTCATAGGATGCCTGGAAACGGTCGGCCCGCATGATGATGAGGCCGGGCAGCTTGCGAAACGTGACATCCGCGAGCATGTCGTCCGGGTCGATCGGCTCGATCACCTGCTTGCACAGCGTGCGTTCGTAGATGTCGCACCAGGCGTCAAACCGGTCCTTCAGCGGATACTGTGCCGTCGAGAACCGGATAACGGACAGATCGGACCCTGTCCCGGCCGAATATCCCGGCATTGCGCCACTAACCACGTCTCCGTCCCCTAACCTGCCTGAACGGTTAGTCCGGCCAGGCTCGCCTTGGTTCAAAGACCAGACGGCTTCGATTGTCGTTTCCAGACAGGCGATCGGTCGCACCGGTCCAAGGCCGACGGCCCCCCGGCACGACAGACACGTCGAATGCGCATCGCGGCCGCCAGGGATGGTCCCTCGGGCCGCACGCGCAGCATCGATGGAGCGTGCCATGGCGATCTATACCCACTATGAAGCGACCCCTCCGATACCCGTCAATGCATTCACGCCCAAGACCTGGGTCGCCGCTATGGGGTCCGCCTATAGCGCGACCGCCAGCACGATCACCATCGTCAACAACGACGGTACCCGTACGATAGCGCATGGTTCGTTCGTCGTGCTCAACGACGACCTTCTTGGCGGGGTCGTTACCTCGCTCGATCGCATCAGCGGCGACGGCAGCACTCTGTACGAGAAGATCACCAGCACGGCGATCGATGCACTTCAATTCGTCGGAGCGACGCCGGCGGGGAAACTCGGCCTCGCCCTTGCCGGGGCCGACACGATGACCGGCTACTCGGGAGCCGACCTGCTGAATGGTTATGGCGGCTCCGACCAAATGGCGGGCGGCAAGGGCGACGACCTCTATATTGTCGAATCCGGCAATGAGGCCGTCACGGAGCTTGCGAGCCAAGGCTTTGACTCGGTCCAGACGACTCTTGCGAACTACACGCTGGGCGCAAATGTCGAGAACCTCTGGTTCACTGACACCGGATCGCACAATGGGTTCGGTAATGAACTTGGCAATAGCATCGCAGGCAATAGCGGCCACGACGTCCTGTATGGAATGGGCGGCGATGACATCCTCAGCGGCGGCGGTGGCGGCAACGACTCGTTGATTGGTGGCACCGGCAACGACCGTTACATCCTGGGCGCCGGTGATACCGTGATCGAGCAGGCGAACGAAGGCATCGACGCGATCGACACCTATCTTCTAAACTACACGCTTCCGGACAATTTCGAGAATCTCTGGATGCAAACCCCGGCCTCTGGCTTTGCAAAAGGCAACTCTGCCGACAACGTCATCTCCATCAACGGCGGAAGCGGCATCACGATTTACGGGTATGATGGCGCCGACGTGCTGACGAGCAGTGGCGGCAGCGACACCTTGATCGGCGGATCGGGCAATGACAGGCTCTTCGCATTTAGCGAACACGATATCCTGACCGGCGGCGCCGATAGCGACACCTTCATCATCGATGTCGGCAATCACGTCATCACCGACTTTGCCCCGGGTCCCGGCTCGCACGACCGCATCGACCTCGTTGGCTTCAGGCCGGGCGCGATCAATTTCGGTCAGAACATATTTCGCAATCTGTCCGACGTGCTGGTGCACGCCACGCAGGATGGTACGGATGTCGTTATCGATCTCGGAAAGGGCAACTCGCTCACCCTTGAGAACATCCAGAAGTCCACGCTGACTGTCGACGATTTCGTCTGGTCGCAGACATCAAAGGACCTGAATGACGACTACAGAAGCGATATCTCGTGGGTCAACGATAATGGCAAGGTTTCGGTCTGGGACAGCGCCGATATCGCGCGAGCGCACGTGATCGCTCCTGCCGGCACGATCTCGAACGGGTGGCATTTCGCCGGTACCGGCAACTTCGCCGGCAACGGCAACAGCGACATGCTTTGGGTCAACGACGATGGCAGGGCTTCGATCTGGACCGATGGCCTGGTCAACGCCGCGCATATCATCGCCCCAGCCGGCACCATTTCGGGCGGGTGGCATTTCGCCGGCACCGGCGATTTCGACCACAACGGCCGCAGCGACATCCTCTGGGTCAACGATGACGGCAAGGCGTCGATCTGGGATAATGGACAGATCGGCAAGGCCCACATCATTGCACCGGCCGGCACGATCTCGAACGGGTGGCACTTCGCCGGCAACGGCGACTTCGACGGCAACGGCCAGAGCGACATCCTGTGGGTCAACGATAACGGCAAGGCCTCGATCTGGGACAACGGTGAGATCGGCAAGGCCCACATCATCGCCCCGGCCGGCACCATTTCGAACGGATGGAAATTCGCCGACACCGGCGACTTCGACGGCAACGGCCAGAGCGACATCCTGTGGATCAACCAGGACGGCAAGGCATCGATCTGGGACAATGGCCAGGTCGGCGTTGCCCACATCATCGCGCCGGCCGGCACGATTTCGAACGGATGGAATTTCGCCGACACCGGCGACTACGACGGCAACGGCACCAGCGACATCCTCTGGCACAACGACAATGGTGCAATGTCGATCTGGAACGACGGCGATATCGACAATGCGCACATAATCGTCAGCGCAGGCGCCGTCTCGCAGGACTGGCACATCGTCTGACCTCTGATTCAAATCGGACCGTCGCCGCTCGTCTCGCGAGCGACGGCGGCGCCGGTCAATCCAGGACGATCAGGCAGACTCGTTCAGCGCGGAACTCTCCGGACTCTGCGACCGCTGCCGTGCATGAAGTGCGGCGCCAAGATGCGGCTGGCCCTGATCGAGCCGCGCGATCAGGTTCATGACGTGCTGACCTACCACTGCGCGCCCTGCAATTCCGGTGAAAGCTTTTTGAAGGCACGCTGGACCTCAGGAAAGGCGTGAAGGGGCCTTTCGAAGATCCGCTCCAACACGCGCAGCGATTTCCGGCTTAGCCGCTCAGCACGGCCGTTCCCAAGGCCGTCAACGCTGGCCCGTCATCGTGCATTTCGATCAGCTCGAGTTCGGCAAGGACGTGCAGATCCTCATCGCTGACCGGCGACAGTTTGAGCCGGCCGGCCTGGATATCCCGCAGCGCCCAACGCAAACCGATCGCTCGCTCCAGAGAAAATTCCGCGAATGGATGATTTGCCATACGCATCGACTAATACGCCATTTCGCTGAGACTTTGTCGCTGCCGCGGCGTCATTATGGACTTCCCAGCATGCCTCCGCCACGCGAATCAAGGCCCGTGAGGGTCTCGATCGCGCCTGCGGGCTGGCCTTACAGCGGCTCAGTAGCGATAGGGCTCGATATCCAGAAGCGGGTATGCGCTGAATACGCTCGGCAGATTGGTCGGCATCGCCGGATGCAGATAGGACTTGTCCAGCTCGGCGAAGCTGGTGACCCCGAGCAGCCCGAGGCAGCGGACCACCTCGTCCTCCAGCAGTTCAAGCATGCGCACGATGCCGGCCTCGCCCGCGGCGGCGAGCGCCCAGCATTGCAGCCGCCCGATGCCAACGAGATCGGCGCCCGAGATGATCGCCTTTACGATGTCGGTGCCGCGGCAGAACGCGCCGTCGACCATGATTTTGGCGCGGCCCGCGACCGCCTCGACGATCTCGGGCAGGACATGCATCGAACCCCGGCCGTGGTCGAGCTGCCGCCCGCCATGATTGGACACGTAAATCCAGTCGACGCCGTGATCGACCGCGATCCTTGCGTCTTCTGCGGTCGCGATCCCCTTGATGACGAGCGGAATCTTGAACTTGTCCTTGATCAATTTCACGGTCCGCCATTCCAGACCTTTCTGGAAATCGCCGCCGGTGGCACGGATGCGGCTTTCGCGGACATAGCGCTTGGCTATGTCGCGCTCGCGCCGGCTGTAGTGGGCGGTATCCACAGTGAGACAGAACGCGGCGTAGCCGTTGGCGACGGTACGGCTGACGACGTCCTCGACGAATGCATCATCGCCGCGCACATAGAGCTGATAGATGCGCAGCGCGTCGGGCGCTGCCTTCGCGGTGTTCTCCAGTCCGGGCTCCGATACCGAGCTCAGCATGTGCGCCGCGCCGAACGTTCCCACACCGCGGGCAACGGCCGCGCCCGCATCGGGATCGAAGATCTCGAGCGCCCCGACCGGGGCGATCATCACGGGAAGCCGCAGCTTGCGTCCGAACAGCTCGGTCGAGGGATCGACATCGACGACGTTGCGCAGGACACGCGGCCGGAACGCGATCTCGTCGAGCGCCATTCTGTTGCGGCGCATCGTGGTCTCGGTTTCCGAGGCGCCGACGATGTAATCCCAGGCATTCTGGTTCAGCCTGGCGCGGGCCTTCCGCACGAATTCATGCAGGTTCTGGTATTCCTCGCCGCTGGCGCCGAGCTCGACATTGCGCGCCGGCCGAATGGGGGTCCCGTCATTCATGGTGTTTCTGCTCCCGATTTGGCCGGCACATTAGCCGTAGAAACCGGAAAAGCTACCGCCTTGATCGACGAATCCAGCCGGCGAAGGTCAGCTATTCGCGTGCGAGATGGATCGTTCTTGGCGCGAACACCCCCGCCGCCGCAGGAGGACATCGTCAGGCAAGCTAGCCACCCGAAAAGCGGTTTCGGTATTCGGTCGGCGACACGCCGAGGTGACGCAGGAAGGCGCGGCGCATCCGTTCGTCATCGCCGAACCCGGCGCGTTTGGCCACCTCGACCACCCCGCCGATCTGCCGGCTCTCGAGCAGCAGGCGTGCGGTCTCGACGCGCAGCGCCTCCACCCCGCTCGCCGGCGTCATGCCGGTGCGGCTGACATAGGTCCGCGCGAATGTGCGCGGCGTCATGCCGGCCTTTTCGGCAAGCGTCTCGACCTTCAGATCATCGGTGATGTTCTCGATGATCCACGCGTGCAGCGCGCTGAAACGCCCCTCGACATCGGATGCCTGTGCCGCAAGAACGGTCGAAAACTGACTCTGACCGCCCGGGCGCTTCAGGAACACGACGAGCCTGCGTGCGACATCGAGCGCGGTGGTATGGCCGAAATCCTCCTCGACCATGGCAAGCGCCAGATCGATGCCGGCGCTGACGCCGGCCGATGACCAAACCCGGCCATCCTTGACGAAGATCGCGTTGGGCTCGACGCGGATACTGGGAAAGCTGTCCTGCAGGCGGGGGCAATAGCGCCAGTGCGTAACAGCACGCTTGCCATCCAGTATCCCGGTCCAGGCCAGCGCGAATGCGCCGAGGCACACGGAGGCGATGCGGCGCGCTTTCGGCAGCGCCTGTCCGATCCAATCCATCAGCCTGGCGTCGCCCCGGATCTTCCAGATGCCCGGCCCGCCCGGGATCACCAGCGTGTCGACCTCGTCGGGGCGGACACTGTCAATCGAGGCGGTGTCGACCTGCATGCCGACATCGGTCGGTACCAGCCCGCCGGAAGCCGAGAGATACGACAACGAATAGCCAGGCCCGGGCAGTTCGATCGCCTCCAGTTCGGCGAACACCTGCGCGGGCCCCGAAATGTCGAGCAAGGTCACGCCCGGAAAGGCGACCATCGCGATCAGCCGCTTGGCTGTCTTGTTGGCCGGCTCAAAACGGGACGGTTTGGCAGTTTTCGAGGGCATATTGTCCTTTAAGCCATTCGAGGCTCCCCTGTATAGCTCGCGGTGGAATACTGGAGTTCTGCCATGTCGCGAAATCTGGGCAGCCGATACCGAGCGATCAAATCGCCCTGGGCGGATTACGCGATTTATAGCTTTCCCGACGCATCCCGGATTGAAGCAGGCGACCGTCAGCCGCTGATGGACGCAATGAACGGTATCATCGCCGTCAATTGGCGCGCTAGCGAGCCGCACTGGACCGAGACGTCCTCCCCGTTCGACCGCAAGTACAGCCTCATCCTGGTCTATGACGGCTCCGGGCTTGTGGCGTTCTCGGTATACCGCGTCCTGCAGATGTCGGCGGGGCTCGGAATCTACCGCAGCGGAACCGAGGTCCTGCCCGCGCACCAGGGCCGCGGGCTCTACGGCTTCTTTACATCCGAGGTCTTGAAATCTTCCGGTGCCGCCGAGCGGACCGAAGGTGAGGTGCTCTACGGCTGGCGGACCCGCAACCCGATCGTTTGGGCCGCCAACGCCAAGATCTGCGAAAAGGTAACGCCGTCGCTGCTCGACGACGCGCAGGATCCTGCATTGCAGGCCGCCTGCGTCGAGATGTGCATGTCGCTCTATCCGGGCAAGGCGCTCGAAGTGCCCGACATGATCATGCGTGGCGCGTACGGCCACATCAAGCACCATCGGCAGGCCTACCATGGCGTAGCGTCACTGGTCGATGCCGCGATGTTGCGCAAGATCCCCGATACAGCGGACGCCCTGTTCTCCGTCGGTTACGCGAGGGTCTGATGGCGATGCTCGACCAACAAGCCGTCTACGCGCCGACCTCGCGCCTGACGGATCGCGCCTATCTGGCCTGGGCTGCGGTCGCCATCGCCTATGCCATCGCGTTCCTGCAGCGCGTGTCGCCGCAGTCGATCACCGCAAGCTTCATGCACGACTTCAACACCGACGCGGCCGGTGTTGCGATGCTCGCCTCCAGCTATTTCTGGGGCTACACCCTGATGCAGATCCCGGCCGGCCTGCTGGTCGACCGCTACGGCGTCAAGCGCGTCGTGCTGGTCAGCATGGTCGCCTCCTCGCTCGGCAGCGCCGCGTTCGCGCTGGCGCCGAACCTGCTCGACGTCTTTGCCACCCGCCTGATCGTCGCCTGCGGCGATGCGCTGGTCTTCACCGCACTGCTAAAATTGGTCGCGCAAAGCTTTGCCGACGAGCGGTTCGGCCTGATGTCGGGAATCTCGCAGGTCTCCGGCTATGTCGGCGGCGTCATCGCGACGACGCCGCTCGCCGCGGCGGTCTCGGGCTTTGGCTGGCGATCCTGTTTCCTGTTCATCGCTTGCATCGGGCTAGCCAACCTCGCTTTTGCCAAGGTTGCGCTGAAGCCTGATCCGGTCTCGCACACCAACAAGACGTTGAAGGGCGTCGTCATCGCGGCGCGGCAGGCGCTCGGCCATCTCGCCAACTGGGGCTGCGCAATGACCTTTGCGTCGCACTTCGCCGTTGTGACCACACTGTCGGGCGTCTGGGGTATCCCGATGGTGGCGCATTTCTTCCATATCTCGCCGACGGCGGCAGGCACGCCTCTGCTCGCCTTCATGATCGGCAATGCGCTCGGCTCGATCTTCCTCGGTCATGCCGCCGATCGCGCTGCCGCGGCGCTCGATCGGGCGCTGATCGGCATTTGCGTGCTGCGCATGGTCCTGATCGCGATGCTGGTGCCGGCGATCGCGCATGCGTTCGGCCTCCTCTACGTCACCGTCATCTTCACGGCATTGGGGCTCGTCGCCGGCGGCACCGTTCCGCTGGTGCTGAAATGCGTCAAGAAGCTCTACACCTCCGACCTGATCGGCGTCGGCGCCTCCATCAACACCACCGCTGCCGGAGTCTTCGCCGGCGCCGCACAGCCGGTCATCGGCTTCGCGATGCTAGCCGCCAGCCAGGTCTCGGGAACCGATGCCGTACACAACGCAGCCGCGATCGATGACGCCGGCTACGTCGCCTTGATCGTCATTCTGCTCCTGATGTCGCTGCCCGGCATTGCCGGGCCGCTGCTGATGCGGAGCAAGTTGATAGCCCGTTGAATCTCATTACGCGTGAAGGGGACGTTATGGAGCGCTTGTTCTTAAGAAGAGGCGAGGTTGCCGCAAAGTTTCCGGTGAGCAGCTGGCAAAGCGTCATGTTTTCCGAATTCGAAGCGCAGATGAGCAGCGCAGCAAGGCCGTTCCCCTGCGTATTTGGGGTGACTGGGCACCGCCAGGACCAGTTGCGCTACCTGTTTCTCGATCCTTACGACGTCGACGTGCTCGGCGAGCAACTCGCGCAATATGTCGCGGAGTCGCGCTCGTTCGGTCCCAACACCTCGCTGATCGTATTCACGCGGCCCCGCCCGGTGCAGACGCTCGACGCCTATTACCGCAAGATGTGGTTGACGCTCGATCAGCTGGCGCGCCTTGACAAGCGGCCGTGGCCCGCCGAGATCCCGGAACAGATTGACCACCCGATGTGGGAATTCTCGTTCGCGGGCGAGCCAATCTTCGTGGTGTGCACGACGCCCGCCCATGTGATGCGCCAGAGCCGCCGCTCGAGCGCTTTCATGCTCACTTTCCAGCCGCGCTGGGTGTTCGAGAAGATCCTCGGGACGGACAAGGCGGCAAACGCCGCGTTTGCCGAGGTGCGCAAGCGCCTGATCCCCTATGACAGCGCGAGCCCCTCGCCGATGCTCGGCCGCTACGGCGCCGCCGACGGACGCGAGTACCAGCAATATTTCCTCTACGACGACAATAACGCGAGCACAGGCTGCCCTTTCGCCAAGCTCGCGCAGAACAAGACGCCACCCATCGAGGACAAGGAGCAGGCCGCATGACCCAGATCATCGCCGGCGCGAAGACCGAGTTTGCCATCGATCAGGAGATCCTGAACCTGCTGCCCGCGCAGGGCTCCGTGGAGCTGCAGCACGATGCTGCCGGCAAGGTGCATCACTTCCACACGCATCCGGTCGATGAGATCCTGATGATCATCAGCGGGCGACTGAATTTCATGTGGGATGACGAACAACGCATCGTCGGTGCCGGCGACACGATCCTGCTGCCTGCCGGCACCCGCCATCAATCCGAGGCGCTCGAAGGCGGCGCGATCTATGTGATCGCGACGCAGCCGCCAGCCAAGCCGCTCGGTTACTGACTTTCAGTGCATAACACGAAGCCCTCAGGACAATGAGGGATCAACCGGCGGCTCGACCGCCAAACGTTCGACCAGCTCGATGACCTCGGACCGCTGGTCGGGCGCAAGCCGAAGGAAAGCCTTCAGCAGTCGCAGGCTTTCCACTGTTTCGCTCGATGGAGCTCCGAGCCTGTTCTGCAGCTCTGCAACATAAGCGGGTTTTTTCATCTCGCACCCTAAGTGAGGATCACGAATGGCATATCCAGGCAAACGTGAAGGCTTGGCCCAGAAGGTCGAGAACGCGGCGCAGGAAGCCGAACGCCTCGGTCTGACGACGGCGACCCTGATACTGCGGATGGCACGGCTCGAAATTGATCGGGCAGAACCTGAAGAAGTTGAAGCTATGCCAAGGAACAACCTGCGCAGCAAGCCGAACTGAGGTCCGGCAACGGAGCGGTCTCGGCCCCGCCACCGCTGGCAGAAACTCCGTCCGCGGTGGCATGCGAGACGTTGCGGCGAGATGGCAGCGAGCGGTTCTCCGCTCGCTGGCCGTCGAGTTGCGAGGAAATGACGGGCGCCCGGGCTTCGCGCTAACCGGCCTCGATCGCCCTGCCGAATGCTCCCGCCTCGGCCAAAGCCGCAATACGCCGGTCGTCATAGCCGAGTGTCTTGTGCAAGACGTCCTTGGTGTGCTGCGCGAGCAAGGGAGCGGCAACGGGATCGACAGTCGGGGTCAGGCCCATATTGATCGGCGGCTCGATGTTCGGAACCGAGCCTGCGGTTGGATGCGGGATCCGGCTGAGGCGATCCCGGTCGCGCACCTCCGGTGCATTGAATCCCTGCTCGACGGTGCGCAGATAGCCGACCGGAATGTTGGCCTTCTTCATCTTTGCCATCCAGTGCTCGAGCGTGTCGGTTGCGAACACGCTGGCGATGATGGCGCGCAGCTTCTCCCGGTTTGCCGTCCGCGACTTGCGGTGGGCGAACTCTGGATCGGTGATGAGGTCGGGGCGCTCCAACACCTCGGTGACGAGCCGGCGATACAGGCGATCATTGGCGCAGGCCATGTAGAACGGCCCGTCCGACGCCCGATAGACGCCGACGGTCGGCGAACCGTTCGGCGAGTTGCCGAAGCGGCCGGGATTGTTGCCGGTGATCAGATAGGCCATGCCGTAGAATCCAGTCATCGACACCGCAGTGTCGATCAAGGCGACCTCGACCTGCTGGCCGCGGCCGAGCCGATCGCGCGCGATCAGCGCCAGCAGAATGGCGTTGCAGGCCGACATGCCCGTTGCCATGTCGACGATCGGCGGCCCGGTGCGCACCGGCTCGCCGTCCGGAAAGCCGTTCAGCGACATGAAGCCGCTCTCGGCCTGTGTGATCGGATCAAAGCCCGGACGCAGCGCAAACTCGCCCTTGCGGCCGTAGGCCGAGATCGAGCAATAGATCAGCCGCGGATTGGTCGGCGCTACCGATGCGTAGTCGAGGCCGAACTTCTTCATCACGCCGCCGGAGAAGTTCTCGACGACAACGTCGGCCTTAGCGATCAATTCGCGCGCCACCTCGAGCGCAGCCGGATTGTTGAAATCAAGCGCAATGCCGCGCTTGTTGCGGTTGAGGCTGAGATACGCGGCGCTCTCGCCGCCAATCTCGGCATGCTCGTAGTGGCGGGTATCGTCGCCGCCGTCCGGGTTCTCGATCTTGATGACCTCGGCCCCGAAATCTGCCAGCGTCTGGGTACAGGCCGGACCGGCGACGACACGGGTGAAATCGACAACCAGCAGGCCATCGAGCGCCGTCGGGATCCCCTCTCCGCGCGGCGCGCGCTCCGGCAAATCTGGTCTGGTCATGATCGGACGTTTCCTCGACTTATTTTATCAGGCGAAATTCGACACCTCGCCAAAGGCGGCGTAATCGCCTTTTAGCGGATGCCCCCTGCCAAAACCAATTGCCAGATTTTGCAGGGCGGGACCTTCGCCTGACATGGCTGGCGCGGACCGGTGGCGACACCGGCCCGCCATCGCCGAAGCGTCGCCGAGCACTCGATCAAACACGGAGCTATGATCGCCAACGGGTGGCGTGGCGACGGCGTCGCCACGCCGTTTGCAATGAAAGCCCGTCGGACTTATTCGGCAAGCATCTCGCCGGAGCCGCCGAACTCGGCCGGGAAATCCTTCAGCTTCGGCAGACCGTCGCGAATCGGCAGCACCGCTTCAGCGTAGTTGACGTGAACGCCGGGCGCGAAAGCGAGCGTTGGAATCGTTGCCGAGAACACGTCGACGAGCCCGAGCGTCGGATGGTTGGTCATCAGATGACCGCCGCATTTGCCGCAATATTTGCGCTGGCTCATCGGCGTCTTCTCGAATGTCGCGATATGCTCGGCGCCCTTGGTGACCTCCACCGCCTCAGGCTTCCAGAGGCTGAACGCATTCACCGGACCGCCGGACCAGGAACGGCATGAGCGACAGTGGCAATACCCCATGGCCTCCGGCTCGCCGGTGACCTGCAGCTCGACGGCGCCGCAAAAGCAGTTTCCTGTGTGCTTCATGGTCGATTCTCCCTGTGTGATTTTGATTGACTTCCTTTTGCGCGGCACCGGGATCGACGCCCGCTGACGGTGCTCGCGAAGATCGCGACCAGGCGAACGATCGTTGGCACGGGCGAAAGGTTACATGACGGCCTGCGCCGCTGTCGACCGTCTTCGACACAAAGCGGCCCGACCCGCCTTCTTCACAGAAGAAAAATGATTCGCTCCGTTGCACGTGCCCGTCGGCGCGGCGGTCATCGCGCGGCGACGGGCACACAAACTCGTGACTTCAGCTTGAGCAGCGGTGTTGGACCGGAACCCGTTGCGGCGTGACCAAGCCATACATCAGCGCAAGCCGATCGAGGCATTCCTTGAAACGCCGCGCAAAATAGTCCTGCCAGCGCTGCGTGCGCAGTCCGCGCCTCTCCCCGACCTGCTCCATGGTCATGCCGAGGATCAGAACGTCGTGCACCAGCATCGAGCCGTCCGTGCCGAGCTCATGCTCGGCACGGTTCAATCGGAGGCTTGCCTCACGTTGGCCCTCCGTGATCGGCTCGCGCAGTTGGCCCCCGTCGACATATTCGCGCGTGGTGTCCACCGCACGCGGACCACGCTCGGCTTTCTCCCAGTCGTCCTGGAAGATGCGCCCGCTCCGATACTGGGTATCGTCGATCTGGCGGTGGGCGTGCAACCGACCGAGCGGATCGCAGCGGACCGAACGCAGGGCAACAATCTTCTCGCCGCGCTCCAGCGCAAGCGGATCGTCGACCTCCACGGTTGCCACCTCGGCATTGTAGGGCAGATCCTGGGCGCGACGGTCATGCACTTTGGCTGGATCGTATGGCTTCCGGCCTCTGGCTCGCGGCATTGATGTTCTCCATGATGTCGGGTAACGGGCGCGCGGATGCCTCCGCGCGATTGCGGTTCAGGGACCGGCGGTCCCATTGTCAGGAAGTGAGCTGGTCAGTCCGCCCCGACCGCGCGAAGCCAGTCGGTGCTCAGCACCGGTTTCGCCGATGCCACGGGATCGCGGCTCAGGTGGAAATGCGGTGTGCAGTAGCTTGCGCCCGGCCGGCGCGGCTGACCGCAAAACGTCATCGTCTCGCCATCGCTATCGCCGCCATACGGGTATCGGCAGTCCCCAGACTGGAGTTCGAGCAGCGACAAGTGGCGCGGCATGACTTCCGCGCAGCGGAGCTTGGGCAACTCCAGCCTTGCCGAGGAGGGTTTCGGCCAACGGACCAGGTCGGCTCTCGGCTCGGCTCCCGCTTCGCGCGGGCCGTCGACCGGGGGGAGCTCCGGCAGATGGGGATCAGGCCGCCGGCCGGGGAGTTCCGGCAGGGACGGCTCGGGCCGGTCGAGGTATCCCAGCCCCATCCGCTGGCCCCGGCTGAGGGCCGCATAGCGCGTGTAGGCAGTGTTGAACCTTGCGTTGATGGTATCGGCAATCTCCGAGTAGGACAGACCGCGGATCCGAAGATCCCGCAGCGCCTCCGAGTGCTCGGGCAGCCAGCTCGTCGCTTCCATTCCAAATTTCCCACTTTTTTGTCATTTCGCCGGCGCCATGGTTATCTTCGGATATTCGGAAGGAAAAATCAAGCTTGAATTCCGATTATCGGAACGGATATAATGTCACCAGATTCGGGAGAGGTGAATCATGCTGGATGCGACACTGATTGAGCGGGCATTGGAGCGGACCGGGAAGTCCAAGGGCGGACTTGCCGTGGCGATGGGCGTTCGGGCCGGGGCGGTGTCCGAGATTCTCTCGGGGATCCGGCTGATCAAGGCCTCCGAGATCGACGCCATCGTCGAATATCTGGAGCTGAATCTGATACCGATTATGGGCCGGGTCGGCGCCGGCGCCTCAATCGAGCCGGAATACGAGCAGGTCCCCCCCGAGGGCCTCGGCGAGGTCGAGCTTCCGTTCCCGATCTGGGAGGAAACCATCGCCTTCGAGGTATCGGGCGATTCGATGCTGCCAAAATACGAGAATGGCGATGTTATCGTGGTGTACCGCGAGCAGCGCCACCCGTTGTCGAGCTTCTACGGAGAGGAAGCTGCGGTCCGGCTGAAGAGCGGCGAGCGCTATCTCAAGACGATCGAGCGCGGCAGCTCCACCGGCGTCGTCAATCTCAAGAGCTTCAACGCCAAGCCGATCAACGGCGTGAAGCTCGAATGGATCGGCGAGATCGCTCTCACCTTGCCGCGCGGCCAGATCGCAAGGTTGCGGGGCAAGGCTTCAAAGAGCCGCAAGACAGCGAAGGGCGGGCGCAACACCGAGAAATAGCGTCCGCAACGTTGCTCCGACCGACGCAGGTCGCCTCGGCCTCAATCCTCAATGCTGATTATCAGAATTTATCTTGACATTGATCAAGCCGTCGGAGATAATCTCCGGCGACAGTCAAGGCATAGATTTTCTGATGATGCAGTATTTCGTCGTGATGATCGATTACGGCCGCCGCGGTCGAGAGGCCATCGTCGATCCCGAAATGACACGGCGCGAGGTCGTCGCGCGGGTCGCCTCGGGAGAATACGCCAACATCAGCTTCATCCATGAGATCGAGGAGTCCGCGGTGCATGACATCACTGACGACATCCTGGCCGAAGCTGCCCTGCCCGAGCTGGCCGTGACCGCCGCGGATCTACAGGCCAATACCTTCGACCACGCCCACGACCTGCGCAAACACGAGCCGGCCTGAGCGCGCGATCGGTTCACGTGACGATTGCGAAAATGTGATCTTTCGCGTCTCGGCACCTTGGCGCGACGCTGAAACTAATTAGATAGGCTTCACGCAAAGTCTATTCGGACTGAGCGTGGGTTGCCCCTAAGCTGGCGACTCGTTTCCCGGGCCGGTCAATTTTTTGCTTTTGAATGAATCCAACAACAAACGCCGAGATCGCCGTCCGCGAAGGCGATCTCAGGATTGCGCTGCTGCTCGGCCTCGCGAACTGGTTCCTGTTTCTCGACCACATTCCCCATAATGCGGTCAGCGCACTGACATTGCGCAACTTCGGATTCAGTGGCGCGACCGACTTGTTCGTGTTCGTGGGCGGCTACGCGGCGACGCTGATCTGCGCGAGGATAACGCTGGAGCGCGGGTTCCTGGTGGCGGCAACCCGCATCTTCAAGCGCGTATGGCAGCTCTATGCTGCCTATATCGTCCTGTTCGTGATCTATATCGAGCTGATCAGCTATGTCGCAGCGCGGACCGCCGCGCCCGAGATCATCAGCGAGTTCAACATCACCGGCTTCATCGACCACCCGATCCGGACGCTGATCTACGGGCTGTTCCTGCAAGCCAAGCCGCTCAACCTGGACGTCCTGCAACTCTTCATCGTTCTGATGGCCATGCAGCCCATCATCGTGATCGGGCTACTGCGCTTGCCGAACCTGACGCTCGCGGCGTCCGTGGCGGTCTACGCGGCTGCGCACATCTTCGACTGGAACCTGGCGGCGTATCCGGATGGCCACTGGTATTTCAATCCGTTCTGCTGGCAGTTGCTGTTCGTGATGGGCGGCTGGTTCGGCCTGGTGGGCAAGCGCTATGGACGCATGATCGACGTGATGCAGGGCATCCCCGCGCTGCGTGCCGCGGCCCTCCTCTATCTGCTGTTTGCGCTGGCGATTGTGTCCAGTGGCAATGTTCCGACGCTCGCCAGGATCATACCGGCCCCGGTCATCGAGACGTTCCTGGCGGATGACAGAGAGCACATCGCGCCACACCGCATCCTGCATTTCCTTGCACTGACGTTTCTGTTCACCTGGTTGGTGCCGCGCAACTGGCCGCGTTTGCGGTCGTACGCCTTGCAGCCGATTGTCAAATGCGGTGAGGAATGGCTCGCGGTGTTCTGCGCGGGCGTGTTCCTCTCCTTTGCTGCTCACCTCATCCTGATCACCGGCCCGAATTCGCTGGCCATGCAGGTGGTCGTCAGCGTCGCGGGCATCCTGGCGATGACGGCAGTGGCCTACTACGTGTCGTGGTCGAAGCAGCAGGACTACAAGTCGGCCGTCGGCGCGCAGTCCTAATCCGCCATCAGACCTCGCTTGAGCCGAACCTCACTCTCGCGCAGCATGGCGGTATCCAGCGCACCTCGACGGGCCGCAGCGGATGCGCAGGCGAAGACGCGGTAGAACTGCGCACCGTCATAGGCGACCAGCAGCAGATCGACCCCGGCGTTCAGCGCCTCCACGACAGCCGTGCAGACATCATGCTGATAGATCGCCCCCATCACCAGATCGTCGGTCATGACGATCCCCTGATAATTCCAGGTCTTTCGGATCAGGCCGTCGATGACGGCCTTCGAATGCGAGGCAGGCCGGCCGGGATCGACGGCGCTGACCGCCACGTGTCCAACCATCAGCCGCGTATTGGTGGTCGACAACACATCACGGAACGGACGCCAGTCGGTCGCCTCCAGGTCTGCAACCGGCGTATCAAGGTCGGCGTTGAAATGATGCGTGTCGGCGCGCACCCGGCCCAGTCCTGGAAAATGCTTGACGGTCGCATTGACACCGGCCGACTCCAGCCCGCGAATATAGGCGCCCGCGATCGCGCTGACCTTGGCCGGATCGTCGGAAATCGCGCGCCGGCCGATCAGCGTATTGAAATCGAACCGGTTGCGCCTGGCTTCCGGCCGCAGATCCAGCACCGGGGCGAAATTCAGGTTGATGCCAAGCGACGTCAACTCCCGGCCGTGGATGCGCCCGTACTCTTCCGCCTTCGCCTTCTGCTCCGCCGGCGCCAGTTCCTCGAGCGCGGCCAGCGACGGCAAACGCGTCAGCGGCGGCCCCAGGTGAGAGACGATGCCGCCTTCCTGGTCCGTCGCGACAACCAGCTGCGGCAGCCCGGCAATCCGCCGCCGCTCCTGTAGTGCGGCAATCTCCGTCTTCAGCGCCTCGGCCGTCCTGCCGGCAACATTGTGCTGCGTCACATAGATGCCTGCGATCAATCTCTTCTCCGCCAGCCGCGCCGCCTCGTCGAACGATGAATAGCCGACGATAAAGTGCGGCCCAAGGGATCGCGCGAGTGACGGCTCGGTCTGGAGGACCCGATGCTTTCGCAGCTCGAACGTCGCGGTGGAGGCCAGCATGCCAAGCAGCGGCAGGCACCATGTCGCGACCAGCAGCCTGGCGGCCCAGCCGCGCCCGCGCCAAAAACCGCAGCGGATCAGCACGACCGGGACGACGATGCTGGTGACCACGAGTAGCAGATTGCCCACGCCGCGCAGCGGGACCAGATAAGGATCGTTGTTGTTGATCGCAGCGAAGGCGAGCACGAGCCCGACGATCCAGGCCAAGGCGATGCCGATGCGCTTACTGATTTTCATGACAATGATGAAGCACCGAACAGGACCGACATCGTCCGTACCAGACCGGATTCACCGGCGCGAGCCGATAAGTCGCCTCTGCACGCAATCTGCATAAGAATCCTGAGCTCCTGCTGACCGCGTTCCCACCTTCTGCACGCGCGCACTTCAAAGCTTGGCCCTGCTGCAACGTCCCTTGCCACAGAGGTCATGATGACAAGCCTTGTACGACCGGAGACCGAAGCCCCATCGATCGGCGACCGCCTTCCACCGGCCAAGGGCGCAGCCGCGCTTGCGCTCGCGGCGCTGGCGGACTGGTTGTTCTTTGGCCAGCAGCTTGGAATCTCCGTGGTGATCTTCGCGATTGCGCTGACCTGCGCAGCGCTGGCGGCCAATTTCGGGCGTCTCGATCGCGGCCGGCTGCTGCTGGCCGGACTGATCGTGGTGGCGGGACTGCTGCCCGCCGTGGAGGAGCTCAATGCCGTCTCGGTGACCTTCGCCATCCTTGCGCTCGGCATCGCGCTCGCGCTGACCACCAATCCTTTTCTCGACGGTCTCGCCGAGGGGGCCGCGTCCCTGCTCGACCTGTTCCTGACCGGTCCCTTCAGATCCTTTCGGGATGTCGTCGGCGCGTTCAATCTGCCGGCAGTCACCAGGGGTTTTGCCCTTTGGTTCGTCCCATTGCTGCTCGGCAGCCTTTTCGCTGCTCTGTTCGTGGCAGCCAATCCGCTGCTGGAGAAGTGGATCAGCCAGCTCAACCCCGGCAATCCCGCCTCCTATCTCAGCCTGAGCCGCACGCTGTTCTGGATGGCGGCGTTGGCGGCGGTCTGGCCCTTCATCCAGGTCAAGTGGCGTCGCGGCTTCCTCACGGCGGCCGACACCATCGAATCTCCCGCGACCGACAAGATTGCCCCCATCAACGCCAGGGATCTCCTCGGCGCCGGCACCATTCTCCGCTCGCTGATCCTGTTCAACCTCCTGTTTGCGATCCAGACCATCCTCGATGCGATCTATCTGTGGGGCCATGTCGCACTGCCGGCCGACATCACCTATGCAGTCTATGCCCATCGCGGCGCCTATCCGCTGATCGTCACGGCGCTGCTGGCTGCCGCTTTCGTTCTGGTCGCGATGCGACCGGGCGGTCCCGCCGAACAATCACGCGTGATCCGCCCTCTGGTTTACCTCTGGGTCGGGCAAAACGTGCTGCTGGTGATCTCCTCAATGCTCCGGCTCGATCTCTATGTCCAAACCTACCTTCTCACCTACTGGCGGGTCGCGGCTTTCGTCTGGATGCTGCTCGTCGCAGTCGGGCTGGTCCTGATCCTGGCGCGCATCGCGTTGCATCGGCCGAACCAATGGCTGATCCACGCCAACCTGCTGACATTGACGATCGTGCTGTACGTCTGCTCGCTGATCAACTTCGCCGCCATCATCGCCGACTACAATGTGAGCCATAGCCGCGAAGCCTCGGGCAGCGGTGTCAACCTGGACATGGATTACCTGCTCCGGCTCGGCCCCCAGGCCCTGCCGGCCATCGACCGGGCGATCCGGCTCCGCTACATCAATCCCGTCCTTGTCTCCCGGCGCGATTGCCTTGTAGAACAGCAGCGCCAGCAGATGGCGTCATGGCGCAGCTGGGGCTTTCGCAGCTGGCGCCTTCAGCGCGCCCTGGACGAACGCGAAGCGCCCGCCGCCGCAAACTAACAGGGCGCCGGATTCGGAGAGCCGATTGACCCACCGCATCCTCATTGTCGACGACGACCTGCATATCCGCGAGGTCATCCGCGTCGCGCTCAAGAAGGCCGGCATGAGCGTGACCGAAGCGCGCGACGGCAAGGAAGCGCTGACGAGGTTCGCCGCCGATCGGCCGGACCTGATCGTGCTCGATATCGGCATGCCGGAGTTCGACGGCCTCGATGTTTGCCGTGAAATCCGCAAATCGTCGGACGTGCCGATCCTGTTCCTCTCGGCCCGCGACGACGAGATCGACCGCGTGCTCGGGCTCGAGATCGGCGGCGACGACTATGTGACAAAACCGTTCAGCCCGCGCGAACTTGTCGCGCGGGTCAATGTCATCCTGCGGCGCCTGATGCCGCGCGCGACGGGTGCGAAGCCCGAGGCGGGCGTGCTTTCGCGGGGACATCTGTCGGTCGATCCCGAACAGCACGTCGCGACGTTCGCGGGCGCGCCGCTTCGCCTGACCGCGATCGAGTTCGGCATCCTGCGCGCTTTCCTGACACGGCCGACCGCGGTGTTCAACCGCGAGCAGATCATGAGCGCGGCCTACCAGCTCAACATCCAGGTCTCCGACCGCACCATCGACAGTCATATCCGCAACATCAGAGCCAAGCTCGCCGCCGCGAACTGCGACAATGTCATCGAGACCGTCCATGGCGTCGGCTTCAAGCTCGGCCGGTGCGAGCCGCAGGCATGACGTCGTTCCGCGCCCGCCAGAAGTGGCGCCCGTCGCTCAGCTTCGTCATCTTCACCGTGCTCGCGCTGGTCGCGGTGCTGCCGCTGATGGGACTGTTCTTCTTTCGCCTCTACGACAACCAGCTCATCCACCAGACCAGGCCGAACTGATTGCGCAGAGCCGGGTGCTCGCGGCGATTTATGCCCAGGAGGTGCAGGCGCGGCTCGGCAGAGGCATCCCGCTCGGCGCCGTGGTGTCGCCGGAGGCGCTTCCCGATTCCGGCGATCGGATGACGCCGATCCGGCCCGCGCTCGATCTCGCCGGCAACGATTTGCTGCGGCGCAGGCCTGATGCACTACCCGCGGCGAAGCCTGCGGACGCTGCCTATGTCGAGATCGGCGCGCGGCTGACGCCCATCATCCGCGAGACGCAGAAAGTGACGCTTGCGGGCTTCCGCATTCTCGATCCGCAGGGCGTGGTGATCGCCGGACGCCAGGAGGTCGGGCAGTCGCTGGCCCATATCGAAGAGGTAGCGACCGCACTGCGCGGCCAATACAGCGCCGCGCTGCGCATCCGCATGCCCGACAAACCGCCGCCGCCGATCTACTCGATCAGCCGCGGCGTTGGCGTTCACGTCTTCTCCGCGATGCCCGTCCTCGTCAACGACCATGTCGCCGGGGTGATCTATACCTCGCGGACGCCGAGCAACATCTTCGACCATCTCTATCAGGAACGCGGCAAATTCCTGCTCGCGGGGCTGGCCGTGCTGCTGGCGACGATCGCGATCGGGCTGGTGTTTTCGCGCACGGTCACCCGACCGATGCGCGAGCTGGTCGATCGCGCGGTGCGGATCGGTCGCGGCGACCGCAACGCGTTTCAGCCGCTTGAGCATTACGGCACGCGAGAGCTCGCCCAGCTCTCCGACAGCTTTCTCGACATGGCCCACCAGCTGTCGCGGCGCTCCGACTACATTGCTACCTTCTCGGCACACCTGACGCACGAACTGAAATCACCCCTGACCTCGATCAGGGGTGCGGCTGAGCTGCTGCAGGATTCACTGCAGAGCAAAACGGATGCGCTGACGCGGGAGGAGCAGAAGACCTTCATCGCGAACATCCTCGGCGACGTCGAACGGCTGGACGCGATGAGCCATCGCCTGCGTGAACTGGCCCGCGCGGAAAGCGCGCCGCAGAACGAGCAGACCCAGCTCGCTTCCGTCGTCGATGCGCTGAAGAGCCGCTTTCCGAGACAGACGATCACCGCCGCCGGCAGCCTCGATCGCTCGATCGGCATGTCCGGCGAGAAGGCGCTGATCGTGCTGGCGCACCTCGCCGACAACGCCTTCCGTCATAACGCGACTTCAGTGCAGATCGACGTCGCCAGCGAAGCATCGACCGTCAGAATGACGGTGAGCAACGACGGCGACCCGATCTCTGACGCCAATCGCGAGAAGATCTTCGACGCCTTCTTCACCACACGCCGCGACAGTGGCGGCACCGGCATGGGGCTCGCGATCGCACAGGCCGTCATGGTGACCCATGGTGGCTCGATCAGTCTCCTGCCGACCAGCCGAGGCGTCGCCTTCGAGCTGCAGTTTCCGGCCGTCTGACTTTCAGACCCGCTCGATGATGATCGCCGGCGCCATGCCGCCGGCGGCGCACATCGTCACCAGGCCGCGCTTGAGGTCGCGCCGCTCCAGTTCGTCCAGCACCGTTCCGATCAGGATCGAACCGGTGGCACCGATCGGATGGCCGAGCGCGATCGAACCGCCGTTGACGTTGACCTTGTCGCGATCGAGCTTGAGGTCACGGATGTATTTCTCGGCCACCACGGCGAACGCCTCGTTGATCTCGAACAGGTCGATGTCGTCGAGCGTGAGCCCGGCCTTGGCCAGCACCTTGCGCGTCGCCGGCACCGGCGCGTTGAGCATCAGGGTCGGCGAGTCCCCCATATTGGCGGTCGCGACCACGCGGGCGCGCGGCTTCAGCCCGTGCTTGCGGGCATAGTCCGGGGACGCCAGCAAGATTGCTGCCGAGCCGTCGACCACGCCCGACGAATTTCCCGCGTGGTGGACAAAGTTGATGTCGAGATCCGGATATTTCTCCAGAATCAGTTTCCGGTAGGTCGTGCCCTTGTCGTCGAGCGCGTAGTCGGCGATGGCGGGGAATGCCGGCTTCAGCGCGGCAAGGCCTTCCAGCGTCGTCTGCGGCCGCGGATATTCTTCGCGGTCGAGCGCCAGCGTGCCGTCCTCGCGGTGGACCGCAACCAGGCTCTTATCGAAATGCCCGCCCTTGATGGCTGCCGCCGCCCGCTTCTGGCTCTCGAGGCCGAGCGCGTCCACGTCCTCGCGGGTAATCCCTTCCATCGTCGCGATGGCATCGGCACAGACGCCCTGATGCGATTGCGGGTGGCGGGCGCGCAGGCGGAGATTGCCATTGTCCATCATGAAGGGACCCTCGCCGCGGCGGCCTTCCATCGACATCATCTCCGTGCCGCCGGCGATCATCAGGTCCTCGGCGCCCGCCATGATGGCATTGGCGGCCATGTTGACGCTGGTAATGCCGGAACCGCAGAAGCGATCGAGCGTCACGCCCGAGGCGCGCACGTCATAGCCGGCATCAAGCGCCGACATCCGGCCGAGGTCGCCGCTCTGCGGCCCGCGCTGCGAGCTGGTGCCCCAGATGATGTCGTCGACATCGGCGGTGTTGATCCCGGTCCGGTCGGCCAGCGCCCGCAGCACCGTGGCGCCAAGCTGCTGCGGATGAATGCCCGACAGCGCGCCCTTGCCGGCCTTGCCGATGCCCCGCGGGGTCCTGCATGCATCGATGATCAGCGCGTCAGCCATGATAGTTTCCTCTCGACAGTGTTGGTTTGAGGCATTTGCCGCTGATCCCGGATCATTGTCAATTCGCGGCGGGCGATTAGCGTCCCTTGTAGTTGGGCGCCCGTTTCTCGACGAACGCATTCAGCCCTTCCTGGCAGTCCTCGGTCGAGGCGACCACCACGAAGCTTTCCGCCGCATTCTCGACCGAGCGGCGGAAATCGGCGTCGACGGCGCGCATGAAGGCGTCGCGGCCGATCTTCATCACGACCGGCGACTTCGCTGCCAGCTTTCGCGCGATCTCCCGGGCGCGATCGAGCGCGGTGCCCTTCGGCACGACTTCGCTGAGCAATCCCATACGATACGCCGTGGCCGCGTCGAACGGCTCGCCGAGGAACAGCGGGCCGAACGCCTGATGCTTTCCGACCAGCCGCGGCAATTGCACGAAATGGATCGCCGGGATCAGGCCGACATCGATCTCGGGATAACCGAACGTCGAGCCGTCGCCCGCAATGATCATGTCGCAAGAGATCGCGATCGTCATGCCGCCGGCGCGCACCGCGCCGTCGATCGCGGCAATGGTCGGCTTGCCCATCCGGTACTGCACATCGTTCAGCGCGAAGTACAGGCGCTCGAGGAACCCTTTGACCTCGATCGCGGGCTTGCCCCTCACGATATCGAGGTCGAGGCCGGCGCAGAACACCTTGTGGGCACTGTGGATGATGACGGCGCGCACGGTCTCGTCGTCGCGCGCTCTTGCCAAGGCTGCGAGAAGTGCATCGATCAAGGCGATGCTCAGCGCATTGACGGGCGCGCGATCCAGCACGATTTCCGCGATCTTATCGGCTACCGAGTAATGAACGAGGTCCGTCATGATGTTCTCCCGCTATTTCCTGCCTTGCCGCACGGCACCGGACTGCAAGAGGTTATCGATCTCGGCAGCGCCAAATCCGGCCTCCACAAGCACGGCACGGCTATCCTGCCCGACATCCGGCGCCGGGCAGAGGCGATCCTCGGACAGGCTCGCGATCCCGGGTGTCCGCGGCGAATAGACCGCGCCGACGCCGGGCGTATCCTGCCGCACCGACGCCCTGGTCGCCTCGACATGCGCGTTGCGCAGCCATTCGCCGGGCGTGAGGATCCGCTCCGCGATGATATCGGCGGCGTGCAGCCGGGACAGCCAGGCCTCGGTCGGCTGGGTCAGGAACACCTCGCGCAACTGCGGGATCAGTGCATCGGCTGAATCGGCACGCCGGGCGAAGTCGGCGAAGCGCGGATCGCTGGCGAGGTCCTCGCGACCGATCGCCCCGCACAGCCGCTTGTATTGCGGCTCGTTGACCAGCGTCACCATCATCCAGCCGTCCTGCGTCTGGTAGGTGCCGGCCGGCACGTTGAGCGCACGCGGCGCGCCGCCTTCGAGGATGAATTCCGCCACCTTGTGACCGAGCAGCGCGGAGGTCGACTGGCATAGGTTGACGTCGATCCAGCGCCCGGTGCCGACCGTCGCGCGCGCGAACAGCGTCGTCGCAATGGCCTGGAACGCGTAGACGCCGGTGACGACGTCGGAGATCGTGGTGCCGACCCGGTGCGGCACGCCGTCGGTGCCGACATTGACGGACACCAGTCCGGAGAACGCCTGCGCGACGGAATCCGATCCGGGCCGTTTCGCGTACGGCCCGCTCTGCCCAAACCCGCTGACCGAGAGATAGACGAGGCCGGGATTATCGCGCGACAGGCTGTCGTAGCCGAGCCCGAGCCGCTCGGCGACGCCGGGCCGGAATCCTTCGATCAGCACATCGGCTTCCTTCGCCAGCCGCTGCGCAATCGCGATCCCATCCCTGTGCTTCATGTCGAGACATAGGCTGCGCTTGCCGCGATTATAGACCGCCGACAGCGTGGTGTGATTGCCGTATGTCGTCCCCAGATAGCGCGACCAGTCGCCTTCCGGCGGCTCGACCTTGATGACGTCGGCGCCGTAAACCCCGAGCAGCATCGCGCAATAGGGCGAGGCGATCCCCTGCCCGAAATCCAGCACCTTCAGTCCTCGATACGGCGCCTCATGGGTCGGCGTCAGCTTGCCCGCCATGTGTCCTCCCGTCGAAGACCGCGCTCAGAGCGCCAGATAGCGCTGCCGGATGTTGTCGTTGGCCTTCAAATCTTCGATGGAGGATGTGTAGACGATCTGGCCCTTGTCGATAACCGTCGCATGGCTCGCAAGGCCAAGGCAAAAATGCATGTTCTGCTCGGCGATCAAGACCGTGGCACCGGTGCCGCGGAGCTGTCGCAGCAGTTCGCCGATCCGCTGCACGATGATCGGCGCCAGCCCCTCGCTGGGCTCGTCCAGCAGCAGCAGCGCGGGGTTGCCCATCAGAGTGCGGGCGATCGCCAGCATCTGCTGCTCGCCGCCGGACAGCCGGCCGGCAATCCGCTGCCGCAGCGGCTCCAGCAACGGGAACACGTCATAAACGCGGCGGATCGACCACTCGTCCTCGCCATCAGGCCCCTTCTTCTGGCCGATGACGAGGTTGTCCTCGACGGTGTGCTCGGGAAAGATCTGCCGGTCCTCCGGCACGAAGCCGAGCCCGGCCCGCGCGATGTGATGCGGCTGCATCCCCGACACGACACGGCCACGCAAGGTCACCTTGCCGCGGCGCGCCGGCGCCAGCCCCATGATCGCCTTCATGGTCGTCGACTTTCCGGCGCCGTTGCGGCCGAGCAGCGCCATCGTCTCGCCCTGCCGAACCGACAGGCCGACGCCGAACAGGATCTGGCTGGTGCCATAGTAGACGTCGAGGTCCTCGACCTGCACCACCGGCTGCGTGCTCATGCCACCGCTCCCGCGTGATGTTCGCTGCCGAGATAGGCCTCGATCACGGCCTCGTTCCTGCGGATCGCATCGGGCGTGCCGGTCGCCAAAATCCGGCCGTAGCACAGCACGACGATCTCCGGCGCGATCTTGAACACGATGTCCATGTCGTGCTCGATGAACACCACCGTGATCTTCTGCCTCTCCCAGAGTTCGCGCACCTTGTCGATCATGCGCCAGCGCTCCTCGGTGCCCATGCCCGCGGTCGGCTCGTCCAGCAGCAAGACTTTCGGATCGAGCACCAGCGCAAGCGCGATATCGAGCAGCTTCTGGTCGCCGTGCGATAGCGTCGCCGCGGTCCTGTTGCGCTTGTTGGCAAGGCCCAGCAGCTCCATCGCATGCTCGGCGCGATCGCGCGTCTCGGCCAGCGGGAAGCGGCGATGCATCACGCCGGCGCGGCGCTGATCGGCGCAGACCGTGGCGAGCATCGTCTCCTCCACCGTCAGCGACGGAAAGATGCTGGCGACCTGGAAGGCCCGGCCGATGCCATGGCGCACAATCTCCGGCGGCATCTTGCCTGCCATGTCGACGCCGTTGAGCAGGATCTGGCCGGCATCCGGCTTCAGCGCTCCGGTGATCAGATTGAAGAACGTGCTCTTGCCGGCGCCGTTCGGGCCGATCACCGCCGTGAGCGAGCCGTCGACAAAGTCGAGCGAGACGTTGTCTGTCGCCTTGACGCCGCCAAAGGATTTTGAAAGTCCGCGGATCTCCAGCATGGCTAGCCGCCTGCCTTTTCGCGCCGTTGTGCGATCCACTCGACCACGAAATCCATAAGGCCCTTGCGCAGGCCAATGGCGAAGAACAGGATGACGATGCCGAGCACGATACCGTGATACTCGGTCAGGCGGGTCACGGTGTCGTTGAGGATCAAGAGCAGCACCGTCCCGACCATCGGCCCGAGGAACGTAGTGACGCCGCCGAGCATGTTGATGAAAATGCCCTCGCCCGAGATCGTCCAGTAGGCGAATTCCGGATAGGCGCCGGAGACGAACAGCGCCATGATCATGCCGCCGGCCGAGGCGAACAACGCGGCCAGAACGAAGATGGTCAGCTTCGCCCGCCAGACGTCGATGCCGATGAAGCTCGCCCGGGTGGCGTTGTCGCGGATCATCCGCAGCGTGTAGCCGAACGGCGACTGTGCGATCTGACGCATCAGGAGCAGCCCGATCACCAGCAGCGCGCAGCTCATGATGTAGAGATGCAAATGGTTGGACAGGTCGATCCCGAGGAATGGCGGCCGCGGAATGCCGCCGCGCAGCCCCTGGTCGCCGCCGGTCAGCGACTGCCACGACAGGATGGTCGAGTGGATCAGCATCTGGAACGCCAGCGTGACGAAGGCGAAGTAGATTTCTTTCAGCCGCACGCAGATCGCGCCGATCACGCCGGCCACCACCATGGTGATCACCAGCGTGGCGACGAAGGCGACCGGGATCGGCACGCCGGTCTTCTGCATCATCAGGCCGAAGCCATAGGCGCCGAGGCCGAAGAACATGCCGTGGCCGAACGAGATCAACCCGGTATAGCCGACCAGGAGGTTGAGCGAGGTGGCAAACAACCCATAAGCCGAGCAACGGATCACGAAGTCGAGCAGCGACTTGCTGCCGAAGATCATCGGCAGCAGCGCGAGCGCGGCGAAGGCTGCGAGGGCGATCAGGACATCGCGATAGCGCTGCGGCCTGGCATCGATGCGGGGTACTTCGAGGGGTCGTGCCTCCTGCCCCGCCTGCAATTCGGTCATGCGACCTCCTTGCCGAACAGGCCGGTCGGGCGCGACACCAGTACGATCACCATGAAGAGGTACATCAATCCTTCGGTGAACAGCGGGAAGCCGAGCGAGCCAAAGGAGCGGATCAGGCCGATCAGCAGCGCGCCGATCAGCGCGCCGAGGATCGATCCCATGCCGCCGATCACGGTGACGATGAAGGACTCGATCAGCACCGAGAAGCCCATGCCCGGGGTCAGCGACCGCACCGGCGCGGCCAGCGCACCCGCCAGTCCGGCCAGCATGCCGCCGAGCGCGAACACGCCGCCATAGATCAGCCCGGTATTGATGCCGAGCGCCGAGACCATCCCCGGATTATGCGCGGCGGCCCGGATCACTTTGCCGATCCTGGAGCGCGCCAGCCCCAGCCCGAGGATCACTGCGGCGACGAGCGCGACGCCGATCAGCAGCAGATAATACGGCGGCACCACGCCGCCGGCGATGAACAACGGCGGCACCTGGAACGCCGACGGCATGCCCATCGACTTGAATTCCGGCCCCCAGATCATGCGGACCACATCGTCGAAGATCAGCACAAAGGCGTAGCAGACCAGCAGCTGCATCAGCACGTCGGCGCCGTAGACCCGGCTCATGAAGGCTCGCTCGAAGATCAGGCCGAGCAGCGCGGTGCCGGCTGCCCCGCACAGCATCGCCAGCGCGAAGCTGCCGGTGAGCTGGTAGGCCGTCATCGCGAAATAGGCGCCGAACATATAGAAGGCGCCGTGGCTGAAATTGACGACCTTGAGCACGCCGAAGATCAAAGTCAGCCCCACGGCGACCAGGAAGAGCAGCATGCCGATGATCAGGCCGCTGGTGGTTTGCGTCACCAGGCAGGCAGGACTGGCGAGACAGCCGGCGAGCGCGTCGAGGTCCACGGGAAGTCATCCATTCCGGCGCACGATATTGCGCCCAACAAAAAGCTGGCGGCGTGAGGCAGCCGATCGCCGCCTCGCGCCGCGTGTGCAGATCAGGTGTAGCCCTTGCTCTTCTTCCACTCGGCTTCGAGCTCGAAGATGGTCGTCCAGTCGCCGGCCTTCACGTCGGGCACGTAGGGCTCCTGCGGGATCGTGGTGCCCCAGCCGATCGCGTAACCCACCAGCGTGCGGTCCTCGGCGCGCATCGTCACGGTGCCGTCGGCGCCGAACGGGCACTTGATGGTGAGCCCGGTGAGCGCTTCCGCAACCTTTTTGCCGTCGGTCGAGCCAGCCTTCTTGACGGCGGCGTCGAGGAACATCACCGCGGTGGCGTTCTGCCACGACCAGTTGGTCGGGTACTCGTTGTACTTCGCCTTGTAGGCATCGCCCCAGGCCGCATTCTCCGGCGTCGGAGGGAAGGTCTTGATGTAGCGATCGCCGGAGTGGATGCCCTTCGGCAGGTTCTTCACCACGGTGAGCGCGGTGTAGTCGGCCATGTTGACCGCGAACACCTCCATCTGGCTGAACATCGCGTAGATGTTGGCCTGGTCGATGTAGGAGGTGAGGTCGCCGCCCCACAGGCAGGAATACAGCGCCTGCGGTTTTGCCTGCAGGATCTTGGTGACCACCTCGGTGTAGTCGGGCTGGAACAGCTTTGGCCAGGACTCGCTGATGATCTCGACATCGGGCGCGAACTTCTTCAGGTACAGCACGAACTCGCCGGTGGTGTCGCGGCCATAGGCATAGTCGGGCGAGCAGGTCGCCCACTTCTTCAGGCCCTTGGCCTTCGCGATTCCCGCCGCATAGCTGGCACCGACGATCGAGTCGTGAATGCCCTGCCGCACGCAGCGGAATGCGTTCGGAATGTGTTGCTTGGGATCGGCGGTCAGCGACGAGGCTTCCGAACAGGTGTGGATGCAGAGCACGCCGAGATCGCGCGCCACCTCATGGACCGCGAACGATCCCGACGAGGCCTCGCCGTCGAACAGCATCTCGCAGCCGTCGGTGTTGACGAGCTCGCGCGCGACGCGCGCGGCCTCCTGCGGCTGGCCCTTGGAGTCGCGGATCACCATCTCGATCTGCCGGCCGGCCAGGCCGCCGGCGGCATTGACCTTCTCGACCTCGAGCAACACCGCGTTGCGCGAGGATGTGCCGAGCTGCGCGACGCGGCCCGACAGGATGGTCGGCATGCCGATCTTGATCATCTTGGCCTGCGCGCGCGCCACCCACGGCGCGGCAACACTCACGGCGCCGGCGCCCATCAGCGCCAGAGTCGCGCGCCGGCTGATGCCCGGCTTGCGGGTCTTCTTCATGTTTCCCCTCCCTGACGGGTTGGCGTTGCCAAGTCCCTCTCGGAGATCGTGTCGTCTCCGTGCCCACAATGTTTTCAGAGCAAGGGGGGTGACGTCAAGCCAAAGATGAATTACGAGTCATAATTCATCCAGGGAGAAGACGGCGCCGGAAACCGGCCCGACGGGCGGCGAATGATCAATCTTTCCAGCTTCATCGCGTTTCATGCCAGGCGGACGCCGGACCGCTGTGCGCTGAAATATCGCGGCGAAGACATCTCCTACGCGGATTTCGACCTGCGGATCCGGCAGGCCGGCGGCTGGCTCGCCGGACAGGGCATCGGTGCCGGCGATGTCGTCGCCGTCCTGATGAAGAACAGCACCGCCTTTCTCGAGCTGGTGTTCGCGACCAGCCACATCGGCGCGGTATTCCTGCCGATCAACTACCGCCTGTCGGCCGATGAGGTCGGCTACATCGTCGAAAATTCCGGCGCGCGCCTGCTGATCGCCGACGAGGAATTTGCGGCGATCGCGGCCGGCGCCGCGCCGATTGTGCTGCTGGACGAGGTTGCCCAATCGGGCGTCACCAATCTCGCGCCCGATATCGCGCGCGCCCCGATGCATGTGCGCCGGCCGCGCGACCTGATGCGGCTGATGTACACGTCCGGCACCACCGATCGCCCCAAGGGCGTGATGCTGAGCTACGAGAACATCTACTGGAAGTCGGCCGACCAGACGCTGGCGCTCGGCCTGAATGCCGACACGCGGCTGCTCGTGGTCGGCCCGCTCTATCACGTCGGCGCGCTCGACCTGCCCGGCATCGCCGTGCTCTGGCACGGCGGCATGCTGTGCATTCATCGCAGCTTCGAAGCTGAGCCGGCGCTGGCCGCGATCGAGCGCGAGAAGCTGAACGCCGCGTGGTTCGCCCCTGTCATGACCACGGCGCTTCTCACCTGCCCGAACCGCGGCCGCTGCGATGTCTCCAGCCTGCAATGGGCGATCGGCGGCGGCGAGAAGACGCCGGAGGTCCGCATCCGCGCCTTCTCGGAGTATTTTCGCAACGCCCGCTACATCGATGCCTATGGCCTGACCGAAAGCTGCGGCGGCGACACGTTCATGGAGGCTGGCCGTGAGATCGAGAAGATCGGCTCGACGGGCTGCGCCATCGCCCATATCGAGATCGAGATCCGCGACGATGCCGGCAAGCGCCTGCCCGCCGGCCAGAACGGCGAGATTTGCCTGCGTGGCCCGAAGGTGACGCAGGGCTACTGGAAGGATCCGGAGAAGACGGCCTCGGCCTTCTTCGGTGACTGGTTCCGCACCGGTGACATCGGCTATCTCGACGCCGACGGCTTCCTGTACCTCACCGACCGCAAGAAGGACATGATCGTCTCGGGCGGCGAGAACATCGCATCCTCCGAGGTCGAGCGCGTCATCTACGAGATGCCCGAGGTGCGCGAGGTCGCCGTGATCGGCCTGCCCGACGCGCGCTGGGGCGAGAAGCCGGTCGCCGTGGTGGTGCTGACCGATCACGCCAGGCTCGACCTGTCCGATCTCGCCGATCATTGCCGCACCCGCCTCGCCGGCTTCAAGGTGCCGAAGCAGCTCATCATCCGCGACAGCCTGCCGCGCAATCCATCCGGCAAAGTGCTCAAGCGCGTGCTCCGCGCCGAACTCGAGGCCAATGCATGAGGCAAGCCACATCCGCCAAGGTGACGAAGCTCAACCGTGTCGAGCGCAACGCCTGGACCAAGCAGAAGATCTTCGACGCCGCGACCAAGATTGTCGGCAAATACGGCTACGCCGAAGCCTCGGTCGCCCGCATCACCGAGGCGGCCGGTGTCGCGCAGGGCACCTTCTACAATCATTTCGAGAACCGCCAGGAACTGCTCGACCAGCTGCTGCCGAAGATCGGCCTCGACATGGTCCGCTTCATCCGCGCCCGCACCGGCACTGCGGACGCCGCGCGCCAGGAGATCGAACGCTTCGGCGCCTTCTTCGATTTCATCCGCGAGGTGCCGGAGTTCCTGCGCATCCTCAACGAGGCCGAGTTCTTTGCGCCGATCGGCTATCAAAAGCATTTTGACAACATCTCGAGCGCCTATGTGCGGATCCTGCAACGCGCGCGATCCGCAGGAGCCACCTACACCTTCAGCGACGAGGAGTTCGAGGCCATCGTGCAGGTGCTGATGGGCGCGCGCGGCTACCTTAGCCGCCGCTATTCCTATTCCGAGCACGGCGTCACCGCCGTGCCCGACTATGTCATCTCGGCCTACCGGAAGCTGGTCACGCACGGCCTGTTCTCCGGCAGCGGCAAGGAGCGAACGTCATGAGCGCCGACGGCACCATCCTCGTCACCGGCGGCAGCCGCGGCATTGGCGCGGCGACCGCGACCCTGCTCGCCGATCAAGGGCATCGAGTCGTCATCGTCGACATCGCGCCCGAACCGCTGGCCGGAACCAGCGCGATCCTCTGGCCGGCACCGTTCGATGTCGCGAGCGAAAGCGCCGTCGTGACCGGCGTCGCCGAGATCGAGCAGGCGCATGGTCCGATCACCGGCCTCGTCAACGCCGCCGGCGTGTTCGGCAAGATGCACCGGATCGAGCGGGTGCGGATGGAGCAATGGGACCGCGAGGTCAATATCGACCTGCGCGGCACCTTCCTGGTCGCGCGCAGCGTCGGCGTCGCGATGGCGCAGCGGCGGCACGGCGCGATCGTCAACGTCGCCTCGGTGGCCGGCATGACGTCGGGACCGATCCACGCCTACACCGCAGCGAAGGCCGGCGTCATCCAGATCACCCAGACGCTGGCTGCCGAATGGGGCCGCGCCGGCGTCCGCGTCAACGCGGTGTCGCCCGGCTTCACCCGCACCGCGATGCTCGAGGCCGGCATCGCCTCGGGCGCGCTGAACAAGGACCTGCTCGCGCGTCCCACCGCCATGAACCGGCTGGTCGAGCCGATCGAGGTGGCGCAGGCGATCGCCTGGCTGCTGTCGCCGGCGAGCAGCGGCGTCACCGGCATCAATCTGCCGGTCGATGCCGGTTACATCGCCGGCACCACCTGGGCCGCCTATGGCGGCCTGCCGGACGCACCGATCAGCTGAGGACGACGCATGAATATCGAGCTCTCGCGCAAGCCCGTCGATCTGTCCTCCGCGATCGCGGAAGGCGACATCCGCGTGCTGCTGATGGTGCTTGTGCACATGACCGGTGACGAGAAGTGGCTGGAGCCGCCCTACAAGCCGAAGCGCGACGTCCGCCTGATCCCTGATCCGGATGCCGGCGTGCCGAAGCAGATCCAGGACGAGATCCGCGCCGCGGTGCTGAACTTGTTCGCGAACGGCACGCCGAAGCCGGTCATCACCGATCCCGGCGATGAGCTGATGCTGCGGATGATGCGCGCGACGCTCGGCGAGAACGTCGCGCCGGAATATGCACCGCTGATGCGGGAGGAGATGGGCTTCATTCCCCGCGATGCGCGCTGGCGCAAGCGCCCCGCTGACGCTGTGCTGGCACAGCAACACGTCCTGATCGTCGGCGCCGGCGTTTGCGCGATCGCGCTCGGCGTCGCGCTGGGGCGGCTCGGCATTCCCTACACCATCGTCGAGATGAACGACGAGATCGGCGGCACCTGGTACACGTGCGTCTCAACACCGAGCTCGTCGCATCGCGCTGGGATGAGGCCAGGCGGCGCTGGATCTCGACGCTCAGGACCGCCAATGGCGAGGAGACCTTCGAATCGACCGCTTTGGTCAGCGCGATCGGCCAGCTCAACGACCCCTCGCCGGCGCGCTTCGCGGGTGACGAGGATTTCAAAGGCCTGAAGGTCCATTCGGCGCTGTGGTCCGACGACATCAAGCTCGACGGCAAGCACGTCGCCGTCATCGGCACCGGCGCGACCGCGATGCAGCTGGTGCCCTCGATCGCGGGTCGCGTCGCCTCGGTGACCGTCTATCAGCGCACCGCGCAATGGGCGCGGCCCGTGAAAGGCTATTCCGATCCGATCACCGAAGGCGCGCAGTGGCTGCTCGCGCATGTGCCGTTTTATGTGCAGTGGTACCGCTTCAACATGTTTTGGCGCTATGGCGACGGCCTGCTGCCGTTCCTGCGCAAGGATCCGGCCTGGCCGCATCCGGAGCGCGCCGTCAACAAGGGCAACGACCGGCATCGTCAGGAGCTGACCGACTTCATTCTCTCCGAATTGAAGGACCGTCCCGATCTGATCGCAAAATGCGTGCCGACTTATCCGCCCTACGGCAAGCGCATCCTGCTCGACAACAACTGGTTCAAGACGCTGACCAGGCCGAATGTCGAGCTGGTCACCGACCGCATCGACCATTTCGCGCCTGATGGTATCGTCGCCGCCGACGGCAAGCTGCGTCAGCACGACGTCATCGTGATCTCGACCGGATTCAAGGTCACCGAGATGGCGGCGCGGCTCAACATCACCGGGCGTGACGGCAGGAATCTCAAAGAGGTCTGGCGCGACGACAATCCGACGGCGTATCTCGGCCTCACGGTGCCGGACTTCCCTAACCTGTTCGTGATGCTCGGGCCCAACTCTGGGCCCGCGCATGGCGGCAGTGTGATCTTCCAGTCGGAGTGCCAGAGCCGCTACATCTCGGCCTGCCTGGTCGAGATGATCGAGAACGGCATCGCCGCGATCGACGTGCATCCCGCTGCGCATGATCGATACATCAACCAGGTCGACGCCGAGCATGAGCAACTGATCTGGACGCATCCGGGGATGACGACCTACTACCGCAACAAGCGCGGCCGGGTGTTCTCGGCGATGCCGTGGCGCTTCGTCGACTACTGGCGCATGACCCACGATCCGGATTTGAGCCACTACCGGCAGACCAGGGACGGACAGCAAGCCTGACCTGAATTGCTCTCTCCTTAACTTGACAGGCCGCGATATCTGCCGCAGCATTTCGGTGACTGCACCTGTAGGGGTGATGGAGCGCAGCTCCTCGCGTCGCAGGAATTGGCGGCCGATGATGGAGTCGACCGCCAGGCAGGAGAAGCGGACAGATGTCCGTCGGCCCACCCTTGGAGAGGAGCATGACGCCACCGGCGCAAGCCAGCGACCTTGCTCAGCGGCAAGGTCTCGGTGCACGTTGAGGCAAACAGCAGCTGCTAGCCGCGTGTACTGCCGACAATCTGAACATATCCGCAGGACAGGAGCGCAAAGGCCACGCGCTCTCAGGTCCCGAAACACCACTGGTGTGTACCAGATATCCTTCGCTAAAACGAAGCAGGGCCCCGCTGATGCTTGAATGCACCGGGGCCCATTCGTTTGCCCGCCATCTCCGCCCGCCGCATCGCGTTGCATCCACGCTCCGGATCGGGAACAATCAGCGGCGATAGGTGAGGAACGATCATGGAAAAGCCGCGCGTGCGGATCTACACCGACTACAAGAGCCCCTACGCCTACGTCGCAAACGCGCGCCTGTTCGAGCTCGAGGACAGATACGGCGTCGAGCTGGAATGGCTGCCATACACGCTGCGCATTCCCGAATTCATGGGCACGGTCGAAGAGCGCACGCCGCATTTCTGGCGCAAGGTCCGCTACTCGTACATGGACGCGCGCCGCTTTGCCAATGCCCAGGGCCTCGTCATGAAGGGCCCGCGCCGGATCTACGACGCGTTCTATTCCAGCGCCGGCATGCTGTTCGCGCAGCGCCTCGGACTGTTCCGTCCCTATCACGACACGGTGTTCCGGCGGTTCTGGAATCACGAGCTGGAGATCGACGAGCTGTCCGAGATTGCCGGCGTGATCGCCGCGATCGGCGGCTCGGCCGCTGACTTCGAGGCCTATGCCCGCGGCCCCGCCCGCGCCGAGCATGACCGCATCATCGACGAGGCGGAGGCGCTCGGCGTGTTCGGCGTTCCCAGCATGGTGTTCAACGGCGAACTGTTCTGGGGCGGCGACCGCATCGACATGCTGATCGAGCGGATCAAGCATCCCGAGACGATCGCGACCGCACTGGGCAGCAGGCACCGGACATCGGCCTGATCCACTCAGGATCGCCCAGCACCCGGTGCGCTCCAGCTTGGGCTGCAGCGCCCTCGTCATGATCACCCGGTCGTGCGGGATCCGCCGCCAACTCGGTGTCATCGCCCGGCTTGACGGGCGATCCAGTATTCCAGAGACAGTCGTTATTGAGCGATGGGCCGCAGCGTACTGGATCGCCCGGTCCATGTGCGCAATTGCGCACAGGCCGGCGATGACAGTGTGGGTGGGGACGCAGCTTCGCCATCTCGCGACATGTCTTGTCCGAGTTTTGCATTTCGTTTCGCCGCTCCGAAAGCAGAGGGCGCAGGGAAAGCCGGGTGCCGATCGCACCCATGGGCCCCGTGCGATGGGTAGAAAGCACGGGGGGTAGGACCACAGGTGTAACCGGAACAACCCGGCTTTCCCTGCGCGATGGGTTACGGCTTATACGTGCTTACCCCGGCGAGACTGGGCTTTGTTGTCACCGCTTCCGCAAAGACGCTTGCACGTCTTGCGATAGGACACCTGCCGCTAGGGCGTCCGGCCTGCACGACTTCACCGTCCGCCTCGCGTGCTGTCGTCACTGACACGCGCGGCGTCCACCGCATCTCACCGCAACACCGTGACGATGCGCAGCGCCCCTCGATCGGGTGAGACGGACACATTGAACATCTGAGTTGGGGTCCGCGTCAAGAGAAAATTCGGAAAAGACGAACTGAAATCTCCTTTCGTCGCCGGTTAGCGGAAGGCGGCTAGCGCAGCGTACCGAAGAATTTGCGCAGGTCGGCGACGAACAGCTCGGGCTGCTCGAATGCCGAAAAGTGTCCGCCCTTCGGCATCTCGCTCCAATGCTGGATGTTGCTGAAGTTCGCTTCCATCCATTTGCGCACCGGCGTGACGATTTCCTTAGGGAAGACGGCAACGCCGGTCGGCACCGCCACCTTGTGCACGGTGCGCTTCTTCGCCCCGAAGCTTTCCCAATAGAGCCGTGCCGACGAGGCCGCTGTCGCGGTGACCCAGTACAGCATGACGTTGTCGAGCAGCTCGTCGCGGGTCAGGATGTTCTCGGGATGGCCGTCGCAATCGGTCCAGGCCCAGAACTTTTCCAGGATCCAGGCCGCCTGCCCGCTCGGCGAATCCGTCAGCGCATAGCCGAGCGTCTGCGGCCGGGTGGATTGCTGCTTGGAATAGCCCGAATCCCAATCGGCGTAGTACTTGATGCCGTTCAGCGCGCGCGTCTCCTCCGGCGTCGGCTGGCCCTCGACATTGGGGCGGGTCGACATCGCCAGCGTGACGTGGATGCCGGCGCAGTGCGCCGCGTCCAGCCCGCCGATCGCGGTCGTGACCGCCGAGCCCCAATCGCCGCCTTGCGCGAAATACCTGTCATAGCCAAGCCGCGCCATCAGCGCGGCCCAGGCGAGCGCGATGCGGTCGACGCCCCAGCCCGTGGCAGCCGGCTTAGCAGAGAAGCCGAAGCCGGGCAGCGACGGGCACACCACGTGAAAGGCATCGGCCGCGCGGCCGCCATGCGCGGTGGGGTCGGTCAGCGGCTCGATCACCTTGTGGAATTCGACCACCGATCCCGGCCAGCCATGGGTGATGATCAGCGGCCTCGCCTCGGGATGCTTCGAGCGGACATGGATGAAATGGATGTCGAGGCCATCGATCCCGGTGGTGAACTGGCTGAAGCGGTTGAGCCGCGCCTCGCGCTGGCGCCAGTCATAGTCCTCGGCCCAGTAGCGGCAGACGTCCTGGATCCATCGCAGCGGCGCGCCCTGGCTCCAGTCGTCGACCAGTTCGGCCTCCGGCCAGCGCGTCCGCCGCAGCCGGGTGCGGAGATCGTCGAGAACCTCGTCGCTGACGGATATGCGGAACGGGCGGATGGCGGTATTCATGGCGTCTCCCCGGGCGCTGGACCTCGCCAAGATAGAGACTGGCCGTTGATCGATCAAACCGGCCCGGCACCACCGGCCTGCACGACCATTGCACAACAAACCACAAGCGCTGCACGATCGCTGCCGCCGTCCTGCAAGGCAGCCTGTCACAACAGCTCGGGGATGAATCGCCGGCCAGCCGCGGCCCGCGTCCCACGGAGCTTCTCGTGACACCTTATCTGATGACCTTCCAGAACGCACAAGACGTCCTGCTGAAGCTCGCATTGCCGCTCATCATCGCATTCCTGTCCGCCTGGATCGTCATCAGGATGTGGATGAACAGGCGGGGCATCGATGCAAGCGGGTTCTCGCCGGCCGTCGTATCCGCTCTGCTGGCCCCTGTTCTCCTGCTCAGCTACTTCTTCGCCCTGCAAGCGACCCTCGAGAACAGCATCACCGGCCACGCAGCGCTTGCCATATTCTATGGCGTGATCTTCGCACCGACATATCTGCTGTTGCTGCCGTTCGGAATCACGGCTCTGGTCAAAGTGCACCGGCGGGGCAAGCCGCTCTACAACGGGCTGCTCTGCATCGTGCTGGCAGTCTGGCCGGTCCTGCAGCTGATGTGGATATCGTACCTGTCTGGAAATTGGGAGTAAGGACCGCAGGACACGTGGTCCTATCTCAGCGGATCTGCTTGCCGATCGCCGAGAGCCGGGATGCTCTGACAGGAAAATGCATGCCCCGGGGTCGCCCACGGGGCATGCAAGGTTCAAGGTCACGGGCAACATCGGCAACATCCGCTTCGCCGGCAGACCCCTCTGCCGGCGCGGGATTTGTTCAGGCCCAGCCGTACGGCAGCCTTGATCAGGCCGCTTTCGATTTCGCCACGTGGGTTGCGATCGCATCCATCAGCGGCGGTGACAGGCAGTCATAGGGCTCGAGCCCGAGCTCCTTCAGACGCGACCTGATCCCGGCCATGTCGGCCGGCTTGACGCCGGATTCGATCACCGACGAGACGAACGCGGCGAAGCCGGGCGCCGCCGAACCGGACTCCTGGAACAGCTCGGGATGGATGAAATCGAGGCCGTAGAACGGATGGCCCTTGTTCTCGATCCGGCCGTACATGTGGGTGCCGCAGCCGGTGCAGGCGTAGCGCTGGATCACCGCCGCGCTGTCGACGATCTTCAGCTTGTCGCCATTCTCCAGCACGGTGACGTTCTCGCGCGGCACCACGGCGACGACCGAGAAGGTCGCGCCGGCCGGCTTCCAGCATTTGGTGCAGCCGCAGGCGTGATTGTGAGCGACGTCGCCCTTGATGGCGACCTTGACCGGCTTGTCCGCGCATTTGCAGACGAGTGTCCCGCCGGCGAAGTTGCCCGAGCCCTGTTTGACGCCGTTGTCGACCGATGGGTGGATATGAACAGTCATTGGCCTATCCTCCTAGTGCTTGCTGTTTTGAGCTCAGAAAACGACGACCGAGCGGATCGATTTGCCCTCGTGCATCAGGTCGAATCCCTTGTTGATCTCCTCGAGCTTCAGCACGTGGGTGATCATCGGATCGATCTGGATCTTTCCGTTCATGTACCAGTCGACGATCTTCGGCACGTCGGTGCGGCCGCGCGCGCCGCCGAACGCAGTGCCCTTCCAGACACGGCCGGTGACGAGCTGGAACGGCCGGGTCGCGATCTCCTTGCCGGATTCCGCAACGCCGATCACCACCGAGACGCCCCAGCCGCGGTGACAGGCTTCCAGCGCCTGGCGCATCACGGTGGTGTTGCCGGTGCAGTCGAAGGTGTAGTCGGCGCCGCCATCGGTGAGGCCGACCAGATGCTGCACGATGTCGCCGGTCACCTTGGTCGGATTGACGAAGTGCGTCATGCCGAACTGCTTGCCCCAGGCTTCCTTGGCGTCATTGATGTCGACGCCGACGATCTTGTCGGCACCGACCATCTTGGCGCCCTGGATCACGTTGAGGCCGATGCCGCCGAGGCCGAACACCACGACGTTGGCGCCCGGTGTCACCTTGGCCGTGTTGACCACGGCGCCGACGCCGGTGGTGACGCCGCAGCCGATGTAGCAGCTCTTGTCGAACGGCGCGTCCTCGCGGATCTTCGCCACCGCGATCTCCGGCAGCACGGTGAAGTTCGAGAACGTCGAGCAGCCCATGTAGTGATAGACCGGCTTGCCCTTGTAGCTGAAGCGCGAGGTGCCGTCGGGCATCACGCCCTTGCCCTGCGTGGCGCGGATCGCGGTGCAGAGATTGGTCTTCTGGCTGAGGCAGCTTTTGCACTGCCGGCATTCCGGCGTGTAGAGCGGGATCACGTGATCGCCCGGCTTCACCGAGGTCACGCCGGCGCCCACCTCGCGCACGATGCCCGCGCCCTCATGCCCGAGGATCGACGGGAAGATGCCTTCGCTGTCGAAGCCGTCGAGCGTGTAGGCGTCGGTGTGGCAGATGCCGGTCGCCTTGATCTCGACCAGGACCTCGCCGGCCTTGGGCCCTTCCAGATCCAGCTCGACGATCTCGAGAGGCTTCTTTGCCTCGAATGCCACTGCGGCGCGCGTCTTCATCTTGGTCTCCACATCACGTTGAACAGGTTGTCATCCGCGCCGGACATGCTCACTTCTTGGTGTCGTTGCCCATGCAGGCGTCTTCGGCCTTGGTGTAGGCTTCCGACTTGTTTTCATGCTTGGCCGGCCGGACGCGCCCAACCGCGTCATTGGCGCGGGCGCGCAGGTAGACATAGAGGTCGTCCATGTAGCAGGCAACATTCGGATTGTCGCCGAACGCCGGCATCACGTTCTCCTGCGCCGTGTTGACGTTCTTGCGTCCGCTCGCGACCACGCTGAGGAAATCGCCGTAGCTCATCGACTTCAGCGAATTGGTCAGCGCCGGAGCGTAGGTCGATCCCATTCCGTCGGGACCGTGACAGACGTGGCACTCCGAGTGATAGCGGCGGTATCCGGAATAAGTGTACCAGTCCGTGGTGCCGTCGGACGTCACCTTGAACGTCGGGTTGCCATCCTTGTCGAGATACTTGCCGTCCTCATTTTTCACGGCGGCTGGATCACCCGCGTCCTCCGCGGAAGCAACTCCTCCCATTGCCACGACCAGGATCGCAGCAGTCACAAGCCAGATCTTACGCAAGAGCTCCATCCTCGCAGGTAACGATTTGAGACGGACCGGCGCATGGAGCACACTCCATGCGCCGGCACGAGGGTCGCGTCAGCTCATTGCTGCGGCAGCGCGAACACGGTGAGCGTGCCACCGAGCGCGGTGTAGTTGCTCAGCGCGGCGTAACCGCCGACTGCGCCGAGACCGGCCGTCGGATCCGTCAGACCGGCCGCAAGGCCGATGCCCGCCCAGCCACCGACACCCGAGAGCACGGCGACGTACTGCTTGCCGTTGTTCTCATAGGTCGTGACGTTGCCGATGATGCCGGACGGAGTCTTGAACTTGTAGAGCTCCTTGCCCGTCTTGGCGTCGACAGCCTTCAGGTAGCCTTCCAGCGTGCCGTAGAACACCACGCCGCCGGCGGTCGCGAGTGCGCCCGACCAGACCGAGAACTGCTCCTTGTTGGACCACACGATCTTGCCGGTCTTGCCATCCCAGGCAATGAAGTTGCCCATGTTGGTCTCGCCGGGAGGCGGATACATCGACAGCGTCGCGCCGACATAGGGCTGACCTGCGGTGTAGCTCACTTTGAACGGCTCATAGTCCATGCAGACGTGGTTGGTCGGGACATAGAACAGCTGGGTATCCGGCGAGTAGGCTGCCGGCTGCTGGTCCTTGGTGCCAAGCGCCGCAGGGCAGATGCCCTTGACGTTGACGTCCTCGCCGGCCTTGTCGGTCGACGCGGCATCGAGCACCTTCGGCCGCCCATAGGTCGGGGAGCTCTTGTTCATGTCGACGCCGGAGGTCCAGTTCACCTTCGGATCGTACTTCTCGGCGACCAGCAGCTCGCCGCTGCTGCGGTCGAGGGTGTAGCCGAGGCCGTTGCGGTCGAAGTGGGTGAGCAGCTTGCGCTCGGTCCCGCCGACCTGCTGGTCGGTCAGGATCATCTCGTTGACGCCGTCATAGTCCCACTCGTCGTGCGGGGTCATCTGGTAGACCCACTTGGCCATGCCGGTGTCGGCATTGCGCGCGAAGATGGTCATCGACCACTTGTTGTCGCCCGGACGCTGCTTCGGATTCCAGGTCGAGGGATTGCCCGACCCGTAGTAGACGAGGTTCAGCGAGGGGTCATAGGCGAGCCAGCCCCACGTGCAGCCGCCGCCGATCTTCCACTGGTCGCCCTGCCAGGTCTTGAGGCTCGAGTCCTTGCCGATCGGCTTGCCGAGATCGGTGGTCTTCTCGGGGTCGACCATGATCTGGTCATCCGGACCTTCGGAGAAGGCGCGCCAGACCTGCTTGCCCGACTTGATGTCGTAGGCGGTGACGTGGCACTGCACGCCGAACTCGCCGCCGGAGATGCCGATCAGGACCTTGTCCTTGACCACCATCGGCGCCGAGGTACCGGTCGAACCCTTGCTGGGATCGCCGTTCTTGGTCTGCCACTCCACCTTGCCGGTCTTGGCGTCGAGCGCGACCAGCGTGGTGTCGGCCTGGTGCAGGAAGATCTTGCCGTCACCATAGGCGACGCCGCGGTTCACCGTGTCGCAGCACATCACCGGGATGACGTTCGGGTCCTGCTTCGGCTCGTACTTCCAGACGATCTGATTGTCCTTGGAAAGGTCAAGAGCATAGACCTTGTTCGGGAACGGGGTATGGACGTACATCATGTTGCCGATGATCAGCGGCCCGCCTTCGTGGCCGCGCAGCACGCCGGTCGAAAAAGTCCAGGCGACCTGCAACTTTCCGACGTTCGAGGCGTTGATCTGATTCAGCTTGGAGTAGCGGGTGTTGGCGTAGTCGCCGGTGGGCATCACCCAGTCTTTCGGGTTCTGCGACATCTTGTGCAGTTCGTCGCTGGCATTGGCAGTCCCGGCGGCGAACACCGCCATTGCCCCAAGGCCAGTCGCGTAGAGCAGCTTGCGCATCGTGGATTCCTCCCAGTTTAAGAGCTCAGGGTTTTCCGTCGAAAACGGCCCACTTCTTCCATTTTGGTTCCCTAGGCGTAGCCCTGTTGATTCCGGGCGGCTTGTCCAAGAGCGAAGAGCCGTTTGCTCGAAAGTGAACCGAGCGCAAATATTTTCTGCGCCCTCCGCGAGGCCGGTTGATGCTGCACAGCATCAGCGCTGCGCAGCGCGCCGCGCGGCCGGAGCCGTCCCAAGGTTGCGCTTGACGGCGCAAGAACTTAGTCGGAGGATTGCCCGAAATTGACCGGGAGGAATCCAGCCTGCCCCCTCGCGACGAGGGGAAGGCGTATCATTCCAGACCGGACCTCGCGGATTGGCAGTCACGTTTGGGGATCGAATCGGTGGCTGGAAAAATGTCGGATACAGTCCATTCACTCAGCACGACCGGACTGACGCCGCGGCGGCAGATCCAGCGCTGGTCAGATGCCCTGACCGATCTGTGCGGTCAATTCGACATCGATCCGCTGGAGGGTTCCTCGCTCGAGGGCCGGATCAACTACACCACGGTCTCGCGGCTCAAACTGTGTCAGATCGAGGCAACCCAGCATCGCGTCGCGCACACCGTCTCGAATATCAAGCTCTCCGAGCACCCCTACATCAAGATCGTGTTCCAGACCCACGGCGTCTCGCATTTCGAGCAGAATGGCCGCCACTTCGACATCATGCCCGGCGACTGCTTCGCCTATGACGTGTCCTGCCCGCACACCATCATCAGTCCGTCGCTGACCCGCCACGAGGTGGTGATCGTGCCGAAGGACCTGTTGAAGGAGCGCGGCTTCCAGCTCTCCAAGATGGCGCCGTGCAAATTGTCGGCGCGCAACGGCACCGGCCGCATCGCCTATGATTTCGTGCACGCGGCCTTTGGCGAGGCCTCGAAGCTGTCGCCGGTGAACGCGGTCGGCGTCGCGGATTCGCTGATCGACCTCTTGTTGCTGCCGCTGCGCGAGACCGGCGCGATGTTCGACCGCGGCAGCGCCGAGGCGACCTATGTGCGGGCGCAAGGTTTCATCCGCGAGCACCTGCGCGATCCCGATCTGTGCATCGACCGGATTTCCGCGGCGCTCGGCTGCTCGAAGCGCTATCTGCACATGCTGTTCAGCGATCGCGGCATGACGGTCAGCGACTACATCTGGAAGGCGCGGCTGCAGCATTGCCGGCAGGAGCTGGAGAGCCAGAACGGCAAGACCATCACCGATGTGGCGTTCTCCTGGGGCTTCTCGAGCTCCTCGCATTTCAGCCGCGTGTTCCGGAAGTATTTTGGCATCGCGCCCTCCTCCGTTCACAAGAGCCAGCACGGCTCGCTGGCCGCCGACGTGGTGCTGGAATAGCGCCGCGCGCGGGCGTGCACGCACGCCAGCGGCGCTTGCCTCGTCATGCTATCCGCCATCAAAACATGGGCGCGTGACCTCAAGCGCGACAGTTTCGCGCTCTATCTCGCCTCGCGCGATCCCCGCGTGCCCTGGTACGTCAAGGCGCTTGCCGTCGCGATCGCAGCCTATGCGCTGTCGCCGATCGACTTGATCCCCGACTTCATTCCGGTTCTCGGCTATCTCGACGATCTGATCCTGCTGCCGCTCGGCATCTGGCTCGCGATCTCATTGATTCCCGCCGAGGTGGTGGCCGAATGCCGCGCCAATGCGGCCGCTGCCCTGCAGCGCCCGGTGAGCCGGGCCGGAATGATCGCGATCATCCTGCTTTGGATCGGCGGCGCGCTCGCACTGGTCTGGGCCGTCTTCACCTGGTGGCCGCGAACGGCGGCTTAAGGCACAGCGTTTGAGAACTGCGCGGCTTTGGGAACGAGCGCCTCGACGGTCACGCCGTCGTCGCCGGAATTGATGGTGAGCGTGCCGCCAAGCGCCAGGATTCGCTCGCGCATGCCGGTCAGGCCGTGCCCGAGCCTGTGATCCGGCCGCAATCCGCCGCCATTGTCGCTGATGCGCACCAGCGCGCAGTCCCGACTGCCGTGCACGCCAACCTGCCGTTCGGCCGGCTCGACCGTGATATCGACCGCGGTTGCGCCGGCGTGGCGGAACACATTGGTGAGGGCTTCCTGGACAATGCGATAGATTGTCAGATCGGCCGTCTCGCCGACCTCGCCGAGGCTGCCCGAGACGCGGCTTTCGATCGCGACCTCGGGATGCGTCTCGCTCCACAGCCGCACCAATGCACCGAGGGCTTCGCGAAGCCCGAGCTCGGCCAGTCCGACCGGACGCAGCCGTTCGAGGATCCGGCGGGTGAATTGCTGCAGCGCATTGACCTGCTCGAGGATGGCATTGCCGTGCTTGCGCAGCGCCGCAGGATCGGGCCTGTCGATCTCCGACAGGCGCGTCAGCGCGCCGGCATGCGCGCGCAGCGCAAACAGATAGGGCCCGAACTCGTCGTGCAGCTCGCGCGCGATCTCCTTGCGCTCGGAATCCTGCAGCGAGACCGCGCGCTCGGCGAGCTGTCGCTTGTCCTCCACTGCCTCGCCCAACGTCGCCGCCAGATGGTTCAGTTTGGTACAGATCGCGGCCAGTTCGGGCGATCCGCCGGGCTCGACGCGGGCGTCGTAAAAGCCCGCCTCGATGTTGGTCATCGCCTCGGACAGCGCCTGCAGCGGCGCCAGTGCGCGGCCGACGACCAGCATCGTCACCAGCAGCAGCACGGCCGCGATCGCGGTGCCGACCTCGAGTTGGGTGACGATGCCGTCCCAGATCTCTGCCATTTCGTCGTCGGGATGCGAGGTGATGAGCAGCGATTGCGGCTTGCCGCGAACGGAAACCGGCACCCGCACCGAAGTCTGCTCGGGATGAACCAGCGCGACGAACCAGGCCGGCGCCCGCGGTTCGCCGGTCTCCGCAGCGCGCTCGGGCACCTTCACCGTCGCGTCATCCTGCCGTGTGATGCTGACATGGCGCAGCCGGCTGAGGTCGCGGACGATCTGGTCGAGCCGCGCGTCGGGGTCCGGCGCCTCGTTCAGATCGGTCACGATGGTTGCGACAAACTCGCGCGCCAGCCGGATCACGCTCTGGTCCTCGGCCTGGACGCGCGGCCCCGCCTCCAGCACCAGCCGCGCGATATTGATGCCTAGTCCGAGCAGCAGGATCAATGCGAGCAGCAGGTTGATCCGCGCGCGCAAGGATAGATTTCGCCACATTGCATTGCCCCCGGCCGCTGCTCCTCCTCCCAGAGGATCGTTGACAGCCAAACTTGCCCGGCTATCTAATCCGAGCCTACTGCAATCTCGCACGCGGGGCACAAGCGTTTTGGAACCGATGTCGACGCGTTCACGTGCCGAATGATGCGACGAAAAATCGATGGAAGCAGGCCATTGGGACGAAGCGATGCGCATTCTGATCGTTGACGACCATCCGATCGTCGCCTCCGGCTGCCGCACCGTGTTCGCCGACGATCCCGCCATCGCGCTGCTCGAAGCCGCCGATGCCGAGAGCGGCGAGCAGGCTTTCGTCAGCGAGAAGCCCGACATCTGCGTCATCGACATCAACCTGCCGACGGTGTCCGGCTTCGAGCTGGCGCGCCGCATCCTGGCGCGCGATGCGACTGCCCGCGTCATCATGTTCAGCATGAACGACGACCCGGCATTTGCCGCCCGCGCCATCGACATCGGCGCCAAGGGCTACGTCTCCAAGACCGGCGATCCCAACGATCTGGTCGAAGCCGTGCGCGAGGTCGGCAATGGCGGCGTCTACCTGCCGCCCGCGATCGCGCGCAGCGTCGCGTTCGCGCGGCCGGGCTTTGCGCAGAATCCGCTGTCGAAGCTGACCTCGCGCGAGATGGAGATCCTGCGCCTGCTCTCTTCCGGCAAGAGCCTGTCGGAGATTGCCTGGCTGGTTCATTCCTCTTACAAGACAGTCGCCAACACGTCATCGATCATGCGCCAGAAGCTCGGCGTGCGCACCTCGGCCGAGCTGGTGCGATTGGCCATCGAGAGCGGCGTCGCCTGACGCGGCGCTCCCACAAAGTCAGGATCAGCACCGATGCAGACAGTTTCCCAGAACAAATCGCATGGCGGCACGCAGGGTGTGTATCGGCATCCAAGCAGCGAGACGAAGACCGACATGACGTTCTCGGTGTTCGTCCCGGACCATGCGGCCGGCGCCAGGCTGCCCGTCGTCACCTATCTGTCGGGTCTCACCTGCACCCATGCCAACGTCACCGAAAAGGGTGAATTCCGCGCCGCCTGCGCCGAGCTCGGCCTGATCTTCGTGGCGCCGGACACGAGCCCGCGCGGCGAAGGCGTGCCAGGCGATCCCGCCAATTCCTACGACTTCGGACTCGGCGCCGGCTTCTATGTCGATGCGACCGAAGCGCCGTTCGCGCAGAATTACCGGATGTGGAGCTACGTCACCGAGGAATTGCCGCAGCTGATTGCGGCGAATTTCCCGGTCGACACCACGCGGCAATCGATCCTCGGCCACTCCATGGGCGGCCACGGCGCGCTGACGGTGGCGCTGCGCCACCCCGATCGCTACCGCGCGGCCAGCGCCTTCGCGCCGATCGTGGCGCCCTCGCAGGTGCCGTGGGGCAACAAGGCGCTCGCCGGCTATCTCGGCAGCAACAAGGCGGCTTGGCGCAGGCACGACGCGGTGGCGCTGATCGAGGACGGCGCGCGCTTCTCCGAGCTGCTGGTCGACTACGGCGATGCCGACAATTTTCTCAACGAGCAGCTGAAGCCCGAACTGCTGAAGGCCGCGTGCGAGAAGGCGAGCATCCCCCTCACGCTGCGCCGCCAGCCGGGCTACGATCACAGCTACTATTTCATTTCGACCTTCATGGCGGATCATCTGCGCTGGCACGCAGCGCGGCTGAAGAAGTGATCCCGGCGCCAAACATCAAGTGTCGTCCCGGCGAAGGCCGGGACCCATTACCACCGAAGGTCGTGGTTGCACTGAGCTGGGGCTACGGCCTGCTTCAACAATCCACTCCTGTGGTTATGGGTCCCGGCCTTCGCCGGGACGACACGGGATATGTTGCGCCGTCAATCGCCCCATCACACTGAGAGGGTATGAAGCTTTGTCCCACCCGCCGCTATCATCGCCCTGACCGGGCGATCCAGTACGCCGCAGCCTATCGGCTCAATCACGACTGTCTCTGCAATCGCGCGCAAGTCAGCGCGCCGATGGCGCGCCGTAGTTCGGGGCGAGCAAGCGGTTGCGGATGAGGTAGCCGGTGGCGCGGGACCAGGATTCGTCCGTGTTGCCGCGCATGTCGGCGCTGCCGGCGGCGATCAACTGCCCCGTATGCACGTCGCGCAGATAGAGATTGATGTTGAGAATCAGGTTGGAGACCTTCTGCACCACACCGGTGATCGCGATGTCGGCACCGATCTCGCCCGCCAATTTGACGTCGCAGCCGCCGCAGGCCTGAAGATTGCTGCCGTGCGCCGCAGCATTGACCGGCGCGATGTCGAGCACGCGGAACTTGCCCGACTCCGCCAGCTCCTTGCGCACCTGCTCACCGGGCCGCGTGAGTCGCGCCTGCTCATCGGCCTGCGCGCCATTCACCTCGCCCTGCAGGCTGGTGTCGATCATCTCGAGATCGAACACCGCGACCTTGGGCGGTTCTGCATGTGCCGCTGCCGACGCAATGAGCATCGGCACGACCAGGATGAATGACGATCTCATGATTGTGAACCGAACAAATTTGTAACCTTGCAAGGACAAAAAGCGGGGTTGCAAGCTAGGCCAATTCGGTCATCTTGCAACCCACGGCATGATCTGGAAAGGAGCATGCTCAAGAACAGAAGACGCAAGAGAAGAAGACGTAACGGGAGGACTTATGCTCCGATGGCTGATCGGCACGATCGCGCTCAGTCTGATGGCGACGCGGGCGCTGGCGGCCGATCCGGTCGAAATCCGCATCGGTTATCTCGGTCAGGCTGCTGTCAAATCATCGCTGTCGCTGGTCGACCAGCCCGCCGAGAACAACGGCTTCGCCGGCGCACGCCTTGCGATCGAGGACAACAACACGACCGGCAAATTCCTCAACCAGCGCTTCGTGCTCGATGAGGTCAAGGTCAAGGACGGCGACGATGTCGCCAAGGCCGCGACCGATCTCGCGGCGCGCGACAGTTTCATCATCGCCGATCTGCCGGCCGACGCGCTGCTCAAGGTGTCCGATGCGTTGCGTGACCACGGCACCGTGCTGCTCAATGCGGGTGCAATCGACGACCGGCTGCGCGAGCAGGACTGCCGCGCCAACGTCATCCATGTCGCGCCGACCCGCACCATGCTCGCGGATGCGCTCGCGCAATATCTGGTGTGGAAGCAGTGGAAGCGCTGGGTGCTGGTCACAGGCTCGCACGATCAGGACAAGCTCTACGCCGATGCGCTGCGCCGCGCCGCCACCCGGTTCGGCGCCAAGATCGTCCAGGAAAAGACCTTCGAGGACACCGGCGGCGCTCGCCGCACCGACTCCGGCGTGACGCTGATCCAGCGCCAGATGCCGGTGTTCACGCAGCAGCTGCCGACCTATGACGTGCTGGTCGCGGCCGACGAGAGCGAGGTGTTCGCTGATTACCTGCCCTACCGGACCTGGGATCCGCGACCGGTCGCCGGCTCGGCCGGACTGGTGCCGACCAGTTGGGACGCCGCGCATGACCAATGGGGCGCGATCCAGATCCAGAACCGATTCGTCAAGCTGAACCAGCGGCGCATGACGGCGCTCGACATGCAGGCCTGGACCGCGGCGCGGATGATCGGCGAGGCGACTTCACGCACCAATTCCGGCGACGCCAGGAAGGTGATCGGCTTCCTCAAGGGACCGGATTTCTCGATCGCCGCGTTCAAGGGCACGCGGCTGACCTTGCGGGACTGGAATTTGCAGCTGCGCCAGCCGATCCTTTTGGCCGACGGCCGCATGGTGGTCTCGGTGTCGCCGCAGGAAGGTTTCCTGCATCAGGTGTCCGAACTCGACACGCTCGGTGTTGACCGGCCCGAGACGAAGTGCAAGCTGCGGTGAGGGAGATGAAACGTATGTGGCGCCAGGTTCTGCTCACCGGGATGGTCGCGTGGCTAGCCGCCGCGGCGCCGGCGTCCGCCTATGTCGCCTACGTGTCAAACGAAAAAGGCAACACCGTCTCGGTGATCGACACCAGCAGCTGGACCGTGACCAAGACCATCAAGGTCGGGCAGCGGCCGCGTGGCATCGAGTTCTCGCGCGACGGCAAGTTCGTGATGGTCGCGGTCGGCGACGACGACACCATCCAGGTGATCGACACCAAGACCAACGAGATCGTCGACAGCCTGCCCTCCGGCCCCGACCCGGAATTGTTCACCCAGGATGCCGCCGGCAAGACCATGTATGTCGCCAACGAGAACGACAACACGGTCACTGTGATCGACCTCGAGAAGCGCGCCCGGATCGGCGACATCCAGGTTGGCGTCGAGCCCGAGGGCATGACGATCAGCCCGGACGGCAAGATCCTGATCAATACCTCCGAAACCACCAACATGGCGCATTTCATCGACACCGCGACGCGCCAGATCGTCGCCAATGTGCTGGTCGATTCGCGCCCGCGCTTTGCCCAATTCAAGCATGACAGTTCGGAATTATGGGTCTCCTCCGAGATCGGCGGCACGGTGTCGATCGTCGATCCGGTCAAGCACGAGGTGACGGGCAAGATCACCTTCGACATTCCCGGCCTGCGCAAGGAGGCGATCCAGCCGGTCGGCATCGGCATGACCAAGGACGGCAAGACCGCGTTCATCGCGCTCGGCCCCGCCAACCGCGTCGCGGTTGTCGATGCCGTCAGCCACAAGGTGATCAAGTATCTCCTGGTCGGCCAGCGGGTCTGGCACATGGACTTCACGCCGGATGAAAAATATCTGCTGGTCACCAACGGCGTCTCCAACGACGTCTCGGTGATCGACGTCGCCGCCCAGAAGGTCATCAAGACCATCCAGGTCGGCGAATTGCCCTGGGGAATCACGATCGCGCAACCATGACCGCAACCGACCGGCACATCGCGAGCCCATCTGCGCCGGACGCCGCGCCCGGGCCGGGCGTTGCCGTGCAGCCGGCGCTGTCGATCGGCAATGTCAGCCACAGCTATGGTCCGCGCCGGGCGCTGATCGACATCAATTTCACCGTCGCGCCAGCCAGCTTCACCGCCCTGCTCGGCCTCAACGGCGCCGGCAAGAGCACGCTGTTCTCGCTGGTGACGCGGCTGTTCGGCATCCAGAACGGCCGCATCAGCATCTTCGGCCACGACATCAGCCGGACGCCCGGCGAAGCGCTGCGCCTGCTCGGCGTCGTGTTCCAGCCGCGCACACTCGATCTCGACCTCTCGCTGACGCAGAACCTGCTCTATCACGCCGCGCTGCATGGCATCTCGCGGCGCGAGGCGCGGCTGCGCAGCGCCGAAGTGCTGGAACGCATCAAGCTCGCCGACCGCGCTGGAAGCAAGGTGCGCGACCTCTCCGGCGGCCAGATGCGCCGGCTCGAGATCGCCCGCGCGCTGCTGCACCGGCCGCGCCTCCTGCTGCTCGACGAGGCCACCGTCGGGCTCGACGTCAAGGCGCGCGCCGACATCCTCGACCATGTCCGCCAGCTCGTCACCGAGCAGGGCATCGGCGTGCTCTGGGCGACGCATTTGTTCGACGAGATCATGCCGAACGACGACCTCGTGGTGCTGCACCAGGGCAAGATGCTGGCGCATGGCCCGGTGTCGCGTGTGGTCGCGGAGGCCGGCGCGCAGGACGTCAACACCGCGTTCATGCGCCTGACCGGAGCCGCAACGCTGGCAGGAAAGCCGCTGTCATGAGCAGCACGACTGCCGCCAGCACCACCACCACGCCCGCGCGCAGCGGCTTCTCGCTGTCCGAATATATCGTCTGCCTGAACGGCATCGTGTGGCGCGAGGCGCTGCGCTTCCTGCATCAGCGCGAGCGCTTCGTCTCGGCGCTGGTCAGGCCGCTGGTCTGGCTGTTCATCTTCGCCGCCGGATTCCGCCAGGTGCTGGGCATCTCGATCATCCCGCCCTACGAGACCTATATCCTCTACGAGGTCTATATCGCGCCAGGCCTGATGGCGATGATCCAGCTGTTCAACGGCATGCAATCCTCGCTGTCGATGGTCTACGACCGCGAGATGGGCAACATGCGCACGCTGCTGGTGAGCCCGCTGCCACGCGGCTACCTGTTGTTCTGCAAACTGCTCGCCGGCACCGCGGTCTCGCTGCTGCAGGTCTATGCCTTCCTTGCGATCGCCTGGTTCTGGGACATCGCCCCGCCGCCGATCGGCTACCTCACGGTGCTGCCGGCACTGGTGTTGTCGGGCCTGATGCTCGGCGCACTGGGCATGCTGATCTCGTCCGGCATCAAGCAGCTGGAGAATTTCGCCGGCGTGATGAACTTTGTCATCTTCCCGATGTTCTTCGCATCGTCGGCGCTCTATCCGCTCTGGCGCGTGCAGGAAGGCAGCCCGATGCTGTACTATGTCTGCCAGTGGAATCCGTTCACCCATGCGGTGGAGCTGATCCGCTTTGCATTGTATGGCAAGATGAACTGGGTTGCTCTCGCGGTGGTCGGCGGCTGCACGGTGGTGTTCATGATCGGCGCGATCCTGGCTTACGATCCATCGCGCGGCCTGGCGCGCCGCGGGCCCGGTGGAGGCGAGGCATGACCAAAGGTTGCCACCTCGGCATCAGTGCGCTGCTCGCGGTCATGCTGTCGAGCCCGCTCGCGCACGCCGCCGACCCGCGCTATCCGGATTGGCCATGCGCGCAGGCCAAGGTGCCGGAGATTTCGCTCGCCGCGGTCTGGGCCGGACCGCCGCTCGACGACGCCGCGACCAAATGGAAGGACGATCAGAAGATCAGCGCGCTGGTGGCACGGCTGTCGGCCCGCCGCCTCCCGCTCGAGGACGCGCAGAAGGAAATCACGGACTTCCTGTCGGGCTCGGCCGCCGACAAGGCGACGCGCGGCAAGCTGCTGTTCGCCGGCTTGTTCGATTCGCTCAATGCGCAGCGCAACTCGGTGATGAACGGGCTGGAGCGCGTCATGCGCAAGCAGCGCGAGGCCGCGGAAAAGATCCGCGCCGACACGCTGGCGCTGCAGGCCCTGCAGGACGCCACGCCGCCGGATCAGGCCAAGGTCGACGCGCTCGGCAACCAGCTGACCTGGGAAACGCGCATCTTCGAGGACCGCCGGCGCGTGGTGAAATTCGTCTGCGAGGTGCCGACCGCCATCGACCAGCGCCTGTTCGCGCTCAGCCGCACCATCCAGCAGGAACTGGACTAACCGCTGCGGCCAATTGCCCGAAGTATGACCCGGTTGGCGAGAGCCGGCGCGGAACCAATCGCGCCGCTCATTCGTTGCCTCCAACTCTATCCGAAATTGGGAGGCCCCGATGAGAGCAGCCAAAATCGTCCTGACCGGCCTTGCGGCCGCAAGTCTGATCACGTCAGCGGCGTTGGCCCAGCAATCCCAGTCGGGAATGATCACGAAGATTGACCGATTGGCCGGAACCATCTCCATCGCACCGGTTCAATCCGGCACAGTGGGTGCCTCCAGCGGCTCGGCGCAGGAATACAAGGTCCCCAAGGAGCAGTCCCTCGAGCCCTTCCACGCCGGCGACAAGGTGACCTTCTCCGCCACCGACAGCGGCGGCGGCAAGACCATCGGCAAGCTCGAGAAGCAGAAGCCATAACATCGGCGGTCCGGGCGGCGGCGGGATCAGTTCTCGCCCTCGCGCGGCTCCGGCTCCACATTCGCCAGCGGCAGTTTGGCGCGCTCCCAGCCATCGGTCCCGTCCGGGTACCACGCGACATTGCGGTAGCCGTACGACAGCACGCGCTTGGCGGCGTTCCACGACATCCAGCAATTCTCCTGGCAATAGATCACGAGCAAGGCTGCCGTGTTGCCGCCCGAAGCGCGGGCGAGGCCGCGCTTCAGGTAATCCTCGGTCGGCGCCGCGAGCTTGCCGTAGCCGGTGTCGGGCAGCCAGATGCTGCCGGGGATGTCGAGATGCGGCCGCTCGCGCCACACCGTGCCGGCGGGCAGGTTCGGCTTCGGCGGGCGCGGCAGCACGTCGATGAAGGCGCCGGACTTATCGCGCCAGATCGCTTCCGCTTCGGCAGTCGTGAGCACGCGCACGCCCGCCAGCGTCGCCGGCACCGGGGCACGGTAGTTCTCCGTGCGATAATCATCAGGTTCGGCGGGCTTGTCCTGTGCATGAACCGGCGCCGCAGCGACGAGCATCGCGGCGGCGAGCAGGGCTGCGCGTAGTCCGGTCATGGCGACTTGTTTGCGCTCTCCGGACCGATCGGCCGATTGTTCTCGTCGAGCAGCGGGACGCCGAAATCGAGCAGGATCTTGTTGATCGCCGGCTGGTTTTCCTGGATCAGCTTGTTGAGCTGGCGTTTCCAGGCCTGATCGGCCGAACGCACGCCCGCCATGTTGGTCGCCGGCGGCGTGCCCGCGACGATGCCGATATGCTTGCCCTTGAGCCGCTCGTCCTCGAGCGTAGACACGTCTTCGAGACCGCTGCCCGGCTTGGCGACCAGCGCATAGGCCGTGCGGTAATACGGATTGGTCGCCTGCGCGAGTTCGTCGCCTTGTGGGAATCCCATGATCACATCGCAGCGATGCGATCCGAGCGTCATCCGCACGAAGCCGGTCGCCTGCGGAAAGAACATGTAGTCGAGCCGCTTCTGCAGCTTCTCGGCGAGCAGCTCGCCGATCTTGTTCTCGAACCCCTCACCCTTCTCGTTGGAGAACGGCAAATTGCGCGGATCGGCGCAGATGCGCAGCACCTTGGGATCGATCAACTCGATCGAGAGTTCGCCCTGATCGTTGACCTGCGCGCGCGCAATGTCAGGGCCGGCGAGGCAGGCGATACCGGCGATTGCGAACAGGATGAATCGGCGTCCGACAAATCTCATCACGAAGTCTCCTCCTGATCGGACGGTGCGTCATCGCTAGATTGCCCGCCACACCACGGCGTGCAACAGGAATAACCCTCGCGGCAACGCCGCGTTGCTTGCTGCACCGCAAACCGACCGATCGCGCGTGCCAACGAAACTGAGGTGGAAACATGGCTCATGGCGGTTCGATGCTGGCGCTGCTCCTGATGCTCGGAGCATCGACCATAGCGCGGGCGCAAGAGGCGGAATTGCCTGTAAGCGAAGTCGCGCCCGGAATCTTCGTGCACAGCGGGACCACTGCGCTGATGACGCGCGAGAACGAAGGCGCGATCGCCAATGTCGGATTCGTGGTCGGCAATGCCGCCGTCGCGGTCATCGACACCGGCGGCAGTGTGCGCGAAGGCCGGCAATTGCTGGCCGCCATCAAGCGCCGCACCGACAAGCCGATCCGCTACGTCATCAACACCCACGCCCATCCCGACCACAGCTTTGGCAACGCGGCGTTTGCCAGGGAGGGCATCAGCTTCGTCGGCCACAAGAACCTGCCGCGCGCCATCGCCGCGCGCGGGCAATTCTATCTCGACGGCTTCCGCCGGACGATGGGCGACGAATTGATCAACGAGGTGCGCATCATTCCGCCGACCGTGCTGGTCGAGGATACGCTGACGCTCGATCTCGGCGGACGCACCCTGGCCCTGAAGGCGTGGCCGGCGGCGCATAGCGACAATGATCTCAGCGTGTTCGACGACAGGACCAAGACCCTGTTCGCCGGCGACATGGTGTTTCTGAGCCATATCCCCGTGGTCGACGGCAGCCTGAAGGGCTGGCTACGTGCGCTCGACGAGCTCGCTGCCATTCCCGCACAGCGCGTGGTTCCGGGTCACGGACCCGTGAGCGAATGGCCGGCGGCGCTGGCCGACGAGCGCCGTTATCTCGAGCGGCTGGCCGCGGACGTGCGTGCACTGGTGGCGGGCGGCAAGCCGATCACGGCGGCCGCCGCGCAGGCCGGCGCCTCCGAGCGGACACGCTGGCAGCTGTTCGACGACTACAACGCGCGCAACGCAACTGCAGCATTCTCGGAAATTGAATGGGAATAGCTACAGCCTTGGCCTATAGTGCCGATACGGCATAGGGTCTTACGCACATGCTCCGACATCGCATTCGCTTGCTTTGTGTTGCCAGCGCGCTCTGCGTCGCGAGCCTGCTCTCGGTCGCGCTGGGCGTTCGCGCCGTGCCCGCGGCCGAGACCTATGATCCGTGGCCCGGCCTCGTCCAGGACATCTTCAACAACCGCCCGATCAATGACGGCAGCGACGTGATCGGCATCGAGATGCCGGCCCGTGCCGAAGACGCCGCGATCGTCCCGGTGACGCTGCGCACCAAGCTCTCGCCCGGCGATTCCCGCCGCATCGTGACGATCACGCTCGTGATCGACCAGAACCCGGCGCCGATGGCCGCCAAGTTCACGCTCGGCCCCGACGCCAATGTCACCGAGATCTCAACGCGCGTCCGCGTCAACAACTACACCGACGTGCACGCGGTCGCCGAGCTCAGCGACGGCAAGCTCTACATGACCAAGACCTATGTGAAGGCGTCCGGCGGCTGCTCGGCGCCGGCGGCCAAGAATGCCGAGGAAGCCAATAACCGGCTCGGTCAGATGCGCTACCGGCAGTTCGCGAAGACCGATCAGGGAGCCGCCAGCGCGACGCGCGAAGCCCAGATCATGATCGGCCATCCCAACAATTCCGGCCTGCAGATGGACCAGGTGACGCAGCTCTACGTCCCGGCCTTCTTCATCAACCAGCTGGAGCTGTGGCAGGGCGACAGCTTGGTGCTGGCAATGCACGGCGGAATCTCGATCTCCGAGGACCCCAATATCCGCTTCACCTACGTCTCGAACGGCGCCAAGCAATTCCGTGCCGAGGCCAAGGACACCGACGGCCACGTCTTCCAGCACGAATGGAAGGTCGAGAATCCCGGCACCTGACGCGCGATAGGCGGTCGCCTGAGTTTCAGAAGCGAAGGTTGCAGTTCACCTCTCCCTTGGGAGAGGTGAGCCGAGGCTAGAAGCAGCGTACTTCGGCTTCCGCCTGCGCCCGCCTGAGGTCATTGAGCGCGCTTGTCGCCTGCTCGGAGGTGCGGAACGGGCTGCCCATGTCGCCGCGCACCTGCGACATGCTCAGCACGGTTTCGGCCGTGACATAGCGATCATAGGGGAGCAGCGAGGCCACGATGTCGATCGAGCAGGAACACTGCTCGATCGCCTGCCGGCTCTCGCCGTTGGCCTTCATGCAGCCGAACACATATTCGGCCCGGGCCGAGGTCGGATAGTCGTTCACCTCCTGCGCCCGCACGCTGACGCTCGCCGCGGCAAGGACGACGCCAAGGGCGACAATCGGTCCTAGCATGCCAGCTCGTGCCATGGTCCTGCTTCCTCTTCTCATGTTGCAGGCTATGCTATGGATGTGGGACAGAAAAGCAAACGTTCCGGGAAGGTCGCTCACGAGACAATGATGGGTTCTGTTCGCACGTTGTTGGCAGTGGCCGTTCTGGCTGTGATGCAGGTCGGCACCGCCTGCAACGCGGAGACCATCCGCGTTGCATCGCAGAAGACCGGGACGCTGGCCTGGGAATTGGCGGTCATCCGCTCCCACGGCCTCGACAAGAAGGCCAATCTCTCGATCGACGTCGTCGAGCTCGCCAGCCCCGAGGCCGGCAAGATCGCGCTGCGCGCCGGCAATGCCGACGTGATGGTCTCGGACTGGCCGTGGGTGTCGCGCGAGCGCTCGCTCGGCGCCAAGCTGCAATTCTATCCCTATTCCAGCGCGCTCGGCGCCGTGATGGTGCCGCCCGCCTCGCCCATCAAGACGCTCGCCGATCTCAAGGGCCGCAAGCTCGCGGTCGCCGGCGGCGCGATCGACAAGAGCTGGCTGTTGTTGCAGGCCGCCCTGAAGCTGGACGGCATCGACCTGAAGTCGCAATCGAGCATCGTCTACGGCGCGCCGCCGCTGCTCGCGGCCAAGATGGCCGACGGCGAGATGGACGCATCGCTCAACTACTGGAATTTCTGCGCCGCGCTCGAGGCCAAGGGCTTCCGCCGGCTCGCCGGCATGGAGGACGTGCTCGCGAAGCTCGGCAGCAAGGGCCGCATCGCGATGGTCGGCTACGTCTTCGATGAAGCCTGGGCCACTGCCAACAAGGATCTGGTGGCCCGCTTCATCGCCATGACGCGCGAAGCCAAGCAGATCCTCGCGACGTCGGACGCCGAGTGGGATGCGATCGCGCCGCTGACGGGCGCACAGGATGCCAGCACCCTGCACGCCTATCGCGACCGCTACCGCGAAGGCATTCCGCGCCGTCCGATCGCCGACGAGGAGGCCGATGCCCGCCTGCTCTACCGCGTGCTGGCGCAGGTCGGCGGCCGCGAGCTGGTCGGCAGCGCGACCGAGCTCGATCCCGGCACCTTCTATCAAGCGATCCCCGGAGACTAGCGGTGCTGCGTCTCCTGTCCTTCGCGCTGTTCATCGCAACCTGGTGGATCGCCTCGCTCGTGATCGGCGATGCCAAGCTGCCGGCGCCGCCGGTGGTGCTGGCGGCGATGATCGCCGAAGCGAAATCCGGCGCCCTTTTCCTCAATCTCGGTGCGACGCTGGCCCGCGTTGCGCTCGCCTTCACGCTGGCGATGGCACTGGGGTCCGCGATCGGCTATTTGATGGGCCGTGTCAGCCTCGCCAACCGGCTCGGCGATCCCTGGCTGATCCTGCTGCTCAACCTGCCGGCGCTCGTCGTCATCGTGCTCGCCTATATCTGGGCCGGGCTGACCGAGGTCGCGGCGATCGCCGCCATCGCCATCAACAAGCTGCCGACCGCGGTCGTCACGCTGCGCGAAGGCGCGCGCGCGCTCGATCCGGCGCTCGACGAGATGGCGACGGCGTTTTCGTTTCCGCCCGGCCGCACCTTCCGCCATGTGATCCTACCCCAGCTCGCGCCCTATATCGCCGCCGCGGCGCGCTCGGGGCTGTCGCTGGTCTGGAAGATCGTGCTGGTCGCCGAACTGCTGGGACGGCCGAACGGCGTCGGCTTCGAGATCGGCGTCGCCTTCCAGCTGTTCGATATTCCGCTGCTGCTGGCCTACTCGCTGAGCTTTGCGGCCGTCGTGCTGGTGATCGAAACCCTGCTGGTGCAGCCGTTTGAAACCAGGCTATCGCGGTGGCGGCTCCGTGCAGCTTGAGGTCGGGATCACGGGCAAGAGCTTTGCGAGCGCGGCCGGCAAACGTCACGACGTGCTCGCCAACATCACCTTCACGCTGAATGCCGGCGAGGTCGGCGTGTTGTTCGGCCCCTCCGGCTGCGGCAAGAGCACGCTGCTGAAGATCCTCGCCGGGCTCGACCACAACTATCAGGGACGCGTCGCGCGGCCCGCCGGGGTCAGGCTCGGCATGGTGTTCCAGGAGCCGCGGCTGTTGCCGTGGCGCACCGTCGAGCAAAACGTGCGGCTCGCCGCGCCTGACGTCGATGACGGCAGGCTTGCGGCGCTGTTCGAGGTGCTCGAGCTCTCCGCCCATCGCCATCACTTTCCCGGCGAGCTGTCGCTCGGCCTTGCCCGCCGCGTCGCGCTGGCCCGCGCCTTCGCCATCCAGCCTGACGTGCTGATCCTCGATGAGCCGCTGGCGTCGCTCGACAACGCGCTGGCGGGGCGGCTGCGCGACCAGATCGCGACGCTGGTAGCCAGCCGCCGCATGATGACGCTGCTGGTCACGCACGATCTCGACGATGCGGTCCGGCTCGGCGACCGCCTGTTCTTCCTGTCGGCGCGGCCGGCCCGGATCCTTCATGTCGAGACGATCGCGGCGCCGCGGGCGGAACGAAGCGAGAAGGAGATCGGCGCGATCAAGGCGCGGCTGTCGCAGTTGGACCTTGCAAATATCTGAGACGCGGTCATCCTCGATGACAATGTTGCCCGATGAAAACGCCGGAGGATTCTCGATGTCGCGCGTGCTGATCGTTGTGGGTGCCGTCTTGCTGGCGCTGCCGTGCACAGCGCTAGCCCAGACCAAGGGCAAAGGCATCCGCCTGTGGAATCTGACCAGCGCGACGATTACCGAATTCCAGCTGTCGCCGGCCGGCAAGAACGAGTGGGGTCCGAACCAGACGCTGAACGACAAGGACAAGGAGGTCGATCACGACGAGCGTCTGCGCATCAACGGGGTCGAGCCCGGCCGCTACGACGCCAAGATCGGCTATGGCGGCGCCAAGCAGTGCTTCGTCCGCGGCATCGAGATCAGGGCCGACGCCGTGTTCTCGGTCTCCGACAAGGACCTCAAGGACTGCAACAAGTAAGCAAGCGACCTTCGGCTAGCCCGCCGACGGCACGCGATCCGCGCCGGCGCGGTCGTTGCGATGCGGATATTCGCAGCGCCACTTCACGGCGGTCCATTTCGGGTGCTCACCGATCCATTGCGCGATGTAAGGCGGCGCCGCCATCGCGCATTGCTGCGGAGACCCATTCCAGTTGAACAACAGGTGCTGCTCTTCGCAATTGGCGGGCGACAGCACGGCACATACCGTGACGACGAGATCGATCATGCGCAATCCTTAAGCGTGCCCTCGAAATAGATAACACTGCGAAATACGGAATCCGGCAAGTTCGGGTTTCACAGCCCCGTGAAGCGACGGGAACCGGCCTAAAAGTTCACACCAAACACCAATCTGGCCTGGTGGCGCTCGAAATTGGCCAGGTCTAACGCGGCATTGCTGCCGGGCCGCTGCCCCCAGGCCTGGATCCCCCAGGTCGCGGTCAGGCGCGAGCGTTCGGACAACTGGAAATAGGCGGTCGGGCCGATGAACAGGGCCTGCCCGGCCAGCTCGTCGAGACCGATGCCCTCATACTTCCTGAAATAGCGCGCCTCCCCGCCAAGCAGAACGTTCGGCCGCACCTTCGCCATCAGGCCGAAGGCGACGCCGATCGTGGCGTCCTGATCGGAGGTGCCGGTCCGCGGCAGCCGCGTCCATTCCGGCTCGTAGCTCACATTCAGGGCGGCGAGCAGGGTGTCCGGGACGATCTCGCGGTCGAATGCCAGCGTCAGCTCGGTGCCGTAGCTGCGGACCGCAGCCGCGGTGGTTTCGTCGACGCGATCGGCCCGCGTCTCCAGCGCCAGCGTCATGCCGAACGGCGCGGCCTCGCGATCGAGGAAGCGATAGCGAAAATCGACCGACACGCCCTGCCACGACAATTGCCGGCGGTCCTCGAACCCCGGCGCGCCCTTGATGTCATGGGCCATGAACGCCGCTGCCAGCTCGACGCGGACGTTCGGCACCGGCACGAACTCGGCCTCCAGCTCCTGGTTCAACGTGCCGTAGCGGCCGCCATCCTTGGCGAAGCGCCCGGTGGTCTGGCTCTGGAATTCGCGCTCGCCGACGGTGCCGACATCGGAGCCGATCATGAAGCCGAAGATGTGCTCGGTGTCGAAGCCCTCGGCCCGCGCGGCCAACGGCAGCGCAGCAACGGCAAGCCCAGCGCAGAACACCCGCGCCCGACGCGGCATTTTGATTCCAGGATTCATCGTCGCGACGAGGTCCGCCCACATTTCGAACCGCACCCTAAAGCATGATCCGGAAAAGTGAGAAGCGGTTTTCCGAAAAGATCATGCGCAAACAAAGAGCTAAAGCGCGATGACGATTTAGCCAAATCTCATCGCGCTTTTGGGTGCAAACCGACGCGGTCGCCAACGCTATGGATGGCGGTGCAAACCTCGATGCAAGGGTTTTGGAGGGAGGGATTCGAGTGGCGGCATCTGCCGCGCAAGACGCCTGCCACGGCTCGTGCAGCAAGCTGCACAAACCGGGCAGGACGCCTTCAGGTCACTTGTTCAGGTCACTTGCGCGCGGCGCAGGCGTACATGTTGATTTCCATGCCCACCGGCACTTCCACGATCTTAGGGGTCTTCCAGGTCATTTCCGTGCTCCCAAGTAAGCTGGCGCAAAGTTCACGCCGCGCCGGAAGCTAGGACTGCACCCCGGACAGCGCAAGCAAGGCAGCGGCGGGCCGACTTCGCTGCTGGACATGCCGAAACGGCCGCGGGCTTGCTGACGCCTACGGGGGTAGATGCAGTTGGGAAAGGCCGGCATTGTTGTGACAGGCCTTTTCCAGCTTCCGCAGCGCAACGTATCAATAACAAGACCAGATCGTCGCGCTCGCGTCTTGCCCAGGAGTGAAATCAGAAATTTTTTGTTATCTACCGGATCGCGACGCAATCCCGCCCTCCGGGTGGCAGCCGCCTTCGCCGGCTTTATTTGAGCAGGCGCAGCAATGACCGGCCGGCGCGCGATCTCAACTCCTTCGCATCCAGTGTGCCGTCGTTGTCGGGATCGGCCGCCTTGAAACGCTGCTCGACGACGGCGAGGTACTCGTCGAGCGTCAGTGTGCCGTCGTGATCCGGATCGGCCGCGGCGAGTTCTTTGGCGGTCAGCCGGCCGCGCAACTCGCGGGCGTCGAGGGTGCCGTCACGATCCGGGTCGAGCTTTGCGAACAGCGCAGCAGCCGCCTTCTTGGCTTCGGCAAGATCGACCGTGCCGTCATTGTCGGGGTCGAGCATCCTGAGCACGCTGTTGCCGCCGGAAGCCGCCAGGGCAGGACCTGACAGCACGACCACGGCGAGGGTCAGGGCAAGCGATCGGCGCGAGATCATCGTTCTTCTCCTTTGAACGGCCCGTTAGGCGATCTGAAACATCGCATACAAGTCGCGATCGCCCTAACGGTTTCGGCAACGCGACCCGTTCGCGCGACCGGCGAGCCTGTCGGATTTCGGGTGGAGGGCCACCGGCCGCGTGGTCATGCTGGCCGCTCTCGATTGCATTGCAGCATGAGAACGAGCGAGACCTATATGCGCGTCACTTCCAAAATTGCTCTCGGATGCTGTTTCGCGCTCGGCCTGCTCGCGCCGGCGTCGGCCCAGAGCACGCGCCCTGCCCCGCAGGACATCGCGCGGCAGGACACGCTCACCGGCAAGGAGCGGCTTGGCCGCAAATGGACCGACGAGCAGCGTATCGACAATTGCAATGTGCCGCTCGACAAGCGCGGCGCGAAATCTCGCCCGAGCACCTGCCCGCGCACGCCGTCGAGTTAACCGGCCGGTTCAAGTCGCGCGCTCTCCGCTCCACCAAGCACATTTGCGCCGTAGCATGTAAACACAACCTCGCACCGATAACGGCACGTTGGCATTGGCATGCCAATGCGTATGCGCCTGATGATAAATCCAGCATCCGCAGCGCGGCCGTTCGCGCTTCACGTTTTCGTATTGACGCATTTTGCTTTCGGGCCGATGGTTGCAGCTGCAACGTCAGGAATAGGCGTGCAGAAAAAGGTCCATTGGGAGGAGATGATGAAACGCATTGCGCTGGCCGCAAGCCTCGTAATCCTTGCATCATATGGTGCAAGCGCCCAGACCAACGAACAGTTGGTCAAGGGGGCGACCGATACTTCAAACGTTCTCAATTATGGCATGGGCTACAATCTTCAGCGCTTTTCAACGCTGAACCAGATCAACAAGGACACCGTCAAGAACCTGGTGCCGGTCTGGAGCTACAGCCTGAACGACGACCGCAGCGAGGAATCGCAGCCGCTCGTCTACCAGGGCGTCATCTACGTCACGACGCACAACGCCACGATGGCGATCGACGCCAAGACCGGCAAGCAGCTCTGGAAGAGCAAGGTCGAATATCCCGCCGAGACGCCGCGCATCGTCTGTTGCGGCATCATCAACCGCGGCGCCGCGCTGTATGACGGCAAGGTGTTTCGCACCACGCTCGACGCCCATGTGATCGCGCTCGATGCCAAGACCGGCAAGGAGCTGTGGCGCCAGAAGGCCGCTGACATCAAGGAAGGCTATTCGATGACGGTCGCTCCGCTGGTCGCGGACGGCGTCGTCATCACCGGCATCTCCGGCGCCGAGTTCGGCACCCGCGGCTTCATCGACGGCTGGGATCCGGCCACCGGCAAGAAGCTCTGGCGCACCTACTCGATCCCGACCCCCGACGAGCCCGGCGGCGACACCTGGAAGGGCGACACCTGGAAACTCGGTGGCGGCTCGACCTGGATCACCGGCTCCTACGATGCGGAGCTGAACACGGTGTATTGGGGCATCGGCAATCCCGGACCGTTCAACTCCGCGGTGCGGCCCGGCGACAACCTCTACACCTGCTCAGTGCTCGCGCTCGATCCGAAGACCGGCAAGATCAAGTGGCACTACCAGTTCTCGCCGAACAATCCGTTCGACTATGACTCGGTTGCCGAGATGGTGCTTGCCGACATGAATATCGAGGGCAAGCCGACCAAGGTGCTGATGGATGCCAACCGCAACGGCTTCTTCTACGTGCTCGACCGCACCAACGGAAAGCTGCTCGCGGCCAATCCCTATGTGAAGGTCAATTGGGCCACCGGCATCGACATGAAGACCGGCCGCCCGATCGAGACCGACGTCAGCAAGGATGCACGCGACGGCAAGAAGGTCGTGGTCTATCCGTCGATCCTCGGCGGCAAGAACTGGCAGCCGATGGCGTATAATCCGCAGACCAACCTCGCCTATGCCAACACGCTGGCCTTCGGCGGCCGCTACAAGACCGAGCCCGCGACCTACAAGCAGGGCGAATGGTACCTCGGCATGGACCTGACCGACCTCTGGGAATGGGGTGATGGTCCGCGCGGTCACCTCAAGGCGATCGATCCGATGACCGGCAAGGCGAAGTGGGAATCGGCCGTCGACATTCCGCGCTTCTCCGGCGTGCTGTCGACCGCGGGCGGCGTCGTCTTCACTGGCGCGCTGACCGGCGAGTTCGAGGCCTTCGACGCCGACACCGGCAAGAAGCTCTGGCAGTTCCAGACCGGCTCCGGCATTGAAGGTCAGCCGGTGACCTGGCAGCAGGACGGCGTGCAGTATGTCGCCGTCACCTCGGGCTATGGCGGCGTGTACTCGCTGTTCTCCGGCGACGAGCGGCTGGCCAAGGTGCCGCCCGGCGGCTCGCTGTGGGTCTTCGCGGTGAAGAACTGAGCGCGGAGCCGACGTGACTGAAAGAGCAACTCTGTTGACGGCGGCGATCCTCGCCGCCGTCGCGACGGCCTTGGTCATGCAGATCCCGGCCGCCGCACAGCAAACCGGTGCCAATGATCCGCAAGGCCAGGCCGAGCAGGGCAAGGTGACCTACGCCAAGAACTGCTCGCATTGCCATGGGCCCAACATGGTCAACTCCGGCACCATCACGCCGGACCTGCGGACATTCCCCGACGACCGGACGCGCTTCGTCACCACCGTGAAGCAGGGCAAGAACGGCAAGATGCCGCCGTGGGCCGATATCCTGAACGAGCAGGAGATCGCCGACGTCTGGGCCTTCGTGGTGAGCCGGAGGAATCCATGAGGGGCTTTTCGGCCGGCGTGATCGCAACGGCCCTGCTGCTGGCGATGGCGCCGGCGGCGCGGGCCGCCGATGAGCCGCTCAAGGTCTGCCTCGACGAGGACCTGCCGCCGCTGTCGGCGCATCACCGCGGCAAGCCCGACTCCGGCTTCGACGTGGCGCTCGCGCAAATGATCGCCGATCGGCTGGGCCGGCCGCTCAAGATCCAGTGGTTCGAGAGCAAGCTCGACGAGGATTCCAGTCCGCAGCTCGAGGCCAACGCGCTGCTCTCCGACGGGCGCTGTTCGCTGGTCGGCGGCTACGCCCTGACCAAGGACTCGCTGGTGGTACCCGGCGTCAAGACCGCCAAGCTGCCGGACTTCGAGGGCGCCACCCGTGACGATCGCCGCCGGCGGATTCCGATCGGCGTGCTGGTGCCGAGCCAGCCCTATATCTACTCGCCGATGACCATCGTGCTCGGACCCAAGGCCAAAGACCGCAAGATCGCCGATATCGGCGATGTCGCCGGGCTTCGCATTGCGATCGAAAGCGGCACGCTGGGCGATGCCATCCTGATGACGTTCGACAAGGGCAGACTGATCGACGACATCACCCATCTGGTGCCCGGCCGCAGCGACCTGCTCGGCGAGCTCGAAGCCGGCAAGTTCGACGTGACGCTGCTCGACCTGCGCCGGTTCGATGCCTATCGGGCCGGCCATCCGGACACGAAGATCACGGCGTCGGGCTACTACTACCCGATCGGCGCCAATCGCGGCTATGTCGCGCTCGAGAGCGACAAGGCGCTGCTGGAGGCCGTCAACAAGGTGCTCTCCGACCTGCAGGGCGCCGGCAAGATCGCCGAGCTCGGCCAAGCCGTCGGCCTCACCTACCTCGCCCCACGCGAGCCGATCATCCTCGGCGACGTCTGGCTGAAGATACTGAATCGGTAGCATTCACGCTCCCTCCCCGTCATTCCGGGGCGGCGCGTAGCGTCGAGCCCGGAATCCATTTCGCAGCCGCTCTGTGGCCTGATGGATTCCGGCGCGTTGGAGTAACGTAGGCATTGGCGGTGGGCTCCCTCTCCCGCTTGCGGGGGAGGGAGCCCACCGCCAATGCCTACGTTACTC
>NZ_JAGKJJ010000041.1 GCF_020329505.1 Bradyrhizobium semiaridum
GCGTGCCGGCGCATGCGGGCACACGGCCCGAGGACGGCCGCAGCGCGATCCGCGAACTCGGCCATGTGATCCAGGCGCTGGAGGCGATGAACGACCTCACGCGCGGCGTCACCGTCAATGTCGGCGTTGTCCGGGGCGGCACCAAGCCGAACGTGATCGCGGAGGAGGCCTATGCCGAAGTCGACATGCGCGTGCCGACCATGGCCGATGCCGACGAGCTGCTGCCGAAGATCCTCGGGCTGACCTCGCGCACCGAAGGTGTCAGCGTGAAAGTCACCGGCGAGTTGAACCGCCCGCCCTATGAAAAGAGCAACGCCGGCGCCGCGCTCTACGAGCACGCGCGAGGGCTTGCCGGCGAGCTCGGCTTCGAGCTGCTCGACGTCTTCACCGGCGGCGGCTCCGACGGCAATTTCACCGCGCCGCATACCGCGACGCTCGACGGCCTCGGCGTCGACGGCAAGGGCGCGCATACCCATTACGAGCAGCTCTATATCTCCTCGATCGAGCCGCGCGCACGGCTGCTGTATCGGCTCTACCAGACGCTGCAATGAGTTCGGCATCACGCGACGCTGACGATCACGACGCACCTGACGACGGCGCGATGGCGCATTCGCGCGGCTCGTTCTTCGGCCGGCGCAAGGGCCACAAACTGCGCGCGCATCAGGCCGACCTGATCGACCATCTGCTGCCGCATCTGTCGCTCGACATCGGCAGCCCCGCGCCCGCTGCACTGACCGAATTGTTCGATGACGGCACCGAGAATGTCAGGCTCGAGATCGGCTTCGGCGGCGGCGAGCATCTGATCGCGGAGGCGCAGGCACATCCGACGACGGGCTTCATCGGCTGCGAGCCTTACGTCAACGGGATGGCGAAGATCCTGACGCAGATCGAGGCCCACAACATCGGCAACATCCGCCTGTTCGCCGGCGATGCCGCCGAGCTCCTGGCCTGGGCGCCGCCGCGCTCGCTCGCGCGCGTCGACCTGATCCATCCGGATCCGTGGCCGAAACGGCGGCACTGGAAGCGGCGCTTCGTGCAGGATGCGACGGTTACCGCGATGGCGCGTATCCTGAAAGCCGGCGGCGAATTCCGTTTCGTCAGCGACATCGACGATTACTGCGCGTGGACATTGGCGCATCTGATGCGCTCACCTGATTTCGCCTGGCTGGCGGAGCGCGCAATCGATTGGCAGCAGCCGTGGCCCGACTACACCATGACGCGCTACGGCGCGAAGGCCGAGCGTGAGGGCCGGAAGGCGGCATATCTACGGTTCAGGCGCACGGCCTGACTCCCCGTCATTCCGGGGCGCGCCCCTTGGCGCGAGCCCGGAATCCATCGGGCCGCAGGCCTTGTTGATGAATGGATTCCGGGCTCTCGCTTCGCTCGCCCCGGAATGACGGGGAGAGTGCGGAGAGGACTTACCGCGACTTCCAGAACTCCACGACGCGCTGCGCGGTCGACGGCATCAGCCGGACGAAATTCACCCGCGCGCCTTCGATGTCGGCCGGGGACGGGATGCGGTTCGGGCCGAGCCGCATCAGGATCAGCGCGCGCACGGTCGGCCATTCGAAGCCGAGCGTCTTGCTCGCGATCAGGATCGGATCGTAGCGGTCGCCGGAGATCAGGCGGTCGAGCGTCACGATCTTCACGCCGGTCATCGCGGCCAGCGACGCCACGCATTCCTCGTATTTGAAAGCCTTTGCGAAGCCGAGCAGCGCGGCTTCGTTGAGCTGGCCGGCACGATGCAGCGCCAGGATCGCGCGCTGCGCCTCGACGAAATCGCGCCCCTGGACGGGCGGGATCACGCCCTCGAGCTCGCTCATCGCCAACTTGATCTCGGACTGCCGCTCCGGTTTGACGACGTCGAACAGGCGGCGCCGGATCACGTCGATCGAACCCGCGAGCAGGCTTTTCAGATGATCGGGCGGGAGGTCGTCGCGCCGGCCGATCCTCAGCGTCAGCACGCCGTCCTGGCCGGCACGCCGGATCATCGCAGCGAAGCCGTCGTCGGAGAACGCGGCGCCGGCATTGCCGGCCGCGCATCTGACCACGTCGCGGTCGCCGCGGCGGACGAGGACGTCGGTCATCCCGGTCGAGAGCTTTGGCCGCTCGGCCATGGCGAGCAGGTGGCCCTGGCCCTTGGCATTGGCGATCTCGATCAGCACAGGATCAGGGATGACGGGGGATTTGCGCAGCAGCGGGCCGGCGATCGCGAGCTCGTCCTCATGGGCGAGCTGGCCGACGAGCTGCCGCGGCGCGTTGGCGAGCTGCGCCAGCCGTTCGGCGAGATCGATCCGGGCCGCCAGCTCGGCATGCGGAACCAGGCTGGTCAGCACGCCGTCGAACAGGTCGACATGGTCGGGGCGGAAGCGCGCGACACCCTGAAAAAACAGCTCGCTGACCCGCCGCGCGGCCTCGGCGCGGCGTTTGGGGTCGCCGCGGCTGACAATGTCTGCGAGTTCCGGGATCAGCGCCGGGGCCGTGGTCATACGTCTGTCCAAAACCGGCTGCCTATGCCGGTTTTCGGGGCAATCTAGGTCCCGTTCGTAAACGGAGTGTTAGATGACCGCCCGCCGGGATCGGCCTCAAATCACGCTCGACTTGTACGGGAAGGCCTTGCCGGACTTGGGCAAAAGGGTTATATCCCTCGCAACTTATGGTATCTCATACGATCGCGTAGGAGAGTGGGCCCCCCGGGACCCGCTCTTTTTTATTACCCGAGGCGACCGGCCGGCCGGGCGCCGTTCGGGTAGCGTTACCGGCCCGTTAAGGCCGCCGATCCAAACACGACAGACCTCAGACCGCCTTTGACGTTTGATATGACCGATCCGACCGCCACGCCTGTGGACACCGAACTGCTCACCGAGCCGCGGCTCGTGGTTGAGCCGGGAGTCGCAGCGCGGGTCGCCGCCGTCGCGGTGCCGGTGCTGCAGGGCATGGGCTATCGCCTGGTGCGCATCAAGGTGTCGGGCGACGCCGGCTGCACCGTGCAGATCATGGCGGAGCGGCCCGACGGCTCGATGCAGCTCGAGGATTGCGAGGCGATCTCGCGTGCGCTGTCGCCGGTACTCGATGTTGCCGACCCGATCGAGCGCGCCTACCGGCTGGAAATCTCTTCGCCCGGGATCGACCGTCCGCTGGTGCGCCGCTCCGACTTCGAGCGCTACAGCGGGCATCTGGTGAAGATCGAGATGGCGGTGGCGCATCAGGGCCGCAAGCGGTTCCGCGGCACGCTGGCCGGCGTCGAGGGCAATACGGTGCGCGTCACGCGCGACGATCCGCGTCCCGGCGAGGACGCTGACGTGCTGCTGGTGATGGAGGACATCTCGGAGGCACGGCTGGTGCTGACCGACGAGCTGATCGAGGAATCGATGCGCCGCGGCAAGGCCGCCGAACGCGAGCTGCGCCGCGAGCTCGGCCTCGCGCCGCCGCAGCCGGCGCATGCCAAGAAGAGCGATCCGGCCAGGAGCCAGAAACCGAAAGCGAAGCCCGGCAAAAAGCCGGCCCCGACCAACACCAAACAACACCGCCTCGCCGCCGAACGCGCGCGCCGGGGCGAGATCGATCCATCCGAAGGAGACTAAGCCATGGCAGTCAGCGCCAACAAACTCGAACTGCTGCAGATCGCAGATGCAGTTGCGCGCGAGAAGTCGATCGACCGCTCCATCGTGATCGCGGCGATGGAAGACGCCATCGCCAAGGCCGCCCGCGCCCGTTACGGCAGCGAGACCGACATCCATGCCGAGATCGACGCCAAGAAGGGCGAGCTGCGGCTGACCCGCCACATGCTGGTGGTCGACGTCGTCGAGAACGCCTCGAACCAAATTTCGCTGGCCGATGCGCAGCGCGCCAATCCGGGCGCCCAGGTCGGCGACACCATCGCCGATACGCTGCCGCCGCTGGAATATGGCCGCATCGCCGCGCAATCCGCCAAGCAGGTGATCGTGCAGAAGGTGCGCGAGGCTGAGCGCGACCGGCAGTACCAGGAGTTCAAGGACCGCATCGGCGATATCGTCAACGGCATCGTCAAGCGCGTCGAGTACGGCAGCGTGATCGTCGACCTCGGCCGCGGCGAGGCGATCATCCGCCGCGACGAGATGCTGCCGCGCGAGGTGTTCCGCAACGGCGACCGCGTCCGCGCCTACATCTTCGACGTCCGCCGCGAGACCCGCGGCCCGCAGATCTTCCTCTCGCGCACCCATCCGCAGTTCATGGCGAAGCTGTTCGCGCAGGAAGTGCCGGAGATCTACGACGGTATCGTCGAGATCAAGGCGGTCGCCCGCGATCCGGGCTCGCGCGCCAAGATCGGCGTGATCTCGCGTGATTCCTCGGTCGACCCGGTCGGGGCCTGCGTCGGCATGCGCGGCTCGCGCGTGCAGGCCGTGGTCAACGAGTTGCAGGGCGAGAAGATCGACATCATCCCGTGGTCGCCCGACATCGCGACCTTCGTCGTCAACGCGCTGGCACCGGCCGAAGTCGCCAAGGTCGTGATCGACGAGGACCGCGAGCGCATCGAGGTCGTGGTGCCCGACACCAACAACCAGCTGTCGCTGGCGATCGGCCGCCGCGGCCAGAACGTGCGCCTCGCCTCGCAGCTGACCGGCTGGGACATCGACATCCTGACCGAGCAGGAGGAATCGGAGCGCCGCCAGGCCGACTTCGAGAACTCGACCCGCGTGTTCATGGAAGCGCTCAATGTCGACGAGGTGGTCGGCCAGTTGCTCGCCTCCGAAGGCTTCACCTCGGTCGAGGAGCTCGCGCTGGTCGACGTCAAGGAACTCGCCGGCATCGAGGGTTTCGACGAGGAGACCGCCACCGAGCTGCAGACGCGTGCCCGCGAATATCTCGAGCAGCTTGAGGCCGAGCTGGAAGCCAAGCGCAAGGAACTCGGCGTCGAGGACGACATGAAGACCGTGCCCGGCATGACCGGCAAGATGCTGGTGAAGTTCGGCGAGAACGACGTGAAGACGGTCGAGGACCTCGCCGGCTGTGCCACCGACGATCTGGTCGGCTGGACCGAGCGCAAGGAAGGCAACGAGCCGACCAAGCATGCCGGGTTCCTCGACGGCATCGAGATGTCGCGCGACGAGGCCGAGGCCATGATCATGCAGGCCCGCCTCAAGGCCGGCTGGATCACCGAGGCCGACCTCGCCAAGCCAGCCGCCGAGACCGAGGCGGCCGAAGAAGAAACGGCCTCGTAAGGAGATGCCCCACGGATGCTCGCTCAGGCTGACCCCGATCTCGACGATGGGCCGCGGACCGGCAAGTCCGCGACCACGCGGATGTGCGCGGTCAGCCGCGAGGTGCATCCGATCGACGAGCTGATCCGGTTCGTCGTCGCGCCCACCGGCGAGGTGGTCGCGGATCTCAAGCGCAAGCTGCCCGGCCGCGGCCTATGGATTTCCGCATCGCGGCGAAGCGTTGCGGAAGCGGTCCGCCGTCACCAATTTAGCAAGGGATTCAAGCGCGATGTCCGTGTCGCGCCGACCCTTCCCAGCGACACCGAGGCACTCCTGGTCCGCAGCGTCACCGAGGCGCTGGCGATGGCTGCCAAGGCCGGCCAGGTGGTTTCAGGCTTCGGCAAAGTCGAGGACGCACTCAACCGGAGCGAAACCGCAGCCCTGATCCACGCTTCCGACGGCGCTGCCGACGGAATCCGCAAATTGGACGCGATCCTGCGGCAAAGGGGTGGGAATCGTGGTGAATCGCCGGTAATCGCCGTCGTCAATGTTTTGACGTCGGCAGAATTGGATTTGGCACTTGGGCGGTCAAATGTGATACATGCTGCGCTGCTCGCGGGCCCGGCGAGCAAGACGTTCCTGTCGCGCTGCCAGTTGCTGGTCCGATACCGGATGGCCGACGACGACAAGACCGCCGAAGCGGCCAGAAATTCCAGAGCGTGATCCAGGAAGGCGGACGCCGCCTTTCCGAGCGGATCATGCTCAGCAAAAGACGAGCGTTGGACGATTTGTGCGGGGACGCACGACGAAACGAGATTAGGACTGCTGAATGGTTGATACGAAGACCCCTGGCGACAAGACTCTGAGTGTCCCGAGCAAGACGCTGTCGCTGAAGCCGCGCGTCGAGACGGGCACCGTGCGCCAGAGCTTCAGCCACGGCCGCAGCAAGCAGGTCGTGGTCGAGAAGCGCGGCAAGCGCCGCATCGGCGGCGACGGCCCGGAGACGCATGCCCCGGAACCCGCGGTTGCAAAGCCTGCGACGCCCCCGCCGCGCCCGCCGCTCGGTCGTCCCGGCGGTCCGCCGCAGGGTCAGCAGCAGCGCAACACCCGCTCCGGCGTGGTGCTGCCGACCCTGACCGAGGACGAGCGTTCGGCGCGCGCCAGCGCGCTCGCCGATGCGCGCCAGCGCGACATCGAGGAGCGCCGTCAGGCCGAAGAGGAAGCCAAGCGCCGCGCCGCCCGTGAGGCGGCCGAGAAGATCGAGCGCGAGGCCGCCGAAGCCCGCCGCAAGGCGGAAGAAGAGCGCCATCGCCACGAGGAAGAGGCCAAGCGCAAGGCCGAGGTCGAAGCCAAGCGCCGCTTCGGCGAAGGCGAGGCCAAGCCGGGAGCTCCGGCTGCCGCCGCACCGGCGCGACCCGCCGCCGCTCCAGCGACGGCACGGCCCGCGGCGCCCGGCACGGCACGCCCCGGATCCGGTGCACCGTCCCGCACGACGACATCCCCCGGCGCACGCACGCCGGCTTCCACGCCGCGCGCACCGGCCGTTGCGGCCGAGGCCGACGAGGATGAAGGTCCGCGTCTGGTGCGCCGCCCCGGTGGTGCGATCCGTCCCGCGGCCGCGCCGAAGACGACCCACAAGCCCGGCCCGCAGAAGGAGCGCGGCCGCCTCACCGTCACCACCGCGCTCAACGCCGACGACGTGCGCGAGCGTTCGATCGCCTCATTCCGCCGCCGCACCCAGCGCCTGAAAGGCCATGCGTCGAACGAGCCGAAGGAAAAGCTGATCCGCGAAGTCACGATCCCGGAAGTGATCACGATCCAGGAACTGGCGAACCGCATGTCGGAGCGCGCGGTCGACGTCATCCGCATGCTGATGAAGCAGGGCGCGATGCACAAGATCACCGACGTGATCGACGCCGACACCGCTCAGCTGATCGCCGAGGAACTCGGCCACACCGTGAAGCGCGTCGCGGCGGCCGACGTAGAAGAAGGCCTGTTCGACGTCGTCGACGATTCCACCGATACCGAGCCGCGTTCGCCGGTGGTCACCGTCATGGGCCACGTCGACCACGGCAAGACCTCGCTGCTTGACGCGCTGCGCCACGCCAACGTGGTGTCGGGCGAAGCCGGCGGCATCACCCAGCATATCGGCGCCTATCAGGTGCTCTCGCCCGAGAGCGGCACCAAGATCACCTTCATCGACACGCCCGGCCACGCCGCGTTCACCGCGATGCGCGCCCGCGGCGCCAAGGTCACCGACATCGTCGTGCTGGTTGTCGCGGCCGATGACGGCGTGATGCCGCAGACCATCGAGGCGATCAACCACGCCAAGGCGGCCAAGGTGCCGATGATCGTGGCGATCAACAAGATCGACAAGCCGGATGCGCGGCCGGAGCGCGTGCGCACCGAACTGCTGCAGCACGAGGTGCAGGTCGAATCGCTGGGCGGCGACGTCGTCGACGTCGAGGTCTCGGCGAAGAACAAGACCAATCTGGACCGGCTGCTCGAGATGATCGCGCTGCAGGCCGAAATCCTCGACCTGAAGACCAATTCGGAGCGTCCGGCGGAAGGCACCGTGATCGAAGCCAAGCTCGATCGCGGCCGCGGCCCGGTCGCGACCGTGCTGGTGCAGCGCGGCACGCTGCGGATCGGCGACATCATCGTTGCCGGTGCCGAGATGGGCCGCGTCCGCGCGCTGATCTCGGATCAGGGCGAGAATCTCGACGAGGCCGGCCCGTCTGTGCCGGTCGAGGTGCTCGGCTTCAACGGTCCGCCGGAAGCCGGCGACCGTCTCGCCGTGGTCGAGAACGAAGCCCGCGCCCGCCAGGTCACGAGCTACCGTGCGCACCAGAAGCGCGAGAACGCCGCCGCCTCGATCTCCGGCATGCGCGGCTCGCTCGAGCAAATGATGTCGCAGCTCAAGACCGCCGGCCGCAAGGAGTTCCCGCTGATCGTGAAGGCCGACGTGCAGGGCTCGCTGGAAGCGATCCTCGGCTCGCTGGAGAAGCTCGGCACCGAGGAAGTCGCCGCCCGCATCCTGCATGCCGGCGTCGGCGGCATCTCGGAGTCCGACGTCACGCTGGCGGAAGGCTTCAACGCCGCGATCATCGGCTTCTCGGTCCGCGCCAACAAGGAAGCGGCTGCCGCGGCCAAGCGCAATGGCATCGAGATCCGCTACTACAACATCATCTACGATCTTGTGGATGACATCAAAAAGGCGATGTCCGGCCTGCTCGCGCCCACGTTGCGCGAGACCATGCTGGGCAACGCGCAGATCCTGGAAGTGTTCAACATTTCCAAGGTCGGCAAGGTCGCGGGCTGCCGCGTCACCGACGGCACCGTGGAACGCGGCGCCAATGTGCGCCTGATCCGCGACAACGTCGTGGTGCACGAAGGCAAGCTGTCGACGCTGAAGCGCTTCAAGGATGAAGTGAAGGAAGTGGTCGCCGGCCAGGAGTGCGGCATGGCATTCGAGAACTACGGCGACATGCGTGTCGGCGACGTGATCGAGTGCTACCGCATCGAGACGATCCAGCGCTCTCTGTAAGTCCAAATCTTACGAAGCGCAGATCTTACTAAGAGTCTGGGTCCATTTAACTGAACATGCGACGGCTGGCCGGAGTTTGCTCCGGCCACCCGCGCATTGCCTGAATTGAAAGCTGGACATTGCTGCCCGCGGCCAGGCCGGCGGGCGCGACGGTTTTGGAAGACATCATGCCCCGTCAAAAAAAGAGTTCCACTCCGGGCGGCTCGCAACGTCAGCTGCGCGTCGGTGAAACGGTACGCCACGCGGTCGCCGAGATTCTCTCGCAGGGTGACGTGCACGATCCGGATCTGGAAGGCCACATCATCACCGTTCCCGAGGTGCGCATGTCGCCGGACCTGAAGCTCGCGACGATCTACGTGATGCCGCTCGGCGGCCGCGACACCGGGACCGTGATCGCAGCGCTCGAACGCAACAAGAAATTCCTTCGCGGCGAGATCGCGCACCGCGTCAACCTGAAATTTGCACCTGACATCCGCTTCCGCGTCGATGAGCGATTCGACGAGGCGGAACGGATCGAGAAGCTTCTGCGAACACCTGCGGTGCAGCGCGACCTTGCACCCGATTCGGACGACGAGTGATGACTGTGACGACGACCAACAGCGTGATCGATGCCAAGGCTGCCGAGCCGCCGGACGCCGAAGTGACGATCTTTTCCGGACCGCGCGCCGACGAGCCGCGCCGCACCAACAATGATCCGCGCCAGAAGCAGGGCAAGCAGAACCAGCAGCCGCGCCGCGACAAGCGCGACGTGCACGGCTGGGTGGTGCTCGACAAGCCGATCGGCATGACCTCGACCCATGCCGTCGCCGTGCTGAAGCGGCTGTTCCAGGCGAAGCGCGCGGGCCACGCCGGCACGCTCGATCCGCTGGCCTCTGGCGGCCTGCCGATCGCGCTGGGCGAAGCCACCAAGACGGTTCCGTTCGTGATGGACGGCCGCAAGCGCTACCGCTTCACGGTGTGCTGGGGCGAGGAGCGCGATACCGACGACACTGAGGGCCGTCCGGTCAGGACGAGCCCGGATCGCCCGACCGCCGACCAGATCCGCGAGCTGTTGCCGCGCTTCACCGGGCTGATCGAGCAGATCCCGCCGCAATATTCGGCTATCAAGGTGCAGGGCGAGCGCGCCTATGATCTGGCCCGCGACGGCGAGACTGTGGACCTGAAGCCCCGGCCGGTCGAGATTCACGAATTAATCCTTGTGGAACATGGCGATAACGGCCAGTCGGTGTTCGAGGCCGAGTGCGGCAAGGGAACCTATGTCCGGGCGCTGGCCCGCGATATCGGCCGGATTCTAGGCTGTTACGGCCATATCTGCGCCCTGCGGCGGACCATTGTCGGCCCATTTACCGAGCAGGACATGATTCCGCTGGAACAGTTGGAGGCTTTATGCAATAGAGCCGCGTCTGGCGAGGGCAGCCTCGCCGACGCGCTTTTGCCCGTTGAGACCGCGCTGGACGACATCCCGGCACTGGCCGTCACACGGGCTGATGCGGCAAGGCTCCATCGGGGCCAGGCCGTTTTGTTGCGCGGACGGGATGCGCCCAATAGTAGCGGCACAGTCTATGTCACGGTGGCAGGCCGACTTCTCGCGCTTGCCGAAATTGGCAATGGCGAACTCATCCCCAAGCGCGTGTTCAACCTGAGCGGACTGACTGCCAGTTCGGCTCGCAACCATGAAAGCAAGTGACGATGTCGATTACCGCGCAACGCAAAGCGGAAGTCATCCAGACGAATGCCACCAAAGCCGGCGACACCGGCTCGCCTGAGGTCCAGGTCGCGATCCTGTCGGAACGCATCAACAACCTCACCGAGCACTTCAAGACCCACGTGAAGGACAACCATTCACGCCGCGGCCTCCTGAAGCTCGTGTCGACGCGCCGTTCTTTGCTCGACTACATCAAGCGCAAGGACGAGGCGCGTTACAAGGCGCTGCTTGAAAAGCACAACATCCGTCGTTGATTTTGAGAAGCACGCGCGCGCGGTTCGCGCGCGTTTTCGCATGATTTTCCGGGAAGCGGACTTTCGAATTGTCGAAAGATGATCATGCGCACTAGCGTCCAGCAGCAATCCGGCCGCTGGACGGGGCAAGATGCCCAGATGACCGAAAGGATGGACGCCATCCGAAACCCGAAGACCATGGCAGGATCGCCGGATGCTGGTCGCCAATGCGCATCAGCATCTCGCCGTCTTGCGCATGGTCTTTGTGTTTCTGGGCGCCGTGCTTTCGCGAAACCATGAAAGAAAACCGAAATGTTCAATACGCATTCCGTCGAGATCGACTGGGGTGGACGTCCCCTCAAACTTGAGACCGGCAAGATCGCCCGCCAGGCCGACGGCGCCGTGATGGCGACCTACGGCGAGACCGTGGTGCTCGCCACCGTCGTCGCCGCCAAGGCGCCGCGCGAAGGCGTCGACTTCCTGCCGCTCACCGTCGACTATCAAGAGAAGGCCTACGCGGCCGGCCGCATTCCCGGCGGCTATTTCAAGCGCGAGGGCCGTCCGACCGAGAAGGAGACGCTGGTCTCCCGCCTGATCGACCGCCCGATCCGTCCGCTGTTCGTCGACGGCTGGCGCAACGAGACCCAGGTGATCATCACCACCCTGTCGCACGACATGGAGAACGATCCCGACATCCTGGCGATGGTCGCGGCCTCGGCCGCGCTGACCATCTCCGGCGTGCCGTTCAAGGGCCCGATCGGCGCCGCCCGCGTCGGCTTCGCCAATGACGAATACGTGCTCAACCCGACGCTCGACGAGATGACCGAGACCCAGCTCGACCTCGTCGTCGCCGGCACTGCCGACGCCGTGCTGATGGTCGAATCGGAAGCCAAGGAGCTCAACGAAGAGGTGATGCTCGGCGCCGTGATGTTCGGCCACCGCCACTTCCAGCCGGTGATCAACGCGATCATCGAGCTCGCCGAGAAGGCCGCCAAGGAGCCGCGCGACGTCACCGCGATCGACAATTCCGAGATCGAGAAGGAGATGCTCGGCATCGCTGAGCAGGAGCTGCGCGCCGCCTATGCGATCCCGGTCAAGCAGGAGCGCTATGCCGCGGTCGGAGCCGTCAAGGAGAAGGTGCTGGCGCACTTCTTCCCCGAGGGCCAGGAGCCGAAATACGACAAGCTGCGCGTCGCCGACGTCTTCAAGGAGCTCGAGGCCAAGATCGTTCGCTGGAACATCCTCGACACCGGCAAGCGCATCGACGGCCGCGACGTCAAGACCGTGCGCAACATCATCGCCGAGGTCGGCGTGCTGCCGCGCGCCCACGGCTCGGCGCTGTTCACCCGCGGCGAGACCCAGGCGATGGTCGTGACCACGCTCGGCACCGGCGAGGACGAGCAGTACATCGATGCGCTGTCGGGGACGTACAAGGAAACATTCCTGCTGCACTACAACTTCCCGCCCTACTCGGTCGGCGAGACCGGCCGCCTCGGCGGCACCAAGCGCCGCGAGATCGGCCACGGCAAGCTCGCCTGGCGCGCGATCCACCCGGTACTGCCGCCGCATCACGAGTTCCCGTACACCGTGCGCGTGGTCTCCGAGGTCACCGAGTCGAACGGCTCGTCCTCGATGGCCTCGGTCTGCGGCGCCTCGCTGTCGCTGATGGACGCCGGCGTGCCGCTGAAGCGGCCGACCGCGGGCATCGCGATGGGCCTGATCCTGGAAGGCTCGCGCTTTGCGGTGCTGTCGGACATCCTCGGTGACGAGGATCATCTCGGCGACATGGACTTCAAGGTGGCCGGCACCGACCAGGGCATCACCTCGCTGCAGATGGACATCAAGATCGAGGGCATCACCGAGGAGATCATGAAGGTTGCGCTTGGCCAGGCCAAGGAAGGGCGCATCCACATCCTCGGCGAGATGTCCAAGGCCCTGACCGCGGCCCGCGCCGAGCTCGGCGAATACGCGCCGCGCATCGAGACCTTCAAGATCGCCACCGACAAGATCCGCGAAGTGATTGGCACCGGCGGCAAGGTGATCCGCGAGATCGTCGAGAAGACCGGCGCCAAGGTCAACATCGAGGACGACGGCACCGTGAAGGTCGCCTCCAACGACGGCGAGGCGATGAAGGCCGCCATCAAGTGGATCAAGTCGATCGCCTCCGATCCGGAGGTCGGCCAGATCTACGAGGGCACCGTCGTCAAGGTGATGGAGTTCGGCGCCTTCGTGAACTTCTTCGGCGCCAAGGACGGTCTCGTCCATATCAGCCAGCTTGCGGCCAACCGCGTGCAGAAGACCTCCGACGTCGTCAAGGAAGGCGACAAGGTCAAGGTCAAGCTGCTCGGCTTCGACGACCGCGGCAAGACCCGGCTGTCGATGAAGGCGGTCGACCAGGCCACCGGCGAGGACCTCGAGGCCAAGCAGAAGACCGACGCCCCGGCGCCGCGCGAAGCCGCCGGCGAGTAAGGCCTTTTTGAACGAAACCAGAAAGGGCGGCCGAGAGGCCGCCCTTTTTGTTTGGTGCGGTGTCGGACCAAGGCAGGCGGCGTGCGGACACAAATGCGCGATTCCGACGCAGCGTCATAGTGACCGTCTTCGAAACTGCATAGGGTATCCTGAACGTACCTTGCGCTGCTCCGTCATGAGTTCCCACAGCAACAGGTCAGGAGGAATCATGTCACGCATCTCCCGCCGTCACCTCGTGTTTGCGACGACCACACTCGTCGCGGCCGCCGCTGCACCACGGCTCGCATTCGCCCAGGCGACAGCACAAGCTCCAAGCGGCCCCTTCAAGATCGACCCGCTGCCCTATCCGACATCGGCGCTGGAGCCGCACATCGACGCCAAGACGATGGAGATCCATCACGACAAGCACCACCAGGCCTACGTCACCAATCTGAACGGCTTCGCCAAGGACAACCCGGCGATCGCGGAGAAGCCGATCACCGACGTGCTCGCCAATCTCGGCAATGTGCCGGAGGCGATCCGCACCGGCGTGCGCAACAACATGGGCGGCCACGCCAACCACACGATGTTCTGGCAGATCATGGGACCGAACGGCGGCAAGCCCGACGGCGAAGTGCTCGCCGCGATCGATCGCGATCTCGGCGGCATGGAGAAATTGCAGGCCGACTTCAACGCCGCCGGCGGACACGTGTTCGGCTCGGGCTGGGTGTTCGTCACCGTGACCAAGGACGGCAAGCTCGCGCTCGAGACGCGGCCGAACCAGGACACCCCGATCATGGACGGCAAGCGCGCGCTGCTCGGCAATGACGTCTGGGAGCACGCCTATTATCTCACCTACCAGAACCGCCGGCCCGATTACCTCAAGGCGTGGTGGAATACGGTGAACTGGAAAGCGATCGCCGAGCGCTACGCGGCGGCCAAGGCCGGCACGCTCGGCGTGTAAGTTCGCGAGGCTTGGAAGGAGAAGACAGACCGTAGCCCGGATGGAGCGCAGCGCAATCCGGGGCAGACGAAGACGTGGAAAGTGCTCCCCGGATTTCGCTTCGCTCCATCCGGGCTACGAAGATTACCTAACCCGGGACGATACGCGGATCGAGGTCCTGCGTGTAATCGACGCCCGGGATGCCGAAGCCAAACAGGCGGAGGAACTGGGTCTTGTACTCGTCGAGGTCGGCGAGGTCGCCGAGCGTTTCGGTCGAGAGCAGCGGCCAGCGCCGCGACACTTCGGTCTGAACCTCTGATGACAGTTCCCAGTCGTCGACCCTGACGCGTTGCGCGTCGTCGAGCGCGACATCCTTGCCGAGCTTGGTCCGGAACAGGCGGTCGATCTGCTCGATGCAGCCTTCGTGCAGGCCGAGCTGCTTCATCACCTTGAACAGCACGGTGCCGTAGAGCGGCACCACCGGGATCGCCGAGCTCGCCTGGGTAACCACGGCCTTCAGCGCCACGACGCGCGCCGCCTCCGCGCCGAGCCGGCCGCGGATTGCCTCAGCCTTGCTGTCGAGATCGACCTTGGCGCGGCCGAGCGTGCCGTTCCAGTAGATCGGCCAGGTCAGCTCGCTGCCGATATAGGTGTAGTTCAGCGTGCGAAAGCCAGGTGCCAGCACGCCGGCATCGGCGAGCTGATCGATCCAGCGCTTCCAGTCGTCGCCGCCCATCACCGCCACGGTAGCGGCGGTTTGCTCCTCGGTGGCAGGCTCGAGCGTGGTCTGGAACACCTCGCCGGTCTCGGTGTCGAGCGTCTTGATCTCGACGGGCGCACCCAGCGGCTTGATCACCGAACGATAGGTCTCGCCGGTGACGGGATCGGTGCGCACCGGAGCGGCCATGCTGTAGACCAGCATGTCGAGCTGTCCAAATTTCTCGCGCACGTGCGCGATGAAATCGGCCTTCAGCTGGTCGGAGAAGGCGTCGCCTTCCAGGGTGAGCGGGGATCGCCCGATCTTCTTCGCCTCGATCTCGAAGGCGCGGTTGTTGTACCAGCCGGCGGTGGCCGTCCTTTTTTCCGTCGGCTCGCGCTCGAGCGACACGCCGATGGTGTCGGCGCCGCCGGCGAAGGTCGAAACGATGCGGCTCGCGAGGCCGTAACCGGTCGAACAACCCAGCACGGCAACGCGCTTCGGGCAGTCGGCGATCGGGCCCTGGCGAAGCACATAGGCGATCTGCTCGCGGACGTTGGTGGCGCAGCCGACCGGATGTGCCGTGGTGCAGATGAAGCCTCGCACGCGCGGTTCGATAATCATGCGCACCCCAATTCGGATCGTTGCAATGTTTTCATTCGCCGCGTGGAAACCTCCCACCGCGAACGAGCAGAGATGAAATCGAAATCACGCATCGAGGCGCTTGAACACCAGCGTGGCGTTGGTGCCGCCGAAGCCGAACGAGTTCGACAGCACGGTGGCGAGCTTGGCGTTGTCGATGCGCTTGCGCACGATCGGCATGTCGGCGAACACAGGATCGAGCTCGGTGATGTGCGCGCTCTCGCAGACGAAGCCGTTGTTCAGCATCAGGATCGAATAGATCGCCTCCTGCACGCCGGTGGCGCCGAGCGAATGGCCGGTCAGCGCCTTGGTCGCCGAGATCGGCGGGCACTTGTCGCCGGTGCCGAATACCTTGCGGATCGCCTCGATCTCCGGCGGATCGCCGGCCGGCGTCGAGGTGGCGTGCGGATTGATGTAGTCGATCGGCGTGTTCACCGTCGACATCGCCATGCGCATGCAGCGCTCGGCGCCCTCGCCCGACGGCGCCACCATGTCGTAGCCGTCCGAGGTCGCGCCATAGCCGACCACCTCGGCATAGATCTTGGCGCCGCGCGCCTTGGCATGCTCGAGCTCTTCCAGCACCACGACGCCCGCGCCGCCGGCAATCACGAAGCCGTCGCGGCTGACGTCGTAGGGACGCGAGGCGGTGGCCGGCGTGTCGTTGTATTTCGAGGACATCGCGCCCATCGCGTCGAACAGCACCGACAGTGTCCAGTCGAGCTCCTCGCAGCCGCCGGCGAAGATGACGTCCTGCTTGCCGATCTGGATCGTCTCATAGGCGTTGCCGATACAATGGTTCGACGTCGCACAGGCCGAAGAGATCGAATAGTTCACGCCCTTGATCTTGAACCAGGTCGCAAGCGTCGCCGACGCCGTCGAGGACATCCCCTTCGGCACGGCAAAAGGACCGACGCGCTTCGGGCCCTTGGCCCGTGCAATGTCGGCGGCTTCCACCAGCGTCCGGGTCGACGGGCCACCCGACCCCATGATGATGCCGGTCCGGATATTGGAGACTTCGGCCTCTTCCAGGCCGGAGTCGCGGATGGCCTGCTCCATGGCGACGTGATTCCAGGCCGCGCCTTCGGCCAGGAACCGCATGGCGCGACGATCGATCACCTCGGCAGGATTGAGTGTCGGCGCACCGTGCACCTGCGAGCGGAAGCCGAGCTCGGCGGCCTTCTCCGCGCGCGAAATGCCCGACTTCGCCTCATAGAGGCTCGCAAGCACTTCCTGGGTGTTGTTACCGATGGACGAGACGATACCCATCCCCGTGATGACAACCCGCCTCATGTTCGCCTCGCCCTGCCTTTATGTTGCCGCATGATGATCCTGCTCAAGATGGCGCCGTGCCCTGCTTGAACAACCCGACCTTCAAGTCCTTGGCGCGATAGATAATCTCGTCGTCCATGGAAAGCCACCCGTCGGCGATTCCAAGCACGAGCTTGGACCGCATCACGCGCTTGATATCGACGTTGTACACAACCTTGCGCGCGTGCGGCAGCACCTGGCCGGAGAACTTCAGTTCGCCGAGACCGAGCGCCCGGCCGCGACCTTCACCGCCGATCCAGCCGAGATAAAAGCCGACCATTTGCCACATGGCGTCGAGGCCGAGACAGCCCGGCATCACCGGATCGTTCTTGAAATGGCAGCCGAAGAACCAGAGATCGGACTTCACGTCGAGCTCGGCGCGCACCAGCCCCTTGCCGAATTCGCCGCCGCTGTCGGAGATCTGGCTGATGCGGTCGAACATCAGCATCGGGGGCAGCGGCAACTGGGCGTTGCCGGGCCCGAAAAGCTCGCCCCGGCCGCAGGCCAGCAAATCCTCATATTCGTAACCGCCGCGCCGATCCAGCATCCGCTTTCTACCTCTCAATGTCCCGATGAAGCGCCTTTGGCCTGAGCCGGACCTTACCTCGGACGGGAAACTGCAATATCCCGCCGTCGGGCGCTACTTGGGCACGCCGCCGGCCTGATCTCTGCCTGCAACGCATATGTGGTCCGCGCGCTCTCTAACATAGGCCTAATGGGGCGGCAAAGCGGCATTCAGGTGATAAATTACCGCCTTATCATGGGTTTCTCTTGCAACTTGGATGCGTTCTAGTTGCGAAAAACTTGCATCTGGTAGGCATCCTTTTTATATATATCGGGAATATTGCCTGAGTTAGGTGCATAGAGTGGATATGAACGAGGAAGTACCGGCTGTGAAGGATGATGCCGTGCACCCGGCCGCCCGTGGCGCCGGCCACCCGGCCCTGACCGGCTGTCCGTGGCATGACGTCAACGAGATGTTGCAGGCTGCCGGCCTGCGGCCGACCCGTCAGCGCATGGCGCTGGGCTGGCTGCTGTTCGGCAAGGGCGCCCGTCACCTGACCGCTGAAATGCTGTACGAGGAAGCCACGCTGGCCAAGGTGCCGGTGTCGCTGGCGACCGTTTACAACACCCTCAACCAGCTCACCGATGCCGGCCTGCTGCGCCAGGTCAGCGTCGACGGCACCAAGACCTATTTCGACACCAACGTTTCGGCGCATCACCACTTCTATCTCGAGCACAATCACGAGCTGGTCGACATCCACGACTCGAACATGATGCTCTCGAAGATGCCCGACGTGCCGGAAGGCTACGAGATTTCCCGCGTCGACATGGTGGTGCGGCTGCGCAAGAAGCGCTGAGCCGTCTGCCGCTGATTTGATTGTTCATGGCCGGGCTTGTCCCGGCCATTGTCGTTTGGGAGATACCGGTCCCACCGTCGTCACGGCGAAGGCCGGGACGACGATTGAAGTCAGTCCACCTTCTCGTCGGCGTAGACGCCCCACAGGCGCTGCTGCTCGATCCAGCCGTCGAAGCCGTTGCCGGTGACGCGGCACCAGCTGTTGCTGCACTTCTTGACCTGCGCGACCACGCCGGCCTGCAGCCGCGCCGCGACCGCGCTGCTGGCATCGGGGCGATCGTAGAGCGAGGCCAGATCGTCCTTGTTCTTCATGGTGACCACCGCGGTGCGGCGGCCGGACAGCAGGGAGTGATAGACCCAGCCTTCGGAGCCCTCGGAATCGCGGACCCGGCGCCAGTTCTCGAATTCGGCGGTTATTTCGACCGGCAGCCCGGCCCTCGTGTAGACCCAGGCGACGTCATTGTCCTTGGTCGGACCGGCCCTGACGTTCACGTGGTCGGATTTCAGGCTGACATAGCGCGGGATCGGCAGTCCGCTGGTGGTCGGGCTGGAGTCCTTGGCCGAATGTCCCGGGATTACCGATGCGCCCAGCATGGACCCGACCAGCGCTACCAATGAACCGAAACGCCAGAACGCCACCACCATCAACTCGTCTCCTGCCGAGATGCCCAACCCGCATTCGGCGAGCTGCAACCCAAATCCACGCCTGAGATTTCAGACCCCTCTCGCCACACCAGCGCCCGGAGCACGCCCTTCCGAGGGGTTCTTGTCTTGGCCCGGCCTTCTGCTAGAGAGGACGGAACGCCTTTCAGAACCAGAACGCCCGGACTTTCCGCGAAGCAAACGGCGGACAAGTGTCGGGGAACCCTAGGAAACGCGAAGGAAACGCCGGGACAGCGCGGCGATCAGCAGTGTCGAACAACCCGGTTAATGAGCCCTGAACGGCTTGGTTTTTGCAGGCCGCGGAGTTCATGAAAGCAGGACATGTCGGTAAAGAAAAAGCCTCTCGTCGTCGTCACCCGCAAGCTGCCGGACTCGATCGAGACCCGGATGCGCGAGCTGTTCGACGCCAGACTGAATCTCGACGACACGCCGATGACGCCGGAGCAGATCGCGGAAGCGGCGCGCACCGCCGACGTGCTGGTGCCGACCGTGACCGACCTGATCCGCGATGACGCGATCAACCAGCCGGACTGCAAGCTGAGGATGATCGCCAATTTCGGCAATGGCGTCGACAATATCGACGTGGCCGCGGCGCATGCCCGCGGCATCACCGTCACCAACACGCCGAAGGTGCTGACCGAGGACACCGCCGACATGACCATGGCGCTGATCCTCGCGGTGCCGCGCCGGCTGATCGAGGGCGCCTCGATCTTGACCGACGGCAAGCACTGGGCGGGCTGGTCGCCGACCTGGATGCTCGGGCACCGCATTGGCGGCAAGCGGCTCGGCATCATCGGCATGGGCCGGATCGGCCAGGCGGTGGCGCGCCGGGCCCGCGCCTTCGGCCTGCAGATCCACTATCACAACCGCCGCCCGGTGGCGCCCATGATCGCCGACGAGCTCGGGGCCACCTATTGGGAAAGCCTCGACCAGATGCTGGCGCGGATGGACATCATCTCGGTGAACTGCCCGCACACCCCGGCCACCTTCCACCTGCTCTCGGCGCGGCGGCTCAAGCTGATCCGCAAGGAGGCCTATATCGTCAACACCGCGCGCGGCGAGGTGATCGACGAGGACACGCTGATCAAGTTGATCGAAGCCGGCGAGGTCGGCGGCGCCGGGCTCGACGTCTACGAGCACGAGCCCGCGGTGAACCCGAAGCTGGTCCGGCTCGCCAAGGCCGGCAAGGTGACGCTGCTGCCGCATATGGGCTCGGCCACCATCGAGGGCCGCGTCGAAATGGGCGAGAAGGTGATCATCAACATCCGCACCTTCCTCGACAACCACAAGCCGCCGGACCGCGTGCTGCCCAGCATGCTGTAGCCCTCGTAGGGGGCGCATTGCCAAAACAGCGAAAACAACCCCATGCAAAGGAGCCGGGCGGCGGGCACGGTCGCCTGCGGCTGCCCCAATCTCGATGTCGTCCCGGCGCAGGCGGGGACCGATAACCACAGGGCGCGTTGCCAAAACGAACTGCGGCTCCAGCGTAGCGCAGCAAGGATCATTTGGGGTAAGGGGTCCCGGCCTTCGCCGGGACGATGGCGTAACGCTATGTTGCTTTCGTCTTGCTGCGCGCCTGCTTGCGCCAGTCGGCGACGAACGCCACGAAAGCGGCGAGCGCGGGCGGCGGCTGGCGACGGCCCGGATAATACAGGAACGGGCCGTCGAACGGCGGGCACCAGTCGTCGAGTACACTGACCAGCGCGCCGGATTTGACGCCATAGCGGACATAGCCCTCGAAGGTCGCCCAGTAGCCGACGCCGTCATGGACCGCGCGCAGCGCGAGGCCGAGATAGGTGGCGACCAGCTTCGCGGGCGGCGAGACCTTGACCAGGCGGCCGTTCTTCTCGAACTCCCAATCGAACATCACGCCACTGCTGAAACGGGTGCGGATGCAGGCGTGCTTCAGCAGGTCCTTGGGATGCATCGGCCGGCCGTGTTTGGCGACATAATCCCGCGAGGCCACCACCGCGTAGCGCTGCGGGGCGCCGAGCGGCACCGCGATCATGTCCTGCGCCAGATGCTCGCCATAGCGCACGCCGGCGTCAAAGCCCTGCGCGACAATATCGACGAAGCCGCTGTCGGCGACGATCTCCAGATCGACCTGCGGATATTTTGCCAGGAACGGCCCGACCATCGGCGCCAGCGCGAGGTCCACCGCCGGCGGCGGCGCGTTGATGCGCAGCCGTCCCGACGGCACCGCGCGCAGGCCGCGCACCTGGTTGAGCGCATCGCCGACATCTGACATCGCGGGGCCGACGCGGGCGAGCAGCAGTTCGCCGGCCTCGGTGAGCGCGACGCTGCGGGTGGTGCGGTTCATCAGGCGGACGCCGAGCCGCTCCTCCATGTCGCGCAGGCGCTGGCTGAGGCTCGATACCGAGACGCGCTGCTCCAGCGCGGCACGCCGGAAATTGCGCGTGCGCGCCACCGCCACGAAGGCGTCGAGGTCACGAAGATCGAAATCCTGCATTGTTCGATATAGTGAACAAGCCATTCGCCATTGTCCAGCTTATCGGCCCGCGCCGGCGGACGCATATCAGCCGCGTCATTCGGGCGGCGGATCATCCGCCGCGACGTTCGAGGGAAGCACCATCATGGACACACGCAAACTCGGTTCCACCGGTCCCACGGTCTCGCTGATCGGCCTCGGCGCCATGGGCATGTCCGACTTCTACGGTCCCGCCGACCGCAGCGAGAGCATCGCCACCATCCATGCCGCGCTCGATGCCGGCATCACGCTGATCGACACCGGCGATTTCTATGGCATGGGCCACAACGAGATGCTGATCGGCGAGGCGCTCAAGGGCCGCAGCCGCGACACCATCCAGATCAGCGTCAAGTTCGGCGCCTTGCGCGACCGCAATTACGGCTTCCTCGGCTATGACAGCCGGCCGGCCGCGGTGAAGAATTTCGCCGCCTACTCGCTGCAGCGGCTCGGCGTCGACCATATCGACATCTACCGCCCGGCGCGGCTCGATCCCAATGTGCCGATCGAGGACACGGTCGGCGCGATGGCCGACATGATCAAGGCCGGCTGGATCAAGCATATCGGCCTCTCCGAAGTCGGCTCCGACACCATCCGCCGCGCCCATGCGGTGCATCCGATCGCCGATTTGCAGATCGAATACTCGCTGATCTCGCGCGGCATCGAGACCGACATCCTGAAGACCTGCCGCGAGCTCGGCATCGGAATCACCGCCTATGGCGTGCTGGCGCGCGGCCTGATCAGCGGGCACTGGTCGAAGGACCGCGCCAATCCAAAAGACTTCCGCTCGCTCAGCCGGCGCTTCCAGGCCGGCAATATCGATGCCAACCTCGCCCTTGCCGATCGGCTGCGCGTCATCGCAGCGGACGTCGGCGCCTCACCGGCGCAGGTGGCGATCGCCTGGGTCGCCGCCCAGGGCAACGACATCGTGCCGCTGGTCGGCGCACGGCGGCGCGAGCGGCTGACCGAGGCGCTCGGCGCGCTCGATGTGAGGCTGACCGACGCGCATCTCGCCGCGCTGGCCGAAGCGTTTCCGCCCGGCGCCGCCGCGGGCGGACGCTATCCGGAGGAACACCTCCGCCACATGGACAGCGAAAAGCGGGCGAAGGCTTCGTAAAGTCAGAGATGCCCGCTCAGGTCGGTGATGCCGGGCGCATCACCGTTGAGCGGGTTCTGCGGATCGCGCGCGTAGCGCAGCGTCTCGAACCGCATCGCGCGTGCATCCACCATCAGGAGGCGGCCGACCAGGCCCTCGCCGAAGCCGACGATCTCGCGGATCGCCTCCAGCGCCATCATCGATCCCAGCACGCCGGCGAGCGCGCCCATCACACCGGCCTCGGCGCAGGCCGGCACCGTGCCGGGCGGCGGCGCTTCCGGAAACAGACAGCGATAGGTCGGATTGAATTCGCCGGCCGCGTTCTTCTCATGCGCACGGATCGTGGTCAGCGAGCCGTCGAACTGGCCGAGCGCCGCCGTGATCAGCGGCTTGCCGGCGAGGAAGCAGGCATCCGAGACCAGGTAGCGGGTCTCGAAATTATCGGAGCCATCGAGCACGAGATCGTAGTTCGCGATCAGCGCCAGCGCGTTGTTCGCATCGAGCCGCAGGGCATGCGCCTCGAATGTCACATGCGGATTGAGCGCACGGATCTGCGCCGCGGCGCTGTCGACCTTGCGCTTGCCGATATCGGGCGTCGCATGGATGATCTGGCGCTGCAGATTGGACAGCGACACGATATCGTCATCGACCACGCCGAGCCGGCCGACGCCGGCGGCGGCCAGATACATCAGCACCGGCGCGCCGAGACCGCCGGCGCCGATCACCAGCACCGCAGCCTGCTTCAGCGCGTTCTGGCCGGGGCCGCCGACCTCGCGCAGCACGATGTGGCGGGCGTAGCGTTCGAGTTCGTCAGCAGTCAGCATCTTCAATTCCGGCGCGCCAATCCGTGAACCCGGGCGCGATTGGTGTCGACCAAGCAGATGTGCTTCATTGCGTGGACGTCAATGGTTTCAGTCATCTCGAACGGATTTGTCATGAGATCGGTGCTTTCGGCAACATTGATGGTCGCGGCGATGGGTGCTGCGCAGGCCCAGACGACCCCGCCTGCGTCCGGAATCAAGCCAAAGACCGTGACTACCGTGCCGGTCCGCCCTGCGGTGCAGAAGCCGGAAGATACCGCAAATGCGATGACGCAAGCCGAGCGGCTGGCGCTGCAGTCCGACCTCGCCTGGGTCGGCGAATATAACGGCGCGATATCGGGCGATGTCAGCGAGCGCATGGTCAATGCGATCAAGGAATTCCAGAAGAAGCGCGGCGGCAAGCCGACCGGCGTGCTGAACCCGCAGGAGCGCGGCGCGCTCGCCGACACCGCGCGCAAGCGGCAGGACAATGTCGGCTGGAAGATCGTCACCGAGCCCGCCACCGGCGCGCGCGTCGGCATCCCGACCAAGCTGGTGCCGCAGCTCACCAGCGATGCTTCGGGCGCGAAATGGACGTCACCGACCGGAACGGTGCAGGTGCTGCTGACGCGGCGCAAGGAGGCCAACCCGGCGACAGCAAAACTCGCCGAGCAGGAAAAGAAGGAGCCGGCCGGCCGCAGCGTCGACTACACCGTGGTGAAGCCGGACTTCTTCGTGCTGTCGGGCATGCAGGGACAGAAGAAGTTCTACCTCCGCGGCACCTTCAAGGGCGACGAGGTCCGCATCCTCACCATCCTTTACGACCAGGCGGTTCAAAACACCGTCGAGCCGGTGGTGATCGCGATGTCGAGCGCGTTCACCGCATTCCCATCCGGCGTGCTGGCCGGTCCGCCGCCGCGCAAGACCGTCGAGTACGGCACCGGCGTCGTGGTCAGCGATGACGGTGCGATCGTCACCGATCGCGTCGCCACCGAACAGTGCATCGCGCTGACCATTCCGGGCTACGGCAATGCCGACCGCGTCGCCGAGGACAAGGAGCACGATCTCGCGCTGCTGCGCATCTATGGCGCGCGCGGGCTGAAGCCGCTCAACATCGCGGGCAATGCGACGCAGACCGCGCTCGACATCACCGGCATCGCCGATCCGCAGAACCAGGGCGGCAGCGCGGCCGCGAGCAGCGTGAAGGCTTCAGTTGCGCAGCTCGGCGGCGGAGGCGATGCGGCGCTGTCGCCGCCCCCTGCGCTCGGCTTCTCCGGCGCGGCGGCGCTCGACGGCGACGGCAAGTTCGCCGGCATCGCGGTGCTGAGGCCGGTGCTGGTCGCAGGACCCGCGGGTACGACGCCGCCGGCACAGGCCGCGCTGGTGCCGGCAGATACGGTGCGCGAGTTCCTCAAAGCCCACGGCGTCAACGCATCGGGCGGATCGGCCGACGCCAAGGCCGCCGTCGTCCGCGTGATCTGCGTGAGGAAGTGAGAAATCCGTAGCCCGGATGGAGCGAAGCGTAATCCGGGGCTGCTCTAGCGGTGGTACGACCGGCCCCGGATTTCGCTTCGCTTCATCCAGGCTATGAAGCTCGTCACCTCAACGCGAACCTAACGCCCGCGCGCGCGAGACCGCCCGCAATCCCCACCGGCGTGCCGTCGGCGCGCCAGCAGGCGGCGCCGGACATCGTGCCATCTCCATGAAACTGGATCGCATTCATGCCGCCGGCGACTGTCGACACCACCTGCACCTTGTGACCCTTCGCAGCGAGCGCGGCGCGGACGGCTTCCGGCACCGCCTGCTCGACCTCGAGCGCGTTGCCTTCGGTCCAGACCCGCGGCGCTTCGACCGCCTCCTGCAGGCTCATGCCGTGATCGATCAGATTGATCAGCGCCTGCATCGCGCTCGGGAAGATGCGTTTGCCGCCGGGCAGGCCGAGCGCGTAAGTGAGCTTGCCGTCGCGCAGCGCCATCATCGGCGACATCGAGGTGGTGACGCGCTTGCCCGCCGCCAGCGACAGCGCATGCCCCGGCCGCGGATCGAACAGGTTCATGTAGTTGTTCGGCACGGTGCCGAGGCCCGGGATCAGGATCTTTGCGCCGAACAGATTGTTGATGGTCTGCGTGGTCGCGACCACGTTGCCAAACGCATCGGCCGCGGTCATGTGCGTGGTGTGCGCGCTTTCGAGCGGGCTGACGCCGGCGCCCCAGGCCTGCGCACGATCAGGCTGGATCGCGCGGCGGCGTTCCTCGGCATAGGCCTTCGAGGTCAGCCGCTCCACCGGCACGTTGATGTAGGCGGGGTCACCGCTCGCTGCCTCGCGATCGGCGAAGGCGATCTTCAGCACCTCGGCGAGGTAGTGGATCGTCTCTGCTGTGCCGAAGCCGAGGCCGGCGACGTCGTAGCCTTCGAGGATGTTGAGCATCTGCGTGATATGCACGCCGGACGCGGCCGGCGGCGGCGGACCCAAGATCTCCCAGCCGCGGTAATCGGCGCGGACCGGCGCGCGCTCGACGGTCCTGTAGCTGGTGAGGTCCTCGCGCGCGATGAAGCCGCCATTGTTCTTCATGTAGTCGACCAGGATGTCGCCGAGCGGGCCCTCGTAGAGCGCGTTGTCGCCATGCTCGGCGATGTATTTCAGCGTCTCGGCATATTCCGCCTGCACCACGCGCTCGCCCGCCTTCAGCGGCGATCCGTCGGGCAGATAGATCGCCGCGATCGGCTTGTCCTTCAGCATCTCCTCAGCACTGTCGGTGATGCATTCGTTCAGGTAAGGCGTCGCCGCATAGCCGCGCGCCGCGTGCTTGATCGCCGGCTGCATGACGTCGGCGAGGCTCATGGTGCCGAAGCGGCGCAGCGTTTCGCACCAGGCTTTCAGCGAGCCGGGCACGGCAACCGCTTTCGGCCCGTTCAGATTCTCGTTGCCGACGGTGTCGAACACGTCATGCGCCGAGCCCGGCTTCGAGGTGTAGGTATCCGGCTTCACCGCCATCGGCACCGTGCTCTGGCCGTCGATGAAGCGATGGCTGCCATCGGCGAGGCGGATATGCGCCATGCCGCCGCCGATGATGCCGACCATCATCGGCTCGACCACGGTCAGCGTGAACAGCGTCGCGATCGCCGCGTCGATCGCGTTGCCGCCGGCCGCGAGCATCTCGGCGCCCGCGCTTGACGCCAGCGGATGATTGCTCACCACCATGCCGCGGCTGCCGGATGCCGTCTGCTTCTGGCACTCGAAGCTGGTCGCCGCACGATCACGCCAGTTGCCGCCCATGGTTCGATCTCCCTTGTTGTTATTGCTGTTGCAGCGAACCTATTTCTGGCACTTCGGGCACCAGAACGTCGAACGGCCGTTCTGGACAAAGCGCTTGACGATGCCCTCGCAGCCCCTGCTCCGGCAGGTCTCGCCTTCGCGGTCGTAGACCTGGAACGAATGCTGGAAGTAACCGAGATCGCCATTCGTCAATCGGTGATCACTGATCGAGGAGCCGCCGGCCTTGATCGCCTGATTCAGCACCGCATGGATCGCGTCGACCAGCCGTTTGGCGTGGTCGGTCGGCTCCGCCTTCTTGGTTGCGAGCGTCGCGGCCAATCGACGCGGCGAGAGATGCGCGCGAAACAGCGCCTCGCAGACATAGATGTTGCCAAGTCCCGCCACCACGCGCTGATCGAGCAGCGCCGCCTTCAGGCTGGTCTTCTTGTTGTGGCACGAGCGGGCCAGCATCGCGGCGTCGAACTCATTGCCGAGCGGCTCAGGGCCAAGCCCCTTCAGCAGCGGCTCATCCTCGATCGCGTTACGGGCGATGATCTTCATGTAGCCGAAGCGGCGCGGATCGTTGAAGACGACGGCCGCGCCCGACGACATGTGGAACACGACATGGTCATGCGCGCGGTCATCGCTGCGCGGATGATGGAATTGCCCCGGCGTCGCGCCGGCGTCTTCCTTATGCACGCGGAACGAGCCGGACATGCCCAGATGCATCAGCAGCACGTCGCCGGAGGTCAGGTCCGCCATCAGATATTTGGCGCGGCGGCCGAGCCCGGTGACGGTCTGGCCCTCGAGCCGGGCGATAAAGTCTTTTTGAAAGGGAAACCGCAAATCCTTGCGGCGGGCTTCGGCCTTGACGATTTTTGCCCCTTCCATGGCCGGTTGCAGGCCGCGGCGGACGGTCTCGACTTCAGGTAATTCCGGCATGGAGGCATTCACCTTTTGGAAGTGACGTGATAGCGCCATTGCGGCCGCCGCGCTATGGTTTGGCCGGGACTTGTGAGTGAGTTATGAGCTGATGGATCGGCTGGATCAAACCACCCATTTCGGCTTCAGGGACGTCCCCCTGGGCGAGAAGCAGACGCTGGTGAACGATGTGTTTCACAGCGTGGCGTCGCGCTACGACCTGATGAACGACCTGATGTCGGCGGGCCTGCACCGGATCTGGAAGGACATCATGATCACGGCGCTCGATCCGCCGAAGGGCGACCGGCCGTTCGCGCTGCTCGATGTCGCCGGCGGCACCGGCGACATCGCGTTCCGTGCCGCCAAGGCGGCGGGCGGCGGTTTCCGCGCCACGGTCTGCGACATCAACGGCGACATGCTCGCAGTCGGCCGCGAGCGCGCCGCCAGGCAGCATCTCGACGATCGGGTGTCGTTCGTCGAAGGCAACGCCGAGACGCTGGCTTTCGCCGACCGTTCGTTCGACGCCTACACCATCGCATTCGGCATCCGCAACGTGCCGCAGATCGACCTCGCGCTGCGCGAGGCCTATCGCGTGCTGAAGCCCGGCAGCCGCTTCCTGTGCCTGGAGTTCTCCACCGTCGACGTGCCCGGCCTCGACCGGCTGTACGATCTGTTCTCCTTCAAGGTGATCCCGCCGCTCGGCCGCGCCGTCACGGGCGATGCCGAATCCTACCAATACCTCGTCGAGTCGATCCGCAAATTCCCGCGGCCGAGCGCGTTTGCCGAGATGATCGGCGGCGCCGGCTTCGCCCGCGTGAAGTGGCAGAGCCTCTCCGGCGGCATCGTGGCGCTGCATTCGGGCTGGCGTTTGTGATCTCCGCACTCTCCCACATTACGCGCCTCGCCCGCGCCGGTTTCGTGTTTGCGCGCGAGGGTGTGTTCGGCGTGGTCGATCCCTCGCTGGTGCCGCCGCCCGGGCAACTCGCGCTTAAGATCGCGCGGCTGGTCGAGCGGCGCAACGCCAAGTCCGGCGCACGGCTGTCGCGCGCGCTGACGAGGCTCGGGCCCGCTTATCTCAAGCTCGGGCAATTCCTCGCCACCCGCCCCGACGTGGTCGGCGTGGCGATGGCGCGCGACCTCGAAGCGTTGCAAGACCGGCTGCCGCCATTCTCGCAAGCCGAAGCCGAAGCCGTCATCACGCAATCGCTGGAACGGCCGCTGTCGCAGACCTTCGTTCATCTCGGCCCGGCGGTGGCCGCCGCCTCGATCGCGCAGGTGCATCGCGGCGAGGTCGAACGCAACGGCGTCCGGCATCAGGTCGCGGTCAAGGTGCTCCGGCCCAACGTCGCCTCGCGCTTCCGCCGCGACCTCAGCGACTTCTTCTTCGTCGCGCACAATGCCGAGGCGCACTCCGCGGAGGCGCGGCGGCTGCGGCTGATCGAGGTCATCAACACGATGTCGCGCTCGGTCGCGATGGAGATGGACCTGCGGCTGGAGGCAGCCGCGCTCTCCGAGATGGCCGAGAACACGCGCGACGATCCGGATTTCCGCGTGCCGACCGTGGACTGGGACCGCACTACCCACAACGTGCTGACGATGGAGTGGATCGACGGCATCGCGCTGAACGACCATGCGCGTCTCGCCGAGGCCAGGGTCGACCTGCCCGATCTCGGCCGCAAGGTGATCCAGAGTTTTCTGCGCCACGCGCTGCGCGACGGCTTCTTTCACGCCGACATGCATCCGGGCAATCTGTTCCTCGACGAGGCTGGCCGCCTCGTCGCGGTGGATTTCGGCATCATGGGCCGGCTCGGCGCCAAGGAACGGCGCTTTCTCGCGGAAATCCTGCTCGGCTTCATCACCCGCGATTATCGCCGCGTCGCCGAGGTGCATTTCGAGGCCGGCTACGTGCCGGGCCATCACTCGGTGGAGAATTTCGCGCAAGCCATCCGTGCCATCGGCGAGCCGATCCACAATCGCACCGCCGAGGAAATCTCGATGGCCAAGCTGCTCACTCTTCTGCTCGAGGTCACCGGCCTGTTCGACATGCAGACGCGGCCCGAGCTGATCCTGTTGCAGAAGACCATGGTGGTGGTCGAGGGCGTGGCGCGCGGCTTCGACCCCAAGCTCGACATCTGGAAGATCGCCGATCCCGTGGTGCGCGAATGGATCGCGCAGAATCTCGGCCCGCTCGGCCGCATCCAGGGCGCCATGGCGGGCGCGGGCGAGCTCGGCCGCGTGGCAGCTGGCCTGCCGGCGATCGCCTCGCGCGCGGTCGCGGTGCTGGAGAATCTGGAGCGGATGAGCCGCGAGGGCATTACGCTGTCACCGGAAACCATTGCCGCGCTCGGCCGCAGCGAGGGCCGCAAGAACCGCTGGCGCACGGTGGCGCTGTGGATCATCGCCGCCACCTTCATCGGGATCCTGTTCGCGATCCGGCATCTGCAAATCTGATTGCAATGCATGCACAACGTGCTAGCGTTGCTGTCACTTTTGAGCATCATCCGGAGGCCATGCCATGGCCAGCCTGACCATCCGCAAACTCGACGACGAGCTGAAGGCCTATCTGCGGCTGCGCTCCGCCAGGAATGGGCGCTCGGTCGAGGAGGAGGTCCGGGTCATCCTCCGCGAGCTTGCAGAGGGCCGCGCGGAGCCCGCTGATGGCCTTCCGGCCAACCCGGCCACAAGTACCGCTCCTGCGCCGCGGCCCGCCAGCGCGGCCGGAGAACCCCGCGTCACCCTGATCATCGGCGGCGGCATCGCCGCCTACAAGGCGCTGGACCTGATCCGGCGGCTCAAGGAGCGGCGCATCGAGGTCCGCTGCGTGCTGACCAAGGCGGCCCAGCAATTCGTCACGCCGCTCGCCGCCAGCGCACTGTCGCATGAGCGGGCCTATACCGATTTGTTCGACGCCGAGAGCGAGTTCGATGCCGGCCATATCCGGCTGGCGCGGGAGTGCGACCTGATCGTGGTGGCGCCGGCGACCGCCGACCTGATGGCCAAGATGGCGCAGGGCCATGCCAACGATCTCGCCACCGCGATCCTGCTCGCCGCCAACCGGCCGATCCTGCTGGCACCGGCGATGAACCCGCTGATGTGGAACAACCCGGCGACCCGCCGCAATGTGCTGCAGCTGCGCCGCGACGGCGTCCATACCGTCGGCCCCAATGCCGGCGAGATGGCGGAGGCCGGCGAGGCCGGCGTCGGACGGATGGCCGAGCCGACCGAGATCGCGGCTGCCGCCGACCGCATGCTGCGGCCGCCCAAGCCGCACCCGCTCGCGGGCAAGCGCGTGCTGGTCACCGCCGGCCCGACCCATGAGGCGATCGATCCGGTGCGCTACATTGCCAACCGCTCCTCCGGCAAACAGGGTTTCGCCATTGCCGCCGCTGCGCAAGCGGCCGGCGCCGACGTCGTGCTGGTGTCAGGCCCCGTCGAGCTCGACGATCCGGCCGGCATCGCGGTAATGCGCGTGGAATCCGCGCGCGACATGCTGCACCGGGTCGAGGCGGCGCTGCCGGTCGATGTCGCGATCTTCGCCGCCGCGGTCGCCGACTGGCGCGTCGCCAGCGAAGGCAGCCAGAAGCTGAAGAAGACCGCGGCCGGCATGCCGCCGCTGCAACTGGTGGAAAATCCCGACATCCTCGCCACCATCTCGAAGCTGAAGGAGAAGCGGCCGCCGCTGGTGATCGGCTTCGCCGCCGAGACCGAGCACCTGATCGAGAACGCCAAGGCGAAGTTCGCGCGCAAGGGCTGCGACTGGATCGTCGCCAACGACGTCTCGCCGGCATCGGGCGTGATGGGCGGCGACCGCAATACGGTTCACCTGCTCGCGCGCGAGGGCAAGGAGGTCACCGTCGACTCTTGGCCGGTCATGACCAAGGAAGAGGTCGCGGCCGCGCTGGTGTCAAAGATCGCAAGAAGCGTGGGAACCGGATCGTGAGCGCCATTGTCAAGGTCGAAGTCCACCAGCTGCCGCACGGCGACGATCTCTTGCTGCCAGCCTATCAGACCACGGATGCGGCCGGGCTCGACCTGCTCGCCGCGGTGCCGCAGTCGGCGCCGCTGATGTTGCTGCCGGGACGCTACGAGATGGTTCCGACCGGGCTGACCATCGCGCTGCCGCCGGGCTATGAGGCGCAGGTGCGGCCGCGCTCCGGGCTGGCCGCCAAGCACGGCATCACCGTGCTGAATGCGCCCGGCACGATCGACGCCGACTATCGCGGCGAGATCAATGTGCTGTTGATCAATCACGGCCAGGCCGCGTTCCAGATCCGGCGCGGCGAGCGCATCGCGCAGCTGGTGATCGCGCCGGTCACCCGCGCCGAGCTGGTTCCGGTCGACGTGCTGCCCACGACCGCGCGCGGCAGCGGTGGCTTCGGCTCTACCGGGCGCTAAAGCGCGATGGGATTGGGTTGAATCGCCATCGCGCTTTAGCTCTTTTGCGCATGATCTTTTCGGAAAACCGCTTCGCACTTTTCCGGATCATGCGTTAGGCGCCTTCTGGACGAATACGGAGTCAATTCGCGTCAAATTTTTGCGCCGCCGGTGCGCATTTTTTCACAGCCGATTCTGCGTTCACGGTCTGGACTCTTACTCGGCGAGTCCCCTTGGGACTATTCTGGATTGATTCGAGCACGACGGGGGGTCTTCGTCGGGCTGTTTGGGTCCTGCCTGGGCACGATCCCCGCGCAAGCGCTACGCGTTAGTCGTGAGGGAATTCCGGTCTTTTTCCGGATCGTGAGCCAGGGAGTTGTGCGTCTGGGGCAACATATGTCGGGCGTAGTCGCGGCGATGCGTCGAACCCTGCTGTCATGCACCTCACTGGCGCGCGACGGCATGATTGGACTCGCCACCGCCGCATTGCTGCCGGCCACGTCGGCCTTCGCCGCCGACGACATCGCGCAGGGGTTCCTGACCCAGGCGATGTCGGACTATTTCGGCCTCAACCATCAGGAGGTCGCGGTGCTCGCGACGTCGTTCGCGCTGGTCGGCTTCTCCGCCGTCGCCGCGATCCTTCTGATGCGCACTCGCCTGCGCGCGACCCGCAGCGAGGAGCGGCTGCGCGCCGAGATCTCGGACCTGCAGGCGCAGACCGACCGGCTGCGCGCGCTGCTGTTCGTCGAACCGCAGGTGCTGATCTCCTGGGCCGCCGGCGACAACCGCCCGCAGATCTCGGGCGACGTCTCGCTGGTGATGTCGCAGGAGACGTCGCCGCAGCGCATCCTCGCCTTCGGGACCTGGCTGCCGCCGGAGCCGGCCCTGCAGATGGACCACGCCGTCGACGCGCTGCGCGACAAGGGCGAAGCCTTCCTGCTCAACCTCTCGACCTCGGCCGGGCGCGCCATCGAGGCGATGGGGCGCGCCATCGGCGGACAGGCCATTGTGCGGATCCGAGAGCTCGGCGGCTTGCGCCGCGAGCTCGCCGAATCCAACCTGCGCTACAAGACGCTGCAGGAAGAAACCGAGCTGCTGCGCGACTTCGCGGCCGCCGCGCCCTGGCCGATCTGGGCCAAGAGCCTCGAGGGCCAGCTGCGTTATGCCAACGCGGCCTATGTCCGCGCCACCGAGGGCAAGAGCGTCACCGACGCGCTGCAGCGCAATCTCGAACTGCTCGAAAGCGAGCAGCGCACCGAAATGGCGCGCGCGCTCAACGACAACGCCAGTTATGCGGCCCGCCTGCCGATCGTCGTCAAGGGCGAGCGGCGGATCTACGACGTGCAGGCGCTCAAGCTCGGCGGCGGCAGCGCCGGCATCGCGATCGACGCCAGCGAAGCGGCGGCGCTGCGCTCTGCGATCGTGCGGATGGTCGAGGCGCACCGGCGCACGCTCGACCAGCTGTCGTCAGGCGTCGCCGTGTTCGATGCCGACCGGCGGCTCACCTTCTACAACGAATCCTACCGGCGGCTGTGGGGGCTCGACCAGGCCTTCCTTGACAGCAACCCCGACGATTCCAGCATCCTCGACCGGCTGCGCGCCAACCGCAAACTGCCGGAGCAGCCGGACTTCCGCGCCTGGAAGGCCAAGCTGCACGAAGCCTATCGCGCGG
>NZ_JAGKJJ010000042.1 GCF_020329505.1 Bradyrhizobium semiaridum
GGCGCCATCGGTGCCGTCATGGCTGACGACCTCGACGAGCTGCAGCCGCGACACCGGGTTGAAGAAGTGCAGGCCGAGCAGCCGCTCCGGCCTCGCCAGCGTGGTGCGCAGATCCTGCAATGGAATGCTCGACGTGTTGGTCGCGAGGATGGCGCCCGGCTTCATCCTGGGCTCAAGCCCCGCATAGACCTTCTGTTTCAGCTCGAGCTTCTCCGGCACCGCCTCGATGATCAGGTCCGCATTGCGGACGCCCTCACCGTCCATATCCGGCACCAGCCGGTCGAGCGCATCGCGCTGGTCGATCTTCCTGCGCATGATCTTGCCGAACAACTCGGAGGCGCGTTTCATCGCGCTCGCGATCGGCTCGGCCTTCATGTCGGCCAGCGTGACGCGCATGTCCTGATGGGCGCACCAGGCGGCGATGTCGCCGCCCATCGCGCCGGCGCCGATGACGTGGACGTGCTGCACCTTGTTGCCGGAACCTGCGACCTTCTTCATCTGCTCGCGCAGGAAGAAGACGCGGATCAGATTCTGCGCGGTCGGCGTCACCATCAGGTTGGAGAACGAGGCCTTCTCCGCGCTCAGCATCGCCGCGCGGTCGCCGGCATGCTTTTCCCAGAGATCGATCAGCGCATAGGGCGCGGGATAATGCACGCGCGGCGCCGCCTTCTCGGCCTCGCGGCGCATGCGGGAGGCGAGGAAACCCCTGGCGGCGCCGAGATTGAGCAGCTTGTTGAACGCGCCGGGCTTGGCGCGCTTGAGCCGGCCGAACACCGCGTCCTTCACCGCGTTGCGGACATGGCGCTCCTGGGTCACGGCATCGACGAGGCCGAGCGACTTGGCGCGGCGCGCGTCGATGGTCTTGCCGGTCAGCATCAACGTCATCGCCTGCAGCGGGTTGATCAGCTCGGTGAAGCGCACGGTGCCGCCGAGGCCGGGATGCAGGCCGAGCATCACCTCGGGGAAGCCGAACCTCGCGTCGTCGATCGCGATCCGCATCTGGCAGGCCAATGCGACCTCGAGGCCGCCGCCGAGGCAAAAGCCGTGGATCACGGCGACCGACGGGATACGCAACGCCTCCAGCCGGTCGATCACCGCATGGGCGCGGCCGATCTCGATCTCGACCGCGCGCGGGTCGCTGGCACCGCGGAATTCGCTGACATCGGCGCCGGCGATGAAGCCGCTCTTCTTCGCCGAGCGCACCACGAGGCCGGCCGGCCGCTGGCTTTCCAGCGCGGTGACGATTGCGTCCAGCTCTTCGAGCAAATCGGCGGACAGCGTATTGGCCCTGGCCCCGGCGCGATCGAACAGCAGCCAGGCGATGCCGTCCTCGTCGCGGGTCAGCTTGAAATTCTTGTACGGGCTCTCGGCAGCAGGCGTCGGCCCGAGTTCGAGCACGCGGTCGGCGAGAAGGTCCATGATCCGTGAAGCCATGATCACACCGTCTCTATCAACATCGCGCCGCCCTGCCCGCCACCGATACATTCGGTGGCGACGCCGCGCCTGGTGCCAAGCCGTTTCATCGCATTGACGAGGTGCAGCACGATGCGGTTGCCGCTGGTGCCGACGGGATGGCCGAGGCTGATCGCGCCGCCGTCGACATTGAGTTTGGCCCGGTCGATCTCGCCGGCGGCGCCATCAAGGCCCAGAATCTCGCGGCAGAATTTCTCGTCCTTCCAGGCCGCGAGGCAGCCCAGCACCTGCGTGGCGAAGGCTTCGTTCAGCTCCCAGGTCTCGACGTCCTGCAAGGTCAGCCCGTTGCGCTTCAGCAACGCGCTCGCCGACAGCACCGGGCCGAGGCCCATGATCGAGGGATCGAGCGCCGACCATTGGCTGTCGAGAATGACGGCCTTCGGCGTCAGCCCGTATTTTGCCACCGCGGTCTCGGACGCCAGGATCACCCAGGACGCGCCGTCGGTGATCTGCGAGGAATTGCCCGCCGTAACCTGACCCCACGGGCGCTCGAACACCGGGCGCAACTTTGCGAGCGTCTCCGGCGTCGAGTCCGGGCGGACGCCGTCGTCATGGTCGTAGAACTTGCCGTCGCGGGAGAACGCGGTCTCGACCTCGCCCTTGAGAAAACCCTGCTTCTGCGCGTTGGCGAGCCGCTGATGGCTCTCGGCGGCATAGGCGTCGGACTGTGCGCGGGTGACGCCGAAGAGATGGCCGACCTTCTCGGCGGTCTGGCCCATATTGAGCTCGGTGATGGGGTCGGTCAGCCCGCGCTCCAGCCCGATGATCGGCTTGAAGTAGCTCGGCTTCACCTTCAGCGCCGCGGCGATCTTGGCGCCGATGCCCTTCGCACCGGCGAAGCCGGCAAACCAGCGCACGCCGGAATTGGGCCAGACCAGCGGCGCGTGGCTCAGCGCCTCGGCACCGCCGGCGAGGATCAGGTCGGAGGTGCCCTCGCGGATATAGTGGTAGGCGGTGTCGATCGACTGCATGCCGGAGCCGCAATTGATCTGTACCGTGAAGGCGACCATCTGCTCGCCCATGCCGAGCCGCAGCGCCGCGACACGCGCCGGGTTCATCTCGTCGGCGATCACGTTGACGCAGCCGAGGATCACCTGGTCGAAGGCGGTGGGCGCGAACGGCTGGCGCGCCAGCAGCGGCCGGCCGCATTGCACGGCGAGATCGACCGGCGTGAACGGGCCGGGACCGGAGCGCGCCTTCAGGAACGGCGTCCGGCTGCCGTCGACGATAAAGACTGGTCGCGCCATCAGCTCGCCGCCCTCTGCTCACCAAGCTCCTGGAAGAACTGATGCACGTCGGCGGATTTCCTGTAAATCGGGGACAGCGCCTCGGGCGCAAAATCATCGACCTCGATGACTCTTGTGACAGCTTCGTGAGCGGCCGCAAGCTTGGCGCCGTCGCTCTCGGTGATGACGCCCTTCTTGACCGCCTCCTTCCAGTCATGCATGCGGGCCGCGCGCATTTGCTTGGCCGCATCCTCGGCCTCATGCACGAGGCGGAAGGCTTTTTCGAGCCGCGCGATGCCGCCGTCATCCTCGACAAAGGCGAGATCGGGCGTCAGGCGCTCGCGCGCCGCCGACGCCGACAGCACGAGCTGCGCGCATTGATGCACGACGCGATCCGACGGCCCGGTCACGCGCGCGCCAAAGGGCTGGATCAGGAATTTCAGGATCGCTGCGACGAAGCGGTTCGGCAGATTGGCGAAGATCTCCGCAAAGCGGTTCTCGATGGTCTTGAAGCCCGACGCCATGCACCATTCGAGCGCGGGAAGGTCCTCCTTCTGCCGCCCCTCGTCCTGCCAGCGCTTGAGCGCCGCGGAGAGCAGATACAGCTCCGAGAGGATGTCGCCGAAGCGGGCGGAGAGCATCTCCTTGCGCTTCAGCGCGCCGCCGAGCGTCAGCAGCGCCATGTCAGCGCAGAGCGCGAACGCCGACGAATAACGCGAGAGCTGCCGATAATATTCCGTCGCCTCGCCCACGTCCGGCGCCGGCGCGAACAGCCCAAAGCTCCAGCTGCGGCCCCAGGCGCGGAACATGGTGGCAAAGCTGTGGCCGACATGCTTCCAGAACGCGGTATCGAAGGCGGCCAGTCCCTTCTCACGGTCGGTCTCGCCGAGCGCATTCATCTCCTGCAGCAGATACGGATGCGCACGGATCGCGCCCTGTCCAAACACGATCAGATTGCGGGTCAGGATGTTGGCGCCCTCGACCGTGATGCCGACCGGCACCGAGCGGTAGAGTCCGCCGAGATAATTCTGCGGCCCGTCGATCACGGCCTTGCCGCCATGGATGTCCATGGCGTCATCGATCACGATCCGCATCCGCTCGGTGGCATGCAGCTTCATGATGCCGGAGATGACGGCGGGATGATGCCCCTCGTTCAGCGCGGCGCAGGTCAGCCGCCGCGCAGCGTCGAGCAGATAGGCGGTGCCGGCGATCCGCGCCAGCGGCTCCTCGATGCCTTCGAATCTGGAAATCGAGATGCCGAACTGCTCGCGGATGCGGGCATAGGCGCCGGTGGTGCGCGCGGCATAGGCGGCGCCTGCCGCCGACAGCGACGGCAGCGAGATGCCGCGGCCGGCGGCGAGCGCGGTCATCAGCATCTTCCAGCCCTGGCCGAGCCGCTGCCGGCCGCCGATGATGTAGTCGAGCGGGATGAAGACGTCCTTGCCCCAGTTCGGGCCGTTCTGGAACACCTGCATCGCCGGCAGATGGCGGTGGCCGATCGAGACGCCCGGCAGATGGGTCGGGATCAGCGCAACGGTGATGCCGAGCTCTTCCTCGCTGCCGACCAGATGATCGGGATCATAGGCCTTGAAGGCAAGCCCGAGCAGCGTCGCGACGGGACCGAGCGTGATGTAGCGCTTGTGCCAGTTCAGCCTCAGTCCGATGACGTCGCGGCCCTCGAAAGTGCCTTTGCAGATGATGCCGGTGTCGACCATCGAGGCGGCGTCTGAGCCAGCCTCCGGGCTGGTCAGGCCGAAGCAGGGAATGTCGCGGCCGTCGGCGAGCCGCGGCAGCCATCTGTCCTGCTGCTCCCTGGTGCCGAAGCGCATCAGCAGTTCGCCAGGCCCCAGCGAGTTCGGCACCATCACGGTGACGGCCGCGGTCAGCGAGCGCGAGGAGATTTTCCGCACCACTTCGGAATGCGCATAGGGCGAGAAGCCGAGGCCGCCGAACTCCTTCGGGATGATCATGCCGAAGAATTTGTTGCGCTTCACAAAATCCCAGACCTCGGGCGGCAGGTCGCGCCATTCCCAGTTGATCTTCCACTCGTCCAGCATCTTGCAGAGCTCGTCGACCGGGCCGTGCAGGAAGGCGTGCTCCTCGTCGGTCAGCTTGGCCGGCGGGTAGGCCAGAAACTTCGACCAGTCCGGATTGCCGGTGAACAGGTCGGCGTCCCACCAGACGTCGCCCGCCTCCAGCGCTTCGCGCTCGGTATCCGACATCGTCGGCAGCACGCCACGCGCCCAGGAGAAGATCGGCTTTGTGATGCGGTCGCGGCGGAAGCTCATGGTTGTCCTCATGGATCGACGGCGCGGATGGGATGATCGTATCGGAAAGTGCCGGTCACCGGTGAACACTTCACCTTGCAAATAAAGCGAAATTGACGCGGCCAACACGCCGTTTGTTAACGGCGCGCCGCACGTTCAGTTCCGAAAGCCAAGCTGCGACAATGAGGTAGCCGGGCGGGACAAGCCAACGTCGGGCAACGCATTCGGCGCACCTCTCCCGCTTGCGGGGGAGGTCGGCGCGTAGCGCCGGGTGGGGGCTCTGTCCACGATGTGACTCGTGGAGAGAGCCCCCACCCCGGCCCTCCCCCGCAAGCAGGAGAGGGAGCAGAGCTTGCCGCGCGGCTACAGCTCCGTTCGATCTGAGCTTCAGCCCGGCCCCGCGCCCTGCGTGGCCGTGTACACCGCATAGAGCGACTGGCTTGCGGCCATGAACAGGCGGTTGCGCTTGGGGCCGCCGAAGGTGATGTTGCCGCAGACCTCCGGCAGGCGAATGCGGCCGAGCAGCTTGCCGTCCGGCGACCACACCGTCACGCCGCTGTAACCGACCGCGCGGCCGGCATTGCTCGAGCACCAGACATTGCCGTTGACGTCGCAGCGCACGCCGTCGGGTCCGCACTTCACGCCGTCTATGGTGAAATCACTGAAACGCTTGCCGTTCGAGAGCTTGTTGTCGCTGCCGACATCGAACACGAACATGTCGCCCTTGCCGCCGGGGCCGGTGTCGCCCGGTCCCTTGCCGGTGGAGGCGATGTAGAGCTTCTTGTAATCCGGCGAGAAGCAGAGGCCGTTCGGATCCGGCACCTGGTCCTCGGTGACCACGAGATCGATGCGGCCGGAGGGATCGATGCGGTAGCAATTGGTCGGCAGTTCGCGCTTGCCCGGCACGAAGCCGGCCGGCTGGCCGATCCGCGGATTGAGCTTGCCGGCGGCATTGCTCGGCCCGCCCGCGACGTCGGGCTCGCCCTCATAGAGCTGGCCGCCATAGGGCGGATCGGTGAACCAGTAGCTGCCGTCGGGATGGGCTGCGATGTCGTTCGGCGAATTCAGCTTCTTGCCGTCGTAGGAATCGGCGAGCACGGTCGCGGTGCCGTCATGCTCGTAGCGCACCACGCGTCGGGTGAGGTGCTCGCAGGACAGCTGGCGGCCCTGGAAGTCGAACGAGTTGCCGTTCGAATAGTTCGACGGCGTGCGGAACACGCTGACATGGCCGTCATCCTCCGACCAGCGCATCTGCCGGTTGTTCGGAATGTCGCTCCACAGCAGGTAGCGGCCTTGCGAGCTCCAGGCCGGGCCCTCGGCCCACAGCAACCCCGTATAGAGGCGCTTGATCGAGGTGTTCGGCTGGGCGAGATCGTTGAAGGCCGGATCGACCGCGATGATATCAGGATCCCAGAAATAAGTGGTCGGCGCGCCGCGCGGGCTGAAGTCGCGCGGTGGTGTGGTGATGGTGGTCGGCGGCCCGACCGGGCTAAGCGCATTCTGGGCCAGCGCGCTGCCGATGCCGGTTGCCGTGGCGGCCGCCCCCACCGCTAACCCCTGGACAAGCGTTCGACGTGAAACCGCGGCCGTTGAATCGCGCCGCTCCTGACGTGTCATCGCATCCTCCCACTGTGTTCACCGGCCGTTGATCCGGCCTGGCGGGCGGAAGGTTAGACCGCTCGCGGCAAGGTTGCGAGTGACGGTTTGATGGCGAAGCGTGCCGGCCGGCTATGCTGCAGTGGCAGCCCCGTCATTGCCGGGAGCGAAGCGGACGAAGCAATCCATCGATCGCTACGTGCGGACGGATGGATTGGATTGCTTCGCTTCGCTCGCAATGACGGCTTGAAAGCGGAGTGCTTCACCTCTCCCCGCCTGCGGGGAGAGGTCGGATTGCGAAGCAATCCGGGTGAGGGGGTACAGGTTTCGCTACGCGCACGACTCGCGGAGGCGGCCCCTCACCCCGCCCTCTCCCCGCAAGAGCGGGGCGAGGGAGACGATAGAGCGGAGGCCTCAGTCCGGCCGGATCATCTCGAACATGTTTTCCGGCTTGATCTCGAAATAGTCCCCTCTCCGGCCGGCGCGGACGATCGGGTGGGCGAGACCGGTCTGGTAGACGCCATCCTTGATGAAGGCCTTGTCGATATGGACGGCGACGACCTCGCCGAGCGTCAGCCAGGCCTCGGCCTTCCCGCCGTCGGCGCCCTGCAGCTGGATGATCTGGCTGACCTTGCATTCGAACGACACCGGGCTCTCGGCGACGCGAGGCACGTCGACCAGCTTGCCGGGTACCGCGGTGAGCCCCGCCAGCTTGAACTCATCGACATCGCGCGCGACATGGGCCGCGGTCGCGTTCATGTGCTTCGCCAAATCCATCGTCGCCAGATTCCAGACGAACTCGCCGGTCTCCTGGATGTTGGCGACGCTGTCCTTCCAGTTGGTCGAGGAGAAGCCGATGATCGGCGGCACATAGCAGAAGGCGTTGAAGAAGCTGTAGGGCGCGAGATTGACGTTGCCGTTGGGATCGCGCGAGGAAATCCAGCCGATCGGGCGCGGCGCGATGATGGCGTTGAACGGGTCGTGCTTGAGGCCGTGGCCGTTCTTCGGCTCGTAGAAATGCAGATCCTTCGCGGTCACGTCTTTCGCGGTCACGGTGGGCCCCCTCAGTAGCCCGGATGGAGCGCAGCGCAATCCGGGAAGGTCTCGCAAGCGGATCAACACCCCGGATTACGCTGCGCTCCATCCGGGCTACGGCGTCGTTTTGCCTGCAATGACGGCGGGGTCAACTGACGAAAGCGTCAGGGCTGGCAGCTCAATTCGCCCGGGTGCGCGGCGACAGCCCGGCGATGACGAAATCGATCATCTCGTCGATGGTCGGGCCCGGCTTGGTGGCGCATTGGGCGATCATCTGCGGGTGGAAGAAGCGCATCATCGCGGTGCAGGCGCACAGCGAGGCGGTCTGGAGGTCTTTGACCTCGAACTCCCCCGAGGCCGCGCCTTGCGCGATCACCTCGCCGATGATGCGGGCAATCAGCTCCATATGGGCGACGCAGACGTCCCAGTCCTCCTGCATCGCGATCTCGACCATCTCGTGCAGCTTGGAATCGCCGACATAGCGCTCGGTGTTCATGCGATTGATGGTCGTCATCATCTGACGCAACCGCGCCGCGGCCGGCCCTTCGGCTCGCGCGATGCGCTGCGCCTCGACCTCGACCTCGCCCATCAGCCGGCGCGCCACGCCCTCGTGGATCGACTTCTTCGAATCGAAGAAGCGGTACACGTTGGCGGGGCTCATGCGCAGCTCTTTGGCGATGTCCGCCACCGTGGTCTTCAGGTAGCCGATCTGCCGGAACAAGCGCTCCGCCACCACGAGGATCCGTTCGCGGGTGTCGGTTTCGGTATGTTCCGAGATGAGCGTCATGTTGGCCTACTCAATCTTGAATTATTCGGCCGCCTCAGCAAGCGGAATTGCGTCTTGTGCATTCCCGGCATGCTGCGGCGCAGTATGGAGTTGCTCGCTGGGGCCGCTTTCATCCAGGGACTTGCGGAACCAGAGGGCGTAAAGGCCCGGCAGATACAGCAAGGTGAGGAAAGTCGCAACAAACAAACCACCCATGATTGTGATGGCCATCGGACCCCAGAACGCCGAACGCGACAGCGGGATCATGGCCAGGATGGCGGCGAGCGCCGTCAGCACCACCGGCCGGGCCCGCCGGACGGTGGCTTCGATGATCGCCTCGCGCCGGGTCAGGCCGCTCGCCACGTCGCTCTCGATCTGGTCGACCAGGATCACCGCGTTGCGCATGATCATGCCGGCCAGCGCGATCAGGCCGAGCAGCGCCACGAAGCCGAACGGCTGGTTGGCGACGTTCAGGCCCAGCGAAGCGCCGACGATGCCGAGCGGCGCGGTGAGGAACACCAGGAACAGACGCGAGAAGCTCTGCAGCTGGATCATCAAGAGCGTCAGCATCACCATCACCATCACGGGGAAGAGGATGAAGATCGACGCGTTGCCCTTGGCCGATTCCTCGAACGCTCCGCCCGGCTCGATCCGGTAGGCCGGCTCGAGATTGGCCTGGATGTCTTTCAGCTTCGGCGCGATCTGGTTGGTCACGTCGGGTGCCTGCACGCCGTCGACGACGTCGGAGCGCACGGTGATCGCCATGTCGCGGTTGCGCCGCCACAGGATCGGCTCCTCATGGGCATATTCGAGCTTGGCGATCTGCTGCAGCGGCACCGCGACGCCGTTGCGCGAGGTGATGGTGAGATCACCGACGCGGCCGAGATCGAGCCGCTCCGACGGCACGGCGCGGGCGACCACGCCGACCTTCTCGATGCCGTCGCGGATCGTCGTCACCGGCGCGCCCGAGATCAGCATCGCCAGCGCCTGCGAGACGTCCTGCGGGGTGAGGCCGAGCGCGCGCGCCCGGTCCTGATCGACCGCGAGCTTCAGGTAGGGCGACTGCTCGTTCCAGTCGAGCTGGACGTCCTTGACGTTCGGATTCTGCCGCATCACGTCGCGCACCTGATAGGCGATGTCGCGCACCTTGTTGGGATCCGGCCCGATCACGCGGAACTGGACCGGGAAACCGACCGGCGGACCGAAATTGAAGCGGTCGACGCGGACCCGCGCCTCGCTCAGCGCGCCGTCGGCGGCGGCCTGCTCGATCTTCGTCTTGATGCGCTCGCGCGCATCGACGTTCTTGGCGAGGATGACGATCTCGGCAAACGCCTCGTTCGGCAGCTGCGGGTTGAGGCCGAGCCAGAACCGCGGCGAGCCCTGGCCGACATAGGCAGTGTAGGTCGCAATGTCCTGGTCGTCCTTCAAGAGGCCCTCGGCCTTCTTCACCGCCTTCTCGGTGACATTGAAGGCGGTGCCCTCCGGCAGGCGCAGCTGCAGGAACAGCTCGGGCCGTTCCGACAACGGGAAGAACTGCTGCTGGACGTGGCCGAACGCGACGATCGAGGCGGCGAAGATGCCGACGGTTGCCGCCACCACCTTGATGCGGTGGTTGACGCACCACTGCACGACGCTGCGCAGGCCGCGATACATCCGAGTCTCGTAGATCGCGTGCGGATCGTGGTTCTGGTGAACCTTGATGTTGGGCAGCAGCTTGACGCCGATATAGGGCGTGAAGATCACCGCGACGAACCAGGAGGCGACCAGCGAGATCGCCACGATCCAGAAGATGCCGCCGGCATATTCGCCGACCGCCGAATTGGCGAAGCCAATCGGCAGGAAGCCGGCCGCGGTGACCAGCGTGCCGGTCAGCATCGGGAACGCGGTGGACTCCCAGGCAAACGACGCCGCCTTGAAGCGGTCCCAGCCCTGCTCCATCTTCACCACCATCATCTCGACCGCGATGATGGCGTCGTCGACCAGGAGGCCGAGCGCGATGATCAGCGCGCCGAGCGTGATGCGGTGCAGGTCGAGCGACATCGCGTTCATCACGATGAAGACGATGCCGAGCACCAGCGGCACCGACAGCGCCACCACGATGCCGGTGCGCCAGCCGAGCGCGATGAAGGAGACGAACAGCACGATCGCCAGCGCCTCGACGAAGGAGTGCACGAACTCGCCGACGGCGTGCTCGACCACCTTGGGCTGGTCCGCGATCTGCTTGATGTCGACGCCCTGCGGCACCGCTTTGATGAAATCGGCGGTCGCCTTCTCGACCTCCTTGCCGAGCTCGAGGATGTTGGCGCCCTTGGCGGTGACGACGCCGACACCGAGCGCCGGCTTGCCTTCCTGGCGCACGGTGAAGCTCGGAGGATCGACATAACCGTGGCTGACGGTCGCGATATCGCCCAGCCGGAACACGCGGCCGTTGCTCTCGACCGGGGTCTCGGCCACCGCCTTGACGCCGTCGAGCGCGCCGGTGACGCGCAGCGGCACGCGCTGCGAGGAGGTCTCGACGGTGCCGGCCGGCGTCACGTTGTTCTGCTTGGCGAGCGAATCGAACAGCGCCTGCGGCGTGATGCCGAGGGTCGCCAGCTTGGCGTGCGAGAACTCGACGTAGATGCGCTCGTCCTGGATGCCGTAGAGGTCGACCTTGGTGACGCCAGGCACCTTCAGCAGGCGCTGGCGGAAACCTTCGGCGACCTTCTTGAGCTGCGCATAGTCGGCGCCGTCGCCGGTCATCATGTACAGGATCGAATCGACGTCGGAGAATTCGTCGTTGACCACGGGGCCGAGGATGCCCGACGGCAGCTGGCCCTGAACGTCGACCAGCTTCTTGCGCAACAGATAGAAGAGATACGGCACGTCCTTCGGCGGCGTGGAATCGCGGAAGGTGACCTGCATCGCCGTGAAGCCCGGCTTGGAATAGGTCTGCACCTTCTCGAAGAACGGCAGCTCCTGCAGCTTCTTCTCGATCGGATCGGCGACCTGCATCTGCATTTCCTGCGAGGTCGCGCCCGGCCACATCACCGAGACGTTCACCACCTTGACGGTGAAGAACGGGTCCTCGGCGCGGCCGAGCTTCTGGTACGAGAAGAAGCCGGCGGCGCCGAGCACGATCATCAGGAACAGCACCAGCGTCGGATGGCTGACCGCCCAGGCCGAAAGGTTGAAGCGCTTCATTGAACTCTCCAGGTCCAAACTTCTTCGACTTCGGCCGTCATTGCGAGCGAAGCGAAGCAATCCATTCTTCCAGTTGCGGCGACATGGATTGCTGCGTCACTTCGCTCCCCGCAATGACGGAGCCAGATTGACTGAGGATCAGAACGACAGCGACGAGACGACCCGCACCTTCTGGCTCGGATCGAGCTTCTGCACGCCGAGCGTCACGACCGTGGCGCCCTCATCGACGCCGCCGGCGATGACGACGTTGTCGCTCTCGTAAGCCTTCACCTTGACCGGCTTCAGCGCGAGCTCGCCCTTGTCATCGACGATGTAGAGCGAGGGATCGCCGCCCTGGCTGTACAGCGCCGACAGCGGCAGCTTGGCGACCCGCTCGCTCGCCTTGTCGGCCAGCGTCAGGGTTGCGGTCATGCCGAGCGAGACGGCGTCGTCGGCGTCCGGCAGCGAGAATTTGGCGAGATAGGTGCGGGTGGCGGGATCGGCCTGCGGCGCCACCTCGCGCAGCTTGGCGGCATAGGTCTTCTTGGCATCCGACCACAGCGTCACCGTGGCTACGCCCGACCTGGCACGAGCGAGAAGCGTCTCGGGGATCGCGACGACAGCTTCCTTCTCGCCAAGTCGGGCGACACGGATCGAGGCCTGGCCCGCGGCAACCACCTGGCCGGGCTCGATCATGGTCGCGGTGACGACACCCCGGGTGTCGGCCACCAGCGTTGCGTAAGACAGGGAATTCTTGGTCAGCTCGACCGAGCGCTCGGCGCGGTTCAGCCGCGCGCGCGCCTCGTCGCCGGCCGCCTTGGCCGAATCCAGCGCGGCGTCGGTGGTCCAGCCCTTGGCCTTCAAATCCTTGGCGCGCTGCTCGGCGGCGGCGGCCTGCGCCAGCACGCCGGTGGCGGCGCGGAACTCGGCCTCCGCCTGCTCGGCCTGCAGCTTCAGGTCGACCTCATCGAGGGTGGCCAAGGGCTGGTCGACCTCGACTGTCTGTCCGACCTCGACCAGCCGCTTGGCCACCTTGCCGGCAACCCGAAAGCCCATATCGGCTTCGATCCGGGGCTTGATCGTGCCAACAAAACTGCGCTCAGGGGTCTCGGCTTCGTAATGGACGGTCGCCACCAGGACGGGGCGTCCGGGATCGGCCTTTTCGGCCGCCTTTTCATTACAGCCGGTCAGCGCGAACACCGCGAATGCCAGCAACGCTCCAGTCAAGAGCTTGTAATAGCTCGAGAAAACGGAACGGACGAACATCTGATCTCTCCATCAGGCTGACGATTGATGAAGAGTATCGATTTATCACTGACGAATGTCAATATTCGTCAGTGAACACCAATTCGTGAGATCAGGGTGATTAACGGGTTGTTCACCATGCCTGGAGTGCGCACAGCGCTGTAGCCCGATGGAGCGCAGCGCAAATCCGGGGGCTCCCGCCGAATGGAAGGACGGCCCCGGGGTCCTACTTCGCGCCGGCGAACTCGGTCTTGGTCTCGTGGCCGCCGAGAAACACCAGCAGGCCCGCGACCAGCGGCAGCAGCGACAGCACGAGCAAGCCCGTCGACGTGCTGCCGGTCGCCTCCTTGACCCAGCCGATCAGATACGGTCCGCCGAAGCCGGCGAGATTCCCGATCGAGTTAATCAGTGCAATGGCGCCAGCCGCTGCAGTGCCGGAGAGCCAGGCGGTCGGCATTGTCCAGAACACCGCGAAGGTGCAGAACACGCCGATCGCGGCGATCGTCAGCACGACCATGGTGACGGTCGGGTCGGTGATGTAGCTGGAGATGCCGAGCGCCAGCGCCGTCAGCAGCAGCGGCGCGCCGACATGGAAGACCCGCTCGCGCGTCGCATCGGAATGGCGCGCCCACAGGATCATCGCGACGGTGCCGAACAGATAGGGGATCGCGGTGACGAAGCCGGTCTGCGCGTTGGTGAGGCCGAACGCCTTGACGATCTGCGGCAACCAGAACTGCATGCCGTAGAGCGCGCCGACGAAGCCGAAATAGATCGCGCTGAGCGCCAGCACCTTCGGCGAGCCCAGCGCCTCGCCCAGCGAAAAATGCTTCACCGCCTGCTTGGCCGCGATCTCGGCATCGAGCTTGGTCTTCAGCCAGGCCTTCTGCTCGGCCGTGAGCCAGTCGGCCTTCTCCGGCTTGTCGGTCAGATAGAACCAGGTGACGATGCCGAGCAACACCGAGGGAATGCCCTCGATGATGAACAGCCACTGCCAGCCGTGCAGCCCCATGAGACCGTCGAGCCCGAGCAGGAGGCCGGAGATCGGCGCGCCGATCACGGTCGAGACCGGCACGGCGAGCGCGAAGGCAGCAAGGAAGCGGGCGCGGTACTCGGCCGGGTACCAGTAGGTGAGATACAGGATGATGCCGGGGAAGAAGCCGGCCTCGGCGACGCCGAGCAGGAAGCGCAGCACATAGAAGCTGGTCTCGCCCGACACCATCGCCATCAGCGCCGAGATGACGCCCCAGGTCACCATGATGCGGGCGATCCACTTGCTGGCGCCGAACTTCTCCAGCGCCAGATTGCTCGGCACCTCGAAGATGAAATAGCCGATGAAGAAGATGCCGGCGCCGACCGAGAACACCAGCGGCGAGAACTTCAGCTCCGCGTTCATGGTGAGCGCCGCGAATCCGAGATTGACGCGGTCGAGATAGGAGAAGAAGTAGGCCAGGATCAGGAACGGGATCAGCCGCCATGAGATGGCACGGATCGTGGACGTCTCGAGCTCGCTGCGTGCGCCGCTGGCAGGCGCGATGGTTGCGGTCTGGCTCATTGTTCCCCCCATAGGCTGGTGCTTGCCCCGAGGCTTATTGGGTGCGCGCCGGTTGAGCAATGGCAAAAACTCATAGCTTACAGCGTCAAACGGGAACCCGTGGGATGCCGCTGCCGAAGATGGGGTAATGGGACCCCTCAATCCGCGAGTTGAAACCGCTCGAAGCGGTCGAGCTCCTCCTCGATGCGGCGCTTCAGCTCCTTGCGCGCCGCCGGCTTCTTGCCGTTGCCGACCCAGGTCCATTTCTGCATCAAGAGCTTCCGGTTCTGCCGGTCGGTCTTGAGGTCGATGGCGGCGACGATATCGTCGCCGACCAGCACCGGCAGCGCGAAATAGCCGAACAGGCGCTTCGCCTTCGGCACATAGGCCTCGAATCTGTGGCCGTAGCCGAAGAACAGCTCGGTGCGCTTGCGCTGGATGATCAGCGGATCGAACGGCGACAGGATGTGGACGAGGCCGGCATCGGCGTCGCCGGCCGGCTCCAGCACCTCCGGCCGCGCCCAATGCTCCTGCTTGCCGGCACCCTCGAGCGCAAGTGGGACCAGCTCCTTGCGGCGGACGCGTGCCTCGATCAGGCGGCGCACCGCCGCCTTGCTCGGCGCGTCGAGGTAGCAGATCGAGTCGAGGCTGACGACGCCTTGCGAACGCAGCGCGCGGTCAAGCAGATAGCCGGTGACGGCAGCCGCGGATGCCGGCTTCGGCGGCGTCTCCCAGCCGAAATGCCTGGCCATCAGATCATAGGTCTTGAGCATGCCGTTGCGCTCGCTGATCGTGGCAACGCCGCCATAGAAGGCGAGCTGCAGCGCGCGCTTGGACGGCTTGCGGCTCTGCCAGAGATGCTCCTTCTCGGTCAGCACGTCGTCGTCGATGTCGCGGATGGTGAGCGGGCCGGCCCGCAGCAGCCGCATCACCTTGCGGGTATCCGCCGGCGTGACCGATGCGTACCACTGATGGCCGTCGCGCCTGTGCGCCCGCATCGCCGGCAGGAAGAAGCCGATGTCCTTGGATGGAATGTAGGACAGCGCATGCGTCCAGTATTCGAACACGCTCTTGTCCGTGCTCTGCGCCTGCTTGAGATCGGCGCGGCGATAGTCCGGAATCCGGCTGAACAGGATGTGGTGATGGCAGCGCTCGATCACGTTGATGGTGTCGATCTGGACGTAGCCGAGATGATCGACCGCCGCCGCCACTGCGGCGGCCCCCTCGCCGAACGGCGCCCTGCTGTCGAGCCGCTGCGCGCGCAGCCAGATGCGGCGGGCGGCGGCTTTGTCCAGCGGGAGGGGTTCGGCGGCGCGGGGCATTGCCCCTCAATGTAGTGAGATTCGCCGGCAATTCTCAACGTGACTCAGATCACATTCGCGGCTTTGAACCGGTCGTACCGTCCGTGCATCCAAATGACAGCAAGCCAGCCTGGCTGGCGTCTCGGCCGAGGACCACGATCATGACCCGCTCCTTCTCCCTGTCTCTTCTGACAATCGGCGCTACACTGTCGATGACGGCGGGCCTTGCACTGGCCGGCAGCGACACGGTGTCTTCCGACCAGATCCTGAATGCCCTGAAGCCGAAATCGGCCACCCGCGGCCTGTCGCTCGGCGCGCAGGTCGACCCGGCTGTGACCGCCAGGGAAGCAGCGAAGGAAGCGACGATCCTGAACAAGCTACGCAACCGGCAGACCCGTTCGCTGTCGCTGGGCGAGCGTCAAGAGATCGCCGAGATCGCCGCCAACAAGCCGAAGTTAGATCTGGAGATCCATTTCGACTACAACTCGGCCAACATCAGCAAGGGCGCGACCCGGGCGGTGCAGGAACTCGGCAAGGCGCTGTCGGACGCCAGCCTGAAGGGCTCGACCTTCGTGCTGTCGGGACATACCGACGCGGTCGGCGGCGAGGCCTATAACCAGGATCTGTCGGAGCGCCGCGCCGACACCATCAAGAAATATCTGGTCGAGCAATACGGCCTGAACGGCTCCAACCTCGTGACCGTCGGCTACGGCAAGAGCAGGCCGAAGGATGCCAACGCGCCGTTCGACCCGGCCAACCGCCGCGTGCAGGTCGTCAACATGGACACCGAGACCGCGGCACAGTGATACAGACCTCTACCGTCATTGCTCAAATCCAGCCCGGGAACAGCATCAGCCGGTTGAACGTCGCCATCGACGTGCCGATCGCCGCCGCCGTGACCGGCAACATCGCGACGAAGCCGGCGCATCCGACCGTGACGAAGGCCCACAGCAGCCAGCGCGGCGCGCCCTCGCGCGTCAGGGCATAGACCAGCACGAAGCTCGCCGTCGTCGCGGCCGGCAGATAATAATAGATGAAGCCGAGCGTGCGCGGCAGCAGCGCCCATGCGAGATACGGGCCGAGATAGAACGCCAGCACCAGGAACGCATCACGCCGGCGCGCCACGATCCAGTCGTGCAGCGCGACGGCGAGCGCGAGCAGCGCCGGCCACAGGATCAGCGGATTGCCGAGAAACACGATCGCCGCGATACGGTCGTCGCTGATCTTGTCGAACAAATACCAGACCGGCCGCACCAAAAACGGCCAGGACGGCCATGAACTCATATAGGTGTGGCCGGCAATCGCGGTCGTGGTGTTGTCGGCAAAGATGCGGCGTTGCGCCTCCACGAGGGCGGACAGCGAGAAGCCGTAGACTGGCACGAAGGCCGCGAGATAGACCGCCGCCGGAAGCAGCACGAAGCAGGCGATGAAGTGAGCAAGCCGGAAATCCGGCCACTGCTCCGGCCGGTACCAGTCCTCGCTATCCGCATCGGCAAAGCGCGTGCGCCAGCCCTGCATCAGGCTGACAGCAGCGAGCACCCCGATGCAGGTCGCGAGCACGAACAGCCCGCTCCATTTGCAGGCGGCGGATAGACCGCAGGCCAGCCCTGCCAGTGCGAAGGCGAGTTGCGGCCGCTGCTGTCTGAAGCCATGGATGAAGGCCGCGATCGCGAATAGGCTGAAGGCCAGCGCGAAAATATCCAACATCGCAATCCGCGACTGCACGAACAGCATCTGGTTGAAGAACGCCAGCAGCGTCGCCGCGATCGCCCGCCCGTGCGCGGCGAACAGCGCCAGCGCGCCGAGATAGACGCCGACCAGCGACAGCGCGCCGAACAGCGCGGCGGGATAGCGCCAGCCGAGCGGGGTGTCGCCGAACGCCCTGATCGACAGCGCGATGATCTCCTTGGCGAGCGGCGGATGCATCGGATTGAGCATCGGCTCCGGCGTCACAGGCAGCAGCATCTGCCGCGCTGCCGGCACGTAATGCACCTCGTCGAAATACAGCTTGTCGGGCACCGTGATCCCGAGCAGCAGCACGGCATGGGCGACGGCGAAGATGAGCGCTGAGATGATGGCGGTGCGCACCACTGATTGGCGCAGGACAGAATGTGACTTGGAGGCGCTCACGAAGCAATCTCGCCGTTTTGGAAGGTGCGCTGGCCGCACCTATACAACGAGCAAGGCCCAGTGTCGGTCACCGGCGAGATATTGGGCAGAACACCAGCGTCATGGGGTGATGCCCCGCTTCAAGCGGGGCATCGGGTCTGCGGCGGTTCCTCGGAGGTTGGCCGGTCAAGCCGGCCGATGACAGTGCGGGCGGATCACGCCGCGGCCTTGCCCTCATAGGCCCGGCGCAGGGCTTCGATGTCGAGCTTGACCATGCCGAGCATCGCCTGCATCGCGCGGCCGGCGCCGGCCGGATCGGGCCCGCCGACATAGTCGTGGATCGCCGACGGCACGATCTGCCAAGGCACGCCGAAACGGTCGCGTAGCCAGCCGCATTGTTCTTCCTTGCCGCCGCCGGCGAGCAAGGCGTCCCAGAGGCGGTCGACCTCGGCCTGGTCGGCGCAGTCGATCGAGAACGAGGCTGCATACGAATAGTCCATCTTCGTGCCGCCGTTGAGCGCGATAAAACTCTGGCCGGCGAGCGTGAAGTAGACCACCAGCACCGAACCGGCCTTGCCGGCCGGGCAATCAACGACGTTCTTCTGAACTTTCTCGATCCTGGAATTGGGCAGCAGCGAGACATAGAAGTTCGCGGCCTCCTCGGCGTCGCCGTCGTACCACAGGCAGGGGGATACTTTTGAGATCATGTAACTCTCCTTGTGTCAGCGTGCGCGATCAAGCGTTGGCTGCGGCGGACTGCGCCTTCGTGAATGCCTCGACATCCATCCACATCACTTCCCAGATGTGCCCGTCGAGATCCTCGAAGCTGCGGCCATACATAAAGCCGTAGTCCTGCTTTGCGGCCGGATCGGCGGTGCCGCCGGCGCCCTTGGCCTTGTTCACGGTCTCATCGACAGCTTCACGGCTGTCGGCGGACAGGCAGATCAGCACCTCGCTCGTGGTCTTGGCGTCGGCGATGGTCTTCGGCGTGAATTGCCGGAACTTGTCATGTGTCAGCAGCATGACGTGGATGGTCTCGGAGATCACCATGCCGGAGGCGGTCTCGTCGGAGAATTGCGGATTCTTGGTCGCGCCGATCGCCTCGTAGAAGGCGGTAGCGCGGGCGAGATTGGAGACCGGCAGGTTGACGAAGATCATCTTGGCTTTGGACATGCGAGTGGCGCTCCTTTGGCGGGGTTGTGCCCCAAGGACGATGCCGCGAATGCCCTCCCGACATTCGACATCAGAATTTCTTCTTGCGACGTCCTGCCGCAGGCTTCAGGTGACGGTCGGGGCCGGCATGGTCAGGAACGCCCGCGTGACGTGCCAGAACAGTTCGCGGTTGGTGGCCAGCGCCACCGAATGCGCGGTACCGGGCAGAATGATGAACTGCCGGTCACCGTTCGGCAGTTTGTTGAAGAATTCCTCGAGATCGGGGACGGCGGCGATGCCGTCATGCTCGCCGCGCACCAGCAGCACCGGCGCCAGCACCTTCTCCGGATGCACCACCGGCAGGTTGGCGGTCATGTCGAGATAGGTACCGGTCGGGATCTGGTCGCCGAACTGTAGCTCGACATCGGCGAGCGCCTCTATCACCGCGGGATCGGACGTGCCCGGCTTGTCGCGGGTCGCGATCGAGCGGATCATGTCGCGGTCGCGCTTGCGCATGTTGTGGCTGCGGTAATAGGCAAGCTGCTCGGCACGTTTTGCCAGTGTCGGCGAGCCCTCGCCCTTGTAGGTGAAGGCGGCGAACACCAGACGGTCGATCCGCTCGGGTGCCGCCATCGCGTAGGCGCCGGCGCGCAGCGCGCCGGAGGACTCGCCGACGAAGTGATATTTCGTCTGTCCGGTCTCGCGGGCGACCACCTCGACGGCGGCCTTCAAATCCTCGACGCCGCTGGCGATGTCCGCATTGCCCGAGGTGCGGCCGGACTTACCGTAATTCTCGTGGTCCATGGTCCAGCAATCGAAGCCGAAGCGCGCGAACTCGTTCAGCAGCGAGTATTTGCCTTTGCCAGGCACGGTGAGATCGAACACCCTGGAGGTCACCGACGAACCGTGCACGAAGAACACGACGGGCCGCGCCGGCTCGCCCGGCTTCGGCGCGCCGATCCGCTTGCGGAACATCCACAAGGGGATGTCGCCCTTCTTCGCCCAGTACTCGCTGCTCCAGATCTCGCCCTCGGCAGGAACCGCGGCCTGCGCCGGCGCGCCGCCAAGCGCGGCCGTCGCCGCAACGCCGATGCCCTTGATGACCGTGCGGCGCGACTGGTCGGACTGCGTCATGGCTCGCCTCCCCTATAGCGGATTCGTCGTGTGATCCGGTTCGACCGAGCATAGCAGTGCACGGACAAGGCTGCGCGACGTCAGCATCTCACGATGCGAAATCGGCTGCACGATTTTGTGAACATCTCCGCCTGCGATCGGCGCGGACGACGGATGGCGTTGCGCCTAATCTTCTGCGGCAATCCGACCGGAAACATCCGGCGAGACGCGGGAGCGAAAAATGAGCAGCAATCTCACCGAAGAAGAACTTGCCGCCTTGATGCCCTCCGAGCTGTGCCAGTACCAGACCCCGATCCCCACCCAGATCGTCGCCAGCGACGAATTCTATCCCGACCCGCAGAACGAGCGGCAGCGCGAGGTCGAGGCGCGGCTGCTCGCGATGGCCGACGATCTCGGCGGCAAGCAGGGGCTCGACCGCCGCAAATTCTTCCAGACCGCGGCCGGCATGGCCGCCTCCTTCGTCGCGATGAACCAGGTCTATGGCGAGCTGTTCGACGTCACGCCGGCCGAGGCCGCGACGCCGGCGATGGCGCAGGAGCGCGCCAATGGTCTGAAGGACCAGTTCATCATGGACATGCACACGCATTTCCTGCGCGACGACACCCGCATCATGGGCTTTGTGGAAATGCGCAAGGCGGTCGGCAAGGCAGGCTGGAACAAGCAGCTCAGCGACCACGAGCAGACCATCGAGGATCTCAAGTTCAACAACTACAAGAAGGAGATGTTCTTGGACAGCGACACCAAGATCTCGCTGATCTCCTCGGCACCGTCCGACATCGAGCAGGACTGGTTCCTGACCAACGAGCAGATGGCCGACGCGCGCAAGAAGATCAACGACGAGGCCGGCTCGCGGCGGGTGTTCTGCCATGCGATCTTCACGCCGGGCCAGCCCGGCTGGCTCGACAAGCTCGACGCCGCGCTCGCGCTGAAGCCGGAGTCCTGCAAGGGCTACACGATCGGCGACAACACCCACAAGGAGATCAGCCGCTACCCGTGGCGGCTCGACGATGAGAACGTCGCCTACAAGGGCTACGAGAAGATGGTGAAGGCGGGCATCAAGAATGTCTGCGTCCACAAGGGTCTGTTCCCGCCCGGGATCGAGAAGCAGTATCCGAACTTGCGCGGCTTCGCCGACGTCGCCGATGTCGGCAAGGCCGCCAAGGACTGGCCGCAGCTCAACTTCATCATCTACCACTCGGCCTATCGCCATGTCGGCGGCGATCCCAGGGTCGCGCTGGCCGAATTCGAGCGAACCGGCCGCATCGCCTGGACCTCCGACCTCGCCGACATTCCGGCGCAGTACGGCGTCAATAACGTGTATGGCGATGTCGGGCAGCTGTTCGCGACGACGCTGGTCGCCGAGCCGAATGTCTGCGCCGCGCTGATGGGCACGCTGATCAAGGGGCTCGGCGTCGACCACGTCTGCTGGGGCACCGACGCATTGTGGACCGGCGCGCCGCAATGGCAGATCGAGGGCCTGCGACGGCTCGAGATTCCCGAGGTGATGCAGAAGAAGTTCGGCTACGCGCCGCTCGGCCCCGCCGACGGACCGGTGAAGACCGCGATCTTCGGCGACAACAATGCGCGGCTCTACGACATCCAGCCCAAGCGCGCCATGCTGGAGCTCAAGGGCGACCGCTTCGCGATGATGAAGGCGCAGTACGAGAAAGCCGGCGTCGAGCCGTCGAACACGCGCTACGGCTATGTGGTGCCGAACGATCCGATCGATCACCGGGTGTTTGCGTAACACTCCAACCGCGTCATTCCGGGACGACGCGTAGCGTCGAGCCCGGAATCCATTACGGCGCACGTGACGTGGTGCGATGGATTCCGGGCTCTCGTTTCGCGACCCCCGGAATGACGGGCCGAGAGAGAGAGAGAGAGAGAGAGAGAGAAAGCGCGCCCTATTTCCCCGTAAATCGCGGCTTCCGCTTCTCGGCGAACGCCTTCACGCCCTCCTTGATATCTTCGCTCTCCTTGATCTCATCGAGCAACCGCCGCGTGTCGGCGACGGTTTCCAGCGGTCCCTTCGGCATCGCCTCGCGTGCCAGTCTCTTCAGCGCACGCACAACCAGCGGTGCATTGCCAGCGATCTTCGCGGCCATCTCCTGCGCCATCGCGATGTGCCGGCCTTGCGGCACCACCTTGTTGACAAAGCCGATCTGATAGGCGCGCTCCGCCGACATCTCCTCGCCGACGAGGAGAAACTCCATCGCAACCTTGTGCGGCATCCGCGCCATCACCGATGACACCCCGCCCGCGGTGGTGCCGATCTTTCCCTCGGGATAGATGAAACGCGTCGTCCCCGACGCAACGCACAGATCGGCCATCTGCACCAGCACGAAGGCGCCGCCCACGACCCAGCCGGACGTCGCCGCGATCACCGGCTTGTCCAGTTCGACACCGAGGCCGGGCACCGCGTGCCACATGTTGGCGGGAAGATCAGCGACATCGGCGCCGACGGAGAAATACTTTTCCTCCGATGACGCCAGCACCGCGACGCGATCGCCGCTGTCGCGAAAGCGCAGCCAGGCGTCACGCAGCTCCGTGCACAGCGCGTTGTTGAGCGCGTTGTGCTTCTCGGCGCGCGCCATCGTGATGGTCGCGACGTGGTCGGCGCTCTCGTAGCGGACGAGTGTCATGGCAGCCTCCCCTTTTTTCACGCTGTCATTCCGGGGCAACGCGAAACGTCGAGCCCGGAATCCATTCATCCACCAACGCTGCGGCCGATGGATTCCGGGTTCTCGCGGAGCCTGTCATCGGGCCGCGCGTCGCGCGAACCCGTTGGCGAGCCCCGGAATGACGAAACGTCATCATTTCGTCTCATCCGGATGCCGGTGCACCGGATCGACCCACAGCACGGTCTCCGGCTTCTCCACCGGCTCGATGTCGAGATTGATCGCGACCGCCTCACCGTCGGAGCGCACCAGCACGCATTCCAGCACCTCGTCGCGGCTGGCGTTGATCTCCTGGTGCGGCACGTAGGGCGGCACGAAGATGAAATCGCCGGGTCCGGCCTCGGCGGTGAATTGCAGCTTCTCGCCCCAGCGCATCCGCGCCTTGCCTTTCACGACATAGATGATGCTTTCGAGATGGCCGTGATGATGCGCGCCGGTCTTGGCGTCCGGCTTGATGTTGACGGTGCCGGCCCACAATTTCTGCGCCCCGACACGGGCGAAATTGATCGCGGCCTTGCGGTCCATGCCGGCGGTCGACGGCACGTTCGGATCGAGCTGATCGCCGGGAATCACGCGGACGCCGTCGTGCTTCCAGCGCTCGTCGTCGTGATCGTGGTGGTGATGGTCGTGGGTATGGGTGTGATCGTGGGAACCGCTCATCGTTCTTGCTTTCGCGCATTGGTTTCGTCCGCGGAACGCTAGCCAAAAGCGCCGCGGCAGGCGAGAGGAAAATCGGAACAGCGCCGGAACGCTGCCATGTCCCGCCGCGTTGCCTTGCCACATTCTGAAGGAGCTATTCATGGGTAGCACGACCGACAGGATCAAGGGCACCGCCAACGACGCGATCGGCAAGCTCAAGCGGCGGTTTGGCGAGGCCACCGGCTCTCCGGCGATGCAGGGCCGCGGCGCGACGCAGCAGGCCAAGGGCAAGGGCCAGAAGGCGCTGGGCGGCGTCAAGCGGATCGTCAGGAACGCGGTCAACCGGGCGATCGGCGGGTCGGACTGGAAGTTCTGATCATCGAATAACCATCGACGACGGCCGGGCGCAACCGGCAGGTCGTTCACACCGGCGCAAGTCAAGCGCGCGGGCGCGCTTTGGTCAGCACATCCGGATTGACGACATTGATCGGCGTGCCTGCCGCATAGGCCACGATCTGATCGAAAATGTCGGTAAACTGCAGCTCGTATTCGTCGCGCGTGACGTAGCCAAGATGCGGCGTGCAGACCACGTTATCCATGTTGAGCAGCGGATCCGACGTATCGCGCAGCGGCTCCTTCTCATAGACGTCGACCGCGGCCATGCCGGGCCGCCCTGCGCGCAGCGCAGCGACCAGCGCGCCGGGCTCGATCAGCGGCGCGCGGCTGGTGTTGACCAGCAGCGCCGTCTCCTTCATCCGCGCGAGGTCGCCGGCCTCGACGATGCCGCGCGTCGCGTCGACGAGGCGCATGTGCAGCGACAGCACGTCGCAGCGGGCGAAGAAGTCCGCCTTGCTCGCAGCGGTCTCATAACCGTCGGCGCGCGCCTTGACCATCGCCGGCTCGCGCGCCCAGACCAGCACATTCATGCCGAACGCACGGCCGTAGCCTGCGACCACCGCACCGATGCGGCCGTAGCCATAGATGCCGAGCGTCTTGCCGCGAACGGAGTGGCCGACGCCGATCTGCCACTTGCCTGCCTTCAGCGCCGACATCTGCTGCGGGATCGCGCGCATCGCGGCCAGAATCAGGCCCCAGGTGAACTCGGCGGTGGCGTAGGACGGCGTATCGGCATGCTGGCTCGACGACACGATGATGCCGAGCCGGGTGCAGGTGTCGATATCGATATGCGGAAAGACGCTGCGCTGGCTGATCAGCTTCAGCTTCGGCAGCCGCTCCAGCAGCGCCGTGCGGATCTGCGTGCGCTCGCGGATCAGCACCAGCGCATCGGTGTCGCGCAGCCGCTCGGCGAGCACATCGACGTCCTGGACGTGGTCGTTCCAGATCGTGACGCCATAGCCGTCGAGCTTACGGAAGGCGTCGAGGGTGCGCAGCGTGTCGAAGTAGTCGTCGAGGATCGAGACCTTCATCGCTGCGCCTCCGCTTGTTTGCCTGCCGGCTATTTCACGCCCAGCAGCTCGACATCGAACATCAGCGTCGCATTCGGCGGGATGACGCCGCCGGCGCCGCGCGCGCCGTAGCCGAGCTCCGGCGGGATGATCAGCGTGCGCTTGCCACCGACCTTCATGCTGGCGACGCCCTCGTCCCAGCCCTTGATGACGCGGCCCGCGCCGATCGGAAACTCGAACGGCTCGTTGCGGTCGACGGAGGAGTCGAATTTCTTGCCCTTCTGGCCGTTCTCGTAGAGCCAGCCGGTGTAGTGCATGACGCAGATCTGGCCTGACTTCGGCGAAGCGCCGGTGCCGACCTTGCTGTCGATGATCTGGAGGCCTGAAGCTGTGGTCATGGGTTTTCCTGCGGTTTGGGCCGCTGCCATCTCGCTGACAACGGGCGTGGAGACCGCGGCCGCAATGCCGGCGAGCGCTGTCTTGATGATCGTGCGTCGCGAAGATCGCATGTGTCGTTCTCCTTGCTATTGGCGATCAGTAGCCGAGCGCGCAGCCGTCCTTGCGCGGATCGGAGCCGCCGGTCAGCGTGCCTTTGTCCCAGTCGATCCAGATCGCCTGGCCGCCGCCGAGCGGCGCCACCACGCTGGTGGTCTTGTGGCCGATCTTCCTCAGCCCTTCGACGATCTCGGCCGGCACGCTGTCCTCGAGCTGATAGACGCCCTCGTAGTGCAGGCCGCGCGGCATGTCGATCGCCTCCTGCACGTCGCAGCCATAGTCCAGCATGTTGGTCAGCACGTGGGTCTGGCCGACCGGCTGATACTGTCCGCCCATCACGCCGAACGGCATCACGGCGCGGCCGTTCTTGGTCGCGAGCGCCGGGATGATGGTGTGCAGCGGGCGCTTGCCCGGCGCGATGCAGTTGGGGTGGCCGGGCTGGATGCGGAAGCCGCCGGCGCGGTTCTGCAGCAGGATGCCGGTCTTGTTGGAGACGATCGCCGAGCCGAACGAATGCGCGATCGAGTTGATGAACGAGCAGACGTTGCGATCCTTGTCGACCACGGTGATGTAGACCGTCGAGGGATTCATTGGCGGCGCGACGTTGGGCAGGTCGAGCAGCCGGTCCATCCGGATATTCCTGATGTGCTCGTCGGCGAACTCCTTCGACAGGATGCCGGCGACGTCGACATGCGCATGCTGGGGATCGCCGATATACTGCTCGCGCATCATGTAGGCGATGCGGGCGGCCTCGGCTTCCAAATGGAATCGCTCGACGCTCAGCGGCTTGAATTGCGTCAGGTCGAAGCGCGAGAGGATGTTGAGCATCACCAGCATGGTGATGCCCGGGCCGTTCGGCGGGCACTGCCAGACGTCATGGCCCTTGTACATGGTGCCGATCGGCGAGGTCGTCTCGGTCGAATGCGCGGCAAAGTCCTCCAGCGTGTGCAGGCCGCCGATGCCGCGCAGCGTGTCGACCATGTCGGCGGCGATCTCCCCGCTATAGAATGCGTCGCGGCCCTTTTGCGCGATCGCGCGCAGCGTCTTGCCGAGTTCGGGCTGGCGGATCACGTCGCCGGCCACCGCCGGCTTGCCGTGCGGCAGCAAGTAGCGCTCGGTGTTGGTGCCGTTCTTCAGCTTCTCGAAACCGTTCTTCCAGTCGAAGGCGATGCGCGGGGCGACCACGTAGCCCTCCTCGGCGGCCTTGATCGCCGGCTGCAGCAGCCGGTCGAGCCCGAACTTGCCGTGATCCTTCAGGATCACGTCCCAGGCATCGACAGCGCCGGGAATGCTGACGGCGTGCGCCGAGGTCAGCGGCACCGAATTGATCTTGCGCTCGAGATACCAGTCCGCGGTCGCCGCCATCGGCGCGCGGCCGCTGCCGTTATAGGCGGTGATCTTGCCCTCGCCGCGCGGCTGGATCAGCGCGAAGCAGTCGCCGCCGATGCCGGTCGATTGCGGCTCGATGACGCCGAGCAGCGCGCAGGCGGCCACCGCCGCGTCGGCCGCCGTGCCGCCCTCGCGCATCACCTCGATGGCCGCAAGCGCGGCTTCCGGATGCGAGGTCGCCACCATCGCGTTCTGGGCGTGGACGGTGGAACGGCCGGCGAAATGGAAATTCCTCATGATGGAGAGCTCGCTTGATCGGGATGTGCTGACGCTGCGCGGCGGATGCCGCAGTACATGACACATTCATCCCCGGCAGGGCAATGGCTGGCATGCCAGAGGAATTATCACGATAACGCATGACTTTGCGGGGTTTCGCGCGCGGGGCCGGCCTGATAAACCCCCGCCATGCCGCTCAAGGTTGCCGCCCTCTATCAATTCGCCGCGCTGCCGGAGTTCCGCGCCTTGCGCGAGCCGCTGCGCGCACTCGCCGCCGGGGTCGATCTGAAGGGCAGCGTGCTGCTGGCGCCGGAGGGCATCAATGGCACCGTTGCCGGCAGCGCCGCGAGCATCGACGCCTTCGTCGCGGAATTGCAGCACGGCTCCCTGTTCGCCCGCCGCCTCGACAATCTCGAGCTGAAATTCTCCGAGGCTGCGCGGATGCCGTTCGGACGGCTCAAGGTGCGGCTGAAGAAGAAGATCGTGACGCTCGGCGACACCAGGGTCGACCCGAACCGGCAAGTCGGCACCTATGTCGCGGCCGCCGACTGGAACGCGCTGATCACCTGTCCCGACACGCTCGTGCTGGATACCCGCAACGCCTTCGAGGTCGCGATGGGCACCTTCGAAGGCGCGGTGGATCCGCGGATCGCCAGTTTCGGGCAGTTCAAGCAATTCGCCGCCGATCATCTCGATCCGGCCAGGCACAGGAAGATCGCTATGTTCTGCACCGGCGGCATCCGCTGCGAGAAGGCGAGCGCCTATCTGCTCGCGCAGGGCTTCGCCGAGGTCTATCACCTCAAGGGCGGCATCCTGAGATATCTCGAAGAGATGCCGGAGCGTGACAGCCGCTGGCGCGGCGAGTGCTTCGTGTTCGATGAGCGCGTCGCGCTCGGACACGGGCTGCGCGAACGGACAGGCGAGAGCGCTGCCGATGAATGACGCCGCGAAACTCAGCGAACGGATCGATGCGCTGGAGGTCCGCCTGACCTACCAGGACGAGACCATCGAGACGCTGAACCAGACCATCACCGCGCAGTGGAAGCAGATCGACGCGCTGACGCGCCAGATCGCCGAGTTGCGCGACCGGCTTCAGGATGCCGAGCGCCTTGCGCCGGGGCCCGCCAACGAGCCTCCACCGCACTATTGAACGGCGCCGCCGGGCGCGTCGGCACCGGACGAGCTACATGTTGCTCACATGTTGCTCACTTGGCGGATCGGCTTCGTGCTGGCGAAGAACAGGCTCGACAATCGCTGCACCATCGCCGTCGCGCGGCTGCCCTCGAGCCCCGGACGGACGCACAACAGGCGCCTGTGCACCGGCAGCTCAGGCAGATAGTAGTCCTTCGCCGACACGAGGAAGGACGGGATCATGCGCTCCGGGCACGCCGTCAGCCCGTATCCGGCCCGCGCCGCCTCCAGCCGCAGCTGATGGTTCGGGCTTCTGAACACGATCTTGTACGAGATGTTGTGCTTGGTGAGGGTGCGGATCATCCAGTCGTCGCCCGGCCAGGCCAGGATCGGGATCGGCGCGCCGGGACGCAGGACAAAATCCCGTGAACGTACCCACACCGAACGTTCCTCGGCCTCGGCGGCGATCGTCAGTTCGGCTTCGGCATCGAGCACCGGATTGCTGTAGAGCAAGGCGATGTCGATATAGCCGTCGATCAGTCCCCTGGCGACGGTCGCCGACATGTCGACGTGGACCAGGACATCGGTGAGCGCATCGGAGGGATGGAGCTTCAGAAACTCCTCGGCAAGCATCGTGCTGACGCCAAGTCGCAGCGGCTGTGGTCCCTCGTGATTGCCGCCGAGCCGAAGCAGCTGGTCATTTGCTTCGAGGATACGCCGCGCCTGCTGCACCGCGACTTTTCCGAGTTCGGTCGTTGTGGTGCCGTTGGCTGTTCTGACGAACAGTGCGCCGCCAACCAGGCTCTGCAATCGCTTCACCTGCGAGCTGATTGCCGGCTGGCTGAGACCGAGACGTTCTCCAGCTTTCGACAGACTTCCCGTTTCAGCAATGGCAACGACGGTGCGGACGATCTCGGTCGGGATATTCAAGTGTTGACGTGGTCTGTGCATCGCGAGCGCTCCAATCTCAGCACGGGACGCAATTACGATCTCCATAGTATGTCATTCAGCTATACTAACATTTGGTTGCACATTAGTTTAGCTGCAATTCTCAATGATGTCGGATTGCTTGTCGCCATATGTCGCAGGATATGTATCGTTACGTGCATTGCGATGGATCGATGAGGTATCCCACAGCCGAATTTGCTCAGGCGCGCGGCACCACCCCCGGGTTTCTGCGGGGATCGCATCAAATATTTTGATCTCCTCATCAGGCGCCGCAGGCCGATAACATCGAGCGCTCTCATTAGGGCCGATTGCCGCCACTGATTCGCGGAAGCGTTTTCATAGTTTTCCTTAATCAAAGCCTCGCAACGTGGCGCCACTGTTTGCGTTTCGAGGTGTGCAATGATCAGATTTTTCCGCTGTCGAAGTGGCGCATCCGCCGTCGAATTTGCACTGATGCTGCCGCTGTTTCTCGCGATCATATTCGGCATCATCGTATTCGGTTCATATCTCGCGATGGTGCATGGCGTGCAGCAACTCGCTGCCGAGGCAGCGCGTTCGTCGGTAGCCGGCATGACCGACACCGAACGCAGTAGCCTGGCGACGAGCTACGTCACCGCGAATGCTTCGACCTATCCGCTGCTGGTGCCCGGCAATCTCTCGGTCAGCGCCGCGCCGTCGCCGTCGAACGCCAATGTCTATGTCGTGACCGTCAACTACAACGCGGCTGGCAACTTCATCTACAGCCTGCCCTTCGTCCCTACTCCGCCGACGACGATCGCCCGCTCGGCGGCCATCCAGTACGGAGGCTTCTAACAATGACAGGGATCGTCAAGCTGTTGCGGCGTTTCGGCGCCGACCAACGCGGCAACTTCGCAATGATCAGCGCCGGCCTGATGACGCTCGTCGTCGGCTGCGCCGGGCTCGCGGTCGATCTCGGCACGATCTTCGCCGATCGGCGCAAGACGCAGAGCACGGCCGACCTCGCCGCCATCGTCGCCGCCGCCAATCTGAGCAATGCGACCAACGCGGCCACCGCGACGGTGACCCAGAACAAGTATCCGGCCAGCGCGCTGGTCAAGGTTGAAACCGGGACCTACACGGCCAACGCCGCGATCTCGCCGCAGGCGCGCTTCGTAACCCCGGCGGTCGGCACGCCGAATGCCGCGCGCATCACGCTCAATACGCAGACCCCGCTCTACTTCGCGCGATATCTCACCGGTGCGAGCAACTACACGATCAGGACGACCGCCACCGCGACGTCGACCGAAATGGCATCGTTCGCGATCGGGTCGCGGCTGCTGTCGGTCAATGGCGGCGTGATCAACGCGCTGCTCGGCAGCATGCTGGGCACGACGCTGTCGCTCTCGGTGATGGACTACAACGCGCTGATCAGCGCCAAGATCGACGCGCTGGACTTCCTGTCGGCGCTGGCGACGCGGGTCAATCTGACCGGCGTCACCTACAACGATCTTCTGTCCAGCAACATCAAGGTCGGCGACATCGTCGCTGCCGCACTGACGACGCAGCAGATCACCAATGGCGCAAACGCCGCGACCACCGCATTGTCGACGATCTCCCAAGCCGTGACCGGCAGCCCGACCAAGATCTCGCCCGGCACGCTGGTCGATCTCGGGCCGTTTGCCAACCTCACGGTGGGGCAGAAGCCGAAGGTCGGCGCCAGTGTTTCGGTGTTCGACCTGATTTCCACGGTGGCGCAGATCGCCAACGGCAACCATCAGATCGCGACTTCGGTCAATCTCGGCCTGCCCGGCATCGCCGACGTCTCCGTGCTCGCGACCGTCGGCGAGCGCCCGGTCGGATCGAGCTGGATCGCGGTCGGCACGCAGGGCGTCAGCGTCCACACCGCGCAGACCCGGCTGCTGATCTCGGTCAAGGTTCTCGGCAGCGGCAGCGTCTCAGCGATCAACCTGCCGATCTATGTCGAGGTCGCCTCGGGCACCGCGACCCTCAACACGGTGTCGTGCGGTCATCCGAACATCAGTACGTCGCAGGTCGCGATCGGCGTCACGCCGGGAATCGTCGACGCCTGGATCGGCAACGTGACCGTCGCCGACATGAACAACTTCACGACCAAACCCAACCCGCCGCCGGCGACGCTGGTCAACGTGCTCGGCATCGGCGTCACCGGCCTCGCTCATGCCGGCATGGGCAACACCACGCCCACGAACGTGAATTTCAGCTACAGCGAGATCCAGTCCGGGACCAAGAAGACGGTGAACACCACCAACTTCCTCTCGTCGCTGACGGGCAGCTTGCTCGGCGACCTCTCGCTTCAGCTCAATCTCGGCCCGCTCGCGCTGCCGATCCCGGGTTTGACGGCCGCGGTTGCCGGCATCCTGAACGGCGTGACGAGCCCGGTGGACCAGGTGCTGGCGTCGCTGCTCGCGACGCTCGGCGTCGGGCTCGGCCAGGTCGACGTTCAGGTCATGGGCATCCGCTGCGACGGCGCGGTGCTCGTGAACTAGGGGGACGACTGCGACGGGCATCGCATGGGCAGGAGATTGCGGTGAGCACAACAACAAGAAGATACAAGACCGACAGCCAGCGAACCATTCTGATGAAGCGCGGAACGATCTTCTTCCGCGACGCCAGCATCGGCTGCCTCGTGCTCAACATCTCGACCGGAGGCGCGGGGCTCGCGCTGGAAAGCGATGTCGCGGTTCCGTTCGCCTTCGACCTCCAGATCGAGAACGAACCGATGCGCAGGCGCTGCACGATGGTCTGGCGCCTGGAGCGCCGGCTCGGCGTGACCTTCGAATCCGACCGGATCCCGCGCCCCGAAGGCGGGCCGAGCTAGCGCAATGCGCGGCGAGCCGGTCGCCGCGCATTGAAACCGAATTGCGTCGTGGTTAGCGGCCGGTGCGATATACCAGCTAATTGTCCCGTTTGCCGTCCGGCTTTGACGGGGCGGGCTGCGTCACGCTGACCGGATCGGATGCCGGGAAGGTATCCTCCAGGCCCTCCTTCAGCCGCCTGTGGGCCTTGCGGTCCGCCGCCTGTGCGTCGTTCGGCTTCTCGGCATGCTTGTCATGCGCAGCGGGGTCGAATTTCTCAGCCATGCGGTCCTCCATCCGCGCAACAACGCTCCCGCGCGCGCACCGGTTCCAGATCCGCCTTGGCCCACGGCAACGCACCGTGTATCAGGGGCGGCAAATTTGACCTGACCAGGAACTTTCGCGTGCCCCAGGATTCCGCGACCAAGCCGTTGATCGATGTATTGTCGGGCCGCCGGCAGAGCGTGCCGCCCCTGTGGATGATGCGGCAGGCCGGCCGCTATCTGCCGGAGTATCGCGAGCTGCGCGCCAGGGCCGGCAGCTTCCTCGATCTCTGCTTCACGCCGGATTATGCAGCGGAAGTCACGCTGCAGCCGATCCGAAGGTTCAACTTCGACGCCGCGATCATCTTCTCCGACATCCTGGTGATCCCCTACGCGCTCGGCCGCGCGGTGCGCTTCGAGGCCGGCGAAGGCCCGCGGCTCGATCCGCTGAATACGCCGGATGAGATCGCGGCGCTGGCGACGCATGCCGATTTCGGCAAGCTCGAGCCGGTCTATGAGACGTTGCGCCGGGTCCGGCGCGAGCTCGCGCCGCACATCGCCCTGATCGGCTTCTGCGGCGCGCCGTGGACGGTTGCGACCTACATGGTGGCCGGCCAAGGCACGCCGGATCAGGCGCCGGCACGGATGCTCGCCTACCGCCATCCGGACGCATTTGCGCGAATCATCGACGTGCTGGTCGAGAACTCGATCCGGCACCTGGTCGGCCAGCTCAAGGCCGGCGCCGATTGCGTGCAGGTCTTCGACACCTGGGCCGGCGTGCTGCCGCCGCGCG
>NZ_JAGKJJ010000043.1 GCF_020329505.1 Bradyrhizobium semiaridum
TACCCCTCTCCCCAACCCTCCCCCGCAAGGGGGGAGGGAGCCTGTCTACCGTGGCGTCCCTCACCATCGCCGTGAGGTGAGCGCGATGGTTGGGCTCCCTCATCCCTTGCGGGGGAGGGCGGGGGAGAGGGGTCACCCAGCAAAGACTCGTTGTGATGCACGCCTGAAGATTTCGGCCACATCAGCGCCACGGTCTCCGAAAGATCGCCGACATAATCATACGAATACCCGAACAGCACCGGATCGGCGCGCTCGGTGATCAAATCGCGGATCAATCCGGGTTTTGCATGCTTGAACGATAGCGCGCCGGTTAGCGCCGCCAGCGCATAGCCGCGATCGGGATCCTCGGTGTCGCGGAAATAGGCGACCAGCAGCTTGATCTTGTTGTTGCGGCCGGGCTCGTAGGCGAGGCGGTCGAGCAGTTCGGCAAAGCGGTTCATGCCGTGGTCTCGCCGCTGCTGGCGCCGCCGGCGGGCTGGGCCTCGCCGATGAGCGCCGCGGTCTCGCCTTCGTCTTCATCGCCATAGCCGACCAGATCGAGCGGCCGTGCTGCAAGGCCCTTGGTCTTGCACCAATGCACCAGCGCGTCTTCCTGGCCGTGGGTGACCCAGATCTCGCCGGCGCCGGTGGCGGCAATCGTCGCGGTCAGCCCGTCCCAATCGGCATGATCCGAGATCACCAGCGGCAGCTCGACGCCGCCTTGCCGGGCGCGGGCGCGCACCCGCATCCAGCCCGAGGCGAAGGCGGTGACCGGATCGGGAAAGCGCCGAGTCCAGACATCAGATGTCGCGCTCGGCGGCGCCAGCGTGATGGTGCCGGCGAGCTCAGCCTTCTTCATGCCGCGCACGGGCCTCAGCTCGCCGAGCGGGATGCCGCGTTCTTGATAATAGTATGTGATCTTCTCCATCGCGCCATGCAGATGGATCGGCGCGTCAAAGCCCGCTTCGCGCAGCAGCGCGATCACGCGCTGCGCCTTGCCGAGCGAGTAGGCGCCGACCAGATGCGCACGCTCCGGAAACAGCTTTACGGAGGCCAGCAGCTTCTTCACCTCATCGGCGGCGTCGCCATGGCGGAACACGGGCAGCCCAAACGTCGCCTCGGTGATGAAGATGTCGCACGGCACCAGCTCGAACGGCGCGCAGGTCGGATCGCGCGCGTCCTTGTAGTCGCCGGAGGCGACGATGCGCGTATCCTTGCAGGTCACCGCGATCTGCGCCGAGCCCAGCACATGGCCCGCAGGATGAAAGGTCACGGTGACGTCGCCGAGCCTGATTTCCTCGCCGTAGGCAACGGCCTGCGTCGAGCCGGCGAATTCGTCGCCATAGCGCAGCCGCATCATGTCGAGCGTTTCTTGCGTGGCAAGCACCGCGCCGTGACCGGGCCGGGCATGGTCGGAATGGCCGTGGGTGATCAGCGCCCGCTCGACCGGCTTGACCGGGTCGATATGAAAGCCGCCTGGCTTGCAGCAGAGGCCGGCCGGCACGGGGATCAGGATGTCTTGCGGACGCATTGTCCCAATATAGGCGCTCGGTCCGCGATGTTTAGCCGTCATGCGATGCGCAGGCTTGACCGGCGCATCCATCTTCGGAAAGAGTTCCGCCTTTCACGGCCGAAGCCGGCCGCGACAACCGGTTCCTTAAGACAGAATGCCCGCCCGCCTGTTCCTGTCCTCCGGCGATCTCGTCGCCGACCGCCGCTACGAGTTCGCGCGCGACCTGCAATTGAAGGGCGATCTGCCGGCCGCCGCCGAGTTGCTCGAACAGGCGATCGAGCTGGCGCCCAACTTCGCTTCGGCCTGGTTCGCGCTGGGTGAAATTCGCCGCCAGCTCGGCCAGCACGAGGCCGCAGTCGCAGCACTCCGTGCCGCGCGCGAGGCCGATCCCGAAGACCGGCACGGCGCCAGCCTGCGTCTGATGCAGCTCGGCGCCGAGGCCGTCGCGGCGATGCCGCCGGCCTATGTGCAGACACTGTTCGACCAATATGCGCCGCGCTTCGAGGCCGCCCTGGTCGGCGATCTCGGCTATCGCGGCCCGGCGCTGCTGTTCAAGGCGGTGCTGTCGGTGCGGGCGTCGGCGAGGAAGCCGGCATTCTTCAAGCGCGCGATCGATCTTGGCTGCGGCACCGGTCTTGCCGCCGGTGCCTTCGCCCAGCACGTCGACCGCTTCATCGGCATCGACCTGTCGCCGCGCATGATCGAGAAATCGCGCGCCACGGGCTTCTATGCCGAGCTCGAAGTGGACGACATGCTGAAGGGCATTGCGACCAAGCCCGATGCCAGCGCCGAATTGATCCTCGCCGCGGACGCAATGGTCTACGTCGCCGATCTCGCGCCGGTGCTCAACGAAGCGAAGCGCGTGCTGGTCGACGGCGGCGTGCTCGCCTTCACGACCGAGACCCATGACGGCGAAGACGTCATCGTCGGCGACGGGCTGCGCTACGCTCACAGCGCATCGTATGTGCGCGCGTGCGTGGCTGCCGCGGGGCTGACATTGGCGCTGCTGGAAGATCTCTCGGCCCGCAACGAAGACAATATTCCGGCTCCCGGACTTGTCGTGGTCGCAACGAAGCCGTGAGTCCCTTCTTCCCTTCTCCCACAAGGGGAGAAGGGAAAAACTTGAGTCTAGACGCTACGCGCGCGCCGTCGCGCGGCATTGCGCCGCAAAGCCGCGACTTCATACTTGCCCGGCGCAAGACGGAATGCGACAGCTTGCGTTCCAGGGAGAGAAACAATGAAAAAGCATACTCGCCGCGAGTTCGGCGTCACCGCATTGTCAGCCATCGCCGCCTCCGTGTTGCCCGCACCATTCGTCTGGGCCGCGGAGAAGAAATACGATCCTGGCGCCAGCGACACCGAGATCAAGCTCGGCCAGACCGTGCCGCATTCCGGGCCCGGCTCGCTCTATGGCGTGCTCGGTCGCGTCGGCGAAGCCTATTTCCAGATGCTGAATGAGAAGGGCGGCATCAACGGCCGCAAGGTGAAATTCCTCACCATGGACGACGCCTACAGTGCACCGAAATGCGTCGAGGCGACCCGCCGCCTGGTCGAGCAGGAGGAAGTCCTGGCGCTCTACGGCTCGCTCGGCACCGCGCCGCAGACCGCCGTGCACAAATACCTCAACTCCAAGGGCGTGCCGCAGCTGCTGCTCAACACCGGTGCCTCGAAGTGGAATGATCCGAAGAACTTCAAATGGACCATGGCGGGCCTGCCGCTCTATCCGACCGAGGCGCGCATCCTCGCCAAGCACGTCGTCAGCGTGAGGCCGAACGCCAAGATCGGCATCCTCTACCAGAACGACGATTTCGGCCGCGACTTCCTCGGTCCGTTCAAGAAGGTGCTCGCCGATGCCGGCGGCAAGGCGTCGGTGATCATGGAGCAGACCTATGATCTCACCGATCCGACGGTCGATTCCCAGCTGATCAATCTCTCGAAGTCGGGCGCCGACGTGTTTTACAATATCAGCACCGGCAAGGCGACGTCGCAATCGATCCGTAAGGTCGCCGAGCTCGGCTGGAAGCCGTTGCAGCTGTTGTCGGCGGGCTCGACCGGCCGCTCGATCCTCAGCGCCGCCGGCTTCGAGAACGCCAAGGACATCGTCGCGATCCGCTATGCCAAGGAAGTCGGCGTGCCGCGCTTCGAGAAGGACCCCGACGTCGTCGCGTTCGAGGAGCTGCGCAAGAAATATCTGCCGAACATCGACCCCGACAACACCATTGCCTTCGCCGGCTATGGCCAGGTCGCGACCATGGCCGAGATACTGCGCCGCTGCGGTGACGATCTGACCCGCGCCAATGTGCTGAGGCACGCCACGACGCTGGCCGGCTTCCACTCGCCCTACTTCCTCGACGGCATCAACTACAGCTACACGCAAGAGGACTACACGCCGATGAAGACGCTCTACATCTCGATCTTCAACGGCAAGGATTGGGATATCTCCGACAAGCCGGTGACGGAGTAGACGGGCGCGCGCTCGCGTCTCCCTCGCCCCGCTCTTCGCGGGGAGAGGGGGGGGGGAGGGCCATCTCTCCACTAGGCGGTGCAAGCTGCGCGACCCGTACCCCTCACCCGGATCGCGTCTGGCGATGCGATACGACCTCTCCCCGCAAGCGGGGCGAGGTGACTTCAAAGGCGCTTCGCGTGGAGGATCTCGAGCAAAGGATGCCCCCTGCCCCCTGCCACCTGCCGCCATTTCTGCCGGCCCTCGACGAACCCGCCTGAACCACTTACCTCTGGAGCGTGTCGACGCTCGATCTCTTCTCCGTCACGCCGTCCGAGGCGGCCGATCTGTTGCCGCGCCGGTTTCGCGACTGGTTCGCCTCGCGCGGCTGGGCGCCGCGCGAGCATCAGCTCGCGCTGCTGGCGAAGGCGCGTGAGCAGCGATCCGCGCTGCTGATCGCGCCCACTGGTGCCGGCAAGACGCTGGCGGGGTTCTTGCCGACGCTGGTGGAGTTGTCGGGCGAAACACCCGGCCGCAAGGATTCTCACCTCCCCCTGAAAGGGGGAGGTCGGCACGCCCGGGGGCGCGACAGCGCAACCGGGCGGGACGGGTGGGGCTCAGCCGCGGGCTCGGAGCAGACGGCTGACCCCCAGCCCAGCCCTCGCCCTTTCAGGGGGAGGGAGTCCGATCAGCTCGCAGGCGGTGAAGATGCGGTCGTCGAACAGCCTCGTCCCAGCCTCATCTCTACCGGCCGCTCGGTCCGTCGCAGCGGCGGGCTGCACACGCTCTACATCTCGCCGCTGAAGGCGCTCGCCGTCGACATCGCGCGCAACCTCGAGACACCGGTTGCCGAGATGGGGCTGCCGATCAGGATCGAGACGCGCACCGGCGATACGCCCGTGTCGCGGCGGCAGCGGCAGCGGCGTTATCCGCCGGACATCTTGCTGACCACGCCGGAGCAACTGGCGCTGCTGCTGGCGTCCGACGATGCGCCCTATCTGTTTTCGTCGCTGAAGCGCATCGTGCTCGACGAGCTGCACGCCTTGGTGACATCGAAGCGCGGCGACCTGCTGTCGCTTGGCCTCGCCCGGCTGTGGACCATCGCGCCGCAGATGCGCGCGATCGGGCTGTCGGCGACCGTCGCCGATCCGGAGCAGCTTGCCCGCTTCCTGGTGCCGCAGCCGGGCGGGCAGTCCGCATCGGCCGATGTCGTCATCGCCGGCGGCGCCGCGCCGCCTCTCGTCGAGATGCTCGACACGCGCGAGCGGCTGCCGTGGTCCGGCCACAGCGCGCGCCATGCGCTGCCCGAGGTCTACGAGCTGATCAAGCGAAACAAGACCACGCTGGTGTTCGTCAACACCCGCAGCCAGGCCGAGATGCTGTTCCAGGATCTCTGGCGCATGAACGATGATGGCCTGGCGATCGCGCTGCATCACGGTTCGCTCGACGTCGCGCAGCGCCGCAAGGTCGAGGATGCGATGGCTGCCGGCAAGCTGCGCGGCGTGGTCTGCACCTCCTCGCTCGATCTCGGCGTCGACTGGGGCGATGTCGACCTCGTCATCAATATCGGCGCGCCAAAAGGCTCGTCGCGGCTGATGCAGCGGATCGGCCGCGCCAACCATCGTTTCGATGAGGCCTCGCGCGCCGTGCTGGTGCCGGCCAACCGCTTCGAGGTGCTGGAGTGCCGCGTCGCGATCGACGCCATCGCGGAAAATGCGCAGGACACGCCGCCCTTGCGCTCCGGCGCGCTCGATGTGCTGGCCCAGCACGTGCTCGGCTGCGCCTGCGGCGAACCGTTTTTTTCCGACGAGCTCTACGCCGAGGTCAGGACCGCAGCGCCTTATGCCGCGCTGTCGCGCACCGATTTCGACGACGTTGTCGACTTCGTTGCAACCGGCGGCTACGCGCTGAAGACCTATGAGCGGTTCGCCCGCATCAAGCAAGACAAGAATGGCCGCTGGCGCGTCGCCAATCCCAAGGTGCGGCAGAGCTACCGCCTCAACGTCGGCACCATCGTCGAAGAGACCATGCTGAAAGTCCGGCTGGTGCGTTCGCGCGCCGGCGGCAGCGGATCGACCGGAGCGATCGCACGCGGCGGCCGCATGTTAGGGGAGATCGAGGAAGTCTTCATCGAGGGTCTCGTGGTCGGCGACACCTTCGTGTTCGGCGGCGAGGTGGTGCGTTACGAGGCGCTGGTCGAGGACCAGGTTTATGTCTCCCGCGCCAACGACAAGGACGCCAAAGTGCCGTCCTATATGGGCGGCAAGTTCCCGCTGTCGACCTATCTCGCCGAGCGCGTCCGCAATCTGCTCGACAACAGCCGCGCCTGGAATGCGCTGCCGGATCAGGTGCACGACTGGCTGTCGCTGCAAAAGCGGTTTTCGCGCGTGCCGGCTCTGCGCGAGCTGCTGGTCGAAACCTTTCCGCGCGGCGGCAAGCATTATTTGATCTGCTATCCGTTCGAGGGCCGCCTTGCGCACCAGACCCTCGGCATGCTGCTGACGCGGCGGCTGGAACGCGCCCGCGCCCGGCCGCTCGGTTTCGTTGCCAATGAATATGCGCTGGCGATCTGGTGTGTGAGCGACGTGCCTTCCATGATCCGGCAGGGCAGGCTCGACCTCAACGCGCTGTTCGATCCCGACATGCTCGGCGACGACCTAGAGGCGTGGCTGGCGGAATCCGCGCTGATGAAGCGCACCTTCCGCAACTGCGCCATCATCTCCGGCCTGATCGCACGCCGCTTCACCGACGAAGAGAAGTCGCGCCGCCAGGTGCTGTTCTCGACCGATCTGATCTATGACGTGCTGCGCAAGCACCAGGCCGACCACGTGCTGCTGCGCGCCGCGCGCGGTGATGCCGCCACGGGATTGCTTGATCTCCGCCGTCTTGGCGACATGCTGTCGCGCATCCACGGCCGAATCACCCACAAGGACCTTGACCACGTTTCTCCGCTTGCCGTCCCCGCGCTGCTGGAAATCGGCCGCGAGTCAGTTTATGGCGAAGCATCCGACGAACTCCTGGCCGAAGCGGCCGAGGAACTCGTGCGGGAGGCGATGACATAAAGCTGGGAAGAGAATGTGACGGCAGGCGCGCTGGCTTCGGAGACGAGTGACGACATGCGCGTTTCGAGGGTCACGGTGGCGGATGTCGGCTTCCTCGCCGATTGTTCCGGCGCGCTGTTCTGGGAAGAGCAGCGTCTTCTTATCGTCTCCGACCTGCATCTGGAGAAGGGCTCAAGCTTCGCCAGCCGCGGCGTGCTGCTGCCGCCCTACGATACCGTGGCGACGCTGAGCCGGCTCGCCGCCGTGATCGCGCGGCACGACCCGCGGCAGGTGATTGCGCTCGGCGACAGCTTTCATGATCGTACCGCGCATGAGCGGCTGTCGGAGGCGGATCGCGAGGTGCTCGCCGCGTTGCAGGCGCGGCGCAGCTGGATCTGGATTTCCGGTAATCACGACCCGGCGCTGCCGTCCGATCTCGGCGGCGTGGTCGCAACGGAAGTCGCGATTGGCCCGATCGTGTTCCACCACGAGCCGACCGGGAGGAGCGGCGAGATCGCCGGCCATCTGCATCCCAAGGCCCGCGTGCCGACCCGCGGCCGCTCGATCGAGCGCCGTTGCTTTGCCAGCGACGGCGAGCGCGCTGTGATGCCGGCGTTCGGCGCCTACACCGGCGGCCTCAGCATCCGCGACGCTGCGTTTGCAAGGGTTTTTGGAGCGTCGACATTCATGGTCCACGTGCTCGGCGACAACCGCGTCCACGCGTTTGCCGCCTCGCGGTGTTATTGAACCCTCATCGTCATTCCGGGGCTCGTGCTGCGCGCGCCCCGGAATGACGGCGGCCTACGCCGCCTTCGGCTGCACGCTCTCGCAAAACTCCGCTAGCCGTTCCGCCAGCCGCAGCGTCGCGGGACTGGCATCGGGGGCTGCGACCAGCGCGACCTCGGTCTTGTCGATCGGTGCAAAACCGTCCTTTGCCGTCAGCACGCGGTGATCGGCCTGGATCGCCATTTCGGACAGGATGCTGAGCCCCATGCCCGCTGCGATCGCGGCCTGGATCCCCGACAGGTTCGACGAGGTGTAGGCCATGTGCCAGCTGCGCCCCGCGCTCTCCAGCGCGTGGATCGCACCGGCGCGGTAGAGGCAGCCGAGCGGGAAACCGATCAGCGGCACCGAGCCGGTGGTGGTGTCGCGCGGATGCTGCTTGCTGGTCACCCAATGCACCCGCTCGGGCCATGCGGCGATGCCGCCTTTCTCGCCGGCCGGGCGCTTGAAGAGCGCGAGATCGAGCTCGCCGCGCTCGAGGTCGCGCCGGAGCTGGGTGCTCTGGTCGGTCCGCACGTCGAGTCGCAGCGTGGGATGTGAGCGCGAGAAGCCGGCCAGCACCTTTGCCAGCCGGAACGCAGCGAAATCCTCGGGTACCCCGAGCCGGATCGCACCCTGATTGCCCGGCTGCGAGACCACGTCGCGCGCCTCTTCGGCAAGCGCCAGCAGCCGCCGCGCATAGGACAACAGCCGCTCGCCGGCTTCCGTCGGGGTCACATCCTTGCCGCTGCGGATCAAGAGCGGCTGGCCGACATCCTCCTCCAGCCGCTTGATCTGCTGGCTCACCGTCGATTGGGTGCGGTGGACGCGCTCCCCGGCGCGGGTGAAGCCCCCGGCATCGACCACCGAGACGAAACTGCGCAACAGCTCCAGGTCGAGCATGGCAGCCTCCATTAAGAAATCAACTGGATTCCAGTTTATCATTTAATTTCCAAATATCAAGGCGCGGGCCTAGATCATGGGCGAAGGAGAACCTTCCCATGTCGACCGTATCCTCGCTGGCCGTCCCCCGAGCCCGCTTCAACACGCTGCCGTTCCTGATCGCCCTGTTCTGCCTGCTCTGGAGCTATGCCTTCGTCGCCGGCAAGATCGGCGTCACCGATTGCCCGCCGCTGATCCTGCTCGCCGCGCGCTTTTCGCTGGCCGGCATCCTGATTCTCGCCATCTCGCTGCTGCGCCGGGACGAATGGAATCTCAGCTGGCGCGATGCGGCGGTATTCGCCGTGCTCGGCGTCGCCAACAACGCGCTCTATCTCGGTCTCGGCTACACCGGCCTGAAGACCGTCTCCGCCGGCCTTGGCGGCCTGATCGTTTCGGCCAATCCGGTGTTCACCGCCGTGCTGGCCGCGGTGTTCCTCGGCGAGAGCCTGACCTTGCGCAAGGTCGTCGGCCTCGTGCTCGGCATCGCCGGCGTTGCCCTCATCGTCTGGCACCGCATGTCGGTCGGAACCGATGATCCGCACGGCATCCTGTTCACGCTGGCCTCGCTGGCCTCGATCGTCGCCGGAACCATCCTGTTCAAATTGTTGTCGCCGAAGGGCAGTCTGTGGATCGGCAACGGCATCCAGAACATCGCCGGCGGCCTTGCCGTGATGCCGTTCGCCTTCACGCTGTCCAGTGTCACTGAGATCGTGCCGAGCATGCGGCTCGTCGGCGCCTTCGCCTTCCTGGTGCTGGGCGGCTCGATCCTCGCCTATCTGCTCTGGTTTCATCTTCTGAAAGTGTGTGGCGCCACCGCTGCGAGCGCCTATCACTTCCTGATGCCGCCGCTCGGCATGCTGTTCGCGTTCCTCGTGCTCGGTGAGCATGTCGAATTCCGCGACCTGCTCGGGATCGTTCCGGTCGCCCTCGGCATTTATCTGGTGACCCGCCCGGCTGCGGCCGCTGCATCACCCAAAGGAGTGTGACATGAGCATCACCATCACCCTGGTCGGCGGCCCTACGGCGTTGATTGAGATCGACGGGTTCCGCCTGCTTACCGATCCGACCTTCGATGCTCCCGGCGACTATCAATTGCCGCATGTGAAGCTGGAGAAACTGACCGGACCCGCGCTCAGCGCGCGCGATGTCGGCGAGATCGATGCGGTGCTGCTGAGCCACGACCAGCATTCGGACAATCTCGACCATTCGGGCCGCGATTTCCTCAGCAAGGCAAAGCGCGTGCTGACCACCGAGGCGGGCGCCAAGCGGCTCGGCGGCAATGCCGAGGGTTTTGCGCCGTGGGCATCGACCGAGTTGAAGAAGGGCGGCAGAATGCTGACGGTCACCGCGACGCCGGCGCGGCACGGACCGGCCGGGATCGAGCCGCTGTCGGGCGACGTCATCGGCTTTGTCGTGGAATCGAAGGCAGGCAGCCGTCCGGTCTATATCAGCGGCGACACCACCTGGTTCGATGGCGTTGCCGAGGTGGCGCGGCGCTTCAACTGCGGCGTGGTGCTGCCGTTCGCCGGCGCGGCACAGACTCGCGGGCCGTTCCATCTCACCATGGACACCAACGACACGATCGAGACCGCGCGCGCGTTTGCGGATGCCATGATCGTGCCGGTTCATACCGACGGCTGGGCGCATTTCCGCCAGAGTGCCGATGATCTCAGGAAATCCTTCGACACGCTCGGCTTCGGCCGCCGCCTGCGCGTCCTCGAGCCCGGGGTTGCGACCGTCATCGCGCCATAGGTTTCGTCGAGGAACCTTGGTCATGTCCGGCTCGTTGTCGCGAGGGCTGGAACCGGACATGACGCGGCAAGAGACGATCTCGCGAGAGGACAAGTGTGAGTATGCGCCGCACGGCAAGGGGCGGCGCCGGCGGTTCAGCTTTGGCCGCACCCTGAAGACGCTCGGCCCCGGCCTGATCACCGGCGCGTCCGACGATGATCCCTCGGGGATCGGCACCTACAGCCAGGCCGGCGCACAGCTTGGCTACGGCATCGGCTGGACCATGCTCGTGACCTTCCCGCTGATGTCGGCGATCCAGGAGATTTGCGCGCGGGTCGGCCGCGTCACCGGGCGCGGCATCTCGGGCAATGTCTGCCGGCACTATCCGCGCTGGCTGCTGGTCATGGTGGTGACGCTGCTGTTTGTCGCCAACACCATCAACATCGCGGCCGACCTGTCGGCAATGGCCGATGCATCGCGGCTGTTGGTCGGCGGTCCGGCGATCCTCTACGTCGTGCTGTTCGGCGTGACCTCCGTGGCCGCGCAGGTCTTCATGAACTACAAGCGTTACGTCGCGGTGCTGAAATGGCTGACTCTCAGCCTGTTCGCCTATGTCGCGGCGCTCGCCTGCGCCAAGGTGTCGTGGGGCGAGGCTCTCGCCGGCGTGCTGGTGCCGCGCATCGCCTGGAGCGCGGATTATCTCACGACCATCGTCGCGATCCTCGGCACCACGATCTCGCCCTATCTTTTCTTCTGGCAGGCCGCGCAGGAGGCAGACGAGCAGCGCGTCGATGCCACCAAGCATCCGCTGATCGTGCGGCACTACGGCGCGCGGCGGGAATTCTCCCGGATCCGCGCCGACACCGTCACCGGCATGGCGTTCTCCAACCTGATCGCACTGTCGATCATCGTCACCGCCGCGGCCTCGCTGCACGCGTCCGGCAAGACCGACATCCAGACCTCGGCACAGGCCGCCGAGGCGTTGCGTCCGATCGCCGGGCCGTTCGCCGAGGCGATCTTTGCGCTCGGCATCGTCGGGACAGGCCTGCTGGCGATCCCCGTACTCGCCGGGGCAACCGCCTACGCCGTCGGCGAGGCACGGCGATGGCCGGTCGGGCTGACGCGCAAGCCGAACGAGGCGGTGGCGTTCTATTCGGTGCTGGCGCTGTCGGGCGGGATCGGCATCGCGCTCAACTTCACGCCGATCAATCCGATCTCGGCGCTGTATTGGAGCGCGGTGGTCAATGGCGTGCTCGCCGTGCCTGTGATGGCGCTGCTGATGCTGATGGCGCGCCGCAGCGACATCATGGGCCGCTTCGCGATCGGCGGGTGGCTCTATTGGCTCGGCTGGCTCGCCACCGCCGCGATGGCGCTCAGCGTGCTTGCGATGGGAGTCATGCAGCTCTTGTAGAATGGTTGGAGCGAAGCGACGCGACGCTCGAGGTTGAGTATCGCTTCGCTCCACCCAACCTACGCAGGCGTCTTCAATCCTTGCGGAACACGATCGAGGCCATCCAGCCGGTCATCAGCGCCATGAAGGCCGTGACGAGGCCATAGACAAAGCCGTTCTGCCGCGCGGTGGTGGCGACGAACTGCTCGAAGCCGACCTTGACGATTTCAAATGCGGTATCGGCCTTGGTCACCAGCGCGCCGTCGGCGAACAGCTTGATCTCGACATTGTAGGTGCCGATCGGCACCTCGGCCGGCAGCGGGATGCCGGTGCGAAACAAGGTCGGCGTCAGGAACGTCACGGCGGAGGTCGCCTCGCGATAGAGGCCGTGCTCGGTGCGCAGCCGGACGAAGGCGCTGCGGAACGGGTCGTTCGGCACCACGTCGCCATAGTCCGGGCCGACGCGCTGCATCAGCAGCACGTTGTTGAGCCCGAGCTGCTGGCGGCGCTGCACCTCGGGAGAGGCGATCTGATCGAACGGACGGTTGGAGAACAGCGCGAGATAGCCCGGCACCTGGAGGAATTGGCGCGAATCGGTGTTGATCCAGATGCCGAATTTGCGTTCCTTGCGCCGGGTCACCATGTCGGCGCGCGGGCCGGAGACGGTCACGACGAGATCGTAGCTGCCCTGATGCGGCAGCGTCTTGTCGTCCTTCTCGACCGAGCCGAACAGCACGAGCTCGCCGCCGGAATAGTTCGGCGTCACCGTGACGCGGTGGTTGGAGACCGACACGATCAGCCGCTCGGCCCACCCCGGCGTCGCAGCAGAGGTCGCGGCAACCAGGCCCAGGGTCGCAAGTGTGTTTGCGAGCAGCCTGCGCAGCCTCATGGCGGGCCCCCGCCGCCGCTCTCGCGGATGCTGAAGAGATCCTGCGGCCGGATCACGAGTTCCACCGCGAAACGGATGCCGACCGCGAGCACCAGTAGACCGAGCAGGAGGCGCAGATGCTCACCGCGGATCTTCTGGCCCGCGCGCGCCCCGAACTGCGCGCCGGTGACGCCGCCGACCATCAGGATCAGCGCCAGCACGGCGTCAACCAGATGGTTGGTCACGGCATGCAGCATGGTGGCGAACACCATGGTGACGAGGGTCAGTACCATCGAGGTGCCGATCACGGTCGAGGTCGGCACCCGCAACAAATAGATCATCAGGGGCACCAGGATGAAGCCGCCGCCGATGCCCATCACGGCGCCGATGAAGCCGATCGCGAGGCCGACCATGACGACCGGAATGACCGAGAGGTAGATCTTGGAGCGCTTGAAGCGCACCTTCAGCGGCAGGCCGTGGACCCAGCCATGGCTGCCGGGCTTGCGCAGCGTGACCGCGCCGCCGCGGCGGACGCGCAGCATTGCGCGCAGGCCTTCCCAGAACATCAGGCCGCCGACCGTGGTCAGCAGGATGACGTAGGACAGCGCGATCATCAGGTCGAGCTGGCCGAGCGAACGCAGCAAGGTGAAGGTCCACACGCCGAGCGCGGTGCCGATCGTGCCGCCTATCAGCAGCACCGCCGCGAGCAGCGGATCGATCGCGCGTCTTCGCCAATACGAGATCGCGCCTGAAAACGACGAGGCCGCGATGTGGCTGGCGACCGAGGCGACCGCGACGGCGGGAGCGATGCCGACGAAGATCAGAAGCGGCGTCATCAGGAAGCCGCCGCCGATACCGAACATGCCGGAGACGAACCCGACCGCCGCGCCCATCGCCAGGATGAGAAAGACATTGACCGGGATGTCGGCGATCGGGAGGTAGAGCTGCACGCGCGTCGCTTCTGTCGGTTCGCCGCACGCTGGGCGCAGGGCCGCATCACGGGCGTGGTGTCGTTCTTCGTCGGCATTCTCCGGCAGAGCGATCCGGTCGGCGCATAAGGAAGCTGCGCGAACGCGGGCCGATTGCCGCGTCCCTGCATAACTGAAATCGGCGGGAGGAGGGACTAAAGAATCCACCTCCCGCGGCTTTTTTCGCCGCAGCCGCTACCGTGGTTGATGATTCAGATTAACGACGGCGCTGCGGGCGTCAGGACCGGCCTGAGGCGGGCCTGGTGATGAGGTTCATCGCGAGCGCCTCCTTCGGGCTCAGCCAGCGGATATCGGACGTCTGCGACATTGCCTCGATGATTTTCGAGGACACGCCCATCCTGGTCATGTAGCTCAGCACCATGCCCTGGATGCGCTGGGCCTCGGCGAGGGGATCGCTCACCTTGGTCGCGGTGGTGAAACGATGCACACCGAGCCGCGAGCCCTCGATGCCGTAGCGTTCCCTGCCGCCGGCATAGACGAGGACGCAGGCGCTGGCGCAATAGGCGGCGCGCAGCTTGCCCGATGCGTCGGCGGTGGCAACCGCGGTGACCAGCCCGCGTGCGCGGATGACGTCGCCCATGATCGCAGCCTGATCCAGCGCGCCGCCCTGCGACGACAGCAGCACGGCATCGCCCGGCGACAGGCGTGCCTCATCGAGCCGGTCGCGGAACCAGTTCGCGCTGGCCGAGCCGATCTTGCCGTTGATCGCGAGCGCGCGACGGCCGCGGCCCGATCCGTCGATGTCGGCGCCGGAAATCACGCTCGACGTCATGCTCGCCGAGACATAGCTCTCGCGCCAGAAATCCCAGGCGCCCGGCTGCGACAGATCCCGGTAGGCGGGAATGGCGATGCCGGTCAGCAGCAGGACAAAGATGATCACTGACCAGAACGACGGCCTGAAGGTTGCGCGCCGCGCCGGGGCGCCGGAAGGTGTATTCCATAGCGGAGATGACGCAGGGCGCGGCGGATCGCGTGGCGGCAGGCGCCGTGGTGCAATCCGAGGCCCGGTCGGCGACGAACGATGGACGCCCGGTCCATCATCCTGACGATCATCGACAGACAAACCTGATCCTCCGGAACACTGGGGCCGTTTCTACACGGCGGAAGCGCGGAGGGATAGGAGCGCGACGCCGGCAAGGCGCCGCGATGGTTTCGCTTTGGAGAATGATCCGGAAAAGTGCGACGCGGTCTTCCGAGAAGATCATTCTTAAACAATCAACTAAAGCGCAATCTCGTCGCGCTTTAGTGAGCGGGGGTCAGCGCGGCGGTTCGCTTCGCTGCGGGCCTGGCCGGCTTTGCGGCCGCGGGCTGGGCGGCGGCGCCGTCCCAGCCGCCGGCCGGGACCTGCACGCCGATCGCATCGCTCGGCTGCGGCTCGGCGGTGAAGGTCTGGATCGCGAGCTTGGCCGCCGCCAGCGACTGCGGGTCGAGCCGCTTGGCGATATCGTCGCGCTTGTGGCCAGCATCGGCGTCGCCCTGCGCGGCCGCCAGGCTGAACCACTTGAAGGACTCGGCGAGGTTCTGTTCAACGCCGATCCCGCGGGCATAGAGGATGCCGAGGTTGAACTGGCTGTCGGCGACGCCGCGGTCGGCAGCCTTGCGGAACCACTGCGCCGCGCTCTTGTAGTCGGCGCCCTTGCCGCCGCCATCGGCGTCGAGCACAGCGAGGTTATGCATCGCCTTGGCGTTGCCGCGCTCGGCGGCCTGCACGTAATAGCGCCGCGCGACGTCGAAGTCGCGTTTCACGCTGAGGCCCTTCTCGTAGAAGGTGCCGAGCCGGAAGATCGCGGGCACCACGCCGGCCTGCGCCGCGCGGCTATACCATTTGGCGGCTTCGTCGAGATTGGCGGGGACGCCCTTGCCCTCGGCAAAGCGGAGGCCGACCTCGTAGGCCGCGCCGGCATCGCCCTTCAGCGCAGCGGCACGCAGCACCGGTCCGCCGATCGCGTCGGGCAGCTTCTCGCCGGCCGGAATCTGGACCGTGCCGAGCTTGCCGCCGAGCGGCGGCGCCACCGCGACCGGGATTGCGCCGGTGACGTCATTGCTGACGGCCGGCGTCGCTGCGGCCGGAGCCGCCGCGGGGGCAGTCGGCATCGCCGCGGGCGCGATCGTCTGCGGGATCGTGACCTGCGCGCCGGACAGCGTGTTCGGCGCCGGCGTGTTGTTGGACTGCCGGTCGAGCGGGGTCGGCGAGGTCATCGACGGGCCGGGTGCCGGCGACGGCGCTGCCGGCGCGGGCAGGGTGAAATTCTCGGTCGGCGTCTGCGTTGGAGCCATTGCGGGCTCGCTGCTTTCCATGGCCGGCGCCGATGTCGGGTTGCCGGTATCGAGCATGTTCATCGCCATCTTGAACGCGCCGAGCACGATCACGACCACGCTCGCGCCGACCAGCAGCGAGCGGATCTTCGAGGTGATGGTCGAGCCTTGACCCTCCTCGGGCGCGGCGGCCTTGGTCGCAGCGGCCTTCGCCGCCTTGTCGGCCTTGTCTTTGGCTTTCGCCGCAGCCTTGCCGGCGGCGCGCGCTGCCTTCTCGTTGACCGGCTGCGCGGCGGCGGCCTGGGCGGCGCGGCGCGCGGCGGCTATGAAGCTCGAGGTCGAGACCGGTTCCTTCTTGCCGGCCGGCAGATCACTGATCGCGTTCTCGGACGCGGCGATCCGCTCCGACGGCGTGGACGCGCGCCCGGAGGGACGGGTGCCGGGCTCGAGCGGATGATCCGGCGGCAATTCGGGCGCGAGCGCGGGACGCGCCGGCGCGGTATGCGGCTCGAGGATCTCGCTGATCGCGCGCGGCGTCGCGGGCGCCAGCGGCGGCGGCATGGCGACGCTCGGCTGCGCGGCGTGGAATTCGCGCGAGGCAGCGACGAAGTGCTCCTGCGCCTGTGCCGGGTTGGGTAGCTCGGGCTTGTAGGAGTCGGGCTTGTACGATTCGCCCCGGTAGCTCTCAGGCCTGTATGTCTCCTGGCTGGGTTGAGGCGCTGCTGCGCGCGGCATCTCCATCCGCGACTGCGCCGGCGGCGGCTCCGGCGCGGGTGGTGCCGTCCGGACCGTGCGCAGATCGTTCTCGATCATTGCGAGGCGATCGACGACATGGCCGAGCGTGTTGTGAACCGTTTCCAGCGAATCCTGGGTGCGGCGATCGGTCTCCGACTGGCTGAAACGGATGTCCGACAGCTCGCGCTTGACCATGTCGACGATGCCGGAGTCCATCATCGGCTGTGGCGAACCGCCCATGCTGCGGGTGGCGTCGGCGAGCGAGGCGATGTGGGCGTGCTGGGCCTCGAGGTGCCGCATGATGTCATGCAGCCCTTCCTCCACCCGGCCGAGATTGCTGGTGCGCTGGTCGGTCGCCTCGAGGCGTTCGAGCAGATACGACACGCGCTGTTCGAGATGGGTGAATGCGGAGGAACTGTCGTTGCCGACCTGCAGGCGGTCGATCCGATCCGACAGCGCGCGCACCGCGCCTTCGATCGCGTCGGTATTCTCGTAGCCGGCTGGCGGCTGGCGGCCTTCCAATGTCGAGGCAAGCGCGGCGATGCGCTGCTCCAGCACGGCGAAGGCGTCGCTTGCGGTGTCGCCGCGCGACATCTGCGCCAGCTGCTCGACTTTCGACGACAGCGCATGCACGTCTTCGGACAGCCGCAGCAGCGCGTCATTTGAAGCGACGTTGGAGACGATGGCCCGCAGCGCCGCGATCGCGCTCTCGAGCTGCTGCACCGTCGACGGATCGTCGTTGGCGCGCAAAATCGTGTCGAGCTTGGCGCCGAGATTGCGGATCGCCTCGTCATAGCCGGTGAGCTGCTCGGCCGGGGTCAGCGTGCGCAGCGCCTCGCGGATCTCGGACAGGGCGCGCTCGATGCCGGCGATCGCCTGGCCATGGCCGTTGCTGCCTTCCTGCCGGATCTCGTCGATCCGGCGGTGCAGCGAGCGGATCTCGTTCTCGATCGATTCGATCGCCCGGCGCGGCATCGCCTCGGTGATGGCCTGGCGGATCTCGGCAAGCTCGCCGCGGAACGCCGCGATCGATTGCTCGACCTGGTCGGGCCGTTGCAGCGCCTCGATCTGGCTCGTGATCTTGAGCAGATGACGTTCGAGCGAAGAAAAATCCGGCCCGTTGGGCGCGGATGGCGGGGGTGGCGCATGGGCGCCCATCGGCTGCGTCGGCGGTGCGCCGCGTGGGGGCGCCTGCCGCGGTGTGGGCTCGTCGAGTTCGTTCTGCCGCGCGGAGATCTCGGCGATCGCATAGTCGAACGATGCCGGGCTCAGCGGCGGGGAGGCGCGATAGACCTGTGCGGCGGCGCGCTCGACCATCTCGGTTTGGCGCAGCCGCTCCTGCATCGGCGGCTCGCGCATGGACTGAGGCTGCACCTCGCGCACCGGCTGCGGCTTCGAAATCTGCGACAGCCGCGCATCGAGGCGCGAGATCGCGTCGTTGAGCTGCCGGGCGACGGCGGGCTGGCCGCGCGGCACCTCGGCACGCACGGCTTCACCGTGCGACGCCGGCTTTGCAATCTGTTCGATCTGGCGGGTGATCGCGTCGAGCCGCTGATGGATGTCGGCGACCTCGCGGCTTTCCCGGCTCGGCATCTGCGGCCGTTGCTGCTGCTCGTAGCCGGCCCGGTAATCCGGCGGGCTCGCTTCGCCGACGGTGGAATTGAGCCATTCGTTCAGCGACATGCCGGCGCGGCGCGCCGCCGCCTCAGCCCTCTCGCGGACGGAAGGATCGATGCCGTCAACACTCCACGATACGCGCGAATTCATGATTCCGTCCGGTCCCGACTCGGCGCTACACCTGCGCCCGCAGCCCCCCCGCGCATCCCGGTTAAGAGACAATCGAATTCTGCGCAGGGCGTCTGCCTCAGTTGCCGACTTTTTCCCGTCACGGTAAATAACGGGTTAAGGAATGCGGCCGGAGCGGCTTAAAGTTAGGAATCCGGGAACCTGTTGCGCCGGAACAGGACAGTGATTTGTTTCTAGCCGTTGCTCTCGCGCTTGGCGTCGTCGAGCGGCCGCACATTGCCCCGATGGGCGATCGCCAAGAGCGCGTCGAGCGCCTCCTCGCACCATTCCACCACGACGCGCTCATGGCGCATGCCGAGGCGGAGGTTGAGCATCTTGCCGAGGTCAGCCGGCGGCGCGGTACCGTCGGGAAAGCGTTTGCCCAGCATCCGCTCGTAGCGCTCGCAGCGGTCGCGGTGGTGCTCCAGCCGCGCCATCAGGTCGGTGCGCAGCGCCTCGATGTCGACGCCGTCGAGCGCATAGAGCCGGACCAAAAGGTCGTCCTTGATCGAAGGCGGCACGCTCGGCCGCGCCGCCCAATGCTTCAGCGCCGCCCGGCCCTCGGCCGTCAGCGTGTAGACCAGCTTGTTGGGCTTGCCCGACTGCACCACCTCCCGGCCCTGGACGTGGCCCTTGTCGCGCAGCCGCGACAGCTCTCGATAGATCTGCTGGTGGTCGGCCTTCCAAAAGAAGCCGATCGAGGCATCGAACGTCTTGGCGAGCTCATAGCCCGTCATCGGACGTTCCGTGAGGCATGCGAGGATTGCGTCACCGAGTGCCAACGCCCACCTCCATCTGGGTTCCCATTCTGCAGTTCGCTTGACTTTATGCATCACTGTGCATATGCGTCAATATGCATACGGTGATGGGCGCTGCCTTTTTGGTGCGCGCCCGTTCAGGCTTCCCAACCCCGCCGCAGGAGACGTCCGAATGAGCAAGCCGGGCCTCGACAAGTGGTACGCCTACATGAAGTCCCACGACACCGCAGCGTTGTGGGATCTGCTGCATCCCGACGCGGTGTTCGAAAGCCCGGTCGTGCACACGCCGCAGCGCGGCCGCGACATCACCTTCAAATACCTGACCAGCGCCGCCAAGGTGCTCGGCGGTCCCACATTCAAATATCTGGGCGAGTGGACCAGCGACGCAGGCGCGGTGCTCGAATTCGAGAACCAGATCGACGGCATCAAGCTCAACGGCGTCGATATCATCACATTCGATGGCGACGGCCGCATCACGCATTTCAAGGTGATGGTGCGCCCGCTCAAGGCGATCAACCTGCTGCATCAGATGATGGGAGCCGAGCTGATGAAGCAGGGCGGCGCTACGTCGCAATCACAGTCCCGATAGTACCTGCCGCGGACCTCCGGAAGCGGATAAGGTCCGTTCCAACAAACCAAGCACAAAGCTGCGCCGCGTCCGTCGCGAATGCGATCACGGGCCAGCCGGGAGACCAGCATGCCGATCTACAAAGCCCCCGTCGAGGACGTCAGCTTCCTGCTCAACGACGTCTTCCAGATCGATCGCTACGACAACCTTCCCGGCTTCACCGACGCCTCGGCGGACGTGCGCGAGGCGATTCTCGGCGAAGCCGCCAAGCTCAGCGAGCAAGTGCTGCAGCCGCTCAACCGCGTCGGCGACCTCGAGGGCTGCAAGCGCAACGACGATGGCAGCGTCACCACGCCGAAGGGCTTCAGGGACGCCTTCAAGCAGGTTGCCGAGGGCGGCTGGCTCGGCCTGTCGGCGCCGGCCGAGTATGGTGGGCAAGGCCTGCCGGTGACGCTCTCGCAAGCGGTCAACGAATTCCAGATCTCCGCCAACATGGCGTTCTCGATGTATGGCGGCCTCACCATGGGCGCGACCGCCGCGCTTCTGGTGCACGGCACGCCCGAGCAGAAGAAGACCTATGTGCCGAAGATGGTCGCCGGCGAATGGACCGGTACCATGAACCTGACCGAGCCGCATTGCGGCACCGATCTCGGCCTGCTCCGCACCAAGGCGGTGCGCCAGGCCGACGGCAGCTTCAAGATCACGGGCACCAAGATCTTCATCTCCGCCGGCGAGCACGACCTCACCGAAAACATCATCCATCTGGTGCTGGCGCGCATCGAAGGCGCGCCGGCCGGCATCAAGGGCGTCTCGCTGTTCGTCGTGCCGAAGGTGCTGGTCAATGCCGACGGCTCGCTGGGCGCGCGCAACGGCGTGTCCTGCGGCTCGATCGAGCACAAGATGGGCATCCACGGCAATTCCACCTGCGTGATGAACTACGACAACGCCACCGGCTGGCTGATCGGCGAAGAGAACAAGGGCATGCAGGGCATGTTCGTGATGATGAACGAGGCCCGTCTCGGCGTCGCCGTGCAGGGCCTCGCGCAGTCCGAGGTCGCCTATCAGAACGCGGTGGCCTATGCGCGCGAGCGCATCCAGGGCCGTTCGCTGACCGGGGCCAAGGCGCCGGACAAGCCGGCCGATCCGATCATCGTGCATCCCGACGTCCGCCGCACGCTGCTCACGATCCGCGCCTTCAACGAGGCGGCGCGCGCCATGGTGATCTGGACCGCGCTGAAGAGCGATGTCGCGCACCGTTCGGATGATCCCAAGGATCGCCAGGCGGCCGACGACCATATGGGCCTGATGACGCCGGTGCTGAAGGGCGTGCTGACCGACACCGGCTTTGCCAACACCGTTTCGGCGCAGCAGATGTATGGCGGTCACGGCTACATCGCCGAGCAGGGCATGGAGCAGTTCGTGCGCGACGCCCGCATCGCGATGATCTATGAGGGCGCCAACGGCATCCAGGCGCTCGACCTGGTCGGCCGCAAGCTGCCGCGCGACGGCGGCCGCGCCGCGATGGCGTTCTTCGGCGAGGTCGGTGCCTTCGCCAAGGAGCATGGCGGCGACGAGGCGATGAAGCCGTTCATCACGCCGCTGTCGACCGCGCTCGGCCATCTGCAGCAGGCCACCGGCTGGCTGATGCAGAACGCGCTGAGCAAGCCCGACAATGCCGGTGCTGCCGCGACCGACTACATGAAGCTGTTCGGCCTCGTCGCGCTCGCCTACATGTGGGCGAAGATGGCCAAGGTGGCGCAGGACAAGATCGCCGCCGGCGACGCCTCGCAATATCTCACCACCAAGCTCGTCACCGGCCGTTTCTTCATGGAGAAGCTGCTGCCGGAGACCGCCGTGCACCTGGCCCGGATCCAGAGCGGCAGCGCCACCACGATGGAACTGGCCGCGGAAGCGTTCTGAAAAAGTTGCCGACGCACCCTCTGCGGCGGCGCTTCTTTCGGCTATATATTATGATCCTCATATCAAGGAGGGCGTCATGCCTGAGGCATATATCTACGATCACGTTCGTACCCCGCGCGGCCGCGGCAAGGCCGACGGCGCGCTCCATGAGGTCACGGCGCTGGCGCTCGCCACGGTGCCGCTGAAGGCGCTGAAGGACCGCAACAACCTGCCGGAAGATTCCGTCGACGACGTCGTGCTCGGCGTGGTCGATCCGGTCGGCGAGGCCGGCAGCGACATCGCGCGCTTCGCCGCGCTGAAGGCGGGTCTCGGTGAAAAAGTGCCGGGCGTGCAGATCAGCCGCTTCTGCGCTTCCGGCCTCGACGCCGTGAACTTTGCCGCCGCGCAGATCATGGCCGGCCAGCATGAGCTCGTGATCGGCGGCGGCGCCGAATCGATGAGCCGCGTCGGCATCGGCGCCTCCGGCGGCGCCTGGCCGATGGATCCGTCGATGGCGGTGCCGGCCTATTTCATGCCGCAGGGCATCTCGGCCGACCTGATCGCGACCAAATACGGCTTCTCGCGCGAAGACGTCGACGCGTATGCCGTGCAGAGTCAGCAGCGCGCCAGCAAGGCCTGGGAAGAAGGCCGCTTCAGCAAGTCGGTGGTGCCGGTCAAGGACATCAACGGCCTGACCATCCTCGCCAAGGACGAGCATATGCGCCCCTCAACGACGATGCAGTCGCTGGCGCAGCTGCAGCCGTCATTCGCGGCGATGGCCGCGATGGCCGGCTTCGACGCGGTGGCGACGCAGTCGCATCCGGAAGTCGAGAAGGTCAACTATGTGCATCACGCCGGCAACTCCTCCGGTATCGTCGACGGCGCCGGCGCGGTGCTGCTCGGCAGCAAGGAGGCGGGTGCCAAGCACGGCCTGAAGCCGCGGGCAAAAATTCGTGCCTTCGCCAATATCGGCTCGGAGCCGGCGATGATGCTGACCGGTCCGGTCGACGTCACCGAGAAGCTGTTCGAGCGTTCCGGCATGAAGAAGTCGGACATCGACCTGTTCGAGCTCAACGAGGCCTTCGCCTCGGTGGTGCTGCGCTACATCCAGGCGTTCGACATCGACAATGCCAAGATCAACGTCAATGGCGGCGCGATCGCGCTCGGCCATCCGCTCGGCGCGACCGGCGCGATGATTCTCGGCACCGTGCTCGACGAGCTCGAGCGCACCGACAAGCAGACCGCGCTGGTAACGCTGTGCATCGGCGGCGGCATGGGCACCGCCACCATCATCGAGCGCGTGTAAGGCGAGGGGAGCGAACAACATGGCTTATAAGAATTTCAAGTTCGAAACCGACGCCGACGGCATCGCGCTGGTCACCTGGGACATTCCCGGCCGTTCGATGAACGTGTTCGACGAGCTCTCCAACCAGGAACTCGGCGAGATCATCAGGCAGACCACGGGCGATGCCGCGATCAAGGGCGTCGTCATCACCTCGGCCAAGGAGGCGTTCTGCGCCGGCGCCGACCTCTCGATGCTCGAGGGCATGAACCACGCCTACGCCAGGCTCCTGAAGGAGAAGGGCGAGGAAGCCGCGAACCAGATGCTGTTCGACCAGAGCCGCCAGATGTCGCTGGCGTTCCGCGCCATCGAGACCTCGGGCAAGCCGTGGGTCGCCGCCATCAACGGCCTCGCCCTCGGCGGCGGCTTCGAGGTCACGCTGGCTTGCCACTATCGCGTCGCCGCCGACAATCCGAAGACTCGGCTCGGCCTCCCCGAGATCAAGGTCGGCCTGTTTCCCGGCGCCGGCGGCACCCAGCGCGTGCCGCGTCTTGTGCCGCCGCAGGATGCGATGACGCTGCTGCTCAAGGGCGAGGCGGTCAAGCTCGACCGCGCCAAGGCGCTGAACCTGATCCACGCCATCGTGCCCGCCGCCGACCTGATCAAGGCCGCGAAGGACTGGATCAAGGGCGGCGGCAAGGCGGTCGCGCCGTGGGACGAGAAGGGCTTCAAGCTGCCCGGCGGTCCCGTCTTCTCCAAGATGGGCATGCAGATGTTCCCGGCCGGCAACGCGATCTACCGCCGCGAGACTTTTGACAATTATCCCGCTGCGCGCGCCATCATGAGCTGCGTCTATGAGGGCCTGCAGCTGCCGATCGACGCCGCGCTGCGCGTCGAGTCGCGCTACTTCACCAAGGTGCTGCGCTCGAAGGAAGCGGCGGCGATGATCCGCTCGCTGTTCCTGTCGATGCAGGAATTGAACAAGGGCGCGCGCCGGCCGGCCGGCGTGCCGCCGACCAAGGTCAAGAAGCTCGCCGTGATCGGCGCCGGCTTCATGGGCGCCAGCGTCGGCTATGTCTCGGCGCTGGCCGGCATCGACGTTGTGCTTGTTGATCGCGACCAGGAGAGTGCCGACAAGGGCAAAGGGCACGCCAAGAGCGTGATCGACGGGCAGGTCGCCAAGGGCCGGATGAAGGCCGAGGCGGGCGAGGCCATCCTGGCGCGGATCACGCCAACTGCCGACTACAACGCGATCTCGGATTGCGACCTCGTCATCGAGGCGGTATTCGAGGACCGCAAGGTCAAGGCCGATACCTATGCCAAGGCGCAGCCGCTCTTGAAGTCGGACGCGGTGTTCGCCTCCAATACCTCGACACTGCCGATCAACTCGCTGGCGGAAGAGTTCAAGGACCAGGGCAAGTTCATCGGCATCCACTTCTTCTCGCCGGTCGAGAAGATGATGCTGGTCGAGATCATCCTCGGCAAGAACACCGGCGACGTCGCGCTGGCGACCGCGCTCGACTATGTCCGCGCGATCGGCAAGACGCCGATCGTGGTGAACGATTCCCGCGGCTTCTTCGCCAACCGCTTGGTGATGCGCTACATCGGCGAAGGCAACGAGATGCTGCTCGAAGGCGTGCCGCCGGCGATGATCGAGAACACCGCCAAGATGGCCGGCATGCCGGTCGGACCGCTGTCGCTGCAGGACGAGGTCGCGCTCGATCTTGGTCTGAAGATCACCAAGGCGACGGAAGCCGATCTCGGCCCCAACGCCGTCGACCAGGCGCAGAAGAAGCTGATGGTCGAGATGGTCGAGAAGCAAGGCCGCCTCGGCCGCAAGAACGGCAAGGGCTTTTACGATTATCCCGAGAAGGGCAAGGGGCAGAAGAGCCTGTGGCCGGGGCTCGCCAGCCTGCAGCCGAAACAGCTCGACCCCGATACGCTCAGCGTCGAGGAGTTGAAGCAGCGCTTCCTGGTGGCGCAGGCGGTGGAAGCCGCCCGCACCGTCGAGGACCATGTCATCATCGACGTGCGCGAGGCCGATGTCGGCTCGATCCTCGGCTTCGGCTTCGCGCCGTTCACCGGCGGCGCGCTGTCCTATATCGACTTCATGGGCACCAAGAACTTCGTCGCGCTCTGCCACACCTTCGAGAAGAAATACGGCTCGCGCTTCACTCCGCCGAAGCTCCTGGAGGAGATGGCCGCTAAGGGCGAAACCTTCTACGGCCGTTTCCCGCCGAAGAAGCAGGCGACGCAGGCCGCGGAGTAGGAGGATCGCAATATCCCGCCACTAACGCGCGATGAGATTTGGTGCGCTTTAGCTCTTTGTTTGAGCATGGTCTTTCGGAAAACCGCTTCGCACTTTTCCGGATCATGCTTTAACGAAAGTTCGTAGCCGGATGAAGCGTAGCGAAATTCGGGCCTGGCCCTTTCCGCGGACGCTCGGCTCCGGATTGCGCTGCGCTCCATTCGGGCTACGTGCCCCGCACAAACAAAAGGGCCGGATCGTCGATCCGGCCCTTTTACTATAGTGCGTGCGAAAACCTCACGCCGCCTTCAGCAGGCCTTCTTTCTTCAGCGCTTCCTGCACCATCGGGCGCGCGGCGACGCGCGCCTTGTAGGCCGTCACATTGGGCAAGCCGGACAGGTCGAAGCCGAGCCGGTCGGACGCCCACATGATCATGGTGAAGAGATAGCCGTCGGCGACGGTGAACTGGCTGCCCATCACATAATCGCGACCGGCGAGCTGGCTGTCGACATATTTGAACTTGCCCATCGCGCGGTCCTTGAAGAACGCCTTGGCGTCGTCGGCGAGCACGGGCGAAAACATCGGGCCGAGGTTCTTGTGCAGCTCGGTCGTGATGTAGTTCAGCCATTCGAGCAGCTTGTAACGCTCGTTGGAGTCGCGGGCCGGCGCCAGCTTCTTGTCGGCCACTTTGTCGGCGATCATCTGGATGATGATCGGTCCTTCGGTAACCATCTCGCCGGATTCCAGCGCCAGCGCGGGCACCTGGCCCTTGGGGTTCACTTGCCAGAAATCGTCGCCGTTTTCGAGCTTCTTGGCGCGCAGATCGACCTTCACGAGATCGTAGGGCAGCCCGGCTTCGAGCAGGGCGATGTGGGGGGAGAGGGAGCAGGCACCGGGGGAGTAATAGAGCTTCATGGGGGTATTCCTTCCCTTGTTCTTGGCGGCCGGAGGGGGATTGCCTACATGCACCTGCATGGAATAGTCAAGATTGATGCAGATGCATTCAGCGCGGTACACTTGGCGCCGGGACCTTATGAGCTAGACCATGAAACGCAAGCTATCGACCGAGGCGACCGCCGCCTGGATCCGCCTGATGCGGGTGCCGAGCCGCGTGCTTGACTGCGTCGAGCAGGATCTGAAGAAGGCCGGCTACCCGCCGCTCGCCTGGTACGATGCCCTGCTCGAACTGTCGCGCGCGCCGTCCGGCGAGTTGCGTCCGGTCGAGCTCGAGCGGCAGATGCTGATCCCGCAATATTCGACATCGCGGCTGATCGACAAACTGGTCGACGAAGGGCTCGCGGCCCGCCGCGAATGCAAGATCGACAAGCGCGGCCAGTTCGTCGAGATCACCGAAGCGGGACGCGAGCTGCAAAAGCGGATGTGGAGCGCCTATTCCGCCGCGATCGACAAGCATGTCGGCTCCAAACTGTCCGATGCCGAGGCTGCGAAGCTTTGCGGCCTGCTCGACCGTCTCGGCTGCTCTTGCGCCGATGCGAAAGGCGAGGCAAAGGCCGAGACGAAGAGCGAGACCAAGCCGGCCCCGGCGCGAGACGGCGTGCCTGCTCGATGATATCCTTGACCCCATCATCCGCGGCCGCTCCGGCGCGCGGATGTCCCTGTCACTATGCGCCTTCGATCGAAGCGCCCTTGAGTTGGATTTCGTATGGCGCGTGACCAGATCGACATGACGCCCCTTGAGTCGCGCGACGAACTTGTGGCGTGGATTGCAGCGGGCGTGAAGCCGGAGTCGGAATTCCGGATCGGCACCGAGCACGAGAAGACGCCGTTCACGCTCGACGGCCACGAGCCAGTGCCATACGCCGGCGCCAAGGGCATCGGCGCACTGCTCGAGGGCATGAAGCTCCTGCTCGGCTGGGAGCCGATCATGGAGCGCGGCAACATCATCGGCCTCTATGACGTCACCGGCGGCGGCGCGATCTCGCTGGAGCCGGGCGGGCAGTTCGAATTGTCGGGCGCGCCGGTCGAGACCGTGCACCAGACGCAAAGCGAGCTGATGGCGCATCTGGCGCAGGTGCGCGAGATCGCAACGCCCTTGGGCATCGGCTTCCTCGGCCTCGGCATGACGCCGTCCTGGTCGCGGGAGCAGATCCCGGTGATGCCGAAGGGCCGCTACAAGATCATGCGCAACTACATGCCGAAGGTCGGCAAATACGGCCTCGACATGATGTTCCGGACCTGCACGGTGCAGACCAATCTCGACTTCTCCTCCGAAGCCGACATGGTCAAGAAGCTCCGGGTGTCGCTGGCGCTGCAGCCGGTCGCAACCGCGCTGTTCGCCAACTCGCCATTCACCGAGGGCAAGCCGAACGGCTTCCTGTCGTTCCGCTCCGAGATCTGGCGCGACACCGACAATGCGCGCTCGGGCATGCTGCCGTTCGCGTTCGAGGACGGCATGGGCTTCGAGCGCTATGTCGATTATGCGCTCGACGTTCCCATGTATTTCGTCAAGCGCGGCGATGAGTATATCGACGTCTCCGGCTCCTCGTTCCGCGATTTCTTCGCCGGCAAGAATGCGGCCTTCCCCGGTGAGCGCCCGACGCTGTCGGACTGGGCCAACCATCTGTCGACGATCTTCCCCGAGGTGCGGCTGAAGCGATACCTCGAGATGCGCGGCGCCGACGGCGTGCCGTGGGGCCGGCTGCCGGCATTGCCGGCGTTCTGGGTCGGGCTGCTTTACGACAACGACAGTCTCGATGCCGCCTGGGACATCGTGCGGCACTGGACCGCGCCGGAGCGGCAGGCGCTCCGCGATGACGTGCCGCGCTTCGGCTTCAAGGCGCGCATCAAGGACCGCTATCTGTTCGAGATCGCCAAGGAATGCCTGGTGCTATCCCATGCCGGCCTGCGGCGGCGCGGCCGGATCGATCATGTCGGGCGCGACGAGAGCCGCTTCCTCGAACCGCTCGAGCGCATCATCGAAACCGGCCGTTCGCCGGCCGAGGAGATGTTGGAGAAGTTCAACGGGGCCTGGAAGGGCTCGGTGGAACCGGCGTACTCGGAATACGCCTTCTAGCCATTGGTCGCGAATGAGGCTGGCCTGAACTGGCGCTGCTGGGGCGGCAAGTTGCGCGATGTCGCAACCTGCCGTTCATCCGCCGTACAGGTTCATGGCGTTCAAATGACGGCCTGCGAACTGGCGCGGGGCTGCACGAATTTGAAAGCAATCTCATGAGGATAGGCCGCGTCTTCAGGGCGTTTGTGACGACGGTCGCAATGATCGCGGCTGGCCTCGTCGCGTGCCCGGCGTTGGCGCAGTCCAGTTTCGACCGTCCCGGCGGCGACTATTCGAGTTCGCCGGTGACGTCGGGCGATCCGGCCGATTGTGCGCTGGCCTGCGAGCGCGACCGCCGCTGCCGCGCCTGGAGCTTCAACTATCCGACCGACGTGGCGGCAGGCGCGGTCTGCTGGCTCAAGAACACGGTGCCGGTGCGCGTGCCCAGCTCGTGCTGCGTCTCCGGCGTGCGCGGCGCCGGCGTGGTCGAGCCGCGCTTCGGTCCGATCGAAACCTCGATCGACCGGTTCGGCGGCGACTACAAGAATTTCGAACTGAAGGCTAGCGACGGCGACGAGGCCTGCCAGGCCGCCTGCACCGCCGACAACAAATGCCGCGCGTGGACCTACGCCCGACCCGGCTACACCGGCCGCGACGCGCGCATCGTACTCCCGCAGCGTCTTCTTCGACACCAGCGTGCGCCAGTGCCGGCGCAGCAGCGGCTCGACGCTCGCGCGCGTCGCCCGCGACAGGCGGATCAGCACGATCGGATAATCGCGGTAGTGATCGGTGAAGTAGAACACCCTGGACCGGCGCTCGACCAGCAGGTCGCGCTCGTCCTGCGGCACGCCCGGCATCACCAGGCTGTCACCGTCCTCCTTCAGCCGCGCCAGCAGCTTCTTGCGCACCTTCAGCGCCGGCGTGCCGTAGGAGGTGCCGTCCTCCACCTCCGGCCACGCCAGCACGATGTGTCTGACCTCGTCGAACGTCATCATGGCTTCTCCCTATACCGAGCCTGTGGCCAATTTGTCGCAACGCCGGTTTTCTCTGCCGTCTCACCTCAACGGATGACGCGTGTTGATCCTCCTCGAGCCCACCATGCGCGCAAGGGCTGCAACGCTCTGTCACTGATTCATTTGCAATGGGAAGAGGACGTCATGAAGACCGGCCACAACGACAAGACAATCGCAGCCGCCGCATTGCTGGTGGCACTATCGGCGACGGCGGCTTCGGCAGCCGACCTGCCGGTGTACACCAAGGCGCCGCCGCCCCCGGCGCCGGTGGTCAGTCCGGCCGTCAACTGGAGCGGCTTCTACATCGGCGGCTTCGGCGGCTATGGTTGGTCGAACGAGGTCCATGCCAGCGCCACCGGCGTCGGCGGCATCGACTTCTCTACCGACGAGGTGAAGGGTGGCTTCGGCGGCGGCACGCTTGGCTACAACTGGCAGGCGCCCGGCAGTACGTTCGTCGGCGGCATCGAGGTCGATGCGGCTGGCTCGGGCATCCAGTACACGCTCGCCGGCATCGGCAAGGACGAGCTCAATGCGTTCGGCAGCGTCACCGGCCGGCTCGGCCTCGCCTACAACGCCGCGCTGTTCTACGTGAAGGGCGGCTACGCCTGGGCCAACAACAAGGCTACGGTGCTCGGCGTTTCCGAGAGCAATCTGCACTCCGGCTGGACCGTCGGCGGCGGCTTCGAATACATGTTCGCGCCGTCATGGTCGGGCAAGGTCGAGTACATGTATGCGGACTATGCGAAGGAGACCTACTTCGCCAGTGTCGTGCCGCCGGGCGCCGATGTCGGCGCTTCGTTCCACACCGTGAAGGCCGGCATCAACTATCACTTCAATTGGGGCGGACCCGTGGTCGCGAAGTACTGAGGGAAGCGTTCTGTAGCCCGGACGGAGCGAAGCGCAGTCCGGGCTACGGGGCTTCTTCCGGGCTACTTGATCACCTCACCGAGGTGAAGAACCGGGCGAGGCGGAAGCCGGAGAACCATGTGTAGACCGGCTGGCTGCGGATGCCCATGTCCCACGAGCCGACCACCGCGTCGGCACGGCCGATCAGATTGTCGATCGGCAGCAGGCCGACGCCGCCGTCGCGCACCGGTACGCGGCTGTCGGCGGAGTTGTCGCGGTTGTCGCCGAGCACGAACAGCATCCCCGGCGGCACTGTCACCTCCGCCGTGTTGTCGAGCCGGCCATTGTCGCGAATCTTGAAGATCGCATGGCTGACGCCGTTCGGCAGCGTCTCGATATAGCGGTAGGCTTCCTCGCCGCCGCCGCGATCGTCCTCGGCAAAGCCGGTGCCGTCAGGGTTCAGCGCCGCCGGGCGGTCGTTGATGAAGAGCTGGCCCTGCCGCATCTGGATGCGGTCGCCGGGCAATCCGACCACGCGCTTGACCCAGGCCTGCGAGCGGTCGCCCGGCCAGCGGAACACGACGACGTCGCCGCGCTTCGGCGTCTCGCCGAACACGCGGCCGGTCTCCGGCAGCGTGATCTGGATCGGCAGCGACGCCGCGCCGTAGCCATAGGGGAATTTCGAGGCGACCAGCGCATCGCCGATCAACAGCGTCGGCTCCATCGAGCCCGACGGCACGTAGAACGGCTCGGCGATCGCGCCCTTGGCGAGGAATACGACGGCCACGATCGCGGCCAGTTGTGCGGCCTGGCCGCGCCAGGTCGACTGCTTCGGCTTCGCCGTCGCCACCTCGTTTCCGCTGCTCACGACCCTGTTCCTCCGACCGTAATCCGTTCCATTCGCAGCGTCGGCTGGCCGACGCCGACAGGCACGCCCTGGCCGTTCTTGCCGCAGGTGCCGATTCCCGTATCGAGCGCAAGATCGTTGCCGATCATGGTGATCCTGTGGAGATCGGTCGGCCCGTTGCCGATCAGCATGGCCCCCTTCAGCGGCGCGCCGAGCTTGCCGTCCTCGATCTTGTAGGCCTCGGTGCACTGGAACACGTATTTGCCCGAGGTGATGTCGACCTGGCCGCCGCCGAAATTGGCGGCATACATCCCCTTCTTCACCGAGGCGATGATCTCGGCCGGATCGCGGTCGCCTGACAGCATGTAGGTGTTGGTCATGCGCGGCATCGGCACATGGGCGTAGCTCTGCCGGCGGCCGTTGCCGGTCGGCTTCATGCCCATCAGGCGCGCGTTCTGGCGGTCCTGCATGTAGCCGACCAGGATGCCGTCCTCGATCAGCACGGTGCGGTTGGTCGGCGTGCCCTCGTCGTCGATCGACAGCGAGCCGCGGCGCGAGGCCATGGTGCCGTCGTCGACCACGGTGACGCCCTTGGCCGCGACCTGCTTGCCCATCAGGCCCGCGAAGGCTGAGGTCTGCTTGCGGTTGAAGTCGCCCTCGAGCCCGTGGCCGACGGCTTCATGCAGCATCACCCCGGGCCAGCCGGCCCCGAGCACCACGTCCATCTCGCCGGCCGGCGCCGGCACCGACTCCAGATTGACCAGCGCCTCGCGCAGCGCGCCGTCGGCGGCATCGCGCCAGGCCTTGGTCTCGATGAAGCGGGCATAGCCCTCGCGGCCGCCATAACCCTTGCTGCCGCTCTCCTGCCGGTCGCCCTGGCCGGCGACCACGGAGATGTTGACGCGCACCAGCGGACGGATGTCGCGGTAGCTCTCGCCGTCGGGCCTGAGGATCTCGACCACCTGCCAGGTCGCGGTGAGGCTGGCGGAGACCTGCCGCACCCGCGGATCCTTGTCGCGGATATAGGCGTCGATCTCGCCGAGCAGTTTTACTTTCGTCTCGAAGCCGGGCGCATCCAGCGGGTTCTCATCGCCGTAGAGCTTGACGTTGGTGTGCGCCGGTGCTGCGGCGAAGCTGCCGGAATAGCCGCCGCGCACCGCCGCGACCGCGTCCGCCGCGCGGATCAGCGCCGGGATCGAGACGTCGGAGGAATGCGCGTAGCCGACCGCATCGTCCTTTACCGCGCGCAGGCCAAAACCCTGCGAGGTGTCGTAGGTCGCCTGCTTCAGGCGGCCGTTGTCGAACACCAGTGCCTCGGTCTGCCCGAACTCCAAGAATAGCTCGCCGTCATCGGCGCCGGCAAGTCCGCGCGTCAGCTCGCGGCGGACGGCATCGCGGTCGAGATTGGCGCGGTCGAGCAGGGAAGTCGTGGCGGGATTGGTCATGGTCACTCCGAAGCAGTGCGAGGTCGTCTTGCCATCCTTGCCCGAAGCGCAACTGAACGCCAGTGGAGGGAACTTGCAGCCAGGATTACGGCCTGATTGAAGCAGAGATGAGCGTCAAACTCACCTTACAACCTGGAAACCTGTGGCTGCCGGTCCGGCTCCGGGGGCTAGGCGGCGATTGTGAGACATAGTGGTGGCACCAGTAAACCGGGAGAGGCGGCGGCCCTGCCGATGATCATGGCAGCCCGTCGCGGTTCTCACCTTGTCGTCATCGCCCAAGCGTCGCCGGACAGGTCGGGCGATACATGACGGGGGCGGCGAACTGGCTGTCCACTCGGGCGAACCAACCGTTCGGTTATTGCGCCGGCGCTGCCGCCCGCCGAACTGCCGTAGCCAGATGAGCGTCGCGATGTCGGTGGCCTGCCGACCGCACCGGTGCCTTGTCCCGCATGTCGCTGCGCTCATGCGGGCTACGGATCGTCGATCTTATGACTAAAGTCCTGCCTAGGGCAATTTGTCATAGCCGTCGGACAGCCCGTTCAGGCTGAGCGGGAAACCGATGCCTTCTTCCGGTGTCTCGAAGATAATGAACGTCGCGGTCTTGGCGTTTTTGAGCTGGCCGAGCAGCTTGTCGTCCATCACGACCTCCGCCACGCAGCCGTTCGGCAGGCAGCGCACGAAGCCGGCGCGGCCGACATCCTGATTATCGAGCTTCAAGCCCAGGCCGGAGGGCAGCAGCACGCCGAGCGGCGCGACCACGCGCATCAGCCGGCTCTTCTGGTCGGCGGTCTTGAGCACGATCACGGTCAGGCCGGCATTGGAGCGGTCTTCCGCCACCACGCTCTGGATCAGCGCGCATTGCTCGTTTTGCGCGCCCGGCGGGGTATCGCAGCGGATTTGCCAGTCGCCATGGACCGAGCGCACCGCGCCCTGCGCGTTTGCCGCTTGGCTCAGGCCGAACAGGACCACAGCTGCCAACAGGCCGCCGAGCCAGCCCGGCAGCACGCTACCTCTTGCCTGAATGTTCGAAGCGCCCATCCGGGTCGATCCTCATGTGTTGGGTCCGGCCGTTCCGGCCGCCGGTAGCACGCTCAATCATCATGCGCTTCAAGAATCGCATCATGATCTCATCTACTTGTTTGAGCATGATCTTTCGGAAAGCTGGTCTCCACTTTCCGGATCACGCTCGAAAGTCGACTGATACCGCAATGACGGCGCCTTGAAGGCGATCTTGCAGCCATTCCCGCGCCGGATTGGGGCGGCCCACCGCGAATCAAGTTCCTGCGGGTCACCCTACCTGTGGGTACATCCGGTAATCCGCCTGTCAACTGCATGCGGCATTGTTTCGGATACTTTCGCTTGATTTTGCGGGAAAAATTGCGGTCGGCAGATTAGCCATGTGCGCATGGCTAGCGGCCCCACTACTGCATTGCGAGCGCCTGCGAATTATGGTTTGAGAGGCTGGATTTCGACGCGTTCTAGCGATCTGGCTCCCGTACCCACCTTGACTCGACGACGGGTACGTCCGGTAGGCCGTTTGGCAGGGCGGATCGTGCCGTATTTCCGGCCAGGGCGCCGGGAATGCGTTGGGGAAATATCTAGGGAGCGCGAGCGGCATGAAGATGTCGATTGGCCGGATGGGCCGACAATTGCTGGGATTTGCGGTGGCGGGCATGGCGGTTGACGCCGCAGGGTCGGCATCCGCCGAGATGGGGCAGCCGGCGCCGTGGGAGCACACGCTTCAGGAAGCCGCGACGCCGGTGATGGAAAACATCATCTGGTTTCACAATTTCCTCCTGGTGCTGATCACCCTGATCACGCTGTTCGTGCTGGCGCTGCTCGTCATCGTGGTGATGAAGTTCAATGCCAAGGCCAACCCGGTCCCCTCCAAGACCACCCATAACACGCTGATCGAGGTGGCCTGGACGCTGATCCCGGTGCTGATCCTGGTCGGCATCGCGGTGCCGTCGTTCCGCCTGCTGTTCCTCGAGCTCGACGTGCCGAAGCCGGATCTCACGGTGAAGGTCACCGGCAAGCAGTGGTACTGGTCCTACGCCTATCCGGACAATGGCAAGTTCGAGTTCGACTCGCTGCTCGACAAGGACAAGCAGCCCCGCCTGCTCGGCGTCGACAACGAGATGGTCGTGCCGGTCAACAAGGTGGTGCGGGTGCAGACCACCGGTGCCGACGTGATCCACTCCTTCGCGGTGCCGGCCTTCGGCATCAAGATCGACTCGATTCCGGGCCGCCTCAACGAGACCTGGTTCAAGGCCACCAAGACCGGCGTGTTCTACGGCCAGTGCTCGGAGCTGTGCGGCAAGGACCACGCCTTCATGCCGATCGCGGTCCGGGTCGTCAGCGACCAGGAATTCGCGACCTGGGTGGAAGGCGCGAAGAAGAAGTTTGCGACCAACCCGGCGAATACCTACGCCTCGGCTGGTGAGGCCGCGCAATAGGCCGGGGCCTATCTGCGCGATTGGAAGAATAAGGGCGACGGGACCGCAAGGTCCAAGAGGGACTGCAAGGCAGGATTTGGAACATGGCTACTGGCGCTGCGACACACGACGATCACGCCCATGACGATCACGCCCATCATCCGACCGGATGGCGGCGTTATCTCTACTCCACGAACCACAAGGACATCGGCACGATGTACCTGGTGTTCGCGGTGATCGCGGGCATCATCGGCGCCGCGATGTCGATCGCGATCCGCGCCGAACTGATGTATCCCGGCGTCCAGATCTTCCACGAGACCCATACCTACAACGTGTTCGTGACCTCGCACGGTCTGATCATGATCTTCTTCATGGTCATGCCGGCAATGATCGGCGGGTTCGGCAACTGGATGGTGCCGTTGATGATCGGCGCGCCTGACATGGCGTTCCCGCGCATGAACAACATCTCGTTCTGGCTGCTGCCGGCGTCCTTCGCGCTGCTGCTGATGTCGACCTTCGTGGAAGGCGAGCCGGGCGCCAACGGCGTCGGTGCGGGCTGGACCATCTATGCGCCGCTTTCGACCTCGGGCCACCCGGGCCCGGCCGTCGATTTCGCGATCCTGTCGCTGCATTTGGCGGGTGCTTCGTCGATCCTCGGCGCCATCAACTTCATCACCACGATCTTCAACATGCGCGCGCCGGGCATGACCCTGCACAAGATGCCGCTGTTCGTCTGGTCGATCCTGGTGACGGTGTTCCTGCTGCTGTTGTCGCTGCCGGTCCTCGCCGGTGCGATCACCATGCTGCTGACCGACCGCAACTTCGGCACCACCTTCTTCGCGGCCGACGGCGGCGGCGATCCGGTGCTGTTCCAGCATCTGTTCTGGTTCTTCGGCCACCCTGAAGTGTACATCCTGATCCTGCCCGCGTTCGGCATGATCAGCCAGATCGTCTCGACCTTCGCGCGCAAGCCGGTGTTCGGCTATCTCGGCATGGCCTACGCCATGGTCGCGATCGGCGGCATCGGCTTCGTGGTGTGGGCGCACCACATGTACACCGTCGGCATGTCCTCGGCGACGCAGGCCTATTTCGTCGCCGCCACGATGGTGATCGCCGTCCCGACCGGCGTGAAGATCTTCTCCTGGATCGCCACGATGTGGGGCGGTTCGATCGAGTTCAAGGCGCCGATGGTCTGGGCGATCGGCTTCATCTTCCTGTTCACCGTCGGCGGCGTCACCGGCGTCGTGCTGGCCAATGCCGGCGTCGACCGCGTGCTGCAGGATACCTATTACGTCGTCGCGCACTTCCACTACGTGCTGTCGCTCGGCGCCGTGTTCGGCATCTTCGCCGGCTGGTACTACTGGTTCCCGAAGATGTTCGGCTACATGTATTCGGAGACCATCGCCAAGGCGCACTTCTGGTTCACCTTCGTCGGCGTCAATCTGGTGTTCTTCCCGCAGCACTTCCTCGGCCTGTCGGGCATGCCGCGCCGCTATGTCGACTATCCGGATGCGTTCGCCGGCTGGAACCTGATCTCGTCCTGGGGCTCCTACATCTCGGGCGTCGGCGTTCTGATCTTCATCTACGGCGTGATCGATGCCTTCGTCCGCAAGGAGCAGGCCGCGAATAATCCGTGGGGTGCGGGTGCGACCACGCTGGAGTGGACGCTGACCTCGCCGCCGCCCTTCCACCAGTTCGAAGTGCTGCCGCGCGTGCAGTAAGCGAGCGAACGCGCGGCGCACCCGAAGTGCGCCGCGCCTTTTGAGAGAAGTGAGACCTGATCTTGTCGGTTGTCGATCACAACGCCATCGAGTTGCCCCGGATCTCCGAGGCCGAAGTGGGCGACTACATCGCGCTGCTCAAGCCGCGCGTGATGTCGCTGGTGATCTTCACAGCGCTGGTCGGGCTGATGATCGCGCCGGTGCACGTGCATCCGGTGCTGGCGTTCACCTCGATCCTCTGCATCGCGGTCGGCGCCGGCGCCTCCGGCGCGCTCAACATGGCCTATGAGGGCGATGTCGACGCGCTGATGACGCGTACCGCCAACCGGCCGATCCCGCGCGGCCGCATCACCCAGGCCGAAGCTGCCGCTTTCGGCATCACGCTCGCCTTCTTCTCGGTGATGACGCTCGGCATCCTCGTCAACTGGGTGGCGGGCGCGCTGCTCGCCTTCACCATCTTCTTCTATGCCGTGATCTACACGATGTGGCTGAAGCGCTGGACCGCGCAGAACATCGTGATCGGCGGCGCCGCCGGCGCGCTGCCACCGGTGGTGGCGTGGGCCGCGGCCACCGGCTCGCTGTCAACAGAGCCCATCTTGCTGTTCCTGATCATTTTCTTCTGGACCCCGCCGCATTTCTGGGCGCTGGCGCTGTTCCGCAGCAACGACTATGCGCGAGCCGGCATCCCGATGTTGCCCGTGGTCGCCGGTCCCGATGCGACGCGGCTGCAGATCCTGCTCTACACCATCGTGCTGGTCGCAGTCGCGCTGGCGCCGTGGCCGCTCGGCTATTTCGATGCGATCTACGGCGTCACCTCGCTGGTGCTTGGCGCCGGAATGCTGTGGCTTGCGGTCGAGGTCTATCGCCGCCGCGAGGGCACGGCCGCTGGCCGCGCCACCCGCCGGTTGTTCGCCTTCTCGATTCTTTATCTGTTCGCGCTGTTCGCCGTCCTCCTCGCCGAGGTCGTGATCCGCGCGATCGCGCCTGTCATCATCGGGTAGGGGATGCGATGGGGGCGCAAGGGATAGCCATGGACGAGAAACGCGAACCAGAGGGCATCGTCCTCACCGAGGCGCAGCTCAAGAGCCGCCGCCAGCGCTCGATCGCCATCGCGCTCGCGCTCGGTGTCCTCGTCGTGCTGTTCTTCGCCGTCACCATCGTCAAGGGGCCGGCCGTGCTGGTGCGGCCGCTGTGAGCGAGATGGCGAACCAGCCCCCCACGCAGAATCCGCGATCCGAAGGTGCCAAGGTGACGCGCCGCACCCTGACGCGCGACGCCGTAGTCGCCTCGATCTGCGGTTTCGTCGTGGTGCTGATGGTCGGCGCGTCCTACGCGGCCGTGCCGTTCTACAACTGGTTCTGCCGCACCACCGGTTTCAACGGCACCACCCAGGTCGCGACCTCGGCGCCTTCCGACGCGCCGCTCGCGCGCACCATAGCGGTCAGCTTCGATTCCAACGTCGCGCCGGGACTGCCCTGGAAGTTCGAACCGGAGCAGAACTCCGTCGACGTCAGGATCGGCCAGGTGGTCACGGTCTACTACACCGTCACCAACCAGTCGGCACGCACCACCACAGGCCAGGCCTCCTACAACGTCGCGCCGCTGACGGTCGGCGCCTACTTCCAGAAGATCAACTGCTTCTGCTTCACCGAGCAGACCATGGCGCCGGGCGAGAAGCGCGAGATGGCCGTCGTGTTCTACGTCGATCCGGCGCTGGCGAAAGACAGCGAGAACGACACGCTGAAGACGATCACTCTGTCCTACACCTTCTTCCCGGTGCGCGACGCCGTGCCGAAGCCGGTGGCGGCGGGCGAGGCGGATCAGCGCAAGGGCAATTTGTGATACGGGCATGATCTGCGCAAACGCGGGGCGGTTGCGCGGGGTCATGGTCGCGAGATAACGATGAGACTTAAGACGTGCCTTGCGGCACGCGAATGGAGAGGCGGCAATGGCTGAGGCGCACGTCAAGCATCACGACTATCATCTGGTCGATCCGAGCCCGTGGCCGGTGGTCGGTTCGGTGTCGGCCTTCATCATGGCGGTCGGCGCAATCGGCTGGATGCATCACATGTTCTCCGGCGCTCCGATCGTGTTCGGCATCGGCACCATCGGCGTGCTTTACACCATGGCGAGCTGGTGGGCCGACGTGATCAAGGAAGCCCAATACAAGGGCGACCACACCCGCGTGGTGCAGATCAGCCACCGCTACGGCATGATCCTGTTCATCGCCTCCGAGGTGATGTTCTTCGTCGCCTGGTTCTGGGCGTTCTTCAATTCGGCGCTGTTCCCGGCCGACGCAGTTCACGCCACCCGCGATGCGGTGTTCGGTTGCGGCCCCGGCACGGCGATGGGCGCCTGCAACGTGCCCGGCACCTGGCCGCCGAAGGGCATCGAGACCTTCGACCCCTGGCATCTGCCGCTGCTCAACACGCTGCTGCTGCTGACCTCCGGCACGACTGTGACTTGGGCGCACCACGCGCTGCTCGAGGGCGACCGCCAGGGCCTCAAGCAGGGCCTGATCCTGACCGTCATCCTCGGTGCCTGCTTCACCTGCGTGCAGGCCTACGAGTATGCCCACGCCACGTTCTCATTCGGCGGCAACGTCTACGGCTCGACCTTCTTCATGGCGACCGGGTTCCACGGCTTCCACGTGCTGGTCGGTACCATCTTCCTGCTGGTCTGCCTGTTCCGTGCCTATGCCGGCCATTTCACGCCGAAGCAGCACCTCGGCTTCGAGTTCGCCGCCTGGTACTGGCACTTCGTCGACGTGGTCTGGCTGTTCCTGTTCGTCTGCATCTATGTATGGGGCCGCGGCGCCGAGACCATGGCGCACGGCGCGCACTAACCGCACCTTCGACGTGCTAAGAGGGGCGGCCGAATGGCCGCCCTTTTTCTTTCCTTCTCTCATGGGAGAAGGTGGCGCGGATGTAATCCGCGCCGGATGAGGGGTCTCCATCGCGGAGACAGACCCCTCACCCGGCTCCATCTCGCTCCGCTCGATTTCACCACCCTCTCCTAAGGGGAGAGGGGAAGGACCTAACTTGACCGAGACCTTGCCCACCGTGACCCAGAGCGCGCTGCGCGGCATCGCCTGCCGGTGTCCGCGCTGCGGCAAGGGAAAGCTGTATTCCGGCTTCCTGACCCTGGCGCCGCGCTGCGAGAGCTGTGGCCTCGACTACGCCTTCATCGATGCGGGCGACGGGCCGGCGGTCTTCATCATCATGCTGGCCGGCGCCATCGTGGTCGCCGCGGCGCTGATCGTCGAGGTGAAGTACCAGCCGCCGTTCTGGGTCCATGCGGCGCTGTGGCTGCCGCTGATCCTGGTGACCACGATCCTCCCGCTCCGCTCCATGAAGGCGCTGCTGATCGCGCTGCAATTCCACCACAAGGCGGCCGAAGGCCAGTTGATCGAGCGCGAACCGAAATAATGAACGACACAACAGCGCGCCGGCCGAGCGCCGCCGGCTTCGGCATCTTCACCCTGATCCTGATCGCGGTCTTCATCAGCCTCGGCGTCTGGCAATTGCAGCGCCGCGCCCAGAAGCACGCGCTGATCGCGACGCTCGACACGAGGCTCACCGCTGCACCCGAGGTGCTCCCGCCGCCCTCGGCCTGGCCGACGATCACCTCGGCCAAGGACGAATTCCGCCGCGTCACCTTCACCGCCACTTACGCCAAACTGCCGGATGCGATGGTCTACAGCTCCGGCTCGGCGGTGCGCGACGACGTCGCCGGGCCCGGCACCTGGGCGTTCCTGCCGGCCAAGCTTGCGAGCGGCGAGACTGTCGTGATCAACGCCGGCTTCGTGCAGAACACGATGCAGGATCGCGCCTTCGAAGATCGCGTCGCCGGCCGGCTCGTCACCGGCGAGCCGGTCGCGTTGTCAGGCTATCTCCGCTTCCCCGAGCCGCCTGGCCGGCTGACGCCCAAGCCGGACACCACAAAGCGGCTGTGGTTCTCGCGCGATCAGCGCGCGATGGCGCAGGCGCTCGGCTGGGGTGACGTCGCGCCGTTCTACATCGACCTGGAGACGCCGGTGCCGGACTCTGGTACGCCGAAGCCGGGTCCGCTGAAGGTGCGCCTCAAGGACGACCACATGCAATACGCCATCACCTGGTTCACGCTCGCCGCGGCCGTCACCGTCGCATTCGGCCTCTGGTGGCGCGGCCAGCGGCGGAAGGCATAGCGCCGCACGCAGGGCTTCCGCTGTTCAATGCCCCGCCCGCACCGGGCGGCCGAGCTTGACCTTGCGCAGTGTCAGCGCCAGCGGCACGGCGGAGAGCGAGATCAGCATCAACACCCAGAACGCATCCATGTAGGACAGGAACGAGGCCTGGTTCTGCACCTGCTGGCCGATCCACTGGATCGCCTGGCTGTGCGCCCGCGCCAGCGACGAGCCCTGCGCGGCGAAGAAGTTCGTCACCTGCTGCAGCGTGTCCTGGTACTGGAGGCTCGACGGCGTCACCTGCTCGACCAGCCGGCTCTGGTGGAACTGCTCGCGATGCGTCAGCACGTTGGACACCAGCGAGACGCCGATCGAGCCGCCGGTGTTGCGCGCCGCATTGATCAGCGCGGAAGTCTGGTCGGTCTTGTCGGGCGGAACGCCGTCATAGGACGCCGCCATGATCGGCACGAAGATCAGCGGCAGGCCGACGCCGAGCAGCATGCGCGAGCGCGCCATGAACCAGAAGCCGAGATCGGCATAGACGCTGGTCATGTCGTACATCGCGACCGCGATGACCAGCGCGCCGGCGACGATCAGGTATTTCGGCTGCACCCTGGCGGCGAGCCGGCCGACCACGAACATCATCGTCATGGTGACGAGGCCGCCGGGCGACAGCACGAGGCCGGCCCAGGTTGCGGTGTAGCCGAAATCCTGCTGCACCAGCTGCGGCAGGAACTGCGTCGTCGCCAGCAAAATGGCGCCGGTCGCCAGCATCACCAGGAAGCAGGCGCCGAACTGCCGGGTCGCGACCATGCGCAGGTCGATCATCGGATTGCGCCGGGTCATCTCCCAGGGAATCATCAGTACGAACGCCGAGCCGCAAATCACCGCGAAAGTGACGATGAAGGGCGAGGCGAACCAGTCGTCCTCGAGGCCGCGGTCGAGCATCACCTCGACCGCGCCGAGGAAGGTCGCAACCAGCATGAAGCCGATGATGTCGAAGCCGGTGTCCTGCCGGTTCGGCGCCTCCTTCTTTGCCGGCAGCACCGCCGCGATCAGCGCGATCGCGAACGCGCCGACCGGGCCGTTGATCAGGAAGCACCAGTGCCAGGACAGATTGTCGGATAGCCAGCCGCCGAGCGTCGGCCCGACCACCGGCGCCACCACCACGGCGACGCCGAATACCGCAAAAGCTTGTCCGCGCTTGGCCGGCGGAAATGCATCGGCGAGGATCGACTGCGCCACCGGCACCATGCCGCCGCCGCCGAGCCCCTGCAGGATGCGGAACAGCAGCAGCGCGTTCAGGTTCGGCGCGAAGCCGCACAGGATCGAGCTCACCGTGAAGATGCCGAGGCAGGTCAGGAAGAACGTCTTGCGCCCCAGCATTTTCGCAAGATAGCTGGAGATGGTCAGGATGATGGCGTTGGAGACCAGATAGGTGGTGACCACCCAGGACGCTTCGTCCTGGCTCACCCCCATGCCGCCGGCGATATAGGGCAGCGCGACGTTGGCGATGGTGGTGTCGAGCACCTCCATGAAGCTCGCCAGCGCGACCACGATCGCGATCAGCCAGGGATTGAGCGCGATGCTTGGAAGGGGAAAGGCCTTGGCGTCGATCGCGGCGGCACTCATAGCATGCTCCCGAGCCGCTCGAGCAGCGACGGCGAGGCATCGACCCGCACCGTCGGCATCACCGACATGCCTGGGCCGAGCGCGACGTCGGTCGGCGGATTGTCCATCACGATCTTCACCGGCACGCGCTGCACGATCTTGACGTAGTTGCCGGTGGCATTCTGCGCCGGCAGGAGCGAGAACGCGGTGCCGGAGCCGGGCTGCACGCTTTCGACATGGCCCTGGATCGTACGGTTCGGATAGGCGTCGATTCGCAGCGTCACCTTCTCGCCCGGCCGCATCCGGTTGAGCTGGATCTCCTTGAAGTTCGCGGTCACCCAGGTCTGGTCGGGCACGAACATCGAGAGATTGGTGCCGGCCTGCGCGAACTGGCCGACCGCAGCGGTGAGGTTGACGACGCGGCCGGGCTGCGCGGCCCGCACCGTGGTGTAGGACAGATTGAGCTCGGCCTGGTCGCGCTGCGCTTGCATCTGCGCGAGGTTGGCCACCGCGCTCTTGCGCTGCGCGGTCAGCGCTTCGATCTGCCGCTGCGCCAGGTTGAGGGTCGCCTTGGCGCTGAGCAGCGCGGCCTGCTGCTGATGCAGCTGCGAGGTGTACTGCTCGGAGTTCTGCACCGTGCCGTAGCCGGTCTGCTCCAGATGCTGGAAGCGCGCCGCCTGCTGCTGCGCGAACACCAGCGCCGCTTGCGCCTGGTCGACCTGGGCCTGGTTGGCATCGATCTGCGCCCGCTGCACGTCGAGCTGCGCGTCGGCGTTCTGGATGCTGGCCTGCGCGGCCGCGACCTGCGCCTCGGCCTGCGTCAGCGCGACGCGATAGTCGCGGTCGTCGAGCCGGGCGATCACATCTCCGGCGTTGACATGCTGGTTGTCGGTGATCGGGACGGCGACGATATAGCCGGCGACCTTCGGGGCGAGGGTCGACTGCCGCGCCGCGATGAAGGCGTCGTCGGTCGATTCGAAATGGTCGGTGTAGTCCATGTAGAGATAGCCGCTGACGAGCGTGGCGGCGAGCAGCACGGCGCCGACAGCGGAAATGACGGGGCGGCGGCGCAGGAAGCTGCTCCGCGGCGCGGCGCCGGCCGTCACAGGTACGGCGACATCGGGCCCGGCGGGCTCCCTGCCGACGGGGCGCTCTTGCGTGGGAGCCCGCGCGGTCTCCGGCCGGTCGGGCTTGACGCCGGGCTTGTGTGAAACCGGAACCGACAGCGAGCCCTCGATGCTGTCGCGTTTCGCGTGGTCACGCTCAAGAACACTGTCATCGAACATGGTGGCTGCTCCTGCTTGGTCAGGGCGAGATCCGTGCGGGCCTGCGTAAAGGAACGAAACAGTTTCGTTCCGCTGCGGGAAATAGTCCTGCCGCGCGGCAGCGTCAATAAGAACGGAACTGTACTGTTCTATTTACAACTAGATGTGATAGAGCTATATTGGCGGATGTTCGCCGGCAGGGCCGGCAGCGGAACCGGAACCTCGCCGCCATGAAAACCAGCACACTCAAGCAGCCACCCGCGCCCAAGGCGCGGCGCTCCGAGGTTCGCGCCGGCCGTCCGCCGAAGGAGCTCGCCGGCGAGGTCGACGGACGCATCCTCGATGCGGCCCGCCGGGTCTTCCTGCTGCGTGGGTTCGAAGGCGCCAGCATCGACGAGATCGCCGAGGCGGCCCGCTCCGGCAAACGCACGATCTACGCGCGCTTCCGCGACAAGCGCGCGCTGTTCACCGAGGTGGTGACGCACGACATCCTGGCGCGCATTGCGGAGTTCAAGGCGGGGGCGCCGACCGGCACCACGATCGAGGAGCGCCTGACCAGCGCGGCGGCTACGCTGCTGCATTGGGGGCTCGATGCCGACCGGATCGGGCTGATGCGCCTCGCGATCGCCGAAGCGCAGCGCTTTCCCGAGCTTGCCGCCACGGTCAACCGCCGGGCCCGCGAGCTCAGCACCGAGCTTGGTGTTCACCTGCTGCACGAGCTGACGCAATCCGACGAGATCGGCACGCTGCCGGCCTTCGCCCCCCAGCGTCTCCACGAGACAGCGCGGCTGTTCCTCGATCTGATCGCCGTGCCGATGCTGCTCAGGGCGCTGTTCGAGGTGGACTTGAAGGCGCTCGATGCGGAGATCGACGCGCATGTGGCGCGCGGCGTCGCGTTCTTTCTCGCCGCGTGCCGGAACGACGTAGGCACAAAGCCGTAGACGGAGCGCGCTCCCTCCACGTCATTGCGAGCGACGCGAAGCGATCCATGCGTCAGCGTATGGGGATCGATGGATTGCTTCGCTCCGCTCGCAACGACGGGTGGAGAGAGGTTTGGCGTCGTAATGGGCAGGGAGACTGCTCCCCGTCAGCGCTCACCCCGCCACCCGCTCCACGGCGTGACGCAGCCATACCATGCCGCCGTCCAGCGTCTCGCAGTGGGTCAGCCGCAGCGCCTGCCCGGCGCCGGGGCGATCGCCTTCCGGGCCGTGATAGTCGACGATGCATTGTGATCCCGCGACGCCGTCGACCGCTGGAAAGATCAGCGTGCTGAATTCGTCGATCAGCCCGTGCTTGAGGAACGCGCCGTTGATGCCGCCGCCGCCTTCCAGCAGCAGCGTCCTGGCGCCGAACAGCGACGCCAGCTGCGTCATCGCGCCGGGCAGGTCATCGCCCTTCGCCCCGGCAAAGATGTAGGACGCGCCGTCCTCGCGCAGCTCGGCGAGATGCGCGTCCGAGACCTGCGCGCCCAGTACCGCGACGGCATGATCGCCTCCGACATTGTCCTTGCCGAAATGCACCCGGCCCGACGGATCGATCCCGATCGCCAGCTTGCGGCCGTTGCGATTGCCGAGATGCGGCTCGCGCGGAACCTGCGGCGCGTTGGCGATGTGCCGCTCGGGTCCCTTGGCCATCTCGTTCATGGTGACGCGGCCGATGATCCAGCCGTCGGCGTCGAACGCATCGTGGATCCGCTCATAATGCGAGCGCAAGACCTCGCGCGAGACGCCGGCGGCGGCCTGCGTGAAGCGGCTGGGATGCAGACGGCCGTCGATTGACGTGCCCATGTGGCAAATGATGTGGGGGCGCATGGAATTGCTCTCGAAGGACGGCCGCGGCTGGGTTGTAGCCTCCTCATGTAGGTCGCTGCGGCCGAGCACTCAACGGCCATCGCGATGCGGCGCGTCAACTTTGGTTGTGCGGCGTTAGGTGGGCACATCGGCGCGATCCACCGCACGTCCATCTTGAAACCTTCGCGGGGTCGTTTACAGTCGCCGCTACGGGGACAGGCCAGACTCCCCGTGAGACTTCGGTCCAAGCTCTGCGCGACACACGAATCGTCGTGGAGCTTTGCACATGGACACCGAACAGCAGACAGCCCTTCGTTCCAAGACAGCCCTTCGTTCCAAGATTGCCATCCTGTGGCGTGGCGATGCCGCCGCGCGCCGCGAGGTGACGCCGCACAGCAACCGCTTCGTGCGCGTCTTTGAGGCGCTCGTCGCCTGCGGCATCGAGGCCATTCCCGTGGTCTATGACGAGGCGTTCGCCGACGACGTCAGGGAGCAACTCCTGACAATGGACGGCGTCCTCGTCTGGGTCGACCCGATCCATCAGGGCAAGACGCGCGTCGCCCTCGACCTGTTGCTCCGCGAGGTCGCGACCAAGCGCCCCTGGGTGAGCGCACATCCGGATGTCATCCTCAAGATGGGCGTCAAGGAGGTGCTCTATCGCACGCGTCATCTCGGCTGGGGGACCGACACGCATCGATACGCCACCACCGATGCGTTCCGCACCGAATTCCCGTCACGCCTTCGCTCGGCCGGCCCACGCGTGCTCAAGCAGAACCGCGGCAACGGCGGGCAGGGCGTCTGGAAGGTGGAAGCTTTGTCGAAAGGTGGCTTGTCTGACGCTGATACGACCGTTCGCGTGCTTCACGCCCAGCGCGGCAGCTCGCCGGAAGACATGCCGCTGGAAGCGTTGGTGGCGCGCTGCGAGCCGTATTTCGGATGGGGTGGCTGTATCATCGATCAGGCATTCCAGCCTCGTTTGCCGGAGGGCATGATCCGTTGCTATGTGAGCGGATCGACGGTCGCAGGCTTCGGCCATCAATTGATCAAGGCCTTGATCCCGCCGCCTCCGCAAGGCCCCGATTCCCCGGAAGCCCAGGCGGGACCGCGCATCATGCACGGTCCCGATGCTCCGCAATTTCAAACGCTGCGCAGGCTGATGGAGGACGAGTGGATTCCGCAGATGAGGGAGTTGCTGGCGATCGAGGAGACCTCGCTACCGGTGATCTGGGATGCGGATTTCCTCTATGGTCCGCGCCATGCCGACGGCACCGACAGCTATGTGCTCTGCGAGATCAACGTCAGTTCGTGCTTTGCCATCCCCGACGAGGCGCCGGCGGCCATCGCGCGAACGGTGAGAGATCGCATCGCTCAGGCTTCCGGAGCGGATATCGGCGGATGAGCCGAGCCCTCTGCTAGGCAGGCTTCCTGACGATCTCGAATCCTCTGGCGGCCAATTCCTTCAGAATGCTCTGCGCCAGGTGCGAGCACTCATCCGGCTTGATCCAGCAGGAGCTCCGCCACTCCGGATCGTCCTCCTTGGAATACGCAGTGAACGCAGACCGAATTCCGGCCTCGATCGCATCGGTGGCATCGGCTGGCATGAGCGTCTCCAGGAATTACGGCGTGGCAGGCTTCATGAATTTCCGTGGCGGTATTGATCTGGATCAATGCTACCACGGGATGCCGTCATTGCGAGCGAAGCGACTTGTCTGTCGAAACCTTGGCGAGGGGGGAAGCAGCCATCTCACCGCTTGTGCGGAGCGATGGATTGTTCCGGTCGCTTCGCTTCTTGCAATGACGATGGAGACGACGGCGCATCGACCCGCCCCGTCATCCAGAGAGGGAGTGAAGCTTTGTCCTACCACCGCTGCCATCGCCCGGCCTGTGCGCAATTGCGCACATTGACCGGGCGATCCAGTATTCCAGAGACAGTCGTTCTTGAGCCGATAGGCCGCGGCGTACTGGATCACCCGGAAGCCGAGCGATGACAGCGGTGGGTAGGACAAAGCTTCACACCCTCTGGGGTGCGAGCCTTGCGGCGCAATTGCGCCGCTGGGCGAGCCTCGAAGGATGAATCGGCCCGGCTGGTGGCCCTCGCCCCTTCGAGACGCGAAGCCTGTCGTCGGGCCCGTGCCACGCGCGGACCCGTTGGTGCTCCTCAGGGGCACGGAATGAACAGTGTCGCCCATCCGAGCGACCCCGGGACGTATGGTTCGGGCTACCCTTTGCTGGTCCGATCTTCTATGGTGGCCCTTCGGTTCGCTGGAGGCGGACACGATAATTCCATGATATCAAAGGCTTAAAGGGCTGGGTTCGAAGCCTTTGGAGGGCGGTTTGACGCGGTATGTTTCGACCAGGGGCGAAGCCCCTCATTTAGGCTTCTGCGACGTGATGCTGACCGGGCTTGCCCGCGACGGCGGGCTGTACGTGCCCGAGACCTGGCCGCAGCTGTCGCCCGAGACCATCGCGTCCTTCTTCGGCCGGCCCTATTGGGAAGTCGCGGTCGAGATCATCCGCCCCTTCGCCGCCGGCGAGATTTCCGACGCCGAGCTCGGCCGCATGGCGAACGAGGCTTACGCCACCTTCCGCCACCCCGCGGTGGTGCCGCTCGATCAGGCCGGACCGAACCAGTTTCTGCTCGAGCTGTTCCATGGCCCGACGCTGGCGTTCAAGGACGTCGCGATGCAGCTGATCTCGCGGCTGATGGATCACGTGCTGGCCAAGCGCGCACAGCGCACCACCATCGTGGTCGCGACCTCGGGCGACACCGGCGGCGCGGCCGTCGAGGCGTTCGCCAATCTCGACAATGTCGATCTCGTCGTGCTGTTTCCGAACGGCCGCATCTCCGACGTGCAGCGCCGGATGATGACGACGACCGGCGCCGCCAACGTCCATGCGCTGGCGATCGAAGGCACCTTCGACGATTGCCAGGCGCTGGTGAAGGCGATGTTCAACAACCATCGCTTCCGCGATACGGTCGCGCTGTCCGGCGTCAACTCGATCAACTGGGCACGCATCGTGGCGCAGGTGGTCTACTATTTCACCTCGGCGGTCGCGCTCGGCGCACCCGCGCGCACCGTCGACTTCACCGTGCCCACGGGCAATTTCGGCGACATCTTTGCGGGCTACGTGGCGAAACGGATGGGGCTGCCGATCCGCTGGCTGCGGATTGCCGCCAATGTCAACGACATCCTGCCGCGCACGCTGAAGACCGGCATCTACGAGGTGCGCGAGGTGCATGCCACGACGTCGCCGTCGATGGACATCCAGGTCTCCTCGAATTTCGAGCGACTGTTGTTCGAGGCCAGCGGCCGCGACGCCGATCAGGTCCGCCGCCTGATGGCCTCGCTGAAGCAGTCCGGCCGCTTCGTGCTGCCGGATGCGACGCTCGCCGCCGTGCGCAAGGATTTCGACGCCGGCCGCGCCGACGAGACCGAGACCGCGGCCGCGATCCGCGCCGCCTGGCGCGAGGCGGGCGATCTGGTCGATCCGCATACCGCGGTGGCGCTCGCGGTCGCCGATCGCGATACGTCCGATTCGAAGATCCCGAACATCGTGCTGTCGACCGCGCATGCCGCGAAATTCCCCGACGCGGTCGAAGCCGCCTGCGGGGTACGCCCGCAACTGCCGGCCTGGCTCGGCGGCCTGATGACGAAGTCAGAGCACATGACTGTCATGAAGAACGATTCCGCCGAGATCGAGCGCTTCGTGCTGTCGGTCAGCCGCGCCGCCAAGCAAGGAGTCATCGGATGAGCGTTGAAATCACCAAGCTTCCAAGCGGCCTCACCATCGTCACCGATACCATGCCGCATCTCGAGACCGCGGCGCTCGGCGTCTGGGCCGGGGTCGGCGGCCGCGACGAGAAGCCGAACGAGCACGGCATCTCGCATCTGCTCGAGCACATGGCGTTCAAGGGCACCACCCGGCGTTCCTCGCGCGAGATCGTCGAGGAGATCGAGGCGGTCGGCGGCGATCTCAATGCCGGGACCTCGACCGAGACCACGGCCTATTACGCGCGCGTGATGAAGGCGGACGTGCCGCTGGCGCTCGACGTGCTGTCCGACATCCTGGCCAATCCCTCCTTCGTGCCCGACGAACTGGAGCGCGAGAAGAGCGTGATCGTGCAGGAGATCGGCGCGGCGCAGGACACGCCCGACGACGTCGTGTTCGAGCATCTCAACGAGCTCTGCTTTCCGGAGCAGCCGATGGGCCGCTCGCTGCTCGGCACCGCCAAGACGCTGAAGGCCTTCGACCGCGACATGCTGCGCGGCTATCTGTCGACGCATTATCGCGCACCTGACATGGTGGTCGCCGCCGCCGGCGCTGTCGATCACAAGCGGATCGTCGAGGACGTCACGCAGAAATTCGCCAGCTTCGAGGCGACGCCGGCGCCGAAGCCACAAGCCGCGAAGTTCGGCAAAGGCGGCTCGAAGGTCGTGCATCGCGAGCTCGAGCAGGCGCATCTGACGCTGGCGCTCGAGGGCGTGCCGCAGGCTGATCCGTCGCTGTTCTCGCTCCAGGTATTCACCAACACGCTCGGCGGCGGAATGTCGTCGCGGCTGTTCCAGGAAGTGCGCGAGAAGCGCGGGCTGTGTTACTCGATCTACTCTTTCCACGCGCCCTACAGCGACACCGGCTTCTTCGGCCTCTACACCGGGACCGATCCCGCCGACGCGCCCGAGATGATGGAAGTCATCGTCGACGTCATCAACGACGCCGTGGAGACCCTGACCGAAGCCGAGGTGGCGCGCGCCAAGGCGCAGATGAAGGCCGGCCTGTTGATGGCGCTGGAAAGCTGCTCGTCGCGGGCCGAGCAGCTGGCCCGCCATGTGCTGGCCTATGGACGGCCGCAGACGGTCGAGGAACTGGTGGCGCGGATCGACGGCGTCAGCGTCGAATCGAGCCGGGCTGCCGCCCGCGCGCTGCTGTCGCGAAGCCGGCCAGCCGTGGTCGCACTCGGCAGCGGCAGGGGTCTGGACACGGCGGTGTCTTTTGCGGAAGGATTGACCACGTCGAAGGCAAAGACGCTGCTGCATTAGGAGTTCAGTTTACCTCCCCCCGCGTGCGGGGAGAGGTCGGATGACCCTGGCGATGTGAAGGATCGTCCGGTGCAATCCAGGTGAGGGGGTACAGGTCCCGACAATCGGCTCGCACGTGGATGGAGCCCCTCACCCCGACCCTCTCCCCACACGAGCGGGGCGAGGGAGCAATAGGCGGGGAGTGTTGGGCCATGGCCCTGTTTCGTTTGCCATCCAGCGGACCGGCTGCATTGATGCCGCGCGGTCACGGGCTGTTGCTGCGGGCGCCGCAAATGTCGGACTTTCCGCAATGGGCGCAGCTCCGCGAGCTCAGCCGGGCCTATCTCACACCCTGGGAGCCGATCTGGCCGTCCGACGATCTGACCCGCTCGGGCTTCCGCCGCCGCCTGCGTCGCTACACCGAGGATATCGCCGCCGACCGCTCCTATCCGTTCATCATCTTCCGCGAGGCGGACGGGGTGATGATTGGCGGCATCACGCTCGCCAATGTCCGGCGCGGCATCGTGCAGGCCGGCACCATCGGCTACTGGGTCGGCCAGCCGCATGCGCATCGCGGCTACATGACGACGGCGCTGCGGGTGCTGCTGCCATCGCTGTTCGGTGAGCTCAACCTGCACCGCATCGAGGCCGCCTGCATTCCCTCCAACGCTCCGTCGATCCGGGTGCTGGAGAAGTGCGGCTTCACCCGCGAGGGGCTGGCGCGGCGCTACCTCTGCATCAACGGGATCTGGCAGGATCACCTGCTGTTCGGACTGCTGCACGAGGATTTTCGCGGATAATCTTCGCCTATTGGCTGACGGCAGGCAGCCGCGCACCCCCTGTGATGCCTTGGGTTCGCCGCCATTGCCTTGCTATAACCCCGGCGAAATCGGCATTTTTGGGTTGGAGGCGGCTGAAGCGGAAATGGGTGACAAAGGCGTGATCAGGCTCGCGGTTGTGGCGACGGTTGCGATCGGGTTCGGCTCCGGATTGTTTGCCACCACGGCATCGGCGCAATCCCTCAGCGACCGTTTCAAGAGCCTGTTTGGCGGGTCGTCCGAATCGGACAAGCCGGCCTCGCCCGCGGCGCCGCCAATGCTCGACGACAGCGCCGCCGAACTGACCTGTCCGCAGGTCTCGATTCGCTCCGGCGCCTCGACCTATGCGGTGGCCGCGCCCGGCAAGCAGCCTGTCGGCAATGATATCAAGTTCCAGGCTTCGATCACGCGCACCGCGCGGCAGTGCAGTCTGAACGGCGGCGAGATCACCGCCAAGATCGGTATCCAGGGACGGGTGATCGTCGGCCCCTCGGGCGCGCCGCCGACGGTGGACGTGCCGCTGCGCGTCGCCGTGGTGAAGGGCGGCATCGGCGAGCGGACGATCATGACCAAGGCCTATGTGACCACGGTGCAGATCGACGAGAGCGGCAGCGTGCCGTTCAGCTTGGTCGCCGAAGACGTCGTCTACCCGGCGCCGTCGCCAGCCGAGAACGACAATTACGTGTTCTATATCGGCTTCGATCCGCAGGCCCTGAAGAGTGAACCCAAGGCGAGGCCGCACAAGAAGAAGTAGCCGCGCAAGCCGCCTTGGCGATGGCGGCTCGGCAATGGCTGCCCGTCCGGGCAAACAAAAAGGCCGGCGCGATTGTCTCGCACCGGCCTTTTGTTTGGGATCGGCTCTCGCGTCAGTTCAGTTTGGAGCGGACTTCCGCGATGCCCTTGCTGACGAGGTCGTCGGCGACCGGGCCCTTGACCTGCTGTGCCAGGATGGTCGAGGCGGCGGTAACCGCCGCGTTGGCCGCGGCGGCGCGGACATCGGCCACGGCCTGGGCCTCGGCGAGGGCGATCTTGCTCTCGGCGGTCTTGGTCCGCCGCGCGACAAAATCCTCCATCTTGGTCTTGGCCTCGGCCGCGATCCGTTCGGCTTCGGCCTTGGCGCTGGAGATGATCTCCTCGGCCTCGCGCTCGGCGCTGGAACGGCGGGCCTTGTACTCGCCGAGCAGCTTGGCGGCTTCTTCCTTCAGACGGCGGGCGTCGTCCAGTTCGGCCTTGATGCGGTCGGCACGATGATCGAGCGCCGTCAGCAACGTGCGGTGGACGCCGAGATAGGCGAACACGATCATCAGGATGATGAAGGCGATCGCAACCCAGGTTTCCGGTTCGTAGAACATTCGCTTATCCCTTCAGCGAAGCATCGACGGCGCTGCCGACCACGTTCGCGTCCGGCGTTACGCCGGCGAGCCGCTGGACGATGGCGCCGGCGGCATCGGCCGCGATGCCGCGGACGTTGCTCATGGCGTTCGCCCGGGTCGTTGCGATCTGCTTCTCGGCGTCGGCGAGCTTGACGGCCAGCTTCTCCTCCAGCGCCTTGCGTTCGGCTTCGGAGGCCGCGTTCAGCTTCTCGCGGGTCTCGTTGCCGATTGCCTGGGCGCGGGAACGCGCATTCGCCAGCTCGCTTTCATAGGCCTTCAGCGCCGCGTCGGACTCGTCCTTCAGCTTCTGCGCCTCGGCCAGATCGCCTTCGATCTTGTCCTGCCGTGCATCGATCGCTCCGCCGACGCGCGGCAACGCGATACGCGACACGATCAGATAGAGCGCGACGAATGCAATCGCCAGCGACACCAGCTGCGAGGCGAAATAGGTGGAATCGAACGGCGGAAAGGTTCCGCCGTGATGTCCGCCATCGGCCTCGGTGTGGGCGCCGGCTTTCTGGCCTTTTGCCTCGCCATGACTCTCAGCCATGGTGTTCTCCTGTTGCTGTCATGCGCGCCGCCCTGAAGGCGGCGCGAAGGGTTGCCGCCGCAGCGGAACCGGGGGTGCCCGCTCAGAGCGGAACGAACAGCAGCAGCAGCGCGATCAGCAGCGAGAAGATGCCGAGCGCTTCGGTCACGGCGAAGCCGAAGATCAGGTTGCCGAACTGGCCCTGCGCGGCCGAGGGGTTACGCACCGCAGCGGCGAGGTAGTTGCCGAAGATGATGCCCACGCCCACGCCCGCACCGCCCATGCCGATGCACGCGATGCCCGCGCCGATAAGTTTTGCTGCTGCCGGTTCCATTTTTAGCTCCTTGAGAGATAGACAGATTGGTGGGTGGAGATTCCCCGGACCGCTTAGTGTCCCGGATGAATGGCGTCGTTGAGGTAGATGCAGGTCAGGATCGCGAACACATAGGCCTGCAGGAACGCGACCAGCAGTTCCAGCGCCTGCAGCGCGACCGTGAGCGCCAGCGGCAGCACGCCGCCGAACCAGCCGAGCGCGCCGAGCGAGAAGCCGAGCATTGCGACGAAGCCTGCGAACACCTTCAGCGCGATGTGGCCGGCCAGCATGTTGGCGAACAGACGCACGCTGTGCGAGACCGGACGCAGGAAGAACGACAGCACCTCGATGAACATCACCAGCGGCAGGATGTAGATCGGAACGCCGGAGGGAACGAAGATCTTGAAGAATTTCACGCCGTTCTTGTAGAGGCCGTAGATCAGGACGGTGAAGAACACCAGGAGCGCGAGGGCCGCGGTGACGATCAGGTGGCTCGCGACCGTGAAGGTGTAGGGGATGATGCCCACCAGGTTCGAGACGCAGATGAACATGAAGATCGAGAAGATCAGCGGGAAGAACTTCATGCCTTCCGAGCCGGCCGTGCTGCGAATCGTGGTCGCGACGAACTCGTAGGATATCTCGGCGACCGACTGCAGCCGTCCCGGAACCAGCTCGCGGCCGCTCGCCAGCATCAGCAGCGCGATCAACAGCACCGCGATGAACATGTAGAGCGACGAATTGGTGAAGGCGATCGTGTGATTGCCGATATGGCCGAGCGTGAAGAGGGGCTCGATGTTGAACTGGTGGATCGGGTCGATTTTCATCCGCGCGGCTCTTGGTCCACCGGCCATCCTGCCGGTTATCGAATTTCAAATGTCGTGACTTCCGCCAGCGCTTAGCGTTTGCCCGAGGCCCTGCCAGCAGACCTCACCACGTTGACCACGCCGGCGACGAAGCCGAGCAGCATGAACACGATGAAGCCGAATGGCGACGTCGACAGCCAACGGTCGACTCCCCAGCCAATCGCCGCCCCGACGGCAACGCCCGCGATCAGTTCCGAGGAAAGACGAAAACCGAGCGCCATCGCCGAAGCTCTGGCCGCACTGTCCCCGCCTTCAGTACCGGATTGATCAGTCTTGCTCCTGCGGCTGTCACGAATTTCAGACAACCGATGATCGAGACTTCCGAGCCTTGCGGAAAGCGCAGCTTCGTCGGGAGACGATTGATCGCGATTTCCACTTGTGCGGTCGTTGGTGTTTTCAGCCATGCTGCAAACACTAATCGAAGCCGCGGATGATGGAAATTACGCCCGTCCCCGTCAAAAGCCGCGCGGACCATACTGACCGCGTCCAATCAAGTCAAGATTGCGTCGTAACCAGCTATTGCATTGATTCTGCTGGAGATATTTGGAGATATTCAAGGTCACAGTGACGCAGTGATCGCAGTGCAACAGCTGGCGCCCGCGAAAGCCCTCCGTCGACTTTGTAAGCCGTTACGATCTCAAGCAAATTGCTCGGCGCGCGCCGGGCCGTTCGAATCTTCGGCTGGACGGCCGCGAGCGGAACCGCGCAAGCGCATCCGCTGGACGGACGGGAGGATCAACCGGGCAGGTGCGCCACGCGCGTTGAAATCGGGTAGCGAGCCTATAGTTCACTTAACACAGGGGCAGAATCAGGTTGAGGCGGAGCGAGCCATGCCGACAGCGATATCGCCCTCGAGATTGTCTGCCGCGATTGCCGTTGTGCTTGTGTCCGCCGCCGGCACGGCGATGGCGCAATCGGCTCCTGACACTGAGAACGGCCGCTACACACTGTCCCCGGCCGGCAGCGGCTTCCTGCGGCTCGACACCCGCACCGGCGCCGTGTCGACCTGCACCAATTCGAGCGCCGGCTGGGCCTGTTACATGGTGCCGGACGAGCGTGCGGCATTGGATGCCGAGATCGGGCGGCTTCAGGCCGACAACGACAGGCTGAGGACCGACCTGGCGGCTCGCGAGCCCGCCGCATCGGGCAAGACCGACGAGGCGCTGCCGAAATCGGATCAACTGAAGAAGGGCGAGCCGAAGACGGCCGAGAGCGAGCGCAAAATCGAAATCCCGCTGCCGAGCGACCGCGACATGGATCGCATGATGTCGTTCGTGGAGCGCGCATGGCGGCGGCTGATCGAGATGGCCAACCGGGTGCAGCGCGACTTCAACGGCGGCAAGATCTGACCTTGTCCGACTTTTCCACGGCGTCGTCCCGGCGAAGGCCATAACCACAGCAGTTGGTTGGCTATGAGAGGTCAACTCCGAGTCTTTGCCATTGAGGGGCGGGCCGCGGAGTATGGGTTCCGGCCTTCGCCGGGACGACGAATTGAGAGATTGCAGATGAACTCAGCGAGAACAGCTTCCCGCTCGGCGCCGTCGTTTGTCGCGGCGACCGGCATCGTCTCCGCGCGCCTGGCGGTGCAGACGTCGGGCGCAGGCTTTGCCGACATCACAAGTGAAGTCGCCAAATTCCTGCGCGAGGCGCGCGCCGCGGAGGGCGCGGTGAGCCTGTTCATCCGCCACACCTCGGCCTCGCTGACGATCCAGGAGAATGCCGATCCAACGGTGCTCGTCGACCTGATGACGGCGCTCGATCGTGCCGCGCCGGAAGACGGCGGCTGGCGTCACGACACCGAGGGCCCCGACGACATGCCGGCGCATATCAAGACCATGCTGACGGCGACCTCACTGCAGATCCCGGTGCTCGATGGCGAGATGGCGCTCGGCACCTGGCAGGGCATCTATCTGATCGAGCATCGCGCCCGTCCGCATCGCCGCGAGATCGTGCTGCAATTCATCGGCGCTACCAAATGACATCGGCCGCGGATTGCTCCGCGGCCGATGCATCGTGATGGCGATGTCGCTTGATCTGATCTTGCGATCAGGTCTTGCTGATGTCGACGTCCTTGGTCTCCGGAACGAACAGTGCGCCGATCACGAAGGTGATCGCTGCGAAGATGATCGGATACCACAGGCCGGAATAGATATCGCCGGTGGAGGCGGTGATCGCGAAGGCGGTTGCCGGGAGCAGACCGCCGAACCAGCCGTTGCCGATGTGATATGGCAGCGACATCGAGGTGTAGCGGATGCGGGTCGGGAACAGTTCGACCAGCATCGCGGCGATCGGGCCGTAGACCATGGTGACGTAGATCACCAGGATCAGCAGCAGGCCGACGATCGCGGCGACCTGCGGACGGAAGATGTCGAACGGATGCGCCATCTTCACGATGCCGGCGTCACCTGGCTTCGGATAGCCCGCCGCCTGAATCGCCGCGGTGATCGCGGGATTCGACGTCTTGGCATCCGTGTAGGGGACCTCCTTGTCGTTGACCATGATCTTCACCGGTGCACCTGCCGTGCCAGCGACGGTCGAGTAGTTCACCGACGACTGGGCGAGGAAGGCGCGGGCGGTGTCGCACGGCGCCGTGAATACCCGCGTGCCGACCGGGTTGAACAGGTCGCCGCAGCCCTTCGGATCCGCCACAACCTGCACCTTGACCGTCTCATAGGCCTTTTCCAGCGCCGGATTGGCGTTGGTCGAGATCATGCGGAAGATCGGGAACAGGGTGAGCGCGCCGATCAGGCAGCCCGCCAGGATGATCGGCTTGCGGCCGATCCTGTCGGACAGGGCACCGAACACCAGGAAGAAGCCGGTGCCGAGCAGCAGCGACCAGGCGATCAGGAGGTTGGCGGTGTAGCCGTCGACCTTGAGGATCGATTGCAGGAAGAACAGCGCATAGAACTGTCCGGTGTACCAGATCACGGCCTGGCCCATGGTCAGGCCGAGCAGCGCGAGGATCACGATCTTGGCGTTGCTCCAGGTCGCGAAGGCTTCGGTCAGTGGCGCCTTGGAGCCCTTGCCCTCTTCCTTCATGCGCTGGAACACCGGCGATTCGTTGAGCCGCAGCCGGATCCAGACCGAGATGCCGAGCAGCAGCACCGACACCAGGAACGGAACGCGCCAGCCCCATTCGGCGAAGTCCTTTTCGCCGGTGGCACTGCGGGTGAACAGGATCACCAGCAGCGACAGGAACAGGCCGAGCGTTGCTGTGGTCTGGATGAACGAGGTGTAGAAGCCGCGCCGGCCCTGCGGGGCGTGCTCCGCCACGTAGGTCGCCGCACCGCCGTACTCGCCGCCGAGCGCGAGGCCCTGCAGCAGCCGCAGCGCGATCAGGATGATCGGCGCCGCGATGCCGATCGTGGCCGCGTTGGGCAGCAGGCCGACGATGAAGGTCGACAGGCCCATGATCAGGATGGTGACGAGGAAGGTGTATTTGCGGCCGACGATATCGCCGACGCGGCCGAACACGATCGCGCCGAACGGGCGGACCAGGAAGCCGGCGGCGAACGCCAGCAGCGCGAAAATGTCGCGGGTTGCGGGCGGATAGGCCGAGAAGAACTGCGCGCCGATGATGCTGGCGAGTGATCCGTAGAGATAGAAGTCGTACCATTCGAAAACGGTGCCGAGCGACGACGCGAGGATGACGAAACGTTCGTCCTTCGTCATGCCTGCCGGTCGCGCCGAAGTTGCAGTCACTGTGGACATCTGGATAGCTCCCCCCGATTTTTGCTGCCAAGCTCGCCCCCGCCTGCCGGGTTCGGGCCGAATAAGCCTTAGGCTTGGATTCAGGGTAACATCGCAGTGAAACCCGCCCCAATAAGACTTTTGGCCTTTTCGCGCGGGTCATATCGCCAGCAATGAAAACGGGATGAACGCTGCCGGGCGCAGCTATTGCATCGCACAAGCTGGGCGTGGGTTAACTGCGTTGGCATGTGGTATTATCCAGCGCTTGCAAGACGCAGCCGCGCGAGAGACAACCGGGTTGCGCGGGTTTGCCAAAATCCGTTAGTGGGACCGAGATGTCTGCTGCTGCCACTACCCATCTTGTCATCGCCGACGACCATCCGCTGTTCCGCGATGCGTTGCGCCAGGCGGTGTCGAGTGTCGTGACGTCGGCCACCATCAGCGAGGCCGGATCGTTCGAGGACCTCACCGCGCTGCTGGAGCGGGACTCCGAGGTCGACCTGATCCTGCTCGACCTGACGATGCCGGGGATCAGCGGCTTCTCCGGCCTGATCTATCTGCGTGCGCAGTATCCGGCGATCCCGGTGGTCATCGTGTCCGCCACCGACGATATCGGAACCATCCGCCGCTCGCTCGATTTTGGCGCCTCCGGTTTCATCCCCAAGCGGTTCGGCGTCGAGACGCTGCGCGATGCCATCATGAAGGTGATGGAGGGCGACGTCTGGGTTCCGCCGGACACCGATCTGTCGGCCGCGGGCGACCCCGAAATGACGCGGCTGCGCGATCGCCTGGTGACGCTGACCCCGCAGCAGGTGCGGGTGCTGATGATGCTGTCGGAGGGGCTGCTCAACAAGCAGATCGCCTACGAGCTCGGTGTCTCCGAGGCCACCATCAAGGCGCATGTCTCGGCGATCCTGCAGAAGCTCGGCGTCGAAAGCCGCACCCAGGCCGTGATCGCCGCCGCCCGCATCGCCGGCGGCCAATGGCGCCAGGGCACGCCGCAGACGTAAGGCCCACTCACCATTGTCAATCCGGGGCGATGCGAAGCGTCGAGCCCGGAATCCATCGTACCGCATCGCATGAGGTGAAATGGATTCCGGGCTCGCGCCAAGCGGCGCGCCCAGGAATGACGGCGAGTGCGGAACTTCACTCCGCTGCCACCATCTGCTGCGTCCGCCACTGCCCGAGCAAAGCGCGCAGCGAGGCTGGCTTCACCGGCTTGTTCAGCACCGCGATGTTTTCCTCGCGGGCGGCGACGCGCACTGCGGGACTGCGGTCGGCGGTGATCAGGATCGCCGGGATGCCGTCGCCGAAGCGGCGGCGGATCTCGCGGATCGCCGCGACGCCGTTGCCGCGATCGAGATGGTAGTCGACCAAGACGCCGGTGACGCGGCCGCCAGCCGCCTCGATCGCGCTCATTGCGCCTTCCGCATCGAGCACCGCGATGACCTCGGCGTCCCACGCCGTCAGCAGCGTCTTCATGCCGTCGAGGATGGCAGGATCGTTCTCGATGCAGACGATCAGCGCGCCGCTCATCGGCGTCTTCGACAGCGGGGTGGCGCTGGTGACAGCCGCGGTGTGGTTGACGGCGGTTGCGATCGGCACCGTGACCGAGAATGCCGAGCCGCCGCCCGCATTGGCCGAGATCGCGATGCGGTGGTTGAGCACGCGCGCCAGGCGTTCGACGATCGACAGGCCGAGTCCGAGGCCGCGCGCGATCCGCGCGCCCTGCTCGAGGCGGTGGAACTCCTTGAAGATCTCGCCGCGCTTCTGCACGGGGATGCCGACGCCGGTGTCGTAGATGCTGATCTGAAGCTGCTCGCCGCGGCGGCGGCAGCCGACCAGCACACGGCCGCGCGGGGTATATTTGATCGCGTTGGAGATGAAGTTCTGCAGCAGCCGGCGCAGCAGCGAACGGTCGGACTCGACCGGCAGCGAGCACGGTACGAAGCGCAGGTCGAGGCCCTTGTCGCGCGCGATCGGCGCGAACTCGATCTCCAGCGAACGCATCAGATCGGCCATACGGAAGCTCGTGATCGATGGCGTCATGGCGCCGGCATCGAGTCTGCTGATATCGAGCAGCGCGCCCAGGATGTCCTCGATCGCCTCGAGCGAGTCGTCGATGTTCTCGACCAGGCGGGAGTCCTCGCCGCCGTTCTGGCGCTCGACCAGGCTCGTGACGTAGAGCCGTGCCGCGTTGAGCGGCTGCAGGATGTCGTGGCTGGCGGCGGCGAGGAAGCGCGTCTTGGAGGCGTTGGCGTCTTCCGCGATGCCCTTGGCGAGTGCGAGTTCGGAGTTCAGCCGGGTCAGCTCTTCGGTGCGGTCGCGCACCCGCTTCTCCAGCGTCGCATTGGCGCGCTCCAGCGCCTCGGCGGCCTCGTGGCCATGAATTCGAGGATCTCGGGCAAGGGGATGCCGAGCTGCATCAGATGTGGCGGCAGCGCCAGCAGTTCGGCGAACTGCCGGTTGGAGCAGATCAGCTGCAAATCGGCGTCGAACACCGCGATGCCCTGCCGCACATGGTTGAGCGCGGTCTGCAGGATCTCGCGGTTGAAATGCAGCGCGGCGTGGGAATCGTCGAGCAGCTTCAGCGCGGCCTTGGCCGACACGGTGCGGCGTTGCAGCAGCAGCGACATCACGAGGCGCGAGGATGCCGCGCCGATCGAGGAGGCGATCAGCCGCTCGGCGTGCTGCAGCAGCTCGAAATCCGCCGGCGCCGACGGATCAAGCGCGACGTTGCGGTCGGCGGCGAACGCGGCGAAGGCCTCGCGGGTCCGCTCGGGGCCGAGATATTGCGTCACCGTGCTCTGGATGTCCTGCACCGTCACGGTGGTGCGCCAGCGCCGGAAGCTGGGTGCGATCGGGGCGAGCGCGTTCGGCACGAAGACGTCGGCCTGCAGCAGCTCGATCGACGACGGCGCGTGCGCCAGCGAGAACACGACATAGGTGAGGACGTTGAGCGCCAGACTCCAGAGTACGCCGTGCAGCAGCGGCGGCAGATCGGCACCGAACAGCGCCTGCGGCCGCAGCGCCTCGATTCCGAACGGCCCGTGCTGCAACAGCATCAGCCCCGCGGTCGAGGTCTCCAGGAAGCTCGGCACGAACAGCGTGTAAAGCCACATCGCGAAGCCGACCAGCATGCCCGCCATGGCGCCGCGCGCGGTGGCCCGACGCCAGAACAGGCCGCCGAAGAACGCCGGCGCCAGCTGCGCGATCGCCGCAAAGGACAACAGGCCGATCGAGACCAGCTGGGTGTTGCCGAGGGCGCGATAGTAGAAATACGCCATCACCATGATGGCGAAGATCGAGAAGCGGCGCGCCTTGAGCAGGAAGTCGCCGAAGTCCTTCTGGCCGGCGCGGGCATCGTCGCTGCGCGGCAACACCAGCGGCAGCACGATGTCGTTGGAGACCATGATCGACAGCGCGACGCATTCGACGATCACCATCGCGGTGCCGGCCGACAGGCCGCCGACGAACACGGCGAGGCTGAGCAGCTGCGAATTGCCTTCCATCGGCAGCGCCAGCACGAACATGTCGGCATCGACCGCGCCGAACGGGAAGATGACGAGGCCGGCGATCGCGATCGGAATCACGAACAGGTTGATCACGACGAGGTAGAGCGGGAACAGCCAGCGCGCCCGGCTGACGTCGGCGCTGGTCGAATTCTCCACCACGCTGACGTGGAACTGGCGCGGCAGCAGCATGATCGCGCAGAACGACAACAGCGTCATGATCAGGAAGTTGCCGACCGAGGGCACATATTCGATCGCGCGCAGCGCCTCCGGGGTCTTCAGCGCGCGCTCGTAGAGCTCGCCGGGGGAGAACATCCAGAAGGTGACGAAGGCGCCGGCGGCGATGAAGGCGACCAGCTTGACGATGGACTCGGCCGCGATCGCCAGGATCAGGCCGTGCTGGTGCTCGGTCGCGTCGGTGTGGCGGGTGCCGAACAGCACCGCGAACACCGCCATCGCCAGCGTCACCATCAGCGCGATGTCGCCGATGATCGGGATCTTGGAGAAGGCCTGGTCCTCGCTCAGGATGGTCTCCAGCGAGGACGCCATCGCCTTGAGCTGCAGCGCGATGTAGGGCACCGAGCCGATGATCGCAATGCACGCGACCGTCGCGGCGACCGCCTGGCTCTTGCCGTAGCGCGCGGCGATGAAGTCGGCGATCGAGGTGATGTTCTGCGACTTGGCGAGCGCGATCACCCGGCGCAGCAGCGGCGTGCACAGCCCGACCATCACGATCGGGCCGACATAGATCGCCAGGAAATCGATGCTGGTGCGGGTGGCGAAGCCGACCGAGCCGAAGAAGGTCCATGAGGTGCAGTAGATCGCCAGCGACAGCGGATAGATCCACTGGCTGGCACGGCCGCGCTCGCCCGGCGGCATGCGGTCGCCGCGGCTGGCCACGAAGAACAACAATCCGATGTAGGCGAACGCCGTGGCGATTACGCCCCAGTCGTGCAGCATCGCTGCTCATCTCCCGTCCCGGCCATGGAGAGGGCCGGATGGGGGAGTATAAACGCATCGGGCCGGCCGCGCATCGCACGACCGGCCCGATTTCGGAAGTGGAACGCGGATAGGGTTACTCGGCCGCCAGCGGCTTCCGGTGCAGCGGCAGGTCGAGCCGGCCCCAGACCTGGAGCAGGGCCTCGGCCAGCGCGTCGATCAGGCCGTCCTCGTGGTAGGGCGAGGGGGTGATGCGCAGCCGCTCGGTGCCCTTGGCGACGGTCGGGTAGTTGATCGGCTGGATGTAGATGCCGTGCTCCTCCAGCAGCAGGTCGGAAGCGCGCTTGCACTTTTCGGGGTCGCCGACGAACAGCGGCACGATATGGGTGTCGCTCGACATCACGGGTAGGCCGGCGGCGGTCAGGATCGCCTTGGTGCGGGCGGCGCGGTCCTGGTGGCGCTCGCGCTCCCAGTTCGAGGTCTTCAGGTGCCGGATCGCGGCGGTCGCGGCCGAGCAGATCGCCGGCGGCAGCGCGGTGGTGAAGATGAAGCCCGGCGCATAGGAGCGCACGGCATCGATGACCGCAGCCTTGCCGGCGATGTAGCCGCCGAGGCAGCCGAACGCTTTTGCAAGTGTGCCCTCGAGGATGTCGATGCGGTGCATCACGCCGTCGCGCTCGGCAATGCCGCCGCCGCGCGGGCCGTACATGCCGACCGCATGAACCTCGTCGACATAGGTCATGGCGCCGTATTTCTCGGCGAGATCGCAGATCTTGCCGAGCGGCGCGACGTCGCCATCCATCGAATACAGGCTCTCGCAGACGATCAGCTTCGGCCTGTCGGGGCCGGCGGCGATCAGCAGCTCTTCGAGATGCGCGACGTCGTTGTGGCGGAAGATCTGGCGGTCGCAGCCGGCCTGACGCACGCCCTCGATCATCGAATTGTGGTTCAGCGCATCCGACAGGATCAGGCAGTTCGGGATCAGCTTGGCGAGCGTCGAGATGCCGGTCTGGTTCGAGACATAGCCCGACGTGAACAGCAGCGAGGCTTCCTTGCCGTGGAGGTCGGCGAGCTCGGCTTCGAGCTGCACCAGCGGATGATGGGTGCCGGCGATGTTGCGGGTGCCGCCGGCACCGGTGCCGACCCGGGTCGCGGTCTCGACCATGGCGCCGACCACCTTGGGATGCTGGCCCATGCCGAGATAGTCGTTGGAGCACCAGATCACGACATTACGTTGGCCCTTCGGCGAGTGCCAGGTCGCGTGCGGGAAGCGGCCGGCGATCCGCTCGAGATCGGCGAACACGCGGTAACGCCGCTCGTCATGCAGGCGATTGAGCGCGGCATTGAAGAACTGGTTGTAATCCATCGTCGAACCCACAAAACGGAACCTGACCGGCGCGGAACGTCTTACTTAGAGCTTTTCTAGCTCTAATGTCTATGCATTGGCTCACACCTGGGCATGCACCGCAGCTGGGCAAATTGCCCTATCGGCGGAGTTCTTGCTTGATTTCGGTCAAATGGGCTTGGCGCGATCAGGTCGTGCGAAACCGCAAAACGCCGTCGCTGGTCTCGGTCGTCAAACGGCCCTCGACCAGCATGTAGTTGACGTGGGCGACCAGCTCGCCGGCGGCGAAGCCCATCTGGTGCTCGTCCAGCACGTGCTTGTGGAACACCACAGGCACCAATTGCTTGGAGGTCTGCGGCACCTCGCGGCAGGCCTCGGCGATCAGCCGGCAGCGTTCCTCGTGGTGATCGGCGAGCTGCTTGATCCGGGTCTTCAGCCCGTAGAACGGCACGCCGTGGCCGGGCAGCACCATCACGTCGTAAGGCAGCGTGGTGGTCAGGCTCGCGAGCGACGCCAGATATTCGCCGAGCGAGTTCTGCTCGGGCTCGACCGCCCAGACGCTGACATTGGGCGAGATCTTGCTCAGCACCTGATCGGCTGATAGGAACAGCTTGTCGGCCGCGCAATACAACATCACCTGGTCGAGCGCGTGGCCGCCGCCGGTGATCACCTTGAAGCGCCGCGTGCCGATCACGACCTCGTCGCCATGGGTCAGGCGGTGATAGGACGGCGGCAGCACCGACACCCGCTTCAGATAGTCCTGGCCGCGGCCGAGCAGCTTTTCGGTGAGGTCCTCGTCCATGCCGTGGCGGCGGAAAAACAGCCGCTGCGCGTTGCGCCGTTCCTCGGTGCCGCGGTTCTGGTGATAGACCGACTGCAGGTACTCGACCTGCGACATGAACAGCGGGCAGCCGAACCGCTCGGTGATCCAGCCCGCGAGGCCGACATGATCGGGGTGCGAATGGGTCACGATCAGGCGGGTGATCTCGACGTGCTTCAGCGGCCCCTCGAACAGGGTGGTCCAGGCCGCGATCGATTCCTCGTTGCCGAAGCCGGAATCCACCATGGTCCAGCCGTCGCCGTCGGCGAGCAGATAGACGTTCACATGGTTGAGGCGGAACGGCAGTTTCAGCCGCGCCCATAGCACGCCCGGCATGACCTCCAGGACCTGGTCGGGACCGGGATGGTTCTCCCAAGGGTATCTCAGTGCCTCCGCTGAGGAGGCCAGGCTGTCGGTCTTCGAATGCATGCTACCGGCTTAGCGGCACATCGCCCGCCGCGCCAGCCGAAAATCAGGATGGCTGTCCGGAGAATGGCGGGTGGTAGCCGAATCCCATAGCCCGGATAGAGCGCAGCACCTTTCTCCTTCCCCCTGAATGGGGGAAGGTCGGGATGGGGTCTGCCACAGGCGACGGCGTCGGTAGAAACACCAGATCCCACCCGCTTTGCTCTGACGAGCAAAGCAACCTCCCCTTTTCAAGGGGATGTCGGAGGCGAACCGGCGTCGCTTACGCGGCCCTGATATTCGACAGGAATCCGTCGATCTCCGAGCGCAGCAGGTCGGCCTCGCGGCGCAGCGCGTCGGAGGCGCTCAGCACCTGGGTCGCGGCGGCGCCGGCTTCCGTCGAGGCGGTGCTGACGCCGACAATGTTGCTCGACACCTCGCTGGTGCCGCCGGCGGCGTGCTGGATGTTGCGGGCGATCTCGCGGGTTGCCGCGCCCTGCTCCTCGACCGCGGCGGCGATCGCGGTGGTGACGTCGTTGATCTCGCCGATCGTGCTCGAGATGTTGCGGATCGCGGAGACCGCGGTCGTCGTCACCTCCTGCATGCTAACGATCTGCTGGCGGATCTCCTCGGTCGCCTTCGCGGTCTGGCTGGCGAGATTCTTCACCTCGCTGGCGACCACGGCAAAGCCGCGGCCGGCTTCGCCCGCGCGCGCCGCCTCGATGGTAGCGTTGAGCGCCAGCAAGTTGGTCTGGGAGGCGATGGTCTGGATCAGGTCGACCACGACGCTGATCCTCGCGGCGTTGTCGGCCAGCCCCTGCATCGTGCTGTCGGTCGCCTTGGCCTCTTCCACCGCCTTGCGGGCGATCTCGGCCGAGGTGACCACCTGGCGGCCGATCTCCGAGATCGAGGACGACAGCTCCTCGGTGCCAGCCGACACGGTCTGCACATTGACCGAGGTCTCCTCGGCCGCCGAGGCGACCGCGCTGACCAGCGCGCTCGACTGGTCGGCGGTCGCCGACATGCTCTGCGCGGTCGATTGCATCGAGTTGGCCGAGGTTTGCAAACTGCCGAGCGCCGAACGCACGGCGGATTCGAATTCCGCGATCTGCGTCTCCATGCGCGAGGCGCGCTCGGCCTTGGCGATGCGGTCCTGGTTCTGGGCAGCGGTGAGCTCGCGGCCCTCGATCATGCTCTCCCGGAACACCTGCAGCGCGTCGGCCATCGCGGCGATCTCGTCGCGCTGGCGGCTGTGCGGAATCTCGGTGTCGAGGTCGCCGTCGGAAAGCAACTGCATCGAGCGCTGCAGACCGCGGATGCGGCGCAGGATGTTGCGCCCGACATAGAGCCAGACGAACAGGAACGAGCCGACCAGCGTCAGCGCGCCGAGCCCGATCATCACCAGCGTCGCGAACGCGATCTGCTGGCGCGCCTGCGAGGTCGACGTATCGGTATCCTTCTGCACGGCGTCGACCAGCTGCTGCACGCTGATGCCGAGGCCGACATTGAGCTTGCGGGTCTCTTCGAGGATGGTCTGGCCGTAGTCGATGGAGTCGAGCTCCTTCTGGCGGACCTTGAACACGCCGGTCTTACCTTCGCCGAGCGCCAGCAGCTTCGCTGCGGTGTCGCGCACCGCGACGATGGACGGATTCTTCGGCAGGTCCTCGAGGTTGGACTTGATGCGCTCACGGCCGGCCTTGAATTCGGTTTCGATCGCGTCCAGCGTCTCGCTCGAGGTCGCCGACAGCGCCGCGGTCATGTCGGCGGCCATCAGATTGCCGGCGGAGAGCACGTTGCTGATCTGGGCAACCGTTCGCGCCGCCTCGGTGGCGTCATCCGCGGACACCTCGGCCGCGCCGAGGATGGCGTTGAGCCGGGTCTGCGCGTCGAGCATGGCCGGATTGGCGGCGGCAACAAAGGCCGCCTGCGCCTTGCGCAGCGTGTTGTACTGCTGGTCGCGCAACGCGCTGATCTCGAGCCGCTCGCGTGCCGCCGAGATCAGGCTCCTGGTGGCCTCGTCGGTGTTCTTGACGTTCTCCTGCAGCGCGCTGACGACGGATTTGTCGGCGCCGAGCTGGATGATCTCGTTGAGCTTGGCGCTGGTTTGCTGCGCGACCTCCTGCACCTTCTTGGTGCGCTCGGCGAGCGCGTCCTCGCTCTGCACGGCGAGCAGGCCAGGTCCCTGCGCTGCCAGCGAGGCGCTCTGCGCGGAGAGCTGTAGGCTCGCGGCCAGCCGCGGAATGTCGCGGCCGCTGAGACCGGTCATGGTGCCGCCGAGCTGGTGCAGCACCCAGCCGGCGCCGGCGCTGATCACCAGCGCCATGCCGGCGATCACCGCGAATGCCGCGAACAGGCTGCCCCTGACGCCCATCTGCGGAAGACGGATGCGCTTGAAATCGAGTTTGCCGAGCTTGAACCGAAACGCCATTGCCCCGTGCCCCACTACCCCTGGATGTTTCCCGGCGCGGGAGTATCGGTGTCGCGGGTTAACAAAATCGGGAAAATTGTGGCGATCTGCGTATTTTTTGCGCGCCGCCAGTGTGGTGCCCCTTTGTTTTGCAGGGCGGAATTGAAGCGCACGATCGGATGCAAAAAAGGCCGGCATGAGCCGGCCTCTTCCACGCATGGTTGTGACTGACGATCTCAGTACCGCGCGGCCATCGGGTTCGCGAAGTTGAAGCGGTAGTTGATGCCGGCCTTTACGGTGTGCTCGTCATTGTGGAAGCTGCCGAACGGCACCAGCGCGGCGGGACCGGTGAAGCGGCTGTCGCCGAAGTCGTAATACTGATACTCGACCTTCGCCGACCAGTTCGGGGCGAACATGTATTCGGCGCCGGCGCCGACGGTCCAGCCGTTCTGGTGGCTGTCACTCAGCGCAAACGGGATAGCGACGCCGCCGAGCGTCACCTTCTCGTTGTTGTCGGAGTAGGCGTAGCCGCCCTTCACATAGATCAGGCCGGGACCCCAGGTGTAACCGACCCGGCCGGTGACCGAGGCGATGCCGCGCTGGTTGTTGTTGTAGACATAGCCGCCGGGGAAGATGGCGTTGAGCTGGTGGCCGCCGACCCAGGAATACTGGCCTTCGAGGCCGACCACCCACATCGGCGACAACTGCCAGTCATAGCCGGCCTGCACGCCGCCCATGAAGCGGGCGCTCGAATCCGACAGCGCGAGTCCGTTGAAGGTGTTGTTCCCGGCGAACACGCCGCCGAGATGGCCGCCGAGATAGAAGCCGGTCCAGTTGTAGAGCGGGGCGGCGTAAGCGGGCGCGGGCTGCTGGTAATAGCGACGGGCGCCGAGATCGGCGGCCTCGGCGGTCGCGCCCAAGGAGGCTGCGAGCATTGCGAGGGCTACGGTTGCGAGCAGGAACTTCTTCATTTTGGTCAGTCTCCGGACAAGTCTGAAGGCCAACGCGATGGACCTTCCGTGCCGCGCAGTTAGACCGCATTTGAATAAAATGCTGTCACCCGGAGACCTCGGCCGCCGCAAGGGCGCCGTTTTGCGCTGAAACGTTTTGTTGTGCCTAACGAACGCTTAAGCCGCGTCAGCACGCGACAACCGCGGCTTAACCAAGCCGCCGGCGCACGTCCTCGCGCATCTGCTCGCGAAACGCCTGCCGCCGTGCCGGGCGATCCTTCACCGGGACGTCGTGGCGGTCGAACACGTCGAACTTCTCCAGGATCGGATAGCGCTCGCTCGCCATCGCCAACACCCGCAAGAGCTCGGTGACCTTGGCCGTCGGTCCCGTGACCTCCCAGCGCCGGATCTTCTCGGCACCGTCGGCGGGCGGCAATCCGCACAGCCTGGCCATATCGGCCGGCGTCAGAGGGCGGCCGATCGCTTCGCCGAGGTCGTTGCGCAGTTTTCTGAGTTCAGGACCGGTCACTTGGGTTCAGCTCCGGGGCGGGGAAATGTGAAGTGCGTCACGTGGCGGGCGCCGGGCTGGGTTTATACGGAGGACTTGCGACCCCCGAAGGGAGACGATCATGCAAGGCATCATTGAAAGTCTCAGCCCCGACAACGGACAGATCGATTGGAAATGGGTCGGCAGTGTGTTCACATTCTACGTCGTGCTGATGATGTGCGGGGCGACGCTGCTGCTCACGCATTGATCTGCCGAAGCCGGGGCGACCGGCGGCGGAAGATGTGCCTGTGACACTCTGCTCTGATGAAAGATCCTGGTGCTGCCAGACAGGATTGAACTGTCGACCTCTCCATTACCAATGGAGTGCTCTACCACTGAGCTACGGCAGCATGCCCGGGAAAAATTGAATCGGCCCCGAGGGCCCGTCCAAGCGGCCGGTTCTTGCCACAGGCCATCCTTTCGCGCAAGCGAAAGAGCGCCCCCGCTGCCCGCGAAATCGGCAGAAATTCACGTCTTGCGCCAGTGATTCCGTCCGGTCTGACGGATTTCGGCCCGATCGGGTTCCCGATTGCACCGGGAAGCTGCCGATCATCTGGCCGCCGAATCATGCACCGAAGCGCAACTGGTCGACCGGGCAGGGTGCGCCGGCATCAGCCTTTGCTTATGCTGCTCTCCGCGCAAGGCGGTGGTTGAGAGTTCGGGCAATGACAGGCGATCGAGGCAAAAGCGGTGGTCAGACCGGATCTCGCGTGAAGGATTCGCGGCAGGACCGGCTGAAGCTGGCCTTGCGTGAAAACCTGAAGCGGCGGAAATCGCAGGCACGCGGACGCGACGATGCGGCTTCCGAACGGCGCGAACCGCCGCCAGATGAATCGGGCGGAGACGAGCCGGCGCATGATCCGGAAAAGTGCGAAGCGGTTTTCTGCAACGATCATCCGCAAACAGACCGCTGAAGCGCGATGACTGCCTGACAAGTGGGACGCCGACAATGGCTATGGACGACACGACGACAATCAACCGGCTCGATGCGACCGCTTACGCATTCCCGCGCCACGAGCAGACCTTTCCTACCCTGACGGCGCCCGAGATCGAGCGCATGCGCCGCTTCGGCGAGCCGCGGTCATACAAGGACGGCGAAGCGCTGTTCGAAACCGGCAAGCCCGGACCCGGCATGTTCGTGGTGTTGTCGGGCCACGTCTCGATCACTCAGCGCGACGGCTTGGGTCGCGTCACGCCGATCATCGACCAGGGGCCGGGCCAGTTCCTTGCCGAGATCGGCCAGCTCTCGGGCCGCCCCGCGCTGGTCGACGGCCATGGCGAGGTCGAGACGCTGCTGCTGCCGCCCGAGCGGCTGCGCGCGCTCCTGGTCGCCGAGGCCGATCTCGGCGAGCGCATCATGCGGGCATTGATCCTGCGCCGGGTCAGCCTGATCCAGGAAGGCGCCGGCGGCCCGGTGCTGATCGGCGCCGCCTCGGCCGGCAACATGGCGCGGCTGCAGAATTTCCTGTCGCGCAACGGCCAGCCGCATCATGTGCTCGATCCTGAGACCGACAAGGATGCCGCCGACCTCGTCGCGCGCTATTCGCCGACGCGGGCCGAGCTGCCGCTGGTGGTCTGTCCGAACGGCACGGTGCTGCGCAATCCGTCGGAGACGGCGCTGGCGATGGCGCTCGGCATGATCGGCGGCAAGAAGCATGAGCGGCTCTACGACGTCGCCGTCGTCGGCAGCGGCCCGGCCGGCCTCGCCACCGCGGTTTACGCGGCATCCGAAGGGCTGTCGGTCGCGGTGTTCGATTCCCGTGCCTATGGCGGCCAGGCCGGCGCCAGCATGCGGATCGAGAACTATCTCGGCTTCCCGACCGGCATCACCGGCCAGGCGCTGGCCGGGCGCGCGTTCAACCAGGCGCAGAAATTCGGCGCCGAGATGCTGATCCCTGTCTCGATCAAGGCGCTCGACTGCACCAGGTCCTCCGGCGCGTTCGCCCTCGATACCGATTGCGGGCACACGCTGCACGCCAAATCGGTGGTGGTCGCGAGCGGCGCGCGCTATCGCCGTCCCGTGATCGACAATCTCGAAAACTTTGAGGGCCGCGGCGTCTGGTACTGGGCCTCGCCGATCGAGGCGCGGCTCTGCGCCCAGCAGGATGTCGTGCTGGTCGGCGGCGGCAATTCCGCAGGGCAAGCGGCGGTGTTCCTCTCGGCGCATGCCCGCAAGGTCATCATGATGATCCGCGGCGGCGGGCTCGGGGCCAGCATGTCGCGCTATCTGATCGAGCGCATCGAGGCGACGCCGAACATCGAATTGATGTTCAACACCGAGGTGGTCGGGCTCGAGGGCGGCGAGACGCTGGAGCGCGTGCGCTGGAAGAGCCGGCTCGCACCCGATGAATTCAGTTTCGACATCCGCAATCTCTTTCTGTTCGTCGGCGCCGATCCGGCCACCTCGTGGCTCGACGGCTGCGGCGTGCAACTCGACCGCGGCGGCTTCGTGCTCACCGGCAAGCAGAGCGGCGATTCCGCGCGCCCCGTGGCGCTGCTCGAGACCACGGTGCCGGGCGTATTCGCCGTCGGCGACGTCCGCTCCGGCTCGGTCAAGCGCGTCGGCGGCGCGATCGGCGAGGGCGCCCAGGTGGTCGCCGCGCTGCATGGCTATCTCGCGGATGCGGGCAGTCCGTCGTTGTAGGGATCATTTTCTCCCCCTCATCCGGACGGGGCGTAAAGCTTGTCTTACCCCACTGTCATCGCCCGGCCTGTGCGCAATTGCGCACATGGACCGGGCGATCCAGTATTCCAGAGACAGTCGTTATTGAGCCGACAGGCCGCGGCGTACTGGGTCGCCCGTCGAGCGGGGCGACGACAGCGGTGGACAAGGACAAAGCTTCACATCCTCTCAGGATGACGTACTGTTCCATCTGTCGAAGCGCAAGACGCCGCATACGGGCCGATCCCGCGCTATGATTGATTCAAGTTCTCACCGGGCGCATGGCCGGCACGTGTGACGTCCATGCGAATCCGCGCGGCAAACCGGCTGCGGCAAATTATTCATGACATGTCGGCCGTCCTGCCATCGAAGCATGTAGCTATTTCGCCATACGCATCGTAACGTCATGCAAGGGTTCTCAACGGGGAGTTCGCGTCATGTCGATCTTGGTGCTTGTCCACGTGATCATCAGCCTGATCGCTATCGTCGCCGGCCTGATCGTGATGTTCGCCCTGCTCGGTTCGCGGTCGATGCCGGGGCTGACCGCGGCCTTCCTGCTGCTCACGATCCTGACCAGCGCCACCGGATTCATCATCCCGCCGCTGGTGACCGAAAAGCTGCTGCCCTCGCACATCATCGGCGGCCTCTCGCTGGTGCTGCTCGCGATCGCCTGCATTGCGCTCTATGTGATGCGGCTTGGTGGCATCTGGCGCCCGGTCTACATCGTCACCGCGATGGTCTCGCTCTATCTCAACGTCTTCGTGCTGGTGATCCAGAGCTTCCTCAAAGTGCCCGCGCTGCAGGCGCTGGCGCCGGCCGTGGCGCCCAACCCGCCGTCCGGGCCGGTGTTCGCCGCCGTGCAGGGCCTCGTGCTGGTGTTCTTCGTCGTGGTGACCGTCGGTATCTGGCGCCGGTTCAGGCCGGTGCGATTCGCCTGATAGGTCTTGCCATTCCGCGTTCGATGCACGGCGTAACGCAACAACAGGAGCAAAGCATGCCCACCATCACCACCAAAGACGGCGTCGAGATCTTCTACAAGGATTGGGGCTCGGGCCAGCCGATCGTGTTCAGCCACGGCTGGCCGCTGTCGTCGGACGATTGGGATGCGCAGATGCTGTTCTTCGTGAACCGCGGCTTTCGCGTCGTCGCCCATGATCGCCGCGGCCACGGCCGCTCCGCCCAGGTCGCCGACGGTCACGACATGGACCACTATGCCGACGACCTCGCGGCCGTCACCGCGCATCTCGATCTGAAGGATGCGGTTCATGTCGGTCATTCCACCGGCGGCGGCGAGGTCGTGCATTACATCGCGCGCCACGGCGAGAGCCGCGTCGCCAAGGCGGCGATCCTCTCCGCGGTGCCGCCGTTGATGGTGCAAACGCCGAATAATCCCGGCGGCCTGCCGAAATCGGTGTTCGACGGATTGCAGGCCCAACTCGCCGCCAACCGCTCGCAGTTCTACCGCGATCTCCCGGCAGGGCCGTTCTACGGCTACAACCGGCCCGGCGCCAAGCCGTCGGAGGCGGTGATCCAGAACTGGTGGCGCCAGGGCATGATGGGCGGCGCGAAAGCGCATTACGACGGCATCGTCGCCTTCTCGCAGACCGACTTCACCGAGGATCTGAAGAAGATCACCGTCCCGGTCTTGGTGATGCACGGCGACGACGACCAGATCGTGCCCTACGCCGATTCCGCCCCGCTCTCGGCCAAGCTGTTGAAGAACGGCACGCTGAAGACCTACAAGGGCTTCCCGCACGGCATGCCGACCACGGAAGCGGAGACGATCAACGCGGATCTCTTGGCGTTCATCAGGGGATGAGGCAATCACGCCGGCGCCGCGACAATCAATCGGCTGTAACGGCGCCGGTTCCCGCGAGGGTTTTCGCCCGGCAGCGTGCACCTTCCGGCGCCGTCAGGCGTTATACGTACCGCCATGTCCGTGCCTGCTCCTCTGAAGCTGATCGCCCTCGACGCCGATGACCTTGCGGTCATTTCCGCCCATGTCCAGGACGCCCGCGTCCAGGCCAGCGACATCGTCTGGCGCCAGCAGGAGAAGCGCCTCGTGATCGGCATGAACCGGCTGGACTGGGAGCCCACCCTGTCCGGCGGCACCTGCTCGCGCCGGCTGATCGCCGCGCTGCGCTTCGACCGGGTCTTGGCCTGCAAGTCGCGCAATATCGACCTGAACGCCCCGGAGGCCAGCCTGGAGCTGCTCGGGATCGAATTCCACGCCTCCGACCCGCCCGGCGGCTGTGCGCTGCTGATGTTCGGCGATGGGGCGGCGTTGCGGCTGGATGTCGAGTGCCTGGAGTGCGAATTGACCGATCTGGGCACGGATGAGCTGGGCGCGGCGCCATGATTTACGTCGTCCCGGCGAAGGCCGGGACCCATAACCCCAAATGCCAGTTGCCGCCTGACCCTGCGGCCTCATCCCGCCCCAACGGCCCGCTTCGGTGGTAATGGGTCCCGGCCTTCGCCGGGACGACGGTGGGTTTGCATGTTGGCCAAGGGTTGACGGCCATAATCCGCCGCGCCATTGAGCAGGGGACCCGATCCCGAATCCCCGTTAGAAAGCCGCCATGCCCGTTCGCCTGGACCGACAGAGCGCCGATTTCGACCAGCGTTTCCGCGATTTCCTGGCGGCCAAGCGCGAGGTCTCGGCCGATGTCGAGCGCGCCACCCGCGCCATCGTCGACGACGTGGTCGCCCGCGGCGACGCCGCGCTGCTCGAGGCG
>NZ_JAGKJJ010000044.1 GCF_020329505.1 Bradyrhizobium semiaridum
AACGGCGGCACCGAGCCGACCTGCCAGACCGCGGCGCGGTCGCCGATCGTCTCCACCAGCTCCGGATCGAGGAAGAACGACAGGCAGACGTCGCCGACCACATGGTCATGGGTGCAGGTGTATTCGTCGCCGGGATGGCCGATCAGCATCGAGCCCGCCACCAGCTCATGGAAGCGGCCGCGGCAATGGCAGCCGAAGCTGCCGCTGCGGACATAGGACACCGAATGGCAGTCGAACTGTTCGGCGAACGGCTTGTCGCCGGGCTCCGCAGTGCAGCGAAACTCGTTCACGGTGATGCGATCGCGCTGCAGCAGCGTGGTTCGGTTCATGCGCTGGATTTAGGGATGCGGCCGCGGCGGCGCAACGGACAGCAGCGCGTCGAACAGCGTCTTGCTGGCGCTCGGCGGCGCGCCCTCGATCGAGAGCAGCCGCCGCCGCGAGACGCTGCCGCCATGCGGCGAGATCCGGTCGGCATAATGGCCGGCCTCCAGCACGCGATGGCAGGGCACGATGATCATGAAGGGATTGCGGGCGAGCGCCTGCGCCACCGAATAGATTGCGCCGGAGGCCCGCAAGGCGCTGGCCGCCTCGGCATAGCTGCGGGTCTCGCCGCGCGGAATGCTGCGGGCAAACTGGTAGACGCGCTGGTTGAAGGCCGGGATGCCGGTCATGTCGAGCGTAACACCGGACAGATCGCCGTCGCCGCCGCGCAGTGTCGTGGCAATGCCGTCGATTGCCATCTCGATATCTTCAGGCGGCCGCATCTCGCGCGCATCGGGGTAGAGCTGGAACAGCCGCTTGCGGGTCTCGATCTCGCGAAGCTCGGGAAGTTGCACGCCGACCACGCCGAGTTCGCCCCATGCAATGCCGCATCGGCCGATCGCCGTGTCGAAAATGGTGTACCCACGCCCCGCCATGAACGCCACCAACCCCTGCAAGGATCATAACATCCTGGTCACCGCGCGCATCCGAAATCTTGACGGTTGGTTAAGCATGTCGCGGCCGTTGCGGGCGCTTTGGCATGTGATGGCAGTCACGCATCACAAAAGCAGGCATGTATCTTAAGCCTTGGGCACTATCCGTCAGTGCCATGCCGCTCCCCGAAGCCAGCGTGCTCCCCGATACGGCCGGCGGAACAGTGATGAGAACGAGCGCCGATCCATCGCCCGGACGCGCCGGCAGGATCAGCCTTGCGGCCACGCGGATTCATCCGCTCACACTGATCCTGCTGCTGGCGCTGGCGCTGGCGCTGCGCCTTCCGCTCGCGTTCTGGCCCAACACCATCCATCCCGACGAAATCTTCCAGTACCTCGAGCCGGCCTGGCGGACGCTGGGTCATGACGGCATCGTCACGTGGGAATGGCGCTACGGCATTCGCGGCTGGTTCCTGCCGACGCTGATGGCGGGGCCGGTCGCGCTGGGTGACTGGATGGCGCCCGACGGCAGCGGGGCATTCGTGGTGCCGCGTCTCGCCGCCGCGCTCGCTTCGCTCTCGATCGTGATCAGTGCCTGGTTGTTCGGCGCGCGGGTCTCGCGCCTTCACGCCATCGTTGCGGCGTTCGTCGCGGCGATCTGGTTCGAGATCGTGATGTTCGCGCCGCACACGCTGAGCGAATCGCTGGCGACGGCGCTGATCGTGCCGGCAGCTTTGCTGCTGACCGATCGTCCGTCGCGAATGCGCCTGCTCGCCGGCGGCGCCTTGCTGGCATTTGCCTTCGTCTGCCGCTTCCAATATGCGCCGGCCACCGCCGTCCTTGTCGTCGGCGTCTGCTGGCGCGACTGGCGGAATCTGATTCCGACGATCGCTGGCGGAATCATCGCGCTGCTGCTCGCCGCCGTGATCGACCTCGCGCATGGCGCGGTGCCGTTCGGCTGGCTGGTCGCCAATATCGAGCAGAACCTGCTGCACGATCGCGCCGCCGAATTCGGCGTGTCGCCGATGATCACCTATCTCTCGAGCTTCTGGATCACCTGGTCGGTCGCGATCGTGCTGCTCATCGCGGCGATCTGGCGCGGCTGGCGGCATGCGCCGCTGCTGCTGGCGATGGCGCTCACCGATATCCTGTTTCACAGCCTGATCGCGCACAAGGAATACCGCTTCATTTTCCTGTCGGTGGTGCTGCTGATGATTCTGGCGGCGCTGGGCTCGTCCGATTGGGTGCAGTCGCTGCGCGCAAGGCGCGCGTGGCGGCCATGGGCGTTACCGGCGGCCGCCGGCGGCTGGGCGCTGCTCTCGGTCGCGCTGGCCGGCGCGAGCGAGCCGATGCGCGACCATTGGATGCGCGGCATCGGCGCCGCGCGACTGGCCGCCGCTCTGCGCGGCGATCCGCAGCTGTGCGGTCTCGCGCTCTACAACGTGCCCTTCCATCTGCTGCCGGGGCGGGAGCGGCTGACCGGCCCGGCGCCGCTCTACGCGGTTCAGCCCGCCGATCCGTTGGCGAAGCAGCGCATGCCGGCCGCCGTCCGGTCGGCGAGCCCGGCCTTCAACCGCATCCTCGTGCGCGCGGATTCGGTGGCCGAGCTTCCGCCGGATTATTCGCGGCGCGATTGTGATGCGGTCGGCAACGCCACCGCCTGTATCTACGCGCGCGCCGGCACCTGCGATGCCACGCCGGCAGCAGTGCCCTTCGCCATGAATGATGTGCTCGGACGGCTCAACTATTAGCGGCGCAAGGAGCCGTCAGGACCAATCTCGCGTGATCGGATCAATGCCCGCTTGATCCGCCGCCTCGGGCCGGGCTATGGTCCGGCAAGGTCGCGTCGGTGAGATCGGCCTAAGCGATCGTGATCGCGGGCGTAGTTCAATGGTAGAACGGCAGCTTCCCAAGCTGCATACGAGGGTTCGATTCCCTTCGCCCGCTCCATCGCTCCTTCCATGCATCCGGATCGCACCGCATGCGCTGTTGCAAAGCTTGCGATGATGCGGCTGGCCGCCTAGCTTGCCGCGGCCATTTCTCCACGCTTCCGCAAGGTCCCGATGTCGCAGCCGCTTCTGTTCCAGCCGATCACGCTTCGCGGCGTGACCTCCCGCAACCGCATCCTGATCTCGCCGATGTGCCAGTATTCGGCGATCGACGGGCTCGCCAATGATTGGCACCTCGTGCATCTCGGCAAGTTCGCGCAAGGCGGCGCCGGGCTGGTGATGGTCGAGGCGGCGGCGGTCACGGCCGAGGGGCGCATCACCCATGGCGACGTCGGGATCTGGAACGACGCGCAAATCGCCCCGCTCAAGCGCATCGCGGCCTTCCTCAAGGACAACGGCGCCGTGCCCTCGATCCAGCTCGCGCATGCCGGCCGCAAGGCCAGCATGCAGCGGCCCTGGTATGGCAACGCCGCGCTCGACGCGGCCGATCATGCCCGCGGCGATCTGCCGTGGCGAACCGTCGCGCCGAGTGCGATCGCGATGGACGAAGGCTGGCTGACGCCGCACGCGCTGGAAGCCGCCGAGCTGGCCGAATTGCGCGAGCAGTGGCGTCGCGCCACGCTGCGCGCGGTGGAGGCCGGCTTCGAATTCGCCGAAGTGCATTGCGCGCACGGCTACCTCCTGCATGAGTTCCTGTCGCCGCTGTCGAACCGACGCAGCGACGCCTATGGCGGCGACCGCGCCGGGCGGATGCGCTATCCGCTCGAGATCATCGAAACCGTGCGCGCGGCCTGGCCTGCGGAGCGGCCGCTCTCGGTGCGGATTTCATCGGTCGACGGCATCGATGGCGGGCTGCAGCTCCAGGACCAGATCGCGTTCGCGCGCGAAGCCAAGGCGCGCGGCGTCGATCTGATCGACTGTTCCTCCGGCGGGCTGCTTGGCTCGGCGACCGCCGCCCGCATCCCGCGCGGCTACGGTTTTCAGGTGCCCTATGCCGATGAAATCCGCCGTTCCGCCGAAGTCGCCACCATCGCGGTCGGCCTGATCCTGCATCCGCAGCAGGCCGAGGACGTGCTGGCGAACGGCCATGCCGACCTGGTCGCGATCGGGCGCGAGGCGCTGTTCGATCCGAACTGGCCGCTGCATGCCGAGCTTGCGCTCGGCGGCGGAAGCGGCGAGGTGTTCGCGTCCTGGCCGAAGCAGTATGGCTGGTGGCTGGAGCGGCGCGAGCCGGGCCTGCGCAAACTCGACGGCCCGCCGCTGCCGTTCCGCAAGGTTTAGTTCGTCGCAAGCGAGGTTCGACATGACATCACAGGCACAGCGCCCCTATCGCGGCGTCTTCCCGGTCGCTCCGACCATCTTCGACGCCAGCGGCAATCTCGATCTCGACGGGCAGCGCCGCTGCATCGACTTCATGATCGATGCCGGCTCGCACGGCATCTGCATCCTCGCCAACTTCTCCGAGCAGTTCGTGCTGACCGATGCCGAGCGCGAGACCGTGATGCATGCGGTGCTCGAGCATGTCGCGGGCCGCATTCCCGTCATCGTCACCACGACGCATTTCTCCTCCGCGGTATGCGCCGCGCGCAGCCGCCAGGCGGAGGCGGCCGGCGCCGCGATGGTGATGATCATGCCGCCCTATCACGGCGCCACGTTCCGCGTCCCTGAGCCCGGCATCTATGAATTCTTTCGCACGGTGTCGGACGCGATCGGCATCCCGATCATGATCCAGGATGCGCCGGTGGCGGGCACTCCGCTCTCGGTCGATTTCCTGGCGCGGATGGCCAAGGAGCTCGCCAATGTCAGGTATTTCAAGATCGAGGTGCCGATGGCGGCCGCGAAGCTGCGCGGCCTGATCGAGAAGGGCGGCAGCGTGATCGAGGGCCCGTGGGACGGCGAGGAGGCGATCACGCTGATGGCCGATCTCGACGCCGGCGCCACCGGCGCGATGACCGGCGGCGGCTATCCCGACGGCATCCGCCAGATCATGGATCCGTTCTTCGCCGGCAAGCGCGATGAGGCGATGGCCGCCTATGCGCGCTGGTTGCCGCTGATCAACTACGAGAACCGGCAATGCGGCCTGTCGGCCTGCAAGGTGCTGATGCGCGAAGGCGGCGTCATCAAGTCCGACATGGTGCGCCACCCGTTGCAGCCACTGCACCCGGCGACGCGCGCCGGTCTGATCGAGATCGCGAAGTCGATCGATCCGGTCGTGCTGCGCTGGGGCCGCTGAAGCGCGAGGAGATTGAGGTCCGATACGATCGCGACGGCGCGGCGCTCCCTCGCCCCGTTCTTACGGGGAGAGGGTTGGGGTGAGAGGCTTTTTCCGCAAATTGGGTGAAAGACGAGTTCGCGGAGACTCCCCCTCACCCGGATTGCATCTTTGATGCAATCCGACCTCTCCCCGCAAGCGGGGCGAGGTGAACCGGACCCCGTTGCCCGATTCGATGTAAGCTTGGCTCTACGCGTCCCACGTCACCGGCAGATCCAATAGCCCGCGGAACGCCCAGCCGCCGATCCGCGGCGGCTTGCTCTCGACCAGGCGCAAGTTCTTCAGCCGCGTGAAGATCAGCGGCAGCGCGACGTCGGCGACCATAGCGCGCGAGGCCCAGGCGCCGGCGCAGAAATGCGGGCCGGCGCCGAATGCGATGCTCTTGCTGGCGTCGCGGCGCACGTCGAAGGCGTCCGGCCTGTCGAAATGCTTCTCGTCGCGGTTGGCCGAACCGAACATCAGGAACACGCGCTCGTTGGGCTCGAACGCGATGTCGCGGATGGTCCAGGGTTTTGCGATCCGCCGCGGCGACATCCCGATCGGCGAGATCCAGCGGGCGTATTCCTCGAACACCTGCAGCCACGGGATCGCACCGCTGGTCGCAAGCTCAAGCTGGTCGGGATGCGTCAGCAGCGCCCACACCGTGCCGGCGATTGCATCGCGCGGCTCGTTCTGGCCGCCTGAGATCGCCAGCTTGATGTTGGCGCGCACGCTCTCCATCGGCATGCTCGATTGCAGCATCACGCCGAGCAGGCTGAGGTCGGGCGTTTTGCGTAGCACCGGCACCATATCGTCGATCGCGGCATCGATCCCCGAGGTCGCGGCATTGCAGCGCGCCTCGATGGCGGGATCGCCGACATAGTTGGCGATGCCGTCGATCATGCCCTGCGACCAGGCATTCATGTCCTGGAAACGCATGTTGGTGAGGCCGGTGATCGATTTCAGGCACTCGGCCGAGAACGGCAGCGCGAAGGCCTGCACGAAATCGACCACGCCGTCGGGCTTCAGTTCATCGAGGATGCGCCGCGCATGTCCGGCGAATTGCGCGGTCCAGTGCGACCGCACCGTCTTCGGCGAGATTGCGGGGAAGATCGCCTTGCGCTCGTTCATATGCGCATCGCCGTCCTTGCGCATCATGTTGTGACCCATCAGCTTGTTCATGAGGCCTTCGGGCTGGTGCGACGAGAACACGTCGATCTGCTTCTCTGAGACGAAGATGTCGTCGCGGCTGCACAAGAGGGTGCTGCCGAGCTGCGGCACGAAGGCGATCGGCGCCTCCTTGCGCATCCGCGCCAGTGCCGGATAGGGGTCCTGCCAGAAGGCGGCGACGTCGATCTCGAAACGGGGTGCGGTGCTCACGGCTGGTCCTTTGTCTCGCCGCAGGATAGTCCAGTCAGCCGCTTCTTTCTGTCCCCACGCCTTGGGACAGGTCGGATGATGCCCCGGTCAGTTCAGCGGCCGCGACGAGGCCACCAGCCGCAGCGCGATCGCGAACAGCTCGTTCTGCGAGGCGATGCCGAGCTTGTCATAGGCCCGCTTGCGATAGGTGAGGGTCGAATGCAGGCCGATGCCGAGCTCGGCCGCGATCGCTTCCGAGCTGAGGCCGGAGAGGATGCGCAGGCACACCTGCTTTTCGCGTCCGGTCAGGAGGGCGAACGGCGCCGCCGTTTCGATCACATTCTTGAGCCGGTCCATCGGATCGCTGTCCGGCGCGGGGTCGTGCTGAAAGTGCCGCGCCACGGCGGCGCTGACGGCGGGCGCGACCGCGGTCAAGCGCGCGATCTGGTCGCGGGTGAAGCGGCCCTGCGCGGTGATGCGGTAGAAATTGACATAGAAGCAGGTGTCACCGGTCCAGATCGCGGACGCGAATTTGTCGACGATATCGGAATCGTCGAAGAAGATCTTGCGGTAGCTGTCGCTGTACATGCGGCGGGCGAAGGTCGGCAGCACGATCGGCGCGAGGCGCGCCTGGCCCTCGAACACCGCATCGCGGTTCGGGTCGGCCTGGTGAAAATGCTCGGAATAGGCGATGCCGAGGTCGCGCCCGGTCGGGATGTTGCCGGCATCGAGCAGGCATGCGGCGGAGCGCGGGCCCGCGAACGAGAATACCATGCAGTGGCCGACATCGGCGACCCGGCGCAGCGCGCCGATCAGGGCCTGCGGAAAACCGTCGCGTCCGATCGCCAGCAGCGCCGGCGTGATGTCGCTGACGACATCAGTCGTGAAGGCCTGTGCCTTCATGGTGTCCTCCCCGTGTTTCGGGAAGACTAGCAGCGACACCGCCGGTGTGGAAGCAGCTTACCCGTCGTCATTCCGGGGCGACGCGTGAGCGTCGAGCCCGGAATCCATTTAACCACAGAGCGTGCGGCCCGATGGATTCCGGGCTCGCGCTACGCGCGCCCCGGAATGACGAGAGGAGTGTTGGTGGCGCGGAGTTTCTGCCTTCAGGCGCCCGGCACCTGGTCGAGGAAGCCGGTGATGCTCCTGATCCGGCCGTCCTTCAGCACCGCGAAATCGGTGCCCTTGATCGGGCTGTCGGCGCCGTCGGGGCCGAGGCCCCAGGAGAAGCGGACGTGGTCGCCGAAGCCGTTTGGCTCGCCGAGCAGCTTGAACGAGAAGTCGGGAAACTTCTGCTGCACGCCGGCGATCAGCGCGTCGACGCCGTCATGGCCGTCGCCGCTCATCAGCGGGTCGACATAGCGCGCATCGGCGGTCCAGTTCTCGCTCAGCATCTCGCGGCGCCGGCTCGGCGTCCGCTCGTTCCAGAGCTCGATGTAGCGGCGGGCAATGGTTGCGTGGTCGGTCATGATCGTTCTCCTTCGATGCTGCCGGATGGTTCGGCTGGCACGACTATCGAAGGTTCGCGCCGTGGAAACGATTACCTCGCACGTCATCGCGATGCGGTGATGCAGCCTACGGCTTGATATAGGCCTCCGGATCGCCCCGCGCATGCGCCTCCATCGCATCGAGGAAGCAGCGCACCTTCGCCGGGACGAATTGCCGCGCCGGCAGCAGCGCATGGACGTTGAGCGGCTCGCAGGTGTGATCCGGCAGCAACCGCCGCAGCTCGCCGGCGGCCACCGCGACGCGCGCATAGGCCGCCGTGACCCGCAGCACGCCGTGGCCGGCGAACGCGGCCTGCAGGCGGACATGGGCGTTCGATGAGGCGAGGCGCGCGCGGTCGACGGCAAGATGCGCGACGGCGCCGCCGGGCGCGGTGATCGCCCAGGGCGGATCGCTGGGCCCGGTCAGCAGCGGCAGTTTTCGCAGTTCGTCCAGCGTGCGCGGTTCGCCAAGCTTCTCGAGCAGCGCCGGCGCCGCGAACAGGCCGCGCTCGAGGGTGAAGACGCGGCGGATCACGATGCCGGCCGACGGCAGCGGCGCCTCCAGCATCGCGAACACGATGTCGTAATTCTCGGCGACCGGATTGACGATGTCGTGCTCGACATCGATCCGGATCGACAGCTCCGGATAGCGGCTCATCACCGCGCAAGCCACCGGCCCAGCGTGATGCGCGCCGAATTCGTACGGCGCCTTGATGCGCAAGGTGCCGGCGACCGCGCTGCTCATCGCCAGCGCCTCGCTGTGGGTGTCGTGCAGCGCGGCGAACAGCGGCCGCACCTTGCGATAGATGGTCTCGCCGGAATCGGTCAGGCGCAGGTGCCGCGTGGTGCGCTCGATCAGCCGCAGTCCGAGATTGGCTTCCAGCCGTTGCACCGCAGCACTGAGGCTGGATTTGGGATGGCCGAGCACCCGCGCGGCCGCGGTGAAGCCGCCATGCTCGACAACCTCGCAAAACAGCTCCCAATCGCGCCACTCCATGGCCGATTGTCCATCCAGCGGTACAGTGTGTCCAGCCAAATCGGATTATCCGGGCGGCCGCAATCACCTAACCTCGCTGCAACCAACATTCGCATCGGGAGGGTGACATGGCAGGTAACTTGGCTGACCACGACGGAATTTTCCTGCGCAACACCTGGTATGTGGCGGCGTGGAATCACGAGCTGATCGACGGCAAGATGGTAGCGCGCACCATCCTGGAGCGCCCGATCGTGCTCTATCGCGGCGCCAGCGGACAGGTGGTTGCGCTCGACGATCGCTGCTGCCATCGCGCCGCACCGCTCTCGATGGGACGGATCGAGGGCGACGACATCAGGTGCATGTATCACGGCATGAAGTTCGCCGCCGACGGTAAGTGCATCCAGATTCCGGGCCAGGACGTCATTCCCGCCAAGCTCGGCGTGCGCAGCTATCCCGTGGTCGAGCGCTACAATCTGATCTTCATCTGGACCGGCGATCCCGAGAAGGCCGATCCGAAACTGATCCTCGACTATCCGCCGCTCGCCGATCCGAAATGGCGCGGGCTGCCCGGCTATATGCACTACAAGGCCAATTGGCTGTTGATCGTCGACAATCTCAGCGACTTCGCCCATCTCGCCTTCGTTCATACCAACACGCTCGGCGGCTCGGAGGAATACGCCTACAAGACCAAGCCGGTCGCGATCGAGAAGCTGGATGACGGTTTTCGGGTCGAGCGCTGGCACATGGGCGCCGAACCGCCGCCCTACCACAAGAAGGTGATCGCAAACAAAACCGACAAGGTCGACCGCCGCAACATCGGCCGCATGATCGTGCCCGGCATCTTCACGCTCGACACCACCTTCGCGCCGGCGGGACAGGGTGTCGAGAAGGGCGTCCAGGTCCCCGGCACGCGGTCCTATCGCAACGCGCAGTTCATGACGCCGGAAACGCGTTCGACGACGCACTTCTTCTGGAACTATTTGCATGATTTCGACATCGACAACCCGAACATCGCGCTGTCGCTGCGGCATTCCCTCGAGGAAGGCTTCAACGAGGACAAGGACATCATCGAGGCGCAGCAGCGGGTGTTCGACGCCGATCCGGACTATCAGCTGCTCGCCATCGGCGCTGACGCGCCGCTGACCTATTTCCGCTGGCTGTTCGCGCGGAAGATCGAGGCGGAGAAGGGCACCGCACGCGCTGCGTAGAGATTGAATTGAAGCGCACTACGTAGCCCGGATGCAGCGAAGCGAATCCGGGGCCGTTTCCGCGAGAGACTATCCCGGATTGCGCTTCGCTGCATCCGGGCTACGAGGCTGGTTCCGCGGATATCATGCTCAAACAGAATGACGAACGGCGCGGCTGCTCTCGGCTGCCGCGCCGTTCGCACGGTAACAAGGCTGATCGCGGTTACTTCGCCGCGACCACCATGATCTCGACATTGTACTGCGGAGCCGCGAGCTTGGCCTCGACGGTGGCGCGGGCCGGCGTGTTGCCCGGCGAGACCCAGGCGTCCCACGCCGCGTTCATCTCGGGGAACGTCTTCATGTCGGTGATGTAGATGTTGGCGCTGAGCAGCTTCGACTTGTCGGTGCCCGCCTTGGCCAGATGGCCGTCGATGATCGACAGGATGTCCTTGGTCTGCTCCGTGACGCTGCCACCGGCAGCCTTGCCGGCGACGACGCCGGCAAGATAGACGGTGTTGCCGTGCACGACGACCTGGCTCATGCGCGGGCCGGTTTCGAAACGCTGAATGCTCATTTGGTTCTCCACTTGAATGGCGGGCACTCTCTAGCGCGGCGAAGCGGTCCCCGCCACTGCGCATTTTGCAGCCGTATCTCACGGAAATTGCCGGAAGAACGCGCGCAGGATTCAATCGGCGGCTGGTCGCCGTGGCAAATTCAGCCAGCCGAGAGGCGTTGCGCAATTTCGGAATATTGGAATAGTGCCCCTGAGTTGCCCGACATGTCAACCCGCTATTTTCGAACGTCGGTCACCGCCGGCTCCTTTGCATGGGGTTGTTTTCTCCATTTTGGTGGCGCCCCCCTGCAACGGTCCCGTCCCTTCCATGCTGCACGCGTCGAGAGAGTGGCGTTCCGGCCGGAACCTTACGCAAGCAAGGTTCGTTGTCGGGAGGTTGGGGGCAATCAACCAAAGGAATGCTCATGCGCATCTCTACGGCAACGGTCATCGCTGCTGCGCTCTCGCTTGGAACACCTGCTTGGGCGCAAATGCAGGGAACGCAACCGAAGACGCCGCCGCAGGCTCAGCCAGAAGAGTCCACCGCCATCCGGAGCATACAGATCGTCGACGTCAAGGAACTGCAGCCCGAGGTCCGGTCAAAGATCGAGGCTGTCGTCGCAAAGGCGAGCGAGGACGATCTGCGGCGGCTGCGCGGTTCTATCGACGGGTCCAAGGAAGCCGTATCGGCGCTCAAGGCGAAGGGCATGAGCTCGGCACAAGTCGTCGCAGTCAATCTCACCAACGGCGTCCTGACGCTTTTCACCAAAACGGCCTGACGACATACGGACTCGACAAGAGGACCCGGCGGGCTCCGACTAACGCGCGATGAGATCGTCATCGCGCTTTAGCTCTTTATTCGAGCATGATCTTTTCGGAAAACCGCTTCACACTTTTCCGGCTCATGCTCTATCCCACCGCCCTCGCCGCCGCTCGTCCCGCATTCCGGCCCGAGAACAGGCAGCCGCCGAGGAAGGTGCCTTCCAGCGAGCGATAGCCGTGCACGCCGCCGCCGCCGAAGCCGGCGGCTTCGCCCGCGGCATAGAGGCCGCGGATGATCTGGTGATCATTGCCGAACACGCGCGAGTCCAGGTCGGTCTCGAAGCCGCCGAGCGTCTTGCGGGTCAGGATGTTGAGCTTCACCGCGATCAGCGGGCCGTGCTCGGGATCGAGGATACGGTGCGGCTTGGCGGTGCGGATCAGTTTGTCGCCGATATAGCGGCGTGCGTTATGCAGGTTCATCACCTGCGCATCCTTGACATAGGGATTGCTGATCTCGCGGTCGCGCGCCTCGATCTGCGCCTTGATGTGGTCGAGTTTCAACAGGTCGCTGCCGGCGAGCTTGTTCATGGCACTGACGAGATCGGCGAGATTGTCGCGCACGATGAAGTCGACGCCGTGCTGCTTGAACGCCTCCACCGGCGCCGGCGCGCCCTTGTTGGTGGCGCGCTTGATCGTCATGCGCCAGCTCTTGCCGGTCAGATCCGGGTTCTGCTCGGAGCCCGACAGTGCGAACTCCTTCTTGATGATGCTCTGGGTCAGGATGAACCAGGAATAATCGTGGCCGGTGCTCATGATGTAGTGCAGTTGTCCGAGCGTGTCCGAGCCCGGAAACAGCGGCGCCGGCAGCCGCTTGCCTGATGCGTCGAACCACAGCGACGACGGCCCGGGCAGGATCCTGATGCCGTGGCGCGGCCAGATCGGATTCCAGTTCTGGATGCCCTCGACATAGTGCCACATCCGGTCGCGGTTGATCAGACGCGCGCCGGCGGCTTCGGTGATGCCGATCATGCGGCCATCGACATGCTCGGGCACCCCGGAGATCATGAATTTCGGCGGCGCGCCGAGCCGCTGCGGCCAGTTCTGCCGCACCAGATCATGGTTGCCGCCGATGCCGCCGGAGGCGACGATCACCGCCTGTGCGCGAAGTGCGAAATCGCCGACGATGTTGCGGGAAGAGCTCTTGCCGCGCTCGACGCTGTCAGGTTCCAGGATCGCCCCGCTGACGCCGTCGACCGCGCCGTTGCTGACGCTGAGCGCATCGACGCGATGGCGGAACTTGAAGACCAGCCGTCCGCTCTTCGCGGCCTCGCGCGCCCGCCGCTCGAACGGTTCGACGATGCCGGGGCCGGTGCCCCAGGTGACGTGGAAGCGCGGCACCGAATTGCCGTGGCCCATCGCGTCATAGCCGCCGCGTTCGGCCCAGCCGACCACCGGAAAGATACGGTGACCCATCGCGCGCAGCCAGTCGCGCTTCTCTCCGGCGGCAAAAGCGACATACGCCTCGGCCCATTGGCGCGGCCAATGGTCCTCCTCGCGGTCGAAGCCCGCGGTGCCCATCCAGTCCTGCAGCGCGAGCTCGAACGAGTCCTTGATGCCGAGCCGGCGCTGTTCCGGCGAATCAACCAGGAACAATCCGCCGAACGACCAGAATGCCTGGCCGCCGAGGCTCTGTTCCCCCTCCTGGTCGAGCACGATGACGCGCTTGCCGGCGTCGGCGATCTCGGTTGCGGCGACCAGACCCGCGAGCCCCGCGCCAACCACGATCACATCTGCATCGTCAGCCATTTGATGTCCCCCCAGACAAGCAGCGATTCAAGACACGCCGCCGCGCGTGGTCAACGCTGAATGGCGCTTGCCTGTGGCGGCGCGGCCTCAAGCGGTTGCGGCATGTTGTTCCAGTTTGGGACCTTTCAACAAGTCACTGCAGCGCGCGCGCAACACCCAATTTGAATTTGTTTTGACCGGCTTCGCTCGTCTGGACAAAAATCCGGTCTCGCAACACGCTGACGCCCATCTTGCATCACAAGACAAACAGATTCGGTTTCGACTGGGGCTGGCCAAATGAAGTTGATGACGGGGTTGCTCGCTGCGGTGCTGCTGCTGGCGGGAATGGGGGCGTCGCAAGCTGTGGTCAGGATCGCCGACGATCGCGGCGGCAAAATCGGAACCTACGTCGACCGATTTCAAGACCTGCGCACCTCGGGCGAGACCGTAATCATCGACGGGCTCTGCGCCTCGGCCTGCACCATCGTGCTCGGCAAGGTTCCGCACGACCGGATCTGCGTCACCTCGCATGCCACGCTCGGCTTCCATGCCGCCTGGGACTACGGCGATGACGGCCGCGCCATCACCAATCCCGAAGCCACCCACATGCTCTATCTGATGTATCCACCGGCGGTACGGAAATGGATCACGGCGCGCGGCGGCCTGACCCGGCGGATGATCTTCCTGCGCGGCAAGCAACTGCAGGCGCTCTACCGGCCGTGCTTCTACGACGCCCAGGCCTCGGCGAACAAACCGCCCTCGCGCTGAGCGCCGGCCGCGCGCCGGCGCGCCGCCGGTGTGAACATGGCGGCGCTTATCCCGGACGTCCTCGCCATGATTTGACGGCCTGCGGCGACCATGATGCTTGCCGGCAGCGGGAACCCGGCCTATCTCAGCGCCATGGTTCAGCCGATCTCCGCCCAGCCCCATGGTGTCGCCGCTCCGGCGCAGGGCCGGCTAACATCTGCGATTCTGTGGGGCGCTGCCGGCGTCGGCGGGCTCGCCCTGCTTGCCGCCGCCGCGCTCTGGTTCCACTACGGGACCGCGGTCTTCTTCGAGATGATCGCCGCCGGCGTCTCCGCCTGCTTCTGACAAGGACGTATTGCCATCATGCCCCGGACCGCCCGCCCACTGGTGATCTTCGCCGCCTTCGCCGCCAGTCTTGCGGTCGGCCTGTTCATCACGCTGTGGCTGGTCGGCGGCCTGCGCACCGTCGCCGCGCCCTCGGCGATCGGCGGCCCGTTCCAGCTCACCGACCAGAGCGGCCAGGCCGTCACCGAGAAGGATCTGAAGGGCAAGCCGACGCTGATCTTCTTCGGCTTCACCCATTGCCCCGACGTCTGCCCGACCTCGCTGTTCGAAATCTCCGAGGTTTTGAAGGCGATGGGCAAGGATGCGGACCGTGTGAACGCCTATTTCGTCTCTGTTGATCCCGAGCGTGACACCCAGTCCGCGATGAAGGACTATCTCTCCAGCTTCGATCCGCATTTGAAGGGCCTGACCGGCGATCCCGCCGCGATCGCCAAGGTGCTGTCGGCCTATCGCGTCTACGCCAAGAAGGTGCCGCTGAAGGATGGCGACTACACGATGGACCACACAGCGCTGATCTATCTGATGGACCGCGACGGCAATTTCGTTTCGCCGTTCAACCTGAAGCGCACGCCCCAGGAGGCGGCGACCGACCTCAAACGGTATCTCTGATTCCCTTCTCGAGGGCAGAATTAACCCAATCGGCGCTCGCGCCAAGCGCCGGATGGTCTATAAGGCCGTTCAATTTCCTTGAAATTGCTGGTTTATGCCCATTCAGTCCGCCCGATCCCCCGCCGTCCGCTCGCGCCAGCGCCATTTGGCCGCGGGGCTGATCGTGGCTGCACTGCTGGTCACGGGCGTCTCAGCAACTGCGCAGACGCCCGCTCCGGCCCCGTCCGCAAGCCCGGCACCGGCGCCTCCGGTTCCGGCAGCGCCGCCCGCAGCGGCGGCGCCGCCGACGCAGATCCCGCCGAAGCCCGCCGCCCAGGCCGCGCCGCAGGCGGTGCCGGGTTTCTGGGACCCGCGGCGCCGGCCCGAGCGGCCGGATTTGTCGCGGCTCACCGTGATCCGCTTCCTGACCGAGACCGATTATCCGCCGTTCAACTTCGCCGGCCCCGACGGCAATCCGGCCGGCTTCAACGTCGATCTGGCGCGTGCGCTCTGCGACGAGATCAAGGTCACCTGCACCATCCAGATGCGCCGCTTCGAGACCCTGGTCGATGCGCTCGCCACCAACCGGGGCGATGCGATCATCGCCTCGATGGCGGTGACGCCGCAGCTCCGCGCCAAGGTCGATTTCACCGATCCCTATTACCGCGCGCCGGCGCGCTTCGTTTCCCGGCGTGACAATGTCCTACCGGAGATCCGCCCGGAATATCTCGAGGGCAAGAAGGTCGGCGTGATCGGCGGCACTTCGCACGAGGCCTACCTCAAGGCGATGTTCACCGACGCCGAGCTCCATTCCTATCCGAACGACGATGCGCTGCGCGCGGCGCTGCGCCGCGGCGAGGTCGATTTCATCTTCGGCGACGCGATCTCGCTAGCGTTCTGGATCAACGGCACCGATTCGGCCGAATGCTGCGCGTTCTCCGGCGGCCCGTTCGTCGAGAGCCGCTATTTCGGCGAGGGTGTCGGGATCGCGGTCCGCAAGGGCAACGACCTGCTGCGACAATCGTTGAACTGGGCGCTGTTCCGGATCTGGGAAAAAGGCCGCTTCACCGACCTGTGGCTGCGGTACTTCTCGATCAGCCCGTTTTGATCCGCCTCTTCACTCTCCCCGCAAGAGCGAGGGCGAGGGAGATGGTGACAGCCTGCCGTCGTTTTGCATTTTGCCGCGAAGGCGTTAGTTTTGCCGCCCTTTTGGAGAGAGCCTGAAGAAATGTCCGTGATTGATCTTGCCGCCAGCCCGAGCGACCTGCGCGCGCTTGCCGAACAATCCAACGCCTGGCCGTTCGAACAGGCCAAAGCGATTGTGGCGCGGCTGAAGAAAAATCCCAAGGGCAATGCGAAAGACGAGGTGCTGTTCGAGACCGGCTATGGCCCGTCGGGCCTGCCGCATATCGGTACCTTCGGCGAGGTGGCGCGTACCACGATGGTGCGCCACGCCTTCCGCGTGCTCACCGAAGACAAGATCAAGACTCGCCTGCTCGCCTTCTCCGACGACATGGACGGCCTGCGCAAGGTGCCCGACAACGTGCCGAACAAGGAGTTGCTGGAGCAGAACCTCGGCAAGCCGCTCACCAAGGTGCCGGACCCGTTCGGCACCCATCCGAGCTTCGGCGCGCACAACAATGCGCGGCTGCGCGCCTTCCTCGACCAGTTCGGCTTCGATTACGAGTTCGCCAGCTCGACCGACTATTACACCTCCGGCAAGTTCGACGCCGCGCTGCTGCGCATGCTGGAGCGGATCGAGAAGGTGATGGCGATCATGCTGCCGTCGCTGCGCGAGGAGCGCGCGGCGAGCTATTCGCCGTTCCTGCCGATCTGCCCGCGCACCGGCGCGGTGCTGTACGTTCCGGTCACGGCGCATGACGCCAAGGCCGGCACGATCTCGTACGAAGACCCCGACAGCAAGGAGAGCGTCACCGTTCCCGTCACCGGCGGCCATTGCAAGCTGCAATGGAAGCCGGACTGGGCGATGCGCTGGTACGCCCTCGGCGTCGACTACGAAATGGCCGGCAAGGACCTGATCGACTCGGTCAAGCTCTCGGGCAAGATCTGCGCAGCGCTCGGCGGCACGCCGCCGGAAGGCTTCAACTACGAGCTGTTCCTCGACGAGAAGGGCCAAAAGATCTCGAAGTCGAAGGGCAACGGCCTGACCATCGACGAATGGCTGCGCTACGCCTCGCCGGAATCGCTGTCGCTGTTCATGTACCGCGAGCCGAAGGCGGCGAAGCGGCTGTATTTCGATGTCATCCCGCGCAATGTCGACGAGTACCAGCAGTTCCTCGACGGTTTTTCGCGCCAGGAAGCTCGGCAGCAATTGCAGAACCCGGTCTGGCACATCCATTCCGGCAAGCCGCCGCAGGCCGACATGCCCGTCACGTTCCAGCTGCTGCTGACGCTGGTGTCGTCGTCGAACGCGGAGAATGCCGAGACGCTGTGGGGCTTCATCGGCCGCTACCGGCCGGGCGTGACGCCGCAGACGCATCCGAAGCTGGACGCGATGGTCGGCTACGCCATCAACTACTATCGCGACTTCGTGGCGCCGACGAAGCAGTTCCGCGAGCCGACCGAGAGCGAGCGCGCCGCGCTGCAGGACCTGCGCGATGCGCTGGCCAACATGCCGGCCGGCGCGAGCGCGGAGGACATCCAGAACGTGGTCTACGAGATCGGCCGCCGCGAGCCGTTCCTCGACCAGGTGAAGAAGGGCAAGGACGGCCGCCCGGGCGTCTCGCTCGACTGGTTCAACATGCTGTACCAGGTGCTGCTCGGCCAGGAGAAGGGCCCGCGCTTCGGCTCGTTCGTCGCGGTCTACGGCGTGCAGAACGCGGTCAACATGATCGACGGCGCACTGGCGCGGTCGTCGTAATCTTCTTCTCCCCTTATGGGAGAAGGTGGCGCGGACGCAGTCCGCGACGGATGAGGGGTCTCTATCCGCGGAGACATACCCCTCGCCCGTCCGCGATGCTGCGCATCGCGTCCACCCTCTCCCACAGGGGGAGAGGACAGCTACGCTGCTAGAACGGATTGGTTCTGCGGCAGGCGGAGATGATCGCTTCGGCGGCCTGATTGCCCTGGACACCGGATAATTCCCTGATGAGACAGAGGTAGTAACCCTTGCTGCGTTCGTGCAGCAGGGAGCCGCCGTTGAGCGCGAGCCAGTTGCAGGCCGAACGGATGCTCTGCACCGCGACGGCCGCTCTCGTGTCCCGGATTGCAGACAGCTCGCAGCGCGCCTGCTGCTCCGAGGCGGAATCTGCCATCAGGGACGTTGCGGACGAGATGAGCGTTGCAGCGGCTATCGTGGCCAGGTTGGCGAACCGTTTCAGGGGTTGTCGAGACATCAGCCGCTCCCAAATTTCAGTCGTGCCTCTCATATAGGAGATACGTGTCGACGCCAGCTTGATCGGCTATCGATGGCCTACGGCTGCGGCTTAGCGTCGCAAAATCCGGATAGCTGATCCCCGGCAATTTCACCGGAGCTTGGCGGCGGATTGCGCTACACTCGCATCCATAAAATCCGCACGGCCTCCACCGAGAGGCTGGCACACATGGGAGGACGCGCATGCAGTTCAGGGTTTCGCCGTCATCGCTGCGGAATGATACCAGCGCCGAGGAATGGCAGGCGCGGGTCGATCTCGCGGCCGCGCATCGGCTCGCCTACATCCACGGCTTCTCCGAAGGCATCTTCAATCATCTCACCTTCGTGGTGCCCGGCCGCACCGACCGTTACTACCAGATTCCGTTCGGCATGCACTGGTCCGAGGTCACGGCGTCGTCCTTCATGGAAGTCGGCATCGACGACGCCGAGGTGAAGCGCGGCGAGGGCGAGGTCGAGCGCTCCTGCTATTGCATCCACGCGCCGATCCACAAGGCGCTGCCGCAGGCCAAGGCCGTGTTCCACACCCATATGCCCTACGCCAGCGCGCTGACGCGGCTAGAAGATCCGCGCATCAAGGAAATCGGGCAGACCGAGGTCGGGCTGTCGGAAGCGATCGCCTATGACGATCTCTACACCGGTCCCGCGCTCGATCCGGCCGAAGGCGCGCGCCTCGCCAGCGTGATCGGCGACAAGACCATCTTGTTCATGGCCAATCACGGCATCTCGACCGTCGGCGAGACCGTCGCCGATGCCTATGACCGGCTCTATTACATCGAGCGCGCCGCGCAGGTGCAGATCTACGCGATGTGGACCCAGCAGCCGCTGAAGCAATTGCCGGCGCATGTGGTCGAGAAGACCAAGCGCGATTACCGCGACGATCATCTCTACACCGGCCCGACCCCGTCGCAGCGCCATTTCGATGCGCTGAAGCGGATGCTGGACCGCAAGGAGCCAGATTACGCGACGTAACGGGGCCGCATATTCCGCCGTCGTCCTGGCGAAGGCCAGGACCCATTACCACGGGGTCGAGTTGTTACAGCTAGCTGTGGCGTGGCCCCAGCGTGTGTAAGCAATGCCGAGCGGTGGTTATGGGTCCTGGCTTTCGCCAGGACGACACGTTGTTTGTGGCGCCTCACTCGTCCAATTACTGACTCGCCCACACGATGCGTGCGATCCACTCGACCTGCTCGGCTTCGAGCGTGCGATCGGGGTGCACGGGGTTGAGCGAGCCGAGCTCGAGCACCTTGGCGGTGCGACGCTTCAGCTCCTTGACCATCACCTCGCCGCCCGTGGTGCGCACCACGACGCGGTCACCGCGGCGGATCGGCGTGCCGGGCGAGACCACGATGATGTCGCCCTCGCGGTAGGCCGGCCGCATCGAATCGCCCTCGATCTCCAGCGCATAGGCATGCTCATCGCCGGTTGCCGGCAGCGCCACCTCGTCCCAGCCCTTGCCGGCGGGAAAGCCGCTGTCATCGAAATAGCCGCCGGCGCCGGCCTGGGCGAAGCCGAGCAGCGGCACAGATTGGCCGCCACGCGGACCGTCGCCGAGCAGTTGCACGAAAGTCTCCATCGTCGCGTTGGTCGCAGCCAGCGCCTTGGAGACCGACTCGGTGGAGGGCCAGCGCTCGCGCCCGTCGCCGGTGACGCGCTTCGACTTGTTGAAGGTGGTCGGATCGAGGCCGGAGGCCTTGGCGAGGCCGGATGGTGACAGGCCAGCCCGCTCGGCCAGCCGGTCGAGCGCCATCCAGACCTGGGCGTGGGTCAGGGGGCGGGGAGCTTTGGGTTGTTTCACCATCGAGCGCATCCCGGGCGAAGATCTAGGAATTATTGCCTGAAAGTCTCGGTTTGCGCAAATCTGCCGGCGGGTGTGGCGCAGCGCCGCTTGAGTTGCGCCGCCGCCGCCGATACGGTCGCCCGCGCTTCGGGCTTTTCCCGTCGATCCGGAAAAGTACAGGAGACTCAAGGACAAAAGGGACCGCCGGCACGTGCCAATGATCTACAAAATCACCCCCGCCTCGGCCTGGCGCGAGGCCGAGCGGCAGGGCGTGTATCGGGGCAGTGCGGACGACATTCGCGACGGCTACATCCATTTCTCCACCGCCGCCCAGGTCGCCGAGACCGCGCGCAAGCACTATTTCGGGCAGACCGGCCTGTTCCTGGTCGCCGTCGATGCGGACGCGCTGGGCGACGAGCTGCGCTGGGAGCCGTCGCGCAACGACGAATTGTTTCCGCATCTCTATGGCGAGCTCGATCTCGGCGCGGTGATCGAGATACTCGATTTGCGCGCACGATCCGACGGCGGCCACGACGTTCCGGAGCTCAAGCCGTGATCCGCGCCTTCGACGCCTTCTCGCTGCCGCTGCTGCGCTGGTTCGATCCTGAGGACGCCCATCGCATGGCGATCCAGGGCTTGAAGCTGCTGCCGCCGATCCGGCAGCGGCCGGATGATCCCAAGCTCGCGGTGCGCGCCTTCGGGCTGAATTTCCCGAACCCGATCGGCATGGCGGCCGGCTTCGACAAGAGCGCGGAGGTGCCCGACGCGCTGCTGCGCCTCGGCTTCGGCTTTGTCGAGATCGGCTCGGTGACGCCGAAACCGCAACAGGGCAACCCGCGGCCGCGGCTGTTTCGCCTGGAGCGGGATGAGGCCGTCATCAACCGCATGGGCTTCAACAATGAGGGTGCTGAGGCCGTGCTGCGCCGGCTCGCCGCGCGCGCCAGCCAGGGCGGCATCGTCGGCGTCAATGTCGGAGCCAACAAGGATTCGGCCGATCGCATTGCCGACTATGTCAAGCTGATCGAGACCTTGGCGCCGGTCGCGAGCTACTTCACCGTCAACATCTCCTCGCCGAACACGCCGGGTCTGCGCAATCTGCAGCAATCGGCCGCGCTCGACGATCTCTTGGCGCGGGTGATCGACACCCGCGAGCGGGTTCGCCGCAATGCCGGCGACTCGCCCGTGCTGCTCAAGGTCGCGCCGGATCTCAGCCTCGCCGAACTCGACGATGTCGTGCACATCGCACGCTCGCGCCGCGTCGACGGCATGATCGTCGCCAACACCACGCTGGCGCGGCCCTCGACCTTGCGCGAGGAGAGCCGTGCCAGGGAGCAGGGTGGCCTGTCGGGCCGGCCGCTGTTCCGCCTGTCGACCCGGATGGTGGCCGAGACCTATGTGCGCGTCGAAGGCGCGTTTCCCTTGATCGGCGTCGGCGGCATCGACAGTGGCGGTGCGGCGCTGACAAAGATTCGCGCCGGCGCCAGCCTGATCCAGCTCTATTCGTCGCTGGTCTACAAGGGTCTTGGCCTCGTCGACGACATCAAGCGCGATCTGTCCTCGACGTTGCTGCGGACGGGACGCGACTCTTTGTCAGAAATCGTGGGCGCCGACGCCGCGACGATTACGGCAGAGGATTGGCCGGTACGATAACTGCCCGTAGCCCGGATGAGCGAAGCGCAATCCGGGGCAAGTCCATCCGCGGATGCAGCAGCGGATTACGCTGCGCTTCATCCGGGCGACGGAATTCGCTACACGCGAAAATGCTTCGAGAGCTTGAGACCCTGCGCCTGATAATTCGAGCCGATGCGCTGGCCGTAGAGCGCGTCGGGACGCTCCAGCATGCGTTCATAGACCAGGCGGCCGACGATCTGGCCGTGCTCGAGGATGAACGGCACCTCGCGCGAGCGCACTTCGAGCACGGCGCGCGCGCCCTTGCCGCCGGCGCCGGCGTAGCCAAAGCCGGGATCGAAGAAGCCGGCATAGTGGACGCGGAATTCACCGACCAGGGGATCGAACGGCACCATCTCGGCGGCGTAGTCCGGCGGCACCTGCACGGCTTCCTTGGACGCCAGGATGTAGAACTCGCCGGGATCGAGGATCAGGCTGCCGTCGGGCCGCGCCTTGATCGGCTCCCAGAAATCGTCGACCGGATAGCCGGCGCGGCGATCGACATCGACCACGCCGGTGTGGCGCTTGGCGCGATAGCCGACGAAGCCGTTGGAATTCTCGCCGGAGAGATCGACCGAGAGCGCAACGCCCTCGGCGAGATCGGCATCGTCGATATCGACCAGCCGCTCGGCGGCATGCAGCGCTTCGAGCTCGTCAGCGTTGAGGATCGCCTCGCCGATCCGGAAGCGGACCTGGCTGAGCCGCGAGCCCTCGCGCAGCAGCACCGGAAACGTCTTCGGGCTGATCTCGGCATAGAGCGGCCCGTGATAGCCGGCGCCAATCATGTCGAAGCGGCGGGTGCCGTCGGCGATCACGCGGGTGAAGACGTCAAGCCGGCCGGTCGAGCTTTTCGGGTTGGCCGCGGCGACGATCTGCGGCGGCAACGCGAGGCTCTCCAGCAGCGGCACGATGTAGACGCAGTTGGTCTCCAGCACCGCGCCGTCGGAGAGATCGATCTCGTGCAGCTTGAGCTCGTCGATCCGCTCGGCGACGGTGGCATCTGGCCCCGGCAGGAAGCTCGCCCGCACCCGGTAGGCGATGTCGCCAAGCCGCAGATCGAGGCTTGCCGGCTGGATCTGGCTCTCGACGAAGTCATAGGCGGGCAGGATGAGGCCGGCCTCCGCCATCTCCGCGATCATGCGGTCGGGCAGGATTCCGTTGGATTCATCTTCCAGCGTGAACGACACGGCGCGGGTCCCTCGGGATGGCCCAAATGATACCCCGGATGGCCTATCCAAGCCTCAAAATAAGGGCTTTTACGGGTTATCCGATGACCGCCTTGACGGAAAGGGCGCGAGGGAATATCAGCACCACTTATCCCGTGGTGATTTGAGCCGGCCGGCTTGCAGCCACGTTAAATAAGTCGCTAAACAGGCCGGGGACAGTGTGATCCCGGCTTGTGGAGGCAACTCCAGGCCGGTTTTTTTGTGGCCGATTTCCCTTAAGGGACGGCCGCGTCGGAGGTCACATGTCTGAGTCTGAAGTCACCCGCTATCGCCCTGAAACCCGCCTGGTCCATGGCGGCACGCTGCGCTCGCAATTCGGCGAGACCTCGGAGGGGCTGTTCCTCACCCAGGGCTACGTCTACGACACTGCCGAGCAGTGCGAGGCCCGCTTCAAGGGCCAGGACCCCGGCTTCATCTATTCGCGCTATTCCAACCCGACGATTGCGATGTTCGAGCGCCGCATGATCGAGCTCGAAGGCGCGGAAGCCGCGCGCTCGACCGCGACCGGCATGGCCGCAGTCACCACCGCGATCCTCGCGCCGTTGAAGGCCGGCGACCATGTGGTGGCGTCGAAGGCGCTGTTCGGCTCGTGCCTTTACGTGGTGCAGGACCTGCTGCCGCGCTACGGCATCGAGACCACGCTGGTCGACGGCCTCGATCTCGACCAGTGGCGGCGCGCGCTGCGGCCGAACACCAAGACCTTCTTCCTGGAGAGCCCGACCAACCCGACGCTCGACGTGCTCGACATCGCGGCGATCGCCAAGATCGCGCATAGCGGCGGCGCGCGACTGATCGTCGACAACGTGTTCGCGACGCCAATCTGGCAGAGCCCGCTGTCGCTCGGCGCCGACGTCGTGGTGTATTCCGCGACCAAGCACATCGACGGCCAGGGCCGCTGTCTCGGCGGCATCATCCTGTCGTCGGAGGCCTTCATCGCCGAGCACATCCATAACTTCATGCGCCAGACCGGCCCGTCGCTGTCGCCGTTCAACGCCTGGGTGCTGCTGAAGGGCCTCGAGACGCTCGGCGTCCGCGTCCGCGCCCAGACCGAAAGCGCGGCGAAGATCGCCGACGCGGTGGCGAGCCATCCGAAGGTCACGCGGCTGATCTATCCCGGCCGTGCCGACCATCCGCAGGCCGAGACCGTGAAGAAGCAGATGGGCGCCGGCTCGACCCTGGTCGGCTTCGAGGTCAAGGACGGCAAGGCCGGCGCGTTCCGCTGCCTCAACGCGCTGAAGATCGCCCGCATCTCCAACAATCTCGGCGACTCCAAGAGCCTGGTAACACACCCCGCGACCACGACGCATCAGCGCTTGGCGCCAGAGGCGCGCGCCGAACTCGGCATCAGCGAAGGGTTCATCCGGTTCTCGACCGGCTTGGAGCATCCCGACGATCTGATCGAGGATCTGGCGCAGGCGCTGGAGAAGGTGTGAGGCTGGGGGAGAGGCCCCGAAGCGAACTGAGCTCCCTCTTCCGCTTGCGGGGCCCGCAAGCGGAAGAGGCGAAGCAAGGCAGAACCTAAGTCGCCGCCGTCGTCACGCCGCCATCGACCACGATGGTCTGGCCGGTCATGAATGTCGACGCGTCGGACGCCAGATAGGCCACTGCACCGGCGATCTCGTCGGGCTCGCCGATGCGGCGGAGCGGCGTCGACGCGGTACGGCGCTTCAGATTGTCCGGGTCCTCCCACAGCGCGCGGGCGAAATCGGTCTTCACCAGGCCCGGCGCCACGCAATTGACCCGCACGCCCTTCGGCCCCCATTCGCCGGCGAGGCTGCGGCACAGCGCGAAGTCGGCCGCCTTGGAGATGCCGTAGGCGCCGATCACCGTCGACCCGCGCAGACCGCCGATCGAGGAGATGATCACGACCGAGCCCTTACCGCGCTCGGCCATCTGCGGGATCGCGAGCGCCGAGAGCCAGATGTTGCTCTTGACGTTCGAGCCCATGATCTTGTCGAAGGCTTCATCGGTGATGTCGAGCAGCGGACCGTAATAGGGATTGACCGCGGCGTTGCAGACCAGGATGTCGATCTTGCCCAGCTGCTTGATCGTGCCTGAGATCAGCGCCTCGACCTCGTTGCGGCGCGCAATGTTGCAGGGGATCACGATCGCCTCGCCGCCGGACTTGTTGATGCCGTCGGCGACCTCCTGACAGGCATCCGCCTTGCGCGAGGAGATCACGACCTTGGCGCCGAGCTTGGCTAATAGCTCGGCCGAGGAGCGGCCGATGCCGCGGCTCGAGCCGGTGACGACCGCGACCTGGCCGGTGAGATCGAATGGGGTGTTCTTCATTGTTGTTATCTCCCTGCAAGCCGTCATTCCGGGGCTCGCGAAGCGAGAACCCGGAATCCATTGGGCCGCATGACTTGTGGTGGAATGGATTCCGGGCTCAGCCTTCGGGCTGTCCCGGAATGACAATCAGGCCAGCAGCCCGCCGCCCTCGCTGACCCGACGCAGATGATAGTCGGTGTCGCCGAGCGTGTTCTCGATCATGGTCAGCCGCTTGAAATAGTGGCCGATCTTGGCCTCCATCGTCATGCCGATGCCGCCGTGGAGCTGGATCGACTGTTGGCCGACGAATTTCAGCGACTTGCCGATCTGCACCTTGGCCGCAGCGACCGCGGACGAGCGCTCCTTGGCGTCGTCGAAATCCGACGCCATCGTCGCGAACATCGACATGCTGCGGGCCTGCTCCAGCGCCACGAACATGTCGGCGGCGCGGTGCTGCAGGCTCTGGAACGAGCCGATCGCTACTCCGAACTGCTTGCGGGTCTTGATGTACTCGACGGTCTCCTTCAGCGATTCGTCCATCGCGCCGACCGCCTCCGCGCACAGCGCGGTGCGGGCTTCGTCCGCGACGCGCTCGATCAGCGGCAGGCCGTTCTCGGGATCGCCGATCACCGCGTCGGCACCGACCTCGACATTGGTGAAGGTGATGTCGGCGGCATGCAGACCGTCCTGGGTCGGATAGCCCTTCTTGGTGACCCCCTTCGCGTCAGCCGGCACCAGGAACACGCCGATGCCGCTCTTGTCGCGCTGGCCGCCCTTGGTGCGCGCGGTGACGATCAGCACGTCGGCGTTCTCGCCGTTGAGCACGACGAACTTCTCGCCGTCGATAACCCAACCGTCGCCCTTCTTCTTCGCGGTGGTCACGATGTCGAACAGGTCGTAGCGCGAGTTCTTCTCGAGCTGCGCGAAGCCGAACGTCTTGCTGCCGTCGATAATGCCGGGGATGTATTTCGCCTTCTGCTCGGCCGAGCCGCCATGGCGCAGGAAGCCGCCGGCGATCACCACGGTGGCGAGATACGGCTCGACCACCAGCGCCTTGCCGAGCGCCTCCATCACGATCATGGTCTCGACCGCGCCGGCGCCGAAGCCGCCATCGGCCTCCGCAAAGGGCAGACCGAGCAGGCCCTGCTCGGCGAGCCTGCCCCAGAGCGCTTTGCTCCAGCCGCCCTTCTCCTTCATGTACTTCTTGCGCGCATCGAAGTCGTAGGCATCGGTCAGAAGTCCGTCGATGCTTTCCTTGAGAAGCCGCTGCTCCTCGGACAGATCAAAATCCATGTTCGTTCCCTATCGTCAAAAAAGCTAATGCCCTCCGCAGCGTCATTCCGGGATGGCCCGAAGGGCCAGGCCCGGAATCCATTTGACCGCACACTTCGCGGGAAGATGGATTCCGGGTTCTTCGCTGCGCGAAGCCCCGGAATGACGACAATGGTGAGAGCCCGATCTACAGCCCCAGCACCGCCTTGCTGATGATGTTGCGCTGGATCTCGTTGGAGCCGCCGTAGATCGAGACCTTGCGGTTGTTGAAGTAGCTCGGCGCGATCTGCGCGGTCCAGTCCATGCTCTCGTTCGAGCCGGCGTCGCCGTGCTCGTCATAGGGCGCGGCGAACGGGCCGATCACCTCCATCAAGAGCTCGGTCGTGGTCTGCTGGATCTCGGAGCCCTTGATCTTCAGCACCGAGGATGCGGGATTGGGCTTGCCCTTGCCGTGCTTGCCCTCGTCGGCGACGACCCGCAGCTGCGTCAGCTCGAGCGCCTTCAGCTCGATCTCGCAGGCGGTGAGCTTCTCGCGGAACGCCGGGTCCTCGATGATCGGCTTGCCGCCGGACTCGACCTTCGACGCCAGCGCGCGGATGCGGCGCAGCCGCTCCTTGGAGACGCCGACCCGGGCGATGCCGGTGCGCTCATTGCCGAGCAGGAATTTGGCGTAATCCCAGCCCTTGTTCTCCTCGCCGATCAGGTTCTCGTAGGGCACCTCGACGTCGTCGAAGAACACCTCGTTGACCTCGTGGCCGCCGTCGATGGTCTGGATCGGGCGCACCGTGACGCCCTTCGACTTCATTGAGAACACGATGAAGGAGATGCCCATCTGCTTCTTCGCCGCCGGATCGGTACGGCACAGGCAGAAGATCATGTCGGCGTGCTGGGCCAGCGTGGTCCAGGTCTTCTGACCGTTGATGATCCACTTGTCGCCGCGGCGCTCGGCCTTGGTCTTCAGCGAGGCGAGGTCCGAACCCGATCCCGGCTCCGAGAAGCCCTGGCACCACCAGTCGTCGACATTGGCGATGCGCGGCAGATAATGCTTCTTCTGCGCCTCGTTGCCGAAGGTGTAGATCACAGGGCCGACCATGCTGACGCCGAAGGCGAGCGGCTGCGGCGCCGGATAGGATTGCAGCTCCTCGTTGAAGATGTAGTGCTGCACGCTGCTCCAGCCGGTGCCGCCATATTCCTTCGGCCAGTGGCTGACGCCCCAGCCCTTCTTGTTGAGGATGCGCCACCAGGTGACCATCTCGTCTTTCGACAGATGACGGCCCTCCTGCAGCTTGCGCCGCGTCTCCGGCGGGACGTTGTTCTTGAAGAACTCCCGCACCTCCTCGCGAAACGCTATCTCTTCCTTGGTGAAAGCGAGATCCATCGGATCCTCCTTTGAACGAAAACTAACGCCTTGCTTTGTTGTCGTCCTGGCGAAAGCCAGGATCCATTACCACCGGCCTTCGTTGTCCTGCGAAGGCGATTATTGCCTGTGCCCTGTACCCCGGCCGCGGGGTATGGGTCCTGGCTTTCGCCAGGACGACGGAATCACTGAAGCACCCTCGAACAGACCCGATAATATCGTCCGTCATGAGCGCGATCCCGATGCGGCCTGTTGTGGTTTAGGTGTCTTCGGCTGCTGCTGGCGCAATTCGTGACGGGACAGTTTGCCGACCGGGGTGCGCGGCAGTTCCGCGACGAATTCGACCGCCGCCGGCAGCTCATGCTTGCCGAGCTTGCCGGTGAGGAACGCGCGCAGCTCGTCGATCGTGAACGGCCTTTTGCCGTCGCGCAGCTTGATGAAGGCCTTCGCCGCCTCGCCGCGGTAATCGTCGGGAATGCCGATCACGATCACCTCCTGCACGGCCGGATGGGTGTAGATCGCCTGCTCGATCATCTGCGGATAGACGTTGAAACCGCCCGAGATGATCATGTCCTTCTTGCGGTCGACCAGATAGAAATAGCCGTCGGCGTCCATGTAGCCGATGTCGCCGGTGAGGAAGCGGTCGCCGACGAAGGCCTCGGCGGTCTCCGCCGGCCTGTTCCAGTAGCCCTTGGTGACGTTCGGGCCGCGGATGCGGATTTCGCCGACCTCGCCGACCGGCATCACCTTGGTGGGATCCTCCAGCGACACCACGTCCATCTCGATGCCGGGCAGCATCAGCCCGATCGAGCCCGGCTTCTCCGGCCCCTCCTTCGGATGGCCGGTGCCGGGCGAGCAGGTCTCGGTCATGCCCCAGCCGCTCTTCAGCTTCATGCCGACGCGGCGCTCGAAGATCTTGGCGACCTCGACCGGCAGCGGCGCGCCGCCGGAGCCGGCGACCACGAGCGACGAAAGGTCGCGCTTGTCGAGATCAGGCAGCGAGGCGATCGCGATCCACATCGTCGGTACGCCGGGAAACACCGTCGCACGCTTGACCTCGATGTCGCGCATCACGGCCTCGACGTCGAAGCGCTGATGCAGCGAGATCAGATGGCCGCGGCGGATCGCCGACAGCAGCACGACGGTCAGCGCGTAGATATGGAACAGCGGCAGCACGCAGATCACGCGCTCGATCGCGTTGCGTTCGAGCCGCGCCGGCCTGCCCCAGACATCGTAGATCGACACCGCCGCGGTGAGATTGCCGTGGCTCAGCATCGCGCCCTTGGGCAGGCCGGTGGTGCCGCCGGTATATTGCAGCAGCGCGACGTCCTCGACGTCGACGGCCGGCCATTGCGCAGGCCTGGTCGCGCCGTCGATGAACCGGCTGCGCGTGACGATCCTGGGATCGTCGGGCAGCGCGGCTTGCTGTGTACCGACCTTGCCCCAATGATCGTCCTCGCAGACGATCAGCCGATCGAGCAGTCCCTTGTCGAGGAATTTCAGCGCAGTCGGCAGCAGCGCCGACAGGTTGCTGGTGACCAGCACCCGCGCGCCGGAATCCGACAGCTTGTGCGACAGCGCAATCTCGCCGTCGAGCGGCGACAGATGCACGACGCGCGCGCCGGCCTTCAGTGCGCCGAAGAAATTGATCGGGTGATCCGGCGAATTGCCGAGGAACAGCGCGACCGACGTGCCCTTGCCGTAGCCCGCGCGCAGGAAGGCGGCGGCCGCGATCTCGACCAGGGACTCAAGCTCGCTGTAGCTGATCTGCCGCTCGCGGAATTCGAGCACCGGACGGGCGCCAAATTCAGCGGCGGCGGTCGAGAGCAGGTCCGGCAGCGTGCCGCGCGTGATCTCGTCGCTCCACCGCACGCCCTTCGGATAATATTGTTCGCCGGGATAGGTCATGGATGCCTTCGCAGGGACTCCTAAAGGTCGTCATTCCGGGATGGCCCGAAGGGCCAGACCCGGAATCCATCAAGCTGCATGCGCTGAGGCGCAATGGGTTCCGGGCTCATCGCTTCCGCGATGCCCCGGAACGACGCATGGTTAGCGCATTGGTCAATCACGCCGCCTTCGACGGCGCGGCGAGCGAGGCGAAGGTCTTGCCCTCGTCGGCGAGCTTCTTCAGCAGCGGCGCCGGCTCGAGCGAGGGATCGTTGGTTTCCTTGGCGTAGAAGGCCAGACGATCGGCGATGTGCTTGAGGCCCACGGTGTCGGCCCAGTACATCGGGCCGCCGCGATAGATCGGCCAGCCATAACCGTAGAGCCAGACCACGTCGATGTCGCTCGGTCGCGCCGCGATGCCCTCGGCGAGGATCTTCGCGCCCTCGTTGATCATCGGGTACATCATGCGCTCGAGGATCTCGTCGTCGGTGACGACGCGCTTCTTGCGGCCGAGCCGCGCCAGCGTCTCGTCGATCAGCTTCTCGACCTCGGGATCGGGCAGCGCCGCGCGCGAACCCGGCTCGTACTTGTAATAGCCCTTGCCGGTCTTCTGGCCGAAGCGGCCGGCTTCGCACAGCGCGTCGGCGATCTCCGACTTGATGCCGCGGTCCTTGCGCGAGCGCCAGCCGATGTCGAGGCCGGCGAGATCGCCCATCGCGAACGGCCCCATCGGCATGCCGAACTTGGTCACGACCGCGTCGACCTGCTGCGGCAGCGCG
>NZ_JAGKJJ010000045.1 GCF_020329505.1 Bradyrhizobium semiaridum
CGGCGCCTGTTACAAATCCTTCGCCTTCCAGAAGGCCTGCAAGCGCCTCGGCCTCAAGCACATCCGCACCAAGCCCTACACGCCAAAGACTAATGGCAAGGCTGAGCGCTTCATTCAAACCAGCCTACGAGAATGGGCTTACGCGCAGGCCTACAACACTTCTCAGGAACGAGCAGCGGAGTTGCCTCGATGGCTTCACCGCTACAACTGGCATCGTCCTCATGGCAGTATCGGCTCAAGGCCACCCATCAGCAGGCTCGACATGGCCGGGAATAACCTCTTGAGGCTCCACAGCTAGCCCTTAGCCGACATTGCCTCGTGGTGCGCCGGTGTCCAGTTCCGTCCTTAGCGGAGCTCCGGCAGGCGTCCCCGGAGGCCTGCCGCGACTACTCAAAGGCTCACAAGCGGTCGTCGCTCGGGACGTGGAGTGCCCATGCTACGGCGGGAGTTTCTCGTCATGATGAGACTTCCAGTCCCCTGAAATGATAAACCTTGCGGGGCGCAGCATGCATCGGGCGTCTTGATCAGTGACGAGCGCTTGCAGCCGTCGTTGGCGGCATGTCTGCGATTGACCTTAGCGCTTCTTCGCCGGCAGCGACGCCGGCGCGGGTGGCTGCTTCACCGCCGCGGCCTGTGCCGGCAGGTACTTCGCGACGATTGCGGGATCGAGCTGGGCCATCGCGCTGTCCGGCAGCCGGGTCCAGACCTCGTCCTTGCCGAGCCAGGAGATGCCGAGATAGCCGCGCATCGTCAGCGTCTGGCCGTCGGCGCTCAGCGTCATCTTGGCCTTGTAGACCTTGCCGTCGCGCGGATCGAGCACGTTGCCGTTCTCGTATTTCAGGCCCTCGCGCTTCATGTCGCGGATGAAGGACAGCCCGAGCCAGGGCGCGTTCTTGCGGTCATCGGTGCATTTCGAGCAGATCGGATTCGGCGGCTCGCCGGGGTCGGCAAAGATCTTGGCGATCACGCCTTCGTAGATGCCGCTGTGATCGATCACCAGGAACCAGCCCTCCGGCTTGCCGTCCTCGGTCTTCTGCCAGAGGCCCGCCGCGGACGGCTCCGCGGCCGGAGCCGCGACGATGGCCGCGACAGTGCAAGCCGCAGCGATCGCAACGATCAGCCGAAGTTTCGATAGCGTGTTCCGCATCATCATCACCTGATCAATCGACAAACCAACCCCCGGACTCTAGGGCCATTTCGCGACGTATGAAAGTACCTGCGCCACGGCGGAAAACCATCGTGGCGCAAGCATGGGCCGCAATTCGGGCGAAATCAGTTCACTCCGAGCTTCTTCTGCAGGCTCGATGACGATGTCGTGTACTGGAACACCAGCCGCTTGTCCGGATAGACGTAGCGGTGCGCCTTCTGCGCCATCAGCGCGCCCTCGTGGAAGCCAGACAGGATCAGCTTCAGCTTGCCCGGATAGGTGTTGATGTCGCCGATCGCGAAGATGCCCGGCACGTTGGTCTCGAACGCCGCAGTGTCGACCGGGACCAGGTTGTTCTCCAGCGCCACGCCCCAATTGGCGACCGGGCCGAGCTTCATGGTGAGGCCGAAGAACGGCAGGATCGTATCGCACTCGACCTTGCTCATCGCATTGTCGTTGCCCTTGACGTGAGCAGCGGAGACCTGGCCGCTGGCGCCTTCGAGCTCGGTGACCTGACCGATCCTCAGATCCATCTTGCCGCCGGCGACCAGCGCTCGCATCTGCTCGACGCTGTGCGGCGCCGCGCGGAAATCGTCGCGCCGGTGCAGCAGCGTGATCCGCTTTGCGATCGGATGCAGGTTGAGCGTCCAGTCCAGCGCGGAGTCGCCGCCGCCGACGATCAAAATGCTCTTGTCGCGGAACTGCTCCATCTTGCGCACGGCATAGAACACCGAGGTGCCCTCAAAGGCCTCGATGCCGGGCACCGGCGGCCGCTTCGGCTGGAACGAGCCGCCGCCGGCCGAGATCACCACCACCTTGCATTCGAACTCCTTGCCGGCATCGGTCTTCACGCGGAACAGGGGATCGCCGATCTTCTCGATCGTCTCAACCATCTCGTTGAGATGGAAGGTCGGGTGGAACGGCTTGATCTGCTCCATCAGCTGATCGGTGAGGCCCTGGCCGGTGACGAAGGGAATGCCGGGAATGTCGTAGATCGGCTTCTCCGGATAGAGCTCCGCGCACTGGCCGCCGATCTTGTCGAGGATGTCGACCAGATGCGCCTTCATGTCGAGCAGGCCGAGTTCGAACACGGCGAACAGTCCGCACGGGCCCGCGCCAATAATCAGCACATCGGTTTTGATCACTTCGCTCATATCCGCTTCTTTTCGTTTGAAATCGGCTGGGACGGCATCTCGCCAGTCCAGCCCGGGGATGCCGGATCGGGACATGCATAATAGGGGTAGAGGGCGGCGCGGCAACCCCTTGCCGAGCCTCGACAACTCGGCTGTATGGACGGCAAACTGACGGAGATCCCCTCGTGAACGCCCCTGCCCGCGCCGACGATGCGCCGCGCCTGGAAGACTTCCCCTATCGGCTTTCGGACAATGTGCGCTTTGCCGATCTCGACCCCAACGGGCACGTCAACAACGCGGTCTATGCCAGCTATTTCGAGACCGGCCGCGTCACGCTGGTGAAGGACCGCAGCATGGGGCTGATGCCGCCCGGGCTCGGCTGGATCATGGTGCGCCTCGACATCCATTTCCGCGCCGAGCTGCACTGGCCGGGCCAGATCGAGCTCGGCCTCGGTCTCGTCAAGTTCGGGCGGACGTCGACCACCTTCGACCAGGTGGTGTTCTCGGAAGGCCGCTGCGTGGCATCGGCGAAGGCGATCACCGTAATGATCGATGAAGCGACGCGTCGGCCGACGCCGCTGCCGGCCGAGGTCAAGGAGAACTTTCGGCGCTGGGTACGCCGCGGGGTCAATCCGGACGCGGACTAAGACTCTAGGCCTGCCGCTCGGGCGTCGTCACCACGAGCCCGTCGAGATCGTCGGTGACCTTGATCTGGCACGACAGGCGGGAGTTCGGCCGCACGTCGAAACCGAAGTCGAGCATGTCCTCTTCCATCGGCGAGGGCGCACCGACCTTCTCGCGCCAGGCTTCGTCGACGTAGACGTGGCAGGTCGCGCAGGCGCAGGCGCCGCCGCATTCGGCTTCGATGCCCGGGATCGCGTTGCGGATCGCCCCTTCCATGACGGTCGCGCCGTTCTCGATCTCAATGGTGCGTTTCTCGCCGGAATGGTCGACAAAGTGGATTTTGGCCATGATCGCTCGTGCTGCCGGAGTATGCCGGACAATAGATGGAAGGTCCCCGGCAGTCCCTATAACGGGTCGACCCGCACAGCGCTAGCGGGCGGGGATCGAAAACCTGCCGGTGGATTTCGGGTGCCTCAAGACCGGCGAAGGATCAGCTCGATCGCCGCGCGGGTCTCGGCAATCGCGGCGCCGAGCGCGGCGAGCGGCTGGGAGGGGTCGGAACCGGCCGAAAGCGCGGTTTCCAGCCGGGCGGCGGCTTCCGCCACCACGAAGGCGCCGATCGCGCGCGCCGATCCCTTGAGGGTATGGGCGTGCTGTCCCGCCTCGGCCGGCAGGACCGCCAGTTCGCCGAGGATCCGGACGGACTGGGTCGAGAACATCGCCAGCACCTCCCGCTCGAGGCCGGCGTCGCCAAGGGTCATGCGCTGGAGGTGGTCGAGGTCGATCGGGCCATCGCCAGGCGCGAGCGGCGGCGATTGCGTCCATTCGATCCGGTCGACGTGAAGCGGCATGGCCTGTCCCCGTGGTGTCCGCCGGTGCGTCCGGACGGATTGTTGGGCCCAGCCAATCATGAAACTGGTTAACGGATTATTGTCGGGATCGTCGGCAAATTCGCCCGATTCCGGACAATTTCCCGTCACAATCGGCGGAATAGGGCGGGAATTTTGAGTACCCATAAGGCCTTATGGCGCAAAGCTGTTAACGATGATTAAGAAAGTATTAATCGCAAGCATTTCATTCGCATCGCTCAGCCAATAGGATGTTTGCGGATGTAGCGGACAAGCCGCCGAGGGGGGCGCTTGCCTTCCGCTGTGGGCACCGGCTTCGAGCTTGCGGGGGACGCAGGCAGGCTCGCCGACGCGTAAAAAGTGAGAGGGCTCAGACTGAACATGGCGAACACACCAAAGAAGGTCAAAGATCCCACCGAAGTCGCGCTTTCTGCCATTCAGGAAGCCCTCAACATCAGCGAACAGGCCGCGGAGAACCGCAGCACCGCCAAAGACGGCGCCGCGCCGCCGAATCTTCCGCCGGCAGCGCCCGATTTCGCCGCCTCGCCGTTCGAGCCCCATCCTACCCCGGCATTCCAGCCCGAGGAGCCGCGCAGCCCGCGTCGTGCCGCCAACGACGATCGCGCGACCATCGGCCAGATGCTGCAAGCGTTGCAGAGCGGCCGTCCCGCGCGCAACGCCTTCACGCTGTTCTTCATCTGCTCCGGCGCCTGGCTGCTCGGCGGCCTGATCCTGACGATCGCGTTCTGGCCGTCGCTGCAGGCCTCGATGGCCCAGGGCACCGGCGCGCTGGTGCTCGCCGGCCTCGCCGTGCTGTTCGCCGTGCCGGTGCTGCTGTTCTACTATCTCGCCAGCCTCGCCTCGCACGGTCAGCGCATGCAGATGATCGCGCAATCGATGGCGCAGGTCGCGATCCGCTTCTCCGAGCCGGAAAACGCCGCCGCCGATTCCATGGTCACGGTCGGCCAGGCGATCCGCCGCGAGGTCGCGGCGATGGGCGATGGCGTCGAGCGCGCGATCGCGCGCGCCGGCGAACTCGAATCCCTCGTCGCCAATGAGGTCGCGGCGCTGGAGCGCGCCTATTCCGACAACGAGGTGCGCATCCGCGCGCTGCTGCAGGACATCGCCCATCAGCGCGACAACCTGGTCGGCCAGGCCGAGCAGGTGCGCAGCGCGATTTCCGGCGTGCAGATCGACCTGCGCCACGACATCGCGCTGATCTCGGATGCGATCGCCTCGCGCGTCGACGAGGTCGCCAAGAGCATCACCAGCGCGCTGGAGGAGCGCGGCCAGCACATCACCACCGCACTGAGCCATGCCGGCGACAACATGATCCTCGCGCTCGGCGAGCGCGGCGGCGACCTGCTCGATCGCCTCGAGGAAGCCAGCTCCGAGACCACGCGCGCCGTGCTCGAGGCCTCCGAGCGGCTGACCACCAGCCTCAACTTCAAGACCGGCCATGTCCATGACGAATTCGTCGACCTCGCCGACCGCGTCCACGAACTGCTCAACGAGCGCATCGACCGCATCACCGGCGAGTTCGAGCAGCGTTCGGCGACCATCATCGACGGCATCTCCGACCGCACCGAGCAGGTCCACGATAGCCTGAAGAACTCCGGCGATTCGCTGCTGCTCGAGCTCGAGCTGCGCAGCAACGACCTGATCAGCAAGATCGACGACGCCGGCAACCGCCTCGCCAACCAGATCATGACCAGCGGCGACAAGGCGAGCGAAGCGCTCGACGTCACCGTCAATTCGCTGGTCGCCAAGGTGGTGAGCCAGACCGAGACCGCGCACGACTCGCTGTCGCTGCAGATGAGCGCGTTCGACGAACTGGTGAAGGACCACGGCGCCGAGCTCGCCGAGAAGTTCGCCCGCGACTCCGGCACGCTCGGGGCGCTGATCACCCGCCACATCTCGGAATTCGACCGCACCGTGAAGACCTTCGGCGGCGACATCGTCGAGCGCATGGGCCAGCGCACCCAGGACATCGCCGAGAGCCTGAAGACCTATGTCGACACCTTCGACCATCGCGTGACCTCGAACAGCGGCCAGATCACCGCCTCGCTCGACCAGCGCCTGCTGCAGTTCGAGACCACGCTCGGCAGCCGCGTCACCAACCTCGACGCCTCGCTGAACGACAAGCTCTCGACCTTCGATTCCTCGCTCGCCACCAAGATCGGCTCGCTGGACACCTCGCTCAGCGGCCATCTGTCGACGCTCGACAGCGCGCTCGACAACCGCCTGAAGTCGCTGGACGCCACCATCGACGGCCGGCTCAAGACCCTCGAGGTCACCTTCGACAGCCGCGCGAAGTCGGTCACCGATACCATCGACGGCCGCCTCGGCACGCTCGCGACCTCGCTCACCGAAGGCGCCGCCCAGGCGATCCAGTCGATCGACTCGCGGCTCGGCCTGCTCACCACGACGCTGACCGAGGGCACCGTGCAGGCGATCGCCGCGGTCGATCACCGCATCAACAACGTCACCGAAACCATCGACGGGCACAGCGTGCGGCTCGCCGACACCATCAACGGCCGCAGCGCGCACCTCACCGACACCATCTCGGCGCGCTTTGCCGACATCCAGCAGGGCATCGAGAGCCGCGTCGGCGCGGTTGCCAACGACATCGACACCCGCGTCGCGCAGTTCGAGGACCTGCTCGGTTCGCGCGTCGAGGCGGTCGCCGGTCGCATCGAGAGCTCCGGCCGCCAGGCCAGCGAAGATCTGATGTCGCGCGCCGAATTGCTGTCGTCGAGCATCAAGTCGCATGTCGAGGACGCCGAGCGCTCGCTCACCAACCTCGTGGTCAACACCAGCGAGACCATCCAGACCGGCGCCCGCACGGCGCAGCAGGCACTGCTCTCCGTGTCTTCGGACGTCGGCGCACAGCTCAAGCTGAGCTCGGCCGAGGTCGAAGGCGTGCTGACCGCGGTCGGCACCAGCGCCGCCAACGCGATCCTCACCAGCGCCCGCGACGCCCAGGCCTCGCTGGTCTCCGCTTCGGGCGACGTCGCCTCGCAGATCAAGTCGCTGTCGGAGGATGTCGAGCGCACGCTGCAGGCTGCAGGAACCGCCACCGCCGCCTCGGTGCTGGCGGGCGCGCGCGAGGCGCAGACCACGCTGGTGTCGGCCTCCGCCGACGCCGCGAGCCAGGTCAAGTCGCTGGCCGCCGACATCGAGCGTTCGCTGTCGATGACCGGCACGGCGACCGCCGAAGCCATCATGACCGGCGCCCGCGAGGCGCAGACGACGCTGGTGTCCGCCTCCAACGACGCCGCGAGCCAGGTCAAGTCGCTGGCCGCCGACATCGAGCATTCGCTGTCGATGGCCGGCACGGCCACCGCGGAAGCCATCATGAGCGGCGCCCGCGAGGCCCAGACCACGCTGATCTCGACATCGACCGACGTCACGGGCCAGGTCAAGTCGCTCACCAGCGACGTCGAACGCTCGCTGTCGCTCGCCGGCTCAGCCACCGCGGAAGCGATCGTGACCAGCGCCCGCGAGGCCCAGTCCACGCTCACCGGCGCATCCACGGAAGCCGCGAACCTGGTGCGTACGCTCGTTGCCGACGTGCAGCATTCGCTCTCGACGGCCGGCACCGCCACTGCGGAATCCGTCGTGTCGAGCGCCCGCCAGGCCCAAAGCACGCTGGCCAGCGCCTCCACCGAGGCTGCCGACCTGGTCCGCTCGCTGGCGGCCGACATGGAGCGTTCGCTGTCGATGGCCGGTTCGGCCACCGCCGAAGCGATCACATCAGGTGCGCGCGAGGCCCAGACCACGCTGGTCGACACCTCCACCGAGGCCGCGACCAAGGTGGCGGCGCTCGCCGCCGACATCCAGCGCTCGCTGTCGATGGCCGGCAACGGCACCGCCGAAATGCTGACCGCCGGCGCCCGCGAGGCGCAGAACACCCTGATCGGCGCCTCGTCGGAAGCTGCCAACCACATCAAGTCGCTCGCGGTCGATATCGAGCGCACGCTGACCGCGGTCGGCACCAACACGGCGCAGACCATCCTCGGCAGCGCCCGCGAGGCCCAGACCTCGTTCACGGCGACCGCCAGCGAGGCGGCAAGCCAGATCCGCGAGATCTCCAGCGAGATCGAGCGTTCGCTGACCACCAGCAGCGCGGAGGCCGCCCAGACCATCCTCGGCAACGCCCGCGAGGCGCAGAGCCTGTTCGCGGCAACCTCGGGCGACGCCGTCAACCAGATCCGCGTGCTCTCGACCGATATCGAGCGCGCACTCAGCGCGGTCACGGCCAAGACCACCGACAACATCCAGACCTCGGCGCAGAATGCGCAGGCGGCGCTGGTCAGCATGTCCAGCGAGGTCTCGACCAAGGTCAAGACCACCGCGGCCGACATCGAACGTGCGGTGCTGTCGGCCTCGAGCGCGTTCGGCTCGGCGATGACCGGCAAGACCGACGAGATCGTCACCTATGTGGCGCAGCAGGCCGACCGGCTGTCGCAGATGGTCGACGGCCGCCGCGGCGCCCTGGTCGAGGCGCTGACCGTCAAGACCACGCAGCTCGCGACGGACATCGATCGCGCCACCGCGGATGCGCTGAAGGCGATCGAAAACCGCGGCATGGCGTTCTCGCAGTCGATGGCGGCGCAGGGCAACGATGTCGCGCGCAACATCACCACGGCCGGCGACCAGGCGACCGGCGCGGTGGCGAAGTCGCTCAAGGACCTCGAGCAGGCCTCGCGCGCGGCGATCGACCAGTCGCGCCAGGTCTCGATCTCGGCCGTCACCGAGATGCAGGAGACCAGCAAGATCCTGCGCACCGACACGGTGGCGCTGTTCGAGCGGCTGCGCGAGGGCAACATCCTGCTGCAGGAGGTGCTGACCGGCGCCCACGACAACCTCAACTCGCTGGAACGCGCACTGGTGACCCGCGTCGCCGACTTCGTGTCCGCCATGAACGACGTCACCTCGCGCAACGGCGTCGCAACCCAGACGCTGGAAGACCAGCTCACGGTGTTCAACAGCAAGACCAGCAAGGCGCTGGAGGACCTCGGCGAGCTGTCGACCCAGTTCGAGACCCATGGCAAGGCGCTGATCGAGGCGGCTGCCACGGTCGAGCAGGCCAACCGCTCGACGACGGCTTCGGTCAACGAGCGCAAGTCGGCGCTGGAAGCGCTGGTCACCACCATCGACCTGCGCACCACCGATCTCGACCAGCGGCTGTCGCGCTTCACCGGACTGCTGGATGAATCGCTGGCCGCGGCCGAAGAGCGTGCCCGCGACATCGCCCGCGTGGTGGCGGAGACCGCCGGTGCCGGCTCGGCGGCGCGAGATGCACGCCGAGCTCGAGGCCACCCGCAACGAGCTGCGCCGCGGCGTGCTGGAGATGCCGCAGGAGGCTGCCGAGAACACCGCGCAGATGCGCAAGGTGATCGTCGACCAGATCGAGGCGCTGGCCGAGCTCAACCGCATCGTGGCGCATCACGGCCGCGGCCTCGACGTGGTCAGCGCCGGCCGCAGCGTTCGCCAGGAGGAGCCGCTGATGGCTGCCGCCGGCGGCCGCAACGAGGTACGGATGCGCGATACCGGCATGCGTGACAACGGCAACAGCGCGTCGACGCTGCCGCCACCCGACCTGGGCATGCCGACCTCGCGCCGCACCGAGGCGCCGCCGGTCAGCCCGGCGGGCCCCGACAACGGCCGCGACGGCTGGCTGTCCGACCTGCTCAACCGCAGCGACGCACCACCGCCGCAGCCGAGCCGCGAGGCTGCGCGGCCCCGCCCGCAGCCGCAGGCCGCCGCCAATCCGCTGGAGTCGCTGTCGCTCGACATCGCCCGGCTGATGGACCGCAACCTCGCCGCCGAGATGTGGGATCGCTATCAGCGCGGCGAGGACAAGGCGTTCTCCAAGCGCCTCTACACGCCGGCCGGCCAGAAGGCGTTCGACGAAGTGGCGCGCAAGTACCGCTCCGACCGCGGCTTCAAGCAGACCGTTGACCGCTACATCGCCGAGTTCGAGCGCCTGCTCGACGAAGTCGCCCGCGACGGCCGCGGCCAGCAGGAGCTGCGCAGCCACCTGACCTCGGAGACCGGGCTGGTGTACACGCTGCTGGCGCACGCAGCGGGACGGCTGGGGTGAGTCCGGCGAATAGCGAGTAGCGAATAGCGAATGAAAAACGGAGGCCGAACGGCCTCCGTTTTTGTTTGGGCTGCAGCTACGGCCGACCTCGACCGTAGCGCGACAGTGTCGACCCCGGTCATTACGGGCCAACGAGTCTCGCGAACGCGAGCCCGATCGGTCCGTATGTGCGGCGCGCTGGATTGCTTCGTCGCTTCGCTCCCTGCAATGACGGGACTGGCAGCTGGGGAAAAGCTATTCGCTATTCGCTACTCACCATTCGCCGCGCTACTGCCGCCGCCGCGGCCCTGGCGCGACCGGTGCCGGCGCCGGCTCGGGTGCGGCGTTGTTGCTTCCGCCGAAGATCACGCGGCTCGGGTTACGATCAAAGTTGTTCACCGCGCGGCTGATGTCGGAGAGCGTGCGGCGGCCGTCGGCGATCAGCGCGCCGGAGCGCTTGTCGAGATCCTCGGCGAGGTCGCGGATCGACTTCACCATCTGATTGAGTTCGCCGCCATTCTTTCCCCCGGCGATGGTATCCAGTCCGAGCATCAGGCTGTCGGCCTTGCTCATCACGCCGTCAACCTTGAGCATGACGTTGTCGATCTTCTCGGAATTGCGGGCCAGCGCCTGGGTGAAGGTCTCGAGGTTCTTCAGCGAATTCTTCACCGACTGCTGATTGTCGGCGACGATGCGGTTGACGTTTTGCAAGGTGGCACGGATCGCCTCGGTGACGTCCTGCAGCGCGTTGGGGTCGGCGGTCAGCACCGGGATGCCGTCCTCGTCCAGCGGCACCGGCGGGGCGGCCTCCTCGCCGCCCTTCAGCGAGATCGCGGCGACGCCAGTGAGGCCCTGGAATTCGAGGCCGACGACGGTGTCCTTGCGGATCGGGGCGTTGTTCTCGATCATCGCCAGCGCTACCACGCGCCGCGGATTGTCGAGCTTGACGGAGATCACTTCCCCTATTCGGATACCATTGAAATTGACATTGCCGCCATTGCGCAGGCCGGAGGCCGGGCCCTCGAAGACCACCCGCAACGGGCTGCGCTGCTTGGTGGTGTGCAGGCTCTGGAACCAGAGCACGAAGCCAAACGCGGCCGCGATCACCGCCAGCGTGAAGGCCCCGATCAGGACGTAGTTCGCCCGGGTTTCCATCGATTGCTTCCTAGGCCCTCGCGCAGCGCAGCTGCCCGACCGCCCGTCGAACTCCCTGTTGGCACATGATCTGGTCGGAAAACCGGCCTCCGCGTTGTGGGATCATGCGCTATGCCACAACGGCGCGGGCGCGCTTGCCGTTGAAATATTGCTGCAGCCACGGATGCTGCGATGCCTTCATGTCGGCGATCGATCCTGCAGCAATGATCTTACCGTTCCCTAAAACAGCAACACGGTCGCACGCGGTGTAAAGACTGTCGAGGTCGTGGGTTACCATGAAAACGGTCAGCCCCAAAGTGCGCTGCAGGGTGCGCACCAGCTCGTCGAAATCGCCGGCGCCGATCGGATCGAGGCCCGAGGTCGGCTCGTCGAGAAACACCAGTTCGGGATCGAGCGCGAGCGCGCGCGCCAGCGCGACGCGTTTGATCATGCCGCCCGACAGTTCCGACGGATAGCGGTCGGCGACCTCCGGCTTCAGCCCGACCATCGCGAGCTTGGCCGCCACGATCTCGTCGAGTAGCCGCTGCGAGATGCGTAAGTATTCGCGCACCGGAAACTGGATGTTCTGCCGCACCGTGAGTGAGGAGAACAGCGCGCCCTGCTGGAACAGCACGCCCCAGCGCCGCTCGACCGCGCGGCGCTGCGCCGAATTGGCAGCATCAAGATCGATGCCGAACACCTCGATGCGACCGGCGACCTTCGGCACGAGGCCGATGATGGTGCGCGTCAGCACCGACTTGCCGGCGCCCGACGGACCGACGAAGCCGAGGATCTCGCCGCGCTTCACATCGAGACTGAGGGCGTCGAGCACGCGGGTCTTGCCGAATTGCACCGTGACGTCGCGGACGCGGATGATGGCCTCCTGCTCCGCCATCGTCACATCCCGATCGAGGCGAAGAAGATCGCGAACACGCCGTCCATCACGATCACGAAGAAGATCCCCTTCACCACCGACGAGGTGGTGTGCTGTCCGAGCGATTCCGCCGAACCCTGCACCGCAAGCCCCTCGACGCAGGCGACGATGCCGATCACCGCGGCCATCACCGGCGCCTTGACCAGGCCGACGATGAAATGGTCGATCGATATGGCGTCACGAAGGCGGAGCAGGAAGGCTTCCGGATCGACGCCGCCGTAGAGCCACGCCACCAGGCCGCCGCCATAGAGCGCGGCCATCGCGCCGAGAAAGGCCAGGATCGGCAGCGCCAGCACCAGCGCGAGCATGCGCGGCAAGACCAGCACCTCGATCGGATCGAACCCCATGGTGCGCAGCGCGTCGATCTCCTCGCGCATCTTCATCGAGCCGAGTTCGGCGGTATAGGCCGAGCCGGAGCGGCCCGCGACCATGATCGCGACCAGGAGCACGCCGATCTCGCGCAGCACCAGCACGCCGAGCATGTCGACGACGAAGATGTCGGCGCCGAACCTGCGGAAATGGAAGATGCCCTGCTGCGAGATGATGCAGCCGATCAGGAAGGTGATCAGCACCACGATCGGCACCGCGCGCCAGCACACCTGCTCGAGGTGGTGCACCGTCGAGGTCAGGCGGAAGCTGCGCGGACGGATCAGCACCTTGCCGGATGCGGCCAGCACCGCGCCGAGCATGTCGACCAGGCTGACGACGGTGCCGCCGATTCCGACCACGACGCGGCCGATCTGCTCCAGCATGGCGGTGATCGACAGCGTGTCATTGTCGGCCTTGGGCGCGGCGCCGACGCGGCTGACCTCGTCCACCAGGCTGGAATAGTTGGCGGAGAGGCCCGCGATCTTGGCTTCCGCCGAGGCGTCGCTGAGGCTGCGGCGCAGCCGCTCGATCAGCCAGGCGCCGAACGTATCGAGGCTTGCGACCTGGGAGACGTCGATGAAGATATGCGGCCGACTGCCGCGCAGCTTCTCGGCGTCGGAGACGATGCGTTCTAGTGCGGGGGCAAAGCGGGCGGTCCAGTCGCCCGCCGCGCACAATGCCAGTCCCTCGCCTTGGGCTATCCGCTCCAGTGTCGGGTCGCCGCTCAATGTTGCCACCCCCTTGGCCCGGCTGGCAGTTCTATCCGGCACCGGCCGGATCGACTTGTCGAATCTGTCACTAACCAGCCATAGTTGGCTTCGCCCCGCAAGGCATACGGTTCAGGAAATAGTAGACTTTAAAATGACTTCCATCCCATCCCGAGCTGTTTCTTTGGTGGCGCGGATCGAGCGCTGGCCGATCGCGGGCAGCTTCACGATCAGCCGCGGCACCAAGACCGAAGCCGTGGTCGTGGTGGCCGAGGTCAGCCAGGACGGCGTCACCGGCCGCGGCGAATGCGTGCCCTATCCGCGCTATGGCGAGACGCCGGAGGCGGCGCTGTCGGCGATCCAGGCGATGCAGGCACCGCTCGCCAGCGGAATCGACCGCAACGCCTTGCAGGCCGCGATGCCCGCCGGTGCGGCCCGCAACGCGCTGGACTGCGCGCTGGCGGACCTCGAGGCCAAGCGCGCCGGCGCGCGCATCTGGCAGTTGCTCGGCCGGCCCGCGCCGGAGCCCCGCACCACTGCCTATACGATTTCGCTCGGACCAGCGGAGGCGATGGCCGAGGCCACCGCGAAAGCCGCGCACCGCGCACTGCTCAAGATCAAGCTCGGTGGCGAGGGCGATGCGGCGCGGATCGCCGCGGTGCGCAAGGCGGCACCTGCATCCGAACTGATGGTCGATGCCAACGAGGCGTGGACCGAAGATAACCTCGCCGCCAATCTCAAGGCCTGCGCCGATGCCGGCGTCACGCTGATCGAGCAGCCGCTGCCGGCCGGCAAGGACGAGGCGCTGGCGCGGATCGAGCGGCCGGTGATGGTGTGCGCCGACGAGAGCGTGCACGACCGCGCCTCGCTCGAAGCGCTGCGCGGCCGCTATGACGCCGTCAACATCAAGCTCGACAAGACCGGCGGGCTGACTGAGGCGCTGGCGATGGCGGACGCCGCTGGCGCGCTCGGCTTCGAGATCATGATCGGCTGCATGGTCGCGACCTCGCTGTCGATGGCGCCGGCGATGCTGATCGCGCAAGCTGCGCGCTTCGTCGATCTCGACGGCCCGCTGCTGCTGGCGCGCGACCGCGACCACGGCCTGCGCTATGCGGGCAGCCTGGTCTATCCGCCGGACGCCGCGCTATGGGGCTGATGGCTCTTTCCTTGACGCGTTTTCCTAAAGCATGATCCGGAAAAGTGCGGCGCGGTTTTCCGAAAAGATCATGCTCAAACAAAGAGCTAAAGCGCGATGACGATTCGATCAAATCTCATCGCGCTTTAGCGCGAGCCGGGACCCGCTTCGCTTGAAGTCGCTGTGAATCGCTTGCGCGCCAGCCACATCGCGAGCCCGCCTGTACCGGCCATCGCCGCCATCATGTAATAGGCACCGAGCCCGTAGCGCGCATAGACCATGCCGCAGAGGATCGACGTCGTGCTCGCGACGATGCCGCCGCAGGCCGCCAGATAGCCCTGCCCGCGCGCCATGATGTGCGCGGGCACGTGATGCACCATCAGTCCCATGATGCCGACCTGGGTCAGCCCGAAGGTCAGCCCATGCCCGAGCTGCACGATTGCGAGGATCGGCAGCGGCGGATCCTGCGCGGTGATGCTCCAGCGCGCCACCGCGCTCGCAGCCGCGACCACCACCAGAATGGCAGGCGGCAGCGTGAAGCGCGGCGACAGCGCGAACAGCACGATCTCGGCGACGACGCCGAGCACCCAGAGGCCGGCGATCGTGAGGCCGTTGAGGCCGGCCTGCTGCCAGGCGATCGAGGCGAAGATGTAATAGGCGGAGTGGCTGCTCTGGATCAGCGCCGACGTCACGATAATGGCGAGGAAGGCCGGATCGCGCAGCAGCTTGCGCGCGCCGGCCGCCGGCGCCGCTGCGGCCTTTGGACGTTGCAGCGGCTGCAGCGTCAGGCTGACCAGCGCGCCGATCACGGTCACCGCCGTGATGATCCAGATCAGATGAATCTCGGCGACGTAGCCGAGCAACAGCCCGCTGATGAGCGCGCAGACCACGAAGGCAGCGGAGCCCCACAGCCGCAACGGTCCGTAATTGAGGCCGTACTGCCGGACGCCGCGCAGCGCATAGGCGTCGGTCAGCGGCACCATCGGCGTCCACACGCAGCAGGTCAGCGCGTAGAGTGCGAGCACGAGGAACGGCTGGTGCTGGGTACCGACCAGCGCGAAGCCGAGCGCGGTGGCGAAGGCCGTGGCGATGATCGCGCCGCGCAGCATCTGGCGCCGTTCCGCCGCAGCCGTCACCATCGGCAGCACGGTGAAGCGCGTCACCGGCGGCACCGCCGTGATGATGCCGATCCAGGTGGCGTCGATGCCGATCGCCTTCAGCCACACCGTGAAGAACGGCAGCTGGACCCCGGTCACGCCGAACAGCGTGGCATAGAACGCCGCGAGCCGCGCAGCGAATCGCCGCGATGCAACTTTGGCCGCGATGGGGATTTGTGATTCGGAAGACATCAATTCAATTGCGATTCGCGCGATATCGTGGTGATCGTTAGCGTAACGCGCAGTGATTTGCGCGGAGAGATTGTTATGGCCGAAGAAGCATTCGCCCTGTCGCCGATTTCCGCCCGCGCGGCCCAGCCGAGCGAGGAGGACTATGCCGCGATCAGCGAGGCCTTCATGGAGACCTCGCGGGGCCGCTGGTTCCTCGGCGAGTATGCCAAACGCAACCGCAATGCCGATACCCGCATGGTGCTCGACGCCGTGGCGCGGATCGAGGAAAGCCTTGCCGCGCAGCGCAAGGCCGCCGCGGACGCCTGTCGGGACGAGCAACTGGAACAGGTGCTGGGCGCCCTGCGCGGCGTCATCGAGTCCGCCCAGGCCTCCGCGCTTGCGGCCCTCGACGGCGTGAGCTTCGAGCAGACGCTGGCGCCGGTGCGCAAGGGCGTGCGGGTGATTCGGGAAATCTCCTGGCGGCTGCGCGAGATCGGCAATGACGGAAGGATCTGCGACATCATCGATTCGCAGGTCAGCGCGATCGAGGCCGGTGCCGCCCGGCTCTCGATGGACGAGGCCAAGGGCGTGCTCGATGCCGCCTTCGCGACGCTGACGCGCCGGCTCGCCGAGTTCAATGCGGACGAGGCGGTCACGGCCGCGGAGCCCGATGTAGCCGAGGCCGCGGTCGCGGAGCCGGCTGCGCCTGCGCCCTCGCCGCCGCCGGCGGCCGCAAGCGCGGCTTCCGATGCCGTGACGGCCGAGCCGCCACCGGCTCAGGACGCCGCTGAGCCAATGCCTGCGTCCGAATTCGTCGCGCCTGCGGCCGCCGAGGCGGACTTGCCTTCGCCTGACGACACTGCGCTGGCCAGAGCCGAGGCAGCGCCGGCGGAAGCCGAAGCCGCCGAGCTCGCCCGCGTCACCGAGAAGGCCGCGGCCGACGCGCAGGACGAAGCCGTGCTCGACCTGATCGCGGCGGAGATGGGCGCGCCCGATCCGATCGACGAAGAGGCGATTGCCGAGGAGATTCGCGCCGCGAAGGAACTGCGCGTCGCCGAGGCGATGGCCGCCGAGCCGGACATGGCGGTATCGGCGCCCGAGCCCATGCGGATGCCGGAACCGGTGCACGTCGCCCGGCCTGCGCGCGTCCTGCAGCCAGTCGGCGCGCCGATGGCCGCCGCGCGGACCGTGGAAGCGCCCGTGAGCCCGCCTGCTTCGCCGGTTCGCGCCGAAGCTGCGCCCGAGCCGAATGCCGAGATCTCGCTGGGATCGAGCATCATCGCGAGCGGCCTCGTCAAGCGGCCGATCCTCGCGGCCAACGATCCGCTGGCGCCGATCCGCCGCATGAGCCAGAGCGAGAAGATCGCGTTCTTCTCGTGATCGCCGCAAACCCAACTCGTCATGCGCGGCTTGACCCGCGCATCCATCAAAGGACACTTGTTGCTTGATGGATTGCCGGGTCACGCCCGGCAATGACGAGACGCGAATGGAGCTCAGGCCACCAGCTTCGCAAACAAGTCGGCATCGACATTGCCGCCCGAGAGCACGATCACGACGTTCTTGTCCTTGACGTCGATCCGTCCCGCCAGCAGCGCGGCGAGCCCGATCGCGCCGCCGGGCTCGACCACCAGCTTCAGCTCGCGATAGGCAAAGGCGACCGCGGCACCGACTTCGTCATCGGTCGCATTGACGCCGGCCGCGAGCAGCTTGCTGTTGATGGCGAAGGTGAGCTCGCCCGGCATCATCGCCATCAGCGCATCGCAGATGGTGCGCGCGGCGACCGGATGCGCCTCGCGATGCCCGGCCTTCAGCGACAGCGCGTGATCGTCATAGCCCGAAGGCTCGGCGACGATCACCTGCGCCTGCGGAAATCTCGTCTTCACCGCGGTGGCGACGCCCGCGATCAGACCGCCGCCGGAGGCCGGCGCAACCACGATGTCGGGGGTGAGCCCGAGCGCCGCCATGTCCTCGGCGATCTCGCGGCCGGCCGTGCCCTGGCCTGCGATCACGAACGGATCGTCATAGGGCCGCACCAGCGTTGCGCCGCGCTTGCCGGCGATGCCGTTGGCGATCGCCTCGCGATCGTCGCGGTCGCGATCGTACAGCACGACCTCGGCGCCATAGGATTTGGTGCGCTCGCGCTTTGTCAGCGGCGAGTCCGCCGGCATCACGATGGTCGCCTGCATGTTGAGGATCTTTGCCGCGGCTGCGACGCCCTGGGCATGATTGCCCGAGGAGAACGCGACCACGCCGCCGCCGCGCTTGTCCTGCGGGATCGAGGCGAGCTTGTTGAAAGCGCCGCGGAACTTGAACGATCCGGTCCGCTGCAGCATCTCGGGTTTCAGGAAGACCTTGGTGCCGACCCGTTCGTCGAGGACGGGGAAGGTCAAGAGCGGCGTGCGCACCGCGAACGGCGCGACCACCCTTGCGGCGGCGTCGATGTCCGCGGCAGCGACGGGTGGATTGAGAGCGGTGTCCGTCATCCGCAATTTGTATCGCGGCGGCGGACGGCCCGGCAAGACGCATTATCTTGGTGTGGGCTGGGTGGCCGGCAGGGCGGCAAAATGGTGCTTTTCGGCGCCGAACTCGATCGCCTCCCCCTCGCCGTCGGGCGGCACGGGGCGGACATTCATGCAGCGGTCGATGAACACCCGGGCCGAGGCCTGCCAAGTGTGGAGCGCGGCGAAATCGACGCAGGCCTGCCGCGAGATGCTGAGCGCCTCCAGGCAGGCCTGGCGCAGATCCTCGTCGAGCACGCCGACCGGCGCGGAGCCGATCACGTCGCTCGGACCGGTGACCGGAAAAGCGGCAACCGGCAGGCCGCTGGCCAGCGCCTCCAGCAGCACCAGGCCGAACGTGTCGGTCCGGCTCGGGAACACGAACACGTCGGCGGCGGCATAGATCTCGGCCAGTTCCTCGCCATGGCGGGCGCCGAGGAACACCGCCTCGGGATATTTCCGCTCCAGCGCCAGCCGGGCCGGACCGTCGCCGACCACCACCTTGGTGCCCGGCAAATCGAGATCGAGGAACGCCTCGAGATTCTTCTCCACCGCCACCCGGCCAACGCTGAGATAGACCGGCTGCGGCAGGCAGAGATCGACGTCGCGCGGATGGAACATCGCGGTGTCGACGCCGCGCGACCACAGCACGACGTTGCGGAAGCCGCGCTGGCGCAGTTCGGCCGCCAGCGCCGGCGTCGCCGCCATCACCGCCTGGCTCGGCCGGTGGAACCAGCGCAGCGCGCGCCAGACCCAGCCTTCGGGGATCGGCGTTCGCGCCGAGACATATTCGGGGAAGCGGGTGTGGAAGCTGGTGGTGAACGGCAGGCTGCGCTTGCGGCAGTAGCGGCGGACCGCAAGCCCGATCGGACCTTCGGTCGCGATGTGGATGCTGTCGGGCTTGGCGACCTCGATCAGGCTGGCGACCTTGGCCTGATCCGGCAGCGCCAGCCGGAGATCGCGATAGCTCGGCATCGCAAAGGTGCGGAACGAATCCGGCGTCAGGAAACTCACCTCGACGCCGAGCGACTTCGCCGCCTGCGCCATCATGGTCAGCGTGCGGACAACCCCGTTGACCTGGGGATGCCACGCATCGGTCGCGACCAGGATATGCGTCATGCAGCGCGTGCCGTGACCCGCGGCACCGGCGTCACACGGCGCACCGGATCGGTCCAGGTGATGATCTCGAAGCGGCCGTCCTCGTGCTCGGCGAGCGCGGTGCAGCTCTCGACCCAGTCGCCGCAATTCATGTAGCGGATGCCGTGCTCGTCATGGATCGTCGCGTAGTGGATGTGGCCGCAGATCACGCCGTCGCAGCCGTGGCGGCGCGCCTCGCCGGCCAACGTCGATTCGAACGCGCCGATATAGTTCACCGCCTTCTTGACCTTCAGCTTGGCCCATTGCGACAGCGACCAGTACGGCACGCCGAACATCTTGCGGAAGAAGTTGACGAAGCGGTTCATCTGGATCGCGAAGTCGTAGGCCTTGTCGCCGAGATGGGCGAGCCAGCGCGCGTTCTGCACCACGAGATCGAAGATGTCGCCGTGGATCACGAGATAGCGCTTGCCGTCGGCGCCGGTGTGGACAGTGTTCTCCACCACATCGATGCCGCCGAAATGCGTGCCGTAATATTTGCGCAGGAACTCGTCGTGGTTGCCCGGGACGTAGATCACCTTGGCGCCCTTGCGCGCCTTGCGCAGCATCTTCTGCACGAAATCGTTGTGGGTCTGTGGCCAGTACCAGTTCGACTTCAGCGCCCAGCCGTCGACGATATCGCCTACGAGATAGATCGTGTCGGCATCGTGGGTGCGGAGGAAGTCGAGCAGGCGATCGGCTTGCGAGCCGCGGGCTCCGAGATGGACATCGGAGATAAACAAAGTGCGAAAGCGCCGCTCGGGGCTTTCTTCACTCGAGGAGTCGCTTCCCATGCCGGTGCACCTAACAGATTCCTATGACAAGGCGATGACGATCCCCGCGACCCAAGGCCCCACAAACAGTTAACGAGAATCGGTTGCACGCCCCTTCACTGCGGATAACAGCCGCATGCGACAATCTGGCGACATGGCGGCCCGTCGCTGTGCGGAACATGGCGATGTGTTGCTGATGTAACGCGATGGGACAACAGCCACCGTCATTGCTAGCGAAGCGAAGCAATCCATCTGTCCGCACACGCGGAGCGATCGATTGCCTCGTCGCTCTCGCTCCTCGCAATGACGGTGGTTAGCCCGGATGAGCGGAGCGTCATCCGGGGCCGCTGCATCAGCGGATGGCCCGGCCCCGGATTGCGCTGCGCTTCATCCGGGCTACGGGAGCTTCAGTAATACTTGTGGAAATGATGCACAGGGCCGTGGCCGTGGCCGACGGCGAAGCGATCGGCCTCGGCGATCGCTTGCGTGATCCAGGCCTTGGCGTTGCGCACCGCGGTCTCCATGTCTTCGCCCTTCGCAAGGCCCGCTGCGATCGCCGACGACAGCGAGCACCCGGTGCCGTGCGTATTCGCCGTCGCGATCCGCGGCGCTGCCAGCGCGATGCTGCGCTCGCCGTCGATCAGATAGTCGATGCTGTCGGCGCCATGGCCGTGGCCGCCCTTGACCAGCACCGCGCGGCATCCCATCGCCAGCAATCGCTTCCCATGCGCTTCGACATCGGCCTCGCTCTCCGCGGTCGTCTCGTTCAGCAGCGCCGCCGTCTCCGGCAGGTTCGGCGTGATCAGCGATGCCAGCGGAAACAGCCGGGTCCGGAGCGCATCGACTGCCTCGGCCGCGAGCAGCCGGTCGCCTGAGGTCGCGACCATCACGGGGTCGAGCACGACATGGCGCGGCGCCCAGCGCGTCAGGCCGTCGGCGATCGCCGCGATGGTCTCGGCCTGCGCCACCATGCCGATCTTCACCGCGCCGACCGCAAGGTCGGAGAACACGGCGTCGATCTGCGCGGTGACGAAGTCGGCCGGGACCGGATGGATGCCGGTGACCCCCTTGGTGTTCTGCGCGGTCAGCGCCGTGATGACGGAAGCGCCGTAGACGCCGCACGCGGCAAAGCTCTTCAGGTCGGCCTGGATGCCGGCGCCGCCGGAGGAATCCGAGCCGGCAATGGTGAGCGCGACCGGAGTCATGACGGGGCGCAAGGAGTGGGTGGAAACGGGGTCATGGCCTGTCCTAGCGCGGGAAGCCCATCGGCAGCAAGTTCGGCTGGATTTGCCGTGACTTGGCGCCGCGGTCGAGCGCGCCCCTGACCTCCACTTAGCCTTGCCACGGCCGTCCGTTTTTGGCCTATTGTCGGCAATTCTCCGGAGACAAAGCGATGGTTCCCTTCTTCGTCCAGATCAAGTGCAAGCTCGGCCAATCCTACACCGTCGCCAACGCGCTGGCGGAGGCCGAGATCGCATCGGAGATCTATTCCACCGCGGGCAATTACGATCTCCTGGTCAAGTTCTATGTCGACCACGACACCGATATCGGCCACTTCATCAATGAGAAGGTTCAGGTGATCCCGGGCATCCAGGACACGCTCACCATCATCACCTTCAAGGCCTTCGGCGGCCGCTAGCTGCTTCTCACCTCTGCCTATGGGCTAAGGTATGCACACATTTCATTTGGGCCGATTTTGCTAAGGGCCGCACGGGAGGTGGCAGGGCTCTCTCCCCCCCTTGCGGGGGAGAGTTGGAGAGAGGGGTAAGCCACAAACACCGTCCGCGCGGCTTACCCCTCTCCCTAACCCTCCCCCGCAAGGGGGGAGGGAACCGATCCATTGGTGCCTTCCTGACTTGTAAGCCGTCGCGCCAGATATGTGCACGCCGTAGGCTTATCGGAGAGCTGCAGCGCTCTACGACTCCTTCTCCGGTTTCTTCGGCCGCGGCGGTCCGTCGACCGGCGGCAGCGATTTGATGTACTCGGCGATCGCGTCGCGATCCTGCGCCGTGAGCTGCGAGGTGTTCTTGATCACGCGCACCATCGCGCCGCCGGCGCTGTCGCCGTCCGGCGTCTGCCCGCTTTCCAGGAAGTAGGAAATATCCTTCGCGCTCCAGTCCGACATCCGCTTCTGCGTGATGTTGGGCACCCAGCCCTCGCCCTCCGGATTCGGGCCGCCGGCAAAGCGCTGCGCCGCGATGATGCCGCCGAGGACATTGCGCGGGCTGTGGCACTCGGCGCAATGGCCAAAGCTGTTGACGAGATAGTCGCCGCGATTCCACTGCGCCGAACGGCTCGCATCCGCGACCAGCGGCTTGTCGTCCATGAACAGCAGCTTCCAGATGCCGATCGTGCGGCGGATGTTGAACGGGAACGGCACATCGTGATCGGGCACCTTGCCGGACACCGCGGGCAAAGTCTTCAGATAGGCGAACAGGTCGCGCACGTCGCTGATCCTGGCGTGCTGGTACGAGGTATAGGGAAACGCCGGGAAGACATGCGTTCCCGCCGGCGAGGTTCCCTTCATGACGGCGTTGACGAAGTCGGCCTCGCTCCAGCGGCCGATGCCGTCGTTCGGATCGGGCGAGATGTTCGGCGCATAGAACGTGCCGAACGGCGAGCCGATCGCGAGCCCGCCACCAAGCTTCAATCGGTCGTCCTGCTTCGGCACCGCATGGCACGAGGAACAGCCGCCCGCGTTGAACATCTCCTGACCGTTGGCGAGATCGGGCTGATGCGCGGGCAGCGCGCTCGCGGCAATGGTTGCGGGGATGGTCAGCCACCAGAACACGCCGAACCCGGCGATACCGGCCACAATGGCCAGAAGGAGAATTCGTCGCAGCATTCACTGATCCGTCATTGGGCGCTACACCGCATCAACCAGTATGATCGAAAACCGGCCGCACAAGCTCGCATCAAATTTCGCGCCTTCCTCGATGATCTTGGGAATAAACCGGCAAAACCGCTGTTTGAAGACTGAAACCATCCAGTGACATCAAAAGGGAGAGCACCATGACGAACAAGACCTTGCTTGCCACACTGACGCTGGGCGCCGCGATTGCATTCGCCGGCCCGGCCTTCGCCGAGAAGCTGAAGGCGACGCTGGATGCCAAATCCGAAGTGCCGGCGAATGCCAGCACCGCCACCGGCACGGCCGACATCGACTACGACGCCGCCACCAAGAAGCTGAGCTGGAAGGTGACCTATACCGGCCTCACCGGCCCCGCCACCGCGGCACATTTCCACGGGCCTGCCGAGGCCGGCAAGAATGCCGGCGTCGCGGTTGCGATCCCGAATGCGACGTCGAGCCCGGTCGAGGGCAGCGCGACGCTGACCGACGCGCAGGCCGCCGATCTCCTCGCCGGCAAGTACTACGTCAACATCCACACCGCGGCGAACCCGGGCGGCGAAATCCGCGGCCAGGTCACCAAGTAAGCGGCCACGCTGACGATGGAGGTCACGCGACGTAGCTCACGCGACCTCATTCCAACAAGAAAAAGTCTGGCACAACGAAAAGGGCGGACGCTTCGCGGCGTCCGCCCTTTCTCGTTTCCCGATGCCGCGCCACGCAAGGTCGGTCGCGATCCGCGTGCAGAAAAACGTCAGCTCTTCTTGATGCGGTAAGTCTCGTGGCAGCCGCCGCACTGCTTGCCGATGACACCGAGCTCGGCCTTCAGCGTATCGACATCCTTGATCTTGCCCTTGGCCTCGGTGACGGCCTTGCCAAAGCTGGCCGCGTGCTGCGCGAAGCCGGCCTTGTCCTCCCAGATCTTCGGCGAAGGGGCGTAGTCGCCATCCAGCTTGGCGCCCTTGAGGCTCTCCGGGAACAGCGTCGGAAGCGCCTTGGCTGTCTCATCGAACTGCGCCAGCGCAGCATCGACGGTCGCCTGGTCGTAGGGCTTCTCGCCCTTAATGATCGCGGCCAGCGCGCCCGCGTTCTTGCCGTTGTCCTTCATCATGGCCTGGGTCTTCTTGGCCTGGTCCTGCTGTGCAACGACAGCACCGGCACTGAACGCAAGCACCGCAGCAACGATCACGATCCGCTTCATCGGCATATCCCCTCAGTTTCGTTATGTCCCGGCTCGCGAGGTCGTTGGCCGGCCTTGTTTGCAAACACCGCAGGCGGGACCTTCATCCCGCCTGCGACATCTTATCAGAGACTATTTATCAGAGATTATGCTGGCGCTGCGCCTCGCGGATCGCGATCCAGACCCGCTCGGGGGTCGCCGGCATGTCGATGTGATCGATCTTGTACTCGCGGTGCAGGCCTTCGATGATCGCATTGACCACCGCGGGGCAGGAGCCGATCGCGCCGGCCTCGCCCGCGCCCTTCACGCCGAGCGGATTGGTGGTGCAGGGCACGTTGTTGGTCTCGAACACGAAGGATGGCCCGTCAGACGCGCGCGGCAGCGCGTAGTCCATGAAGGTGCCGGTGACGAGCTGGCCGTCGGCGGAGCTGTATACCGCCTGCTCCATCAGCGCCTGCCCGATGCCCTGCATCGCGCCGCCATGCACCTGGCCCGCCAGCATCAGCGGATTGAGCGTGACGCCGAAATCGTCGACGATGACGTAGTTGACGATCTTGATGATGCCGGTGGCCGGATCGATCTCGACCTCGGCGAGATGCGTGCCGTTCGGATAGGTGCCGTCGGCGCTCGCGAACGTCGCGCTGGCGTTCATGTCGGAGGCACTGGCGCCGGGCCGCTTGGCGAGATCGGCAAAGCTGATCGAGCGGTCGGTGCCGGCGATACGGATGCGGCCGTCGGCGATCTCGAGGTCGCCGGCGCCGGCTTCCAGCGCCTGCGCCGCAAGCTGCTTCAGCTTGTTGCCGAGCTCGTGCGTAGCGCGCTGCACGCTGACGCCGCCGGACGGAATCGAGGCCGAGCCGCCGGTGCCGAGCCCGGTCGCGATCTTGTCGGTGTCGCCCTGCAGCACGTGGACCCGCTCGGGCGGCACGCCGAACTGCTCGGCGACGATCTGCGCATAGGCGGTCTGGTGACCCTGCCCGCTCGACTGCGTGCCGATCAGGATCGAGATGTCGCCGTTGGGATCGAGCGCCACATTGGCGGTCTCCTCGCCCATGGTGCCGCAGACCTCGACATAGCTCGCCATGCCGATGCCCCGCACCAAGCCTTCCTTCTTCGCGGCCTTGGCGCGCTTGGGAAACTCCTTCCAATTCGCAATCTCCATCGCGCGCTTCATATGCGCGACGAAGTCGCCGGAATCATAGACCTTGCCGGTCGCGGTCTTGTAGGGCAGCGACTTCGGCGGAATGAAATTCTTCCGCCTGATCGCGTCGGGCGTCATGCCGAGTTTTCGCGCGGCAGCGTCCACCAGCCGTTCGATCACATAGGCGGCCTCGGGGCGGCCGGCGCCGCGATAGGCATCGACCGGCACCGTGTTGGTGAACACGGTGCGGACGCGGCAGTGGAAGGCCTGGATGTCATAGAGGCCGGGCAACATGCCGGCGCCACCATGCGGGATGTAGGGCGCGAAGGTCGACAGATAGGCGCCCATGTCGCCCATTAGGTCGACATCCATGCCGAGGAATTTGCCGTCCTCGGCCAGCGCCATCTTCGCGGTAGTGAGATTGTCGCGGCCCTGCGCGTCGCCCATGAAATGGTCGGAGCGCTCGGCGGTCCACTTGATGGTCTTCTTCAGCTTGCGCGCAGCGACCGAGATCAGTGCGTATTCCCGGTACGGGAACAGCTTGGTGCCGAAGCCGCCGCCGACATCCGGGCAGATCACCCGCATGTTCTCCTTCGGCATCTTCAGGATCATGTCGCAGAGGATCTCGCGCAGGCGATGGCTGCCCTGGCTGCCGATCGTCAACGTCAGATGATCCTTCTTGGCGTCGTATTCGGCGACCGCGGCGCGCGTCTCCATGAAGTTGGTGATGACGCGCGGATTGACGATGGTGATCTCTGCCACCGCATGTGCCTTGGCGAAGGCGGCATCCGCGGCCTTCTTGTCGCCGATCGAGACGTCGAACAGCAGATTGCCCGGCTTGTCGGGCCAGACCTGCGGCGCGCCCTTCTTCACGGCGTTGGCGAGGCCGACCACGGCCGGCAGCGGCGTCCATTTGACCTCGATCGCCTCGATCGCGTCGCGTGCGTGATCGACGGTGTCGGCGACCACGAAGGCGACGGCGTCGCCGACATGGCGCACCTCGTCCTTGGCGAGGATCGGATAGGGCGGCGCGGTGAACGGATCGGTCTCGAGATTGAACAGGCACGGCAGGCCGCCGAGCTCGGCGACATCGTCGGCGGTCAGGATCAGCGCCACCCCGGGCATGCCTCGGGCGTTGCCGACATCGATGGTGTAGGTCGCGTGCGCATGCGGCGAGCGCAGCATCAGCGCGTGCAGTGCGGGAGACGGCGCAACGTCGTCGGTGTAGCGGCCCTTGCCGCGAATCAGGGCGTCATCCTCTTTGCGCCGTACGCTTTGTCCGACGCCGAATTTGATCGGGGCTGCCATAGTGTCTCCGGTTGCAGTCTTCTTGTTCCGCCATATTGGCGTGGTTGTCCGGGAAGCGCAAACGGCTTTCCGCCACCTCCGGCGCGCCTGCGCAACCGATTCCTATGCGATTGATTTGACAATGCAAAACCAGAGCCTCGTCGAGTGAATGGATACCGTTCGCGTGCAGGGAACGCGTTACACGTTGCGCGGCTCCAGGTGGGCGACGCACCGCTGATAGGAGAGCGTCAACAGGAGGCCGTCATGCCTTGTTCTTCATCCCTGGTGTCGGTTACCGGATTCACGGAAACTACACCAAATTCGCGAACGAACCCCAGACTGTGACCGGCTTCGCTCCAAGGTAAGGTTGTCGCGCTATATGCTGGCGCCCAGTTGGGTGATGTACGCTGGTATTTGAGTTGGGACCAATGGGCGTTCGCAAATTGCCGCAAGGGGAGCTCCCCGCGGGGGTAGCGCGTCGCCGCTGGCATGAGGAACGGTCGCTGCGAAGCGCCATCAGGATGGCCCGCATGGGCTACTGGGAGTCGCAGAGTGCCGACGCGACCGATTTCTGGATATCGCCCGAGTTCGCCGCCTTCTACGAATTCGAGACGATCGACGGCTTCATCCCGATCGCGACCGTGCGCGAGCGCTATTTGCCCGAAAGCCGGAAAGCCCTGGAGGCGCATTACGCGGCCTGCTGGGCGGAGGGGCGGCCCTACGCGGTGCGGACGAGATTCCGCAAGTCCGATGGCAGCCTGCTCGACTGTATCGAGCATGGCGAGCCGGAATTCGACGCGCTCGGTCAGGTCCGGCGCGTGTCCGGCATCGTCCGCGACGTCACCGAGGAGACCTCTGCGCTGCGGCGCCTCGCGGAGAGCGAGCAGCGGCTGGCCGATTTCGTCAGCACGGCCTCGGACTGGTGCTGGGAGAGCGACGCCGCCCATCGGCTGCTGCCCTATCCCAAGTCGCTGGCCGGCAATGCCGCCTTCCAGACGGTCGCCGCCGGCGGCAGGGCGCGCTGGGAACTGGCTTATGCGCCCGAGGATGCGGAGGCAATGGCGCGGCACCGGGCCGATATGGAGGCCCATCGCCCTTTTCGCGACTTCACCTATACGCTGATCGGCCAGGACGGCTCGCGCGTCAGCATCTGCACCAGCGGTAAGCCGATCTTCGCCGACGACGGCAGCTTCCTCGGCTATCGCGGCACGTCCAGCGATATCACCCAGCTGAGGGCGGCCAAGGCGTTGCTCGACCAGCGCACGCGGGCGCTGGAGGAAGCCCACCGGCTCGGCAAGATCGGCACCTGGAGCTACCGGCTGGACATCGGCCGCACGGTCTGGTCGCCCGAGCTCTACCAGCTTCTCGGTTTCGACCCCGACACGTTCGAGCCGACCTATAAGAATATACGGCCCTACTTCCTTGGCGGCGACGCCGACCGCTTCGGCGGCATGCAGAAGCGGGTCCTGCGCACCCGCAGGACCGAGTCCACCGACCTGCGGATGTTGCATGCGGACGGCACCGCCCGCGACCTGGCCGTGATCTGCAAGGCGGAGGTCGCCCATGGCAAGGTCATCGGCATCATCGGCACGGTGCAGGACGTCACCGAGCGCAAGGATGCCGAGCGCCGGCTCGAGCAGCTCGCCTATACCGATCCGCTGACCGGGCTGGCCAATCGCGCGCTGTTCAAGCGCCAGCTCGCCGCCCTGATCGAGGGCTGCGCCCTGGAAGGCCGGAGCAGCGCGCTGCTGCTCATCGACCTCGACCGCTTCAAGGAGGTCAACGACTCCCTCGGCCATGCCGCCGGCGACGAATTGCTGATCCGGGTGGCTGCCGAGCTGCGCCAGGAACTGGGGCCGCACGCCTTCATCGCCCGGCTCGGCGGCGACGAATTCGCGGTGCTGGCGGAGGGACACGGCATGTCCGACACCGCACTGACCGGGCTTGCCGATCGGCTCATCGGCCGATTGTCCGGCCCCGTCGATCTCACCGAGGGCGAGGCCTTCGTCGGCGCCACCATCGGTATCGCCCGCCTGCCGGAGCACGGGGCGACCGCGGAGACCGCCGTGCGCAACGCAGACCTCGCGCTCTACATGGCTAAGGAGGCCGGGCGCGGCCGGGCGCAGTTGTTCGAGCCGGTCCATGCCGAAGCGGTCGATCAAAGGCTCGATCTCGGCCGCCATCTGCGCCACGCCGTGGAGGCCGGCACCCTGGAAGCCCATTACCAGCCGCAGGTGGACTTACGGACCGGCCGCGTCACCGGCTTCGAGGCGCTGCTGCGCTGGACCCATCCCGAGCGCGGGCCGATCTCGCCGGCGGAGTTCATCCCGATCGCCGAGAGCTCCGGGCTGATCGTCGATCTCGGCCTGTGGGTGCTGCGCGAGGCCTGCCGGCAGGGCCGCGCCTGGCTCAATGCCGGGCTGCCGCCGCGCTCGGTCTCGGTCAACGTCTCGCCGGCGCAGATCTGGAACGTGGACTTCGAGACCGCCGTTGCGACCGTGCTGGCGGAGACCGGCTTGCCGGCACAGCTGCTGTGCCTGGAGCTGACCGAGAGCCTGTTCGTGGATCATACCGAGCAGCGCATCAGCCGCACGCTGACCGCGCTCGCCGCTCTCGGTGTCCGACTGGCGCTGGACGATTTCGGCTCCGGCTACTCTTCGCTCGGCTATCTGACGCGGCTGCCCTTCGACTCGCTCAAGGTGGACCGCGCCTTCGTGGACGGCATCTCCACCGCGCCGGAGAAGCGCAAGCTGCTCGGCGGCATCATCGCCCTGTCGCACGGGCTGGGCATGAAGGTGGTGGCGGAGGGTGCCGAATTGCCCGCCGAAGTGGACCTGCTCGGCGGGCTCGACTGCGACCTGGTGCAGGGCTTCGTGTTTTCTCCGCCGATCGCCGCAGACGAGGCGCCGCGTGTGGCCGCCAGCATCGAGCGCGAGCCGTGCTGGATCCAGCCGAAACGGAATCGCCTCTACTGCTGAAGCGGCGCATATCGGAACTCCCCTTCAAAGGGGGCACTTCAAGATATCGAAAAACAACCCCATGCAAAGGAGGTTGGGGCAACCGATCTAGACCCGCCGCAGCGCAAACAGCCAGCCGCGGCCGAACAGCGTGAGGATCGAGAAGGCGTAGACGAAGACGCCCGTCGCGATCAGCAGCAGCAGGATCATCTCGTCGCGGAAGTGCTGCATCGGCGCGAACCATACCGCCGCGAAATGCGAGGTCAGCCACAGCGCCACCGCGAGCACGATGCCGCAGATCGCAAACGTGCCGAACGAGCGCAGCAGCGCGCGATCGAGCACGAGGAAGCCGCGGCGCACCGCGAAGAACAGCACGAGCAGCAGATTGACCCAGGCGCCGGCCGCGGTCGCCAGCGCCAGCCCGACCTGGGCGAGCGAAGAGACCAGCGCGATCTTGAGCGCGACGTTGACGGCAACACCGGTCAGCGCCGCCTTGACCGGGGTCGCAGTGTCCTTGCGGGCATAGAAGGTCGCAACCGCGCTGCGGATCATCACGAAGGGAATCAGCCCGACCGCGTAGGCTGCGAGCGTCGCACCGGCGGTGGCGGCATCGGCCTTGGAGAAGGCACCCCGGGCGAACATCGCGCGCATGATCGGATCGGCGACGGTGAGGAACGCCGCCACGAACGGCACCGAGAACAGCAGCGTGAAATCGAAGGCGCGGCGCTGCGCGGCCATCGCGCCGGCGTGGTCGTCCGCTGACAGCCGCCGCGACATCTCCGGCAGCAGCACGGTGCCGATCGCGATCCCGATCACGCCGATCGGCAGCTGGTTGAGACGGTCGGCATAATACAGCGCTGACAGCGCGCCGGCCGGCAGGAAGGTCGCGATGATGGTGTCGGCGAACAGCGCGACCTGGGTCCCCATTGAGCCGAGCGTGGCCGGGCCCAGCGCGCGGAAGAAGCCGCGGACGTCCTCGTCGAGCTTCATGGGCGCAAAGCGCGGCAGGCCGCCATGGCGCGAGAGGTCGCCGGCGAGCAGGAAGAACTGCAGGAAGCCCGAGATCAGGACGCCCCAGGCCGCGGCGTGACCCGCGCTGGGGAAGAACGCGGCCAGCGCCAGCGTCATCATCATGGCGAGGTTGAGGAAGATCGGCGCCGCCGCCGCGCTGGCGAAGCGATGCATCACGTTGAGCATGCCGCCATAGAGCGTCACCAGCGTGATCAGCAAGAGGTACGGAAAGGTGATCCGCGTCAGCTCGATCGCGAGCTGGCGCTGCGAGGCGTCCTCGGTGAAGCCGGGCGCGAGGATGCTCATCGCTTGCGGCATGAAGACCATCGCCACGACCAGCAGGACCACCTGCGAGGCCAGCAGCAGCGTGAAGATGCGGTCGGCGAACAGCCGCGCCGACGCCTCCCCGCCCTCGCCGCGGACATGGGCATAGGCCGGCACGAAGGCGGCATTGAAGGCGCCCTCGGCGAAGATCGCGCGGAAATGATTGGGCAGCCGCAGCGCCACGAAGAATGCGTCGGCGACGGGCCCGGCACCGAGGATCGCCGCGAGCATGATGTCGCGCGCGAATCCGGTCACCCGGGAAAGGAGCGTGTAGCCGCCGACGGTGAAGATGCGCCCGAGCATGCGCTGCTTCTAGCGCACCAGCACCACACTACGCAAAAGCTGCGTATCAGCCTCTATCAGTTCAGCCATGATCCAATCCGAAAACCGGAACGCCACTTTTCGGGATCATGCCTGTAGCGCGCCGCGCACCGCCTCGATGACGCGCTGCTGCGCCGCTTCGTCGAGATAAGCGTGCATCGGCAGGCTGATGACGTCCTCCGACAGGCGCTCGCTGACCGGCAGGCCGCCGTCGGCGACCGGGAAGTCGCGGTAGGCCGTCTGCTGATGTATCGACCTTGTGTAATAGATCGCGGTCGGGATGCCCTGCGCCTTGAGCGCCGCCGCGAACGCGTCGCGGTCGGTCCCCTCCGGCAGGCGGATGGTATATTGCGCCCACACCGAGGTGCAGCCGGCGGCGAGCCGCGGCACCGTCACGATATTGCCGAGCCCGCGGGCATAGCGCTCGGCGACGACGTTGCGGGCGGCGATCTCGTCGTCGAAGATCTTCAGCTTCTCGATCAGCACCGCGGCCTGCATGGTGTCGAGCCGGCCGGTGAGACCGAGGCGGACATTGTCGTATTTGTCCGAACCCTGGCCGTGGACGCGGATGCTGCGCAACGTGTTGGCGAGCTCGTCGTCATCGGTGAAGATCGCGCCGCCGTCGCCGAAGCAGCCGAGCGGCTTGGCCGGGAAGAAGCTGGTAGCGGTGGCAAGCCCGAAGGTGCCGAGCTTGCGGCCCTTGAAGCTGGCGCCAAAGCCCTGCGCGGCGTCGTCGAGCACGAACAGGCCCTCGGCCTTGGCGACCGCGGCCACCGCGTCGTGATCGGCGCTCTGGCCGAACAGGTCGACCGGGATGACACCGACCGGCTTCAGCCCGCGCGCCTTCGCGGTGGCGATGCCGCGCTTGAGCGAATTCACGTCGATGTTGAAGGTGGCCTCTTCGACGTCGACGAAGACAGGCGTCGCACCGGCCAGCGCCACCGCCTCGCCGGTCGCGCAGAAGGTGAAGGACGGGCACAGCACGGCATCGCCGGGGCCGACATTCTTCGCCATCAGCACCATCAGCAGCGCGTCGGTGCCGCTGGCGCAGGTCACCACATGCCTGGCGCCGCTGTATTCGGCCAACGCCTTCTCCAGCGCGGTGACCTCGGGGCCGTTGATGAACTGGCAGTGATCGAGCACGCGGGCGACCGCCTCGTCGATCGCCTTGCCGATCCGCCGGCGCTGCGTGGCGATGTCGATGAACGGAATGGGTTCAGGACGCATATGCTGGTTCATGGAGTCTTTCGCACGTGGTCTTGGAAATCGATCAGCCAGCGATCCGGCGCGGACCCTTGCGCACCGTCGTGGCGGCGGGCCGGGCCGGCGATTCCAGGCAGCGGATCGCGATCTCGAGGCTCGCGACGCCCTCATCGCCTGACACCGCCGGCAGCTTGCCGGTGCGGACGGCGTCGAGGAACGCGATCAGTTCGGCACGCAGCGGCTCATCATGGCCGACCGGCAGATGGCGCATCGAATAGCTGCCGTCCGGCTTGAAGCCGAAACATTCGGTGACCTGGCGGGTGAGCAGATCGCCCATCACATATTTGCCGCGGGTCGCGACCGTGACGTTGCGCGCCTTGAACGGCGTCAGCCAATTGGTGTTGATGTGGGCGAGCACGCCGGACGCGGTACGGAACTGGAGCAGCGCGATGTCCTCGCGCTCGGCGACCGCGCTCGACAGCTGCGGCTGCACCTCGACGATATCCGACTCGGTGAACCAGCGGATCAGATCGATATCGTGCACCGCGAGATCGATCACGACGCCGACATTGGACATCCGCGGCGGGAACGGGCCGACGCGGGTGATGCCGATCGACAGGATGTCCTCGCCCGAGATCGCCTGCTTGATCGCCGCGACCGCCGGATTGAAGCGCTCGACATGGCCGACCATCAGCGTGACGCCGGCGCGCTGCGCGGCGGCGACGATCTCGCGGCCCTCCTCGACGGTGGAGGCGACCGGCTTCTCGACTAGGATGTGGATATTGCGCGCGATGCAAGTCAGCGCGATCTCGTGATGCAAATGGGTGGGAGCCGCGATCGTCACCGCATCGACGCCTTCGGCAAGCAGCTCGTCGAGCGTCTCGAAGGCGCGGCAGCCGACTAGCTCGGTGGCGCGCGCTCGGTGCTCCGGCAGCGGATCGACGATGCCGATCAACACGACATCGGGCAACCCGGCCAGCACGCGGGCATGGTTGCTGCCCATCACGCCGGCCCCGATCACCCCGACACGCAATGCGCGCTTGATGTCGGCCTTCGCGCCCGGCGCGGACAGTTTTGCATTCATATTGCAGACCCCAAGTGACTTCTAACGTGACTTCTGGCGTGACGTTTTGGCGGTTGTCCCGGCTAGTCTGGCAGCCACCCCGGCTCCCAGGGGAATCAGCGCAAGAGGCTATCCCTGTTTGGCGCCCTTGGCGCGAACCACGACCCCCTCGTTGGCAGCCGCTATAGCACGGCGTCACAAATGTGGCGAATGCCAACAACGAAATCCGGACACGTTTTGATTCAAAGAGTTACATCGTCCGGAGACTCATTTTTGGGCAGCGGAACCCGACCGCGTCCCAGCTTCACGGCGAAAGATTGCACCAACATTGCGCCATTGCGCAGAGCAACGGCTTGCCTGGCTGGCGCGCGCAATAGGGGCCAGATCTCAGGATGACGAGTTGGTTTGCCCAACTTGCTCGCTGTCATCCCCCGGCTTGCCGCCTCCGCTAAAGCTCCGGCGTGCCCGAGATCGCAAGCCTCGTCGAAGCCTTGGCATAGACGGGACCGGGCGACCCAGTATTCCAGAGACAGTCGTTATTGAGCCGATAGGCCGCGGCGTACTGGATCGCCCGGTCAACGTGCGTAATTGCGCACAGGCCGGGCGATGACAGCGGTGGGGGGACAAAGCTTCACACCCTCTCAGCTGCGCCGGTAATCGTCCTCGATGCGGATGATGTCGTCCTCGCCGAGATAGCTGCCGGTCTGCACCTCGATCAGCTCGAGCTGGATCTTGCCGGGGTTCTCCAGCCGGTGCACCGCGCCGATCGGGATGTAGATCGATTCGTTCTCGTGCACGGTCTTGATCAGCTCGTTGACCGTCACCTGCGCGGTGCCGCGCACCACGATCCAGTGCTCGGAGCGGTGATGGTGCTTTTGCAGCGACAACCGTCCGCCCGGCTTGACGACAATGCGCTTGACCTGATGGCGCTCGCCATTGTCGACCGACTGGTAGGAGCCCCAGGGACGATGCACCTTGATGTGGCTTTCGGTGACCTCAGGCGCCGTCACCTTCAGTTTCGCGACCAGCCGCTTCAGCCCGCCCGCGTCCTTCTGCCGCGACACCAGCACGGCGTCCTGCGTCGCGACGACGACGAGATCGTCGACGCCCTCCAGCGCGACCAGCGCACGGTCGGTCGCGACGTTGCAGTTGCGGGAATCCTCGAACACCGCGGCGCCGCGCGCCGCGTTGCCCTGGCTGTCCTTGTCGGAGAGCTCCCAGACCTGGCGCCACGAGCCGATGTCGGACCAGCCGCAGGCCACCGGCACCACGGCAGCGTGCGAGGTCTTCTCCATCACTGCATAGTCGATCGAGATCGCCTTCGCCGCGGCAAAGGATGCCGCGTCGAGCTTGACGAAGCCGAGATCGCGCGCCGCATTCGTCACCGCCTCTTCGACCGAGGCGACGCTGTCGGCATCGACATTGCGATACTCGTCGAGCAGCATCGAAGCGCGGAACATGAAGTTGCCGCTGTTCCAGAGATAGCCGGCATCGATATAGCCGGCCGCAGTCGCCGCATCCGGCTTCTCGACGAAGCGCGCGACCGCCCGCACCTCGCCGGTGACCACGTCGCCGGGATTGATGTAGCCGTATTCGGTGGCGGGCCGCTCCGGCCGGACGCCGAAGGTCACGATACGGCCCTGCTCGGCGGCCGCCAGCCCCTCGCGGCACGCCGCGACGAAAGCCTGAGTGTCCCGCACCAGGTGATCGGCGGCGAGCGCCAGCACGATCGCGTCCGGATCGCGGCTCTGCGCGAACGCCGCGCCGGCGGCGATCGCCGGTCCCGAATCGCGCCGCATCGGCTCCAGCAGCACGTCGGCCTCGAGCCCGATCTCGGCGAGCTGCTCCAGCACCATGAAGCGGTAGGCCTCGTTGGTGATCACGATCGCCCGCTCGAACGTTGCCGCGTCCGACACCCGCAGCAGCGTCTCCTGGAAGGTCGAGCGCGCCCCGAACAGCGACAGGAACTGCTTCGGATGCACCTCGCGCGAGGCCGGCCACAGCCGGGTGCCCGCGCCGCCGCACATGATCAGGGGGATAATTCGTCGGTTCATCGATGCCTCAA
>NZ_JAGKJJ010000046.1 GCF_020329505.1 Bradyrhizobium semiaridum
GCGTGCCGGCTCGGTCACCAGCACGTATTTGGCCTTGCGTCCTTCGGCTTCGATCAGCGCCCGCGAGGTCGGGCTGCCGATCTCCTCGTCCGACACATAAAGCTGCGTGATGCCGAGCGGCGGCCGCGCGCTGTCGGCGCAGATCTGCCGGAACGCGTGATAGGCGAGATAGGCGCCGCCCTTCATGTCGTAGATGCCGGGGCCGAACGCGACGTCGCCGTCGATCTTGAACGGCAGGCGCTCGATGAATCCCATCGGATGCACGGTGTCGAGATGGCTGAGCACCAGGATGCCCGGCGCCTCCTGGCCCCAGCTCGAGCGCACTGCGAGATGATCGCCGCAGCCGTCGCGCCCTGCAACGCGCTCCACCGTAGCCGGCAGCTCGCGATAACCCGATGCGACGAGGTCGGCGAGCTTGTTGACCTGGTCGGGCCGCTCGGTCGGCGACTCGATCTCGACCCAGCGGCGGATGCCGTCGAGGATCGCCGCCGCGTCAAACGGGTTGCTGGACATGTCTGCTGTCGCCGCCTGTGAAACTGTTTGTCATTGCGCGCACACACCCGCGTGCGCCGGACTCACATAGTCCAGTTTAGACGATCTCTCAAACGCTTGTCGCTGGATCAGGCCTGGTCGGATGCCTCGCGCGAGGCGATCTGCTCGACCAGCTCGACGATGCTGCGGCGAAGCTTGGCGTCGTTGATGCGGGTGAAGGCGCGGGTCAACGCAAGGCCCTCGGCGGTGGCGAGAAAATCCGAGACATAGGTCGGCGAGGCGCCCTCGCTGAAGCCGTCTCCGCTCTTGGCGCTGCTCGGCCCGCCGTCGAACAGGAACGAGACCGGCACCTGCAGGATCTCGGAGATCTGCTGCAGCCGGCTGGCGCCGACCCGGTTGGTGCCTTTCTCGTATTTCTGCACCTGCTGGAACGTCAGGCCCAGCGCCTCGCCCAGTTTTTCCTGACTCATGCCCAGCATGATGCGTCGCATGCGGACGCGGCTGCCGACATATTTGTCAACAGGGTTGGGCGCTTTGGTGGACATCTCCAACTCTCCTAAGGGATCGAGCGCCGGTGGGCGAGGCTGGTTGGAACCGACTATGCCTCAGGCGCCGGTAGCGTCAAATCCTGCAGGGAGGATTGGGACGAAATGCGGACAATTTGCGCAAAGGGGCTGACTGAACTTGTGATTTCGCTCGGACCCGTACAATGCGAAGTGCACGGTCAATCTGTCAACAGGCGGAATCACGCGGGAGCAGATTTCGACGATTTTTCGGGTTCGGCGACAACCGGCGATATGCAGAGCTCAGGTTTTTCGCCTGGCAAAACGCTGCCGCAAGACGATTGCGAAGGCAACGAATACAATTACAGCGGCGGGGATGTTTCCGATACGCGCATAGATCGTCGGCGCGATGGCTGCCGGCAGGCCGGCGTCGAGCACGCCTTCGACGCCGAGCCCGAGCTGCGCGACGGTCCGCCCCAGCGGATCGATCACGGCTGATATGCCCGTATTTGCAGCACGCACCATCGGCAGCCCCTCTTCGATGGAGCGCATCCGGGCCTGCTGCAAATGCTGGTAGGGTCCGGTCGAGATGCCGAACCAGCCGTCATTGGTGAGGTTGATGATCCAGCCGGGTCGGTCGTCGCGCTCGACGACATTGGCGGGAAAGATCGCCTCATAACAGATCAGCGGCAGCGCGCGCGGGGCGTTCGGCACGTCGAGCGGCTTGCGCACCGTGCCCGGGATGAAGCCGCCCACCACCTTGGTGAGCTGCATGAAGCCGAGCTTCTCCATCCATTGCTGGAACGGCAGATATTCGCCGAACGGCACCAGATGCAGCTTGTCGTAGACCGACAGCACGCTGCCGTCATGGTCGATGACATAGATCGAATTGTAGGCGCGCGTGACGCGGACGCCGGCCGGCAAATCGGGCGCGCGCACCGACCCGGTGATCAGCACGGTTCCCCTGGGGAGCAGATCGGCGATCTGCGCCATCGCGTCGGCTTCGCGGGTCAGGAAGAAGGGAAAGGCGGATTCCGGCCAGATCAGGATGTTGGCGTCGGCGACGCCGGTGGAGTGCGGTCCCGACGCACGATCCGACAGTGTGAGATATTTTTGCATCACTGCCGCCTTGGCGGCGTAGTTGAACTTGGCGTCCTGCTGCAGGTCGGGCTGCATGATGCGCAGCTTCACGTTGGCGACCATCTGCGTCGGCGACAGTGACAGACGCACCGCGCCGAACGCCAGCATCGCCGCCAGAGCCGCCACCGCCATCACCGTTGCAAGCCAGGGCCTGCGGCCGCGTGAGAAACCGTCGATCAGAACGGCCGGGCTGGCGAAGATCGCAACCGTGAGGAACGTCATGCCCCACAGTCCGATCAATGATGCAGTCTGCGCCAGCGCCAGCGGCTCGCTCAGCGCATAGCCGAACGCGTTCCAGGGAAAGCCGGTCAGCACGTGGCCGCGCAGCCATTCCGAGATCGTCAGGCTGACCGCGAGCGCGAGCACGCGCGAGGCATCGCGCGGCCAGATCAGCCGCGCCAGCGCAAAGCCCAAGGCCGTGAACAGCGCCAGATAGGCCGGCAGGCCGAGCACCGCGAACGGCGTAAGCCAGGCGAAGGTCTGCGCATCGACGAAGAAGGCGTAGCCGATCCAGTACAGTCCCGGCACGAAATAGCCGAGGCCGAACCAGAAGCCGGACCACGCCGCCGCGGGCACGCCGCGCCAGCGCCCGGCGGCTGCGCCGTCGATCAGCCAGACTGCGACGGAAAAGGTCAGGAACAGCACCGGCCAGGCGTTGAACGGCGCCATCGCCAGCGCCGACAGCGCGCCGGCGGCCAGCGCGATCGCGGCACGCTTCCATCCCCAGGTCAGGATGATCGCAAGGGCGCCGGCGCGCAGTTTGTCTGACAGCGTCACTGCGGCCCGGCTCCGTCTCCGGGGGCCGGCGGGGTGTTGTCATTGGCCTGCGGCGTTCCGCTGTCAGACGATTGTTCGCGGCGGCGTTCGCGTTCCTTGCGGGCCGGCGGCCGTTCCTTGCGGGTCGAGATCCGCAGCCGCTTCACCCGCCTCGGATCGGCGTCGAGCACCTCGACCTCGAAATTGCCCGGACCCGAAATCACCTCGCCGCGCACCGGCAGGCGGCCGACGAACGACACGAGATAGCCGCCCAGCGTCTCGACTTCCTCGCCGGCATCGCCAGTGACAAAATCCTCGCCGATCACCGAGCGCACGTCGTCGAGGCTGGCGCGCGCGTCGGCGATGAAGGAGTTGTCGGCCTGGCGGACGATCGACGGCGGCTCGTCGGAATCATGCTCGTCATCGATTTCGCCGACGATCTGCTCGACGATGTCCTCAATCGAGACGAGCCCGTCGGTGCCGCCATATTCGTCGACGACGAGCGCAAGATGGATGCGCGAGGCCTGCATTTGCGCGAGCAGGTCGATCGCGCGCATCGATGGCGGGATGTAGAGCAGCTTGCGGATGATGTTGGCATCCGACAGCGGCAGCGCAAGATCGACCGCGCGCAAATCGAGTCCGGCCGGGAACGGTTTCTTGCGCCGCGTCTTGGTCGCTTCGGTGACGCGCGCGCGTGCGGTCATGAAGGCGAGCAGGTCGCGGATGTGCACCATGCCTTCGGGATCGTCGAGGGTCTCGTTGTAGACCACGAGCCGCGAATGCGCCGCGCTCTCGAACAGGCTCATCAACTCGCCGAGCGGGATGTCGCGCTTGACCGCGACGATGTCAGCGCGGTGCACCATGACGTCGGCGATCCGCCGCTCGTTGAGCGACAGGATGTTGCGCAGCATGGTACGCTCGATCGCCGAGAAGCCGACATCGTCAGGCGTCGAGGCATCGAGCACCACTTGCAGGTCGTCGCGCACCGAGCCGGCCTTCCAGCCGAACAGCGTGCGGATCGCGCGCACCAGCCAGCCTTCGGCGGCGGGACGCTGCACCTCGCCCTCGTGCACCACGGCGGGCAGGTTGCTCACGTTGCGCGGATTGTCGTGGGTCGGGTCGGAATCCGGCATGTCAGTCGATCCGATCCGCATAGGGGTCGGGAATGCCGAGCGTATCGAGGATCTTGCGCTCGAGGCTCTCCATGTCCTCGGCATCGGCGTCGTTCTCGTGGTCGTAGCCGACCAGGTGCAGGAAACCGTGCACCGCCAGATGGCTCAAATGATGCTCGAACGGCTTGCCTTCCTCGTCGGCCTCCCGCCGCGTCGTTTCATAGGCGATCGCGATGTCGCCGAGCATGCGCGGCGCATCGTCGTCGCTGCCGTCCCCGATCGGTTGCAGCGCAGGGAACGACAGTACGTTGGTCGGCTTGTCGATGTTGCGCCAATTGGCGTTCAGGGTGCGGATGCCGGCATCGTCGGTCAGCATGATCGCGAGCTCGGCGTCGCCGACATCGGCATCGGCGATGTCGGCCGCTGCCTCGATGGCGCGATGGATCACCGCGTCGGCAGTGGGCTCAGCCTGCCAGCACGTGGCGGTGACGAGGACCTCGGTTGCAGGAAAAGCGGACACGGTTTCAAAATCTGCGTTATGGCCGGAACCCGCAGCATGCGGGCTCGCGACCGAAGCTCTTGGTCTCAAGGTCTGGCGTTTGCCGGGCGTTGCGGCAATCCCTCATAGGCGGCCACGATGCGCGCCACCAATTCATGGCGGATGACGTCCTCGGCCTTGAAGTGCACCTGGGCGATACCTTCGACGCCGCCGAGCAGCTTGACCGCCTCGGCAAGCCCCGAGGCCTGGCCTTGCGGCAAATCGACCTGCGAGGGATCGCCGGTGACGATCATCCGGCTGTTCTCGCCGAGACGGGTCAGGAACATCTTCATCTGCATCGATGTGGTGTTCTGCGCCTCGTCGAGGATGATCGCGGCATTGGTCAGGGTGCGGCCGCGCATGAAGGCGAGCGGCGCGATCTCGATCTCGTTGCCCTGCAGCGCGCGCTCGACCACGCGCGCATCCATCAAATCGTACAGCGCGTCATAGATCGGGCGCAGATACGGATCGACTTTCTCCTTGAGGTCGCCGGGCAGGAAGCCGAGCCGTTCGCCGGCCTCGACCGCGGGACGCGTCAGGATGATCCTGTCGACCTCTTTGCGCTCGAACAGCTGCGCGGCATGCGCGACCGCGAGCCACGTCTTGCCAGTGCCGGCCGGGCCGATGCCGAACACCAGCTCGTGGCGCTTCAGCGCACGGATGTAGGAGTCCTGCGCCGCGGTGCGCGCACGCACCGCGCGCTTGCGCAGATTGATGGTCTCGAAGGTCGGCTTGGCGGTCTTGTTGTCGAACTCGAACAGCGAGCCCTGCGCGATCACGGCGCGGATCGCGCCTTCGACTTCGCCCTGATCGAGATCGTGGCCCTGGACGGCCTGCGCATACAGCGTCTCGAGCACGCGCCGCGCCGCATCGCAGCCGTCGCGCGAACCGGCGATGGTGACGTGATTGCCGCGGGAATCGACCACGACGCCGAGCCGCCGCTCGATCAGCGCGAGGTTCTGCCCGTAGGGGCCGACCAACGCGGATGCGGCACGGTTGTCGTCGAAATCGATGACGACCTGGGTCTCAGGCGGAGCTTGCATGTCGAGTTTGCGGCTGGGAGCGAGCGAAGACGAATCCGATGCGCTTTTTGGCAAGGATCTCAGGCTCCAATGGTCTGCGAAACAGTGTCAGGCGCGGACGGCGTCGCAAGCTCGCCCTTCAGGCTGTAGCGTTCGAGACTGTCGATCCGCACCGGCAGAATTTGCCCGATGATGTCAGGCGAGGCCATGACGTGCGCGGGCTGCAGATAGGGGGTGCGGCCGACGATCTGGCCGGGGTTGCGCGCGGCGCGCTCGAACAGCACGTCGACCGTTGTGCCGATCGCAGCCCGGTTGAAGGCCGATTGCTGGCTGTCGATCAAGTCCTGAAGCCGCCCCAAGCGCTCGTCCATCTCAGTCGCTGACACCGTCTCCTGCATCTCCGCCGCCGGCGTGCCCGGCCGGGGCGAATATTTGAATGAATAGGCTGCAGCGTAGCCGATTTGCGTGACAAGCGCGAGTGTGGCGGAAAATTCTTCCCTGGTCTCGCCGGGGAAGCCGACGATAAAATCCGATGAAAAAGCAATGTCTTGGCGTGCCGCTCGGAACCGGTCGATGACGCGCCGGTAGTCATCGGCGGTATGTTTTCGGTTCATGGCTGCGAGGATCCGGTCCGATCCGGATTGCACCGGCAGGTGCACGAACGGCATCAGCTCCGGAAGGTTGCGATGTGCTGCGATCAGGGAATCGTCGACGTCGCGGGGGTGGCTGGTCGAATAGCGCAGCCGCTTCACGTCAGGGATATCGGCAAGCCGCTGCAACAATTTGCCGAGCGACCAAGCGCGGCCGTCGGGGCCCTCGCCATGGTAGGCGTTGACGTTCTGCCCGATCAGGGTGATCTCGCGCACGCCGTTCTCGGTGAGCTGCATCACGTCGTCGACGATCTTGGCCACCGGGCGCGAGACTTCGGCGCCGCGCGTGTACGGCACCACGCAGAAGGTGCAGAACTTGTCGCAACCTTCCTGCACCGTCACGAAAGCGGAGATGCCGCGCGCGCGGATCGCGTCCGGCTTCGGCTGCGGCAGGAAGCCGAACTTGTCCTCGATCGGGAATTCGGTCTCCAGCGCGCGGCCATTGGCCTTCGCGCGCTTCAAGAGCTCCGGCAGATGATGATAGCTCTGCGGTCCGACCACGATGTCGACGGTCGGCGCGCGATGCACGATCTCCTCGCCCTCGGCCTGTGCAACGCAGCCGGCGACCGCGATCTTCATCTCGCGGCCCTGCCGCGCGGCCTCTTCTTTGGCGACGCGCAGCCGGCCGAGCTCGGAATAGACCTTTTCCGAGGCCTTCTCGCGGATGTGGCAGGTGTTGAGGATCACGAGGTCGGCGTCATCGGCGCTTGCCGTCTCGACAAAGCCCTCGCCGGCCAGCGTGTCCACCATGCGCTGCGCATCGTAGACGTTCATCTGGCAGCCATAGGACTTGATGTGCAGCTTGCGCGGCGTCGTCATGGAACCCAAAATCGTGGAATGGAAACGGCGCCATCCGGGGCGCGGGGCTCAGATATAGCCAAAAGGGGCGAAAATCCAGCGTTCCCGGCCTCGGTCCGTCCCGTCATTCGGGGGCGATCCGGCCGAAATTCGGGTCGTTTAACTCCCCTTGCAAAGGGGAGGTCGCTTTGCTCGCAGAGCAAAGCGGGTCGGGATCTGCTCTCTCCGCGTATGGCGTCGCCCGCGGCTGACCCTCATCCCCGGCCTTCCCCTTTCAGGGGAAAGGAGACGATTCCTCACGCGACAGGAGTCCTGGCCCCATCCGCGCAATCAGACCGGGCAACTCGCGCATATCGGCGAACGTCACGGTCGCTCCCGCCTTGTGCAGCAGGGCCTCATGTTCCGCCGTGCAATGGCTGCCGCCAAAGAAACCCAGCACCGTCATCCCGGCGGCGCGGGCGCCGGTGATGCCGGGCACGCTGTCCTCGATCACGACGCAGCGCGCCGGATCGGCCCCCATCTGCTTGGCCGCGAACAGGAACAGGTCGGGCGCAGGCTTGCCGCGCCTGACCTGGACGGCGGAGAAGATATGCGGCGCGAGCTGGTCGTAGAGCCCGGCGCAGGACAGACCGTGGCGGATCTTCTCTGGCGTGCCGCTCGAGGCGACGCATTTCGGCAAGGTCAGCGCGGCGATGGCGTCGCCGACATGCGCGATGGCGCTAAGGTCGTCGGCATAAAAGCTGAGCGTCGCCTGCTTGACCTCGGCCTCGAACGTCTCAGGCAGCGCACGGCCGAGCTCGGTCTCGACGATCTGCCGCGCCTCGCGGTCGGAGACGCCGAGGAAGCGCTTCAGCACGCCGTCCGGCGTGATCGGAAAGCCGTGACGCGTCAGCGTCTCGGCATGCGCGCGACAGGAGATCACCTCGCTGTCGACAAGCACGCCGTCGCAATCGAAGATGACGAGATCGATATTCACGCGACTAGGATTTGCTGTCTTCGTCGAGCGGCACGCAATAGAGCTCGAGGCGGTGATCGACCAGCTTGTAGCCGAGCTTGCGCGCGATTTCGGCCTGCAGCTTCTCGATCTCCTCGGAGGTGAACTCGATCACCTTGCCGTCGCGCAGATTGATCAGGTGATCGTGGTGGCTCTCGGGCATCTGCTCGTAGCGCGCGCGGCCCTCGCGGAAATCGTGGCGCTCGATGATGCCGGCGTCCTCGAACAGTTTGACGGTGCGGTACACCGTCGAGATCGAGATTTTGTCGTCGACCGCGACGCAGCGGCGGTACAGTTCCTCGACGTCGGGATGATCCATCGATTCCGCCAGCACGCGCGCGATGACGCGGCGCTGTTCAGTCATGCGCATGCCGGTCGCGGCGCAGCGCGCCTCGATGCCGGTATTTTTCTGCGCAGGCGGGATTTTCACCGTGGTCATGGTCCTTGGCGGGTTCTTGGCAGGTCCTCGGTGCGTCCCGTGGGCCTCGAGTGTCGGGCGCTGTTCTGCCATCGCGCGGATGTTACGACAAGTCGCGGCGCATCAGAAGCGCGTTCAGATGTTCCCCGCCGGGCTGCTTGTAGTAGCGTTCGCGGCGGCCAACCACGCCGAATCCGGCCCGTTCGTACAGGCGCCGCGCCGGCAGATTATTTTCTTCCACTTCCAAAAAGATGGTGCGGATGCCGCGACCGGCAAGATGGCCGAGATGGGTCAGCAGCAGGTTGCGCGACAGGCCGCGTCCGCGCTGGCTGCTATCGATCGCGATCGACAGGATTTCCGCCTCGTCCGCCGCCATGCGCGAGACCGCGAAGCCGATCACCTTGCGTCCCTGTCGCAGGCGATGCACCAGCGTGTTGCGCTCAGCGAGCATTGCCTCGAACTCGCCTTCGCCCCAGCCGCGGTGAAATGATGCGCCATGCAATTGCGCGAGCCGCGCCGCGTCGCGCAACGTCGCGGGCTCGACCGCGGGTGGCCCACCGCTCCACCACCGTGGCAGCCAGTCGATCATGTCGCGGGCGGCACGCTGACTTCGAGGCGATCCTTCGGTGGCTTGGCGTCGGGCGCGCGCAGATAGAACGGACGCGGCGGCGCACCGCCGGGATCGACGGCGGCGCCGATCCAGGCGACCCATGTGATGTCGGGCGCTGGCCGCGAATCCACCGCGGCCGGCGGCGCTGCGTCCGCGGGCCAGCGCGCGGCGAGGATATCGGCGGCATTGCCGACCAGATGCAGCGCGCCGTATTGCGTGGCTTCGAGCGCCTCCGCGATCGGCACCACCTTCGCCTTGACGATCGGACTGCCGTCGCCGGCCACCACCTGGAAGTAGACGTGATCGTGCCGCGCGTCGATCGCCGACAGGATCGGATGCTCCGCATTCACGGCGACCACGGGCGCGGCATAGGCGGCGAGCGTGGTCAACCCGACCGCCGGCTTCCCGGCGGCGAGCGCGATGCCGCGCGCAGCCGAAAGCCCGACGCGCAGGCCGGTGAAGCTGCCGGGGCCGGTGGTGACGGCGATGCGGTCGAGCGCGGTGAACGCGATGCCGCTCTCATTCATCACGCGCGCGATCAGCGGCATCAGCGCCTCAGCGTGGCCGCGCTGCATCGGCTGCGATTCGATGGCGATGGTATTGCCGGAGGTGGTGTCGAGCACTGCCGCGGAGCAGGCATCGAGCGCGGTATCGATGGCGAGAATCATCATGAGGGGGCGAATGGCGAGTAGCGAATAGCGAATATTGAATCAGAGCGGATTGCTATTCGCCATTCGCTATTCACCATTCGCCTCCCATTACATCGGCCGGACTTCCTGCACGTCCGGCACGAAATGCCGGAGCAGGTTCTGGATGCCGTGCTGCAAGGTCGCGGTGGATGACGGGCAGCCGGCACAGGAGCCCTTCATGTTGAGATAGACGATGCCGTCCTTGAAGCCGCGGAAGGTGATGTCGCCGCCGTCATTGGCGACCGCGGGACGCACGCGCGTCTCGATCAGGTCCTTGATCTGCTCGACGGTCTCGGCATCGGCCTCATCGAAGAACTCGTCGTCCCCATCGCTCGCCGCGTCGCAGGAGGCGCTGCCGTCGGCGAGCAGCGGCGCGCCGGACATGTAATGCTCCATGATGGCGCCGAGGATCGCCGGCTTGAGGTGCTGCCAGTCGCCGTCCGCCTTGGTCACGGTGACGAAGTCCGAGCCGAAGAACACGCCGGTGACACCGGGCACGGCGAACAGCCGCTCGGCGAGCGGCGAGCGCGCGGCGGTGTCCGGCGAGAATTCCATCGTGCCGTTGTCGAGCACAACGCGGCCCGGAATGAACTTCAGGGTGGCGGGATTGGGGGTGGCTTCGGTCTGAATGAACATCTGCTCTCTCCGGCGTCGCCGGTTCAAGGCCGGCGCGTTGGGGTTCCTTATAGCGCTTTCTTGCGAAGTGGTACCGCTCCGCATGAAGAAAAACGCGTCAAATCAAGGAGTCAGATGGCGATGGGGAACGCGTGATCAAGGCCCGGCAGGGCCCGGATATCCGGCGGATCGGCGGCCTTTCCACCCCTTACCGATCGTTCGACCGAAAGCCATTCCAGTTGCTGCCCGGGGTCCGGCGCAAATCCGCCGCCGCCCCTGATTGTGTCTGCGGCGAAATAGCAACACATCGCGTCAATTACCATCCGGCCGGCCGCAACCAATGGTTTTGTCGAGGCAGCAATCTGGAGTTGATCGGCAGTTCGTGAGAGCTTGGCCACTGGTCCTTTGGAGGCTGCCTTTGCTGCCCCGGCAGCGCAAATACTTTTGGAATACGGAAATGGTTGGCGGAAAATCGAGAGCCCTTGGTTCGGCGATTCGTCATGATCTTGTTCAGCTTCCGAGACGCCTATCGACTGACCGAGCCGGATGCCACCGCGTCTTGCTGCGAATAGCATCTCTGACCGGGCTGTCGCTTTCAGCGGCAGCCACGATGATCTTGCTGATGGTGCCACAAGCCGCGTGCGCCCAGAATTGGCTAGGCGGCGGCGTCAACAACACCAACTATAACGAAGCCACCAACTGGAGCACCGGCACGGTTCCTGATGCTGCGGGCGAAATTGCCGGATTTGGCAGCACCGGCTCCGCGACAATCAACGTGACGGCGGGTCCGATTGCGCCGCAATCCTGGAATTTTGGCTTCAATTCGCAGAATTACGTGATTTCCGGCCAGGACGTAAATTTCAGCAATGGTGTCACCAACGGCGCCTCCGCCGGCCGCAGCGTTTCAATCGCCAACAACATGACCGGCACGGATCTTTCACAGATCGGCGCCGGCACCCTGATACTGACCGGAGCGAACTCATTCACCACAACCTCTATTTTCGACGGCAAGCTGGTGAACGGAGGGACACTGCAAACCGAGGTCAGCGTCAAAGGCGGTACCTTCGTCAACAATGCCGGCGCGCTGGTGATCGGCAGCACCACCATTCTGAAGTTTGCCGCTGCGACCAATGCCGGCGGCACCCTCGGGGACGTGAACAATCTTGGTATCTTTCAAAACAACGCCGGTAATGCCGGCGCGGTGTTTAACGCCAATCGCGCGAGTAACGGCGGAACCATTGCCTCGCTGACGAGCGAAGGCCTCGATTTCACCAATACCGGGACCATCACCGGCCTCGCGGCAAACGGCTTTGGTGTGTTGACGACCACGGGCACCATCGGCGGCGGTCTAACGAATTTGGGAGCGGTTTATGCTTCCGGAACGATCAACGGGGTCATTCTGAATCGGTCACAGTTCAACGGGAGCACCCTGAGGGAGTCGGATGGTCTCGTCAAGGTCACCGGCAATCTGCTCGGGAACAACAGCTTCACGCTTTCGGGAAGTAACGCGAGGCTGATGGTGAATGGAGGAGACTTCACCGGAATCACGACGCTGACCAACAATTCGACGTCGACGAATGGCGTTGTCGTCGACGCGGGTCGACTGCTCAGCGCTGCGAATATCTCCAACAGCGCGGGGGCCTTCATCTCGAATTCGGGAACGCTCACCGCGACGGCCGGTCCCGTCGTCAACGCCGGCAACCTCAAGAACATCGGCGCCGCGTCCATTCTCAACGGCGGGCTATCCAACATTGCCGGCACAACCGACAACGCAGGCACGATCAATGGCGGCGCGACAGTGAGTGGTGGCGCGCTGAACACCGCTACCGCGACCAGTGTCGTCAATGGAGGGCTGACCAACTCGGCGACCGTCAATGCCGGAAATCAGGTCAACGGTGCCATCCAGAATCAGGGTTCAGGAGTTTTCTCGGTTGCCGGCGCGCTGGCCGGCAACAGCACTTTCACCAACAGCGACATGGCGCAACTCGCCGTCACGTCCGGTGATCTCTCCGGCATCACGACGCTGACCAACAACTCGGCCGCCACGAATGGTGTCGTGATTGCTGCCGGCCGAATGCTGAGTGCGGTGACGGTCAGCAACAATGCAGGCGGGTTCCAGAATTCAGGCGCGCTGGTGGTCGGCGCCGGCGGCTTCACCAACACGGGCGGTACCACGTTCAATAACGGCGTGATCACAGGCTCGGTCGGGATCAGCGGCGGCATCCTGACCGGTACCGGTTCGATCGTCGGCGCCGCCACGATCGCGAACGGCGGGACATTCGCGCCCGGCAACAGTACGGCCGGCAGTTCGATGAACATTACCGGCAACCTGGCTGTCCAGTCTGGCGCGCTCTATGCGATCCAGGTCTCTCCAGCCACGTCCTCGCTCGCCAACGTCACGGGTACGGCAACGCTGAACGGCGGCACGGTGCAGGCGAGTTTTGTGCCAGGCAGCTATATCGCCAGGCAGTACACCATCCTTCATGCGGCGGCCGGCGTGACCGGTGCCTTCAGCGGCGTGGTCAATACCGACCTTCCATTCGGCTTCATCCCGACGCTTGGATACGATGGATTCAATGCGTATCTGAACCTGGACCTCGGTCTTTCGCTGCCGAGCGGTCTCAACCGCAATCAGCAGAACGTCGCCAATGCGCTGACGAACTATTTCAACGCCAATGGCGGCATTCCGATGGTGTACGGCACCTTGACGGCGGCGGGGCTGTCGCAAGCGGCGGGCGAGACCGCGACAGGCTCGCAACAGACGACCTTCGATGCCATGACCCAGTTCATGGGCGTGATGACCGATCCCTTTATCGCTAGGCGAGGGGATGCGGTTTCCGGCGGCGGGAACGCAGCGGGATACGCCGACGAAAAGACGCTCGCTTATGCCACGCGGCACAAGGCAGGCGACGCCATGGCCGCAATCTATGCCAAGGCGCCGCCGCCGGCGCCGTTCGTGCAGCGCTGGAGCACCTGGGTCGCGGGATTTGGCGGCTCGCAAACCACCGACGCCAGCGCATCGCTCGGCACCAGCAACACGTCAAGCCGCGTCTACGGGGTTGCAGCCGGTGCCGACTACCCCCTTTCGCCGAACACGATTGCCGGCTTTGCGCTGGCGGGCGGCGGCACCGGCTTTGGTGTCAACGGCTTTGGCGGTGGTAGTTCCGATCTGTTCCAGGCCGGCGCCTTCATCCGGCACAATGCCGGCCCCGCCTACATCACGGCTGCGCTCGCCTATGGTTGGCAAGAGGTTACGACCGACCGGACCGTAACCGTTGCCGGTGTCGATCGGCTCCGCGCCCGCTTCAACGCCAATGCGTGGTCCGGCCGGGTCGAAGGCGGCTATCGGTTGATCGCCCCCGTCATGGGCGGGGTCGGGTTTACGCCGTATGCCGCAGGTCAGTTCGTGACATTCGACTTGCCGAACTACAGCGAGGCGGCGATTTCGGGCGTCAGCACCTTTGCCCTCGCTTACGCCGCCAAGAGTGTCGCCACAACGCGAAACGAGCTCGGGGTGCGCACCGACAAGTCGTTTGCGACGCAGGACGGTGTCTTCACGCTCCGCGGCCGCGCGGCCTGGGCGCATGACTACAATACTGACCGCACCGTCGCTGCCACCTTTCAGGCGCTGCCGGGTGCGACCTTCGTGGTTGGCGGGGTCCCGCAGCCGCATGACCTCGCGCTTGCGACGGCGTCCGCCGAATGGACATGGCTGAACGGATTCTCAGTTGCCGGCACATTCGAAGGCGAATTCTCCAGCGTCAGCCGCTCCTATGCGGGCAAGGGCGTGCTTCGCTACGCCTGGTAACAGAGGTCGGCTGGTTGCCTCGCCACGGAGGGAGCGGCCCACCGAGGCTGGCGGCGGCAACGCCCTACGACAGGGCATCGACCTCGGCGTCGGTCAGGCCGCCGGGCACGATGGTGACCGGGATCGGGAACGCGCCCATGGTCTTGGCCATGGTGGTGATGATCGGACCGGGCCCCTCGGCGCCCGGATTGGCGGCCAGCACCAGCATGGCGATGTCGACGTCCTGCTCGATCACGTCGAGGATCTGCTCGGTCGGGTCGCCCTCGCGAATCACCCGCTCCGGAGTGATCGCGGCGATGCCGTTGGCGCGGCCGGCGGCGCGGTCGAGCGCCTCGTTGGCGGCCTCCTCGGCCTCCGCGCGCATGATGTCGGCGACCCCGAGCCATTGCTGGTTCTGGTCTTCGGTCTCGATCACCCGCAGCATCACCACGCCGCCGCCGACCCGGATCGCCCACCGGCTGGCGTAATAGACCGCGCGATCCCATTCCGCGGTGTCGTCGACGATGACGAGGCATTTCGGCTTGTGGCCGGTCTCATAGCTGCGTCGCTGGGTGGTCATGCATGTCCCGGTGCTGAACCAAACCAACCCATGCTGCCACACTCCCTCTCCGTTTGGGAGAGGGAGTGCGCAGGTCTTGCCGAACGCGTCAGTGCGAGCGGATGAAGCCGACGATGTCCTTGGTCATGCGCATGGTCTCGTCGGCGAGGTCGCGGGCGCGGCTGGCGCCGTCGGCCAGGATGGCGTCGACATGGCCGGGATCGGCGACCAGTCTCTTCATCTCGCTGGCGATCGGCGCCAGTTTTGCGACGCACACCTCGACCAGCGCGTTCTTGAAGCTGGAGAACTGGCCGCCGCCGAACTGCGTCAGCACTTCCTGCTTGGAGATGCCGGCGAGCGCGGCGTAGATGCCGACCAGATTGTCGGCCTCGGGGCGCGGCTCGAGGCCCTTCTCCTCCGACGGCAGCGGCTCCGGATCGGTTTTCGCCTTGCGGATCTTCTGGGCGATGGTGTCGGCGTCGTCGGTCAGGTTGATCCGCGAATTGTCCGACGCATCCGACTTCGACATCTTCTTGGTGCCGTCGCGCAGGCTCATCACCCGCGTCGCCGGCCCGGTGATCAGCGGCTCCGGCTGCGGAAAGAACAGGCCGTCGGCGAAGCCGTGGCCGCGGATCGAATCCGAAAAATCGTTGTTGAACTTCTGCGCGATGTCACGGGACAGTTCCAGATGCTGCTTCTGGTCCTCGCCGACAGGCACATGGGTGGCGCGGTACAGCAGGATGTCGGCCGCCATCAGCACCGGATAATCGTAGAGACCGACGGAAGCGTTCTCGCGGTCCTTGCCGGCCTTTTCCTTGAACTGGGTCATGCGGTTCAGCCAGCCGATCCGCGCGACGCAGTTGAAGATCCAGGTCAGCTCGGCGTGGCCGGCGATCTGGCTCTGGTTGAACACGATGTGCTTGTTCGGATCGATGCCCGAGGCGATGAACGCCGCGGTCACCTCGCGGGTGTTGCGCGCGAGCTCGGCCGGGCCGCCCCAGACATCGATCCCCATCGTGATCGCGTGCATGTCGACGACGCAATAGATGCAGTTATGGGTCTCCTGCATCTTCACGAAGTTGACGATGGCGCCGAGATAGTTGCCGAGGTGCAGATTGCCCGTCGGCTGGACGCCTGAGAAAACCCGTTCAACGAACGCCATGGTCAAGATTCCCGGAAATGGCAGCTTTAGCGGCGTCGTTTGCCACTTAAGCCCTTTGTGCGCAAGTCAGGCCGGATGTCCTCGCTTGATGGCGCTGACGGCCTGTCGCCAGCCGGTCACGCCGAAAAGCTGCAAAAGCAGCCCATAAGCCAAAATGCCGGCGGCGATCAGCAGGAGCAGGGCGGCGGCCTGCACCAGGCCGTGCACGCCGGCCGGCAGCAGGCGGGCCGCGAGCCAGAGCAGGGCGCCCATCCCAAGCGCGGCGGCGAGGATGCGCGGCAGCCGGCGGCGGGCGTCGGCGTCGATCGAGAAGCCGAAGGTGGTCGCACCCCTGCGGATCAACGACAGCGCGTTGCTCCAGGCGCCGAGCGCGATCCCGGCGGCAACTCCGCTGGCGCCGTGAAGCTGACCGAACAGGAAGCCGGCGGCGATCGCGACCATGACGGCTTGCAGCGTCGCGAGCAGCGGCGTCAGCGTGTCCTCGCGCGCGAAGAACGCCGGCGACAGCGCCTTCACCAGCACATGCGCCGGCAAGGCCAGCGCCAGCCAGACCAGCGCCTGTGCCGTCGCGGCGGTGTCCTCGGCGGTGAATGCGCCGTGCTCGAACAGCAGGCGTACGATCGGTCCGCTCAGCACCATCAGGCCGAGCGTTGCGGGGAGCGCCAGTCCGGCCGCGAGCTCCAGCGCGCGTGATTCCGCATGCGCGATCGCGCCGTGCTCGCCGCTGCGCACCGCGCGCGTCATCTCGGGGATCAGCACGGTGCCCATCGCGACGCCGACGATGCCGAGCGGCAGCTCGAGCAGGCGGTTGGCGAAATAGAGCCAGGACACCGCCGCCGGCGCGCCCGAGGCGATCACCGCGCCTGCGACCATCAGCCATTGCGGCGCGCTGCTCGCGACCATGCCGGGAACCGCGCGGCCGAGAAAGCTGCGCATTTCGCCATCGAAGGAGACGCGCAGCGGCGAAGCGAGCGTTGCGCCGCGCAGCGCCAGCATCGAGAGCTGCAGCAGCCCAGCGATGCCGATCGTCGCCGCCATCACCAGCGCGGCCTGCACCGGGTCATGCTGCCGCACCAGCAGCACGGCCATCACCGAGATCAGCGCGATGTTGAACAGCAGCGGCGAGAACGCGGTCAGCGCGAAGCGGCCCTGCGCGTTGAGCAGCGCCATCATCACGGTGACGGGACCCGCGAAGGCGAGGTAGGGCAGCATCAGCCTCGCATCGTCGACGGCGAATTGCAGCGTGTCGCGGCCGATGAAGCCCGGCGCGATCAGAGCGATGACAAACGGCATCACGACGCCGATGACGAGCGCGGCCGCGATCACGGCGGCGCTGACCGTGCCGAGCACGCGGCCGGCGAAGGCGGTCGCCGCGTCGGCGCCGTCGCGCTCGCGAATCTTCAGCCAGACCGGCACCAGCGCCGCATTCAGCCCGCCCTCGGCGAGCAGCCGCCGCACCACATTCACCAGTTGGAACGCGGCCAGGAACGCATCCGCCACCGGCCCGGCGCCGAGCAGCGCCGCGATCACGGAATCGCGCACGAAGCCGAGCAGTCGTGAGGCCAGCGTTCCCGTGGAGACGGTGAGGAAGGAGCGGATCATGCGGCCTGTATAGCAGGCACATCCATTGCTTCCAGTAGCACCCTCTCAAACCCGTCACCTGAGAGGGTGTGAAGCTTTGTCGTCACCCACCGCTGTCATCGCCCGGCGATGACACTGAGCAAGTTGAGCAAACCAACCCGTCATCCTTCGAGGCTCGCTGCGCTCGCACCTCAGGATGACGGAACGGGGAGCTTCGGCCTCGGCTTGCTGGCATCATGGCTAACGTGATAGGCCGCACGCTTCTTGGATCGCAACGACAGGGCAGGTCAATGGCAGAGGCAAAATACGACGTTCTCGGGATCGGCAACGCGATCTTCGACGTGCTGGTGCAGACCGACGAGGCGTTCCTCGCGCGGCACGGCATGACCAAGGGCTCGATGCAGCTGATCGACGAAGCGCGCGCCACTGCGATCTACAGCGACATGGGCCAGGCGACCGAGGTTTCTGGAGGCTCGGCCGCCAACACCATCGTCGGCGTCGGCAGCTTCGGCGCCCGCGCGGCCTATGTCGGCAAGGTCAAGAAGGACCAGATCGGCGATCTCTACACCCACGACATCCGCGCCGCCGGCGTGACGTTCGAGACCAGGCCGGCCACGACCGGTCCGGCAACCGGCTGCTCCTACATCCTGGTGACGCCGGACGGCGAGCGCACCATGAACACCTATCTCGGCGCCGCGCAGGATTTGACGCCCGACGATATCGATCCGGCCCAGATCGCTGCAGCCGGCATCATCTATCTCGAGGGATATCTGTGGGATCCGAAGAACGCCAAGGATGCGTTCGTCAAGGCCGCGACCATCGCGCATGGCGCCGGCCGCCAGGTCGCGCTGACGCTGTCGGATTCATTCTGCGTCGACCGCTACCGCGACGAATTCCTCGATTTGATGCGCAAGGGCACGGTCGACCTCGTCTTCTCCAACGAGTCCGAGCTGCATTCGCTGTACCAGACCGCGGACTTCGACTCTGCGCTGAAGCAGTTCGGCAAGGATACGAAACTCGGCGTCGTGACCCGCAGCGAGAAGGGCTGCGTCGTGGTGTCGAGCGATGGCGTCACGTCGGCGCCGGCCTATCCGATCGACCGGCTGGTCGACACCACAGGCGCCGGCGATCTCTTTGCCGCTGGCTTCCTGGTCGGCCTGGTCCGCAATGTCGGCTATGAGAATGCCGGCCGTCTCGGCGCGCTCGCCGCAGCCGAAGTGATCCAGCACATCGGCGCAAGGCCGCTGGTGTCGCTGAAGGATCTTGCGAGGCAGAAGGGGTTACTGGCGTAGGGCGCCTCTTGCCTCTCCCCGCTTGCGGGGAGAGGCCGGAACGCATCGCAGATGCGTTCCGGGTGAGGGGGAGCTTCCGCGTACTCGCTGCTATCGAATTTGCGGAAGCGCCCCTCACCCCGCCCCTCTCCCCGTAAGAATGGGGAGAGGGAGCGAGAGAGAAGAAGTCCCTCACGCGGTCTTCGCCGCCTTCAGCCCCAGCCGCTGCTCCACGGCGTCCCGCATCACGAATTTCTGGATCTTGCCGGTCACGGTCATCGGGAATTCCTCGACGAACTCGACATAGCGCGGGATCTTGTTGTGGGCGATCTGGCCGTGGCAGAAGGCGCGCACCTCCTCGGCGGTGAGCGTCTCGCCGGCGCGGACGCGGACCCACGCGCACAGCTCCTCGCCATAGCGCTCGTCGGCGACGCCGAAGATCTGCACGTCCTGGATCTTCGGATGGCGGAACAGGAATTCCTCGATCTCTCTGGGATAGAGGTTCTCGCCGCCGCGGATCACCATGTCCTTGATGCGGCCGACGATGTTGCAATAGCCCTCATCGTCGATCACGGCGAGGTCGCCGGTGTGCATCCAGCCATTGGCGTCGAGCACGTCAGCGGTCTTTTCCTTCTCGTCCCAATAGCCGAGCATGATGCTGTAGCCGCGGGTGCAGAGCTCGCCGCGTTCGCCGCGCGGCACGATCTTGCCGTCGAGATCGACGACCTTGACCTCGACATGCGGATGGATGCGGCCGACGGTGGAGACGCGGCGCTCCAGCGGATCGTCGGTGGCGCTCTGGAAGCTCACCGGGCTGGTCTCGGTCATACCGTAGGCGATCGTCACCTCGCGCATGTTCATTTCGGTGTTGACGCGCTTCATCACCTCGATCGGGCAGGGCGCGCCCGCCATGATGCCGGTGCGCAGCGACGACAGGTCGAAGCGTTCGAACTCCGGATGGTCGAGCTCGGCGATGAACATGGTCGGCACGCCGTACAGCGTCGTGCATTTCTCCTGCGCGATCGTCGTCAGCGTCGCCAGCGGATCGAAGCCTTCGCCGGGATAGACCATGGTGGCGCCGAGCGTGACCGAAGCGAGGTTGCCCATCACCATGCCGAAGCAGTGATAGAGCGGCACCGGGATGCAGATGCGGTCCTCTTCGGTCAGCCGCATCGCGCGTCCCGTGAAGTAGCCGTTGTTGAGGATGTTGTGGTGGGTCAGCGTCACGCCCTTCGGCGAGCCGGTGGTGCCGCTGGTGAACTGGATGTTGACGGGATCGTCGAATTGCACGCTGTCGCCGAGCGCAGCAAGCTGCTCGCGATGCCGCGGGCCGCCCATCTGCGACACCCGTTCGAACGCAATCGTGCCCGGCGCCGTCGGGCCGCCGATCTGGATCACCGCGCGGAGTTGCGGCAGCCGTGCCGACCGCAACTGGCCGGGCTCGGAGCCTGCAAGCTCCGGCAGCAGCGTGTTCAGCATCTCGATATAGGCCGAGGTCTTGAACGCGGTCGCGGTGACGATGGCGGCGCAGCCGACCTTGCCAAGGGCGAATTCGAGCTCGCTCAGCCGATAGGCCGGATTGATGGTGACGAGGATCAGCCCTGCTTTGGCGGCGGCGAATTGCGTCAACGTCCATTCCGGCCGGTTCAGCGACCAGATGCCGATCCGCTCGCCGCGCGTCAGCCCGAGCGCCAGGAAGCCGGCGGCCAGCGCCTCGACCCGGTCGGCGAACTCGTTCCAGGTCCAGCGCACGCCGTGGCTGGGCGAGACCAGCGCCTCGCGCTCGCCCCACCGCGCGCGGGCACGGTCGAGGCTGCGGCCGATGGTTTCGCCGAGCAGCGGCGTATCCGAGATGCCGCAAACATAGCTGTCCGCCTTGGGCGCCGAAGCCTTGGGTATCAAGATCGTCCTCCTCGCGTGTCTCGTCGCGTTGAGCGCGATCTTAGTGGTTTGCTGCTGAACCGACAGGCCCGACCTATGGCGGGGTGTTGAAATGGATGCCTCCGTTCACCTCTCCCCGCCCTTTTGCGGGGAGAGGTCGGATCGCATCGCAGATGCGATCCGGGTGAGGGGCGAGGCACGCTGCGCACAATCGGCGAACTGTTCGCCGGATGGAGGCCCCTCACCCCAACCCTCTAAGAGCGAGCTTCGCTCGTCTCGACCCCGTGAGGAACGGGGAGAGGGAGCGCAGTCCCGTCGCGTCGCTACTCGACCTTCTCTCAGGCTGCCTTCTGCCCGCTGCCGGTAAGCCCGGCATAGATGCCACGCTCGAGGCTGGCGAAGGCTTCCAGGCTGTGCTTGTCGGCGAACGGCAGCAGCTGGGTCAGGATCACGCCGCAGACGTCCTGCGATGGATCGATCCAGTAATAGGTGTTGGCGAGCCCGGCCCAGGCGAGGCTGCCGGGGCTGCGGCCTTCCGGTGTCTGGGCGGTGTTGATCAGGAAGCTCAGCCCCCACTTCTTCACCTGGTCCGGATAGAGATCGACATCGTTGGTGAACGGCGGCGCCGCTGACGTCATCTTGGTGACGGAGAGGTCGCCCATCTGGTTCTGCGCCATCGCCGCGACGGTCTCCGGCTTCAGCACCTGGTTGCCGTTGCCCTTGCCCTTGTTGAGGATCATCTGGCAGAACTTGATGTAGTCGGCCGCGGTCGAGTACAGCCCGCCGCCGCCCATGTGGAATTCAGGAGCCTGCTCGAGTTCGAACGGGATCGCCGCCAGCGTGCCGTCCTCGCCGCGCGCATGCATGCCGACCAGCCGCTTGCGCATGTCGTCGGTGATCTTGAAGCCGGTGTCGCCCATGCCGAGCGGCGCGAACATGTTGTCGCGCAAATAGACATCGAGCGTCTTGCCGGACGCCGCTTCGACCGCCTTGCCAACGAAATCGATGTTGATGCCGTATTCCCAGCGCGTGCCGGGATCGCTCGCGAGCGGCGTCTTCAGCGCGGCATTGCTGCAGGAGATGATGCCGGGCGTGCCGGTCTTCTCCATGTATTTGCCCATGTCGGCGTTCCACAGGTCGTAGCAGAATCCCGCGGTGTGGGTCATCAGCTTGCGCAGCGTGATCGCGGTTTTCGCTGGCCGCAGCTTGGGCTCGCCGTTGGCATCGAACCCCTCCAGCACCTGCGGCGCGGCGAGGTCGGGCAGCAGCTTGCCGATCGGCTCGTCGAGCGACAGTCTGCCTTGCTCGACCAGTTGCATCGCGCCGGCCGAGGTCACGGCCTTGGTCATCGAGGCGATCCAGAACACGCTGTCCTCGGTCATCGCATCGCTCTTGGACAAATCGCGTTTGCCGAACGCGCCATGGTAGATGATGTCCTGGCCGGTGGCCGCGACGGCGACCACGCCGGGAATCTCCTTGGCCTCGCTCTTCTGACGCAACACCTGATCGATCTGAGCCTTGCTCTGCATGGGGCCTTCCTCCGGTGGGTTATTGTTCTGAAGGGCGGCGATCATCCTCCCGCTTTTCAGCGCCTGCAAGGCGGGCGGAGGGCCGCGATGTCGCGATGTCGTGAAGGTCGGCCGCGCAGGAACCGCCTTGCTCAACGAACGTTCACCACGCGCGCAGATTTTGCGGTGGAGTTGCCGGAAGCGCCGGTGACCGCTTAAGGCAGCCACGGTAACGTGATTGCGGACGCGATTTCCGAACCTGAATTTTTGCATTAACGCATTCAGATCGCTGCGCAAATTGCGTGGCTTGGGGATAATTTGAGGCAAATGGTTGCCACGGGCGCCATTGCGGGGACGCAGCAATGATTTCGACATGGAGCGAGTGGAAACGCTATCCGCGGCCCGGCCGCGGCGAGAATATCGAAGCGCCGATCAGTCCCGGCCTCTATGAGGTCCGTTACGCCGGTACCGGCGCGTTGCACTCCTTCGAGGCCGTCGACAATGTCGCGCAGGCGCTTTCGCTGCTGCACAGCGGGACGAAATCCTGGTTCGGCCGCCGCGACGCCAAGGCGCAGGCCGATCTCGAATACCGGACCTGCGCGACCTCGACCAAGGCCGATGCGAAGGCGGCCGCCGAACGCATGATCGGTCGCCGCGAGACCTATATGAGTGGCGGCGTCGTGTGACATCTCGATAAACGTCATTTCATGATGGTCTATCGTAATTGAGCGATTCCAGTAACTTAGTGCTGTCGCAGCCGATGACCAAAATCCTGCCCGCATTGCTCGCGCTGGCGATGATGACCGGCTCAGCGTCGGCGCAGCAGTGAGCGGCCGAACGATGCGACGAAAGCGAGCTGGCTGATGAATATGCGGAGACTGATCAACGAGTGGATCAAGTCGAACCACAGCGCGGTCCGCGAACTATCGATAGTCGATGGACTCACTGGCGTTGGTCCACTTTATTGCCACCTGATCGACCATGGTGCGTCGCCCGATGATGCAATTGCGGCTGTGAGAGCCTTTGTGGATGAAGTCTTCGCCATGAAGAAGGGTACGCCATAACGGGTCTGGTCCTTCGGACCGTTCCGGCATGACGATTGATAGAGCATCGCATTTGCGCGCAAGCAGGGTCGCGCCGGACACCGGTGCATCTCGGCAGGTTTCCCTCTATATAGGCGGCGAATACCCCCGGAATATTCGAGGAGTAACGCCATGACCCCACCCATCGCCGCACGCGCCACGCAATCCGCAGCATCCTCGCTCCAGGGGCGCCTGAAGGACCCGTCGCTGCTGCGCGACCGCTGCTATATCGACGGCGCCTGGGTCGGCACGCCCGAATTCGCCGTCAACAATCCCGCCACCGGCGCGGAACTGATCAAGATCCCGCAGCTCAGCGCCGCCGATGCGACCAACGCCGTCGAAGCGGCGCAGCGCGCGTTTCCGGCCTGGGCGAAGCTGACCGCCAAGCAGCGTTCCAACGTCCTGCGCAAATGGTTCGACCTGATCATCGCCAATCGCGAGGATCTGGCGCTGATCCTGACCTCCGAGCAGGGCAAACCGCTGGCCGAGGCGCTCGGCGAAGTCGACATCGGCGCCGCCTATGTCGAGTTCTTCGCGGAAGAGGCGCGCCGCGTCTATGGCGAGACCATCCCGACCCAGCGGCCGGATGCCCGCCTGCTCGCGATCCGCCAGCCGATCGGCGTCTGCGGCGCCATCACGCCCTGGAACTTCCCGAACTCGATGATCACGCGCAAGGTGTCGCCCGCGCTTGCCGCCGGGTGCACCGTGGTGCTGAAGCCGGCCAACGAGACGCCGCTGTCGGCGCTCGCGCTGGCGGCGTTGGCCGAGAAGGCCGGCGTGCCGAAGGGCGTCTTCAACATCATCACCGGCGATGCGCCGCCGATTGGCAAGGTGCTGTGCGAGCACCCGGCGGTGCGCTTCGTCGGCTTCACCGGCTCGACCGAGGTCGGCAAGATCCTGTACCGCCAGGCGGCGGTCGGCGTGAAGAAGCTCGGCCTCGAGCTCGGCGGCAACGCGCCCTTCGTGGTGTTCGACGATGCCGATATCGATGCCGCGGTCGAAGGCGCCATCGTCTCCAAGTACCGCAACATGGGCCAGACCTGCGTCTGCGCCAACCGCCTCTACGCCCAGGACAAGATCTACGATCAGTTCGTGCAGAAGCTCTCGAAGAAGGTCGCCGAGATGAAGATCGGCGACGGCACGGAAGCCGGCGTGACGCAGGGGCCGCTGATCAACATGGAAGCGATCGAGAAGGTCGAACGCCACATCGCCGACGCGGTAAAGGGCGGCGCCAAGATCGTGACCGGCGGCAAGCGCTCCGCGCTCGGCCGCAGCTTCTTCGAGCCGACCGTGCTGTCCGACGTGCGGCCGGACGCGCTGGTCTCGCAGGAGGAAACGTTCGGCCCGCTCGCACCGGTGATCCGCTTCAAGGACGAGGCCGACGTGATCGCGATGTGCAACGCCTCGCCGTTCGGCCTCGCCTCCTACTTCTACTCGCGCGACATCGGCCGGGTCTGGCGCGTCGCCGAAGCGCTGGAGTCGGGCATGGTCGGCGTCAACTCCGGCCTGATCACGACCGAAGTCGCGCCGTTCGGCGGCGTCAAGGAATCGGGCCTCGGCCGCGAAGGCTCGCGCCACGGCATGGATGAATATGTCGAAATTAAATACGTGATGATGGCGGGGGTGTGAGCCGCTGATTGCTCGTGACCCGGATGAGCGAAGCGATATCCGGGACCGATCCATCGCGCGGTAGCCCGGATATCGCTACGTCCATCCGGGCTACGCTATTTGCGCCATGAGCCGGTTCTGATTGAGTCAGAGCCGGGCTTGACTGTCGTCCAGATACGTCGCGAAACCCGAGCCGGATTTCGCCGGTGTCCTTGATCTTGACCCAAGGGTGCCGACGGGCGACTGGCTGTGGGCTGGCGTGGCTCCCGATAGTCGCACTAAAGACTAGAAAAATCAAATGCTTGGTCGATTGACTCGGCGGGGCGTCTCATGACGCCGGAGCATTGGATACAACTGTGCCAGATTTGATACATACGATTGCATAATCGGCGGTGGAATTTTATACAATAATAGCCGATCGGATACTCTACCGAACGGTGCGCATCGCGGAGAAGCCGATGAAACCCGGAACCGCCATCGGCAATCGAGCAGCCGGACCCCACGGGTCCGCGCCGGCCGCGGTGCGGGCGGCGCTGCGGGCCGCGATCAGCTCGGGCCAGTTCGCGCCCGGCGCCCAACTGCGTCAGGACGAGCTCGCCGCGCGGTTCGGGACCAGCCGCATCCCGGTGCGCGAGGCGCTGCGCCAGCTCGAGGCCGAAGGTTTCGTGACGATCCTGCCCAACCGTGGCGCCGTCGTCTCCGACTTGTCGGTCGACGAGGTGGTCGAGCTGCTCGAGATCCGGATTGCGCTCGAATGCCACGCCTTGCGGCTGGCGATCCCGGCGATGGGCGAGATCGATATTGACGAAGCAACGCGGATCCTCCGCGCTTACGACTCCGAGCCCGATCCGGCGCAATGGGGCGCCTTCAGCTGGAGATTCCACGCCACGCTCTACGCGCCGTGCAATCGCCCGCGCCTGCTCGGCATGATCGAGACGAATTACGGCCATGTCAGCCGCTTCACGCGGGCGCTGGTGTCGCAGGCGCCGGGCAAGGAGCGTCCGCAGCGCGAGCATTACCGGCTGCTCGAACTCTGCCGCGACGGCGAGGCCAAGAAGGCCGTCCGGCTGCTGCGCGAACATATCGAGGAGATGCAAAAGACGCTGCGCTCGGCGCAGCGTCAGGCCGCGCGGGATGCCGGCCCGGAACGCTGAATCCTGGTGAACGGTGCGGGCATCGTCGGCATCGCCATGGCACGCCATGCGGACAAGAGTCTGATGGCCGAACTCGAAGCGAGCGCAAGCCGCGAGCTGTTGGAGCCTTCGTAGCCCGGATGCAGCGAAGCGAAATCCGGGACCACCATATCTGCATACACGAACCCCGGATTACGCTCCGCTGCATCCGGGCTACGGGCCGTCTTCTCCTTCCCCGAAAGGGGGAAGGTCCGGATGGGGTCTGCCGCAGGCGATGCTCTTCGTGGAGAGACCGGATCCAGACCCGCTGTTCTGGCGAGCGAAGCGACCTCCCCTTTTGAAGTGGAGGTTTGGCATCGCGCAGTTCAGTGGGCCCTATTCGAGCCACGCACTTTGCCTCCCTTCAGGCGGCTAGGGCGCGTGTGTCGTTTCGGAATATTAGAATAATACCCCTGAGTTGCCCGACATGTCAAGCCGCCGTTTCGACCGATTTCGATC
>NZ_JAGKJJ010000047.1 GCF_020329505.1 Bradyrhizobium semiaridum
CTGCTCGCCGGCGGCGTTGGTGTACTGCCAGACGCCCTGCGTCGAGAGATAGGCGTAGCCGAAGCATTTGTGGTCGGCGAGATGCATCGGATGCGTCGGCCGGCCGTGCCGCTTCAGATAGGACGGCGCCGCTACCGTGTAGCGCGGCATCCCGCACAGCCGCCGCGCGATCAGCGAGGAATCCGGCAATCGTGCGATGCGCAGGCCGGCATCAAAACCTTCGCCGATCAGATCGACCGTCGCATCGCTGAGATGCAGGTCGATCGAGACCTCGGGATAGGCCTCCAGGAACTCCGGCAGTAGCGGCGCCACCGTCTTGATGCCGAAACTCATCGGCACCGCGAGCCGCACCAGGCCGCGCGGCGTGGTCGATTGCGCCAGCGCCTCGTTCTCGGCGGCTTCGCCGTCGGCCAGCAAGCGCGCCGCGCGCTCCGACAGTTTCTGGCCCGCATCGGTCAGCGCCAGCCGCCGCGACGTGCGGTTGAACAGCCGGGCGCCGAGCCGTTCCTCAAGCCGGCTGACCGCCTTGGAGACCGTCGCCTTGGACAGCGAGAGCTCGGTCGCGGCAGCGGCAAACGATCGTAATTCCACGACTTTTGCGAAAATCGCGAGCGCCTCGAAGTCCGGCAGCTTCGACATGGGCAGCTCTCCTCGCGCTCAATTCAGGAAACAATGAGTTTCGATAGTTTCTATTTATATACCACAGCGGGAGGCATATCCAAGCGGCAACAGACGTTAACCCACCCAAGCAAGGGGAATTCAAGTGATCGAACTCAGACCATTCGCAAAGCTCGGCGGCGCCGACCATGGCTGGCTGAAGGCCAAGCACCACTTCTCGTTCGCGAGCTACTACGATCCCGCCAACATCAGCCACGGCGCGCTGCGGGTGTGGAACGATGACGAGATAGCGCCCAACACCGGCTTTCCCGCGCATCCCCATGCCAACATGGAGATCATCACCTATGTCCGCGAAGGCGCGATCACGCACCAGGATTCGCTTGGCAACAAGGGACGCACCGAGGCGGGCGACGTCCAGGTGATGAGCGCCGGCAGCGGCATCCGCCACTCCGAGTACAATCTGGAGCCGGGCCAGACCAAGATCTTCCAGATCTGGATCGAGCCGACCACGCAAGGCGGCCAGCCGACCTGGGGCTCGAAGCCGTTCCCGAAGGCAGACCGCTCCGGCAAGCTCGTCACCATCGCCTCGGGCATCGAAGGCGACAACGATGCGCTGCCGATCCGTGCCAATGCGCGGGTGCTCGCCACAACGCTGAAGGCCGGCGAGAGCGCGGAATATGCCGCCGACAAGGCCCGGCACCTCTATCTGGTGCCGGCGGCCGGCAGCATCGAGGTCAACGGCGTGCGCGTCAATGCGCGCGACGGCGCTGCGATCCGCGATGAGGCCACGCTGAAGATCACCGCGCTCGAGGATGCCGAGCTGGTGCTGGTCGACGCGGCCTGAGTTGCAACATCACCCCTCGTGATGCCCGGGTTTGGCCCGGGCATCCATCCACTTCGCAAGGAGTTCTTCGGTTGATGGATTGCCGGGGCAAGCCCAGCAACGACAGCCAAAGATCAACGTTCTTCACATCACCACAAGTCCACTTTGTCCCCAGCCTAGAAGGAAGCCATCATGGCCAAGGTTCTCGTTCTCTACTACTCGGCATACGGTCACATCGAGGCGATGGCGAATGCCGTCGCGCAAGGCGCGCGCGAAGCGGGCGCCACTGTCGACATCAAGCGGGTGCCGGAGCTGGTGCCGGCCGAAGTGGCAAAGGCCTCGCACTACAAGCTCGATCAGGCCGCGCCGATCGCCGAGATCAATGACCTCGCCAATTACGACGCTGTTATCGTCGGCACCGGCACCCGCTTCGGCCGCATGGCCTCGCAGATGGCCAACTTCCTCGACCAGGCCGGCGGCCTCTGGGCCAAGGGCGCGCTGCACGGCAAGGTCGGCGGCGCCTTCACCTCGACCGCGACCCAGCATGGCGGCCAGGAGACCACGCTGTTCTCGATCATCACCAACCTCTTGCATTTCGGAATGACGGTGGTCGGCCTCAATTACGGTTTTGCCGGCCAGATGAAGCTCGACGAAGTCACCGGCGGCACGCCCTACGGCGCCACCACGATCACCGGCGGCGACGGCAGCCGCCAGCCGAGCGAGAACGAACTCGCCGGCGCGCGCTATCAGGGCCGCGTGATCGCGGAGACCGCCAAGAAGTTGCACGGGTAAGCTCGGCGGTCGCAGGGTGGGCAAAGGCGCGCTTGCGCCGTGCCCGCCGTTACGAGCACGCAGCGAACGGTAAGCACGTTTCTGCCTTCGCCCGTGCGAGTCACGGCGGACAAGTCGCTTGTCTCTCCTACGTGCTCAATCTTCCCGCGACGGCGTCGCCTTGCCGAGCGCCTGCTTCAGGCGCGCGGTGAGCTTCGGATAGTGACGCAGCGTCAGCACGGCGCGGTCGCGCAGTGCGTGCGGCCGGCCACGCCAGCTCAGGGATGCACTGACATCGACCAGCGGCGTGCGCTGCGGCCGGAAGCGGCGCTTGTAGCTGTAATTGCCGATCGAGAAATCGAACTCGCGCACACCGTCCGTATGCAGCGCTGCGATGGTGCGGTCGATGATCAGCCGGCCCGGCGAGCAGGCTGACCATTTCTCGCCTGCATTGCTGATGCGGATCATGACGTAGCGCGAACCGGTGCGGATGCCGAGCAGCGTCGCCACCACCTCGTCGCGCGTCACGAGCGCAGTCATCAGCGCATAGCCGCTGGGGGTGCCTTCGCGCACCAAGTCGCGATAGAAGGCGGTGCAATCCTCGTTGTCGAGCACGTAATTGAGCCCGAGGCTTGCGAGCCGCGCGCCCTGCTGCACCTCCGTGACCAAAAGCAGATTCAGCGCCTCGCCGGTATCGGCTGCGATCCTGAAAGCTGCGGACGGATTGCGCGTGAACACCCGCCAGCTTCGCCCCAACCCCTTGCGAACCTTCCGCGACAGCCCCTGGTGCCGCCAGGCTGCGTAGTCGTCGCCGATCACGAGCAGATTGCCGTTGACCACAGACGGTCCGACGCCGTCGAGCAGCGCCAGCGGGTTGGATCGGCTGGCGAGCCGTATCGGCATCTTGCGCAGCCGGATCAGGTCGGCGCCGCCGCGCGACCTGCGCAACGCCATCTGCAGGTCGCGCCAGAGTTGCCGAGCCATCGCGGCGTCGCGGGGCGCGGCGGGCCCGAGCAGCGGCGCGTTGAAGTCGGTCAGATTGAGATCGGCGAATTCGACGATGTGGAGGCGGCCCTGGCGGTGGCGGATCAGCGGCAGCAGTGCCGCGCGCTCGCCGGTCGCGGCATCGGTGACGACGGCGATCAGGGGATCGACGCCGTCGGTCGCGGCGAAGGCCCGGTACCACGACGCGTGCCATTGCGGATGCTGAAAGGCGGTCGGCGGATCGATCGTTCCCCAGCGCGCCACCGCCTGCGCCCAGTCGGACACCAACTCGACGCGGAAGCCGACCGCGTTGGAGGAGGCCCGCACGCCGAATTTCTCAACCGTCGTCGTCAGCACTGTCATTTCGGCACCTACCTGCTGCCAAGCCTTATGCGGCCACCAGCTCCACCTTCGGCAGATCGACGATCTTGCCGAGCTCGGTCTCGTCGAGACGGAAGTCGATCGGGCGACGCGCCGCGCGCTCCTGCTTCACCCATTGGCCGTCGCGCAGCAGCTTCTGCATCACCTGCTTGGCGAAGAAGACCGGGCCGTGCATGCTGCGGCTGCGCGGCGCATAGCCGAACCTGTGACGCAGCATGCCATTGGCGCGATGCAGGATGCGGGCGCGGCGGATCGCGTCGTTCACATAGGATACCGTCATCGCGATGTTGACGGTGCCGAGATTCTCCACCCGGTACGGCGCATTGAGCGGCCAGCTCAGCATCTGGCCAGGCTCGAGATCGATCACCTGCGCGTGCCAGTCGTACCAGGGCTCGTAGGGGATATCGGCCTCGGCATCGAACAGCGCGATGTTCTCGAGATGCTCGGGCCGGATGAACGGCTTCGTGTTGGGATAGATGTAGACGCGCTTGCGGCCCGCTATCTGGACGAGGCCCTGCCCCGGCAGGTCGGCATGGTAGTCGACCCGTGCGTCGGGCGAGGAGATCAGGATGCCGGCCTGATGGGTCGACTTGTCGAAACCAGGGACCCTGCCCGCGATCTCGCCGAACATCTGGTCAACCATGTCGCGGTAACGGCGGTCGACCGCAGTGACGTTGCGCAGGTTCAACCACAGGCCGCCGCGCCCGATCGCCTCGATCACCTGGCGGCCGCTGAGCTTGCCGATCTCGCCCTCGCGCCAGATCCGGCTCGATCCCAGCGCGCCGGTCTTGACCAGGCTGTAATGCTCGCGCGGATAGGTCTCGATCAGCGCCGCGAGGTCGTCCATCGCGAACGCCTGCTGCCTGTGGAGGCTGTGCTCGAGCCGGATCGCACGACGGCTCCAGAGCTTGGTATGGCTATCGTTCCAGTCCGTGAAGATGCTGCCTGGCGTCATCGTCGCGCTCCTTGCCGCCTTGCGCCGTTTTGCTTCATCCAATGTCCCGATACGGGACGACGGGTAGCTGTCGCGGAAGGATTGGCAAGAAGGGTGCCGTCGTGAGATATGGCCGCTTACCGGAAGCTAATCTCTCGCCGGTAAGGCTAATGGCAACACTCCCAAGCTGGTCCGCGCAAGACCGATAGCTTTCCTGCAACCGCCATCGCGAGTTGATCGTCCCATGGCGCCTCGATCCTTGCTTTCGCCGCCGCTGCCACCTGCTGTCCGTCGCCGCAGAGGCGTGCCCTGGCTTGATCGAGGGCGTCCCCAGGGGCGTGGCGTCTGTACGTCTCCTCCGGAATTCTCACCCAAGGGCTCGCCGCCTTCGGCACGATCGTCGTGCTGGTCAATGGCGTCTTCCAGGAGGGGCGCTGTTTGCGTCGCCCACGCTCGGGCTGTTCCTGTGCCTGACCGGGCTCGTGATCGGCCATCACATGCGCCCACAAGGTGGCAGGCGAACTACTTAAGACGACTTAGAAAATTGGAGCCCGGCCGCGTCGCGACCGAGCCCATGCTCGCCGTTAGAGCGGCTTGATCTGCACCTTGCGGAACTTGACCACGCCCGAACCATATTGGAGCGCGATGTAGCCGCTCGCATGCTTGGTGTCCTGCGCGTCGACGGTCTTCTGGCCGTTCAGCGTCACGACGAAGTGCGGCCCATGTGCGGTGATCTCATAGACGTTCCACTTGCCCGCCGCCTTCGGCATCGGATCGACTTTGCCGACATCGACGATCGCGCCGGTGCCGTAGGTCGGGTCCGGCCGCTTGTCGAAGATGTTGACCTCGTAACAGACCTTGGAATCGATCGTCTTGTTGCCTTCGCAGCGAATGAAGATGCCGCTGTTGGCGTCCTCGTCGGTCCAGAACTCGGCGCGGATCTGGAAGTCCTTGTATTGGTTCTTGCTGACGAGATAGGAGAGCTCTTTGCCGTCGAGCTTGTCGGCGACCAGCGCGCCATCCTTCATTTCCCAATTAGCCTTGCCGACCTCGTCCCAGTCGCCCTTCTTGGTGCTGTCGAGCAGCGTGATCCAGCCGTCCTGACCGGAGGCAGTGGTGGAGAATTGCAGCGCGGCTGCGCCGATCAACAGACCGGCCGCGATTATCGACAGATGCTTCATGAAGATCGCCCTCCCAGTGTTTTGGTTGGCGCGCAACCTAGCATCGCCTGCGGCGCCGTAAATCCCGTTTTTCATGTTGCAGCTGCGTTATGTGATGGTTCGCGTCGCTTCCATGGGATCAGACATGCGTGCGAGCCGCCTTGTCCGGCGCGAAGGAGCGCGGCTAGCATCGCAAGGCAACAGGGCACGGCAATTGCCCGACCAAGCCCATAACGATGGGGGGATGCGATGACGGCGGCGAACCGGTCTCGGCAATACCTGATCTGGCGATACCTGATGATGCCTTTGGCCCTGGCCGGAATGCTCAGCGTCAGCTCCGCGGCCGAGCTCAATCCGGCCGCCGTCACCTACAAGCTGCCTGACCAGATTCCGTGGGGCCCGCTGGACGCGCGCGGCGCGCAGAATGCCGTCGTCGTCGGCGATCCCGCAAAGCCCGGCTTCTACATGGTCTACACCAAATGGACCAAGGGCAATCACTTCAGCCATCCGCACTTCCATCCCAACGACCGCTACATCGTCGTGCTGCAAGGCACCTGGTACGTCGGCTCGGGTCCGAAATTCGATCCCGAGCACGGCACCGTAGCGATGCCGGCGGGCAGCTTCGTCACCCATTACGGCAAGCAGGTGCATTGGGACGGCGCCAAGGATCAGGACGCGGTGCTGCTGATCATGGGCGAAGGGCCGGCGAATGCGACCGAAGTCGCGGAGAAATAGCCGGGAACGGCGCGGGTCCCACCCTCCGAACCTGTCTTCGCGGCGTAGCAACCTTTGCTGCCGTAATGCGTTTCGTCCCGTCATCAGTGTGACGAGGAGATGACGCATGACGAAAGCTGCCGACATTCGGGAACATATGGATGTAATCTCGTCGGACAAGAAGACGGTCGGCAAGGTCGACCACATGGAAGGCACCGACAAGATCAAGCTGACCAAGCAGTCTTCCCCCGACGGTGAACACCATCACTTCATTCCGCTGGCCTGGGTCGATCACGTCGACCAGCACGTCCACCTCAACAAATCAGGTGCCGACGTCACCGCACATTGGCAGCACGGCCGACAGTAGCCGTGCAGCGCGGGCGCTGGTATCGTCGCGGGCCGAGAGAGGTCCGATGCATCCCGCCGCGAAGCTGCAATTTGCCCGCATCGTCGAGGAGTTCGTGCGCTGGCGCGCCGTGGCCGAAACCGAACGGCCGCCCGCGCCGGCGTGGTGGTGGGGCCCGGCATTCGAGCTCCGCGATGCCGCAGAGCTGATGCCGGCCGCCTGGTGCCGTCAGCTCCGCCTGCCCGAAGGTGCAAGCTTCGCTCAGGGTGCCCACCAGCTGCGTGAGACATTGGGCGGTCAGACCACGCTGCCCTGGCCGTATGATTTCTCGCGCAAGATCGCATCCGCCGATTCGGATGTCCGCGACCTCCCCGTGCAACCGTCAGACGACAGCGCGTTTCCGCCCTAGATCCAGGTCGATCGCGGCCTCTTCCTCGGGCTGCAGCGGTGTCGACGACAGCGTCGGCGACGCCCGCAGGAGTTCGGCAAGGTCACGCGCCGGCAGCGGGCGGGAAAACAGGAAGCCCTGCATCTCGTCGCAGGCATGGGCGCGCAGGAATTCCTGCTGCTCGGACGTCTCGACGCCCTCGGCGACGATGGTCATGCCGAGCGCCTTGCCCATGCTGATAATCGCCTGCGCGATCGCGACGTCCTCGGAATCGTCGGGCAGGTCGCGCACGAAGGAGCGATCGATCTTGATCGTATCGATCGGGAACTGCTTCATCAGCGACATCGACGAATAGCCGGTGCCGAAATCGTCGATCGCAAGGCGGATGCCGCGGCTCTGGATCGCGTCGAGCACGCGGACCGCGCGCGTCACGTTGCGCATCACCATGCTCTCGGTGACCTCGAGTTGCAGCAGCTCCGCCGGCATGCCGCTTGCCAGCAGCGCTGCGTCGATGTCGTCGAGCAGATGCGGATCGGCGAACTGCCGCGGCGACAGGTTGACCGCCATGGTCACCGCCTTGAGGCCGCGGCGCTGCCACGCCATGTTCTGCGCGCAAGCCTCCTTCAGCACCCAGCGCCCGATCGGCACGATCAGGCCGATCTCCTCGGCGAGCGGAATGAACTGCCCCGGCGCGACCTTGCCGAGCTCGGGATGGGTCCAGCGCAGCAGCGCCTCGACGCCGCTGATCTGCCCGCTCGCCATGCCGACCTTGGGCTGATAGTCGAGCGAGAACTGCTGGCGCTCGAGTGCGCGGCGCAGCGCGCTTTCCATCGTCAGCCGCTCGATCGACTGCGCCTTGATCTCGCTGGAGAAGAAGCGGAAGCCGTTCTTGCCGTCTTCCTTGGCGAGATACATCGCCATGTCGGCATTCTTGGTCAGCGCCTGCACGTCGGAGCCGTCGGCCGGATACATCGCGATGCCGATCGAGGCAGTGGTGTGGCACTCGTGTCCGCTGAGCAGCATCGGCTGGCTGAGCGCGGCGAGCAGCTCGGCCGCGACCCGCTCGACGTCGGCGCGCTCGGCGGCCTCCTCGAGGATCACGACGAACTCGTCGCCGCCGAGCCGCGCCACCACGTCGCTCGCCCGCAGCGATCTGCGCAGCCGGTCCGCGATCGCCACCAGCAGCATGTCGCCGGCGTCATGACCGAGCGAGTCGTTGATGATCTTGAAGCGGTCGAGGTCGATGAACAGCACCGCAAGCTGCTGGCTGTGCCGGTCCGCCATCTCGATCGCGTGATGCAGCAGCTCGTTGAAGGTCTCGCGATTGGGCAGGTTGGTCAGGCTGTCATGCGAGGCGAGGTATTCGATCCGCTCGTCGGCCTTGTGCTTCTCGTCGGCGCGATCGAAGCTTTCCAGCGCAAACGCCAGATTGTCGGCGAGCCGCTGCAACAGCTCGGAGAATTCCGGCGTGAACGTATCCTTCTCCGACGCGACGAAGATCATGACGCCGACCACCCGGCCGCTGATGACGAGTGGAAACGAGGCGCCCGATCGCGTGCCGTCCTGGCGCGCCCGTTCGTGGAACGCGGCGGTGTCTGGGTCGGCAAAATAGTCGTTGATGATGCAGGCCTTGCCGGAGCGGAACGCCCGGCCGCAGGCGCCGCGGCCTTCCGGATGCGCCTCATTGATCGAGAGCGTGACTTGGCACGCGCCCGCCGCGGCCGGCCCGGCAACGGCGACCACCTCGAGATAGTCGGTGCCGGGTCGCGGCAGCGCGATCGTGGTGGAGGTGAACCGGCCCCCGCTCGCGGCCGCCTCGCAGACCAGCCGATACAGTTCGGCGCGGGACTTCGCCCGCATGATCGCCTCATTGGTGGCGCTCAGCGCCGCGAACATCCGCGACAGCCGTTCGCGCTGCGCGTCGGCGCGGGCCTTCTCGTCGGCGCGGTCGAAATTGTCGAGCGCAAACGAGACATTCTCGGCGAGCCGCTGCAGCAGCGCCATCATCTCCGGACTGAAGGTGCCGAACTCGCCGGAGAGGAACACCAGCGCGCCGATCGCCTCGCCGTTCTTGAGCAGCGGCAGCGCCGCACCGGACTTGCTGCCGCTGTCGCGGACCACCTGATAGACGTGGGTGTCGGATCCGAAATCGCTGAGATAGTCGTTGCTGATGCAAGGCCTGCGGGTGCGGATCGCAATCCCGGTCAGGGTCTGTCCCTCCGGACGCGTCGCATCGGTCGACAGCAGGACCTCGCGGGCACGAACCCGGTCGGGGCCCGACGCCGCCACGTTGTCCAGGAAGGTCTCGCCCGGCCGCACAAGGCGGATCGTGGCCGAGATGAACTGACCGCCGACCGCTGCCGCGTCGCAGACCAGCTCGAACATCTCGCTGCGGGATTTCGCCCGCATGATCGCCTCGTTGGTCGCACTCAGCGCGGCAAACATCCGCGTCAGCCGTTCCTTCTGCTCCTCGGTCCGCGCCTTCTCGTCGGCGCGATCGAAGCTGTCGAGGGCGTATGACACGTTGTCGGCGAGCCGCTGCAGCAACTCGGCGAATTCGGACGAGAAGGTGTTGCGCTTCGCGGAAATGAACAGCATCACGCCGACCGGCTGCTCACCGACGATCAAGGGAAACGCCGCGCCGGATCGCGCATCCTCGCGGTCGATCACATCGCGGAACGGGCTGTTGGCGACGTCGCCCAGGAAATCGTTGTTGATGCAGGCGCGGCGGGACCGGAACGCCGTGCCGCAGACGCCGCGCCCTTCGGCACGCGCCTCGCTGCGCGAGACGCTCAGACGGCGTGCGTTCTCCGCGGTGGGACCCGCGACCGCCATCATCTCGAAGAAATCGTCACCCGGCTTGGCGATCAGGATGCTGGTCGAATTGAAGCCGCCGCCATGCGCGGCCGCCGTGCAGACGAGCTCGAACATTTCGAGCCGCGACCGCGCCCGCATGATCGCCTCGTTGGTGGCGCTCAGTGCGGCGAACATCCGCGACAGCCGTTCGCGCTCGGCGTCGGCTCTGGCCTTTTCGGTGGCGCGGCCGAAATTGTCGAGCGCGACCGACACGTTCTCGGCGATGCCGGCCAGCAGCGCGATGATCTCCTCGTCCGCGGCCCAGGAATTGCCGATGAAGAAGATCAGGACGCCGATGCTCACTCCGAACCGGGTCAGCGGCAGCGCGACGCAGGCCATCAGACCGCTGCCGCTCGCTTGCGTTTGCGCCGAGGGGGCGGATTTCGGGATGTCGCGCTCGATGCAGGGCCGCTGGGTGCGGAATGCCTCGCCGCAAATGCCCTTGCCGTAGAGATTGGCGGGGTCGGTCGAGAACCGCGTCTGCGTGATCAGGTCGAGCGCCTCGCCGGTGCCAGCGACGGGCTCCAGCCACGACGTGTCGGGCTCGGCCAGCAGCACCACGGTGGCAAAGGATTTGCCGCTGAACACGGCGGCGTCGCAGACCCGCTGGTAGAGATCGTGCTCGGTCTTGGCGCGAAGGATCGCCTCGTTGGTGGCGCTGATGGCGCCGAACATGCGGTTCAGCCGGCGCATCGCCCGCTCGCCGCTCTTGCGCGACGCTTCGTGGTCGAAATTGTCGAGGGCAAAGGACACGTTCGCTGCGATCCGCTCCAGCAGCAACACGATCTCTTCGCCGAGCGACTGGATTTCGCGCTTGGTGACCACGAACACGCCGACGCTGCGTCCGCCGCAGATCAGCGGCACCGCCGCGGATGCCCCGACACCGGCCGCGGCCACGCCGCTGCGCCAAGCCGCCGAGCAGGGATCATTGATGTAGTCGTTGCTGACGCAGGCCTTCTGGTCACGAAACGCCCGCCCGCAGATTCCCGCGCCCTCCGAAATATTGGCATCGACCGAGATGCTGAGGCTGCGCAGCCGCGCAACATCGTCGCCGCAGCCGGCCGTGAATATCAGGCGGCCGGTATTCGGCTCCAGCAAGAATACGGCGACGGCCAGAAAGCCACCGCTGGAAAAGGCGGCTTCGCAGACCTTGCCGTACAGCTCTTCTGGCGATTTCGCGTACAGAATCGCTTCGTTGGTCGCGTTCAACGCTGCGAAGGTACGCCCGATGGTCGACTGCACAATCCTCAGGGCCCAGTGGGCCGCCCCCTTCAATCTGGCGGCGAACATTGCCGGCAGGACGCCTAAGTGAAGGTTAGTGTATCCGGCAAGTTGCGAGTCAGAGTAAACGCCTGACCAACGGCGGTGGCGGTTTTCCGGAGAATTACGGCCTCTCTGTACCAAGCTGAGGCGCTGGCGCCACCGGCAGCAACTCGCCACCCGCCCGGTGCTGGTCGCGCTAGCCAAATTCCGCGTTGCGACCGCCTTCGTTCCACACCGTGAAATCGGCGCGGCGAGTACCCTGCTCCCGGTATGGCGGACCGGATTTTCTGCGCTTGCTCGCTTTGTGGCGCTTTGAGACCATGCGGAAAACCAGTGCAAGCAAGACCCGCCGATCGCGCGGGCCGACCGCGAGGAGACCCCCATGCCGATCGTCCAGGCCGACCGTCTCACACGCATCGGCGCGGCGCTGCTCAAGGCCGCCGGCGCATCGGAGGAGGAGGCGAACGCGGTCGCCTCCGGCTGCGTCAACGCCAACCTCGCCGGCCACGATTCCCACGGTGTGATCGCGATCCCGACCTATATCGACCGCATCAAGGCCGGCCACATCGTGCCCGGCGCGAAATGGACCATCGTGCAGGAGAGCCCGACCACGACGGTGATCGACGGCCATTGGGGCTTCGGGTTCCACGTCAACGCCAAGGCGATGGAGATGACCATCAACAAGGCGAGGACCGCCAATGTCGCGGCCTGCACCGTGTTCCGCCAGAGCCATGTCGGGCGTCTGGCGCATTACCCGCTGATGGCGATGCGCGAGGGCATGATCGGCATTGCGGCCGCCGACTCCGGCCGCTCGCCGAAGCATGTCGCCCCGTTCGGCGGTCGCGAGGCGCGGCTCGGCACCAACCCGCTCTCGATCGCGGTGCCGTCCGATCTCGAGGCGCCATTCTACCTGGATATGGCGACCTCGGCGGTCGCCGCCGGCAAGATCCAGCTCGCGGTGGCGCGCGGTGAATCCATTCCGAAGGGCTGGATCATCGACGCCGACGGCCGTGACACCACCGACCCCAAGGACTACCGCAAGGGCGGCGCATTGCTGCCGCTCGGCGGCACCGAGGGCTACAAGGGCAGCGGGCTTGCCGCGATGGTCGAGGTGCTGTGCGGCCTGCTCACCGGGCTCGGCTTCGGCGTCGAGCCGACCGGCCGGCACAATGACGGCTGCTTCATGGCGGTGTTCAACGTCGCCGCGTTCCGGCCGCTGCAACAGTTCAAGAAGGAGGTCGCCGATTTCGCGCAGTACCTCAAATCTACGCCGCCCTCGGAAGGCAGCCGCGGCGTATTCTATCCCGGCGAGGTCGAGCATCTGCGCGAGCGCGAGCGGCGCAAGAACGGCATCGAGATCGAGGACGCGACCTGGGAGAAGCTGAAGGCGCTCGCCACCGACTACGAGCTCGACCTCGACCTTCGCTGATCCACCGCCGAACGCAGGAGAACGACATGACACGGCAAATGGCGCTGGTTGGCTTTTTGCAGGCGCAGAACTGCACCAACCTGCCAGGCTCCTGGCGCCACCCGGAGTCGCGCGACGATTCGATGTCGGCGGACTACTACCAGGAGATCGCCCGCATCCTCGAGCGCGGCAAATTCCACATGGCGTTCTTCGACGATCGCCTGGCGATGCCCGACCGCTACAACAACGACCATGCCCACACCGTCGAATACGGCATCCGCTGCGTGAAGATGGACCCCATCGTGGTGCTGACCACGATGGGCATGGTGACGACAAAACTCGGCCTCGCCTCGACCGCCTCCACGACCTATTTCGAGCCGTTCGACGTCGCCCGGCGCTTTGCCACGCTTGATCTCATGACGGGTGGCCGCGCCGCGTGGAACGTGGTGACGTCGGTCAATGACGGCGAAGCGCTGAACATGGGTAAGGCGCAGCATCTCGAGCACGATCTGCGCTACGATCGCGCCGACGAGTTCATGGAGGTGGTGCTCGGCCACTGGGATTCCTGGGAAGACGGCTCGCTGGTAATCGACAAGAAAAGCGGCCGCTTCGCCGACCCGACCAAGGTGAAGCGGCTCGACCACAAGGGCGAGTTCTTCACCTCGCGCGGCCCGTTCACGGTGCCGCGCTCGCCGCAGGGCCATCCCGTCATCATCCAGGCCGGCGCCTCCGGCCGCGGCCAGCGCTTTGCCGGGCGCTGGGGCGAGGTGATCTTCACCGCCGGCCGCAACCTCGCCAGCGCCAAGCAGGGTTACGACGCGATCCGCGGTGAAGCGGTCAAGGCCGGTCGCGACCCCGACCAGATGTTCCTCTGCAACCTGATCACGCCGGTCGCCGGTGCCACCAAGGCGGAGGCCGAGGACCGGATGGCGGTGATCCAGAAGCTGCCGCTCGAGATCGACGCGCTGTCGCTGCTCGCCGAGGCGCTCAATTTCGATTTCGGCGCCAAGCCGATCGACGAGCCGCTGACAACCGAAGAGTTGCAGGGCATGCAAGGCATGCTCGGCATGCGCGACGGCGTGCTGCGCGCCTCCGGCAAGACCAATCCCTCGACCCGCGACTTCATCACGTTCTCGGGCCGCGCCCAGGTGCAGGACGCGATCGTCGGCGGCCCGAAGGAGATCGCCGACCGGCTCGAGGAGATGTTCGTCAACCGCGGCTGCGACGGCTTCGTCGTCGCCGCCAGCTACGTGCCGGGCTCCTATGCCGACTTCGTCGACCACGTCGTGCCCGAGTTGCAGAAGCGCGGCTTGTTCCACAAGGACTACGCCGGCACCACGCTGCGCGAGAATCTCGGGCTCAAGCGCCCCGCCGCCGGCGCCTGGAAGACCCGCGCGCAAGTGGCTGCGGAATAAAAGGACATCATCATGCGCTGGCTGAAATTCACTGCCGCAGGCAAGACATCCTGGGGCCTCGTCGAGGGCGACACCATCACCACCGTGAGCGGCGATCCGTTCACTGAATGGAGCAAAACGGCGCAAACGCATGCGCTTGGTGACGTCAAGATCGAGCTGCCGCTGATCCCGCGCACCTTCTACTGCGTCGGGCTGAACTATCTGAAGCATCTCAAGGAGGCCGCCGACAAGGCCGGCACAGTGCCGAACATCCCCGACCGTCCCGAGATCGGCTATCGGGCCCAGAACGCGCTGATTGCGCATGACGAAGACGTCGTGATCCCGGCGTTTGCGACCGAGAAGATCCATTACGAGGGCGAGCTCGTCGTCGTGATCGGCAAGAAGGTCAAGCACCTGACCGAAGCCAACGCGATGGATTGCGTGTTCGGCTACACCATCGGCAACGACGTCTCCGAGCGCAGCTGGCAGAAGGCCGACCGCGGCCTGTGGCGCGCCAAGAACGCCGACACCTTCAAGCCGATGGGCCCGTGGATCGAGACCGACGTGAACCTCGATGCCATGGAAACCGTGATCCGTGTCAACCGCAAGGAAACCGGCCGCTTCCGCACCAACGACATGATCTTCGGCATCGTGCCGTTCCTGGTCGAGCTGACCAAGTATTTCACGCTGTGGCCCGGCGACGTGATATGGATGGGCACCGACGGCGCCTCGCCGGACCTGAAGCACGGCGACGTGGTGGAGATCGACATCACCGGGATCGGCACGCTGCGGAACAGGTTCGTGCGGGAGAGGGCATGAGAGCCGATGCCTGTCGCGCGGTAGACGCGTTATCCGAGAGTGAAGCTTCGTCCTCACCCACGACTGTCATCGCCCGATCAGCGCACGTGGGGAGAGAGGCGGCTGAGGGCTCGCTTGAACGGCTTGGCGCGATGATAGACGAACGACACCATCGATCCGGCCAGCGAGCGGGACGAGGTGAAGTTCTGCAATCCGGTCTGCTCGACACGGAACTGCGACTTGTAGCCGGTATTGCCAAGGCCCATGTCGAGGCGATGCATCCCGTGATCGAACCGCAACTTGATCACGCGATAGATCAGCTGCATGCCGATCGAGAATTTGCCGAACCGTTGGATGTCGGAGCCGATCAGAACGGCATGAAACTCGTCGTCGCAAGCCGGCCCGAATAGGACGGCGACCGGCTCGCCGTTGAGGTAGCTGACATAGGTGATCGCGTCGCCGGAGGCGAGGCCCGCGACTGCAAAGTCGCAATAGAACTTTTCGTAGACCGGGTTGTCGAGAAAATCGCCGCTGAACCGGCCGTCCCGCGCCGACTTGAGAAACCGGAAGGCGTCGCGAACTTCGGCCTCGGTCTGCGCCGGCCGGTGTTCGTACGGGCCGAACTCGCGTTCGATCTGCCTCGCCAGCCGCCGCAGTTCCTTTGAATATTTCTTGCTGACCCTCTCGCGCTGCCACACTTCGAAATCGGGACCGGTTTCACTGTGGTAGGCGGCGTTCTCGTTGGGGCTCGCCACCGTTTTCCTGAACAGCCGGCTTGCGTCGAAACCATCATCGCGGACCTTGCGGAACACCAGCACGTCGGCGACATCCAGCAGTCCGTCGATCCTCTCGATGACGGATGGATCCGCGACAAGCATCTCGAGCGTCGCCGGGTCCCCGACGACGGCGTTGTAGTCGCAGACACCGAAATCTGCGGGCAGCAGCATCGATATGCCGGCCGGCCGCTGCAGCACCAGTGGAATGACGGCGAGGAGTTGCCGATCGGGATTGCGGATCGTCAGCGTGTACTGCTTCGCCGACAGATGCGGCAGCAGCTTGCGATGAACTGCATCGAGCCACGCCGGCGCCTGAAAGACCGTCGCGCGCTCGAGGTTGTGAAAGGCCCGGTACTCGGCCGACAGAAAGTCAAAGTCGGGCTCGATGCCGATATGCACCTCGATCGGATACAGGCTTCGGTTGGGCGCCAACATATCAATCGTCTTTCGGGTCCAGCCGGCCACGGCTCATGTCAGGGCAAGCAGCCCGTTTGCACTTTCGGGAGCGATCCGGAAATCGCGGCTCTTGACCACGTCGCCTTCGATCTGCCGGCCCATCTTCTTCCAGATCGCCGCCGCCGCAGCCTTTGGATAGACGTGCAATCCGTGATCCTGCGTCGACGTGTTGTGCAGGCCGAGCGTCCGGCGCAGCACGCCATTGCCGTAATGCACGGCATAGGAGTTCCAGGTCGACCGCGTCCAGTGCTCCATGGTGACGGAGATGTTCAGGCAGTCGTGGTTCTCGACCTTGTGCGGTGCATAGAGCGGCCAGGTCAGCATCTCGCCCGGGTGCAGGTCGAACACGGTCGCGAACTCGTCGAACCAGCTCCGGTAGGGCACGTCCTCATTGGTCTCACGCAACAGGATCTTCTCGATGCTCTGCGGCGGCATGAAGACGTCCGAGCGCGGATAGATGAACACCCGCTTGACGCCGGAAATCTGCCAGAGCGACTGCCCCTGAATGTCGGCGTGGTAAGGCACCTTGGCATTCGGCGAGGATACCAGCACGCCGATGTTGCGCTTGAACGTCTTGAAGCCGCTCATCCGCGCTTCGAATTCCGCGAAGATCTCGTTGAGCAGATCGTTGTATTCGGGCGCCCAGTCCATGATCCGGCGAATGTTCATCCAGATCCGGCCCTTCTCGATCGCTTCAATCGCCTCAAGCCCGGAGCTACCGCCCAGCTCGCCATAGATGCGCCTCGGCGTGTCGCCGTCGAAGCTGACCGACTCGAGCCCGAGATGGGATTTCGGGCAGCGCTCGATCAACTTGCCGACCGCTTGTCTGGTGAACAGCTCGCTCTCGGCCAAACGATGCCGAAGCTTGATCGCGTGCAAGCCGAACAGACGCTCATGCTGCGCCTGCCAATCGACGATGATATCGCGGTTCATACTGATCGAATTCATTCTTGATGCTCCAGCCGGGCCACTTGCGGAACCTCCGGCAATTCAATATGGGGCCGAGATGAAGGTACGCGCTGTTGCGATCGCGTTAAATGCGACAAACTGCGATAAACATTGTCGAGGTTAATGTCGCTCAGAAGTTAACCGTGCAAATCGCAGGACGCTTTCGTCCCGTGTTGATCCACATCGTTCAAGTTTGATGCAATGGGTTAACCGTCGCTCATCACTTCCGCGGCGCCAAAGGGTATCGCTGCGCTCCACCCATCCTGCGAAACGACGAAGCGCGGAACGACGAGCTAGAACGGCAGCGCGACGCCAGTCTTGATTTCCTTCAGGATCACGTTGGTGCGCACGTAGCGGATGCCGGGGATGCGAAACATGAACTCGTCGAGGAATTTGTTGTAGGCCTCCATGTCGCGCACGACGACGCGGAGGTGATAGTCGGCATCGCCGGTGGTCGCGAAACATTCCAGCACCTCGCGGCGCTTCGTCACGCGGGCGACGAACTCGTCGACGAATTTGGCGTCGTGGCGCTCCAGCGAAACGTGCAGGATCGCCGAGGTCGCAAAGCCCGCCCGCTCGCGCTTCACCAGCGCGGAATAGCCTGCGATGATGCCGGACTCCTCCAGCGCACGGACGCGGCGCCAGCAGGCTGACGTCGACATGCCGACGGTTTCCGCAAGCTGCTGGTTGGTGGCGCGGCCGTCCTTCTGCAGTTCGGCGAGAATCCGCTCATCGTGCTCCTCGACCACGAGAAACCTCCAAATTGGTAGAAATTACCGAACAATGCCTATCATAGCAAAATTCTACCGAAATGGCATTCCCGAGCGGGCGGATAGGTAAGACCTACCAAGCGCTCCGGCGTAGCGTTGGCTCCTGAGATCAGATCGATTCCAAGGGGTCAGTCATGGGCCAGATGCCAGCACTCGACGCCTACCAGCTCTCCGACCGCTACACCCGCGACCGCGGCCGCGTCTTCATCACCGGCACGCAGGCGATCGTCCGCATCGCGCTCGACCAAGCGAGGCGCGACCGTGCGGCCGGGCTCAATACCGCGGGCTTCATCTCCGGCTATCGCGGCTCACCGCTCGGCGGTGTCGACCTCGAACTGTGGAAGATCAAGGATCAGTTGAAGCAGAGCCGGATCGAGTTCCTGCCGGCCGTCAACGAAGACCTTGCCGCCACGGCGGTGCTCGGCTCGCAGCAGGTGGAGACGCAGAGGGATCGCAAGGTCGATGGCGTATTCGGCCTGTGGTACGGCAAGGGGCCTGGCGTCGATCGCTCCGGCGACGCGCTCAAGCACGGCAATGCCTACGGCTCCTCGCCGCATGGCGGTGTGCTCGTCGTCGCCGGTGACGATCATGGCTGCGTGTCGTCCTCGATGCCGCACCAGTCCGACGTCGCCTTCATGAGCTGGTTCATGCCGACGCTGCACCCGGCCGATGTCGGCGAATATCTCGCCTTCGGAGAATATGGTTACGCGCTGAGCCGCTTCTCCGGCATGTGGGTCGGCTTCAAGGCGATCTCGGAGATCGTGGAATCGGGCGCCTCGGTCGAGCTGCCGCCGCGGCGGCGCTTCCTCCAGCCGGACTTCACGCCGCCGCCCGGCGGGCTGCATTATCGCTGGCCCGATCTGCCGGGGCCGCAGATCGAGGAGCGGCTGGAGGCGAAGAAGCATGCGGTCTACGCCTTTGCAAAAGCCAATCCGATCGACCGTCGCATCTACGGCATCAAGGATGCGCGCTACGGCATCGTCACGACGGGCAAGGCGCATCTCGATCTGATGGAGGCGCTGCGGCTGGTCGGGCTCGATGAGGCCGCCTGCCGCCGCTTCGGCATCGACATCTACAAGGTCGGCATGGTGTGGCCGCTGGCGCTGCACGACGCCATGGAGTTCGTGCAGCGCAAGCGCGAGATTCTGGTTGTCGAGGAGAAGCGCGGCATCATCGAAAGCCAGTTCAAGGAATATTTCTACGACTATCCCGGCGCCAAGCCGGAGCGGATGGTCGGCAAGCATGACGAGACCGGGGCCCGTCTGATCTCGTGGATCGGCGAATTGTCGCCGCGCATGCTGGCCGGCGTGCTGGCGCGGCGGCTCGATCCGATGTTTCCGGAACTGCAGCTCGGCCGCCGCGTCGCCGAGCTCGCGCCCGAGCACGACCGCATGATCGCGGTGCCGGGCGCGACGCGCACGCCGTATTTCTGCTCCGGCTGCCCGCACAACACCTCGACGAAGGTGCCGGAGGGCTCAAAGGCGTTGGCCGGCATCGGCTGTCACTTCATGGCGAGCTGGATGGACCGCGAGACCTCGTCGCTGATCCAGATGGGCGGCGAAGGCGTCAACTGGGCCGCATCGTCAAAATTCACCGGCAACAGCCATGTGTTCCAGAACCTCGGCGAAGGCACCTATTATCACTCCGGCTCGATGGCGATCCGGCAAGCGATCGCGGCAAAGGCCAATATCACCTACAAGATCCTGTTCAACGACGCGGTCGCGATGACCGGCGGCCAGCCGGTCGACGGCCCGGTCAGCGTGCAGGCGATCGCGCACAGCGTCCGAGCCGAGGGCGTATCGCGGATCGCACTGGTGTCCGATGATCCGGCGCAATTCTCGCCGGCCGATTTGCCCAATGGCGTCACCATCCATCCGCGCGAGGAGATGGATGCCGTGCAGCGCGAGCTGCGCGAAATCGAGGGCGTCACGGTGCTGATCTATCAGCAGACCTGCGCCACCGAGAAGCGGCGGCGGCGCAAGCGCGGGCAGCTCGCCGATCCCGCGCGCTTCGCCTACATCAACGATCTCGTCTGCGAGGGCTGCGGCGACTGCTCGGTGGAATCGAACTGCCTCAGCGTCGAGCCGAAGGAGACGCCGTTCGGCCGCAAGCGCAAGATCAACCTCTCGACCTGCAACAAGGATTTCTCCTGCCTCAACGGCTTCTGCCCGAGCTTTGTTACCATCGAAGGCGGCAAGCGGCGCACAAAGACTGCCAGCGCGATCGATCCGCTGACGCGTGCCGCCACCCTACCCACGCCGGAACTTGCGGCGCTGGATCGTCCTTACGATCTGCTCGTCACTGGCGTCGGCGGCACCGGCGTGATCACGGTCGGCGCGCTGATCGCGATGGCCGCGCATCTCGAGGGCCGCGGCGTCTCGGTGCTCGACTTTACTGGCTTTGCGCAGAAGTTCGGCCCGGTGCTGAGCTTCCTGCGGCTCGCGGCGACGCCTGCGGAGCTGCACCAGGTGCGGATCGACCAGGGCGCGGCCGACGCGCTGATCGGCTGCGATCTCGTGGTGAGCTCGTCGGCAAAAGCCTCCGGTACCTATCGCAAGGGCATGCGCGCTGCGATCAACCTGGCGGAGATGCCGACCGGCGACGTGGTTCGCTTCCGTGACGCCGATCTTGCGTCGCCGGTGCGCTTGCGCGCGATCGAGCGGGTGATCGGACCCGGCAATCTCACGACGATCGACGCCAACGCACTGGCCGAGCGGCTCACCGGCGACAGCGTCTACGCCAACATCATGATGCTCGGCTTCGCCTGGCAGCAGGGGCTGGTGCCGGTGTCGCTGGACGCACTGACGCGCGCGATCGAGCTGAACGGCGTCACCGTCGAACGCAACAAGCATGCCTTGGCCTGGGGCCGGATCGCATTCGCCGAACCGGCGTTTCTGCCGGAGGCCGGGGATGCCGACAGCAAGGAGCCCGAGACGCTCGACCGGATCATCGCGCGGCGCGCGGATTTCCTCACGGGCTATCAGGACGCGGCCTACGCGGCGCGCTATCGCACCAGGGTCGACCGCGTGCGTCGCGCCGAGGCGGCGCTGGGCGGCCACGGCGAAGAAGGTGCGCCCCCTCTCCCGCTTGTGGAGGAGGGTTGGGGTGGGGATCTCTCCACGAATCGGATCGCGGAGGGAGCCCCCACCCGTATCGCATCTGTCGATGCGATACGGCCTCCCCCGCAAGCGGGAGAGGGGGACGAAGCCCGCGGCAAGACCGATCTCCCTCTCACCGAGGCCGTCGCCCGCTCGCTGTTCAAGCTGATGGCTTACAAGGACGAGTATGAAGTGGCGCGGCTGCATATGCAGAGCGGGTTCCTCGACACGCTCAAACGCGAATTCGACGGCGACTTCACAGTGCAGTACCACCTCGCCCCACCCTTCCTCCCCGCAAAACACGATGCGCGCGGGCGGCCGCGCAAGCGGGCGTTCGGCCAGTGGATCCAGACCCCGCTAAAACTGCTGGCGCGGCTGAAGGGGCTGCGCGGCACACCGTTCGATGTGTTCGGCTACACGGCTGAGCGGCGTGCCGAGCGCGAATTGATCGTCTGGTACGAGGCGCTGATCGACACGATCATCACAAGGCTCGATGCAGCGCCGCTGCCCGACCTCGTCGCGCTGGCAAAGGCGCCGATGGAGATCCGCGGCTATGGCCCGGTGAAGGACGCGGCGATCGAAAAGACCAAGGCCGAGGTCGCGCGGCTGACCGAGCGACTCACCCCCACACCGAGCGATGCAGGCGACGGCTCAGGCCGCCGCGCCGCGCTTGGCCGGTGACACCAGGCCAACCACGATGGTCGCAAGCACTGCGACCACAATGTTGAGCAAGAGCGCGCCGAAGCCGACATAGAAGGTGTAGCTGGCATCGCCGAGTGAGATCGAGGCGAGCGGCTTCAGCCCGTTGCTCCAGGAGGCCGCCGAGCAGCTGCAGGTCGAGTGCATATTGCGTCGGCAGGAACAGGATGAAGGCCAGCGCACCGACCTTCACCACCAGCGAGGTGATCTTTGCCACGGACGCCTCGCCGGCATGCGAGATGTCCGGGTTGACATAGGACTTCCAGACGTTGCGGGTGAACAGATTGGCGGCGCCGATGCTCATCACCGCCGCCGGCACCAGCGCGCCGATTGCAATCGCCGAGAACGCAAAGCCCGCGAACCATTCCGGAAACAGCGCCTTGAACAGCATCGGCACCACGTCGTTCGGCGAAGTCACCTTGATGCCCGCGGCATAGGCCATGTAGCCGAGCAGAGCGATCAGGCCGAGCAGCAGCGTATAGGCAGGCAGCAGGATCGCGTTCTTGCGGATGGTGTCTGCCGATTTCGAGGCGAAGATTCCGGTCAGCGTGTGCGGATACATGAACGCCGCGAGCGCAGATCCGAGCGCCAGCGTCGCATAGGGCAGATATTGCGCGGGCTTCAGCGTCAGCCCGGTGGCGCCGCCCTTGGCGGTGAAGGCATCATTGGCCGCGGCGAACACCGCGCCGTAGCCGCCGAGTTTTGCCGGCACCACGACCACGGCCGTCAAGACCACGATGTAGATCATGATGTCCTTGACGAAGGCGATCAGCGCCGGCGCGCGCAGGCCGGAGCTGTAGGTATAGAGCGCGAGGATCACGAAGGCGGCGATGATCGGCAATTCGCCCGACAGCCCCATCGCCTTGATCACGACCTCCATGCCGATCAGCTGCAGCGCGATATAGGGCATGGTCGCGACGAGACCGGTCAGCGCCACCACGAGCTCAAGCGCGCGCGAGCCGTAGGCGGCATGAACGACGTCGGCGGCGGTGACGTGGCCGGCGGCATGCGCCTTCTTCCACAGCACCGGCATCACGGCGAACACGAAGGGATAGACGATGATGGTGTAGGGCAGCGCGAAGAAGCCGTAGGCGCCGACCGCATAGACCAGCGCCGGCACCGCGATCACGGTGTAGGCGGTGTAGAAGTCACCGCCGACCAGAAACCAGGTGATCCAGGTGCCGAACTGGCGGCCGCCGAGGCCCCATTCGTCGAGATGCTCGCTGACCGGTCCGCTTTTCCAACGCGCAGCGAAGAAGCCCATCACCGTGACGAGGGCGAAGAAAAAGATGAATACGCAAAGTGCGACCCAGGCGATATGATCGGTCATGGCATCCCCCTCACCGCGTCTCGTCGCTATCCGGCGTACGGCTGCGATAGACCAGCCAGATCAGCAGCGAGGAGATCGGAACCCAGGCGAGCTGGTACCAGTAGAAGAACGGAAAGCCGAACAGCGAGGGCTCAGCGAAATTGTAGAACGGCACCCACAGCAAGCCGATGAACGGCAGCAGCAACAACATCCACATCAGCTAAACTCTTAACCCATAAGGTTGCCCGTGCGCGGCGGGTCTCGCCGGCATCGCCCCGCGATCAACGATCCAGGAACCTGTTCGTTGCGTCTAGAATCACAGGTACGGCAATGCGACGCAAAAAGATGTGATCGCCGCCTCGCGCATGCCCTCTATTCGGCCTTGATGCCGGCGTCCCGGATCACCTTGCGCCAGCGCGCCTCCTCCCCGGCGAAATAGCGGTCGAGCTCGGCCGGCGGCGCGGCGACCATCACGAGGCCCTCATTGACGCTGAGTTTCCTGAAGGCGTCGGACTGCACCACCCTGCCTGCGGATTTGTTCAGGCGCTCGATCAGATCCGGCGGCGTGTTCGCCGGCGCGAACAGGCCATACCAGGATTCCGCGACATAGCCCGGCACGCCGGCTTCCGCCACCGTCGGCAATTGCGGGAACGCCGCCGAGCGTTCGGCCGAGGTCACCGCGATGGCGCGAAGCTGGCCGGCGGCAACCAGCGACGCGCAGCTCGCCACCGTCGTGAACATCACCTGGATTTGGCCGCCGAGCAGATCGGTGATCGCCGGCACCGCGCCCTTGTAGGGCACGGTGGTGAGATTGACACCGGCCAGATGCTTGAACAGCTCGCCGGCCAGATGCGCCGAGGTGCCGGTGCCGTAGGTGCCATACGACAGCTTCTCCGGATCGGCCTTCGCGGCGGCGATCAGGTCGGCAATCGATTTCACCGACGAGGCTGGATTGACCACGACGACGTTGAACGAGCGCGCGATCAGCGCCACCGGCACAAAATCCTTGTGCGGATCGTAGGGCAGCTTGCTGTAGAGGCTGGGATTGACCGCGTTGGCGAACGTGCCCATCAGCAGCGTATAGCCGTCGGCCGGGCTGGCCGCGACACTCTGGGTGCCGATGATGGTACCGGCACCCGGCTTGTTCTCGATGATGATGGTGGCGCCGAGATCCTTCTGCATCTCCTGCGCCAGCGTGCGCGCCACCACGTCGGTGCCGCCGCCCGGCGCGAACGGCACCACGATCTTGACCACGTGGTCGGGATAGCCTGCCGAGGCCGGCGCCAGCAGCAGCGCGCTTGCTGCGATCGCGAACAGGAGAGTCAGGATACGATGCATGGCAGTCCCCCGCAGCAGACGGTGTCTTCTTCATACACGCGTGCGCTATGCGTCGGGTGCCGGGTGGTTATGACGCGCGAAGGAAGCGCTCGACTGGCAGACCCGTCATCCTGAGGTGCGAGCTCTTGCGAGCCTCGAAGGATCGACGGACCGGCTCCGACCGCATGGCTGCATCGGGGCCGATTCATCCTTCGAGGCTCGCCGAAGAGGCTCGCACCTCAGGATGACGGTGTTGGATTTGCGCTGGCTCCATCCACATCATCGCGATCCAACGGGTCGCAATGACGGCTTCCCTCACGAATACGGATTGATCAGCTTCTGCTGCTCGGTGGCGTGGTGCACCAGGAGGTCGATGAAGGTGCGCACCTTGGCCGACAGATGATGGCGGTGCGGATAGATCGCGTTCATCGTGAACTCGACCGGGCGGTACTCCGGCAGCAGGCGGACCAATTGGCCCGACTCCAGCTCGTCGCGCACCAGAAAGCCCGCGGCGAGGAAGACGCCGACGCCGGCCAGCGCGGCGAGCGTCAGCGTGTCGCCGCTGTTGGCGATCAGATTGCCGGAGACCCGTACCGACGCCGGCGTGCCCTTGCGGTCGACGAAATGCCAGTCGTCGCCGTAAGGATAGTTGACGTGGCGGATGCAGTTGCGAGTCATGAGATCGGCGAGCTGCTCGGGCTTGCCGTGCTGTTCGATATAGCCGTGCGAGCAGCACAGCACGTGACGCCAGGTCGCGATGCTGCGCACGATAAGGCTGGAATCCGGCGGCGGCACCATACGCACCGCGAGATCGAAATTTTCGTCGAGCAGATCGACATTGCGCTCGCCGATCGCAAGATCGACCTTGACCTCGGGATAAGTCGCCAAGAACTCGACCACCGCAGGCGACAGGAACTGGACGAGGTGCGTGTTGGTGTAGATCCGCAGCGTGCCGCGCGGCACCGATTGCAGCGCGCCGGCGATGTCGTCGGCCTGCTCGATGTCGGCGAGGATCTGGATGCAGCGGTCGTAATAGGCCTGCCCGACCTCGGTGAGGCTGACCTTGCGCGTGGTGCGGTTGAGCAGCCGCACGCCGAGCCGGTCCTCCAGCGCCTGGACATGGTTGCTCACCATCGTCGTCGACATGTTGAGCTTGCGTCCGGCGGCGGAAAAGCCGCCGGCATCGACGACCCGGACGAAGGCAGTCAGGCTGGTCAGGCGGTCCATGTGACAAGGGCCGATTGTTCGCGCTGGCTTGATAATGCTTTCAGATTTATCGGGATTATCACAGCGCCGAGAACATTGCATCTAAGGGCTGCGGCTGGGCCTTCCGGGCGAGGCTGCACCTTTCGACGCCGAGGACGCCATGTCGACCGCCACCTATGTCACTGACAAACCAACAAAAATCACTCTTCGCCCGTCCCGGGCGGCGATCAGGCGGGCAGCCTTGGCGCTGACCGCGGCACTCGGCATCGCCGCCGCCGGCTATTATGGCTATGACTACGTCACCACCGGCCGCTATCTCGAATCCACCGACGACGCCTATGTGAAGGCGGACAGCACGATCATCGCACCGAAGGTGTCCGGCTACATCGCGCGGGTGCTGGTCGCCGACAACCAGCCGGTCAGGGCCGGCCAGCTGCTGGCCGAGATCGATGACCGCGACTACCGCACGGCGCTGAACCAGGCCAGGGCCGATGTCGAAGCCGCGGGAGCGTCGGTGCACAACCTCGATGCGCAACTCGCCTTGCAGCAGCCGTTGATCGACCAGGGCAAGGCCGACGTCTCTGCTGCCGAGGCCAATCTGAAATTCGCCCAGGAGGAGCAGGCCCGCTACGACGGGCTGATGAAAACCGGCTCCGGCACCATTCAACGCGCACAGCAGACCGACGCGGCGCTGCGCGCCACCACTGCGCAGTTGCAGGGCGCGAAGTCGGCGCTGTCAGCAGCGGAGCGCAAGGTCGACGTGCTCTCCACGCAGCGCGCCCAGGCAGTCGCGCAACTGGATCGCGCGCATGCGGCCGAGCAGCAGGCCGAACTCAATCTCTCCTACACAAGAATCACCGCGCCGGTGGACGGCACGGTCGGCGCCCGCACCTTGCGCGTCGGCCAGTACGTGCAGGCTGGCACCCAGCTGATGGCCGTGGTGCCGCTGGACGCGGTCTATGTCGTCGCCAATTTCAAGGAAACCCAGCTCACCCATGTGCGCAACGGCCAGCCGGTCGAGCTCACCGTCGACAGCTTCCACGGCACCAAGCTGAGGGCGCATGTCGACAGCCTGTCGCCGGCCAGCGGCCTCGAATTCGCACTGCTGCCGCCCGACAATGCCACCGGCAACTTCACCAAGATCGTGCAGCGCGTCCCGGTGAAGATCGTGCTCGACGATCACAGCCTCACCGGGTTGCTGCGGCCGGGCATGTCGGCAGTGCCGACCATCGATACCAAGGCGACGGTGATCGCGGAGCGCGAAGCGAAGCGGCGCATGGCGTCGGCGGGAAAGGCGAACGGCGGGTAGTGACAGCAGCGGACGAGGCGCGATCGATCAATGGATCGGTCGCGCTTTTCTTCGCGCCTCACGCTCCGGCGGTTGGGCTCCCTCTCCCCTTGCGGGAGAGGGAGCACGACGTGCGTGCTTACCTCACGGACAGTGCGATACGCATCGCGGGTGCCGCGCACGCGGCGACAGATTATCAATCGCGGCCGGATGATCCTTTCGTTCTTTCCTCGATTATCGAATGCGGTCCCCTAATGCATTCTCTCGCGCATCGATGCAGAGACGACTCCGATGACCGCGCTCACCCCTCCGGCCAACACCCCCCTCACCTCGCCCGCTCCGGCCGCACCCGCGGTGCCGGCAAAAGTCTGGGTCGCGGTGATCGGTGCCAACCTCGGCGCGTTCATGGCGGTGCTCAACATCCAGATCGTCAACGCCTCGCTCGCCGATATCCAGGGCGCGATCGGTGCCGGCATCGATGATGGCGGCTGGATCTCGACGTCCTATCTGATCGCCGAGATCATCGTGATTCCGCTGAGCGGCTGGCTCGCCCAGGTGTTCTCGATCCGCCGCTATCTTCTCACCAACGCCATCCTGTTCCTGGTGTTTTCCGCGGCCTGCGCGCTGGCGCAGAACCTGCCGCAGATGATCGTGCTGCGCGCCATCCAGGGCTTTAGCGGCGGCGTGCTGATCCCGATGGCGTTCACGCTGATTATCACGCTGCTGCCGAAGCCGAAGCAGCCGATCGGGCTGGCGCTGTTCGCGCTGTCGGCGACGTTCGCGCCGGCGATCGGTCCGACCATCGGCGGCTATCTCACCGAGAACTGGGGCTGGGAGTACATCTTCTATGTCAACCTGGTGCCCGGCGCGATCATGATCGGCATGCTATATGCCTCGCTCGAATCGAGCTCGATGAAGCTGTCGCTGCTGCACCAAGGCGACTGGCTCGGCATCGCCACGATGGCGATCGGGCTCGCGGCGCTGCAGACCGTGCTGGAAGAAGGCAACAAGGACGACTGGTTCGGCTCGCCCTTCATCGTCAAACTGTCGGTGATCGCCGCCGTCGCGCTCGGCGCGTTCCTGGTGGTCGAGTTCACCGTGAACAAGCCCTTGCTCAATCTGCGGCTGCTCGCCCGGCGCAATTTCGGCTTCGGCATGCTGGCGAACTTCCTGCTCGGCATCGCGCTGTACGGCTCGGTGTTCATCCTGCCGCAGTATCTGTCGCGCATCCAGGGCTACAACGCCGAGCAGATCGGCCTGGTGCTGGCCTGGACCGGCCTGCCGCAGCTGCTGCTGATCCCTCTGGTGCCAAGGCTGATGCAGCGCTTCGACGCCCGCATCCTGATCGGCATCGGCTTCGCGCTGTTCGCCGCCTCCAACTTCATGAACATCTACATGACCAACGACTACGCCACCGACCAGCTGTTCTGGCCCAACATCGTTCGCGCCGTCGGCCAGGCCCTGGTGATGGCGCCGCTGTCAGCGGTCGCAACCGCAGGCGTCGAGCTCGAGAATGCAGGCTCGGCCTCCGCGCTGTTCAACATGATGCGCAATCTCGGCGGCGCGGTCGGCATCGCGCTGTTGCAGACGCTGCTGACCAAGCGCGAGCAGTTTCATTCCAACGTGCTGACCCAGCAGGTCTCGCTGTTCGACGAGGCGACCCGGGCGCGGATCGCACAGCTGACCCAGTATTTCGTGAACCACGGCATCGCCGACCAGCTCGACGCCACCAAGCGTGCCTTGGTTGCGATCGGCAAGATCGTGCAGAAGCAGTCCTATATCCTCGCCTTCAGCGACACCTTCTATCTGCTCGGCGTTGCTCTGATCGTGGCGCTGATCGCGGGACTATTCCTGAAGAAGCCCGGCCGGTTCGCCGGCGGCGGCGCGCACTGATCCTGAACCGGCAAACCAAAGGAGAACGACCATGAAGCCACGGATGAACTTCTATCAAGCCGCACCCGAGACCATCAAGGCGCTGGTCGCGGTCGAAAGCCAGATCAGCGCCAGCGGTCTCGAGCAATCGCTGATCGAGCTGGTAAAGACCCGGGCGTCGCAGATCAACGGCTGCGCCTACTGCATCAACATGCACACCGACGACGCCCGCAAGCATGGCGAGAGCGAGCAGCGGCTCTATCTGCTCAACGCTTGGCGCGAGTCGCCACTCTACTCCGAGCGCGAGCGGGCCGCACTGGCCTGGACCGAGGCGTTGACGCTGGTTGCGGAGACCCACGCGCCAGATGCCGACTACGAGGCGGTGCAGGCGGAATTCTCGGACACCGAGCTCGCCAACCTCACCATGCTGATCGGCACCATCAACGCCTGGAACCGGATCGCGATCGGCTTTCGCGCCGTGCATCCGGTGAAGGTGAAGGTCGCGGCATGAGCGTGAGGCGCAACCTTTCCCCGTCATCCTGAGAGCTTGTGAATGTATGATTTACGAGCGGCGCCAAACTGGACATGTCCCGCTGTTCAACCCTCATCCTGAGGTGCGAGCGGAGCGAGCCTCGGAGGATGAACCGCCCCGCTGGTGGCCGTCGCCCCTTCGAGGGCCGCTGAAGAAGCGGCCACCTCAGGGTGACGGTGATAGGGCGTTGTATGATCTCACACCGCCGTCGCCTTGGCGAACTCTACATAGATCTCACGCAGGCGGTCGGTCATCGGGCCGACCTTGCCGTTGCCGACCTTCCTGCCGTCGACCGCAACCACGCCCTGCACGAACACCGAGGCGCTGGTGATGAAGGCTTCCTTGGCGGCAACCGCCTCATCGACCGTGAAGGCACGCTCCTCGATGCGAAGTTGGCGCTCCTCGGCGAGCTTGACCACGGCCTTGCGGGTGCAGCCGGGCAGGATCTCGTTGCCGTTCTGCCGTGTCACGATGACGTTGTCCTGGGTAACGATGAAGGCGGACGACGAGCCGCCCTCGGTGACCTTGCCGTCCTGGAGCATCCAAGCCTCGCCGGCGCCCGCTTCGGCCGCGGCCTGCTTGGCGAGCACCTGCGCCAGCAGCGCGACGCTCTTGATGTCGCGGCGTTCCCAGCGGATGTCGGGCACCGTGATGACGTTGATGCCGGTCTTGGCCGAGGCTGCGTTGATGATGTCCTTTTCCGAAGTGAACATGACGAGAGTCGACTTGACGTCGGCCTTCGGGAAGGCGAAGTCGCGGCCGGTGTCGGCCCCGCGGGTCACTTCGAGATAGACCATGCCGTTGGCGAGGTTGTTGCGTGTGACGAGCTCCTTCTGGATCTCCTCGATGCGCGCCAGCGTCTCCGGCAGCCTCAGCTTGATCTCCCCGACCGAACGCTCCAGCCGGGCCAGATGCGAGGCGTTGTCGATCAGCTTGCCGTCGAGCACCGCGGCGACCTCATAGATGCCATCGGCGAACAGGAAGCCGCGGTCGAACACCGAGACCTTGGCCTCCGAATGCGGCACGAACGAGCCGTTGACGTAAGCGATCTTTTCCAAGGGGGGTCTCTCCTGCGGGCGAAGGGCTGGTTTCAGCCCTTCGTATACGCAAATTGTTAACGGGGATAAACCCTCCGCACGCGGTCATTCCGGGCCTGCGCCCCTAAGGGGGCAGGCCCGGAATTCATTTCACCACGGACTGTGCGGCCCGATGGATTTCCGGGCTCGGGCAACGCGCCCAGGAATGACGATGCGGAGCGACCGACACCGCGACGCCGGCGCGCGTCCCCTATGGGATGCCCGGATAGCCTTCAGTTGGCGGCGGCCTGCCGCATGGCGCGGCCGATCGCATTCCAGAAGTTGGCGAACAGCGTCAGGTGCCGGGTAAAGCCGTCCTCGATCGCACGCAGCGATTCCGCATTCACGTAGAACTCGCGTGCGCCGTTCAGCGACTCGATCTTGTGCTCCTTCTCGGTCGCGCCGATATGAGCGTAGAAATATTCGCAGGACTCGTGGAATTCGTCCTCGTCCTTCCAGAGCGGCTTGTACAGCGTGGCCCCGTCATAGAGGCGGCGAAGCATCGTATAGGCCTGCCATTCCAGCGCGAGCTGAGCGCCGGAGCCGGTGGCGTTGTCGCTGGAATAGAGGTCCCTCTCGCCATCGATCAGCGCGCGGGTCTCCGGCAACACCGGCACCGACTTCTCCATGTTCTTCCAGACCAGGGTTTCACGGTCACCCATCTTCTCGCCGAGCGCAGCCAGCCAGTCGCAGAAGAGGACGGAATGCACCTTCTCCACATTGCCGTATCCCATCTCTGAGAAAAGGGTTTTGGCATATTCCGTACGAGCCGCGATGTTCTGGGTGTGGCTGATCATCACGGAGAGGATTTCGGGGAAGGATCGGTTGAATTCACCGTAGTTGCGGGCGAAGATCGCGATCTGCCGCGGCGTCAGGCGCGTCGAGGTCCAGAGATCGTAGAAGTCGTTATCGAGCGCGGCGCTGGTGTAGACTGTCTTTGCAAGAGCCTCGATCGGGTCGCTGACCGAGCTTGCGTTGGTCTCTCGGCGGGGGGCTTCGGCGGAAACGGCAGAGTTTGCTGCTAGAGACATTTCTTCACTCCCTTTCCAGTGCGATCGTTGGCTAGATGCGAGGAACAGTGTCCGGCTGGCGACTTAAGGTGTAGTACTTCTCAATTTCTTTTGCATATTGGATCATGTCAGCCTGGCCGCTCTTCTCGCAGAGTGAAGAGAGCCACCTGTAAACATCCTTGCCGTGAGAACGGTAATGGAAGTGAAACTTCGAGAGGATTGCAACGACGTCGCGAAAGTTCTCCTTTGAAAGGACCATACCGAGGCCGTCTATGGCTTCCGCGATCTTGCGCGGCATTTCCGGACGAGGATCAGATGGGCGCAGCTCGGCCGGCTGAACCTGATCCGTGACGACCTCGGAAAGACGCGTACCCGGCTGGAAATCCAGCATGAGATGTAGGCGATCGGTCTCCCCGAAACATCCCGCGCTATGGATCCTGGTCGCATCCAGGAACCAGATCTCGCCCATTCTCATCTGATAGATCTTGTCGTCTTCCGTGTTCCAGCAGCGGTCGTTGGTTTCGATCGGAACGTGAATGCGAACGTATTCGTCATTCAGTTCGAGATAGTCCTGGTGCGGGATCAGGCAGGAGTTCGGCCCCATCCGCATGATCCGGACATACCTGATGCCGTCGGATCTGAAGCACCGTTCGATCAGTTCATTGATGTAGGGCACGTGCTTCGATGGCGGCGTTGGCAGCGCTTTTGCGTCATGCGTGCGAATCTTCTGCTCGGTGCTGCTGCCGGTCGCATTTCGCAGCACGCAGATGTCCCATCGCCCGCAAGCAAAATCCGCGTATACCTGCGAAAATTCAACGGTGTCGAGAGCTCGGATATCGGCTGCCAGGCGATCTTTATCCAGATCGATCTTACCAAGAAGTTGGGCGCTCATGATGCACGCTCCATTCAATCGGTCGATCATTCAGGCAGGGTAGATCGTTTCGATTGGCCATACATTCGTATGGCTTTGGATCACAGCATAGGCGCACGACTCGCGTTACGCAAGGGTTTACACAAAACGCATCCTGTAATTGTACGGTTCCAAGAACCGGTGCAAGCGACGGATCGGCGAACACGCCGCCCAGTTCCGCGACGTGCGGCAGGTTCCGCTGCTTCGAGGGACCACATGGTGTTCCGCATTCACCGCTGATGCAGCGCATCGTCTTAGCTGCGCTCGCGATGACACTCAGTGCTGCAAGATCTTCGACAGGAATTTCTGCGCGCGATCGCTGCGGGGCTGGCCGAAGAACTCGGCCTTCTTGGCGTCCTCGACGATCTCGCCGCGGTCCATGAAGATGACGCGGTCGGCAACCTTGTTGGCAAAGCCCATCTCGTGCGTCACCACCATCATGGTCATGCCCTCGCGGGCGAGATCGACCATGACGTCGAGCACCTCGCTGATCATCTCGGGATCGAGTGCCGAGGTCGGCTCGTCGAACAGCATCGCGATCGGATCCATCGCCAGTGCTCGCGCGATCGCGACGCGCTGCTGCTGGCCGCCGGACAATTCCGCCGGGAATTTTTTCGCGTGATCCTTCAGCCCGACCCGCTCCAGGAGCTTCAGGCCCCTGGCCAGCGCATCCTCATGCTTGCGGCCGAGCACCTTCTCCTGCGCGAGGCAGAGATTGTCGACGATGCGCAAGTGAGGAAACAGTTCGAAATGCTGGAACACCATGCCGACCCGCGAGCGCAGCTTCGGCAGGTCGGTCTTGGGATCGTTGACCTTGACGCCGTCGAGGATGATCTCGCCGCCCTGGATCGGCTCCAGCGCGTTGACGCATTTGATCAGGGTCGACTTGCCCGAGCCTGACGGGCCGCAGACCACGACCACCTCGCCCTTGGCGACGCTCGTGGTGCAATCCTTCAGCGCCTGGAAGCTCGGCCCGTACCATTTATTGACGTTTTTGATCTCGATCATGATGGCTCAACGGTTGCAGCGAAAACGGTCGAACACCTCTCCCATTGGGAGAGGTCGGCGCGTAGCGCCGGGTGAGGGAATGCGGCCTATCGATGGAGCAGAACCCCTCACCCGGATCGCTGACGCGATCCGACCTCTGCCGGCGGGAGAGGTGAAGGCGTCCGTGCCTCGAACTGAGAGTCGCATGACGACTACCGCACGATGGCGATGCGCGCCTGCAGGCGGCGGACGCCGTAGGACGCAACACAGGAAATGACGAAGTAGACCAGCGCGGCAAACAGATACATTTCGACCAGGCGGCCGTCGCGCTGCGCCACCTTGCTGGCGGCGCCGAGGAAGTCCGGGATCGAGAGCACGTAGACCAGCGAGGTGTCCTGGAACAGCACGATGGTCTGCGTCAACAGGACCGGCAGCATGTTGCGGAACGCCTGCGGCAGCACGACGTAGCGCATGGTCTGGCTGTAGGTCAGGCCGAGCGCGCTGGCCGCGGCCGGCTGGCCGCGCGAGATCGACTGGATGCCGGCGCGCATGATCTCGGAGAAATACGCCGCCTCGAACATGATGAAGGTGATCAGCGAGGACGCGAAGGCGCCGACCGTGATCGGGCGCGACGCGCCGGTCAGCCACTGTCCGATATAGGGCACCAGGAAGTAGAACCAGAAGATCACCAGCACCAGCGGCAGCGAACGCATGAAGTCGACATAGATGCCGGCGACGCGGCCGAGCAGTCTGTAGCCGGACAGCCGCATCAGAGCGATCAGCGTGCCGAACACGAGGCCGCCGAACGCCGCCAGCACCGTCAAGGTCAGCGTGAAGCGCATGCCCTCGAGGAACAGATAGGGCAACGCGCGGCGGATGACGTCGAAATCGAAACTGCCGAGCATCGTCATTTCCCCGAGATGTAGCCGGGGATCGCGACATAGCGCTCGAGGAAGCGCATCGCGGTCACCACGACGAAATTGAGGAGCAGATAGAGCACGGTCGCCGCCGTGAACGCCTCGAACACCTGGAAGGAGAATTCCTGCATCGAGCGCGCCTGTCCGGTCAGTTCGATCAGGCCGATGGTGATGGCGACCGACGTGTTCTTGATGGTGTTGAGGAACTCGGAGGTCAGCGGCGGCAGGATGATGCGGAACGCCATCGGCAGCAGCACGTAGCGATACATCTGCACGGTGGTGAGCCCGAGCGCGGTCGCGGCCTGCTTCTGGCCGCGCGGCAGCGAGCTGATGCCGGCCTGCAATTGCACGGCGACGCGCGCCGACATGAACAGGCCGACGCCGATCGCCGCAGTCCAGAATGGCGCGTTCGGCAATTGCTTGAGCCACAGCCCGGCGGCTTTCGGCAGCAATTCCGGCAGCACGAAGAACCACAGGAACAGCTGCACCAGAAGCGGCATGTTGCGGAAGAACTCGACGTAGCCGAAGCCGATCCACGAGGCCGTCTTCGAGGGCAGCGTGCGCAGCACGCCAATCACGGCGCCGAACGCCAGCGCGATGATCCAGGCGAGGATCGCCGTCTTGATGGTGACTGCGAGGCCCGCCAGCAACAGGTCGAGGTAGGTGCCCGTCCCCATCGGGTTCGGCTCAAGGAAGATGTGCCAGTTCCAATTGTAGTTCACAGGTCCCCCGCGCAGCCGCGCCGCCAAAGCGCGATGAGATTGGCCTGAATCATCACCACACCCGAGCTCTTTGTTCGCACATGATCTATCCGGAAAAACCGCTTCGCAATTTTCCGGATCGTGCTTTAACGCGTGACGCCGACGTCACGCGCGGCGTCCATGCAAATGTCCGGCCATTCTCCTCCAAAAATGGCCGGACATGTCAACTTTCGGAACCCGCCGCCTCAGGCGGCGGATCATAGGCAATGACGTTGCAGAGCAGTGATCTGCCCTCTCGCCGTCAGTTGACCAGATAGGCATCCGGATCGGGCGAGTCCGACGGCTTGGTGAACTGCTTCTTCAGCTCCGGTCCGAGCGGTACGTTGAGGTTGAGGCCCTTCGGCGGGATCTTCTGGTTGAACCACTTGTCGTAGATCTTCTCGGCCTCGCCGCTGGTGTAGAGCGCGGCAGTGGCGGCGTCCACGACCTTCTTGAACGGCGCATCGTCCTTGCGCAGCATGATGCCGTAGGGTTCGGGCTTGGAGAATGCGTCCTTCGAAATGACGTAGTCATCCGGCGACTTCGAGCTGGCGACGAGGCTCGCGAGCAGGATGTCATCCATCACGAAGGCGACCGCGCGGTCGGTCTCGACCATCAGGAAGCCCTCGGCATGGTCCTTGGCCGGAATGATGTTGACGCTCAGCCCGCGCGCGAGGTTGGCCTCGGTGAGCTGCTTGATGTTGGTGGTGCCGGCGGTCGAGACCACCGTCTTGCCCTTCAGATCGTCGATCGACTTGATCCCGCTCGACTTCTTGAAGACGTAGCGGCTGGCGGTCAGGAAGTGGCTGTTGGTGAAGGCGACCTGCTTCTGACGCTCGGCATTGTTGGTGGTCGAGCCGCATTCGAGATCGATGGTGCCGTTGGCCATCAGCGGGATGCGCGTCGCCGACGTCACCGGGTTGTACTTGATCTCGATCTTGTCGAGCTTCAGCTCCTTCTTGATGGCATCGACGATCCTGTAGCAGATGTCCATGGCATAGCCGACCGGCTTCTGGTTGTCGTCGAGATAGGAGAATGGAATCGAGGAATCGCGATAGCTGAGCGTGATCGCGCCGGTGTCCTTGATGTTCTTCAGCGTGCCGGTCAGTTCCTCGGCCTGCGCCGGGCCTGCGCCGAGCGCGGCGGCCAGCGCGAAGCCGATCAAGTATTTGCGTGTCATATGTCTACTCCTTGCGTGGGAACGGTCGATTGCATGAGAATGTCTGCGAGCGATCGCGGCGGCTTCGCCTCGCTCGCAACGACGTTGATCTCCTTCATGATGAGGGAGATCGATCTACTTGTACGAATCCGGGTCAGGCGAATCCGACGGCTTGGCGAATTCGTTCTTCAGAACCGACGAGAGCGGCACGTTGAGGATGAGGCCCTTCGGTGGAATCTTCTGGGTGAACCACTTGTCGTAGATCTTCGCCGCCTCGCCGCTGGTGTAGAGCGCCGCCGTGGCGGCATCGACCACCTTCTTGAACGGCGCATCGTCCCTGCGCAGCATGATGGCGTAAGGCTCCGGCTTGGAGAACGCGTCGGTGGAGATCACGTAATCGCCCGGCGCCTTCGAGCCTGCCGCAAGGCTCGCGAGCAGGATGTCGTCCATCACGAAGGCCACCGCGCGGTCGGTCTCGACCATCAGGAAGGCCTCGGCGTGATCCTTGGCCGGAATGATGTTGGCGCCGAGGTTGCGCGCGACGTTGGCCTCGGTGAGCTGCTTGATCGGGGTGGTGCCAGCGGTCGAAACCACCGTCTTGCCCTTCAGATCGTCGATCGACTTGAGCCCGCTCGACTTCTTGGAAACGTAGCGGGTGTCGGTCAGGAAGTGGGTGTTGGTGAAGGCGACCTGCTTCTGGCGTTCGGCATTGTTCGTGGTCGAGCCGCATTCGAGGTCGATGGTGCCGTTGGCCATCAGCGGGATGCGCGTCGCCGCGGTCACCGGGTTCAGCTTGACCTCGAGCTTGTCGAGCTTGAGCTCCTTCTTCACCGCCTCGACGATCTTGTAGCAGATGTCCATGGCGTAGCCGACCGGCTTCTGGTTGTCGTCGAGATAGGAGAACGGAATCGAGGAATCGCGGAAGCCGAGCGTAATCGCGCCGGTGTCCTTGATGTTCTTCAAGGTGCCGGTCAGTTCCTGGGCCTGCGCCGGACCCGCGCCGAGCGCGGCGGCCAGCGCGAGGCCGATCAGGTATTTGCGGGTCATACGTCTACTCCTTGCGTGGAATCGGTCGATTGCATGAGAATGTCGGCAAGCACGGGGGCGATGTAACGGCGAAACTGGTCGGGATTCTCGGTCATCGGGAAATGACCGAGCTTCTCCATGATCGTGACGCTGGCGCCCCCTATTGCCGCTGCCGTCCGCCTCGTGTCCTCGGGCGTGCAGGAGAAATCATACTCGCCCGTGAGCAGATAGAGCTTGCATACTTTAGTATCGATCGACCCGACCCGGCCGCGCAAGTCGCCATCGACCCGGTAGAAATACAGGTCTCCCTTGAACACGCCGGGGCCGCCCTGCTTGTAGGCCCACAGCGTTTCCATCCGCGCGCTCGTGGGACTCTGCGGCGCAATAAGCCCCGACACCAGCGCGGCGCAGACCTCGCCGCCGTGAACATCGGGACGATTCAGCCAGCTCGTGTCGTACCACGGCGCCTGGAAATCGGCGGCCTCGAGCCCGATCAGCGCACGGAATTCGCCGGCGTGTTCGATCGCGAGGTTGAGCACGATGCGGCCGCCGATCGAGCAGCCCATCACGACAGGCTTCTCCAGGCGGAGCGCACGGCAGAAGGCGCGGATGGTCTCGGTGTATCTGATGGTGGTGAGCTGGTATTCATCGCCGGTCCAGCTCATCGGCGGATTCGACTTGCCATGCCAGGGCATATCGAAGGCAATGATGCGGAAATTTGCGGCAAATTCTTCATCTGCGAGCAGATGGCGCCACTGCCGGCCATCGGAGCCCGCGGTGTGCAGGCAGACCAGCGGAATGCCGGTGCCGTGCTCCTCGAAATAGATGCGGTGCCCTTCGCCGCCGATCTCGACGTGAATATAGCGGCCGACCATCGGCTCGATACGACCGTTCTCGATGTGCCCGTTCATGACGCGGCCGTCGCGAATTGCGGCCGCGGCAGCGCCAGCAGGTCCTTGAAATACTGCAGATGGGTCATGAAGGGATAGATGTCGCCTTCCAGCACCGCCGCGCCTCGCTTGGTCAGCGCCAGCAGATCGTGCCAGCCGGGCTTCGCCTCGACCTGCCAGTACGCCGCCCAGGCCTGCGGGGTCGCGCGATAGGCGAAACGCCAGGGGCGCATCAGGACCGGCGCCGGCACGAGCTCGACGATGCGGCCGGCCCGGATCGTGGCATGAAACGGCCGGTCCGTCGGACCGATCAGGCAATCGCAATCGAGCAACCGGCCACGGGCGACCAGCGCCGGCGCCTGATCCAGCAGCGCGGCAATGCCGGCAAATGCCCTGTTGACGGCGGCGTCGGTGGCGTCAGGCGATGGCGTCATCGGTCGGGCGGCGGTCCTGCGGTGAGAGGTGCCATGATGACTGGAAGCGCGCACTCTCGCAAGGGACCCATGCCATTGGGTTCCCTGGATAATTCGCTTGACCCGAGGCGGCCTGCCGGTCAGGGCGGGAGAGCCCCGCATGGCGCCCAAAGCTGCGCAGTGTCGCGCCACGCGCCGCGCTAATTCCGCGCCTCGGCACATCTCAGCAGACGAATTGTCGCAGCTGGCGCCGCAACGGCAATTCGCTCTTCCGTTGCCCGCCCTGTTCTGTCCAATGCGCTTTGATGTCCCTGCGATGACAGGGACAATCGACACCAACACCAAAGACCGGCGCGCGATCGCAATGCCGCCGCAAGGGAGAGATCGAGATGTCCCAACGCAATCGTTTGATGGTCCTGCTCGCCGCCGCCGGCATGCTGTTCGCGGCGACGGCGCAGGCGCAGGATTATCCGACCAAGCCGATCACGCTGATCGTGCCGTGGCCGGCGGGCGGCTCGACCGACATCTCGATGCGCGCGATCGCCGAGAGCGCCTCCAAGGTGCTGGGCCAGCCGATCACGATCGACAACAAGGCGGGCGGCGGCGGCACCGTCGGCCCCGCCACCATGGCCGCGGGCGCCAAGCCCGACGGCTACACCATCTCGCAGATCCCCATCACCGTGTTCCGCCTGCCTTTGATGCAGGAAGTGTCGTGGGATCCGTCGAAGGACTTCTCCTACATCATCCACCTCACCGGCTACACCTTCGGTGTCACCACCAGCGCCGAATCGCCGTTCAAGAGCTGGCAGGACGTGGTCGATTTCGCCAAGAAGAACCCCGGCAAGGTAACCTACGCGACGCCGGGCACCGGCACCTCGCTGCATATCGGCATGGAGCAGATCGCCGCGATGGCCGGCATCAAGCTCACCCAGGTGCCCTTCAAGGGCGGCGCGGAGACCAACGCCGCAGTGCTCGGCCAGCACACCATGCTGCAGGCCGATTCCACCGGCTGGCGGCCGCTGGTCGACGCCGGAAAGCTCAAGCTCCTGATGGTGTGGACCGGCGCGCGCTCGCCGAACTACCCCGACGTGCCGACGCTGAAGGAACTCGGCTATCCCATGGTCTACGACTCGCCGTTCGGCATCGCCGGCCCCAAGGGCATGGACCCCAAGATCGTCGCCAAGCTGCACGACGCCTTCAAGAAGGCGGTCGAGGATCCGGCGGTGATCGCGACGCTCGCCAAGTACGACATGGTGCCGAACTACAAGAACACCGAGGACTACAAGAAGTTCGTCGTCGAGGTGACCGAGTCCGAGCGCAAGGTGATCGACACGCTCGGCCTGGCGAAGAAGTAGCGAGCCGCCAGCGGCTGTCCGCCATCCGCGTCATTGCGAGGAGCGCAGCGACGAAGCAATCATCCTTCCGCATATGCGGTGACAATGGATTGCTTCGCTTCGCTCGCAATGACGGGGATGGGCTAATGGCCAACCTTGGCGATCTGACAATGCGACAAGCGATTTCGAAAGCATTCCCATGAGCGACCAAACCAACGTCAAACTCCGTCTCGATAACTCCGAGCTCTGGGGCGGGCTAATCGGGCTTGCGCTCGGCCTCTTCGTGATCTGGTCGGGCCTGAAGCTGAAGCTCGGCACCATCAACGATCCCGGCTCCGGCTATGTGCTGTTCTACACCGGCATCCTGATGTGCCTGTTCGCGGCCAGCATCATCATCGCCGCGGTCACCGAAGGCGGCCCGAGCTTCGCCTCGCGCTGGGAGAATGCGCGCTGGGGCAAGCCGGTGCTGGTCATCGTCTGCCTGACCGCATTCGCCCTTGCGCTGGAGCCGCTCGGCTTCCTGCTGTCGGCGATTCCACTGATGCTGCTGTTGCTGCGCCTGATCGATCCGGTGCGCTGGACGGTGGCGATCCCGATCTCCATCCTGGCGCCTACAGGAATGTGGTGGGTGCTGAAGCACCTGCTAGCCATTCAACTGCCGAATGGCATGTTCGAGATCGGCTGAGCGCGCGCCATGGATACTCTTGCCAACGTCGTCCACGGCCTCGGCGTCGCACTGCTGCCGGTCAATTTGCTCTACTGCTTCATCGGCGTGTTCATCGGCACGCTGGTCGGCGTGCTGCCCGGCATCGGCCCGATCTCGGCGATGTCGCTGCTGCTGCCGGTGACGCTGTCGGGCACGCCCGAGTCCGGCATCATCATGATGGCCGGCATCTATTACGGCTCGATGTATGGCGGCTCGACCACGTCGATCCTGGTCAATATTCCCGGCGAGGCCGCCTCGGTTGTCACCTGCATCGACGGTCACCAGATGGCCAAGCAGGGCCGCGCCGGCCCCGCGCTCGGCATCGCCGCTTTCGGCTCGTTCATCGCCGGCACTTTCTCTCTGGTTGCCCTGATGCTGGTCGCGCCATCGCTTGCAAGCATCGCGATCGCGTTCGGGCCGGCCGAATATTTCAGCCTGATGGTGCTCGGCCTCGTGGTGCTGACCTTCCTCACGCAGGGCTCGATGGCGAAAGCGCTGCTGATGGCCTGCATCGGCGTCGTGCTCGGCCTGGTCGGGCTCGACAGCATCACCGCGCAGCCGCGGCTCACCTTCGGTCGGATCGAGCTGATCGACGGCATCGGCCTCGTGCCTGTGGTGATGGGCCTGTTCGGCGTCGCCGAGGTGCTGCTCAACACCGAGCAGGCGATCAAACGCGACATCATCAACACCAGGATCACCCAACTGCTGCCCAACCGGGAAGACTGGAAAGCGAGCGCGGGGCCGGTGTCGCGCGGCACCCTGCTCGGCTTCTTCCTCGGCATCCTGCCGGGAGGTGGCGCCGTGGTGGCCTCGTTCGCGTCCTATGCGCTGGAGAAGCGGCTGTCGAAACATCCCGAGCGCTTCGGCCACGGCGCGATCGAGGGCGTCGCGGGACCGGAAGCGGCCAACAATTCCGCGGCCGGCGGCGCCTTCATCCCGCTGATGACGCTCGGCATCCCGCCGAACGTGGTGATGGCACTGTTGCTCGGCGCCTTCGTGATCCACGGCCTGCAGCCGGGACCGCTCATGATCTCGCAGAACCCCGGCCTGTTCTGGGGCATCGTCGCCAGCATGTATATCGGCAACCTCATGCTGCTGGTGCTCAATCTGCCGATGATCGGCATGTGGGTGCAGCTGCTGCGATTGCCCTACAATGTGCTGTTCCCGCTGATCATCCTGTTCACGATCATCGGCGTCTATTGCTCCAGCAACAACGTGTTCGACGTCTATGTCATGATCGCGTTCGGCGTGATCGGCTATTTCATGCGCAAGCTCGGCTACGAGCCGGCGCCGCTGGTGCTGGCCTTCGTGCTGGGACCGATGCTGGAGAACAATCTGCGCAAGTCGCTGATCCTCTCGCAGGGCAATCTCATGACCTTCGTGGAACGGCCGATCTCCGCGGTCTGCCTCGCCTTCGCCGCGATGCTGCTGATCGGCCCGCTGCTGCCGGCGCTGCGCAAGAAGCGCGAGCTGGTGGCACTGGACGAGGGGGCGTAGCGCGTGGGCTGCGGCCGCATTGGCAATCTCCTCCCTCGCCCGCTCTTGCGGGGAGAGTTGGGTGAGGGACTGCTTCGGCGTACAAGGTGAGAGCGGGACTCGCGGAGGCTCCCCGCACGCGGGGAGAGGCGAAGCAAGCGGCGCCGCCTCAACCCAACTTCCCGCCCCGTCCGTTCTTCGGCGCCTGTGCCATCGCGCGGGCCAGCACCTGGGCTTCCTTTTTCAGCATGTCGGCGAGCTCGCTTTCACGGCGGCGGATGCGGTCGCTGGCGGCGCCGATCGATAGCGCGGCGACCACCTCGCCGGTCTCGTCGCGGACGGGGACGCCGACGCCGCCCATGCCGGGAAACGCGGCGTCGATCAGCACGGTATGTCCGGCCTTACGCGCACTGATGATCTTCTCGCGCAGGAATTTCGGCGTGATCCGCGGCGACTTGGCGAGGCGCGGCACGATCACCTCGATCACGGCTTCGATCTCGGCGTCCGGCAGCCAGACCAGCAGCGCCAGCGCGCCGGCGCCAACGCCGAGCGGGCGGCGGCTGCCGATCTGCAGATAGTTTGGTTGCAACGGGTTGCTGCCGACCGAGCGCGCCAGATACAGCGCCTCGACGCCCGAGCGCACCGACAGCAGCGCCGTGTCGGCGGAGCGCTCGGACAATCGCAGCAGGCTCGGCTGCGCCAACTCGGCGATGTCGACCGAGCGGCGCGCGCCGACCGCCATCACCCGCGCCTCCTGGCCGAGCTCGTAGGTCTTGGCGCCGGAGACCCGGCTGACGAAGCCTTCCTCGATCAGGGAATTGAGAATGCGCAGCGTGGTCGCCTTGTTCAGCGAGGTCGCATCGGCGATGTCGGTGAGCCGAAGCGGCGAGCGCTGCGCCAGCACGCGCAGCACCGCGCAGACCTTCTGGATCGCGTTGAACTTGTCGGGCTGGCCGCCCTCCGACGGCGCCCGCTTCCGGGCCGCCCGTGCGGTCGCAGTCGTGGACGCGTTCATGCCTGCCCTCAATCGCAAATCGTGATCAGCCACCATCCTAGAGCGGATGGTGGCGACGAAACATCGTATACTTTCGTCAGGTGAAACTTTGATTTCAACTATCTGCGCTGCTCTGCAGCAATGCAATGCAGCACTTTTCGTGACGCGAAATCCGCTAATTTGCCTACGCCAGCCGCAGCCTGCGGATCGTCACCAGCGTGCCGAGACTGAAGATGCAGACAGCGCTGAGGTAATAAGGAGGCGCGAGCTCGCCGATCAATGCAAAGCCGCCCATCCAGGTCATGATCGCCGGCCCCATCCCGCCGAACAAGGTGACACCGATATTGTAGCTGAGGCCTAGCCCGGTGGCCCGCGTCGCCGGCGGAAACAGTTCCGACATCAGCGCGGCCAGCGGCCCGTAATACAGCGACTTGAGGACGCCGAGCCAGAGCACGCCGAGCAGGATGATGATCGGCGTCGGCTTGCCGGTCAGCATCAGGAACGCGGGGAAGATCGACACCAGCAGCAGCAGCGCGAAGATGATCATGTGCGTGGTGCGCCCGATCCGATCGGAGACCATGCCGGCGATCGGTGCCAGGATCGCGACCGCGGTCTGCGCGACCAGCGACGCGATGAACCCGACCGATGGCGCGAGATTCAGCGTCTTCACCACATAGGTCGGCATGTAGACGATCAGGTAGTTGACCGCGGTCGACACCGCGAGCGCGCCGATCGCCAGAATCGTGGCAAGCTTCTGCCGCGCGAATACTTCCCTGACCGGCGATTCCTGCTTGCCGGCCGGCGGCGGCGTGGCGTCCTCGACATGGTTGCGGATATAGAGGCCGACCGGGCCGATCAGCACACCGAACAGGAACGGCAGCCGCCAGCCCCAGGATTGCAGATCGTCCGCGCTCATCAGCGTGGTCAGCAGCGCGCCGAAGCCGGCGCCTAGCAGCCCGCTGACGCCCTGGCTCGCGAACTGCCAACTCGCCACGAAGCCGCGCCGCTCCGGCATGTGCTCGACCAGGAATGCGGTCGATGACCCGAACTCGCCGCCGGCGGAAAAGCCCTGCACCAGCCGCGCCAGGATTACCGCGACCGGCGCCACGATGCCGATGCTCTGATACGTCGGCATCACCGCCAGCACCAGCGTGCCGAGCGTCATCAGCACGATCGAGAGCATCAGCGAGGCCTTGCGGCCGTGACGGTCGGCATAGGCGCCGAGCAAGACGCCGCCGAGCGGGCGGATCATGAACGACAGGCCGAAGCTACCGAAGGTCAGCAACAGCGAGGTGGTCGGATCGTTGGCCGGAAAGAACGCCTTGGAGAGGTAGACCGCAAAATAGGCATAGACCGAGATGTCGTACCATTCGAGCGCATTGCCGACCGAAGTGGCGACGATCAGGCGGGTGACGTTTTTCTTGGCGGCGATGTCGGCCTGGCCGTTGATGGGCGTCGATAGTGTCATTGAGTTTCCTTGGCCATATCTTCCCCGCGCGTCCCGCCGTCGGCGTCACTTCCGTGGCGTCTCGCCGAGATCCCAGAACAGGCCGGCCATGATGGTCAGCGCCTCCTCTGTCACCGGCAGCAGGATGTGCTCGTCGGGGGCGTGCTGCGAGCAGCCCGGATAGGAGTGCGGCACCCAGATCGTCGGCAGACCGAGCCCTTCGGAGAACACGTCGTTCGGCAGCGAGCCGCCGAAATTCGGCAGCACCGCGGGCGCCTTGCCGGTGGTGGTGCGGATCGAGTTTGCCGCCCAGTCGATCCACGGGCTGTCCATGTCGGTGCGCGAGGCGCCAAAGCGCTGCGCGCCTGAAACTTCGACCGTCGGAAAACCGTTGCTGTGCAGATAGTCGCGCACCGCGTCGATCACTTCGAGATAGCGCGTGCCGACCACGAAGCGGAGCTGCAGCACGGCGTTCGCCTTGCCAGGGATCGCATTCGCCGGCTTGTCGATATTGCCCGACGACATCGCCAGCACTTCAAGCGTGTTCCAGGCATAGAGCCGCTCGGCTGCCGTCAGACCCTCCTCGCCCCAATCCTCGGCGAGCTGCGGTTCGTCCGCCGACGGTTCGATCTTGACGTCGGCGAGCGCGGCGCGGACGCGGTTGGAGATCGGCGGGGGTTTCAGGATCTCGAGCTTCATGCGGCCCTTGCCGTCGACCAGCGCCGCGATCGCATTGCACAGGATGGTCGCAGGATTGGCGAGCACGCCGCCCCAATTGCCGGAATGGTTGCCGCCCTCGCGCAAATTGACGTCGAGATGGATGCGGTTGCCGCCGCGGCAACCGAGGAAGATGGTCGGCCGCTCGGCCGACAGCCGCGGCCCGTCGGAGGCGATGAATACGTCGGCTTTCAGCTCGTCGCGATGCGCCTCGCAGACCTCGCGCAGATCTGGTGAGCCGATCTCCTCGCCGGTCTCGATGATGAATTTTGCGTTAAAGCCGAGCTTGCCGCCGCGCGCCTGCTTCACCGCGCGCAGCGCCGCCATGTTGATCGAGTGCTGGCCCTTGTTGTCGGCGGTGCCGCGGCCGTAGATGCGGTCGCCCTTGACGGTGGTCTGCCAGGGATTGAGGTTGTCGCGCCATTCGCCGACCATGCCGTCGACGACGTCGCCATGACCGTAGGTCAGCACGGTCGGCCGTGCGGGGTCTTCCTGGTAATCGGCGATCAGATAAGGCCCGCGGCCGGTCGGCGATTCGATCAGGCGGGTCTTGAAATCGAGCTCGGCGAAGGCCGGTTGCAAATTCTCGGTCAGATAGGCGCGCAGCGCGTCGGCCTTGTCGGCATTCAGGCTCTCGGTCTGGTAGCCGACCCTGCGGTTCAGGTCCTGGAGGAACTGTCCCGATTGAAAATGCTCTCGCACGTTTGCGATTGCGTCGGCGCGTGTCGCCATGATTGTCCCCTCGAAGATGTCTAGATGGCATGATCTTTCTCGGAGAACCGCGTCGCACTTTTCCGGATCATGCCGCGGCGGCAACCTATCGGGATCGGATCGCGGCCGGAAGGGCAGGAAATGCTGATAGCCCTTGCCAAAACGTGGGAAGTCGCAACAAGTTGACGGGAGAAGCCCGGCATTCGACCGGGCATCAATTGAAGCGGCGCTCAGGGTTTCGACGATGACAAAGCAGATCCGGCTCAACGCCTTTGCCATGAACTGCGTGGCGCATCAGTCGCCGGGGCTGTGGACCCATCCGCGCGACCGCACCAAGGACTACAACACGCTCGGCTATTGGACTGACCTCGCCAAGACCCTGGAACGCGGCCGGTTCGACGGCCTGTTCCTCGCCGACGTGCTCGGCGTCTACGACGTCTATGCGAACAGTCCGGATGCCGCGCTGCGCAATGCGGCGCAGACGCCGGCCAACGAGCCGTTGATGCTGATCCCGGCGATGGCCGCGGTGACGCAAAATCTCGGCTTCGGCGTCACCAGCAATCTCTCCTTCGAGCCGCCCTACCCGTTCGCACGGCGGATGTCGACGCTCGACCATCTCACCGGCGGCCGGGTCGGCTGGAACGTGGTGACCGGCTATCTCGACTCGGCCGCGCGCGGCGCCGGCAAGGACAAGCAGACCGCGCATGACGACCGGTACGAGCTCGCCGACGAGTATATGGAGCTGGTCTACAAGCTCTGGGAAGGCAGCTGGGAGGACGACGCCGCGATCCGCGACGTCGCGCGCGGCATCTTCACCGATCCGAGCAAGGTGCATCCGGTGCACCACGAGGGCAAGAACTACCGGCTCAACGCGATCCATCTCTCCGAACCGTCGCCGCAGCGCACGCCGGTGCTCTACCAGGCCGGCACCTCGCCGCGCGGCCGGCAGTTCGCCGCCGAGCACGCCGAATGCGTCTTCATGTCGGGACCGTCGGCCAAGGTGATCGGCCCGCGGGTCTCGGCGATCCGCGAACTCGCGGCCGAGAAGGGCCGCAACCCGGCCGAGATCCTGATGTTCTCGATGATGTGCATCGTGGTTGCGCCGACCGAGGCGGAAGCAAAAGCAAAGTACGCCGAGTATCGCAGCCATGTCAGCCATGAGGGCGCGCTGGCGCTGATGTCGGGCTGGACCGGCGTCGATCTCGCCCGGCGATTTCGAGGATATCGCCGACATGCTGGTTCCGGAACTGGTCAAGCGCGGCCGGTACAAGACGGAGTATGCCAAGGGCACGCTGCGGGAGAAGCTGTTCGGCGCGGGGCGCGCGAGGCTGGATGCGACGCATCCGGGGAGCCGATATCGGGTGAAGAGAGATGGGGCGGAGTGATCCCAATCCCTGAGAGGGTGTGAAGCTTTGTCCTCACCCACCGCTGTCATTGCACGGCCTGTGCAACTGCGCACATAGACCGGGCGATCCAGTACGCCGCGGCCTATCGGCGAGCTCTTGCGAGCCTCGAAGGATGCACGGCCCGGCTGGTGGCCGTCGACCCTTCGAGGGCCGCTGAAGAAGCGGCCACCTCAGGGTGACGGGGATAGGTTGAGCGCGTATCAGACGGCTAATTCACCGAATTACTCACCACCACCTCGATCAGCTTCGCACCGGGGCGGCTGAACGCGGACTGCATCACGCCCTTCAGCTCCTGCGGGTCGGTGACCTTGATCGCCTCCAGCCCGAGCGATTTTGCCACGCCGGTGAAATCGACCGGCGGATCGGTGAAATCCATGCCGACGTAATGGTCGTCGCCATGGAAGGCGAGCAGGCGCTGCTTGATGATGCGGTAGCCGCCATTGTTGACGATGACGAAGGTCAGCGGCAGCTTGTGGTTGGCGGCGGTCCATAGCGACTGGATCGAATACATCGAGGACCCGTCGCCCGAATAGCACACCACCGGCCGCTGCGGATTGGCGAGGCTGACGCCGACCGCGGCCGGCAGGCCCCAGCCGATGCCACCGGAGGCCAGCGCGTGGTAGCCGTAGCGGTCGCGGTGCGGGCGCAGGCCGAGGATCTGGCGCGATGAGGTCAGGCCCTCGTCGACCAGGATCGCGTGATCAGGCATCGCCTCGACGACCTGCAGCGCCAGCCAGTCCGGATCGATCGGCGCTGTGTGGCTGGCCTTCGCGATATGCTCGACCAGCGCCTTGCGCTTCGCCGCCCAGTTCTTCGACGCCAGCGCCGCGATCCCGTGCTTCGCGCGCGTCTCCAGCGCGCCGCCGCCGGCCTCGCGCAGCGCGGGCACCAGCGCGCGCAGCGTTTCCTTCACATCGGCCTTCACCGCGATTTCGGCGCCATAATTCTTCGCGAGATCGCTGTCGACCAGCCCGACCTGCACGATCGACAAATCGTCCGGCAGCGGATCGACCTCGCTATAGACCGACATCCGCAACGGATCGCCGCCGACCGCGATCAACAGATCATGCGGCGCCAGTACGTCGCGCGCGACCTTCTGCAGCCGCGCGATCGCGCCCATGAAGCACGGGCTTTCGGACAGGAAATGCGCGCCGTAGGGCGTCGGCGATTGCCAGGCCGGGCAGCCCAGCGTCTCCGCAAGATCGGCCGCCTCGCGCAGCGCGTCGCTCTTGACGATCTCGTCGCCGACGACGATCACCGGTCGCTCCGCTTTCAGGATGCGCGCGGCGAGCGCCTTCAGCGAATCCTCCGACGGCCTGACGCGCGTATCGACGCGGGTGGAGCGACCGAGCTCGATGCCGGCCTCGGAATTGAGAATGTCGCCGGGCAGCGAGATGAACACCGGCCCGGTTGGCGGCGTGGTCGCGATCTTCGCCGCGCGGCGCACGATCCGCGGCAGGTCCTCCAGCCGCGTCACCTCGACCGCCCACTTCACCAGCGGGGTCGCCATCTGCACCAGCGGGCCATAGAGCACCGGCTCGGTCAGGCCGTGGCCCTGCTCCTGCTGGCCGGCGGTGAGGATCAGCGGCGTGCCGGTGAAGCTCGCGTTGTAGAGCGAGCCCATCGCATTGCCGAGACCGGGCGCAACATGGACGTTGCAGGCGACCAGCTTGCCGGAGGCGCGGCTGAAGCCGTCGGCCATCGCGACCACCAGGCTCTCCTGCATCGCCATCACATAAGTGAGATCGGGATGATCCTTCAGCGCGTGCATGATCGGCAGTTCGGTGGTGCCGGGATTGCCGAACAGATGGGTGACGCCCTCGTCCTTCAGCAGCGCCAGAAACGCCGAGCGGCCGGTAATGCGGTTCTTCATGTTTCCTCCTGACACGCCGGAGCGTGGCCGACGAGACGCGGCAGATGATCAAAGTTGCGCAGCCGGAGCAATCGAGCGCGCGGTCATGGCTGCATTCCACAGGCGCGCGCCTGATCCGCATCATCGTTCCCGCCGCCATGAAGCGGCGCGAACATCCCGCCTGCGCGGCCGTCGCAGGGGTGCGCTGCCAAAATGTCGAAAAACAACCCCATGCAAAGGAGCCGGCTGCCGGGCGCTCGACAAAGCGACTTGACACGTCGGGCAACTCAGGAGTATTTTTCCAAAATTCAGAAACCGTGCAGATGTCCTTGCTTCACCCCCCTCCGGGACAGGTGAAACGCGTCCGCCGGTCGGCTCGGAACCAGGCCGTTCAGAACATTCCCTCGCGATCCCCGCGCTTCTTCCTTTTCGAGCGCTGCCAGACCACGCCGGGATAGCCCTTCAGCGGCACCAGCGGCTCACCGGTGTAGGCCCATTCCTGCAGTTCCTCGATCGCGATGTGATAGAGCGGCTGGCGGCCGGTGCGGCCCGAGAACAGCGCGCGGGGGATGTTGACCATGTGCGGCGAGCGGGCGCGCTCATAGGCGATCGGCGTGCCGCAATTGGCGCAGAAGCTGCGCACGGTCTTGCTCGCGGCGTCCTCGTAGCGCGACAGCTCGTCCTGCCCCTGCGTGATGCGAAAGCGCTTGCGCCAGCTGCCGACATAGGTCGCATATGCCGCGCCATGGGCGCGGCGGCTGGCGGAGGTGTGGTCGTGCCACGCCCAGCGCGCGGGAACGTCGATCTCGAAGCGAATCTTTCCGCACAGGCAGTGGCCCGCCGCGGGTTTTGCGAGGGCGACGGGTTTTGGTTTTTTGGCCGGCGAGAACTCGACGTCGTCCGGAAACATGGGGGTCTCCCCGATGTGCTGGTTGAACTATCGTAGCCCGGATGCCGCGAAGCGTAATCCGGGGTGCGGTCGATCTCCCGATGCAAAGGCCCCGGATTTCGCTACGCTGCATCCGGGCTACGAAGCTTCGTTCGCAATGACGCGGAGGGAACCCCCGTAGCCTGGATGAGCGAAGCGACATCCGGGACGGTCGATCCGCAGATGCAATGGTCCCGGATGTCGCTTCGCTCATCCGGCTACGAAGCTACGAAAACCTACGCCTGTGCCAGTTCGTCGTGTACGGGATAGTCCGTGTAGCCCTTCTCCTCGCCGCCGTAGAACGTCGCGCGGTTGTACGGCGTCAGCGGATAGCCGCGCTGCAGGCGGCGCGGCAGATCCGGGTTGGAGATGAAGTAGCGGCCGAAGGCGATGGCATCGGCGTGGCCTTCGGCGATCGCGCTCGCGGCACTGTCGCCGACGAAGTTGCCGGCGGTCATCAGCACGCCGCTCCACATCGGACGATACAGCACCATCGCCGACGGCACGTTCTTCCAGTCGACGTCGGCGCGGCCGGTGCCGGAGGCGCGCGGCTCGATGAAATGCAGATAGGCGAGCCCGAGCTTGTCGAGCGAAGTGATGGCGTGGCTGTACAGCGGCATCGGGTCGGCCTCGCCGCTGCCATTGGCGATGCCGAACGGCGACAGCCGGACGCCGACGCGGTCGGCGCCCCAGACGTCGATCACGGCCCGCGTCACCTCCATCAGGAAGCGGACGCGGTTCTCGATCGAACCGCCATACTGGTCGGTCCGCACATTGCTGCGCGACTGCAGGAACTGCTCGATCAGATAGCCATTGGCGCCGTGGATCTCGACGCCGTCGAAGCCGGCGGCCAGCGCGTTCTTGGCGCCCTGGCGATAAGCCTCGACCATCAGCGGAACTTCATCCGTCTCGAGCGCGCGCGGCGTTTCGTACTCGACCACCTTGCCGTCCGCCGTCATCGCCTTGAACTCGGGCGCGATCGCCACCGCCGAGGGTGCCACCGGCAGCGCGCCATCCGGCTGGAACGAGGAGTGCGACACGCGACCGACGTGCCAGAGTTGCAGGAAGATCAGCCCGCCCTTGGCGTGCACGGCGTTCACCACCTCGCGCCAGCCCGCGATCTGGGTCTCGGTATAGATGCCGGGAACGCCGGGATTGCCGAAGCCGGTCGCGACCACAGGCGAGGCCTCCGCGATCAAGAGCCCGCCGGGCGTGGCGCGCTGGGCGTAATATTCCGCATTGAGCGGCCGCGGTGCGAGGCTCGGCCGTGCCGCCCGCATTCGGGTCAGCGGCGCCATCACGACGCGATGCTTGAGTTCATAGGGACCGATCTTGAGCGGAGAGAACAGCGACGGAGGATTCATGCCTACCCCGAATATTCCATGTGGTTTCCGGTGATGTAACGGGTTCATCTTGTTCGTAAAAGCGGTTAGTGGCAATCTCATCACCAGATGCGCGAGAGCAATCCCTCCATGCCGAAACCGAGCGCCAGATCGCTCCCCTCCCTCAGCGTCCGCATCGATCTCGATGCCGAGGACAGGATCGGACCGGGCAAGATCCTGCTGCTGGAAAACATCCGAGAATGCGGCTCGATCTCGGCCGCCGGCCGCGCCATGGACATGAGCTACAAGCGCGCCTGGGATCTCGTCGACGAGATCAACCGGATTTGCCGGCAGGCCGCGGTGGAACGGCAGACCGGCGGCAAGAACGGCGGCGGCGCGGTGCTGACCCCGTTCGGCCTCTCACTGGTGGCACGCTACCGGAAAATCGAACGCGACGCCGCGACCGCGGTGCGCAAGGATTTGGAGGCACTGCGCAGCGATATCGGCAGGCCGAAAAAGGCTGCGGGGCGGTAGACGCGAACGCGGCGGCCTGGGGCCGCCATTTTGGTTTCGACCAATCGTTAGCCAAGAAATGACTCGAAGTGCGCCCTCGCCCCGCTCTTGCGGGGAGAGGGTTGGGGTGAGGGGCATCTCTCTCCATGAGCACGCCGACGGTTGGACCTGTATCCCCTCACCCGGATTGCATCTGCAATGCAATCCGACCTCTCCCCGCAGGCGGGGAGAGGTGAAAGCGAGCAGCTAGCCGGTCTTGATCCAGACCGCCTTGACGTTGAGATACTCCTCGACGTGCTGCTTGCCGGACTCGCGGCCGTAGCCGCTCATCTTGTAGCCGCCGAACGGCACCGCCGGGTCCATCGCCTGGTAGCAATTGACCCAGACCGAGCCGGCGCGCAGCGCCTTCGCCACCTGATGCGCCTTGCTGACATTGGTGGTCCAGACGCCGGAGCCGAGGCCGAAGGTGGTGGCATTGGCGCGCTTGATCAGCTCCTCCGGATCCTTGAAGGAGATCGCCGAGATCACCGGGCCGAAGATCTCCTCCTGCGCGATGCGCATGTTGTCCTGCACATTGGCGAACACCGTCGGCTGCACGAAGAAGCCCTTTGCCAAGGCGCCCTCGGTGAGGCGGCCGCCGCCGGCCACCGCCCTTGCGCCTTCCTTGGCGCCGATGTCGAGATAGCCGGACACGCGGTCCATCTGCTGCTGCGACACCAGGGGACCGATCTGGGTGTTGGGATCGAGGCCGTTGCCGACCTGCAGCTTCTTGCCGAACTCGGCGACGCGGCCGACGAATTCGTCATAGACCTTCTGCTCGACGAACAGCCGCGTGCCGGCGCTGCAGATCTGCCCGGAATTGGCGAACACCGCCATCGCCGCGCCCGGCACCGCCGCATCGAGATCGGCATCGGCGAACACGATGTCCGGCGACTTGCCGCCGAGCTCGAGCGAGACGCGCTTGAGGTTGCCGGCCGAGGCGCGAATGATCGACTGGCCCGTGACGTGCGAGCCGGTGAACGCGACCTTGTCGACATCGGGATGCGAGGCGAGCGCGGCGCCCGCGGTCTCGCCATAGCCCGGCACGACGTTGACGACGCCGGACGGAATGCCGGCCTCCATGCAGAGCTCGCCGATGCGCAGCGAGGTCAGCGGCGATTCTTCCGCCGGCTTCAGCACCACGGTGCAGCCGGTCGCGATCGCCGGGCCGATCTTCCAGATCGATGCGGTGAGCGGCCCGTTCCACGGGATGATGGCGCCGACCACGCCGATCGGCTCCTTCAGCGTGTAGGAGAAGATCTCGCCGGGCAGCGAGTTCTCGATGGTCTCGCCATGAATCGCGGTGGCCTGGCCCGCGTAGTAGCGCAGCATGCCGAGCGCACGCAGCCTGTTGCCGCGGGTGCGGCTGATCGGCGCGCCCATGTCGAGGGTGTCGAGCTGCGATAATTCCTCAAAATTGGCTTCGACCAGCTCGGCGAGCTTGAGCAGCATGTTCTGCCGCTCGAACGGTTTCACCTTGCTCCACGGGCCTTCGAAGGCGCGGCGCGCCGCGGCAACGGCGCGGTTGATGTCCTCGGCGTCGCCCTCGGCGACGGTGGCAAGCAGCTCGCCGGTTGCGGGGTTGTGCGTCTCGAACCTCTTGCCGGAGGCGGCGTCGATCCATTTGCCGTCGATCAGCATCTTCTTGTAGGAGCCGTCGGCATAAGGATGGCGCGTGATCGGAATAGCCTGTGAAACAGCCATGGTTGCACTCCCTGTCAAATGTCGGCTGAGGTTCTTTTGGAAGCGTTATATCCCGAATTCTACAGCGGCGGCGTGAAACCGTAAAGTCGAGCCCGCGTTGAGGAGAGCAGCGCGCACGAAACCCTCCCATGCGCGCGCGTGCATGCTGCGCCAGCGTTATGCTACTCTGCAAGCATCAGCCACATATGTGTCCGGAGACCGCCGATGCCTCATCCCGTGATGTCACCAAATCATGTTGCCGTGATCACCGGAGGCGCCTCCGGCATCGGGCTTGCCGCCGCGCTGCGCTTCGCGCAGGCAGGCATGAAGGTCTGCATCGCCGATCTCGGCGATGACCGGCTGACCGCGGCTGCGGCAAAACTGGCATCTGCGGCGCCGGGCGGCGCAGATGACGTCATGGCGTCAGCCGTCGACGTCAGCCGCGCGGATGCCGTAGCGGACTTCGAGGCTGCGGTCGCCACGCGTTTCGGCGGCACCGACATCCTAATGAACAATGCCGGCATCCAGCCCGGCAGCACGATGTTCGGTCCATCAGACAATTGGCAGCGCATCCTCGCCGTCAATCTGTGGGGCGTCATCAACGGCACGCAGGCCTTCGCGCCCAACATGATCAAGCGCGGACGGCCGGGGCTGATCATCAACACGGGCTCGAAGCAAGGCATCACCACGCCGCCCGGCGATCCCGCCTACAACGTCTCCAAGGCCGGCGTGAAGGCTTTTACCGAGGCGCTGCAGCACGAGCTGCGCAACACCGACGGCTGCCGGATCACCGCGCATCTGCTGATCCCGGGCTTCGTCTTCACCGGGCTCACCGCGCGCGGCCGCACCGAGAAGCCGGCCGGCGCCTGGACGTCGGAGCAGACCGTCGACTTCATGATCGAGCGGCTCGACGCCGGCGATTTCTACATCCTCTGCCCCGACAACGACGTGCCGCGCGCGCTCGACGAACGCCGCATCCTGTGGGCCGCCGGCGACATCGTCGAGAACCGCCCGCCGCTGTCGCGCTGGCACAAGGATTACGGCGACGCGTTTGCCGCGTTTGTGAAGGGGAAATAACTCGGTCCCTGTCATTGCGAGGAGCGAAGCGACAAAGCAATCCATCGAACCGCATACGCGGAAGCATGGATTGCTTCGCGGGGCCTGTCATCGGGCGCGCGTTCGCGCGACCCGTTGGCTCGCAATGACGCGGAGAACAGCGACGGAATCGCGCCGCTCCACGATTCTACGAACTCTCGTCATTCCGGGGCAGCCCGAAGGGCTGAGCCCGGAAGCCATCACGCCACGAAGTCTGCGGCCCAATGGATTCCGGGCTCGCGCTGCGCGCGCCCCGGAATGACGGGGATGGATTTGCGATCGATATCCTGAGTCAGGCACGCGAATTCGCGCGCACCAGCACCGGCGCCGCCGGCCGCGCCTCGCCGAGTTCGCTCTGCTGGGCGCGCGGCTACAGCGTCTCCTGCTTGTGGCCGCAATTCTTGCAGACGAACTTGACGCGGGTCTGGCCCTTGTCCGCCTGCACCCGATTCGGTGCGCCGCACTTGCCGCAGACGGCCTCGATCCGGGTCGTGCCCTGCTTGATGACCAGGTTCCGCTTTTCCATGGTCTCGCGGATCAGGCGCTCGGCCTCCTCGCGCAGCGATTGCTTCGACATCATCCCCACCGTCGTTGGCATGATCCGGAAGCGCGACGCGGCTTTCCGAACAAGATCAAGGCTCAAACAAAGATTCCAGAACACGACGCGTCATCACGCTTCGCAGCGGCGTCATAGCACGAGCGGATGAAACTTTGACAGTCCATATCGCACCGTAACTTCACGGCGCTCAGACGATCAGCCGCTCGATCGGCAGCCTAAAATGCCGCGGTTTCCGAGGTTTTGCCGGGTTGCCGACGCGGAACACGTTGACGAGGCGCAAACCGGCGCCGATTTTGCCGAGCTGCCGCAGCCGCTCGTTGCAATCGGGGTGATCCGCCAGCGCCGAGATCGGACAGGCCGCAAGGCCGGCTCGACCGATCTCGAGCCAGGCGCGATAGAAATGCCGGCCCGTCGTGAGCGGATCCTCACCGACCGGACGGCAGAACAGGACGATGGCGCATGCGGACGCGGTCTTGCCGCCGTCAGCGAGCAGCGGCGCCGCGAGGCCGAGCCGGTCGAGCGGCTTGAACAGGCCGCCAAGCACGAAGCGGGCGGCGGTGGCCTCGACCGCATTCATCCCCAGCGCGTCGCGGTTGAGACCGTCATGCAGATAGTGCGGATGGTTCGCCGACAGCCGCATCCAGTCGAGCAGCTCGTGCCGGTAATCGTCGCCGCGGACAAAGGACAACTCGGCCTGGTCGGCCCAGCCGGCGATCTCGGTGATCGCATCGCGATCACGGATGCAGATGACATTGTCGCAAACGGCGAGTTGCGCCAGCGCCGCCGCATCACCGGACGAGCCGGCGAATTTGCCGCGCCAGGACATCCGCCGCGCGACATGATCGGCCAGCGGATCGCGCGCGACGCCATCCCTGATCGCGAAGCTGCACAGCGCGGCAAATCGCGGCGACAGCGGCTGCTCGATCGTGGTCAAGGCGGTGATCGACAAGCCGCGCCGGTGCCGCGCTTCGGCGACCAGCTCGCGCAGCAGCTCCGGCGTCAGGCTGCTCATGCGCCGGCCAGCCGCTTGCTGAAGAGATGCAGCCGGTGCAGCGGCTTGGCGCCGACCTTCTCGGCCTGGCGCAGCGACGGGCCGTTGATGTCCGCGATCCAGGTGCCGCCGAGGGTGCGGTAGCCGGCCTCCTGCAGCGCCAGCGCGGTGCGATAGAGCATCGCGCCGTTGAGGCCGCGATTGTGCAGCTCGCGGCACACCGACTGGTAGATCAGCACGGCGCGGGTGTTCAGCATGCGGTGCTGCACGAATTTGAACGGCGTGGTGAGGCCGATGCGGCCGCCGATCGCCTTGACCAGCGGATTGAGGTCGGGGATCGCGATGATCGCGCCCGCGGGCCGGCCGCGGTAGTACACGACGGTCGAGATCCGCTTGTCGATGATCCACATCATATCGCCGGCCTGGAACAGATATTCGGCCGCGGTCGGCGGCACGAACATCGGGTTGTCGGCAAAGCCGTCGTTGAGGATCAGGCGCGCATCCTCCAGCCGCGCCTTGAACGCAGAGCGCTTGATCGGCTGCCAGACGAAATCCTTATCCTTCAGCACCGCGCGCTGCTTGTCGCCGAGCAGCTGCTCCGGCTTGCCGCCGTCGAGCGCGATCTCGAACGTCGTCATCGGGAAGGTCGCGGCATAGCCGGCGCGCCGGAGATGCTCGGCGATGTGCGGCGGCGACCACATCATGTCGGTGAACGGCGCGTTGTCGAAACCGTCGGTCATCACCCCGATCTGCTGCATCGCCGTCAGATTGAAATTGCCGGTGATGCGGCTCATGCCGCGGGCGGCGAGCCACTGCTCGGCGGCCCGCAGCAGCGCATCGGCGACCTCGGGATCGTCGACGCAGTCGAAGAATCCGAAGGCGCCGTGGCGGGTGCCGTGCTTGCGGTTGGAGGCGTCATGGATCGAGGCGGTGATGCGGCCGACCGGCTTGCCGTCGCGATGCGCCGAGAACAGCGCGTAGCGGCCGTGGCCTTCGGTAATGAAGGGATTCTTCTTCGGATCGAACATCCGGTCGAAATCGCTCCACAGCGGCGGCACGTAGAGGCTGTCGCGGCCGTAGGCATTGAGCGCGGCGTCGAAGGCCGCCTTACGATCGCCCTCTCTGATCTCCAGCGTCATTTGGCCTCCGGGGTCAGCGCGAGCAGTCGCCGCACCAATGCGAGGGCGGTCTCAGTGGCGGGATCGGCCGCGGTGACGGGCACGGCAAGCACGATCAGGTCGAGCGGATCATGCGCCAGCACGATCACGTGGGTGGCGCTGTTGGCGGTCATCAGCGAGACCATGCGCTCGGCCGCGGGTGCGACCGGCGACAGCCCCCACGGCGCGTCGGGCCGCCGCAGCACGCGCCGCGTCGACAGGAAATCGCGCAGCAGCGGCGGATCGTACAGCGCAAGCTCGCTCTCGCGAAAACGTCTCGCGCTTTCGAAGATCGGGTGCCGCGCCAGCTCGGCAATCAGCTGGTCCCGCGTCTCTGCCGGCGATGCAGCGACTGAATTGAGCACGCCCGGCTCCTGCGATTCGAACAGCGCGCGCAGCGCATCCGTCATCAGACCGATGGTCAGCACGCCCGATATGGCGACCGCGACGAAGCGGACGATCTGTGCGGCGTCGACATCGGCCGCCATGAAGGCGGCGGCGAAGCCGAGCAGGCCCGAAGAGATCAGCCGCAGCGCCATCATCGCAAGGCCATGGCGGCGGGTCTCGGCGCCGCCGCCGGCGATCAGCATCACGGTGACGGTGAGCAGCGCGCCGAGCGCGCCGAGCCGCACCGGGATGTCCGGAAACAGCGTGCGGAAATCGGTCAGGATGAACGGGATCACGACCAGCGCGCCGACCGCCATGCGGCCGATGCTGCGGTTCTCCGTGGCCATCAGCCCGGCGCGGTCGCGGCTCGCCAGCAGCAGCGCGCAGGTGGCAAAGCCGACGAGTTGGAACAGCGCCAGCGCGATCGCGTAGGGCATCGCAAACCGTTGCAGGCCGAAGGTGCCGCCGAGGCCGAGCAGGATGCCGCCGCCGAGCGCTGCGATCTTCACCGCGCGCGGCGCGTGACGCCGCAAAATGCCTTCGGTGACGATCAGCGCGCCGAGCGGGATCAGCGCGGCCGGGATCACCGAGAGGCGATCGAGCAGCACGCTGCCGGTCCACCAGGCGAGGCCGCGGTCGAGGAACAGGATCGCGATCACGCCGAGCGCCAGCAACAGACGGCGGGCCAGCGGGCTCCTTGGATCGCGCCGGTAGAACGTCGCCATCGCCACCGCGAGCCCGATGGCGCCGCAGAGATTGACGATGGAATCGGCGATCACCCCCGAGGTCATTTGGCGCTCGTCAGATCGTCGATGGCGCGGCGCACCAGCGGGCGCATCAGCGCCGTGAGCAGCGCATTGCGCGGCTTCTCGATCGCGGGCCGGTGCGGATTGAGGAACCAGCCGCGGCAGTCGGTGCCGGAGCTGCGGCCGAGGATCAGCGCGATCGCCTCATAGGCCATCAGCATGCCGGTCGAGATCACCATCGGCGCAAACGACATCCGGCTGCGGCGGCCGGCGGCGACCTCGCCGGCAATCGCGAGGTCGACATAGTTGCGCGAGGAGGAATGCAGCATCACGTGCTCGATCTCGGCGCGCATCGCGGCGCGGCGATCGTCCTCGGTGATCTCGGTCCAATCCTTCTTCGTCGTCGGAAAGCCGAGCCGCTCCTCGGGGCGCGGATCGTCGGGCCGTACCACGATCACCGATGGCAACGGCGACATATAGGCGTCGATCACCGTCGCATCGGCGCGCTTGGCGGTCCGGTACAGATGCACGCCGGCGGCGATGTCGTCCATGCCGTTGACGATGACCGGGCAGCGCTGCGCGATGCCGGGCAGTTCGTCGGTCCAATTTTCGCCGAGCACGTCGACCTCGATGGTCGGGTTGATGCGTCGCGCTGCTTCGGCGGCGACCTCGGCCTTTTCGCGGCCGACCTCGTCGGCGAAGGCGAACACCTGGCGGTTGAGGTTGGAAACCTCGAAGCGGTCGATGTCGGCGATCACGAACTTGCCGACGCCGGCGCGCGCCAGCGCCATGAAGGCCGCGCCGCCCATGCCGCCGACGCCGCAGACGAACACCCGCGCCTGCCGCAGCAATTGCTGCTCGCGCTCGTCGATGAAGCCGATATTGCGGCCGGTGAAGGAGTAATAGTCGAAATTCATTTGCTGGCCTCGGGATCGGATTTGCGCGGCCGCAGCGTCCCGAACGCACGGCTATCGTCCAGCCAATACACCACCGGCAGCACCAGACGCTGCAGCGCCAGCATCGCGGAGGCCGCGAGCAGCGCCGGCAATGAGCCCGACGGCACCTCACTCATGATGTAGCGGCGTGCGCCGGCGAGATCGATGCGGCCGAGCTGCAGCACGTCGTCGCCGCGCGCGTAATCCAGCTCGCGCTCGCAGAACTCGTTGTAGATCGCGTTGCGATGCTTCGGCGCGACGTCGAACGTTTTCTTCAGCGCGTCCGAGCCGCCGGTATAAGCGTTGGTGATGACCGAGCGCGCCTCGTCGAAGCCGGCCTCCTCGCCGACGCCGAACACCGCGCGGTGTTTGGCCATGATGCCGCGGGCGAGCTGCAGATGTGCAAAACTCTGCCGCGCGCCGGGCAGCGGCGACGGGAACACGTCGGAGAAGGTGTCGCTGACCATGCCGACCACCGCCGGCACCTGGGTGACGTTGGAGATCCATTTCGGCCGCAGCCCGTCTCGGGCGAACAGCACCAGCGCGGTCAGGCCGTACAGCACCCAGGACAGCCCCTGCCCGCGCACATCGGGATCGACCATCACGAGGCCGAGATGGGTGACGGCGGTCGGCTCGCCGTCGAGCGGCACCTGCATCACCGACAGCGCGTTGAAGGCGATGGGACGGCCAGTCTCCTCCTCAGAGATCAGGGTGATCACGGCGCGCGACAGCCGCTCGGGCTCGCCGGAGAAGATGCCGTAGGTCAGGCTCTCCTCGGGCAGCGTCTTGGCGGCGACGATGCGCAGTTGCTCGACCAGCGCGTCCAGCTCCGCCTTCGGCAGCGACAGGCCAGGGGATTCGACGATGCGGGTGCGCTGGCCGGCCTCGGTGCGCAAAGTGAGATCGATGGTCGGCTGCGACAGCGCCTTCAGCCAGAAGCCGGCATGGCTGCGCAGCGCGTCAAGCGCCGCGCGCGCTTTCGCAAGACCCTTGCCGGGCTGCGCAGCCTTGCTGCCGCGCGGGTCCGCTGTGCCGTTGTCCATGGACGCCATTTCTCTGTCCCTCGGGCACGATCTCTGCATGTGCTCGTGTTAAGGAGCGATGAGCGCAACCTGGCGGTGTTTGCCGCAGGGTAAACAAGCCGTTCAGGAAACCAAGCGAGTTCGTGGAGAGAGGATTTCGCCGGGACGACGTCGAGTGCGTGGCACAGCTCACGGCCAATCACGGCATGGGACGCCTCGTCTCGCCTTCACGCGAAAGCGGCGGGTGACGCATACCCGCCGCCTGTCGTCCTTCGGCTCAGGCCGCCTTCGAGACTTCCATCAGCAGGCGTTCGGCCTTGGCGTCCTCGATGCGGTTGACGAACTTGCTGCTCTCGTAATTGTCGCGGATGGTCTTGGTGAGCGTGACGCAGGTCTGCACCAGCATCACGATGCCCATGGTGAGGTAGCCCTTCATCCAGAGATCGATCGGCAGGAAGAACACGCCGATGCCGACGAGGAAGGCGGACGCGGCGAAAGACACGTAGGTGAAGGTGATCCAGGAGCCGCTGTGGGGTTGGATGGTCTGGTTCATAGTACTCTCCTTTGATGATATGGGTTTGGTGACAATGTTTCGGTGTCGGGCTTGGGTTCGGTGTCAGACTTGACGGTTCACGCAGCGGGCGGGCGCTTGGCTTTCAACCGCGCCAGCACGTCGTCGGCGGTGGATTTCATGCGCGGACCAAAGCCCTGCTCGGCGAGCTTTTCGGCAGTGGCAAGCGGGCCCGATGCGGCGTCGATCTCGATCAGCGCCTCGTCGGCGGCCTGGGCTTCGATCTGCCGGTCGCGCAGCCGCTTCAGCGTGGCCTCCGCTTCCGGCAGCGTCGATTCATACGGCCGCGCCGCCTCGATGCCGCTCTTGCGCAGCGAGCGCACCGCTTCCGACGCCCGCGCCAGCCGGCGGCCGCGATCGAGCTCGGCGATCCGCGCTTCGGCGCTGGCGACATGGCGCTTCAGCCGCGTGATCTCCGAAGCGAACAAGGTGCGCGCGGTCATCGCGGCATCGCGCTCGGCCTCCAGATTGGCGATCGCCTGCGCGGCTTCGCGGGCGAGGTCTTCCCGGCCGCCCTCGATCGCCGCGGTGGCGCGGACCTCGAGATCGGCGATCCGGGCATTGGTGGTCTCGAGCCGGCGGCCCTCCTGCTGGTCGCTGGCAATCGCAAGTGCCAGCGTCCGCTTCGAACGGTCGACGGCGGCCGCCGCATCGCGCATCTGCTGGTCGAGGATGACCAGCGCTGTCCTATCTTCCAGTTCCTCCTCCGCCGCAGCCACGCTGCCCCGGAAAAGCGTCAAAACAGTTTTGAACATTTGGTCTCTCCCTGTTATGAGCATCGCTCATGAGTTTCTTATACCACATCGTGAGCGTCGCTCAACAATTTCTTGAGCGACGCTCACGGCTATGGTTAACGGCGGGTAAGCAATGTCCAAAGCCCTGGAAAGACGAGCTAAACTGCTGGAAGCCCTGATCGAGGCGGCAGAACGTGCGATTGCGACAAAGGGTCTCGGCGGCCTGAAAACCCGCGAACTGGCCCAAGAGATCGGCGTCGCCAATGGCGGCGTCTACAATCTGGTCGAGGATGTCGACGAGCTGATCCTGCGGGTAGGCTCGCGCACGCTGGCGCGGCTCGATGCCTCGCTGTCGCTGGCCGAGATCGGCGGTGCGGCCGCGCCGCGCGAGATGCTGGTGCGCATCGCGGTCGCCTATTGCGACTTCGCCGCCGACAATCTCGAACTGTGGCGCGCGCTGTTCGAGCATCGCATGCAGCCGGGCAAGCCGGTGCCGGACTGGGCGATCTCGGAGCAGATGGAATTGTTCCGCCACATCTACAAGCCGCTTGCCGCGCTGTTTCCCGAGCGTTCGCCGACGCAGCTCGGCATCACCGCGCGCAGCCTGTTCTCGGCCGTGCACGGCATGGTCGCGCTCGGGCTGGAGCAGAAGCTGATCGCGGTGCCGATCGGCGCGCTGCGCAACGAGATCGCGACTCTGACGCGCGCGATGATCGACGGGCTGACCGCGAAGAAGGCGTGAAAGCTGCTGCAGCGCCGGGGCCTTACGGCTCCATCGTGTAGGATCTTCCAGGTTCGAGCGCGTAGATCGTCAGAAAGCACAGCGGCCGTTCAGGGTCGCAATTACGAAACAGCGTGTGCGGAAGATCGGCGCGGTCCTGCAAGGTCTCGCCCGCGCGATACCGGCGCGGCGCCTCGTCGCCATAGGCTGATTCGGCGACGCCTTCGACAATGAAGATCACGCCGCCGACCGGATGCCAGTGCAGCGGAGCGACGCCGCCGGGCGGATAGGTCACCTCGGCAACAACCAACTCCCGATCATCGCCGGGCAAGGCAAGACGCTCGAGGGTCTTGCGCGTGACACCGGCGAAGCCGGATTGCGGGGCATTCGCCTGACCGTCGTTGCTTTGAGCCATTGGAACCCTCTCTTGCGCAATGCGATGACGATGGCGACGCACCGTCGAAGCAGCAGGGTGCCGAAACCGCGTTGTCAGGCCCATGCAAATGCCCGTGAACGGAAGCCCTTGCCTCTCCTGTCCCCACGTTGCAAGTTTCTGCGCGAAACCTTCAGCAGTGAGCCTTGCATGACAATGAGCATCGTGACGACGCGATGGTTGAGGATCGCCGCTCTGGCGCTTGTCGTGACGGCGCCAGGCATCTTGCCGGCGTTGGCAGCGCAGGCCGCGCCCCAGTGCTCGATGTCGGTCACGCTGGCGGATTGGGGTGAGAACGCGACCGGCGATATCGATGTCGTCTCCGGCGAAAGCTGCCAGATCCCGATCGGGATCCGCGGCACGGTGACGACCTCGGCGATCGCGCAAAAGCCGGCCTACGGCAAGCTGAAGAAGATCAACGCATCGACCTTCGAGTACAGGGCGAAAGCCAAATACAGGGGAAGCGATACGTTTGCGATCAAGGCAACAGGTCAGGGGCCGAAGGCGTCCGGCACGTCGGTCATCACCGTACGCGCGACGATCAAGTAATCACTCGCGACACCAACCAGGTCTGTCTCCGCCACGGTCTCGCGGGGGGGCCCGCATCCGAAAGTTCAGGGGTATCGCCTGCGCCCTCACCTCGTGGAGTTTGTGCGGACCGGCGTCGCGCCTGCGGGTGGCATTCGGGCAACATCCTCGGAAAACAAACACGATCCGTATTTTTCCGCCCTTGTCCGTCCACATCTCGGAGCGACAATCGGCGGTGTCGCATGCTTGGCTGGGCAACCGGGCTCCGGGGGAGCCCCTGGAGGCTGGGTTGATGAACGCGCGGCGAACGGGAGCGGCGGCGTTGTGCCGGACCATGGTTCTCCCGGGTTCGATCGTGGTGTGGCTCGTATCCGGTTCGGCTGATGTCGAACGCGCCGGCGCGCAGGCCGTGGACCATCACGCTCCTGTTGCCGTCGCCAACAGCGTGCCCGATGCAGCACCTGCGATCGGCAGCGCTGCTGCCGCCTCGTCCGATCCGGCAGATGCCGGCAGCGCCGCCCCAGCGAACGTCACCACGACCGCGGACAGGGTCGAAGCGATCGTCGAGGCTGCACTAAGCGATCCGGCGCAGGTGTTGCCGGACGCATTGCCGGAACAGCCGTCGGTCGCGACCACGCCGGATGCCGTGCCGCGTACCGCGGTGCCGAAGATCGACTCCGTTGAAATTCTCGACGAATGCTGGGTCATGCAAGCCTGCGTCGACCGCTATCTGTGGGCTCTCTACCAACGCGCGCCCAAGGAGGACACCATCAGGGTGCCGGAACAGCGGCCTGTGACGATCAGGAAGAAGCGCAAGACCGTGACCGTGATGCGGACCTTTACCAGGCTCGTCGACGACGATTTCACATGGAAGGACCCGAAGGCCGCCGCACGCGCCGGCATGCCCATGACGGACTACGTGATCGGAGGCATGGATCGCGGCTTCAAGCTGAGGCTGTTTCGCGCGCTTCTCGCCGCCGAGCAGGCTGGCCTGTCGCCGGGCATCACCAGCGCATTCCGCGATGACTATCGCCAGTCGATTGCAAGCGGCCTCGCCGCGGCAAGCAACAGGTCCTTTCATGGCGGCAGCCTGCGCGGCGGCTACGGGCATGGGCTTGCCGCCGACGTCGTGAGCGTCGATGGCGCGACGCGCGACGAGCGCTTTGCCGCCTCGCTGAAGCTTTGGAAATGGATCGATGCCCACAAGGAGTTCGGAATAGGACGGCCCTATCTGGGCAGGGACCCGGCGCATCTGGCTCCGATCGACGGCAGGGAATACGTCTCGCGCCGCGGGCCCAGCGGTGGCAGCACCACCGTGGTGCTCGGTGCAAGGAAGCGCAGCCGGGATAGCCACGGGGCGAAACACCACGGAAACGCAAAGCCGACGAAGCTCACCATCACCCGAGCGGCTCGCCGCACCTGATCGCGGCCAGACTTAATTAGGCGTCAGAATGACCTTGCCCTTGAATGCAGCGGCTTGCGCGATCGCGTCTGAAAAACCATCAAGGTTGTAGCTCGCGACAACGGGCGGACTGATCGCTCCCGACGCGACCATCGGAACGAGATGGTCGTACATCTTCGCGATCGCGTCGTCGGTCGCCGTCTTGCGCCAATGGCCGAGCCAGAAGCCGCGCACCGATATCTCGTTGAAGATCACGCTCGGCGCTGAACCGGAGAACGGCTGGCCGCTCACGCCGCTGTAGATCACCAGCACGCCCTTCGGCGCGAGGCAGTTCATCAGGTTCAGCGTGGATGGGCCACCGACGACGTCGAGCGCGAGCCCGATCGGCGCTCCGCCGGTCTCGGCGGCGACGCGCTTGGCGAGGCCCGGTCCATCGACCAGCACGACGTCGGCGCCAAGGGACTTCAATTCGGCGATCACCTCTTCGCGCCTGACGATGTTGACCGTCCTTATTTCGAGCGACTTCGCGATCGCGATCACCGTGCACGCCGGGCTGATGGCGCTCGCGCACCAGACGCCGGATGCGAAGCGGGTGAAGGCCGTAATCGGCCAGGTGATGGAACTGCTCGACTGACCGTCGACCGGCACGGACCTTGCTTGACCAGGTGCGACGACCTCTCACCAACGTGATCATATGACGCTTATCATTCAATTGAAACGCGGCGCTTCACGACCATCTCCGCACAGAACCATTGCCGTCCAGAATGGGTGTGAGATGAACAGGTATCGTTGGCGTGCGACCTTTGCTGCATTTGCCGTCGTGATTGCGCTGGCAATCGCCGCTGGGCCGGCGCGCGCGCATGATCGTCAGCGCCCGGAGCTGAACGCCTGGTATCAGAGCCTGCAGAGCGGCAAGGGCCCCTGTTGCGACGGCAGCGATGCCAAGCATCTCGAGGATGCCGATTGGGACACCAAGGATGGGCACTATCGCGCCCGCCTCGAGGGCGAATGGGTCGACGTTCCCGACGACGCCGTGGTGCGCGGACCCAATCACGCCGGCCGCACCGTGGTCTGGACCTATTATCTCGACGGCCATCCGAAGCCGCGCTGCTTCATGCCGGGCAGCATGAGCTGAGCAACTCCGAGACGCAGCGCCGCCCGCCATCGAGTAGCCGCCGCGGATCAGAGCGCGAGCTGGATCCGGTTCTCGCCTTCGGTGTCCATCTGTGCCGGCACGGCGCTGCAGATCAGCACTTCGTCGCCGGCCACATCGGCGGCGGGCTCCTTCAGATAGGTGACGGCGCCCGCCAGCAATCTGGTCCGGCAGGTTCCGCAACTCCCCGTACGGCAACTGAATTCGGGGCTGAGGCCGCGCGCTTCAGCCAATTCGAGCAGCGTCCCGGATTCCGGCGTCCAGCGTGCCTCCTTCAGCGAATTGGTGAAGGCGACTGCGACCGGAGAGGTCGCCGCCGGCCGGCGCGATGGCGCGGCGGTCGCAGCATCGTTCCGTCTGGCCAGCGATGATGGACCGAACGCCTCCGCATGAATCCTGTTATCCGCAATATTGTAGCCGCGCAGCCCGTCGTAGAGCGATTGCGTGAACTGCGGCGGTCCGCACAGATAGAAATCGTAGTCGTTGAACGGCAGGACACGCGACAGCAGCGCCATGTCGATCCGCCCCGCGGCGTCGTAGTCGATGCTTTCGGTGGCGCCATCGACGTTGCCGAGCACGCGAATGACGCGCACCGCGCCGCCGGACGCGTCCGCAAGCTGCTGCAATTCATCGCCGAATGCGCGTTCCTGCTTCAAATGCGCGGCCTGAAGCAGGATGGTCGGCCGGACGCGGCGGGTGCGCAGGCCCTCATAGACCACATGGCGCAGCATCGCGAGCAGCGGCGTGATGCCGACGCCGCCGGCGAGCAGCACTGCGGGCCGCTTCTCGCGCGCATCGATCGTGAACGCGCCGTTTGGCGCGCGCGCCTCGATGACGTCGCCAACGCTGATCGCGTCATGGAGGTGCCGCGACACAAGGCCATCGCGCTTCACGCTGATGCGATAGGCACCGTCCGATGGCGCGACCGAGAGCGTATAGGTGCGGATCACCGGCGTGTCGGCCCCGGGGATCGACAGCCGGATCGGCAGATGCTGCCCGGCCCGGTGCGGCAGCAGTCCCGCGCCGTCGTCGGGCCGCAGATGAAACGAGCGGATCGAGGCACTCTCGTCGACGATCTTGGTGATCTTGAACGGACGCCACTGCGTCGCGCGGTCGGCGGCACGGAGGCGGTCGGCGGCCTGCGCCCAGTCGCCGGTCATCAATGAATTCGGCGACCAGCCGTTGGCCTGGAAGGCCCAGCGCAGCGGCAACGCACCGCGCCGCCGCACCACGCGGCGGGCGCGAAAACGCCAGAGCCGCTCGGCGCCCTGGAACGCCGCGATCTCGGGCGAGTCCAGAATCACCTCGGCATCCCCCGTCAGCTGCAGGGTGTCGCCGGTTGCGAAATCGACAAACACCAGGCCGGCCCTGCCGTTGACGAGGATGTTGCCGAGCGTGGCGAAGAACAGATTGCCCGCGAAATCCGGGATCGTCAGCGTTCCGTCGCCGGCGACGTGGACGAAGCCTGCCTTGCCGCCACGATGCGAGACGTCGACCTGGCGACGGTCCTCGCGGTCGGCATAGGAAGCGACGAAGAACGTATCGGCGGTCCTGATCATGTCGCGCGCGGCCTGATCGAGCGCCGTGCTCCGCTCGATCTCTCCGGTGAACGGCTCGTCCGGCGCGCGCACGAAGCTGAAATCGCGCAGCTGGATGTATTGCGGGCAATTGCCAAAACTCTGATCGAGATCGAAGCCGAGCGCCTTGCCTGACGATGCGCGGAGCAATCCGTTTGCGCGGTTGCGGCGGCGGGTGTGCAGTTCGATTCCGAGCAGCCCGATGGCGTCGCCGTCGCGCATGCCCGCGCTGACGGGATCGCTCGGATCAGGCCGCGCATCGATCTCGAGGCTGTGCGGCGTCGGCGAGGCGATGAAGCCGGGCCTGCCCGCCAGCAACGAGGCCCATGCATCACCCTCGTGATCGACGCTGCCGACGATGATGAAGGGAATTTGGGCGTAGAACTCGCGATGCTGATCGGGCATGAAATCGCGCACGGCGCGCTGGCCGACGGCCTCCATGCGCTCGGCAACGCCGACCTGCTGTTGGATGGCTTTCTCACCGGCATGCCAGGTCTCCAGCTTCACCTTGTTTCGCCTGTCGCTCATCTCACGGCCCTCCCTCTCGGGGCGGAACGGGCGCACCCGCAAGGCGCGCCCGGTCGGCAAATCACGCAGCCGCGAGACCAGCGGCGGTCTTCGCGAACGGCACGAAGCCGGGCAGCGCCTCGATCCGGCGCAGGAACGCGGTGACGCGGGGATAAGAGGAGAGATCGACATTGCCTTCGGGCGCGCTCGACAGATAGCTGTAGAGCGCGACATCCGCGATGGTCGGCTGCGTGCCGACCAGCCAGTCGCGATCGGCCAGATGCGCTTCGAGCCGCTTCAGCAGCACGTGCGCGCGGGCGATCACATCGTCCGGATTGTGCTTGGCGCCGAACACCGTGATGAGCCGCGCCGCAGCCGGACCATATGCGAGCTCTCCGGCGGCGACCGACAGCCAGCGCTGGACGGCGGCAGCGCCGATTGCATCGGTGGGCAGCCAGTCGGTGCGGCCAAGCTTGGTGGCGAGGTAGACGAGGATCGCATTGGAATCGGAAACGATGACGCCGTCATCGTCCAGCACCGGCACCTGGCCGAACGAATTCAGCGCAAGGAATTCCGGCGTCTTGTGCGCGCCCGACTTGAGATCGACGTGAACCAGTTCGTGCGGAATCCCCAGCAGCGAAATGAACAGGCGGGCGCGATGCGCGTGGCCCGAAAGCGGAAAGTGATAGAGCTTCATGATGCCGTTCCTGATGTCGTGGATCGGGCCATTCCCGACCGCGCGCTCAAGGTGGCGCATTGCACCTGCCATTTGAATTAGTGGCCCAGGCACTTCTTTGTTGCAAATTATGCAATAAATCGAATTCGACAGGGGTCGCCACCGGCGTGCCGGTCAGACGCCGAGCCATCACACCCGCGCGGCGAAGATCCTGGCCGTGTCGTACTAACCCGCGACCCGCATCGCCGTCACCGCGACGCAGGCATTGCCGAACGGAATTAGCATCACCTGCGCGCCGTTCGGCAGCGCCAGCGTGGCGAGATCGCCGAGCGTGCCGCTTTGGCCGTGCAGCTTGGCGAGCTCGGCGGCAACGGCCGGGCAGCTCTCCGCGCTCGGCGTCACCCGCACCAGATTGCCCTCGCAGGACGATCCGACCGGCGCCGCGAACACGATGCCGGCGGCACGCTGCGCGTTCTGCGGGTTCTGGTTCGGCGTCAGCGCGACCAGCGACTGCACCGAATGGGCATTGCCGGCCTTCTGGTCCCACTGCGACTGCGCGGTGTAGGTCGAGTTCGCCGCGAGCCCGCGGCCGAGCGTCCCGAACACATTGGCGCAGGTCACGATGTTGCCCTGCCTGGCGTGATCGTCGAACACCGTCGGCTGTTGCTGCGCCGCCTGCTGCGGCAGCACGGGCGCGGCAGCGGCCGGCGCCTGGGTTTCCTGCGGACGCTTGTGCGGCTGCGGCTGCTTGGCGGCCTTCCTGGCCGGCGCCGGTGCGGCCTGTGGCTGCAATGGCACCGGTTGCTGTACGGCCGGCTGCGCCTGCTGGGCATAGCCGACGACGCCGGCCGCACTGAGTGCCGCGACCACCACCGCGGCGAAGATCAAGACAGGGGTCCTCAATCGCATCGGCCGCTCATCCTTTACCTTTTTCATCCCTTGGTTCACGCATGCCGCGCCCCGTCACTTCAGTTTCGCCAGCACCGCCGACAGCCCGTCGAGCGGCGCCTCCAGCACGACCGGTCCGATTTGCGGGAGCTGGTAGGAGACCCGGCAGGGCGTCGCTGCGCGAATGTGCCGCTTGAGCACGTTGCCGATCGCGATCGTGGCGAAGCAGAAGGCCGCGTCGCATTGATCGGTCTGCGCGACGATGCGATCCGGCGTATCACCCATGGCAAGCTCGATCTGTGCGCCGACGCCGGCGCCGGCCGGGATGCGCATCATCATCAGCGGCTTGCCGTCGGCGGTCGCGACCAGCGACCAGTTGAAGGCGACCGCACCCTGCGCATTGACGATCGACTGCGTGACGTTGCAGACGCGGCGCTTCGACTTCAGGCTCTCGTCGCAGATCAGCGTCCAGTTGTGGAACGGCTGGATCATCCGCCTGAATTCGCCGAGCGTCTCGCCTTGCGGGATCGCCACGTCCGACGGCTTCACGGCATAGCCGGCGGGCGGTGCGCCTTGCGCGCTCGCCGCTCCGCACAGCCAGATCGCCGAGGCCAGACAAGCCAGCCGCCTCGTCGACACCAGGATCAATTCAGCGTCAGGCTGACGCCGGCGCTGACGCCCCAGTCGCCGCCGGCGGTGGTCGCCGCCGCGTTGGAGCGCAGCCGGCCGTTTTCGCTGGTGTAGCCGAGACCGAAGGCGAGCGCGCCCTGGCTGCGCCAGACGCCGCCGCCCGCCGAGGCGCTGACCTTGCCGGGCCGGTCGTCATAGCGCAGAGACGCGGCGGCCATGCCGATCGCAGCAGCGCGCCAGGCATCCTGCCGCACCTCGCCGATCTGGCCGTTGAGCTGCTGGAATGCGCTGTTGAGCTGATTGACGTTGACCGCGTCGGTGCCAGCGACGCCCGCCGCCACGTTGCTGATAGTCACCGGCGCGCCGTTGCCGCTGTTCAGCGTCAGCTTGTTGGTGGTGCCGCCCGATCCGTCGCCGTCATAGTGGATCGTATTGTTGGCCAGCGCCTGGAGCTGGCTGACATTCACCGCATCGGTCGCGGCCGAGCCCGCCGCGACATTGGTGACGCGGCGCTCGCTGCCGGACGAGCCGACCGAGACTTCGCCGGTCGCAACGCCCGCCACCGCTTTGCCGACCACCGGCGTATAGGCCGCATCGCTCAGGCTGGCCGTGGTGGTGGAGTTGGCGCCGAGCGCCAGCGAGTTGGCCTGGGTTGCCTTGGCGCCGGCGCCGATCGCCACCGCATTGTCGGCCGAGGCGACCGAGCTGTTGCCCATCGAGATCGCATTGGTCCCGCTCGCGACCGACTGCCCGCCGATCGCGACACTCTCCGTGCCGGAGGCCAGCGAATCCGCCGCGGTCGAATTGGCATGGAAGTATTTGATGCCGCCGCTGCCGCTGGTGATGTTGTTGACCGTGGTGTAGAGGCCGTCGAGCGCGGTGTTGGTGGCCCAGAGCTGCGAGCCGTTGATCGCATCGGTCGAGGTTGCGCTGATCTGGCCCGCGGCCAGATTGGTGATGGTGCGTTCCGACCCGGCGCTGCCGACGCTGACCGTCGAGGTCGGCGCCGTCCCCGCGAAATTGTAGGTGGTGCCGCCGATCGAGGTGCTGGCGGTCTGCACCACCGTGGAGGTGGTCGAGTTGGCGCCGAGCGCGACGTCGCCGGCCTGTGCGGTCGCCTTGGCATTGGCGCCGAGCGCGACACTGGTGGGGTTGGTGGTCGACGATCCCGCGCCGAACGACAGCGACTGGATGCCGTTGGCCTGCGCATTGGTGCCGAGCGCGATGCCGTCGGCAAAGCTGACCAGCGAATTCTGGCCGATGGCGATGCCGCCGGGCGCGGTCTGCTGCACCAGCGCGCCAAAGCCCATGCCGATGCCGTTGTCGCCGTTGACCACGGTCTCGGCGCCGACCGCGACCGAGTTGTTGCCGACGGCGAGCGAGTCGGCGAGCGTCGAGTTGGCGTGGAAATATTTCGTCGGCGTCACCGAGAACGACGACAGCGCGCCGGTCAATTGCCGCAAGGTGACGGCATCGCTCGATTCGGTGCCGTCGGCCACGTTGGTGATCTGGCGATAGCTCGTCGAGGTGCCGACCGACACCGCGCCGAGCAGCGTCTTGTCCGTGGTGTTGTAGGGGATGACGGTGCCGCCGATCATGCCGGAGGCCGGCGCCAGCGCGCGGTCGGCCACCGAACCGGAGCCGATCGCGACGCTGCCGGCGATCGTGGCCTGCGAATTGAAGCCGACTGCCGTGGCGTTCGCCGCGGTTGCCGACGCGGCGACGCCGGCCGCCATCGAATTGGTCCCGGTCGCGCCGTTGTTGTTGTAGTTCGCCTGCTGGGTGCCGCCGTCGTTGACGCTGTAGTAATGCGTCAGGCCGTTGCTGACGACCGTCGCCAGGTTGTCGATCGCCGAGGTGGCGGCGAACAGCTGCGAGCCGTTGATCGCATCGGTCGAGGTGTTGGTCACCTGGCCCGCCGCGACATTGGTGATGGTGCGTTCGTTGCCGACGGTGCCGACGCTGACCGTCGAGGTCGGGGTCGCGCCGGCGAAGGTGTAGGCGTTGCCGGCGATGCTGATGCCGCCGGTGCCGACCGCCGCGGCGGTCTGGCTGCCGGCGCCGAGCGCCACATCGTTGGCGTTCGACGCCGTCGCGCCGTTGCCGATCGAGACCGAGCCGGTGCCGGTCGCGGTCGACACCGAGCCGATCGCCACCGACTCCGTCCCAATTGCCTGCGAGTCCGCCAGCGTCGAGTTGGCGTGGAAATACTTGATGCCGCCGCCGGTGGTGATGTTGCTGACGGTGGTGGCGAGGCCATCGACCGCCTGGTTGGTGGCGAACAGCTGCGAACCGTTGATCGCATCCGTCGAGCTGTTGCTGAGCCGTCCGGCGGCAACATTGGTGACGGTGCGCTCGGCGCCGACCGCGCCGACGCTCACTGTCGAGGCCGGCGTCGCGCCGGCGAAGGTGTAGGTGCTGCCGTTGATCACGGTGCTCCCCGTGCCGACCGCGGCGGCCGTGACCGAGCCCGAGCCGAGTGCGACATCGCCGGAGCTTGCCGCCGCCGTTGCGCCATTACCCAGTGCGATGTTGCCCGCAAGTCCGGCGGCGCCCGCAGTGGAGCCATTGCCCAGCGCCACCGAGCCCTGCCCGATCGCCTTGTTGTTGTTGCCGATCGCAACCGCGCCGTTGGCCTGGTTGGCGGCGGTAGCGGTCGCCGTGCCGTCGCTGTTGGCGATGTTGTTGGCGCCGCCGGTGAAGGCACCGGTGCCGCTGGCATAACTGGGATCGCCGATCGCGACCGCGCCGTTGCCAAAGGCGGTGTTGCCGGCGCCGATCGAGACCGCCTGGCCGCCAGCCGCCTGCGCGCTGGTGCCGATCGCGACCGCGTTGCCGGCATTGGCGAGTGCATTGGTGCCGATCGCCAAGGCGTTGGCGGCCTTTGCGCTTGCAGTGTCGCCGATGGCGATACCCGACGGTGCATTGGTGACGGTCGATCCCCAACCGACGGCGACGCCGTTGGTCGACGCCGCGTCGACGGCAAGCCCCGTGTTGGCGCCGATTGCGACGCTGCCGCTGCCCGCGGCGATGATCTGGTTGCCGAGCGCCGTTGCATTGACGCCGGTCGCCTGGCTCAGGTCACCGAGTGCGGTGCTGTCCTGCGCGCTTGCGACGGATTGGTAGCCGACCGCGGTCCCCTGTGCCGCCGAGGCCTTGGCGAGATAGCCGACTGCAAGCGAGTTGGCGTCGCTGGCAGTGGCCCCGACACCGGTCGCGAGCGAATTGGTGCCGCTGGATGCCGCATTGTTGCCGATCGCTATGCCGCTGGTCGCAGCAGCGTTGACGACCGCACCCGATCCGATTGCAACCGAGCCGCCGGGAGCCAGCGCTTGGGTCTGGTTGCCCAATGCAACGGCGAAATCTCCCGATGCGGTGGAGGAGCTGCCTCCGGCGAATGAGTTGATCCCCGACGCGGTCGCCTGCTTGCCAAGCGCAGTCGCGCTGTCCGCCGACGCAACGGATGCCCAGCCGCCGGCCCATGAATAGTTGGCGCTAGCCGAGGAGCTGACGCCGACCGCGGTGGCGTTTCCTCCCGTGGCGTGAGCGAAGGTGCCCAAGGCGCTCGAGCCGGCTCCGGTTGCATTGGATTGAACGCCGAGAGCGACCGAATTGACGCCGCTCGAGACCGTGCCTTGGCCCAGCGCCATCGCGCCGCCGCTGCCCGTGGCCTGCGCGTTCAGGCCGAGCGCGACCGAGTATTGCGCCGACGAAAGGGATTGGCGTCCGACCGCGATGGCGTCGGCCTGAGATGCCGTCACGTCCGTGCCGATGCCGATGGCGCTCACGGCGAGGGCACCGGTTCCCGCAGCAGTACGCGAGCCGAGATAGATCGAGTTCAACTGCGAAGCGATCGTCCCGAAGCCGATCGCGACCGCGTTCTGGGCACCCGCGTTCGCGCTGCTGCCCTGGGCGATGGAATCGCTTCCGGACGACGTCGCTGCACTTCCAATCGCGATGGCGCGCACTCCGCTTGCCGCCGACCCGGTGTCGATCGCCACGGAGTCGGTGCCGGTCGCACTTCCGCCACCAAGGGCCACGCTGCCGGCGCTTGCGGGCGAGGCGGTGACCACGGCGACGGCGAGCGCGCCGAGCGTCGTCGCGACGGCTGTCCCGCCAAGTCCAAGCGTCCCGAGGCCCAACCTATCCCGCTTCACACCCAGAACGCGATGCGCCGACCGCAACACTGCCAGCAGCCGGCGGCGCAGCGAGCGGCTATCCTCGGCACGCGCAACCCAGTTGCGGACGAAGCCGCGCGGTTTCATCGGTACGGTTGGAATCCGTGCGACAGCCATGATGCGTCCCCATTGTGACAGCTTGCCAAAACGCCGGGGAAGCCGCGCCACGGACAGAACCGACGCGCACGCCGGCGCGCGGACAGGTCAGGATGACGGCGCCACGCGCGGTCACCTTGCAGTCCTGGCTGAGGATGTGGCGGGCTTAGCGAACGCATCTTTGCCACCCAGCGTTCGCCCGGCTGCCTACCATGATGCCCCCGAGTCGTCATGAACGAAGAGGATAGACACAATTTCGTCAGCGTCACTCAGCACGCCGTCCAAATAGATGGCAGATCGTCTCACAAGTTGAACGATTTGTGCGGCACACGGCAGGCGAAACCGCACAATGCATCCGACCGTGCACTGAAGGGTAGAGATCGCTCTCCTAAGTGATTCGCGCGCGGGCTCAACCGCCGATTGATCCGCGGCGCTTGCCGGCGCGCGCCTCGCGCGGGCTGATTCCGAACTCGCGGCGGAACGCGCGCGTGAAGTCGGACGCCAGCTTGAAACCGTGGCGGTAGGCGATCTCCTGCACCTGCCGGTCGGTGCCGCCGACGAGTTCCGCATGCGCGGCGCACAGCCGCTTGCGCAGGATGTAGCCGGCGACGCCGCCGACATTCTCGAAGGCGCGATAGAGATTCGAGCGCGAGATCCGCAATTGCTGCGCCACACGGTCCGGCGTGAGATCGAAGTCGCCGAGATGCGCTTCGATATAATGACGCGCACGCTCGAACAGCAGCGATTCCATCGCGCCCTGCGCCTTCGCCTCGGCCGACAGCTGGATGCACGCGGCGATCATGTTCGCGGTCGCGCGCCCGGCCTGGCGCAGCTCGTCCGGCGACATCACGGCCAATCGCATTTCGAGCCGATCGAGGTAATCGATCAGCAGTTCGATCAGATTGCCTGACAGGATGAGGTTGCAGACGCTGTCGAGTTGCCCGGCCGCGGCGGCGAATGCACCGCGCGGCAAGCCCAGCACCAAACCGTCATAATCGGTGATCCGGCCCTGGAAGTCGTCGTCGAGCGAGATCAGGAACATGGCGCCAGGCCGGGCGTGCAGCCGCCGCTCGCCGGTTTCGAACCAGGCTTCGCCCGAGCGCACGCGGAACAGCCACCAGAAATCGACTCGCGGGCGCTGCGACGGCCGGGGCACACGCGCGAACGTTTGCGCCGCAAAGCGCCCCGACGTGAACACGACGTTGGCCATGTTGCAGGTCAGGTACTCGACCTCGAATCCCCGCGCCGGATCGTGGCCCGGCGCCGGGGCGACGTCGAGCAGCGAGGCCATCCGCGTCTTCCAAACCTCGAACTGTTCCGCCGGCCGGTACGGCCGGGTCGAGAACAGAAGCGGCGGCGCTGCGCTGATGTCCTTGAGGTCGCGAGGTTCGCGCGGC
>NZ_JAGKJJ010000048.1 GCF_020329505.1 Bradyrhizobium semiaridum
TCGCGCGTCGTTCACGCGGGTGGCGCGCGGCCGGCCTGTGCCATCAGCCCCACGGCCCGCGCTGGCCCGTCGAGCCGCCCCACGGGCTGCGCGGCGGAGGGCTTGCACCGGCCGAGCGCGGCGCGGCGAGCGTGCCGAGCTCGGCGGCGAGCTGCTGCAGTGCGGCGATGCGGTTCGCGGTCGAGGGGTGAGTTGCGAACAGATTGTCGACGCCGTGGCCGGAAAGCGGATTGATGATGAACATGTGCGCGGTGGCCGGATTGCGCTCGGCCTCCATGTTCGGTGCCTGATGCGCGGCGTTCTCGATCTTGGCGAGCGCGGAGGCGAGCCACATCGGCTGGCCGACGATGCGCGCGCCATAATTGTCGGCGGCGTATTCGCGGGTGCGGCTGATCGCCATCTGCACCAGCATGGCGCCGAGCGGCGCCAGGATCATCATCGCGATCGAGCCGATGATGCCGGGGCCGTTGTTGTTGTCGCGGCTGCCGCCGAAGAACATGCCGAACTGCGCCAGCATCGAGATCGCACCGGCGATCGTCGCCGTGATCGTCATGGTCAGCGTGTCGTGATGCTTGATATGTGCGAGCTCGTGCGCGATCACGCCGGCGAGCTCCTCGCGGCTGAGCTGTTGCATCAGGCCGGTGGTGACGGCGACGGCGGCGTTTTCGGGATTGCGGCCGGTCGCGAACGCATTGGGCTGCATCTCGTCCATCACGAACACGCGCGGCATCGGCAGGCTTGCCCGCTTCGCCAGCTCGGCAACGAGATCGTAGAGCTCGGGCGCCGAGTTGCGGTCGACCTGATGGGCACCGTACGTCGACAGCACCATGCGGTCGGAATTCCAGTAGGTGAACAGATTTGTCGCAGCCGCGATGACGAGCGCGATCACCGCGCCGGTACCGCCGCCGATCAAATAGCCGACGCCCATGAACAGGCCGGTGAGGCCGGCCAGAAGGAGCGCTGTGCGAAAATAGTTCATCGTGGTTCCCTGACGGCAAGCGGAATGCTGCCGGAATGCTGCCATGACTGACGCGATTGAGGGTGGGATTTGCCGGGCGCCGTCGCAAGGGGAACCGCTGCGTCGTGGCGACGCGGCCGCGGGTTAAGGTTTGGTTATGCGTCCCGGATCAAGACGCATAGCTCGCATGAGACGCGACCGGGCCACTGATCGTGCCTACTCCGCCGGCTCCTGCGCGACCTCGGCGGCTTCCTGCTCGCGCAGCGCGACGCGCAGCATGCGGGCGAGTTCGGCGCGGCTGTAGGGTTTTGCCAGGAACAGGATGCCCTCGTCGAGCCGGCCGTCATGGTCGAAGGCGTTTTCGGTGTAGCCCGAGGTGAACAGCACGCGGAGCGCAGGCCGGCGCCGCACCGCCTCGGTCGCGAGCTCCCGGCCGTTCATCGAGCCCGGCATGATGACGTCGGTGAACAGCAGGTCGACCGGCGTGCCGCTGTCAAGTACGGCGAGCGCCTCGGGCCCGTTGCTGGCCGACAGCGTCCGGTAGCCGAGGCTCTCGATCTGGGTCAGCACGTAGGAGCGCACCAACCTGTCGTCCTCGACGACCAGCACGATCTCCTGCGCGCCGCGCAGATCCGGCTGCTGCGGTTTGCCGGCGGCGACCGCGGGCGTCGTGACCGCCGCGCGCGGCAGATAGAGCACGACGCGGGTGCCGCGGCCCACTTCGCTTTCGAGCGTGACGTGGCCTTCGGATTGCTTGACGAAGCCGTAGACCATACTGAGCCCGAGCCCGGTGCCCTTGCCGACGTCCTTGGTGGTGAAGAACGGCTCGAACACTTTTGCCAGATCGGCTTCCGCGATGCCTTGGCCGGTGTCGACCAGCGCGATTGCGACATAGTCGCCGGCTTTGAGCCCATCCTGGCCGTGCACGTCGGACGGCCTGAGCTCGGCGGCGCGGGTCTCGATCGTGAGCGTGCCGCCCTTCGGCATCGCATCGCGCGCGTTCAGCGCGAGATTGATGATCGCGGTGGCGAGCTGGTTGGAATCGACCAATGCGCGCGGCAGGTCGGCCGCGGGGCGGAAGTCGATGTCGACATGGTCGCCGATGGTCGGCCGCAGCAGCTCGATGGTGTCGACCAGCAGCGCGTTGACGTCGACGTCGGTCGGTTGCAGCGGCTGCTTGCGCGCGAAGGCCAACAGGTGCCGCGTTAGCGAGGCGCCGCGCTCGGCAGCGCCGCCGATCAACGAGGTGATCTCGCGCAGCTGCCTGTCGTGGGTCACCGCCTCGGCGAGAATGTCGATGGTGCCGGTGATGACGGTGAGGATGTTGTTGAAGTCGTGCGCGATGCCGCCGGTGAGCTGGCCGACCGCCTCCATCTTCTGTGCCTGACGGATCTTACTTTCATTGGCCTCGGCCTCGCGGAAGCGTTGCAGCAGCACCTCCGAATGCTGGCGCTGCCGTCCCTCCTCCGCGAGCGCGACATGCGCCTCGCGCAGTTGCGCCTCGGTCGGGATCGCGAGGATCTTCGGGATCAGCGGCCACAGCATGATCGCGGTGAAGATCGAGGCGATCGCGGTCATGGCCTTGAGCAGGCCCTCGATGCCGTAGATCGGCACCCACAGCGTATAGATCGCGAACACATGGGTGAGCCCGCAGGCGAGGATGAAGGCGGCGAACAGCCAGGCCACCCAGCCGAACTGGAAGTCGCGCCGTTTGGACACCACGATCGCGAGCGCGAACGGAATCGAGAAATACGAAGCGGCAATAATGGCGTCTGAAACAACGTGCAGCCAGATCAGCTCCGGCTCCCACAACAGGCAGATGCCGTGCGGCGAGAATGTCGATGAATCCAACAGACGCTCGAGAAAACTCCACATGGGTCCCTCCGGGCGTGATCGATCCGCCGGCATGCCTTGCCCGCGAATCACTTTGCCGATCATAGCGGCGACAAACAGCCCCGCCGAAGCCCAATTGGTCTAACACCGTTGTTGCCCGGTGCCGGGCTGGTGTATGCAGGGCAGCCATTTTATCAGGTCCGTCAGCCGGTGACATCGATGCCAGCAGCTTCTCTCCGCACCCCGCTCACGATCGTTGCCGTCGCGGCCGCGCTGGCACTCTCGGCCGCCGCATCGGCGCAACAGCTGCTGCCCAGCCCCGTAGAACCACGGCCGGCCAAGCCGCGGCCGGTCGCCTCGCCGCGTGCGGCGTCCTGCCACAACGGCCAGAGTTTTGACCGCTTCCTCGCCGAGCTGAAGGGCAAGGCGGTTGCCGCCGGCGTGTCGCAGCGGACGATCGCGGAGGCGTCGCCCTACCTGATCTACGACCAGGGCATCGTCAACCGCGACCGCGGCCAGCGGGTGTTCGGTCAGCTCTTCGCCCAGTTCGCCGGCCGCATGGCGGCGAACTACCGCATGCAGCAGGGCCAGCAATACATCCGCACCTACGCCGCCGCGTTCGCGCGCGCCGAGAAGGAGTACGGCGTGCCGCCGCCTGTCATCGCCGCGTTCTGGGGACTGGAGAGCGATTTCGGCGCGCAGATGGGCAATCTGCCGACGCTGAAATCGCTGGTGTCGCTCGCCTATGACTGCCGCCGCTCGGAGATGTTCCAGGCCGAGACCATCGCGGCGCTGAAGATCATCGAGCGCGGCGACCTGACGCCGGAGGAGATGATCGGCTCATGGGCCGGCGAACTCGGCCAGACGCAATTCTTGCCGACACATTACTTCAACTATGCCGTCGACTATGACGGCGACGGCCATCGCAATCTGCTCGCCAGCGGGCCGGACGTGATCGGCTCGACCGCGAACTACATCGCCAACGGATTGAAGTGGCGACGCGGCGAGCCGTGGCTGCAGGAGGTGCGCGTACCGCAAGCGGCGAACTTCCCGTGGGACCAAGCCGATCTCACCATCAAGCTGCCGCGGTCGAAATGGGCGTCGCTCGGCGTTGTCCTCACCGACGGCAAGCCGCTGCCGAATGACGAGATGCCGGCCTCGCTGCTGCTGCCGATGGGCCGGCAGGGACCGGCGTTCCTCGCCTACGCGAACTTCGCCGCCTACACCGAGTGGAATAACTCGCTGATCTATTCGACCACCGCCGGCTATCTCGCCGGCCGCATCGCCGGCGCGCCGCCAATGCAGAAGCCGCACGGCCCGGTCGCGCAACTGTCGTTCGGCGAGATCAAGGAGCTGCAGGGGTTGCTGGTGCGCGCCGGCTACGACGTCGGCAAGGTCGACGGGGTGCTCGGCCAGGCGAGCCGCAGCGCAGTGAAGGCGATGCAGCTGAAGTACGGCCTGCCGGCGGATTCCTGGCCGACCGCTGAATTGCTGGCCCGCATGCGCGGCCCGCGCACACCGCCCACGGAAGCCGCGATGCCGGGGCTGCGGTAGGTACGGTCCGCCACGCGCGCCAACTTATCTCCGTCACCCTGACGTGGCCGCTTCTTCAGCGGCCGGCCGATTCATCCTTGGAGACGCGCGCAAGAGCGCGCACCTCCAGCGACAAAGGCGAAGCCTTTGCGCGGGGATGACGGATTGGTTTACTCAACTTGCTCGGTGTCATCGCCCGGCTTGACGGTCGATGACGGCGGTGGGTGAGGACAAAGCTTCACACCCTATCAGGATGACGGGGCTTAGAGTGGCAGGCCGGGAAATATTTAACCAACTGTTGCGGTCCCTCGCAGTTGTATTCATCCCTCAGCCGCCCCATCTGCAGCATCGCCGTTCGGCACATCCGATTTCCGCAGCGCGAGAGCACCCCATGTCCTTCCACGACGCCGTCGTCCCCGCTTACCTGCAAATCCTCAACAGCCTCACCGGCCTGCTCAGCAAGACCGAGGCCCATTGCGAGGCGAAAAAGATCGAACCCTCGGTGCTACTGGGCGCGCGGCTCTATCCGGACATGCTGCCGCTGACCAAGCAGGTGCAGCTGGTCTGCGACCACGCCGCACGCGGCTGCGCGCGGCTGACCCACAGCGAGGTGCCGTCGACGCCGGACACCGAAACGACTTTTGCCGAGTTGAAGCAGCGGCTGGCGAACACGATTGCCTATGTGAAGTCGTTCAAGCCCGAGCAGTTCGACGGCGCCGACGCCAAGGACGTCACCTTCCCGGTCGGTGCCGGCCGCACCATGACGCTGAAGGGCCAGCAATTCCTCTCGGCGTTCTCGTTCCCGAACTTCTATTTCCACGCCGTGACCGCGCACGGTATTCTGCGCCACAACGGCGTCGAGATCGGCAAGCGCGATTTCCTTGGGGTGAGCTGACACGAAGCGTCATTCTGGGGCGATGCGCAGCATCGAACCCGCAATCCATTTCACCGCACGTATCGTGGCGGGATGGATTCCGGGTTCTCGCGTCGCGAGCCCCGGAATGACGGCGCGAGTCATCGCCGGTCCCCCGGGGCGGCGGTGACAGTGCTTTTCGGCCGCCGGGGCACCCGCCGGGAGGCCGCCTATGCTGCGCGGCTCCTGATTTCGAATGACTCCTCCTACGTCACGCGCACACCCTGTTCCTCAATGCCGGCCAGATGGGCGGGATCGTGCGCGGCTAGCCTGCGGACCACGAATGGCTCGGCCATTGCGCTCGTCGCCGCAATGCACAAGTCTTGGTCTATCAGTTTCTGCCCAAACACCCACCTGGAACATTCCTCATGAGCCAACCGACCAAACTTCTCGAACCCTACAAGCTTGGCGCCCTGACGCTGCCGAACCGCCTGGTGATGGCGCCGCTGACGCGCAACCGCGCCGAGCCGGGCAGCTTCGTGCCGAGCCCGCTTGCGGTGGACTATTACGGCCAGCGCGCCTCCGCCGGCCTGCTGGTCACCGAAGCGAGCCAGGTCTCGCAGCAGGGCCAGGGCTATCAGGACACGCCCGGCATCTATTCGAAGGAACAGGTCGAAGGTTGGCGCAAGGTCACCGACCGCGTGCATGAGCGCGGCGGCCGCATCTTCATCCAGCTCTGGCATGTCGGCCGCATCTCGCACAATTCGCTGCAGCCCGGCGGCGGCAAGCCGGTGGCGCCATCAGCGATCCGTGCCAAGGGCAAGACCTTCGTGAACGGCACCTTCACCGAAATCTCCGAGCCGCGCGCGCTAGAGCTGTCGGAAATTCCCGGAATCATCGACGACTTCAAGCGCGGCACCGCGAATGCGCTGGCCGCCGGCTTCGACGGCGTTGAAATCCACGGCGCCAACGGCTATCTGCTCGACCAGTTTGCCCGCGACGGCACCAACCAGCGCACGGACGCGTACGGCGGATCAATCGAAAACCGCGCCAGGCTAATGCTTGAAGTGTCCAAGGCAGTTGCAGCCGAGGCCGGCGCCGAGCGCACCGGCATCCGCATCTCCCCGGTCACGCCCGCCAACGACATCACCGACTCCAACCCGCAGCCGCTGTTCGACTACATCGTCGACCATCTCAATGCACTGAAGCTGACCTACATCCACGTGATCGAGGGCGCCACCGGCGGCCCGCGCGACATCGCGCCGTTCGACTACGCGAGCTTGCGCAAGCGCTTCAAGCAGGCCTATGTTGCCAACAACGGCTACGACTTCGCGCTGGCGGAGAAAGTGCTGGAGCAAGGCGCGGCCGACCTGATCGCATTCGGCAAGCCGTTCATCTCCAACCCCGACCTGGTCGAACGTCTCAAGGCTGGCGCCCCGCTCAACGAGTGGGACAAGGCGACCTTCTACGGCGGCGGCGCCAAGGGCTATACGGATTATCCGACGCTAAAGGCGACTGAAGCGGCGGAGTAGACGCCGCTCTTCCCCCATCGTCATTGCGAGCGAAGCGAAGCAATCTACCGAGCCGCATACGCTGAAGCATGGATTGCTTCGTCGCTGTCGCTCGTCGCAATGACGGAGAGTGATCGAAATATTTCCACATCGTCATTCCGGGATGCGCCGCAAGGCGCAGGCCCGGAATCCATTGATCCACATCGCTTGCGTCACGATGGATTCCGGGCTCGCGCTTCGCACGCCCCGGAATGACGAACTACGCCGCGTAACGATTGAACTTCGACTTCGAGATCGAGGTCGCGGCGACGTGGACGTGCTGCACCAGCTCGGCTTCCGCGCGTTCGCGGGTCCAGCGTGTGGTCGGCACCGAGATATTGATCGCGGCCACGGCGCGGCCGTGCTCGTCGATCACGGGCGCGGCGACGGAGATGTCGCCCATCACGGTCTCGTTCATGATGACGGCATAGCCACGGGTGGCGGCGATGCGCACGCGTTCCAGCAGTTGCTCCGGATCGGTCACCGTGTACGGTGTCAGGGGTGCCAGCGGCGAGCGTTTGAGCAGGTCCAGGCGCTCTTCCTCCGGCAGCGCCGAGAGGATCGCGGTGCCTGATGCGGTGAAATACACCGGCAGCCGGCTGCCGATCACGATATCGACGTTGATGAGATGCTGGCCGGGAAAGCGCGCCACGAACACCACCTCGTGGCCGTCGAGCTCATGCAGGTTGCAGGTCTCGCCGAGATTGCGGCTGATGTCGAGCAGATAGGGCGAGGCCTTGTCGATCAGGTCGTTGGCCTTGAGATAATTGTGCGAGAACTGCAGCACCTTCGAGGTCAGGCCGTAATTGCGGGTACCCTCGATGCGCCTGAGATAACCGAGCACCTCAAGCGTATAGACCAGCCGCTGCGTGGCACTGCGATCGAGGCCGGCGGCGCGCGCGATGTCGGCCAGCGTCATGTGCCGACGCGGGCCGTCAAAGGCATGCAGCACCTGGAACGCCTTCTCGGTGGAGCCGACGAACAGCGACGAGCGCGCCGGGTCGGCGCGCTTGCTCGCGCCCTTCCCGCCAGTCCCGCGCTTTGCCGCCTTCGCCGGCCGGCCTGCGCCGCCGTCACTCATGCTGCGATCCTTCCCTGCAAGCTGCGGTGCGGCCGGTCGCCCATCGTCAGGCCACGCTTTCGGTCTCGGCCAGTTGACGGCCGAGCTCGGTGCGGAATGCCGCGACAAGTGCCGCGGCCGGCTGCACCAGCGGCGCCAGCACGCGCGGCGCGTTGACGCCGACGAGATCCATCACCGCCTTCATCGGTCCGGGATTGGTCTCCGCGAACGCCATGTTCATCAGCGGGATCAGGCGGCGGTGCAACGCCAGCGCCTCGGCGGTGCGGCCCGCGCTTGCAGCCTCATAGATCTGTCGCCAGGCCCGCGGCAGCAGGCTCGCGGTGACGACGATGCCGCCCTTGGCGCCGGCGGCCAGATGCAGCGGAAACAGGCTGTCTTCGCCGCTCAGCACCGCAAAGCTCTCGTCGACGCCGGCGACGACCTGCAGGAAGTGGTACATGTCGAGGTTGCAGGCCTTCATGCCGATGATGTTGGGATGGCGCGACAGCTCATGCAGCACCTTGGGCTCGATCGCGATCCGGGTGCGATAGGGAATTTCATAGATCAGCAACGGCACGGGCGACGCATCGGCATAGCGCAGGAAATAGTCGCGAATGCCCACCTGAGTCGGGTTGGTGTAGTATGGCGTAAGCACCAGCAGGCCGTCCACGCCCTCGGCGGCGAATTCGCGGCCCGCCTGAAGCGCGTCGTGGAAGCCGGTGTCGAGCACGCCAGCGATCACCGGGCCCTTGCCCGCCATCGCCGCGACCGACAGGTTCGCCATCCGGATGCGCTCGCGGCGTGCCAGCGCGCCATATTCGCCGGTGCCGCCGAGCGGCACCACGCCGTCGATCCCCTGCTTGAGCAGCCAGGCAAACAGCGCCGACACCGCGCCAGCGTCGATCGTGTCGTCGGCACCGACCGGCGTTGGGATCGCGGGAAAGATGCCGCGAAGACGAGTGGAACTGAGCATTTCGAAACCTCTGTTTGGAAGGGGATGGCTATCTCGCCGCCACACGGCGGCGCAGGCGTTCGGCGACGAAGATCAGGATGCCCATGAAGATGAACAGGCAGGTCGAGACGGCGGCGATCACAGGCGAGACCTGCAGTGTGACCTCGTCCCAGAACTGCTTGGGCAGGGTGGCGTTGAGGCCGCCGGTGGCGAACAGCGCGATGGTGAGCTCGTCGAACGAGGTCGCGAACGCGAACAGGAACGACGACATCATGCCGGCACCGAGGATCGGGAACGTGATGTGGCGCAGCGTCGCGAACGGGCGCGCGCCGAGGCTCTGCGCGGCATGGTCGAGCCTTGTGTCGTAGTTGCGCAGCACCGCCATCATGGTCATCACCACATAGGGCACCGCGACCACGGTGTGCCCGAGGATCAGGCCGAAGGCGCTGCCGACGAGGCCGATGCGCGCGAACACGTAGAACAGGCCAACCGCGATGATCATCCGCGGCGCCACGATCGGCGACAGGATGAAGGCGAGCCAGGCGCCCTTGGCCGGGATGTTGCTGCGCACCAGCAGGAACGCGGCGGGTGTGCCGATCAGCATCGCCAGCGCGCCGGTGCCGAGCCCGACCAACAGCGAACGGATCACCGCCTGGGTCCACACCGGCGACTGCAAGACTTCCTGGTACCAGTGCAGCGTAAAGCCCTGCGGCGGCCAGTTTAGACCGCCCGTGCCGAACGACAGCGGGATCATCAGCAAGGTCGGCGCGCTGATTACGGTCAGCATGATCCAGACGAAGCCCTGCAGGCCGAGGCCGGGCGTATCGGGCCCGCGGTCGCGCCGCGACGGCAGCAGACCGATGATGCGGTCGGAGATCGCGCCGAGCAGCGTTAGCACGGCATCGCCGATCCGCGCGAACAGGCCAGAGCGCCGCGACAGCTTGGCCCGTACCGCGGTCGCCGCGCCGGTCATGGTCGAAAGGCCGAGCAGCCGGTCATAGACCGTGAAGACGATCAGCACGACGGCGAGCAGCAGCACCGAGATCGCGCCGGCGAATCCCCAGTTCATGGTCTGCTGGACCTGGTCGATGATCAGCTGCGTGATCATGGTCTCGCGGCGGCCGCCGAGCAGCGCCGGCACAATGAAGAAGCCGATCGCGGTGACAAATACCATGATGCCGGCGGCGGCGACGCCGGGCAGCGACAGCGGGAAATAGATCTTCCAGAACGCCATGCCCGGGCCGGCGCCGAGCGTCGCCGCGGCGCGCGGCAGATTGCGGTCGATATTCTCCATCACCGAGAGCATGGTCAGCACGGCGAGCGGCAGCAGCGCGTTGACCATGCCGATCAGGACGCTGCCGAAGCTGTACAGCAGATCGACCGGCGCGGAGACGATGCCGAGCGACAGCAAGAGCTTGTTGACGACGCCATTGCGCCCGAGCAGCACGATCCAGGCGAAGGCGCGCACCAGAAAACTGGTCCAGAACGACAGCAGCACCCAGAACAGCAGCGTCGCCTTGCGCTCCTTGCCGACCATCGAGATCAGATAGGCGATCGGGTACCCCGCGACGACGCAGACCAGCGTCGTCACCAGCGATATCTTCAGCGTGATGAGCAGGACGTCGAGATAGACCGAGGAGGCGAACAGCTGGCGGTACTGCGCCAGCGTGAAGCCTCTGTCGTTATGGATGCTGAGCAGCAGCAGCTGGCCGACCGGGTAGACCAGGAAGAAGACAAGCAGCAGCACCAGTGGCGCGCCCATCGCGGCCCAGTTCAGGAGCGGAGCCTGCTGCCATGCGCGGAGCTTCGCCACCGCCCTCACCTCAGGCTCCCTTTGCGTCGCGGATCGCGACGGCATCGGCCGCGTTCCAGCCGAGCGACACCAACTGCCCGATCTCGTAGGGCGCGGCGCTGCTGCGGGTCGGATAGGCGGCGACCAGCGGCGCCATGCCGGCGGCCTCCGGTGCGATGTAGAGCCGGGTCAGGCTGCCGCTGATCATCACGTCGGTAAGGCGGCCGGTCAGCCTGCCGCGTCCTGCCGCGGCATCCTCGACCACGAGATTCTGCGGCCGCACCATCACCTTGATCGGTTCGCCGGCAGTAAAGGCGCTGCCATTGCCGACGGCGCGCAGCTGCGCCTCGTGGTCGGCCAGCACGATGTCGAGCCCTTCGGTATCGACGTCGCGTACCGTTGCGCTGAGCAAATTGGACTCGCCGAGGAAATCGGCGACGAACACCGAGCGCGGGCGGAAGTAGAGATCCTCGGGCGTGCCGAGCTGCTCGATCGCGCCGGCATTCATCAGGCAGATGCGATCCGACATCGTCATCGCCTCTTCCTGGTCGTGGGTGACGTAGACGATGGTGGTGCGCAGCTCACGGTGGATGCGCTTGATCTCGAGCTGCATCTGGTCACGCAGCTTCTTGTCGAGCGCGCCGAGCGGCTCGTCCATCAGGATGATCGCCGGGCGATAGACGATGCAGCGGGCCAGCGCGATGCGCTGCTGCTGGCCGCCGGAGAGCTCGCGCGGATAGCGCCTGGCGACGTGCGGCAGCCGCACCGTCTCGAGCGCCTCGGCAGTGAGCTTGCGCGCCTCGGCATCGGCCATCTTCCGCATCTTGAGAGGAAACGCGATGTTCTCCTCGACGGTCATGTGGGGAAACAGCGCGTAGTTCTGGAACACGACGCCGATGTCGCGCGCGTAGGCCGGGCTGTGCGTCACGTCGGCATCGTCGATCAGGATCCGGCCCTCGTCCGGATGGGCGAGCCCGGCGATCAGGCTGAGCAGCGTCGTCTTGCCCGAGCCGGACGGACCGAGCAGCGTGAGGAACTCCCCCTTGGCGACGTCGAGACTGGTCGGCGCGAGCGCGACGAAATCGCCGTAGCGCTTGCAGAGATTCGAGACGCGCAGGCTCGATGAGGCCATGTCTGCTCCGGAGGTTTAAGCCAGGATCCAGCTGTTGAAGCGCTCGATCACCGCGGCCTGGTTGTCGAGCCAGAATTTCGGATCGATCTTCAGGCCGGCCTTGATGTTGTCCGGAAAGGTCGGACAGTTCTTCGCGATCTCGGGCTTGACGCAGTTGAACGCCTCCGGCTGCGTGAGACCGGCCGGGAAGAATTCGGTCAGCGCGGCCATCCGCTTCGGGTCGGACGCGAACTTGATGAACTCGCGGCAGGCATCGGCATTCGGCGTGCCTGCGATGATCGACCAGTTGTCGGCGCCCCAGATGCCTTGATTCCAGACGATCTCGACGGGCGCCCCCGCCGCCTGCGCGGCCTGGGCGCGCGACACCCAGGTCGGGATCATGTCGATCTCGCCGGAGGTCAGCATCTGCTCGACCTGTGCGCCCGTGGTCCACCACACCGCGACGGACGGTTTGATCTTGTCGAGGGAGGCGAACGCCTTGCCGAGGTCGCAGGGATAGACCTGCGCGGTCGGCACGCCTGCGCCCATCAGCGCCTCTTCGACGGTGTCGAACGGATGCTTGCGCACCGCGCGGCGGCCGGGGAAGTCCGCGACGTTCCAGAAATCGGCCCAGGATTGCGGCGCCTTGCGGCCCTTGAACGCATCGGCGCGATAGGCCAGCACGGTGGTGTAGACGTTGGTGCCGACGCCATAGGGCGACATGTATTCCGGCGGGATCGACTTGATCACCGGCTCGGACTCCAGGCCATGCTTCTCCAGATAGGGCGTCGCACCACTGGTCAGCAGCAGGATCGCCGGCCAGCTGATCTTGGCCATGTCCCAGGTGTAGTTCTTGGTGTCGACCATGGTCTTGATCTGCGCCACCGGCTCGGCGGTGGCCTGCACGCCGACAACCTCAATGCCGGTCGCTTGCGTGAACGGGCGGTAGAACACCGCGCCGAACGCCTTGGTGTAGATGCCGCCGTCGTCGCGCACCACGATGCGCTTGCCCGCGGCGCGGGACGGCGACCAGACCGCAGGCATCGCCAGCGCGGCGCCGCCGGTTGCGAGCAGCAGGCTGCGGCGAGAAATGCCGGAGTTCGGAGATGTACTCACTGTCAGGTCTCCCCTTTGTCTGTCGATTGCATCGGATGGCGAGGCAGATGGGCCGCGGCTGACGGCAGGACCCGGCCAGGATTGAACAGGCCGCGCGGATCGAAAGCCTGCTTGACCGCGCGCATCAGAGCGAGTTCGACTGCGGGCTTGTAGCGGGCCATCTCGCCGGTCAGCGTGCGGCCGATGCCGTGCTCGGCGCTGAAGGTGCCGCGCAGCGCCGCGGCGACGTCGTCGATGGCGCGGCGGATCCGGTCCGCCAGCGCATCGCGATCCGCCACCGCGTTCCATGCATCGAAGCTGAAGAACGGAATGAAATGGATGTTGCCGTCGCCCATATGGCCGACCACCACCATCGGCAGATCGGGCACGATGGCGCGCACCGCCGCGGTCGCCTGCTCGATGAAGCTAGGCACCGCCGAGACCGGCACCGCGGTATCCGAGGTAAGGCCGACGCCGGCCTTCTTGTTGGCTTCCGACACGCTGTGCCGGACCAGCCACATCGCCTTGCGCTGCGCCTCGCTGGTGGCGACGACGGCGTCACTGATCAATCCGGTTTCGATCGCACGCTCCAGCACCGCCTGCAACGTGGCGCCGAGCGCCTGCGCATCGCCGGTGTCGGACAGTTCGACCAGAACATGCCAGGCCCTGACCGGCACGGGGCAACGCCGCCCCGGCACTTTCTCAAGTACGAGCCGGATCTGATCGGAATTCATCAGCTCAAACGCCGAAAGCCGCGAGCTGCAGGAGGCCTGGAACAGGCCAAGTACCTCGAGCGCCTGCTGCGGCCCATCGAGCGCGAGCCAGGCCACCGCCTCCGCGGTCGGCAGCGGATGCAGCTTCAGCACCGCGCCGGTGACGATGCCGAGCGTGCCCTCAGCGCCGATGAACAGATGCTTGAGATCGTAGCCGGTGTTGTTCTTGCGCAGGGCGTAGAGGCCGTCCCAGATCGAGCCGTCGGGCAGCACCACTTCGAGGCCGAGCACATTGTCGCGCGTATTGCCATAGCGCAGCACGCCAGTGCCGCCGGCGTTGGTGCCAATGTTGCCACCGATCTGGCAGGAGCCCTCGGCGCCGAGGCTGACCGGATAGAGCCGGCCGGCCGCCGCGGCGGCTTCCTGGATCGTAGCCAGCACGCAGCCGGCATCGACCACCATCGTGTTGTTGACCGGATCGATCGACCTGATCCGGCGCATCCGCGTCAGCGCGACGATCACCGGCGGCGGGCCGTCGGCCGCCGGCGTGGCGCCACCGCACAGGCTGGTGTTGCCGCCCTGCGGCAGCACCGGCACGCCGTGCTCGGCGCAGAGACGGACTACGGCGGCAACCTGCTCGGTGTTCGCCGGCAGCACGGCGCACAGCGCCGGCGCGCGAAACCGGCCGCGCCAGTCCTCGATCAATCCCGCGAGGTCTTCATCTCGCGTCAGGACCGCCGTGTCGCCCAGCAACTGCCTGAACGCCTCGATCAGTGCCATCCACCCGCCTCTCAAAGGGAGCAACCCGCTCCGCCCAGCGCCTTGCCCGAATAATCGATATACGATTACTTCAATTGCATAATGCTGACTATGAGTTTGCCGTCCCAGCGAGTCAAGCGGGGTCCGTGAGTGGGGATGCGCCGTTCGGCGCAGCCCGCAATCCATTGACCCGCACCACGCGCATCACGATGGATTCCGGGTCGCGGAGCCTGTCACGGGCCGCGTTTCGCCCAGACCCGTTAGCGCGCCCCGGAATGAGGGAGGGAGCGGACGACGTAAACGACGACGTAAACAAAAAGGCCGGGATCGCTCCCGGCCTTCTCAGCTTCATGCAGGGCGTGGGCGGTCGCGCCTCACTTCGCTTCGGCGCGCTTGGGCGGGGTGGCCGGCCACGACTTGATCAGGGTGTCGTAGTCGACGGTCTCGCCCTTCGGCTTCTCGTTCGCGAGCTTGCGTTGCGGCGCGATGGTGCCGTCCTTCTCGGCCTTCTTGAACCAGAACTCGGCGGTTTCCTTCTTGTTCAGCTTCGGTCCGCAGGCGCCCTGCACACCGGACTTCTCAAGACGCTCCATCACCGAATCCTGGGCCGCGGCGAGCGCGTCCATCGCCTGCTGCGGCGTCTTGGTACCGGACGACGCATCGCCGATGTTCTGCCACCACAATTGCGCGAGCTTTGGATAGTCGGGCACGTTGTTGCCGGTCGGGGTCCACTGTACGCGCGCGGGCGAGCGGTAGAACTCGATCAGGCCGCCGAGCTTCGGCGCTCGCTCGGTGAACGATTTATCCCAGATATCGGACTCGCGGATGAAGGTGAGACCGACATGGCTCTTCTTCAAGCTGACCGTCTTGGAGACGATGAACTGCAGATAGAGCCAGGCCGCCTTGCGGCGGTCGGCCGGGGTCGACTTCAGGAGCGTCACGGAGCCGGCGTCCTGATAGCCGAGCTTCATGCCTTCCTTCCAGTACGAGCCGTGCGGCGACGGAGCCATGCGCCACTTCGGCGTACCGTCCGCGTTCATCACGGGAATGCCCGGCTTCACCATGTCGGCGGTGAAGGCGGTGTACCAGAAGATCTGCTGGGCGATGTTGCCCTGCGCCGGCACCGGGCCCGACTCGGAGAAGGTCATGCCCTGGGCCTGCGGCGGGGCGTACTTCTTCAACCAGTCGAGATACTTCGTGATCGAGTAGACTGCGGCCGGACCGTTGGTGTCGCCACCACGCTCGACCGAGGAGCCGACCGGACGGCAGCCTTCCATGCGGATGCCCCACTCGTCCACCGGCAGACCGTTCGGAATGCCCTTGTCGCCGTTACCGGCCATCGACAGCCAGGCGTCGGTGAACCGCCAGCCGAGCGACGGGTCCTTCTTGCCATAGTCCATATGGCCGTAGACCTTGACGCCGTTGATTTCCTTGATGTCGTTGGTGAAGAACTCGGCGATGTCCTCATAGGCCGACCAGTTCACCGGCACGCCGAGCTCGTAGCCGTACTTGGCCTTGAACTTGGCCTTGTACTCGGGATTGGTGAACCAGTCGTAGCGGAACCAGTAGAGGTTGGCGAACTGCTGGTCGGGCAGTTGGTAGAGCTTGCCGTCCGGCGCGGTACCGAACGACTTGCCGATGAAGTCGTTGACGTCGAGCATCGGGTCGGTGACGTCCTTGCCCTCGCCGGTCATGTAGTCCGACAGCGCGATCGTCTGGTTGTAGCGGAAGTGGGTGCCGATCAGGTCGGAGTCGTTGATCCAGCCGTCATAGACGTTCTTGCCGGACTGCATCTGGGTCTGCAGCTTCTCGACGACGTCACCTTCCTGGATGATGTCGTGCTTGAGCTTGATGCCGGTGAGCTCGGAGAACGCCTTGGCCAGCGTCTGCGACTCGTATTCGTGCGTCGTGATCGTTTCCGAGACGACGTTGATCTCCATGCCCTTGAAGGGCTCGGCGGCCTTGGCGAACCACTCCAGCTCCTTCTTCTGGTCTTCCTTCGACAGCGTCGAGGGCTGGAATTCCGCGATCCACTTCTGGATCACGGCTTCGTCGGCGGCGCGGGCCGGCGCAGCAATTGCCAGCGACGCCGCGATCAGCGCGGCCGCGCTGGTCATAGTCAAAAGACTATCCTTGGTCGTTCTCAAATGTCGCATAGTGTTCCTCCGGTTGCAGCGACAAACCAAACCCCAGGCCCGGGTAGGCCCCGGATCTGCTCTTCCTCGCTTTCGTCAGACGGTGCGGAACACCGCCACGGCCGACAGAAGCGAAATCAGTGTTGCGAGCCACAGGCTCGAAATCTCCACGCCCTCACCGATCGGCAGCGTGAAGATCGGATCGGTGCCGACCAGCCCGATCCACACCAGGTGGATCACGGCGGCCAGCACCAGCGAAATGAACAGGCGATCGCCGCGCGTGGTCGGGATCGTCAGCACGCCGACGCGCTCGGCCTCGGGATAGACCGCCGCGAGCCAAGTCATCACGCCGAGCGTCGAGGCCAGCAGCGCGAAGAAAATCCCGGTCGGCAGCGTCCAGGCCATCCATGCGATTAACTCCATGAATGCCTCCTACACCCGGCCGAGCGCGAAGCCGCGCGCGATATAGTTGCGGACGAACCAGATCACGAGCGCGCCCGGGATGATGGTGAGCACGCCGGCGGCGGCGAGCAGGCCCCAGTCCATGCCGGCGGCGGACACCGTGCGCGTCATGATCGCCGCGATCGGCTTGGCCTGCACCGAGGTCAGCGTGCGCGCCAAAAGCAGCTCGACCCAGGAGAACATGAAGCAGAAGAACGCCGCGACGCCGATGCCGCTCGCGATCAGTGGCACCAGGATCTTGATGAAGAAGCGCGGGAACGAATAGCCGTCGAGGAACGCGGTCTCGTCGATCTCACGCGGCACGCCGGAGACGAAGCCTTCGAGGATCCAGACCGCCAGCGGCACGTTGAAGATGCAGTGCGCCAACGCGACCGCCCAGGGCGTATCGAACAGGCCGATCGCCGAATAGAGGTTGAAGAACGGCAGCGCGTAGACCGCCGCCGGCGCCATGCGGTTTGACAGCAGCCAGAAGAACAAATGCTTGTCGCCGAGGAAGCGGTAGCGCGAGAACGCGTAGGCCGCCGGGAGCGCCACTGCGATCGAGATGATGGTGTTGAGCACCACATATTCGAGCGAATTGATGTAGCCCGAATACCAGCTCTCGTCGGTGAAGATGCGCTTGTAGTGCTGCAGCGTCGGCGTATGCGGCCACAAGGTCATCGTCGAGACGATCTCAACGTTGGTCTTGAAGCTCATGTTGACGAGCCAGTAGATCGGCAACAGCAGGAAGACCAAGAACAGCGCCATGATCAGGCGGCGACCGGGAATCGAGTGCATCACGCCACTCCCTCCTTGGCCGGGCGTTCGCTGCCGGCATTGGTCATCACGGTGTAGAACACCCAGCACACGATTAGGATGATCAAATTGTAGACCAGCGACAGCGCCGCGGCCTTGCCGAGGTCGAACTGGCCGAGCGCGATCTTGACCAGCTCGATCGAGACGAAGGTGGTCGAGTTGCCCGGTCCGCCGCCAGTGACGACGAACGGCTCGGTGTAGATCATGAAACTGTCCATGAAGCGCAGCAGCACCGCGATCAGCAGCACGCGGTTCATCTTCGGCAGCTGGATCGCCTTGAACACCGCCCAGCGCGAAGCGCCGTCGATCTGCGCCGCCTGGTAGTAGGCGTCGGGAATCGACTTCAGACCGGCGTAGCAGAGCAGCGCGACCAAGCTGGTCCAATGCCAGACGTCCATCACGATCACGGTGATCCAGGCGTCGACGTCATTGGAGACGTAGTTGTAGTCGAGGCCGAGGTGGTTCAGCACATAGCCGAGCAGGCCGATATCGGGCCGGCCGAAGATCTGCCAGATGGTGCCGACCACGTTCCACGGGATCAACAGCGGCAGCGCGAGGATGACGAGGCAGGCCGCGACGCTCCAGCCCTCGCGCGGCATCGACAGCGCGACCACGATGCCGAGCGGCACCTCGATCGCGAGGATGATCGCCGAGAACAGCAAATTGCGGCCGAGCGAGGCGAGGAAGCGGCCGCCGAGATCGGTCGAGGGATCGAGCAGCTCCTTGAACCAGCCGACGCCGTTCCAGAAGAACTGGTTGTTGCCGAACGTGTCCTGCATCGAATAGTTCACGACGGTCATCAGCGGGATGACCGCGGAAAACGCCACCACCAGGAACACCGGCAGCACCAGGAACCAGGCTTTCTGGTTGACGGTCTTGTCCATCAGGCAACCCCCTCGACCAGCTGGCTATCGGCATAGACATGGACATGCGCAGGATTGAAGATCAGCCCAGCGGTGTTGCCTGGGATCGAGAAGCCCGGCGGCACGCGCGCGGCGAATTTGGCGTTGCCGACGCGGACGCGGGCGAACTGGATGCGGCCGAGATCATCGATCCGCTCGATCGCCGCCGACAGCAGGCCTGACGCCGGCGCAGCGACATCGACGAATTCCGGACGCACGCCGATCTCGATCTTCTTGCTGGACGGAAGGACACCGTAGTTGCGGCGCAGGCCGATGACGTGGCCGTCGATCCGCGCCTCGTGGCCGCTTACCTCGGCGGGCAGGATGTTCATGCCGGGCGAACCGATGAAGTAGCCGACGAAGGTGTGCGCCGGCTTGTCGAACAATTCGGCCGGCGTGCCGCTCTGCACCACGCGGCCGTCATGCATCACGACGACGGTGTCGGCGAAGGTCAGTGCCTCGGTTTGGTCGTGGGTGACATAGATCATCGTGAGATCGAACTCGCGATGCAGCGCCTTCAGCTTGGAACGCAGCTGCCACTTCAATTCAGGGTCGATCACGGTCAGCGGCTCGTCGAACAGCACCGCGGCGACGTCCGAGCGCACCAGGCCGCGGCCGAGCGAGATCTTCTGCTTGGCATCCGCGGTCAGCCGCGTCGCCTTGCGATTGAGGTACGGCGTCAGATCAAGCAGATCGGCGATCTGCTTCACCCGCGCATTGACCTCGGCTTTGGCGACGCCGCGGTTCTTCAGCGGAAACGCCAGGTTCTCGCCCACCGTCATGGTGTCGTAGATCACCGGGAACTGGAACACCTGCGCGATGTTGCGCTTCTGCGTCGACAGCGGCGTGATGTCACGGCCGTCGAACAGGATTTTCCCGCGCGATGGGGTCACGATCCCCGAGATCAGGTTGAGCAGCGTGGTCTTGCCGCAGCCGGACGGGCCGAGCAGCGCGTAGGCGCCGCCCTGCCGCCAGGTCATGGTGACCGGTTTCAACGCGAACGATTCCGGCGGCGCGTCGTTGCCGCCGTAGGAGTGCGCGAGGTCGACGAGGTCAATGCGGGCCATCTGGCATCTCCCTCACTTGCTGGCTGCGCCGACCTGGCGCGGACCGCTGGACATCTCGCCTGAGAACGCCGTCGCCGGCGAGGCGACCAGCCGGTCGGCGGCGTCGAACACGAAGACGTTGCCGGGATCGAGCGCGGCGTCGAGCACCTGCCCGGGTTCGTATTCGTGCACGCCATGCAGCACCGCGACCCAATTCGATTGATGGACATGCAGATGCACAAAACTCTCCGACCCCGTGATCTCGGTCACCGTTACGGCGGCGGAGAATCTGTGGCGGCCGGCCGCAGTGCTGCCGACCTCGAGCTGGTGGGCGCGGAAGCCGACCCGGTAAGTGCCGTCAGCCAGATTGGCATAGAGGCCGCTCGCCGGCGCCTGCTCGCCGCCAGCGTAAGTCACCTGGCCGCCCTTCTTCTCGATGCCGATGATGTTGAGCGGCGGATCGGAGAACACCTGCGCGACGCGCAGCGTGTCCGGATGGCGGTAGACCTTCGGCGTCTCGCCGAACTGCAGCGCCCTGCCTTCCCACATGCACACCGTGTTGCCGCCGAGCAGCAGCGCCTCGGACGGCTCTGTGGTCGCATAGACGAAAATCGCACCGGAGGCCTCGAAGATGCGCGGCAACTCGGCGCGCAGCTCCTCGCGCAGCTTGTAGTCGAGATTGGCGAGCGGCTCGTCGAGCAGCACGAGGTCGGCACCCTTGACCAGCGCGCGCGCGATCGCGGTGCGCTGCTGCTGGCCGCCGGAGAGCTGCAATGGCGTGCGCTTGAGGAACGGCTCGAGCCGCAGCAGATGCGCGGCCTCGGCGACGCGCTGCTCGATCTCGGCGCGCGGCTTGCCCTGCACGCGCAGCGGCGAGGCAATGTTCTCGTAGACGGTCAGCGACGGATAATTGATGAACTGCTGATAGACCATCGCGACCGAACGCTGGCGGACGTCGGCGCCGGTAACGTCCTTGCCGTCGACCAGCACGCGGCCGGTGGCCGGCTTGTCGAGGCCGGCGAGCAGCCGCATGATCGAGGTCTTGCCCGACAGCGTCGGCCCGAGCAGCACGCTGAGCGTGCCGCGCTCCAGCGTCAGCGAAACGTCGCGGATGGTCTGAATGCCATCCACGGTGCGCGTGACGTTTTGCAGCGTGACGCTCATGTCCGTCCTCCGGCTTCGCGAAGGGGACGTTCAGCTGAGGCGCGGTTGGCGGCCATCCATTCGTCGAGCGCGGCGATTTCGTTCGCGGTCATCCGCAAGCCCAGCTTGGATCGTCGCCAAACAACATCCTCCGCGGTCTGCGCCCATTCGTTCGCCATCAGGTACCTGACTTCGCTTTCCGTCAAGGTGGCGCCGAAGGCGCGGCCGAGCTCCGCCGCTGATGTTGCATTGCCCAGAAGTTTGGCGGCGCGCGTGCCATAGGCATGCGCGAGACGGTTCGCATGCGGCTGCGCAAGGAAAGGATAGTTGCGCATCAATTCGGCGGTCAGCGCCGGAATCGCGGAGACATCCATGTCGCCGCCGGGCAGTGGCGCCTTGCCTGTCCAGCCTTGCTGCGACTTCGTGCCGCGCAGATAGGGCGCCAGCCGCTCCAGCGCCTCTTCGGCGAGGCGGCGATAGGTCGTGATCTTGCCGCCATAGATCGACAGCAGCGGCACCCCGCCCGGCGTGTCGAGCTCGAACACATAGTCGCGGGTGGCGGCCTTGGCTTCGCTGGCGCCGTCGTCATACAGCGGCCGCACGCCGGAATAATCCCAGACCACGTCCTCGGGCTTCACCGGCCTGGCGAGATACTCGCTGGCGGACGCGCAGAGATAGGCGATCTCCTCCGTGCTGGCCTTCACCTTGGCCGGGTCGCCGTCATAGTCGCGATCGGTGGTTCCGATCAGCGTGAAGTCGTCCTGATAGGGGATGACGAAGATGATGCGGCCGTCGGCATTCTGAAAGGTGTAGGCGCGGTCGTGGTCGTAGAGCTTCTTGACCACGATGTGCGAGCCCTGCACCAGCCGCACCTTGGCGCGCGCGTTGACGCCGGCGCCTGATGCCAGCACCTCTTCGACCCAGGGGCCGCCGGCATTGACCAGTGCACGCGCCTTGATGGTCTCGCGCGCACCGCTGGCACGGTCTTCCACGGTGACGTGCCAGATGCCGTCGACCTGCCTGATCTCGACCGCGCGGGTGCGGGTGCGGATTTCGGCGCCGCGATCGGCGGCATCGCGCGCGGTCAGCACGACGAGGCGTGCGTCGTCGACGAAGCAGTCCGAATATTCAAAACCCTTGCTGTAGCGCTTCGGAATCAGCGCCTTGCCGAGCGCGTCATGCGCGAGATCGACCGAGCGCGTCGCCGGCAGCAGATTGCGGCCGCCGATATGATCGTAGAGGAACAGGCCGAGCCGCAGCAACCAGGCCGGACGCAATCCGGAATGATGCGGCAGGATGAAACGCAGCGGACGAATGATGTGGGGCGCGATCTGCCAGAGCGTCTCACGCTCGATCAGCGCCTCGCGCACCAGACGGAACTCGTAATATTCGAGATAGCGCAGACCGCCGTGCACGAGCTTGGACGACCAGGACGACGTCCCGCTCGCCAAATCGTTCATTTCACAAAGGAAAACAGAATTGCCCCGGCCCACAGCATCGCGCGCGATGCCGCAGCCATTAACGCCGCCTCCGATGATGGCGAGGTCGTAAATTCGATCCAAGAGCGCTTCCCCGGCAAACCGTCTTCGCTTTGACGGTTTTACTTTCGGATTTGATTAGATCACAACAGAAAACGAAAGCAAACCGAAAATAAGGAACTTGGGCTGGGGGATTTCGTAAATCTCGACCGGCGAGCCCCTTCGGCGAGCCTCGAAGGATGACTGCAACTTGCTCGGTGTCGTCGCCCCGGCTTGACCGGACGACTCAGCATCCAGAGACAGTCGTTATTGAGCCGATAGGCCGCTGCGTACTGGATCGCCCGCTCCATGTGCGCAATTGCGCACAGGCCGGGCGATGACAGCGGTGGGTGGGACAAAGCTTCACGCCCTCTCAGGTTGACAGGGAGGGAGTCGTGCTCGATGCCCAGGTGGCACGCACCTGTTTGCTCGCGCGCGAGCGCCCTATGCGCTGCGCATCGTCACTGGCGCCGGCGCGGGCTCGGGGCTGGTGTCGTCGATGTCGGCTTGCGGCTTGTCCATCGCCACCACGACTTCGATGCCGCGGCTGTGGCAGATGTTGGCGAGGCCGGCGGGAAGCGGCGAGTCCGTGATGAAGGTCTGGATCTGGCTCATATGGGCAATGCGCACCGGCGCGCTGCGGCGAAGCTTGGTCGAATCGGACACCAGCATGACGTTGCGTGCATTGGCGATGATCGCCTGCGCGACCTGCACCTCGCGATAGTCGAAATCGAGCAAGGCGCCCTCCTCGTCGATCGCGGAGGCGCCGATGATGGCGTAGTCGACCTTGAACTGGCCGATCAGTTGCGTCGCGGTCGAGCCGACCACGGCACCGTCGGCGCGGCGCACCGTGCCGCCCGCGACCACCACCTCGATGCGCGGATGGCGGTAGAGCAGCATTGCGACGTTGAGGTTGTTGGTGATGACCAGGAGGTCCTCATGCGAGGTCAGTGCGCTCGCGACCTCTTCAGTCGTGGTGCCGATGTTGATGAATAGCGAGCAGCCGTTCGGGATCCGGGCCGCGGCGGCGGCGCCGATCGCCTTCTTCTCCTCGGCGGCGACGAAGCGGCGCGCCTCATAGGCAAGATTTTCCACCCCGGAGGCGATGATGGCGCCGCCATGGATACGGGTCAGCGCGCGCTGGTCGCAGAGGTCGTTGAGGTCCTTGCGGATGGTCTGCGCCGACACCTCGAATCGCTTGGCAAGATCCTCCACCATCACCCGCCCGAAGGCGCGCGCGATGTTGAGGATTTCAGTCTGGCGATGGGAGAGTCCGGCCACGGCGGCCCCCTTGAAGCGGCGAGTCGCCCATGCTGCGACTGTTCGGCGCAGAGGTCAACGCACCGCAGTCATTCCGTGATGGTGCGCAGCACCAGACCCGGAATGACGCTCAGGGGCTACGACGCCATTTCCATGGTTTCGCCGCTCGCGAGGCGACGCGCTGCGCGCTCGGCTTCGCGAGCGTTGCGGAAAATCCGGCCTTCAAGAGCGTCGAAACGGTGCGATGCAGCAAAGAACTGGTAACCCCGGATATCTCGCACCACGATACCCGCGGTCTGTGAACTCACCTCGATCACGTAACTGTCAGACATAGTCGGCCTCGGTTTGATTCCGCGCCGATAACTGGATCGGGATCAGTTTGTTCCTCGCCGTCCAACCGTTCGATCAGGTCGCAATGGTCGCGCCATCGCGCTGGATCGGCTGCGGCTGGCCGTGATCGTCGATTGAGACGTAGGTAAAATTGCCGTCGGTCACCAGAATGGCTTGCTGGGCGCGGCGGCGCAGCACCCAGGCTTCCAGATGCACCGTGATCGAGGTGCGGCCGAGCCGCACCAGCGTGGCATGGACCGAGACGAGATCGCCGACATAGACCGGCTTGCGGAAGTTCATCGCCTCGATCGCGACCGTCACGGTGCGCGACTTTGCCACCTTGGAGGCAAACACGCCGCCGCCGACATCCATCTGGCTGAGCAGCCAGCCACCGAAGATATCGCCGTTGGCATTGGTGTCGGCCGGCATCGCCAGCGTGCGGATGCAGAGATCGCCCTTCGGCTCGGCGTCGGTGGACAGCGGCGCTTGAACATGCGTTTGCGAGTCTGTCACTTGAAAGTCTCCCAGCCGGTGTCAGGCGTAAATCGCCCGCCGAACTTGCGCATCAACGCCTTCATGGCCGACACCACATTGTCGACACCGCGCATGCGCGCATAATTGAGCGGGCCGCCGCGGAACGGGGCGTAGCCGGTGCCGAAGATCATCGCAGCGTCGACCATATCGGGATCGTCGACGATGCCTTCGCGCAGTGCGGCGACGCAGACGTTGGAGATCGGCAGCACCAGGCGGTCGATCATCTCATCCGTCACCTTCGGGCCAGTCCCCGGCAGCGGTTGCTTCTCGGCCTTGCCGTCCTTCCAGGTGTAAAAACCCTTGCCAGTCTTGCGGCCGAGCTCGCTCCTGGCCACCTTGTCGCGCAGCCAAGCGGGCGTCGGCGGCAGCAGCTCGCCGAACTTCGAGCGCAGCATGTCACCGACATCGAGGCAGATATCCAGGCCGACCTGGTCGGCGAGCTCAATCGGCCCCATTGGCATGCCGAACTCAACCGCCGCCGCGTCGATCAGGCGCTGGTCGATCTTCTCGTCCAGCATCAACATCGCTTCCAGCATGTAGGGGGTCAGCGCGCGGTTAACGAGGAAGCCCGGCGAGCTCTTCACCGGCAGTGGCAGGCGGTCGATGGCGCCGACGAAGGCGCGCGCCTCCGTAAGCATGGCGCCATCGGTGCCGTCATGGCTGACGACCTCGACGAGCTGCAGCCGCGACACCGGGTTGAAGAAGTGCAGGCCGAGCAGCCGCTCCGGCCTCGCCAGCGTGGTGCGCAGATCCTGCAATGGAATGCTCGACGTGTTGGTCGCGAGGATGGCGCCCGGCTTCATCCTGGGCTCAAGCCCCGCATAGACCTTCTGTTTCAGCTCGAGCTTCTCCGGCACCGCCTCGATGATCAGGTCCGCATTGCGGACGCCCTCACCGTCCATATCCGGCACCAGCCGGTCGAGCGCATCGCGCTGG
>NZ_JAGKJJ010000049.1 GCF_020329505.1 Bradyrhizobium semiaridum
GACCGCACCATCCGCGAATATGCCGAGGACATCTGGCACGTGCCGGTGCACCCGAGCGCATCGCCGCAGATCGGCTCGCAGCGCGAGGCGAAGGGATAATCCCGGGGCGCGGAAATCAATGACGCCTGGCGTCATTGAATTCGGCGCTGTCGCTCGCGATATTGTATGTCGAGCGTCATTGCGAGCAAAGCGAAGCAATCCATCATTCCACGTATGCGGAGCCATGATTGCTTCGTCGCGGAGTTTAACGTCGGGCCGGCCGAAGGCGGGACCCGGTGGCTCCTCGCAGTGACGGCGGCGCAAATTTGCATCAAGGATCATTATGCTCACCAAGACCCCGCACCTGTTCGATGAAGCCACCGCCGTCACCGCGGGCGACAGCCGATGGCAGGGCCGGACCAGCCCGGACTACTGGGCGTTCGTCGGCCCGTTCGGCGGCTGCACGGCGGCGACGATTTTGCGGGCGGTGATGCAGCATCCGCAGCGTGCCGGCGATCCACTGGCGCTGACGGTCAATTACTGCGCGCCGGTCGCCGAGGGCGTGTTCGATCTCGATGTGCGGCTGGTGAAGGCCAACCGGTCGAGCCAGCACTGGTCGGTCGAGATGACGCAGGGCGGCGGCGAGGTCGCGACGCTGGCGACCGCCGTGTTCGCCGAACGGCGGCCGTCATGGTCGCACCAGCCGGCCGGCTTTCCCGGCGCCAGGCCCTTCGAGGAGCTGCGGCCGTATCCGAAGCTCGCGATGACCTGGGCCAACCAATACGACTTCCGCTTCGACACGGGCAAGCCTGATATCGGCGGCGCCGCGCTGAAGGAGCCGGTGAGCCCGTACTCGAAGCTCTGGATGGCCGACCGCGTGCCGCGCAAGGTCGACGCGCTGTCGCTGATGTCGATGTCGGATGCGTTCTTCGGCCGTATCTTTCACGCGCGCAACGAACTGGTGCCGTTCGGTACGGTGTCGCTGACGACCTATTTCCATGCCGATGCGACCGATCTCGAAGCCGAGGACACCACCCGTCTGCTCGCGGTCGCCGACGCCAAGACGTTCCACAAGAGCTACGGCGACCAGCACGGCGAATTGTGGTCACCCTCCGGCCGCCTGCTCGCGACCACGACGCAGATCGCCTATTTCAAGGCGTAATCCACAAAGGCCGGATCGCGGCGGATTGCCTATTTCAAGGCTTGAGGGAACATTAGCGGGTCGCTTCTGTTCCAAGCCTTTGGGAGCCATGCCGCATGTCCGAAGCCGACAATTCAAAGCATCAGCGCATCGCGCTGCTCGGCGTTCCCATCGAGATCGGCGCATCGCAGCCCGGCCCGCTGATGGGGCCGGACGCGCTGCGCACCGCGGGGATCGCGCGGCTGCTGGAGCAGCTCGGCTTTGCCGTTGACGACCACGGCAATCTGGCGATCCCGGCCGTGGTCAGCGACGGCCCGGTGCCGGCGAGCACGAAGTTCTACGACGAGGTCAAGACCTGGACCCGCGCGCTATCCGAGCGCGCCTACTGGCTGGCGCATTCCGGCGCGATCCCGATCTTCATGGGCGGCGACCATTCGCTGTCGATGGGCTCGATCAACGGCGTCGCGCGCTACTGGCAGGAGAAGGGCCGGCCGCTGTTCGCGCTGTGGGTCGACGCCCACACCGACTACAACACGCCGGCTACCACCATCACCGGCAACATGCACGGCATGTCGGCGGCGTTCCTGTGCGGCGAGCCGGGGCTCGACGACCTCCTTGGCGGACTGCCGCGCGCGACCATCCCGCCGAGCCAGCTCGACGTGATCGGCGCGCGTTCGATCGACCCGCTGGAACGCAAGCTGCTGCGGCAGCGCAACGTCGCGATCGCGGACATGCGCCAGATCGACGAGTTCGGCGTCGCCGTGCTGACCCGCCGCGTGATCGAGCGCGTGCGCGCCAAGAACGGCGTGCTGCATGTCTCGTTCGATGTCGATTTCCTCGATCCAGCGGTAGCGCCCGGCGTCGGCACCACGGTGCCAGGCGGCGCGACCTATCGGGAAGCCCATCTCATCATGGAGCTGCTGCACGATTCCGGATTGGTGCGCTCGCTCGACATCGTCGAGCTCAACCCCTTCCTCGACGAGCGCGGCCGCACGGCGCGAGTTGCTGTCGAACTGATCGGCAGCCTGTTCGGATTGCAGATCACGGACCGCCAGACGCCGAGCAACGCCGTGCTTCCGGAGATGGGGGAGTAGGGAAATCGCGAATGGCGAATAGGCAGTAGCGAATAGCAGGAATTGGCGAGCACCTAATCGCTACTCGCCATTCGCTATTCGCCGCGTGCCGCTTACTCCGCCGCCAGCTTCACCTCGGGCGCGGCGGCGCGGACTTCGGCGTCGACTTGCGCTTCGAACTTGGCAAAATTCTTGGCGAACATGCCGACCAGCGCACGCGCGGTCTTGTCGAACTCGGCCTTGTCGGCCCAGGTCTTGATCGGGTCGAGGATGTGCGGCTCGACGCCCGGCAGCGAGGTCGGCACCGCGAAGCCGAAATACTTGTCGGTGCGGAAATCGGCATTGCGCAGCGAGCCATTGAGCGCGGCGGTGAGCAGCGCGCGCGTCACCTTGATCGGCATGCGGCGGCCGGTGCCGTATTTGCCGCCGGTCCAGCCGGTGTTGACCAGCCAGCAGTCGACATTGTGCTTGGCGATCAGCTCGCGCAGCAGATTGCCGTAGACCGAGGGATCGCGCGGCAGGAACGGCGAGCCGAAGCAGGTCGAGAATTCCGGCTGCGGCTCGTTGCCGAGACCGCGCTCGGTGCCCGCGACCTTCGCGGTGTAGCCGGATAGGAAGTGGTACATCGCCTGCGCCGGCGTCAGCTTGGCGATCGGCGGCATCACGCCGAAAGCGTCTGCGGCCAGCATCACCACGTTCTTGGGATGCGGCGCGCAGCCGGTGCGCGAGGCGTTGGGAATGAAATCGAGCGGATAGGCCGAGCGGGTGTTCTCGGTCTTCGAGCCGTCGTCGAAATCAGGCACGCGGTCGCGCTCGCCGAGCACGACGTTCTCCAGCACCGCGCCGAAGCGCTTGCTGGCGGCGTAGATCTCGGGCTCGGCCTCGGCGGAAAGCTTGATGCACTTGGCGTAGCAGCCGCCTTCGAAATTGAAGATGCCGTCCTCGCTCCAGCCGTGCTCGTCATCGCCGATCAGCGTGCGCTTGGGATCGGCCGAGAGCGTGGTCTTGCCGGTGCCTGACAGCCCGAAGAAGATCGCGCTGTCGCCGTCGGGGCCGACATTGGCCGAGCAGTGCATCGGCATCACGCCCTTCTCGGGCAGGTAGAAGTTCAGCGTGGTGAAGACGCTCTTCTTCATCTCGCCGGCATAATAAGACCCGCCGATCAGGACGATCTTGCGGGCGAAATCGATCGCGACGACGTTCTCCGAGCGCACGCCGTGACGTTTCGGATCGGCGCGGAAGCTCGGCAGGTCGATGATGGTGAGCTCCGGCACGAAGCTTGCGAGCTCCGACACGTCGGGGCGGATCAACAGCGTGCGGATGAACAGCGAGTGCCAGGCGAGCTCGGTGAAGACGCGCGTCTTGATGCGATGCTTGGCATCGGCACCGCCGTAGAGATCCTGCGCGAACAGCGTCATGCCTTCGGCATGCTTGAGGAAGTCGGCATAGAGCGCAGCGAACTGCTCCGAGGTAATCGACTGGTTGCCGGCCCACCACATGCTCTTGTCGGTCAGGCCGTCGCGAACCGTGAACTTGTCCTTCGGGCTGCGGCCGGTGAACTCACCGGTATCCGCGCAAAGTGCGCCATCGGCCGAAAGCACCGCTTCGCCATTACGCAGCGAGTGCTCGTAGAGCTGGGGTGCACCATAGTTCCAATGCACGCCCTTGAGATTTTTTAAGCCGAATTTGTCGGCACCGAAGGCACCGTTATGCACGCCCGTCTCTTGCACGAAGAACCTCCTCGAACCCGCGTATCCTTGTTCGCGCAAATGTCGCCAATCGCGCCCCGCCGCGGTGACCGCCTGTTGAATATAGCCTTCCGGCCCCGGTCCGGCGACCTAATAGTGGGGAACGCCGGGCTTGCCAAGCTAGTCGACTGGCTTTTGGTTTATTCCAAGGCAGGCTGATCATCATCTGACGCAAATGCCGCAGCGCGGGAGCGTTTCGTTTTGCTTTCGCTTTGTTTTCAAAGGAGTCGAGCGGCGTTTCGCCGCCGTTCTCCCCGATATCGAGACGTTGCGATGCACAAATGGTGCCAGTCAGCGCGCCGCGCCCTCGCCGATCAGGGCAAGGGGCGCCGAGAATGCCGGATATGCATTTCGCGGCGACGATGTGTCGTTGATATACGCCAGCATGGCCTGGCGCAGCGCCTCGGCGCGGCCGAGCTTCGGATCGGCCTTCAGGCGATCGAATGTCGATGTGGTCAGGCGCGTTGCGGCCTCGAAATCGACCGACCAGTGCAACACCAGCAGCGCGCGTGCGCCCGCATGGCGCGCCAGCCCCGACGGGGCTTCGGCACCGGGCTAGTCGCCGGCTATCGTGTTGCATGCAGATAGCACCACCCAATCGCCGTTGAGCTTGAGCTGTGCGACCTTGCTCAAGGTGAGCAGCCCGTCCTCAAAATCCGACGGCTGTGTGGGAATGCTCAAGACCAGAGAAGGTTCCGCAAGCGTCGCGGCGTCGTCGAGCCTATCGCTATCCCCTGGCGCGGGCTTCGGCGGCGAGGCGGACCAGCATCTTGCGCAGCGCGGTGCCGTCGGTGACGCGCTCCGGGAAGTCGAGCCGCAGCGTGTTGCGGCCGGCCTGCATGTCCATGCCGTCGGGGTCGCAGCCGGTGCAGATCCAGTCGGCGCTGTGGGCCCCGAGCAGGCGGGTGGCGTAGAGGTTCATGGCCTCGCGATGATCCTCGTTCATATGCGCCACTGCGCCCGCCTCGGCCGCGAGCAGGGGCGCGGCACCGTCGAGATCGGTCAGGAACTGGCCCGGCTTGAGGTCGACGATGCGGCCGAACCCGGCGACCAGATGAGCGCCGCTCGGACGGATCACGAAAAACGAAAAATCCTTAAATTCGACAAAGGCCTCCGCAGAAGGCTGGGCACCGAGATAGCGCCGCTGCGCGAGCTCCCGCTGGGCCTCCGTAACCTCCTCGGCCCGTCCGGCCAGCATGATCCGCGCCCCCTCGAGGGGATCGCCCTCGGCACGCTCGTCCAGCATCAACGACACCCGACTATCGGCCAGGATATTCTTGGTGTGCAGCGCCAGGCGGGAGATCAGCATGATCGGCGAGCCGTCCGGGTGGCTGGCGAGATTGACCAGCGAGCAATAGGGATCGCCGGTGCCGGCCATCAGGGTTGCAAGCGCGCCCTGGCGGCTGCGGCGGAGCAGCGAGCGGGCCAGCCGGGCGGGGTCGAAATCGGCGGTCGGTTCCATGGCAATCGGGTCATCATATTGCGGAACAGGCCGGCTTTCTTAAGAAAAAAGGGCCTTTCCTCATGGTCATAGGGTGCTATATGGGGTCCAACGCACGGGCCGCAGAACCTTATTTTTGCGGAACTCGGTCACACTTCAGCCCAGCTTGCATTGCTCGGTGGCCGCGTTCGAAGCCCTTTATACGGCGCGATGCTGGAATGCCCCGCCGTCAAGCCACTCTCATTGTGAAAGCAGCTCATGCCCACAATCGCCTTGGTCGACGACGACCGCAACATTCTCACCTCCGTCTCGATCGCGCTCGAAGCCGAAGGCTATCGCATCATGACCTACACGGACGGTGCGTCGGCGCTGGATGGTTTTCGTACCTCGCCGCCGGACCTTGCGATCCTCGACATCAAGATGCCGCGGATGGACGGAATGGAGACGCTGCGCCGGTTGCGCCAGAAGTCCGACCTGCCGGTGATCTTCCTCACCTCCAAGGATGAAGAGATCGACGAATTGTTCGGCCTGAAAATGGGCGCCGACGATTTCATCCGCAAGCCGTTCTCGCAGCGCCTCCTGGTCGAACGCGTCAAGGCCGTGCTCCGCCGCGGCCAGCCCAAGGATCCGACCGCCCCGCCGAAGGAGCCCGATGCCCGCGCGCTCGATCGCGGCCTGCTGCGGATGGACCCGGAGCGCCACACCTGCACCTGGAAGAACGAGCCGGTGACGCTGACGGTGACCGAATTCCTGATCCTGCAGGCGCTCGCCACCCGCCCCGGCGTCGTCAAGAGCCGCAACGCGCTGATGGATGCGGCCTATGATGACCAGGTCTATGTCGACGACCGCACCATTGACAGCCACATCAAGCGGCTGCGCAAGAAGTTCAAGATGGTCGACGACGAGTTCGAGATGATCGAGACGTTGTACGGCGTCGGCTACCGCTTCAAGGAAGCCTGATCTGCGCCTTGCGGAGGGTTTGTTAACTGACAGGGCCCTTGCGGCTGAGGTAAGCTTGCGCAGGCGCCCGCTTCGCGGGACGACATCCAATCCAACCCGGCAGTTTGACCAGTGCTTGATCGAACGCAGCTCGAGCAGGGACTGAACAACGAGGACGCGCGGCAGCTCCTCGAGCAGGACGCCGTGGCCGACGACGCAGACAAAGGCTGGCGGCGGCCGCTCGGCTGGCTGCGCCGGGCCGGTCAGTTCTTCTTCGCGCTGTCGTTCTCGAGCCTGACGCGCCGCATCGTCTCGCTCAACCTCGCCGGCCTGGTCGCGCTGGTCGCCAGCATCCTTTATCTGTCGCAGTTCAGGCAGGGCCTGATCGAGGCCCGCACCCAGAGCCTCCTGGTCTATGCCGAGATCATCTCGGAGGCGATCGCGGCATCGGCGACCGTCGAGGGCAACACCACCACCTTCGATCCCGACCGCTTCCTCGACCTCAAGCCCGGCGAAAGCATCGGCACGCCGGACGAGTCGGCGGATTTCCCGATCAATCCCGAGCGCGTCGCGCCGATCCTGCGGCGGCTGATCGCACCGACCAAGACCCGGGCGCGGATCTTCGACCGCGACGGCGGACTGATCCTCGACAGCCGCAATCTGTTCGCACGCGGCGATGTGCTGCGCTTCGAGCTGCCGCCGCCGTCGGACGTGCCCTCGCTGTACGAGAAGAGCAAGATCGCGATCAAGACCTGGCTCAACCGCGGCGACCTGCCGATCTATCGCGAGCTCGGGCCCGAAGGCGGCAAGGGCTATGCCGAAGTCGGCCAGTCGCTCGAGGGCATGAAGAGCAGCATGGTGCGCGTCACCGAGCGCGGCGCGGTGGTGGTCTCGGTCGCCGTGCCCGTGCAGCATTTCCGCGCCGTGCGCGGCGCGCTGATGCTGACGACGCAGGGCGACGACATCGATCAACTTGTAATGGCCGAGCGCCTCGCCATCCTGAAGGTCGGCGGCGTCGCATCCGCCGTGATGATCGTGCTGTCGCTGCTGCTGGCGAGCACAATCGCAGGTCCGGTGCGGCGGCTTGCCGACGGCGCCGAGCGCGTCCGCCATCGTATCCAGACCCGCGTCGAAATCCCCGATTTCACCGGCCGCCGCGACGAGATCGGCCATCTCTCCGGCGCGCTGCGCGACATGACCAACGCGCTGTACAGCCGCATCGAGGCGATCGAGATGTTCGCTGCCGACGTCGCCCATGAGCTGAAGAACCCACTGACCTCGCTACGCTCCGCGGTCGAGACGCTGCCACTGGCGCGCAACGAGAACAGCCGCGCGCGGCTGCTCGCCGTGATCGAACACGACGTCAAGCGGCTCGACCGCCTGATTTCCGACATCTCGGATGCGAGCCGTCTCGATGCCGAGTTGCAGCGCCAGGACATGGCGCCGGTCGACCTGCGCCGGCTGCTGACGACGCTGACCGGCGTCGCCAACGAGACCCGGCTCGGCCACGACGTCGCGGTCGAAGCCCGTTTCGAGGGCCGCAGCCCGATCGACACGCTGTCGGTGCCCGGCCATGATTCACGGCTCGGCCAGGTGATCTCGAACCTGTTGTCGAACGCGCAATCGTTCTCCAGGCCCGGCGACAAGGTGCGCATCGTCTGCCGCCGCGTGCGCGGCGAGATCGAAATCGTCGTCGACGACGACGGGCCGGGCATCGGCGAGGATGCGCTGGAGCGGATCTTCGAGCGCTTCTACACCGACCGGCCGCATCAGGGTTTTGGCCAGAATTCGGGCCTCGGTCTTTCGATCTCCAAGCAGATCATCGAAGCGCATGGCGGACGCATCTGGGCGGAAAACCGTCCCGGAGCCGCCGATGAGGACGGCAAGCCCACGATCGCCGGCGCGCGCTTCGTGGTCAGGCTGCCGGCACTATGAGCGACAATTCAAGCGTGCACGCTTCCGCCGTTCTGGTCGGCGAGCGTGCAGTGCTGATCCGCGGTCCGTCGGGCGCCGGCAAGTCGCGCCTGGCATTCGACCTGATTCTCGCCGGGCGCACCGGACAGCTTCCGCCGGCCATTTTGGTGGGTGATGACCGTGTCCATCTCGACACAGCCGGCGAACAATTGTGGGTCCGGCCGGCGCGGCAATTGGCGGGCTTGATCGAGATCCGGGGTCTCGGAATCCGGCACTGCCCGTTCGCGGCCGAGGCCGTGGTGGGACTGGTGGTCGACCTCGCCGCTGACGACGCGGAGCGGCTGCCCCCGCCGGAGGCGCTCACGGTTCACCTTAATGGTGTTTTGGTACCTCGGATTCCCGTTGCGTTCGGTTTTCAACCCCTGCCGCTAGTTGTCGCAGCGCTGACGACAACCGAAAGTTCATGTTCCCGTAATCTTGCGGACAATTGTGAGAAGGGAATTGGTAACCATATCACATCCACTATCGCGCCGGATTTAGGCGGCGCAGCCTCCCCTCTCTACCGCCAGGATCAGGGAGACTAGCCAAGATGCCCTCTTGCGCAGGGCCTCTGGATGGTCAAAGTGGCGCGTTCGTGCGGTGCACCAAAGAGCGCCCGCGAGGAGTTTCCGATGATTGGTCTAGTGCTGGTGACCCATGGGCGCCTTGCCGACGAGTTCAGAGCGGCGCTCGAACACGTGATGGGTCCGCAGAAACAAATTGAAGCAATTACGATCGGAGCCGAGGACGATTCCGATCTCTGTCGAAGCGACATCATCGAAGCGGTGAATCGCGTCGACAGCGGCGATGGCGTCGCGATCCTCACCGACATGTTCGGCGGCACGCCGTCCAACCTTGCGATCTCCTGCATGAGCCGCCCCAAGGTGGAAGTGCTCGCGGGCATCAATCTTCCCATGCTGGTCAAGCTCGCCAAGGTGCGCGAGGAGCGTTCGCTGCCCGACGCCATCGCGATGGCGCAGGAAGCCGGCCGCAAATACGTCACCATCGCCAGCCGCGTGCTCGCAGGCAAATGAGCGGCGAGGTCCCGGGCACCAACGACGTCGGCCCGGGCGTGCCAGCGGGCGCGATCTCCCGCGAACTCCTGATCATCAACAAACGCGGCCTGCACGCGCGGGCCTCGGCGAAGTTCGTCCAGATGGTCGAGCGCTTCAACGCCGAGGTCTGGGTCACCCGCGGCGGCGAGACCGTCGGCGGCACCTCGATCATGGGGTTGATGATGCTCGCGGCCGGCCCCGGCACCACCGTCGTGGTCTCCGCCAAGGGCGAGGAAGCGCAGCAGGCGCTCGACGCGATCGCCGAGCTCGTCGCCAGCAAGTTCAACGAAGAAGGCACGTAGGCGGCGCGCGAATTAGGCGCGTCCGTAGAGGCGAAGAACCGCTACTTCGCCGGCGGCACCAGATAGACTTTCCAGACCCTCGACGGGCCGGGATGGCCCTGGAAGAAGCGCTGCGTGGTCATCACCAATTGCTCGGCATCCTTGGCGTGCTCCGCCATCCACTGCTCGCACGGCACCTGATATTCCGGCTCCCTGCTGTCGCAGACGCCGATGAAGCCGAGACGCCTCGCCTCATCGAGCGATGTCAGTCCGGACGACCACGCCTCGCCCGGCATGATCGCCGCCGGATGGTCGGGGCTGTAGAATGTCATCGGCTCGGCGACGTCGGAGCGCGCGACGACCACCGCCCAACGCGAATGGAATTTGCGCTGCCAGATCTCGGTCAGCTCGCGCGCGAGCTCGGAGCGCGCGGCATAGGTCGAGGCGCCGGTGCGGTTCGATGCCAGTTCCCGCGTGGCGATGCTCGGCGCCGCGGCTAGCGTCGCGATCGTGACCGCGAACCAGATCGCCGTGACCGCAAACAGTGCCACGCGCGGCAGCCGCAGCGTCGGAATCGCGACCAGCGCGAGCGGCACCAGGAAGAACAGCGGGATGCCCCAGTCGGTCTTGATGTAGACCGAGAACGCCAGCGCGCCGAGCGGCGGTCCGATCGCGACGATCAGCTGGATCAGCCAGACGTTGATCGCCTGCGGTAGATTGACCGCCGCATTGGGCCCGCGCGACCAGACCCAGGCCAGCACGCCCGAGCGCCGCCAGCGCACCAGCACCACCGCCAGCAGCGCGAGCAACGACAGCACGACCGGCACGGCGAGCAGGGCGAGATTGTGCCCGATATAGCCGATCACGTGCTGGACGTTGAGCGCGCGGCTGTGCAGCGCATAGACGTCCCCGGCATAGGTGAACGGCAGGAAGTTCACCTCCTCGAGCCAGATCAGATGCGGGATCATGGCGACCAGCATCGTGCCGATCGCGACCCACGGCGCCGGCGAGCGCAGGAAGAGACGCCGCTCCGGATGGAGCAGCGCGGCAAGCCCGATGGCGCCGATCATCGTCACCACCCAGTATTTGGTCATCAGCGCCAGCGCGCCGGCAAAGCCGAGCAAGAGGCCGGATTTCACGCTGCGCTTCTCGAACGCGTTCAGATAGGCCAGCACCAGGAGCGGCAGCGGCAGCAGCTGCGCCAGGTCCGCATTGTACTTGAAGCCCTTGAAATTGAAGATCGGGTAGAGCGCCAGCATCACGACGGCGAAGAACGCGCGGCGGCGGTCGACGACGCGCACCGCGATCAGCCAGCAGACCACCAGCGCGGAGCTCACGGTGGTCATCGCGAGCAGGTAGGTCGACCAGTTGGCGACCGGGAAGATCCTGAACCAGACGCCGGCGATCCAGCCCGACAGCGGCGGATGCTTGCCGTAGCCGAGCAGGAAGCGCTGGCCCCAGGCATAGGCCTCGGCGACGTCCATATGGACGTCCTGCGCGGCCTTCAGCTTGATCAGGATCGCGGTCCACAGCAGCGCGTGGAGCAGCGCGAAGCCGATCACCAGCCAGAGGCCGGTCCTGGGATCGCTGGCACGCGCGGCAAGCCATGCGGCACTCCGGCGCACCGTCAGCTTGCGGCGCGCGCGCCGCGTCGCGGGAAGGTAAGAGGCAGTCGACATGGTCCCGTGCCTAGCGCGTTTTTGTGCTCAGTGAAATCAGCTTGGCGTGAGAACGCCTCCAGCGCCGCCACTGTTCGAGTACGGTTTTTGGCGAAACCGGGGGGTAGTACCAGCAGGAACATGCCTCGAATTGATCACGCCAGCCTGCCCCAAACGGCTTCGCGATTCGCCGTCATACGGCTGCAAAATACCGCATTGTGGTTGCCCGCGCGGGGGTGCGGATGCTATCCCGCGCCCATGACAACTGCCCCGATTTCCAACATCCGCAACTTCTCCATCGTCGCCCATATCGACCATGGCAAATCGACCCTGGCCGACCGCCTGATCCAGATGACGGGCGGCCTGTCGGATCGCGAAATGGCGGGCAAGGAGCAGGTGCTCGATTCGATGGATATCGAGCGCGAGCGCGGCATCACCATCAAGGCGCAGACCGTCCGGCTGAACTACCGCGCCAAGGACGGCAAGGATTACATCTTCAACCTGATGGACACGCCCGGCCATGTCGACTTCGCCTACGAGGTGTCGCGGTCGCTGGCGGCCTGCGAGGGTTCCCTGCTGGTGGTCGACGCCAGCCAGGGCGTCGAGGCGCAGACGCTCGCCAATGTCTACCAGGCGCTCGACAACAATCACGAGATCGTGCCGGTCCTCAACAAGGTCGACCTGCCCGCCGCCGAGCCGGACAAGGTCAAGCAGCAGATCGAGGACGTGATCGGCATCGATGCGTCCGACGCCGTGATGATCTCGGCCAAGACCGGCCTCGGCGTGCCCGATGTGCTGGAAGCGATCGTCACCCGCCTGCCGCCGCCGAAAGGCGACCGCGACGCGACGCTCAAGGCGCTCTTGGTCGACAGCTGGTACGACGTCTATCTCGGCGTCGTCGTGCTGATCCGTGTCGTCGACGGCGTGATGAAGAAAGGCCAGCGCATCCGCATGATGGGCACCGGCGCCGCTTACGACATCGAGCGCGTCGGCTTCTTCACGCCGAAGATGGAGCAGGTCGAGGAGCTCGGCCCCGGCGAGATCGGATTCATCACTGCCGCGATCAAGGAAGTCGCCGACACCCGGGTCGGCGACACCATCACCGACGACAGGAAGCCGATCAGCGAGATGCTGCCCGGCTTCAAGCCGGCGATCCCGGTGGTGTTCTGCGGCCTGTTCCCGGTCGACGCCAACGACTTCGAGACGCTGCGCGCGGCGATGGGCAAGCTTCGTCTCAACGATGCGAGCTTCTCCTACGAAATGGAAACCTCGGCCGCGCTCGGCTTCGGCTTCCGCTGCGGCTTCCTCGGGCTGCTGCATCTGGAGATCATCCAGGAGCGGCTGTCGCGCGAGTTCGACCTCAACCTGATCGCGACCGCGCCGAGCGTCATCTACAAGATGAAGCTGACCGACGGCACCGAGCTCGAGATCCACAACCCGGTCGACATGCCCGATGTGGTCAAGATCGCCGAGATCGAGGAGCCGTGGATCGAGGCCACCATCCTCACCCCCGACGAATATCTCGGCAGCGTGCTGAAGCTGTGCCAGGACCGCCGCGGCTCGCAGAAGGAGCTGACCTATGTCGGCTCCCGCGCCATGGTGAAGTATGACCTGCCGCTCAACGAGGTGGTGTTCGATTTCTACGACCGGCTGAAGTCGGTCTCCAAGGGCTACGCCTCGTTCGACTATCATCTCACGGACTACAAGCCGGCTGACCTCGTCAAGATGCAGATCCTGGTCAACGCCGAACCGGTCGACGCGCTGTCGATGCTGGTGCATCGCACCCGCGCCGAGGGCCGCGGCCGCGCCATGGTCGAGAAGATGAAGGAGCTGATCCCGCCGCACATGTTCCAGATCCCGATCCAGGCGGCGATCGGCGGCAAGGTGATCGCGCGCGAAACCGTCCGCGCGCTGCGCAAGGACGTCACCGCAAAATGCTACGGCGGCGACATCACCCGCAAACGCAAGCTTCTGGAGAAGCAGAAGGAAGGCAAGAAGAAGATGCGGCAGTTCGGCAAGGTCGACATCCCGCAGGAAGCCTTCATCGCCGCGCTGAAGGTGGATAGCTGAGGCCGCGAACGCGCTGTCGCCAGTCGCGCTCTAGCCAAAACCGCGAAAACAACCCCATGCAAAGGAGCCGGCCGGTGTCGGTCAGGGTATTGGGGTAATCCGCTTTCGAAGACCAGAAGCGCGAAGATGCGGCCCTTCGGTAAGGTCGGCATGCCGGGGGAAAGCTTCATTGCCGCGCTGAAGGTCGACAGCTGAGACGCCGCTTGAGGGCGCGGGATGATGTCCACCCTTGTCCCAGCAACAAACGCCCCACGATTTGAATCGCCATGGCGCGGCGTCAAGATTAGACTGCGATGATGTTGCGCATCCTCTCCCTTTCGATCGTCATTCTCGCATTGCTGCGGCCTGATCCGAGCTCGGCCGCTTCCTCGAAGAAGCGGCAGTCCGCCCGCTGGCATGGCTATGGCTTCCTGCCCGGTTACCGGCAGCCGCCCAACGAGACCATTCCGGTGTTCGGTCCGCGCGGCGCGGCCCGCGGCTATCCGGACTATTCGCCGCAATATTACTATGGCGGCGACTGGCACTATTTCGGCCGGCCCGGCTTCTATCGCGGGCGCTACAATGGCGGCAGCTTCGGTCCGTGCTGGACCTGGACGCCGATCGGACGCGCCTGGAATTGCGGGTGAAGCGTGAAGTCGAGTTGAAGCGGTTTCGCCCCGGTTTCGGTGCACCTCTCCCCGACGGGGAGAGGTGGACCTTCGACGCCGCTCGAGCTCAACCTAACTTCATCACGCCTTGGCTGCAGCAACCGCTTCGGCCCCTTCACAGCCAGCGCCGCACCCGCACGACATAGTCGTCATAGGCTGCGCCGAACTGGCGGCGCATCTTGGCTTCCTCGAACGGGATGTGCACCCAGTTGGTGGTGGCGAACACGGCGATTGGCGCGATGAACATCGGCCACGCCCCGACCCAGATCGCGATGCCCAGCGCGAGCAGCACGAGGCCTGAATACATCGGATTCCGAGTGAACCGGTAGGGACCGCGCGTGACCAGCGCGCGATTGCTCGGCGATGTCGGTTCGATCTCGGTGCCCTCGCGCTGAAACAGCATGAATGCCCACACCGGCGGAACGAACGCGATCACCACCAGCGCGATTCCCGACGGAGGAATCGGCAGGCCGGGTGGCGTCGGCCAGCCGAGCGACCAGCTCAGCACCGTGGCGAGAAGAATGTAGATCAACGTCCAAACGGGCGGAGGAAGCTTGAGCATGGCCGAGCCTCGCGAGGATTGATGCGCCATCGCCGTCGTCACGTCCGTTACCGCGACAATTTGTTCGCTTTTGGGGGCGTGAGGCGACCGAGGTCAATGTGGCGCGACATGGCATAGCGGATCTGCAACCGGCCGCCTCACCTTGCCCCGATCGATCGGATGGGCCACCATCCGCTGCCGGCCAACAAGAAACAAAACGGGCGGAGGGAAACGCATGAGCAAGGCCGGTCGCTTCGACTATGGCTGGGTTGTCGTCGGCGCCGGTGCGCTGATGACCTGCGTCGGCTTCGGCACCATGCTGTCGCTCGCGGTGTTCCTGCAGCCGATCTCGGATGCGATGGGCTGGTCGCACGCCGGCGTCTCGGCGGCGGCGACGCTGGATTTCCTGTTCATGGGCTTTGCGGCGTTCGCCTGGGGCGCGCTGTCCGACCGCTTCGGCACCCGCATCGTCGTGCTGGCCGGCAGCGTGCTGCTCGGGCTCGGACTGGTGACGGCGAGCCAGGCGCAGAGCCTTTGGCAATTCCAGCTCTGCTTCGGCGTGCTGATCGGCATCGCTGCCGGCAGCTTCTATGCGCCGATGATGGCGCTCGCCAGCGCCTGGATCGAGAAGCATCGCAGCCTCGCGGTGGCGCTGGTCTCCGCCGGCATGGGCGTGTCGCCGGTGACGGTGGCGCCGACCGCAAGCTGGCTGATCACAGCCTATGACTGGCGCATCGCGATGTTCGTCATCGGCATCGCCTCGTGGGCGCTCTTGATCCCGGCCTGCTTTCTGGTGCGGCCGGCGCCGCGCGGATCGGAGGTCGCGAACGCGGCGGCCGCGAGCGCACCGGAGACCGAATGGACCGCGGCGCAGGCACTGCGGACGCCGCAATTCGTCGCGCTGGCCGGCGCGCATTTCGCCTGCTGCGCGGCGCATTCCGGGCCGATCTTCCACATGGTGTCCTATGCGATGGTCTGCGGCATCGCGCCGCTCACCGCGGTCACCGTCTACAGCCTCGCCGGCTTCTCCGGCCTTGGCGGACGCCTGCTGCTCGGCGTGCTAGCTGATCGTCTCGGCGCCAAGCCGGTGCTGGTCGGCGGCCTCCTGGTGCAGGCGCTCGCGATCGCGACCTATCTCGCAGTGGCGCGGCTCGGTGAGTTCTACGCGCTGTCGGTCGTGTTCGGCCTCGCCTATGGCGGGGTGATGCCGCTCTATGCGGTGCTGGTGCGCGAATTCTTCGGCGCGCGCATCATGGGCACCGTGTTCGGCGCGGTGTCGGCGTTCGCCAGCCTCGGCATGGCGCTCGGACCATGGGCCGGCGGTTATGTGTACGACACGTTCCACGGCTATACGTGGCTGCACGCCGGTTCCTTCGCCATCGGCCTCGCCGCCGTCGCCGTTGCGCTGAGCTTCCCGTCGAGGCGCCGGCCGTCGCTCGATCTCGGCCGCGCCGCGGCTTGAGCCGATTGCATTGCCGATGTCTCGCGCATCGGATGGCTGATCTGCGCGGTGGCATCCCACCTTGCCCTTGTCAGCCGGATGCGCCACCATTCGCGCGCCCGCCCAACAACAACGCGAAAACGGGCCGAGGAAGCGCATGAACAAACCGCAGGGTTTCGATCTCGTCGAGCGCGCGCGTGCGTTGCAGCCGCTCATCATCAGTGAGGCCGACGAGATCGAGCGGACGCGGCGGCTGACGCCGACGGTCACATCGGCGCTGGTCGAGAACGGGCTGTACCGCGCGCTGCTGCCGAAGAGCTTTGGCGGCGCCGAGGCGCCGCTCGAGGTGTTCATGCAGATGCAGGAGGAGATCGCCAAGGCCGATGCGTCGACGGCCTGGTGCCTCGGCCAGTGCAGTGTCTGCGCAATGACCGCGGCCTATCTCGATCCCGATGCCGCCAACGAGATCTTCAACACCGCGCCCGGCATCCTCGCCTGGGGCGCAATCGCGCACGAGGTCCGCGCCGAGCCCGGCGGCTATCGCGCCAATGCGCGCTGGGACTTTGCCTCGGGCTCGCGCCAGGCAAGCTGGCTCGGCGCCCATGTCCGCGTCGTCGAGGCCGACGGCACGCCGCGCAAGAAGGCTGACGGTTCGCCGGAAATCCGCACCATCCTGTTCCCGATGTCATCGGCCACGATGTACGACGTCTGGGACGTGATCGGGCTGAAGGGCACCGGCACCGATTCCTATTCGGTCGAGAACCTGTTCATCCCGGACAAATTCGCCGCGCTGCGCGACGATCCCGCGGCGTGCCGCGAAGGCGGCCCGCTCTACAAGCTCTCCACCAACATGGTGTTCAGCATGGGCTTTGCCGCCACCTCGCTCGGCGTCGCGCGCGCCATGCTGGATGCGGCGACCGAGCTCGCGCGCAGCAAGATCCCGCAGGGCCTGAAAGCGATGCGCGACAACAACGCGGTGCAGGGCCAGATCGGCCGCACCGAGGCCAGCCTGCGCGCCGCGCGCGCCTATCTCTACACCACCGCCAATGACGTCTGGCGCGATCTCGCGCGCGGCGAGCCGCTCACCGAGGCACACCGCATCGCGATCCGCATCGCCTCGACCTGGACCATCCACCAATCGGCATCCGTGGTCGATATCGCCTATCACATGTCGGGCGCGACGGCGGTGTTCGCCAAGAACCCGTTCGAGCGGCGCTTCCGCGACATGCACGCGATCGCACAGCAGATCCAGGCCCGCGACACCCACTACGAGGACGCCGGCAAGGCGATCCTTGCAGGCAACCTCGGCGCTGCGCCGACGGCGCGCTAGGGTGTATGGGATGAGATCGAGTTGCGGCAAGGTCGCTGTACCCTCTCTCCCCGCTCTTACGGGGAGCGGGTTGGGGAGAGGGGCCGTCTCCGCCCAGACGGTGATAGTCGAGCTCGCGAAGACTCCCCCTCACCCGGAACGCATCTTGCGATGCGTTCCGACCTCTCCCCGCACGCGGGGCGAGGTGCAGCGGCGTCCGCCGCTAGAAGTAAGCCCCATCATGGCTTGGCGCGATCGCGCTTCCGCCCATTGTTTGAGCACGATTCCGCCAATCATGTCGGCGCCGCGATCATGCTGCAAGCCGCGATAGCGCGCAGTTGTTAAGCTTTTTCTGAGACGTTGCGGCTGGCGCTAATGCCTGGAGTTCCACCGGTCCCATGTTCACGCTTCGATCGATTGCCGCCCGCCTGATCCTGGCGATTTCCCTGACCGTTGCGGTCGCCTGCGCCATTCTCGGCGGCTTCTCTATCAGCCAGCAGCGTGCGCTGACCCGGCTCGCGCTCGATCAGCAGCTCAAGCTGCAATATGACAGCGTGATTGCGGCGATCGACTATGAGGGCCGCGCCGCGCTCGCGGTCTCGGCGGTGATCGCCGCCTTGCCGCCGGTCGGCGATGCCATCGCCAAGGGCGACCGCGACGGCCTCGGCAAACTGCTCGGCGACCCCGGCGCCGCGATCAAGGCGCAAGGCATCCCGCTGATCTCGTTCTGGCAGGCCCCGGCGACCAGCTTCTACCGGGTCCACGCGCCGAAGGTGTTCGGCGACGACGCCTCCGCGCGGCGGGCCACGGTGGTGGAATCGATCAGGGACGGCAAGCCGATCGTCGGCGTTGAGCCCGGCCGCGAAGCGCTGTCGATCTTCGGCATGACCCCGATCATGCGCGACGGCAAGACGCTGGCCAATGTCGACGTCGGCGCCGCCTTCGGCAAGGAGTTCGTCGACCGCGCCAAGAAGCGCTTCGGCATCGACCTCGCCGTGCATTCCTTCGACGGCCAGAGCTTCAAGCGGCTGTCCTCGACGTTCGGCGACACCGTGGTCGCGACCCAGGACGAGCTCAAACGCGTGATGAACGGCGCGGCCCTGCTGCGCGACGCCACGCTCGACGGCCACGCGGTGGAGCTCTATCTCGGGCAGATCAAGAATTATGCCGGCGAGCCGGTCGCAGTGCTCGAGATCGTCAAGGACACCAGCGACTATGAAGCCGCGGCGGCAAGCGCGCAGCGCAACCTGATCCTCGGCACGATCGCGATCCTCGCCGCGGCCGTGCTGCTCGCCTTCCTGCTCGGCCGCGGCCTGTCGCGGCCGCTCACCGCGATCACCGCTGTGATGAACCGGCTGTCGAGCGGCGACACCAGCGTCACGATTCCCGGCAGCGAGCGCCGCGACGAGCTCGGCACCATGGCCAAGGCTGTCGACGTGTTCCGCCGCAGCATGATCGAGACCTCGTCGCTGCGCGAGGCGCAGGAGGCCGACAAGGCGAAGGGCGAGGCCGAGAAGCGCGCTCTTCAGCGGCAGATGGCCGACCGGTTCGAGGCCGACGTCAAGGGCATGGTCGCCGCCGTCGCGCAGTCGTCGGGCGCCATGCAGCGCGTCGCCGGCGAGATCACCAGCAGCGTCAACGGCACCTCGGAGCGGACCTCGGCGGCCGCCGCCGCGTCCGAGGAGGCGTCGGCCAGCGTCAATGCCGTCGCGGCGGCGACCGAAGAGCTGGCGTCGTCGATCAGCGAGATCGGCCGCCAGGTCACCCACTCCGCCCAGGTTGCCGACAACGCCGTGGTGAAGGCCAGGGAGACCACCGAGATGGTCACGAGCCTCGCGGCATCCGCCGAGAGGATCGGCGACGTGCTGCGCCTGATCAGCGCGATCGCCAGCCAGACCAACCTGCTGGCGCTCAACGCCACCATCGAGGCCGCGCGTGCCGGCGAGGCCGGCCGCGGCTTTGCGGTGGTCGCCGCTGAGGTCAAGGGACTGGCAAGCCAGACCGCCAAGGCCACCGAGGAGATCGCCGGCCAGGTCAGCGCGATCCAGTCGGCCACCGGCAATTGCGTCAGCGCCATCGGCGACATCAGCAGCACGATCCGCGAGATCTCGGGCATCGCCACCGCGATCGCGGCCGCCGTCGAGCAGCAGGATTCGGCGACGCGGGAGATCGCCCGCAGCGTACAGCAGGCATCCGCCGGGACCGGCGAGGTCTCCGCCAATATCGCCGGCGCGAGCGAAGCCGCCGGCCAATCCCGCGCCCTCACCGGCAACGTGCTGGAGACATCGGGCCAACTCGGCGATCACGCCTCCGCGCTGTCGCGCAGCGTCGACACCTTCCTCGCCGGGCTACGCAGCGCGGCCTAAGCGGCGGCGCATTCCCTCGCCCCCGTTCTTACCGGGAGAGGGTTGGGGTGAGGGACCGCCTCCGCGCAATCGGTGATGGCTGCGTTCGCGGAGAATCCCCCTCACCCGGAACGGATCTAGCGATGCGTTCCGGCCTCTCCCCGCACGCGGGGCGAGGCGAAGCGGAGCCTGACGCTCGATTCGAGGTAACATCTCTCCGCTACGCCACCAGCGCCGCCGCGCCGCGCTGGGCCAGCAGCAGGCTGACCACCTCGACGTTCGGCCGGGCGCGGCTGAACAGAAAGCCCTGGCCCTCGTGGCAGCCTTCGGCGCGCAGGCAGCTCAATTCGGACTCGGTCTCGACGCCCTCGGCGGTGATGGTGACGCCGAGCCCGATGCCGAGGCTGACGATCGAGCGCACGATCGCCTGGGCGTCCGGGTTGGCGCCGAGATCGCGCACGAAGGACTGGTCGATCTTGATCTTGTCGAACGGGAAGCTGCGCAGATAGCTCAGGCTCGAATAGCCGGTGCCGAAATCGTCCATCGACATCCGCACCCCGAGCGCGCGCAGCGCATGCAGCGTCGCCAGCACCTGGCTGCTCTTCTCCAGGAGCAGCGTCTCGGTGATCTCGAGCTCGAGCCGCCGCGCCGGCAGGCCCGATTGCCTGAGCGCGTCGGTGACGATAGACAGCAGATTGCCGGTGCGGAACTGGAGCGGCGACAGATTGACCGCGACGCGGACATCGTCCGGCCACTGCGCGGCGTCCATGCAGGCGCGGTGCAGCATCAGCCCGCCCAGCGGGTTGATCAGGCCGGTCTCCTCGGCGACCGGGATGAACTCGGCGGGCGAGACCATGCCGCGCTCCGGATGCGGCCAGCGCACCAGCGCCTCGAAGCCCGTGATGCGGCCGCTCGTGAGATCGACCAGCGGCTGGTAGTACGGCCGCAGGATCTCGTTCTGGATCGCATCGCGCAGATCGAGCTCGATCTTGCGGCGGCTCTGGGCGCGCGCATCCATTTCAGCCTCGAAGAACGAGAAGGTGCCGCGAAAATCGCTCTTGGCGCGCGACAGGGCCATGTCGGCACTCTTCAGCAGCTTCTCGGAATCCTCGCCGTCGCCTGGCGACATCGCGATGCCGATGCTGGCGCCGATCACCACCGAATGCCCGTCGAGCAGATAGGGCTCGCCGACCGCATCCAGGATGCGCCGCGCCAGCAGCACCACGTCCTCGGGCCGCGTCACGCCGACCTGCACCATCGTGAACTCGTCGGAATTGAGCCGGGCCAGCGCGTCCTCCTCGCGCAGGGTCGAGCGCAACCGCTTGGCAACGCCGCGCAGCAGCTTGTCGCCGATGCCGTGGCCGAGCGTGTCGTTGACCGCCTTGAAATTGTCGAGCCCGAGCATCAGCACCGCGATCTTGTCGGTCGAGCGGCGGGTGTGCTGCAGCATCTCGTCCATCTGCTGGCGCAGCAGGTTGCGATTCGGCAGGCCGGTCAGGCCGTCATGCTGCGCCATGAAGGCGAGCCGCGCCTCGGCGCGCTTGCGCTCGGTGATGTCCATCAGCGCGAGCAGCATCGCCGGCTGGTCGCCATGCGTCAGCTGGCGCGAGTAGATCGCAAGGTCGATCAGCGTGCCGTCGGCGCGCACATGCTTCCAGGTCCGCGCCGCCTGCTCGTCGCTGCTGCGGCCGGTGGCCCAGGGCAGCTCCGCATCAAACGCCTGCAGGCTGCGGATCGTCATCCGCTCGAATTCGGCGCGGACATAGCCGTAATGCGAGATCGCCGCGTCGTTGACGGCGATGATGTGCTCGCCATCCAGCGTGCACAGGATCATCGGCACCGGATTGCCGTCGAACAGCAGGCGGAACGAGGCCTCGCGCTGCTTCAATTCAGTGATGTCGACGCGCAGGCCGACGATGCCGCCATCGGAGGTCAGCCGCTCCTCGATCAGCACGACGCGGCCGTCGGCCAGCACCTGCTCGTGCCGCTCGCCCGGCTGATACATCTTCTGCAGCCGCTCGGCGATCCACGCCTCCTCGCGGCCCGCAGCCTCCGGATAATCGCCGCGCGCGACGCCGACGCGGATGGTGTCTTCCAGCCGCACGCCGGGCTCGAACAGGTCGGAGCTGCGCTGGTAGATTTCCGAGTATTTCTTGTTCCAGAGGATGTAGCGGCCGTCGGAGTCGAGGAACACGATGCCCTGCGGCAGGAGATCGATCGCCTCGCGCAGGCGCTCATTGGACTTGCGCGCCTCGGCGATCGCCGCCTCGGCCTGGGCGCGCTGGCGCACCAACTCGCCGATCTCGACCGCCGTGCGGCGCGAACTGCCCGAGAGTTGTGGCAGCGGCTTGGACCGGCGATCCCGGACGCGGGATACTTTGGTCAGCTTTGGCTTCTTGGTTTTCTTTGGCCGCATCATCGGCATCGGACGCCCCACGCGCATTCCAGCTCGATGACATTTCTGCGATAAGTGTCTGAAAAATTGGTATCTCTCGCCGAGCAGCGGCATCGGAACGCGCCGGCCGCTTGCCTGCTTTCGAGGCGAATGCGCGCAGCGCGCAAGCGGCCGTCGTCATCCGGATGACATCAACCGGGTGCGCGGATCGAGAAAGCGGCAGCGCATGGTGAGCATCGCGTCAATGCCGGCACCATTGCCCAATGATTGCGCCGAAATCCGCTTCACGCGCACGAATATGTGTCAGTGCGCAAGAGGGTTAGCGCAGGGTTAAGGCGCTGCGCCTTCGCAAGCGAAACCTAGAACATGATCCGGAAAAGTGCGAAGCGGTTTTCCGAAAAGATCATGCTCAAACAAAGAGCTGAAGCCTGATGACGATTCAACCAAACCTCATCGCGCTT
>NZ_JAGKJJ010000050.1 GCF_020329505.1 Bradyrhizobium semiaridum
CGGATGGAACGTCGCGGGCAAAGCCTGAGTTTTCGAATTGGAGGCGTGACGCTCAAACGGATGTTGCCGACCAGGGCTTAGAGGCTGCGCCGGAGCGGCCTGAAGAAATGGGCTCGATCGTTTGAGCTTGCGCTTCAGCGCCACCCCAGCGCCGGCGCGACATGCGTCAGTATCGCCTCGATCACGTGCGCGTTGTAGGCGACGCCCAATTGGTTCGGCACGGTCAGCAGCAAGGTGTCGGCCTCGGCGATTGCCTCGTCCTTCTTCAGCTGCGCGATCAGCGCATCCGGCTCTGCGGCGTAGCTGCGGCCGAAGATGGCGCGGGTTTGCGGATCGATGAAGCCGATCTGGTCTTCTTCCTCGCGTCCATTGCCGAAATAGGCGCGGTCGCGATCGTCGATCAGCGCGAAGATGCTGCGGCTGACCGAGACGCGCGGCTCGCGCGTATGACCGGCCTCCTTCCAGGCGGCGCGGTAGGCGCGGATCTGCGCGGCCTGCTGGATGTGGAAGGCTTCGCCGGTCTCGTCGCTCTTCAGCGTCGAGCTCTGCAGATTCATGCCGAGCTTGGCCGCCCACACCGCTGTCGCGTTGGAGCCGGCGCCCCACCAGATGCGCTCGCGCAGGCCCGTTGACGTCGGCTCGAGCCGAAGCAGGCCGGGCGAATTCGGAAACATCGGCTGCGGATTGGGCTTGGCAAAGCCTTCGCCGCGCAGCATGTCGAGGAAGATCTGGGCGTGGCGCCGCCCCATATCGGCATCGCTCTCGCCCTCGGCCGGCTGATAGCCGAAATAGCGCCAGCCATCGATTACCTGCTCGGGCGAGCCGCGGCTGATGCCGAGCTGCAGCCGCTCGCCGGCGATCATGTCGGCCGCGCTGGCGTCTTCCACCATGTAGAGCGGGTTCTCGTAGCGCATGTCGATCACGGCGGTGCCGATCTCGATGCGGCTGGTTTTGGCGCCGACTGCAGCCAGCAGCGGGAAGGGCGAGGCGAGCTGCCGCGCAAAGTGATGCACCCGGAAATAGGCGCCGTCGGCGCCGAGCTGTTCGGCCGCGACGGCGAGCTCGATCGATTGCAGCAGCGTGTCGGCGGCCGAGCGGGTCTGCGATTGCGGCGAGGGCGTCCAGTGCCCGAACGAGAGGAAGCCGATTTTCTTCATTGCGGCAGTCTACCGATGTCCGGATGGGGTTGCGATCGCCGATCGCGGCCGCGATGGCGGATCGCGTCTATGTGGCCTCGCGCGCGCATCCGTCCAGAAGGCACAGATTGGTAACCGCGACGGGCTCGCCGCGGAACCAATCGCGCGCGTTCGACTTGTGAGCGCATGAAGGCATCCGACACGGCCCGGGACAGGATCATTACGGGCGTTGCGCTGGCGATCGCGCTGAGCGCGACCGCCTATTACGGATACCTGGCGTGGCTGCTGGTTTCGCCGGATTGAGGCTTCGGCAAAGTTCACCCCCTCACGTTGTCGAAAGCGGAAATCGCCGCCCTCGCCGAGTCCGTCTTCGGCAAACGTTTTGCCGAGCTTGGGCGGGAGATTCGCCAACCGAGAAACAAAGTGCCGCCGCGCTGCGCAACCACCGGGCCGCAGAAGGTCGAGGACCGATTGTCAAGTCGGCCAACACCGAGGCCGAATGGATCGTAACCAGCTGATTTGTTGAGGCTTTGTCCGAGAACGTGCCTGGCGCCGGGCGCCTCTTGCAATGCAACAACCTGGCCATATATGTACATTCGAACATATATGGCCAACAAAATGATCTCCACAGCCGACACGACAACGGTACCGACAAGCCGCCCCCGTGGCCGGCGCAGCAAGGACATGCCCGACGGCCGCCAGGCGCTGCTGGTTGCGGCGACCGAGGCGTTTGCCGGCCTCGGCTTCGACGGCGCCGATCTCCGCAGCGTTGCCGCCGCCGCCAATGTCAGTCCGAACCTGATCCGTGTGCATTTCGGCAACAAGACCGCGCTCTGGGAAGCGTGCCTCGACCGCATCGTCGCGATCGCGAAGCCCGTGGTCGCCGACATCGCGGCCATCGCAAACGATGCGAGCCGACCGCTCGCCGACCGGCTGCGCGACGTCATCGTTCGCGTCGGGGCGTTCTATGCCGCCCATCCTCAGGCCAAGAATTTTGCAGTCCGGCACGGCGCCGAAGCGCCGGAGCGGACCGCGCTGGTGACCGAGAAGCTGCTGCGCCCCGCCTATGAGTCGGTGCGCGAACTGCTGGAAGCTGGCATCGCGGCCGGGATCGTTCGCAGCAGCCATCCGGCGTTGTTCTTCGGGCTGCTCAATGCCGCGCTCAACCCGCCGCCGACATTTCCAGTGCTGCTGATGCGGATCGCACCCGAGATCGATCCGGCCGCGTCGTGGACGCTGCTGATCGACACCGCGATCGCTTCGCTGCTGCATCTGCCGCCTTCAAACCCAAGTTCGACCAGTCCCCAACAGTGAGAGAGTGATTCCATGAAGCTTCGTCTTGCCCTCGTCCTTCTCGGTGCGGCCATTGCTGTCTCGCCGGCGCTGGCGCAGTCAGCCCCGAGCGAAGAAGCGCAGCAGCAGGCCTGCATGGGCGATGCGATGCGGCTGTGCGCCGCCTACATTCCGAACCGCAACCGGATCCGGGATTGCATGGCCGCGCAGGTCGATCGGCTCACGCCGACCTGCCGCGCGGTGTTCGACGCGTCGATGCGGGCCGAGCGGCAGGCGTCGCCGCGCGGGCATTGAAGCGCAACTGACGCGAACAAGCGTTTCTCCTACCCCCCGCTCTTGCGGGGCGAGGTGAAGCGAGTCCGCCGCGTTTCGCGTTTCGCGGTAGTTCAAATCCGTGAAAACCCTGACTCCCGTTAACCATTGGTTAACCATGCCGGCCGATTGTTAACCATTCGACAAGACAACTGAGTCAGGGGCGATGGACGCAACTCAACAGGCCGTACGTCAGCAGGTCCGCATGCGCGGCCGTTCCTACGTTGCGTTCGTTTTTTCGCCCGTCGTGCCGATCGTCTCCTGGCTCGCCGAGATCGACGAGACGCTGGCGAAATCGCCCGGCTTCTTCACCGGCAAACCGGTCGTGCTCGATCTGTCGGCGGTCGATCTCAGCCAGGCCGCGATCGCGCACCTGGTCGGCAGCCTCGGCGAGCGCAACATCCGCATCCTCGGCATCGAGGGCGTCGACGAATCCAGGCTTGCCGCCAACATGCCGCCGCTTCTGACCGGCGGCCGCGCCTGTGCCATCACTACGGTCGAGCCGCAGCCCAAGCCGGTAAAGGCCAAGGACAAATCGCCGTCGCTGCTGCTGGAAAGCCCGGTGCGCTCCGGCCAGTCGATCGTGTTCGCCGAGGGCGACGTCACCGTGCTCGGCTCGGTCGGCTCCGGCGCCGAGATCGTGGCCGGCGGCTCGATCCATGTCTACGGCACGCTGCGCGGACGCGCGATGGCCGGCATCAATGGCAATTCATCGGCGCGCATCTTCTGCCAGAAGATCGAGGCCGAACTGCTCGCCATCGACGGCTACTACCAGACCGCCGAACAAATCTCGGACAGCTTGCGCAACCGGCCCGCCCAGGCGTGGCTGGAGGGCGAAATGCTGCGCATCACCGCATTGAACTGATCGACCAGAAGGAGAAGACAATGGCCAAGGTTTTGGTCGTGACCTCAGGAAAGGGCGGGGTCGGCAAGACGACATCCACCGCCGCGCTTGGTGCTGCGCTCGCCCAGTTGGGGCAGAACGTCGTCGTGATCGATTTCGACGTCGGCCTGCGTAACCTCGACCTCGTGATGGGCGCGGAGCGGCGGGTCGTGTTCGACCTCATCAACGTGGTGCAGGGGGTGGCAAAGCTGCCGCAGGCGCTGATCCGCGACAAGCGGCTGGAGAATCTCTGGCTGCTGCCGGCCTCGCAGACCCGGGACAAGGACGCGCTCACGGAAGAGGGCGTGCGGCGGGTGATCTCGGACTTGCGCACCAAGTTCGACTGGATCCTGTGCGACAGCCCGGCCGGCATCGAGCGCGGTGCAACGCTGGCGATGCGCTATGCCGATGAGGCCATCATCGTCACCAATCCGGAAGTGTCGTCGGTGCGCGACTCCGACCGCATCATCGGCATGCTGGATTCCAAGACGGTGCGCGCCGAGCGCGGCGAGCGGGTCGAGAAGCATCTTCTGGTCACCCGCTACGACGCAGGCCGTGCGGCGCGCGGCGAGATGCTGTCGATCGACGATATCCTGGAAATCCTCGCGACACCGCTGCTCGGCATCGTCCCGGAAAGCCAGGACGTGCTGCGCGCCTCCAATGTCGGTTGCCCAGTCACGCTGAACAATGCCGGCAGCGCGCCGGCGCGGGCCTATATCGACGCGGTGCGCCGCCTGATGGGCGAATCCATCGAGATGACGGTGCCGGTCGAGCGCAAGGGGCTGATGGACCGGTTACTACGACGGAGGGCGGCATGATGAACGTGATGCGGCTGTTCGGCGGCCGCGCCGCATCGGCGCCCGTGGCACGGGAGCGGTTGCAGATCCTGCTCGCGCATGAGCGCGGCCAGGGCGGCGGCGGTGGATCCGACCTGCTGGAATTGCTCCGCGGCGAAATCCTCGCCGTTGTCTCCAAGCATGTCGAGATCGATCCCGACAAGGTCGTGGTCCGGATGGACCGTGGCAAGTTCGTCTCGATGCTCGAGGTCGACATCGAGGTTCCCAACGGCGTGCAACGATCGAAGATGGTGGCGGCCACATGACAGCAGACAGCAACAGCCATATCGCCTGGCAGCGCGCGCAGCTGAAGAAGCTGCGCGCGGCGTTGAAGGCGGTCGAGGCCGATCAGCTCGGCAAGGCCAATTGCGGCCGCGCGACGCAGATGACGATCGACGAATTGCAGCGCAAGATCGGCGAGTCCGGCCGCTGCATCGCCGAGTACGAGCGCCGCACCCGCCGCCCGCTGGCGACCGATCGCGGCAGCCTCACCAGCGTGAGCTGGGACCACTGGAACGCGAACCTGCCGATGGCGCGGCCGCAGCGGCAGCGGGCGTAATGGATCGTCATTCCGGGGCGACGCGAAGCGTCGAGCCCGGAATCCATTTCACTATGGAATCTGCGGCCCAATGGATTCCGGGTTCGCGCCAAGAGGCGCCCTGGAATGACGGATCCGTTGGGACGCCCTACAGCAAAAACGCCAGCGCGCTCTCGCAGCTCTCCTCGACCTTCAGCGTCAGCAGCTCGTCGGCCCTGGTGCGGCCGAGATTGACAGCGGCGATCGGCAGGCCACGCTGCTCGGCCATCCGCACGAAGCGGAATCCCGAATAGACCATCAGCGAGGAGCCGACCACCAGCATGGCGTCGGCCTGCGCCAGATGATCCTGCGCCGAGGCGACCACGTCGCGCGGCACGTTCTCGCCGAAGAACACCACGTCCGGCTTCAGCACGCCGCCACAGGCCGCGCAGGCCGGTACCTCGAACGACGAGAAATCCTGCTCTAGATCGGCGTCGCCGTCGGGCGCGTCCGCGGCATCGAGCGCGAGCCAGGCCGGATTGCGCTGCGCCAGCTCGCCCTGAAACTCCTCGCGCGACATCGTTGCCCCGCAGCCGAGGCAGCGCACCACGTCGAGCCGTCCGTGCAGATCGATCACCCGCCGGCTGCCCGCGGCCTGGTGCAGGCGGTCGACATTCTGGGTCAGCAGCAATTCGCAGCGATCATGCTCTTCGAGCTTGGCCAGTGCGCGATGGGCGCCGTTCGGCGCGGCGCGGCCGAACCGCCGCCAGCCGACCATGCTGCGCGCCCAGTAGCGTTGCCGCGTGCCGGCGTCGCCCAGAAACGCCTGAATCGTGACCGGCCGAGTCCGCTTCCAGTTGCCGTCGGAGTCGCGGTAATCGGGAATGCCGGAATTGGTGCTGCAGCCGGCCCCGGTCAGGACGAACAGACGCTGGTGGCTGCCGATGAAATCCTGGAGGGCGGGATGTCGCATGGCCCCACATCTAGTGCCGCCTGCGGCCATGCGCCAGATGCTGGGGGTTCGCGGAAGGACCTTTCATGTCGCCCCTGCGTTGACGGCAGGCCCAGGTGGTACGGCATCCACAGAGGTGATCCATGCGGCCGAGATCGATTGTCATAGCCGGCGCAACGACGTTGCTGCTGCTGTCGCCGTGCCTCGGACAGGATGCCGGCGTGTCGGGCGAGCAGGCGTTCAACAATTCCTGCCGGACCTGCCACACCGTGAAGGACGGCGACAACCGCGCCGGCCCGAACCTGCACAACATCGCCGGCCGCAAGGCCGGATCGCTGCCGAACTATCGCTACTCGGAGGCGATGAAATCCTCCGACATCGTCTGGGACGAGGACAAGCTGCTGCGCTTCATCGAGGATCCCGATGCGCTGGTGTCCGGCAACGGCATGAAGCCCTACACCGGCGTGCGCTCGGCGGAGGATCGCAAGAAGATCGTGGCCTTCCTGAAATCAGGCAAGTGACCGTTGGCGCAATGCCATTCTCACCGCGCCGGTACGACGAAGACCTGGCCGGGATAGATCAGGTTGGGATTGCGGATCTGCTGCATGTTTGCCCGGTAGATTACGGCGTAGCGCTGTCCGGCCCCGAATGCGCGCTGGCTGATCCGCCACAGGCTGTCACCGCGGGCCACCGTGGTGGTCGTGATCTTCGGCACGGTCACGGCGGAGGCCGACTTCACACCGGATGCGGCGGCGGCTGCCGTCGCGGTGAGCTGCAGTACAGTCAGGTCCGCACTGCCGGACGGGGCGGGCCATGCCGTGGCCGATGCGGTCCTCGCCGTGTCCGGAACGTTGAACGGCACCTCGGCACGCGCCCGGACCTTGCCGGAAGTGGGCTCGACGTCGTCAAGCCGCACCCGATAGCTGCCCGCGGCGACGCCCTGGTTGATCGTGACCGAGAGCTGTCCTGCCTTGTCGGCCGTGGCGGATGCGATCAGGCTGCCGTTGAGATAGAGCCTGACCGTCGCGCCGGGAGCTGCCCGGCCGCTCACATGGAGCTTGCCATCCGGTTCGCTCTCGACGGCCTCGATCGCCACTTTCCCGGCAATCGGCGGCGTGGCTGCAGGCTGCGATAGCAGCCGGACCGGCTTGTCGGGCGCCATCAGCGCCACCATCGGCCGCTCCCTTGCCGCAGCCTCGAGCGCGACGGCGACGCTCTGTCTGGACGTCACCTGCTTGCCGTCGCGCGTGATGCGCAGCGTCAGGTCGTGATTTCCCGGCGGAAGCGGGCGCGGCACCATGACGAACTGGCCGGATTTGTCGGCCACCGCGCGATCGTGCACCTCGCCATTGCGCAGCAACTCGACCGTCGCACCGGGGTGCGCCCGGCCCGCGACCACGGTCTCGCCGGTCGGCTCGACGTTGACGACGTCGAACTCCGGCACGGCATCGCCGCTCGGTGCCGGCGATGGTCCTGCCAGCACGCCAGCCAGGACCGCAGTTTCGGTTTGCGCCTTTGCCGGCGACGTCTTGTCCTGGCCTTGCGCGGAAACCGCCGGCGCCGCCGCCACCGGATGCGTGTTCGCGCCGAGGATTTGCTGGGTTTGACGGATGCCGAAGACGAGCGCCGCCGTGCCGCCGGCGGCAAGTGCCAGCAAGGGAATGGCCAGTCGTATCGCCGTGGCGTTCATGATTGCCATCCGCGGATGTCCGCGCGGCCCGCAGCCCGGGAGAAAAATCTGCGCCGGTTTGTGCCACCCATCAAGTCGGATGAAGGATTACTTCTCTTGGGTAGCCCGGCCGGCCCGGCGGCTCATCGCGCGGCCCGCGCCATGGATCGCGTCAAACTCAAAACTCCAGCGCCGCATTGTCCACCACCTCCTTCATCACGAAGAATGTGCGGGTCTGCCGCACGCCGGGCAGCGCGATCAGCTGGTCGCCGTGGATACGCTTGAAGTCGTCGACGTCGCCGGCGCGGATCTTGAGGAAGTAATCGAAGTCGCCGGCGACGAGGTGGCAGTCGAGCACGCATTTGAGTTTTGCAACGGCCTGCTCGAAGCTGGCAAAACTTTCTGGTGTCGAGCGGTCGAGCACGACTCCGACCATCACCAGCGTGCCCTTGCCGAGCTTGCGCGGCGCCACCATGGCGCGGACCCCGCTGACGAATCCCTCGTCGAACAGCGCCTGGGTGCGGCGGTGGCAGGTGGCGGGGCTGACGCCGACCTGCTCGGCCAGCTCGGCATTGCTGAGCCGGCCGTTCTTTTGCAGCAATCTCAGCATCTTGAGGTCGATGCGGTCGAGCCGGGCTGACATGGAATAATCTCTCATTGAACTGGTAATCAGTGAGAGAAAGAATAGCACATGGCATAATCCGTGCAATTTTAGGGACATGGGCGCCTCGACTTAGAGAGCACCTTTCGCGCCTATGATGATAGCTGTCGCCGCCGTTCCAAAGCCATCAACGAGGATGCCAGCATGCTGGAAAAATTCGCGCGCTATCCGCTCACCTTCGGGCCGACCCCGATCGAGAAGCTCGATCGCCTGTCAAAACATCTCGGCGGCACGGTGGAGCTCTATGCCAAGCGCGAGGACTGCAATTCCGGTCTCGCCTATGGCGGCAACAAGCTGCGCAAGCTCGAATACATCATTCCCGATGCGATCGCCTCCAACGCCGACACGCTGGTCTCGATCGGCGGCGTGCAGTCGAACCACACCCGCATGGTCGCAGCGGTCGCGGCCAAGATCGGCATGAAGTGCCGCCTGGTGCAGGAGAGCTGGGTGCCGCACGAGGACGCGGTCTATGACCGTGTCGGCAACATCCTGCTGTCGCGCGTGATGGGCGCCGATGTGCGGCTGGTCGACGAAGGTTTCGACATCGGCATCCGCAAGAGCTGGGAGCAGGCGATCGAGGAGGTGAAGGCGGCGGGCGGCAAGCCTTACGCGATCCCGGCCGGCGCCTCCGTGCACAAATTCGGCGGGCTCGGCTATGTCGGCTTCGCCGAGGAAGTCCGGGCGCAGGAGCGCCAGCTCGGCGTCAAGTTCGACTACATTGTCGTCTGCACGGTGACCGGCTCGACCCATGCCGGCATGCTGGTCGGCTTCGCCGCCGACGGCCGCGCGCGCAACGTGATCGGCATCGACGGCTCGTTCACGCCTGCGCAGACCAGGGCGCAGGTGCTGTCGATCGCGCAGAACACGGCAAAGCTGGTCGAGCTCGGCCGCGACATCGTCGCCGACGACGTGGTGCTGATCGAGGACTACGCCTATCCCGCCTATGGCGTGCCGTCGGAGGAGACCAAGGCGGCGATCCGCCTCAGCGCCCGGCTCGAGGGCATGATCACCGATCCCGTCTATGAGGGGAAATCGATGCAGGGCATGATCGATCTGGTGCAGAAGGGCTTCTTCCCGGCCGGATCGAAGGTGCTGTACGCCCATCTCGGCGGCGCCCCGGCGCTCAACGGCTACGCCTACGCATTCCGCAACGGGTGAAACGGTAGCGGCGCGTCATAGCGTCCGCACCACGCTTGCCTCGCAGCCCGGATGGAGCGAAGCGCGATCCGGGAAAGTCTCACCGCGGATATCGCGGCCCCGGATTACGCTTCGCTGCATCCGGGCCACGCATTTCCTGGGCGCCTGTTGCAGTTGACATGTTGAGAACAAAATAGCAACATTCCATGTGTAACCAGAGGGTGTGGCGGGATGCGTCATCTGCGCCGGTATTGTGCTGTTGCAGGACCAATGTCCAAGCCGCGTACCACTTGCAGGTGTATTTCGCCGCCGCGTAAAATCGGTTCCGGGTTGGGGGAGTGCGCGTGATGCGGGTCGTGAATTGGGCGGTCGTCGTTGCGGCCGCGTGTCTGCTTGCCTGCGCAACTCCGTCGAGCGCCCGTGGCCCTTATGGCTCGATCTCCGTCGGCAACTGGCAGGGCGGCGCCTACACCAACGACAAGAACGGCGCGTTCACGCACTGCTCCGCCGGCACCAGCTACCAGAGCGGCATCTTCTTCATGATGTCGATCGCCGAGAACGGCAGCTGGCGGCTCGGCTTCGCGCATGAGAGCTGGCGCCTGACGGCGGGCGAGGCATTTCCGCTGGCGCTGACCTTCGATGGCGCGCCGGCATTCAATGTCTACGGCATGCCGCTCGGCGCACAGCTCGTCAGCGTCGAGTTGCCGGTGAATTCGGCGCTGGTCACCCAATTCCGGAAGGCGCGGCAGATGACGGCGTTCGCGCAAGGGCAGCTGTTTTACTTCAATCTGAACCAGACCGCGCAATTGTTGCCCGCGCTGCTGAATTGCGTCGTGACGGTCAAGAAGAACGGCATCGCCAATGCCGGCGAATTCGCGGTGGCGGCAAAGCCTGCCGCGGCCGCGCCGCCGCCGCAGCAGGCGGCGCCGGGCCCGCCTCAGAAGCAGGCGAGGGGCGGGACCGGCACCGGTTTCGTGGTCAGCAGCAGCGGGCATGTCGTGACCAACCATCACGTCGTCGACGGCTGCAGCGAGATCACCGGCAATCTGAGCGGCGAGGCGCCGGTCAAGCTGCGGCTGGTGTCCGACGACGAGACCAATGACCTGGCGCTGCTGCAGGCGCCGGCGCCGTTCAAGGAGGTTGCCAGGATCAGGCAAAACGCCATCCAGGTCGGCAATGGCGTGGTGGCGATCGGCTTTCCCTATCACGGCCTGCTGACGTCGGATTTCACGGTGACCACCGGCATCGTCAGTTCGCTGAGCGGCGTCCTCAACGACACCAGGCATCTGCAGATCAGCGCCGCGGTGCAGCCGGGCAACAGCGGCGGACCGCTACTTGATTTCGATGGCGTGGTGGTCGGCGTGGTGGCGGCAAAGCTCAACGCGCTGAGGATGGCGAGAGCGACCGGGTCGATCCCGGAAAACATCAACTTCGCCATCAAGACCGGCGCGTTGCGCGATTTCCTCGACAACAGCGCGGTGGAGTATCGCTCCGCCGAATGGCGTGAGATGAAAAAGAAGGAGACATCCGAGATCGCCAAGGACGCGCGCGGCTATACGCTGCTGATCACCTGCAAGGTAAACGAGCAGACCGCGGGCGCGAAGAGGCCGGGGAATTGAGGGACACCCTTTCGCTCTCCCCCTCTTGTCCGCCGAAGCCCGTCTTCAGGCGAAGGCGGATGCGGGGAGAGGGGAAATATTCGCCGCGCGGGACAGCCTCACCCCGCCCGGCACAGCGTATGAACCGTGATCTCGGCGGGGCAGTTCAGCCGCACCGGCGCGAGGCTGGTGCCGGCGCCGGTCGAGGTGTACCCGGCGAGATTGTCGAAGCGCCAGGCACCTTTGCCCATCCGGCGCGGCAGCCGGGCCTCCAGCTTGATCGCGATGCCGCCGGGCAGGCAGAGCTGGCCGCCATGGGTGTGGCCGCTCAGCATGAGATCGAAACCGGCGCCGGCCGCCTCGCGATACGACTCCGGCGTATGCGCGAGCAGGATCGAGAACGCCTCGCGCGGAATGCCGGCCGCAGCCTTCGGGATGTCGTCGGTGCGGTAGAAATGCGCGTCGTCGATCCCGGCGAGATGGATCGTTTCGCCATCGCGCGCGATGGTCGCGGCTTCGTTGACCAGCATCCTGATTCCCATCGCTTCCAGCGCCGGCGTCATGCGGATGCTGTCGTGGTTGCCGAGGATGCCGTAGAGCGGCATTTTGATCCGCGTGCAGAGCGCCTGCACCGCCGCGACGCTGGCCGCGAACGGGCCGCGGGTCTTGCCGCGAAAGTCGCCGGTCAGCACGCCGATGTCGCAGGCGATGGTCGGCACGATGCTGATGAGATGCCGCATCGCGCCGCCGCTGATGTCGGCATGGAGATCGCTGATCTGCAGGATGGTGAAGCCGTCGAATGCCGCGGGCAGGCGCGGCGAGATGACGAGGTTGCGCCGCACCTCCACCCGGTCGGCGTTGCGTCGTGCGCGGCCGTAGAGGCCGGTGGCCTTGAGCGCGGTCTCGACGATCCAGGGCGCGAGGCCCCAGTTCTCGACATTGAACACCAGCGTGCCCTGTCCGAACAGCTGCGCCTCGCGCCGCGTCTCGACCGCCAGCCGGCGCGCGACATGGTCGGCGCCGATCCGCTCGGTCAGTCCCTGCAGTTCGATGTCGGTCATCGCCCCCCGGGCCGCGGACGCTCAAGCGCGGCTCGGCGCGACAGTAGAGCATTTCCGGCTCCAATTGAAACAGAACCGGAACCCTAGCGTCTTCGCGGAAACGCGCGGCCGGCGCGTCAGACCACGGGCACCCGCTTGGCCGCGACCGCGGCCGGCGAGATCACCTCGATGTCAAGCGGCATCTGCCAGCGCTCGGTGAAGCGCACCTGCGGCGGCGCGTTGCTGCTGCGCCCGCCCGCGAGCACGAAGCCGTCATAGCCCGAATTCATCACCTCATTGCATTTCTGCACATAGATCGGGAAGCCGCCGATATAGGGCATGAACACACGTGGGCGGCCGGGGATGTTGGCGCCGACATACCAGGAGCTGCAGGTCGAGCGCAGCGAGACCGTCGAGACGTCGTTGACATGGTCGACCCAGGCGTCCTCGTCCGCGCGGACCGCCTCGATGGTGCCGGCGTCGACATCGCGCATGTGTCCGAGGCAATCCGCCAGCCAGTCGACATGCTGCTCGATCGCCTGGATCATGCTGGCCAGCACCGAGGGGCTGCCCGGCCCGGTGATCATGAACAGGTTCGGAAAGCCTTCCGAGGCGAGGCCGAGATAGGCGCGCGGCCCGGCGCGCCATTTCTCGGCGAGCGTCCGCCCGCCGCGGCCGGTGATCGCGATCTTGTCGAACGAGCCGGTCATCGCGGCAAAGCCGGTCGCGGAGACGACGGCGTCGAACTTGTATTCGGTATCGCCGACCACGATGCCGTCCCGCGTGAAACGCTCGATCGGCGTCGTCGAGACGTCCACCAGCTTCACATGCGGCAGATTGTAGGTCTCGAAATAATTGGTATCGACGCAGAGCCGCTTGCAGCCGAACACGTTCTGCGGACACAGCAGCTCGGCGGTCGCCGGATCCTTGACGATGCTGCGGATCTTGGCGCGCGCGAAATCGGCGATGGTGTCGTTGGCTTCCTTCTCGAACAGCAGATCGCCGAACGCGCCGAGGAACGGCAGGCCGCCGCGCTGCCAGGCCTCTTCGTAAAGCCGCGCGCGCTCCTCGGCGCTCGCCTGCAGCGCGGGCTGGGCGTTGAACGGGAAATAGAAGCCGGTCGGCCGCGCGCGGGCTTTCGCGCGCAATTCCGGGTAATGCGCCTTGGCTTGCTTCAGATACTCGGCCGACAGGCTCTCGTTCCACGCCGGCACCGACCAGGTCGCGGTGCGCTGGAACACGGTGAGTTGCTTGGCCTGCTGCGCGATGATCGGGATCGACTGGATCGCCGACGAGCCGGTGCCGATCACGCCGACGCGCAGCCCGGTGAAGTCGACGCCCTCATGCGGCCACTCGCCGGTGTGATAGATCGGTCCGCGAAAATCCGCCATGCCGGCGAAAGCCGGACGGTTCGGCGCCGACAGGCAGCCGACCGCCATGATGCAGAATTTGGCCGTGACCCTGTCGCCGCGGTCGGTCTCGATCAGCCAGGTGCCGGCGCCCTCGTCGAAGGTCGCTGCGGTGACGCGGGTGTCGAACACGATCTGGCTGCGCAGGTCGAAGCGGTCGGCGACGTGGTTGGCGTAGGCGAGAATTTCGGGCTGCGGAGAATATTTCTCCGACCAGCTCCAGTCCTGGTCGAGCTCCTCCGAGAACGAGTAGGAATATTGCAGGCTCTCGACATCGCAGCGCGCGCCGGGATACCGGTTCCAGTACCAGGTGCCGCCGACGCCGCCACCGGCCTCGAACACCCGCGCGGTGAAACCGAGCCCGCGCAGCCGGTGCAGCATGTACATGCCGGCGAACCCCGCGCCGACCACCACGGCGTCGAACGTTCCAGTTTCCGCAGGGCGCGCTTTTGTGCGCGCGGCGCTCTCCTGAGCCATGGCCCGTCTCTTCCCTATGTTCTGTCCTTGACGGAAAGATTAGGGCGTACCCGGCGCGGCCCGCAAGCGTGTGCAGTGCCACGCCGGGTATGGCTCCTATGTCCCGGCGTCGATCGCTGCGGTATCCGAGCGCCGCCTCACTCCAGCCGTTCGACTTTGCGCAGCGACGGGAACAGCCTCATCCACAGCAGCGCCACCGCGATCGTGCCGAGGCCGCCGATCAGCGCGGCCGGGATGGTGCCGAACAGCGCCGCGGTGATGCCGCTTTCGAACTCGCCGAGCTGGTTGGAGGCGTTGACGAACAGATAGTTCACCGCGCCGACGCGGCCGCGCATCTCGTCCGGCGTCGCCAGCTGCACCAGCGAGACGCGGATCACGACGCTGATCGTGTCGGCAGCGCCCATCGCCGCCAGCGCCAGCGTCGAGAGCCAGATCTGCTTCGACAGCGCAAACACGCAGATCGCAACCCCGAAGGCGATCACGCCCTGGAACATCCGCAGGCCCGCACGGCGCGTGATCGGATGCCGCGTCAGCACCGCGGTCATCGCGAGCGCGCCGACCGCCGGCGCGGCGCGCATCACGCCGAGCGCCCATGGGCCGGCCTGCAGGATGTCGCGGGCATAGATCGGCAGCAGCGCGCTGGCGCCGCCGAGCAGCACGGCGAACAGATCGAGCGAGATGGTGCCGAGGATCGCCGGATTGTCGCGGACAAACTTGACGCCGGCGAACAATTGCCCGAGCGACGGTGGGTCCGGCTCGGCCGCCGGCCGCTCCAGCCGGATCGCGCCGCAGAGCACGGCGGCGAGCAGCCAGAACGCCGCCATCACGGCGTAAGGCACCGCCGGCGAGATCGCGTAGGTGAGGCCGCCGATCGCCGGGCCCGCGACGATCGAGAATTGCCAGGCGCCGGTCGACAGCGCAGTGGCGCGCTGCAACTGCCCCTCCGGCGCCACGGCCGGCAGTAGCGCCGAGGCAGCCGGGTCCCCGAACGCGGCCGCAACACCGAACACGACGAGCACCGCGAAGATCTCCGGTACCGTCAAATCGCCGGCAAAGCTGCGCCAGCCGAGGTAGGCGGCCGCCAGCCCCTGGATGATCTGGCAGGCCTGCACGACGCGGCGGCGATCGTAGCGGTCGGCGGCATGGCCGGCGATGAACACCAGCAGCGCGCTCGGGATGAACTGCATCAGCCCGACGAGGCCGAGATAGACCGCGCTGCCGGTCAGCGCATAGACCTGCCAGCCGATCGCAACGGTGGCGATCTGGTAGGCGAATTCGGAGAAGCTGCGCGACCCCACGAACAGGAGCAGCGGCGGGTGGCGGAACAGACTGTCGGCTGCGGCCTCAGGTTGTACGGACATGCGTCACGCATGGCGGAGCGCGTGATCCACGTCAACATGTGGGCGTTAGACTGACTATAAAATCCGGAGCGAGGCTCAGCCCTCGGTCCTGTTCACCAGAGCGATCAGCTCGTCGCCGTAATGCTCGAGCTTCTTGTCGCCGATCCCGGCGATGTTGCGCAGGTCGCTCAGCGTCGCCGGCCGCATCGCGGCGATGCCGTCGATGGTGGAATCGTGCAGCACCACATAGGCCGGCACGTTGCGCTGCCGCGCCACGTCCGACCGCCAGGCGCGTAGCGCCGCATGCAGCGCGGGGTTGGCGGTGCCGCCGGCGCCGTTGGTCGCCGGCGCGAGCTCGCCGCGGCGCGACCTGTCGCGGATCGGGCGGTTGCGCGCGCCTTCGGCCTGCTCGCGCAGCATGACCGGTGTCTCGCCCTTCAGCACGCCGCGCGCGCTGTCGGTCAACTTCAGCGCACCGAAGGCGTCGCTGTCGGCGCGCAGATGGCCCATCGCCACCAGCTGGCGCAGCACCGCGCGCCATTGCTTCTCGTTGAGCTCGCGCCCGATGCCGAACACCGACAATTGGTCGTGGTTGAACTGCTTGACGCGCTCGGTCAGCCGCCCGACCAGCACGTCGATCAGGTGCATGGCGCCGAACCGCTGCCCGGTGCGATAGACGCAGGACAATAGCTTCTGCGCCAGCACCTTGCCGTCGCGGACGCGCGGCGGCGTCAGGCAGTTGTCGCAATTGCCGCAGGTCTCGCTCGCCTGCGTCTCGCCGAAATAGCCGAGCAGGCGCTGCCGCCGGCAATGCACGGTCTCGGCCAGCGCGACCAGCGCATCGAGCTTCGCGATAGAAACCCGCTTGAAGGCGTCGGCGCCGGTCGACTCATCGATCATGCGGCGCTGCTGCACGATGTCGGAGAGGCCGTAGGCCATCCATGCGCTCGACGGCTTGCCGTCGCGGCCGGCGCGCCCGGTCTCCTGATAATAGGCCTCGACGCTCTTGGGCAGGTCGAGATGCGCGACGAAGCGCACATCGGGCTTGTCGATGCCCATACCGAACGCGACCGTGGCGACGATCACGACGCCGTCCTCATTGATGAAGCGATCCTGGTTCCGGGCGCGCACGCTCGCATCGAGCCCGGCATGGTAGGGCAGCGCAGTGATGCCGGCCTCGTTGAGCGATGCCGCGACGTCCTCGACCTTGGCGCGCGACAGGCAATAGACCACGCCGGCATCGCCGGCATGCCGGGTCTTGATGAAGGTCTTGAGCTGCGTCACCGCATTCTGCTTGTCGACGATCTCGTAGCGGATGTTGGGCCGGTCGAAGCTGGCGACGAATTGCGGCGCGTCGGTGAGCCGCAAGCGCTCGGCGATCTCCTTGCGCGTCATCGCGTCCGCGGTCGCGGTCAGCGCGATGCGCGGCACATCGGGAAAGCGTTCGGCGATCACGGACAGGCCGATATATTCCGGGCGGAAGTCGTGGCCCCATTGCGAGACGCAATGCGCCTCGTCGATCGCGAACAGCGCGATCTGCGCCTGGCCGAGCAGATTGAGGCAGCGCGGCGTCAAGAGCCGCTCCGGCGCGACATAGAGCAGATCGAGGTCGCCGGCGAGCAGGCGACGTTCGACCTCGGAGGCTTCCTCGTAGCTGAGCGTCGAGTTGAGCACCGCGGCGTTGACGCCGGCCTCCGTGAGGCCCGCGACCTGGTCGCGCATCAGCGCGATCAGCGGCGACACCACGATGCCGCAGCCGTCGCGCAGCAGCGACGGCAGCTGGTAGCACAGCGACTTGCCGCCGCCGGTCGGCATCAGCACCAGGCAATTGCCGCCATCGGCGACGTGACGGACGATCTTCTCCTGCGCGCCGCGGAAGCCCGGCAGACCGAACACGTGGTTGAGCACGGACAGCGCATCGCGGCGCGGAGCAGATTCGCGATGGAGGGCTGGCTGGGCGGTCATGATCCCTGGGGGTCAACAGGCGGTGATCGGGGTCTCTGGGCCGAACGATACCGGGTAAGATGTGTTAATTACACGTCCCAACCACAAACTCAATTCACGCATGGCCCGTCGGCTGCGGATCATCACAGGCATTGCGGCGGTCGTGCTGATCGCGGGCGCCGCGGCGGGCCTTGCGCTCGCATGGCGGCCGTCGATCGCGGCCATCGCGCCGCCGCGGCCCGATGCGTTCGACCCTGATATCATCAAGCGCGGCCGCGATCTTGCTGCGATCGGCAGTTGCAACACCTGCCACACCGTGCCTGGCGGCGGAAACTATGCCGGCGGCCTGCCGGTTCCGACGCCGTTCGGCACCGTTTTCTCGTCCAACATCACCCCGGATGCCGCGACCGGTATCGGCAGCTGGCCGGAAGCGGCGTTCGTCCGCGCGATGCGCTCCGGTGTCAGCCGCGATGGCCGGCATCTCTACCCGACCTTCCCCTATGATCACTTCACCAACGTCTCCGATGCGGACGACCGGGCGCTGTATGCTTTCCTGATGACTCGCCAGCCGGTCAGCGCGACGCCGCCCGCGAATCAGCTGACGTTTCCGCTCAACCATCGGCCGTTGATCGCGGGTTGGAAGCTGCTGTATTTCCACGGCGGCGATGTCCCGTCGGATGCGGCCAAGGGCGCGCAGTGGAACCGCGGCGCCTATCTCGTCGAGGGGCTCGCGCATTGCGGCGCCTGCCATACGCCGCGCAACGCGCTCGGCGCCGAGCGCGTCAACGCGCAGTTTGCCGGCGGCGAAGTCGACAACTGGCACGCCTACGCGCTGAACGACACCTCGCATGCGCCGGTGCGCTGGACCGCCGACGCGCTGTACGCCTATCTGCGCCACGGCTGGCAGGCGGACCACGGCACCGCGCGCGGACCGATGGCGGAAGTTGTCGACAATCTGTCGTCGGTGCCCGACAGCGACGTGCGAGCGATTGCCTTGTACATGGCCGACATCTCGGGCACTTCGCCGTCGAACGGCAAATCTCCCGCGGACGCCGTCGCGCAATCGTCTACAGCGCAGACCGATCCCGCGGGCGCGGCGATCTATGCGGCGGCTTGCGCCTCCTGCCATGAGAGCAACCGGCCGCTCCCCTATGGCGGTGTCAATCTGGCGCTCAGCACGGCGGTCACCAGTCCCGATCCGCGCAACCTCGTCAACATCGTGCTGGCGGGCGTCGGCGGGGTCGCGGGGGAGCGCAGTCCGATCATGCCCGGCTTTGCGGCCAGCATCGATGACGCCCAGATGGTGGCGCTGCTGAAGTATCTGCGTGCCCGGTTCGGCAAGCGGCCGGCCTGGAATGATCTCGACAGGACCGTGCGCGATGCGCGCGCGGCGCAAGCGGTGTCGCTCGCGGCGCGCGACGCGCCAGGTGAATCCAGTCAGCGAGGCAAGCCATGATCACGTTGAAGGTCAACGGCAGGGATCAACAGGTCGATGCCGATCCCGATACGCCGCTGCTCTACGTGCTGCGCAACGATCTGGAGCTGAACGCCGCCAAGTTCGGCTGCGGGCTCGGACAATGCGGCTCCTGCACGGTCATCGTCGACGGCAAGGCGGTGCTGTCCTGCGTCACGCCGCTGCTGCTGGTCGAAGGCAAGCAGGTGACGACGCTGGAAGGGCTCGGCAGCGTCGCGGCGCCGGCGCCGATCCAGCGCGCCTTCATGGAGGAGCAGGCGGCGCAATGCGGCTACTGCATCGCCGGCATGATGATGCGGGCGCAGGCGCTCTTGATGCGCAATCCGAAGCCGACCGACGCGCAGATCCGCGCTGAGCTGGAGCCGAATCTCTGCCGCTGCGGCACCCATATGCGCATCCTGCGCGCAGTGCATCGCGCCGCGCGGCTGATGGACAGCGCTGACGCTGCCAGCGACAGGAGCGTCCGATGAACGGGCCGGTGATCCTCGACCGCCGCAGCGTGCTGGCCGGCGGCGGCGCGCTGATCGTCAGTTTTTCGTTGCGCGGCGCGGCGGCGCAGGAGCAGAAAGCCCAGGGACCGAAGCTCCCCGGCAGTCTCGCCAACTCGCCCTATCTGGATTCCTGGCTCCGCATCGATGCCGACGGCCGCATCACTGCCTTCACCGGCAAGGCCGAGCTCGGCCAGGGTTTCCGCACCGCGTTCCAGCAGATCGCGGCCGAGCAGCTCGATGTCGCCTTCGATGCGGTGAACGTCATCACCGCCGACACCAGGCTCACGGCGAACGAGGGCTACACGTCCGGCAGCCATTCGATGCAGGACAGCGGCACCGCCATCCTGCATGCCGCGGCGCAGGCGCGCGGGCTGCTGGTGGCGGAAGCCGCACGCCGGTTTGACTTGCCGGCCGAGACGTTGCGGACGGAGAATGCGGCCGTCATCGCGCTGGATGGCCGACGCTTGGGGTACGGCGAGCTCGTCGCCGCGGATATCCTGCACGTCCAGGCGCAGCCGACGTCGCCGTTGAAGGACCCGCAGACCTTCAAGGTGATGGGCCGGCCCTTACAGCGCGTCGATATCCCGGCCAAGGTCACTGGCGGCGTCGCCTATGTGCAGGACATGCGGCTACCCGGCATGGTGCATGCGCGCGTGGTGCGTCCGCCGAGTTACGGCGCGGAGTTGGTTGAATTCGATGCCGCCGCGGTCGAAAACATGCCCGGCGTGATCCGGATCGTGCGCGATGGCAATTTCCTCGCCGTAGCGGCGGAGAAGGAGTTTTCGGCGGTCAAGGCCATGCATGCGCTTGCGGCCGCTGCGAAGTGGCGGGAGAGCGCAAAGCTCCCGAACCAGAATGATCTGCCGAACGTGCTGACCAGCCTGCCGTCGCAGGATTTTGCGATTTTCTCGCGCAGCGGTGCGTCCGTGACCGGAACGAAGACGATCGAGGCGACCTATACGCGGCCCTACCAGTCACACGGCTCGATCGGCCCATCCTGCGCGATCGCACAGTTCGCCGACGGTGCGATGACGGTGTGGACGCATACGCAGGGCGTCTATCCCGACCGGCAGGCGATCGCCGAGATGCTCGGCATGCCGCCGCCGAGCGTACATCTGATCCATGTCGAGGGTTCCGGCTGCTACGGCCACAACGGCGCCGACGACGCCGCGGCCGATGCGGCGCTGATCGCGCGTGCGCTGCCCGGGCGGCCGGTGCGGGTGCAATGGATGCGCGAGCAGGAGCATGGCTGGGAGCCCTATGGGCCGGCGATGGTGACCAAGCTCAGCGCCTCGCTCGACGCGGGCGGCAAGATCGCCGACTGGAATTTTGCGGTCTGGAGCAACACCCACTCGATGCGGCCCGGCGGCGCCGGCTCGTTGCTCGCGGCCCAGCACATGGCGAAGCCGTTTGCGGTGCCCGCGCCAAGACCATTGCCGCTGCCAGAGGGCGGCGGCGATCGCAATGCGATTCCGATCTACAATTTCCCGAATGCGCATGTGATGCATCATTTCATTCCGGCGATGCCGCTGCGGATCTCGGCGATGCGCGCACTCGGCGCCTATCACAACGTGTTTTCGATCGAGAGCTTCATGGACGAACTCGCGGCTCTCGCCGGCGCCGATCCGGTCGAGTTTCGCTTGAAGCATCTCGAGGATCGGCGCGGCCGCGATGTGGTCGAGAAGGCCGCCCAGGAATTCGGCTGGAATCACGGTCAGAAGGCGCCGCCCAACCGCGGCTATGGCTTTGCCTTCGCGCGCTACAAGAACCTTGCCGCCTATTGCGCCATCGCCTCCGAGGTGGAGGTCGATCGCGAGACAGGCAGGGCCCGGCTGGTGCGCGCGGTGGCGGCGGTCGATGCCGGGCAGGTCGTCAATCCCGACGGCATCACCAACCAGATCGAAGGGGCGATCGTGCAGTCGACGAGCTGGACGCTGTACGAAAGCGTCTCGTTCGACGACACCAGGATCACCAGCATCGACTGGCAGACCTACCCAATCCTGCGCTTCAATGCCGTGCCTGACAGCATCAAGGTCCACATAATCAACCGACCCGGCCAGCCGTTCCTCGGCAGCGGCGAGACCGGGCAGGGCCCGGCGGCGGCATCGCTGGCCAACGCCATCGCGCACGCGACCGGCAAGCGGCTGCGCGACCTGCCGCTCAGCCGCAAGCGGATCAAGGATGCGATCGGCGCCTGAGGCGCATCGAGTGAGGTCTCGGGGCTGGCACTTGCACCTCTCCCGCAAGCGCAGGGGAAACGCATATGGGGATAGGAGTGAGGGAGGCATTGGCGGTGGGCTCCCTCTCCCGCTTGCGGGAGAGGTGCAAGTGCCAGCCCCGAG
>NZ_JAGKJJ010000006.1 GCF_020329505.1 Bradyrhizobium semiaridum
CGCTTGCGGGGGAGGGCGGGGTGGGTGTCTCCGGATAGAGAATCCCACCGTGGATACACCCCACCCGCCACGCATCTCACGATGCGCGTCGGCCTCCCCCGCAAGCGGGAGAGGCGAAGTGAACCAGCTTACGCGCCTCACATGCGATTGCCCTGCCCTCACCCGGAACGGATCTGCGATGCGTTCCGGCCTCCTCGCGCAGGCGGGGCGAGGCGAAGCGGAGCTCGTCTCACTTCAACGCAAGCTTATCCAGCTCGAGCGACGAGCTCTGCGTCAGCCTGCACTGTCCGCTCCAGGCCCGACTTGATACCGAGACGGTCGAGCAGATCGGCGTCGCGGTCGCGCTGCGGGTTGCGCGTGGTTAGCAGCACGTCGCCGATGAAGATCGAATTCGCCCCGGCGAGGAAGCAGAGCGCCTGCAATTCGTCGGTCATGTATTGCCGCCCGGCAGACAGCCGCACCACGCTTTGCGGCATCATGATGCGGGCGACCGCGACGAGCCGCGCCACCCCGATCGGATCTGGCCGCTCGGCGGTGTCGTTCACCGGCACGCCCTTGACCTGGTTCCAGAGATTGATCGGAACGCTTTCCGGATGGGTCGCCATGTTGGCGAGCAGCACCAGCATGCCGAGCCGGTCGGTGACCTGCTCGCCCATTCCGATGATGCCGCCGCAGCACACCTTGATGCCGGCCTCGCGCACATGGCCCAGCGTGTCGATGCGATCCTGCAGCGTGCGCGTGGTGATGATCTGGTCGTAATAGTCCGGCGAGGTGTCGACGTTGTGATTGTAGAAATCGAGTCCGGCATCACGCAGCCGGCCAGCCTGCGCTGGCGTCAGCATGCCCAGCGTGACGCAGGTCTCCATGCCGAGGCCCTTCACGGCGCTGACCATCTCGCAGACCTGATCGAGATCGCGGTCTTTCGGATTGCGCCATGCCGCCGCCATGCAGAAGCGCTCGGCGCCCGCCGCCTTCGCGCGCTGCGCGGTCGCGATCACGTCCTGCTTGTCCATCAGGCGCGTCGCCTTCAGGCCGGTGTCGTAGTGCGCGCTTTGCGAGCAATAGCCGCAATCCTCCGGGCAGCCGCCGGTCTTGATGCTGAGCAGGCTCGCGGTCTCGACATGGTTCGGATCGAAATGGGCGCGATGGACGGTTTGCGCGCGGAACACCAGATCGGAGAACGGCAGGTCGTACAGGGCTTCCGCCTCGGCGCGGCTCCAATCGTTGCGGACGGGCTCTCCGCCCTGCTTCGCGCCTTGAGTCTCGATCATCACGCTCATTCTCCGGTTTCGCCATTCATGCCTCGGCCTGCTCCGGCGAGACGAATGCATCTGATCGGGAGATATGCGTCCATTCCACGGCGCGAGTCCATGCGTCCCGCGCCACGGCAGGCATGCGGCCGCTTTCGAGGTGAGGTAATATCTGCGGCCGGACGCTGGAAGGCGTGCGGCCGCGCCCTCGATCAGGGCATGATCGGCGGATGATAGGTGAAGGTCGCCATCAGAATCGCGGCCAGCAGCATCACGATCGGGAAGTGAATGAAGAACTGCACCGAGGTGTAGCCGATCAGGTCCTTCGACTTCAGGCCGAGAATGCCGAGCAGCGGCAGCATCCAGAACGGGTTGATGAAGTTCGGCAGCGTCTCGGCGATGTTGTAGACCATGACGGTCCAGCCGAGATGCGCGCCGATATCGTTGGCGGCCTTCATGATGTAGGGCGCCTCGATGATCCACTTGCCGCCAGCCGACGGCACGAAGAAGCCGAGCAGCGCCGAATAGATTCCGACCAGGAACGAGAACACGGTGGAATTGCTGGAGGCGCCGACGAACCAGTGCGCGATGGTGTCCGACAGCGTCGTGCCGCTGCTGTTCGGGACTTTGGTGAGGATCTGCGCGATACCGGCGTAGAACGGAAACTGCAACAGCACGCCGGAGACGCTCGGCATCGCCTTTGAGAACGACTCGATCAGGCTGCGCGGACGCCAGTGCAGCACGATGCCGAGAATCAGGAAGACGAAATTGTAGGTGTTGAGCCCGGACAGGGTGATCAGCGGATTGCCGGACTGAAATGTCTGCCACAGCCAGCCGGCCGCCAGCAGCGCGATCAGGATCGTCAGCAGCGGGCTGAACTCGAGCCAGTCGCCCGGACGGGCCGGCTTCCTGGCCTCGATGCGGTCGTCGCCGAGCGCGACGCCGAGATCCTCGGCCGTCTTCGCCTGCTCGGGCGCCGGCGTGGTGAAATAGCAGATGGCGGCGGAGACCACCGTCACCAGCACGACGGTGGCCATGTTCTGCCAGGTCAGGATGGTCTCCGAGAAGCCGATGACACCGGTGATCGGCAGCAGCGAGGCCGGAATGCTGCCGGCATTGGCCTGCAACTGCGCCGCCGAGGAGGTGATGCCGAGCGTGAAACCGCAGCCGAGGCCGAGATAGCCGGCGGCGCCGGCCGCCCTGTAGTCGAGGCGGATGTCGGAGCGCCTTGCGATCTCGCGCACCAGCAGGCCCGAGAAGATCAGGCTGAGCCCCCAGTTCAGCAGCGAAAGCGCGATGCTGAGCACGCCGACGAAGACCACCGCGCCGCGGCCGGTCTTCGGCACGCTGGCCAGCCGCGCCAGCAATGCTGCCACCGGCGGCGACATCGCCACGACATAACCGCCGATCGCGACCAGCGCCATCTGCATCGTGAAGGGAATCAGGTTCCAGAAGCCGTCGCCGAACGCGCGGCTGACGGCGAGCGGCGAGCCGCCATGCAGCATCGCGCCGGCCGCGACGGCGATCACCGCGATCAGGACGAAAACGTAAGCATCCGGAAACCAGCGCTCGGCAAAGGCCACCAGCGCTTGCGAGAACCGCGCCATGATATTGTCCGCGGCGGGTTTTCGCAGGTTCATGGTCTGATCGTGCGTTGCATTCGTCATTGGTCCCCCTTCTGGTGATGCGGTGACAGCCTTCGGTGCCGTGGTGATGGTCAGAGCGCGAGCGTGAGGTCGGTCAGCGGCACCGCCTGGCAGGCGAGGCACTGTCCCTCGCTGCCGTCGACGGGACCGAGATGGGTGAACTCGCCGTCGACGACCGCAACCGCGCAGCTTTCGCATTGCCCGACCCGGCAGCCGCTCGGCAGCGCGACGCCGGCCGCGCTGGCGGCGTCGAGCAGCGTTCCCTGCTCCGGTCGCCAGGAGAAGCTTTGCGCGCTGTTGGCAAGCCGGATGGTACGCGGCGCGAGATCACTCGGCACCGCGGGCGGTGAGACAAAGCTTTCCGCGAAAATGTCGAAGCGCGGCACGCCGAGCGCCGTCATGGCCTCGATCTGCGTCGCGACGAAATCCGGCGAGCCGCAGATGTAGAGCAGCGGACGATGCGTCACGAGCGCGCTGACCAGCGCAGGATCAAGTCGTCCCTTGCGCAGCGCGCCGCGACCGACCGGATCATGCTGCAGCGGCGCGGAGTAGAATGTCACGCGCTTCAGCTCGGGAGTGACGGCCTCCAGCTCGGCGAGCCGCCCTGCGAAGGGATGCTCGCGGCTGCTGCGGCAACCGTGCAGCAGCAGGATTTCGGGAACGCGCCCCTGCGCCGGGAAGCGTTGCAGCGTCTCGAGATGACTCATGAAGGGCGTGATGCCGATGCCGGCCGCGAGGAAGACCAGCGGCCGCGTGCCCTTCAGCGGCGGCGTGAAGATGCCACCTGGCGGCTCCAGCAGGACCTCATCGCCGGCGGCAAGGCCGTGCAGACGATCCGGCATGAAGAACGGCGCGTCGGCATGGCGCGCTTCATCGAAGAAGCGCCCTTTCACGGCGATCGACAGCGTGCCCGGCGCATCGCCCGATCCGGTCAGCGAATAGGCCCGCGCCTCGGCAGCACCAGGCAGCGACGCCAGGACGTGCTGTCCCGGCAGGAAGTCGGGCAGCGGCCCGCCGTCCTGCGGCCGCAGGCTGAGCGCGACGACATTGTCGGCCTCGGCGTGCCGTGCGCTGACGACGAACCGGCGCCGGCCGCTCCAGACGCCGCGGCTCGCTTCCGCATCGCGCCTGATGTCGCAGACGATCGCCCGCAGCGGGACCGAACCCGAGACCGGATCGCGCGCGTCGTCGTGCAGCACGGCGTTGATGTTGCGGGTGCGGACGCCAGACGTCGCGGAGCGATCGCGGCCGAGCGGCGGACAATCCTCCCACCAGCCGAATTCGGCGACGACGACGCGCGCGTCGAGCGCCGCATTGAGACGCACTTTCAGGCGCACGGCGCCGCCGCGCGTCTCCACCACGGCCCAGTCGCCTTCCACGAGGCCGCGCTGGGCGGCGAGCCGCGGGCTGATCTCGACGGCCGGGTCCGGCGACTTGCGCCGCAACGAGGCGACGTGCCGGTATGAGGAGTGAATGAACCACCCGCTCTTGGCGGTGGAGAGCACGAGCGGAAAGCGCTCGTCCGCCGCTGCCGACAGCGGGCTGCCATCGGGCTCGACATGGCTGGGCAACGGATCGTAGCCGTGCCCCAGCATCAGCTCCGAATAGAGCTCGACGCGCCGCGTCGGCGTCGCGAAGCCGGCCACAGTGCCGTCCTCGCGCATGATGGCGTATTTCTCGTCCCGGAAGCTTTGCGGGAAGCGCCGCCCTTCAGGGTGGACGCGCAGCTCATCGACGTCGATGCCGAGCGGCGCCAGCTGATAGTTCCAGCCCGCCTTGATATCGCCGCCGAAGAACAATTCGTCCATGCCGAGCTTCAGCGCGAGCGCCGCCGCGATCTCGTAATCGGCCTTGACCGCGCCGGCCGGCTCGACCATGCGCGGACGAAACTGCACGGTCTCCACCGCTTGCTGGGTGATCTCGAAGCCGATCTTGAGCGCATCGCGCTCCCATGGCGTGCTGGCCGGCAGCACGAAGTCGGCACTCTCCGCGGTCGGGTTCATGAACATGTCGACATGAACCTGGAATTCGAGTGCGTTCAGCGCCGCACGGTTGCGCTCGGAATGGCCCTGCGAGACGACGAAATTGGTGCCGAAGCCGACCAATGCGCGCACCCGGTAGGGCTCGCCCTCGAGCACCGCCCGGCTGAAGTCGCGTGCGGTGATCCAGCCCTTTGCGGGCGGGCCGAGCGGCAGCTCGGCGATGCCGAGCGCCTTCGCCTGCTGCTCCGGCGGCAGGATGTTGTAGTCGTTGAGGACGCGGGTCGGCGGCGGCACCGGCCAGCGATTGCCGCCGGGCCGGTCGCAGGCGCCGGTCAGCGCGTAGAGCGTTGCGATCGCGCGCTCGATCGCTGTCGCATTGGTGTGCTGGCCGACGCCGGTCCAGGAGTGATAGGCGAGCCGCGGCCGGCCCGCGAACAGCGCGTTGAAGGCTTCGACCTCGCCGATGTCGAGCCAGGTCAGCTCCGCAACACGCGTAGGCGTATAGGCTGCGACGCGCTCGACCAACAGCTCGAACGCCGTTGCCGCCGAAATCTGCCGGCCGTCGCGCGCGCGCATCGTCAGCGCCCCGCGCAGTTGGCCGCCCACGGGCGCGCTGCGCGTATCGCAGGGCACCGGCGCACCAGAGGCATTGAGGCGAACGAAAACTTCCTTCGCACCATCAGACCACAGAGCGTCCGCGCGCAGGAAACGTCCGGTGGTGCGGTCGACCAGCAGCGATCCGTTGGTCCACGCATCGACAAAATCCGCGTCAAAGGTGCCGGTCTCGATCAGGTGACGGATCGCGCCCAGCGCGAGCGCACCATCGGCGCCGGGGCGGATGCGCAGCCACAGATCGGCCTGCTGTCCCGATCCGTTCGGCTTGGGATCGACGACCACGACCTTGGCGCCGCGCCGCCGCGCATCGGCCACGCGCGTCGCCTGCGCGAGCCAGGTGCGTGCCGGATTGTGGCCCCACAGCACGATCGCGTCGGCATTGTCGTAATCGGGAAAGCCGATGCCGCGACCGAAGGTCAGCGCGTGAGCATAGTCCTTGTGCCAGCCGCAAATCTCGACCGCATAGATCAGGTTCGGGCTGCCGAAGCCGCGGATGAAACGCTCGACCCATTCGAAGCTGTCGACCATCGGGGTGCCGCTCGGCGTCGTCACCGCGAAGGCGACCGCCTCGGCGCCGCTTTCGCTGCGGATCGTAGCGAGCCGCGCGGCGATCTCGGTCAGTGCCTCGTCCCAGGTGACCTCGACCCAGCCCGGATCCGCGGCATCGCGCGGCCGGGTGCGCTTGAGCGGCACGGTCAGGCGGCGCGGGCTGGCGACGATCTCCGGCGCCGCGCGTCCCTTGGCGCAGAGCGCGCCACCGGTCGGATGGTTATTCAATACCTCCACTCCGACGAGGCGGCCGCCCTCCACGACGCTGACGGCCCCACAGCGCGAGCGGCAAAGCGTGCAATAGCCCGGAAGCCGCTGTTTCACCTCGATCTCACCGTCCAAGGAGCAAAAGTGATGCACTTTAGTAATGCGTTACACATTTACGTCATACGCTACTGCTCGCGTCAAGGCTAAGTAATAATCAGGGGACGAATCGGAGTCCCCGGCGAGAGGCGGCCTGCGACCACCCATGGACCAGAATTTGCGAGAACAGGTGCTGCAGCGCGTGCGCGCCGAGATCATTTCCGGGCAGAGCCTGCCGGGCACGATGTATTCGGTGCCGAGCCTCGCCGCGAGTCTCGGCGTCTCCTCGACACCGGTGCGCGAGGCGCTGCTCGAGCTCAGCCGCGGCGGCCTGGTCGAGCCGATGCGCAACCGTGGTTTCAAGGTGGTGGAGCCGACGCTGACCGAGCTGCGCAATCTCTTCGACATGCGCGAGGTGCTGGAGCTGCACGCCGCGGTGCTGGTCGCCGCCAATCCGCCGCGGGATTTGCCGACAGTGCGTGAATGCGCCGACCAGATCGCGAAGGCCGTCGAGACCGACGACGTGCAGCTCTATCTGGAAGCCGACCGCAACTATCATCGCGACTTTATCGCTGCCGCCGGCAACGACCTGCTCACCGATACGGTGATGGGCCTGCGCGACAAGATGCGGCTCTACGGCATCCGCTCGCGCGCGGGCCTCGAACGGCAACAGGCCTCCGTCCCCGAACACTATCGGCTGATCGAGCTCGCCCTCGCCGGCGAGACCGCGGCCCTGACCGCCCTGCTCAAGACGCACATCCGCTCATGGGAGCCGATCTTCGTCGACGCGCTGCTGCGTTCGAGGGAGCACGCCCGCGAGCCGCTGCTCCGCCAGGCGCGCAGCTGACGCGCGCGTCGCCGACGTGCTCCACAGTCCGGTTTCATATCGCCTGCATCCGCTTGATGTTCCCGATGCGCGGCCCAGGGACCATCTCGCCCAGCAGCACCAACAGCAGCAACCCGGCGGCGGTGAGAAACAGCATGCGGTGATTGCCGCCGCTGATATTGAGCAGCGCCGAGAACAGTGAGCCCGCGACCGCCATCGCGGCTGCCGACAGGATGGTGGCCCGGCTCCATACGACGTTCTGCCGGTGCGTGCTGTGCGGGATCGACTCGCGGACCCGTGCCAAGGCGAGCGGAACGATGCCGGGGGCAAAGGTACCGATAATGACGGTGAGCAAGACGAGCGCCGGCCGGTTGTCCGTCGCATAGAGGCCGAGCAGCGCCGCAGCCTGGACGGCCGCCACTAGCCGCACCGTCGGGCGCGGACCGACACGGTCGGCAAGGAAGCCGTACAACGGCGGGCCGGCGATCGCGCCCAAGCCGTACCAGATCCAAAACATGGCTCCGGCGTGAATGCCGTCGCCGAGTCCGCGCGCGATGAAATCGACCAGGAACACCATCGGCGGCACGGCGGCGGTCGCCATCAGCGCATACTGCGCATAGAGAACACCGATGCGCGGGCCGGCATGCCAATGCTCCGCCGCGGACGCGGATGGGTCGGTCTCGGTGCCGGAATCAAGACCGGATGCGGGCCAGGCGAACCAGCTTGCCGCCGTCAGGATCGCGGAGAACACACCAAGCCCCAGCCAGGTCTGGCTCAAGCCGAGATTGAGCAGCAGCGGCACGATGGTGCCCGAGCCGGCGATGCCGAGACCGAGGCCAAGGAAGATCGCGCCGCCGGCAATGCCTCTGCGCGCCTTCGGCACATGCGGCAGTATCGTGCCGGTGACCAGCACCATCACGACGCCGCCGGCGACGCCCGACAGCAGCCGCCAGCCGAAATACCAGACGAACGACAGCGGCGTTGCGCAGGCAAAGAACGCAGCGGTGATGATCAGCATCATCAGCCGCAGCGTATGCTCTCTCGACAGACGCATCGCCAGCAGCCGCCCAATGAGGGCGCCGCCCAGATAGCCCGCCAGATTGGCGGCGCCGAGATAGATGACGGCCGAAGCCGAGAACCATTGCGCCTTGATCAATTCGGGAATCAGCGGCGTGAAGGCGAAGCGTGCCAACCCGATGCTCACGAGGCTGGCGCACAGCCCGGCAAAGATATGGCGCCAGACCAGGACGCGGTCGATCTGTGCCGGCGAAAGGCTCTGCGAACGATGGGACATGAGTTGTTGCTCGATTGATGAGGAGGAATTGGGCATCGACGACCTCGCCATGCCCGGAGCGGCGTGGCGCTATGCGACGTCGCCATGCGCGGGAAGCACCACGACCTTGGTGCCGACGGGAACGCGGCGGTAGAGATCGATGATGTCCTGGTTGATCAGGCGCACGCAGCCCGACGAGACCATCGTGCCGATTGTCCACGGCTCGACGGTGCCGTGCAGCCGGTAGTAGGTGTCCTGCCCGTTGGCGTAGAGATAGAGCGCACGCGGCCCGAGCGGATTTTGGATGCCGCCATCCATGCCGTCCGCATAGGGACCGTAGCGCTTCGGCTCGCGCTTGATCATCGACGGCGTCGGCACCCAGCGCGGCCACTCGGCCTTGCGCGCGATGATAGCCGCGCCACGGAAGTTGAAGGCCTCGTCCCTGCCGACACCGACGCCATAGCGGATCGCGCGTCCGCCCTCCTGAACGAGATAGGCGAAGCGCTGCGCGGGATCGACCACGATCGTCCCGACCGGCTCGCGGGTGGGATAGGCAATTTCGCGGCGATAAAATTTTGGATCGATCCGGCTGAGATCGACGGCGGGTACGGCAAACCGCTCGCCCGGGACCGCGTCATAGATCGCCGCATGCCGCGGATCGTGGTCGTCGCGCGCCATCAGGCCGGAACGATCCTGCGTCACGCATCCCGCGAGGACGAGTGGCGTACCGCAGACGAATATGCGTCGGGTCAACATGGTTTCACTGATCCTTCTTCCTGGCGCGAGGCCGCGCGCACGCAGCGGGGGCGGCGCGCGGCAGCGATGACAGACGTGGGTGGATTGAAAGCGGCTGGTTGCGATGTTCAGCCGGAGGCCGGGCTCGCAATGGTTTGGCCGAACAGGATCGACTTGCCCTGCTCCGTCACCGCCGGCCGGTAGTACAGATCGATCATGACGGCCTCCGCTTGCCGGACGGCCAGGCGAGGCCAACCGCCGCCAGCCCCGGCCCGACCAGGCCGTTCAGCAGCGTGGCATCGGGACGCACGCGGGCCAGCACGCGCAGTCCGAGTAGCAAGGCCAGCAGATGCCGCGCGTGATCCTCGGCACGGAAGCTCGTGGTAATCTCGCCGCTGGCCTGCCCCGCGGAAACGCAACGAAAGAAGAATTGTTCGATCTTCGCCGTCTCGTCAGCGAGATAGGTCTGCAGTTCGGGATCGTCGGCGGTCGCCTCCAGCGTGGCATTGACCAGCATGCAGCCGCGATGCTGCGGATCGGCCAGCGAGCGATCGACGATCTCGCGAAAGAACAGAACGATCGCCTGCCCCGGCGATTTCGTGCTTTCCAGCCGCACGATGCGTTCGAGCAGGATGCAGTCCAGATAGTAGCGCAGGGAGCGCCGGAAGATGCCGCGCTTGTCGCCGAACGCGGCATAGATGCTGCTTTGGGTCAGGCCCGTCGATTCGACGAGATCGCGCGTCGAGGTGGCCTCGAACCCCTTGGCCCAGAACACCGCGCCGGCCGCTTCCAGAACCTGGACCTCGTCAAACTCCCGGGGCCTCGCCATCGTCAAGCTCCATTATGGATCATTTGCTCCATATTTGTGGAGCAAACGATCCATAATGTCAAGCCACCCTACGACGCGGAAGCGCGCCGCCGTGGACCCCGCGTTCGCCGCCTATTTTAGCATCTTGGCGACATTGTCCTTCGTCACGATGTCGAGTCCGGTGTGGATGATCTCCGGCACCTTCTCGCCCTTCTTGATGGCAAGGAGCGTCTCCATCGCCTTTTCACCCATCTCGAACGGACGCTGGCCGACCAGCGCATTGGCATAGCCGTCGTTCAGGAGCTCGAGCTGCATCCTGAGCGTATCGGCCACCACGAGGGTGAACCTGCCGGCGTCGATATCCTTCTTGCTCCTGCTGGCGAACGCCTTGAAGCCTTCCGGCGCGAACATCGGCCAGCCGCCGACCGGGACGATCGCCGCGAGATCGGGCGTTGCGGTGCGCAGATCCGTCATCTGCTGCACACCGAGCGCGGGATCGTCGTTGCAGAAGCTCGGCGAGCCCGCGATCTCGGTCCACTTCGAGCCCTTGAGCGCTTCGCGCACGCCGTTGACCCGCTCGGCCAGATTCTCCGCGCCCGGGCCGCCGGAGATCATGGCGTACTTGCCGCCATCGGGCCGCAGCTTCAGCAACTGCTTGCCGAGCGCGAGGCCGAACTCCTTGTTGTCGGTGCCGATATAGGCAATCCGCTTCGAGCCGGGGGCGTCCGAATCGAAGGTGATCACGGCGATGCCGGCCGCCCGTGCCGCATCGATCGACCGCGTCATCGCGGCGACGTCGGCGACCGAGATCGCCAGCCCATCCACCTTCTGGGTAATGAAATCCTGGATGATCTGCGCCTGCGTCGCCGGCTCGTGCTCGACGGGACCTTTATAGATGCACTCGATGTTGCCGAGCTCCTTGGCGCGCTTCTGGCATCCATCCCGCGCGAAGTCGAAGAACGGATTGTTCATCGCCTTGGGCACGATCACGAATTTGTAGCTCTGTGCAAACCCCGGCGTCGCCATCATGGCGACGGCCATGGCGGCAAGAAGTGCCTTCCTCATCGCTTCCCTCCACATTTTTACACCTATCCTTCACATCAGCGGCTTCGGGAGGCGGATAGGCGATCATTTCGCGATCCTCCCGGAGGAATTGTTCAGGCCATGCGCGAGCGGATGCGATCGACCAGCACGGCGACGATGATGATCACGCCGACCAGCGCCTGCTGCCAGTAGGAGTTGACCTGCGCGAGCACCAAGCCGTTGCGGATCACCTCGAGCAGCGCGCAGCCGACGATGGCGCCGAGCGGGCCGCCGACGCCGCCGGCGAGATTGGCGCCGCCGATCACCGCGGCAGCGATGACGTTGAGCTCGTAGGACGTCGCCATGTTAGCCGGCGCCGATCCCAGCCAGCCGGAGACGATGATGCCCTGCAAACCCGCCGCGAGCGCGCAGATCACATAGACCTCGATCTTCACCCGCACCACCGCAATGCCGGTCAGCGCCGCCGCCTTCTCGTTGCCGCCGAGCGCAAACACATGGCGGCCGAAGCTGGTGTGATGCAGCACCACCGCCATCGCCAGCGCGAGAACCACGAGATAGATGAACGGCGCCGGCAGGCCGAGCACGACACCCGATGTCAGCGCATAGAAATAATCGGCGTCGGGGCCGCCGGGAAAGCTGCCGCGGCCGTTGGAGATGACATAGCCGAGCCCGCGCACGATCGAGAGCATGCCGAGCGTGGTGACGAACGGCGACAGCCCGAGCACCGCGATGCAGAAGCCGTTGACGAGGCCGACCACCAGCGCGACGCCGAGCCCCGCCAGCACCGAGACGAGCAGGATCAGGCCGGGCACGTTGGCGACCACGGTCTTGCCGTCATCGGCCAGATGCACGAACCATTCCGCGCCCGGCATGCCCGGCGTCGAGAGCTGGGTCATCACCATCGAGGTGACCATCGCGGAAAAGCACATCATCGAGCCGACCGACAGATCGATGCCGCCGGTGATAATGACCAGGGTCACGCCGAGCGTGGCGATGGCGATGAAGGAGAAGTTCTTCGCCACATTCTGCAGATTGCCCTGGGTGAAGAAATAGGGGCTGGCGAAATGCATCACCACGAACAGCGCCACCAGCGCCAGCAGGACGTAGCCGGTCTGCGAGGCGAAAAAGCCGCTCTGCCACCACCTGACCTTGCCGACATTGGTGAAGCTGATGGGAGAGTCGAGGGGCGTCGTCATCACGCAGCCTCTTTCGCGCCGGTGATCAGGGACGTGACTTCCTCCGGACTGGTGTCGCCGATCGCCTTGTCGGCGCGCTTCTCGCCGCGGCGCATCACGACGACGCGGTCGCAGACCGCGAACACGTCGGGCATGCGGTGCGAGATCAGCATCACGGCAACGCCCTGCTCCTTCAGGCGATGGATCAGGCCCAGCACCTGCTCGACCTGACGCACCGAGATCGCTGCCGTCGGTTCGTCCATCATCACGAGCCTGGCATTGGAGAGCCGCGTCCGCGCGATCGCAACCGCCTGGCGCTGGCCCCCCGACATCTGCTTGACCAGATCATCGGGGCGGGTCTCCGAGCGCAGCTCTCCGAACAGCTCCAGCGCGCGCGCTGCCATAGCCTTGTGATCGAGCAGGCTGAACGGACCGAGCTTGCGCTTGAGCTCGCGGCCGAGGAAGACATTGGCCGCTGCCGTCAGATTGTCGGCCAACGCGAGGTCCTGGTAGACCACTTCGATCCCGACCGCGCGGGCATCGATCGGACGGGCGAAATGTACCGTCTCGCCGGCAAAGCGGATCTCGCCGTGGCTCGGCGGGAAATTGCCGGCGATGATCTTGACCAGCGTCGACTTGCCGGCGCCGTTATCTCCCATCAGGCCGATCACCTCGCCGGGGAAGATGCGCATGTCGACGCCGTGCAGCGCGCGAATGGCGCCGAACTCCTTGCCGATGCCCTTCAATTCCAGCACGGGCTGGTTCAAAGCCGGGGCTGGCTGACCGGCAGCGTGAGCGGTTACCATCGTGATCCTCGTTCAGATGATCGGCAGGACGCGCCGTGAGCGGGCATGCTCACGGCCTTCGCGTTGCCCTCGTTCATCGCCGTGCCCCGGGCAGCCAGCCGTCGCATCAGAAGTGAACCAGTGTGCGTATGCCGAGCACCCAGGCATTGCTCGTCTTGACGCCCGCGGCATTATACCCGCGCCCGCCCGGATTCATGACATACTGGGCATCGAATTTGAGGTTCATCCAGCCGGTCGCCTGCCAGCCGTACCAGGCTTCGATCGGAACTTCGTTGCCGCCGGCATTCGGAGTGAGCGCCGCCGAGTTCACGTGGGTCGTACCCACCGCGAAGCCGACCTCGTCCTCGGGACGCCAGCTGAAGGTGCCGGTGTGCCTGAAGCCAAACGCGATCTGGTAGTCCTGGTACGACGTCCGGTGATCGGCGACGGTCGTATTGAGGAAGGTGTACCAGCCTTGCGCTTTCGGCCCTTCGACGGTCAGCCGTTGCAGGATCGATTCATAGATGCCGTAGCGGCCGCGTTGATCTCCGATGTTCTGGTCCGGGCCCCCGTTACCGCCCGGGATAAGCGCCAGAATGCCCGGCAGGCCGCCGTCGATCGACGAGGCGCTGTCATACCAGCCACCGAATCTCCAGGTGCCGTCCAACGGACCGCTCGGCGCCCAGACCAATTCGACCGGCACCAGCACGCCGGCGGCGGGATTCGAGTTCGGCACGCCCGGCAGGAAATAAATCGTGGGATCCGTTGTCGTCAGATAGTTCGAATTGGCGTCGTAGACGCCGACCGACAACTGGAAGCCCTTGGCAAAGTTGTAGTGGACCACACCACCCCACTGGCTCACCGGCCAGTTGTAGATGTAGCCGCCCAGGATATTGCCGGGCTGGCCGCCGCAGAAGGTCAGGTTGATGAACTCGCAGAGGCCGAAGAAGAAGTCGGAGCCGACCGGCAAGCGGCCGCCCTTCAGTTCGAGCTGACCGTCGAACAGCTTCTGCGAATAGTAGAACTCGGTCAGGCGCAGGATGTTGCCGCGGCCGAACACTTCGTTGGTGAGCTGCAACGCCGGAATGCCGGCTTCGTCATTCAGATTGTGGCCGAAGCGGTCGACCAGCGTGAGGCCGACCAGGCCCCCCTGGATGCCGGCAAGCTTGGCCAGATCGAACTTGGCCTGGAAAAACAACTGGCCGGCTTGTGTCGCGGTGTTCCGGTTTCCGCCGGACAGGTTGCCGACCGCTTCGTCGCCCAACGTCAGGGCCAGGGAGATGCCCCGCTCCTTCAACTGCGTCCTGCCGAGATCGCCGAACAGATATGGCCTCGTCCAGAAATCATCGGTCTCGGTATACGGGATCGGCGGAGCCTTCGTGAGAAGGTCGGCTGCATGTGCTCCACTGCTGAACAAAGACAATAGGATCCCTACGCCGCACATGCGTGCGGCGGTCACAGACCTGTGCAACATTTTCGTAGTCCTTCCAGCTTCCCCAGGCTTTGTCTGTTTCCATCACGTTCCCGCCCAAGCCCATGAGCTGGAACGTGCCCCATCTCAGCACGCACCGATTTCAACCGCCGACGCAGCGGCCGTGAGTCAACCGGAGCGTGGAGCCGTCATGTCTGTTCGTCCGTTGCCGCAGACAACGCGGCCGCGCCGCGCGGTGCTGTGGTTGGCTTTCCCTGCGCCAGTGTCGGTTTCGGCGCCGTGCGGGCGAGGCCGGCCAGCGCCGCCTTGCGCCGTCGGCGCGCCTGCAATTGCTGATCCGCCAGCACGCCGATCAGGATCACCGTCCCCATCACCGCGAAGTTGAGCGAATTGGGGATGCCCAGGATGTTCACGAGATTCTGCAGCACCTGCAGCAGCGCGGTGCCGAGCACGATGCCGAGGATCGAACCCTCGCCGCCGCGCAGGCTGCAGCCGCCAAGCACGGCCGCCGCGATCGCATAGAGCTCGTAGAAATTGCCGAACGAACTCGGCGAGACCGAGTTGGTGTAGAACACGAACATCACGGTCGAGACTCCGGCGAGGCCGCCGCTGATGATGTACGCGGTCGCGATCACGATGTTGGTGTTGATGCCGGAGAAGCGCGCCGCTTCCTCGTTCTTGCCCACGGCATAGAGCCAGCGCCCGTAGACCGAGCGGTGCAGCAGCACGCCGAGGATCAATGCGAGGATGATCAGGAAAATGAACGTGTTGGGAATACCCGCGACATTGCCGGAGGCGATGTTGCTCAGCGTGGCGGCCTCGTCGCCATAGCCGAAGCCGCGCGTCGAATCGCTGGTGTAGTAGCGCGCGGCGCCGCGATAGATCAGCAGCCCGCACAGCGTCACGATGAAGGGCTGCATCTTCAGCCGCGTGATCAGGAAACCTTGGATGCCGCCCAGCGCCAGCCCGCCCAGCAGCACCAGCAGCAGCGCGAGCGGCCAGGGAACCTGATACGTCGTCAAGAGGTCGACGAAGATGACGCCGAGCAGCGCGAACATCGAGCCAAGCGAAAGATCGATGCCGCCGGTGATGATCACGAGTCCCTCGCCGAGCGCGAACACGCCGAACAGGCCGATCAGGTTGGCCAGATTCAAGAGGTTCACGACCGACAGGAAGGCCGGATTGATCGCGCCGGTGATGGCAAAGATCACCACGAGCAGCAGCAACAGGCCGAGTTCCTTCTTCATCATGGCGCGGCGGCTTCCTTGGCTTCCGGTGCCCGGGTTTCCAGCTCCTGGCCCATCGCCAGCCGCAGCACGTTGTATTCGCTGAACTGCGCACGCTCGAGCATGCCGCTGATACTCCCCTCATGCATCACTGCCACCCGGTCGGAGACGCCGATGACTTCCTCCATGTCGGACGAGATCATCACGATCGCGACGCCCTGATCGGCGAGCTCTCGCATCAGCGCGTAGATCTCGCTCTTGGCGCCGACGTCGATGCCGCGGGTCGGCTCGTCGAAGAACATCACGCGCGGTTGCATCGACAGCCACTTGCCCAGCACGACCTTCTGCTGGTTGCCGCCGGACAGCGTCACGGCCTCGGTGTCGATGCTCGGCGCCTTGATGGAGAGGTTGCGCGCCTGATCCTTGGCGATCTTGCGCTCGGCCGCGCCATCGACCAGCCACATCCGCGCATAATCCAGCAGGCTCGCGAGCGTCACGTTCTCGCGGATCGGCAATTCCAGCACCAGCCCGGATCTCTTGCGGTCCTCCGGCACCAGGTAGATCCCCTGCCGGATCGCATCGCGCGGCGACGCGACCTCGACCGCCGTGTTGTCGATCCTGATCTCGCCGCCGAGCAGCGGATCGACGCCGAACATCGCGCGGGCGAGCGAGGTGCGGCCGGCGCCGACCAGCCCGGCGAGGCCGAGGATCTCGCCGCGCCGCACCGACAGGTCGATCCGCCGGTCGGGAAAAGCTGTCGTCACGACGCCGGCAATATCGCAGCCGCCCGGCTGCGGCGGCTGCTTCGGCGGCGTATACAGCGCCTTCAGGTCGCGGCCGATCATCAGCCGGATCATTGCGGCATGGCTCAGTTCGTCCCGCGCCAGCTCACCCACGGTGCGGCCGTCGCGCAGCACCACAACGCGATCGGCGCAAGACATGATCTCGCCCAGCCGGTGCGAGATATAGATCACCGAGATGCCGTGCGCCTTCAGGTCGGCGATCACCTCGAGCAGCCGCTCGGTCTCTGAAATCGTCAGGCTTGAGGTCGGCTCGTCCATGATGATCACGCGCGCATCGATCGAGAGCGCCTTGGCGATCTCCACCATCTGGCGCTCGGCGATCGACAAATTGTCGACCAGCGTATCCGGCGTGAAATCGGCGCCGAGCCGCTCCAGCAGCGGTGTCACGCGGGCGCGCATCTTTGCATTGTCCACCAGCTTCAGCGGGCCGCCGGTCAGCTGCTCGCGGCCGATGAAGACATTGGCCGCGACGTCGAGATTCTCGAACAGGTTCAACTCCTGGTGCACGAACGCGATGCCGCACCGCGTCGCCTCGCTCACCGTCATCTGCGCGTGGTCGATGCCGCCGATGCGGATCACGCCCTCGCTCGGCGCGATCACGCCGCCGAGCACGCGCATCAGCGTCGACTTGCCGGCGCCATTCTCGCCGATCAGTCCGAGCACCTCGCCGCGGTCGACCCGCAGGTTGACGTCGTCGAGGGCCCGGACACCCGGATAGGTCTTGCTGATTCCGCTGAGCTGCAGCAGCGTCTCCGCCATCAGGCGATTCCTCCCGCATAACGCCCGGCCTGTGGCGGCCGGGCCGTGACGCCCACTGACGTCACTTCTTCAGCAAGTCCTTCAGATGGGCAGTGAACTCCGCGACGTTGGTCTTGCTGATCACCTTGGTCGGCACGATGAGCTTGCTGTCCGCGGGGATCCAGGACTTGTCGCCGTTCAGCGTCTTGATGATGTTGACGGCGGAGAGATAGCCGAACTCGTAGGGCTGCTGCACGACGGTGGATTCGATGGTGCCGTCGGCAATGCCGCGCAGCGTCCGCTGATCCTCGTCGAAGCCGACGATCTTCACCTTGCCGGCCTTGCCCGCCGCCTTCACCGCGTCATAGATCAGCGGCGTCTCGTAGCTCCACAGCCCGGACAGCAGCGCGATGTCGGGATATTTGACGAGCACGTTCTCCATGTTCGCCTTGGCCTTGGCGAAGTCGACCTGATCGGTGAACACGTCGACCAGCTCGACCTTAGTGCCTGATATCGCTTCCTTGATGCCCTGCACGCGCTCGCGGGCGTTGTCGGCGTCCATGGTGCCGACGAACAGCGCGATCTTGCCGCCGTTCGGCAGCGCCTTCTTGATCTCCTCGCCGGCTTGGCGGCCGGCCGCGACGTTGTCGGTGCCGATATAGGCGAGACGGTTGCTCTGCGGCGCGTCGCTGTCGGTCGTGATCAGCACGGTCTTGGCGGCAACCTTGTTGAGCTGTTCGGTCGCGTGGGGTGCATCGTCCACCGAGATCGAGATGCCGGCGACGCCGCGCACCAGCAAATCGTCCAGCTCGCGGCGCTGGCCCGCCGCCGTACCGTCGTTGGTGACGATCAGCTCGATCTTGTAGTCCGGATGTTCCTTCTGCGCCTTCTCGAGTCCGCGGCCGGCGATGGTCCAGAAATCGGCTGCGACATTGGTCACCAGCGCGATGGTCTTCTTCTGTTGCGCCTGCGCCAGCCCTGTCGCCATCACGAGCACGGCGGTGCCGGCCAGCAGCGGCACAAGCAATTTCTTCGAGTTCTTCATCTGGACCTCCCCTGTCGTCGCCCCGGCATCCCGGGATCCATGGACGGCGTTTTTTGCCGCCTTATTTTATTTACTCGCTGAATAAATTATCGCGACATTTTGTCCAGTCAAGGGTGTTTCTTGCGATCCGCCTCCCGCGCAGGTAAGCTTTCAAAGTCCGAGGAAGCAGCGCTTGACGGCACATTTCCGCGTTCGCTGTGTTCTCACGCGTTGATTAATTTAATCTACAGAATTAAAAAGCCCCGCATGAATGACCAGCCCGAACCGCTGAGACGTGCATCAAGCCTGGTTCGCGGATCGAACCGCGGCCGTCTCGTCGAAGTCTTGCGACGTCAGGGGCCGCTGCCCCGCGTCGAGCTTGCACGCAGCACGGGGCTGAGCTTCCCGGCCATCTCGGCCATCACGTCGAAACTGCTGGCCGAGGAGCTGCTGTGCGAGGCCGACACCGGCGCCGCGACATCCTGGTCCGACGATACCGACGAGGAGTATGCGGACCCGTCGAGCGGCCGTCGCCGCGGCCGGCCTGCGGTGTTGCTGACGCTGAATCCCGAGTTCGGCCGCATCATCGCGGTCTCGTTGCGCATGAATCTGATCGAGACGCTGATCGCCGATTTCAGCGGTGCCGCCGTGGCGCAATCGCGGCTTGAACTCACCACGCGCGCGCTCGATGCGGGCGCGCTATGCGATCTCGTGATCGCGCAGATCGAAGCCATGCTCGATGCGACGGCGACGCCGCGGCATCGGCTCTTGGGAATCGGCATCGCGCTGCAAGGCATCGTCAACGCCGACACCGGCCGGCATCTGTGGAGTCCGGCGCTGTCGATCACCGACGTCGATCTGGCGACGCCGGTCCGTCAGGCCTTCGGCGTCGAGGTCGTGATGGCGAACGACGCCGTCGCGGTCGCAGTGGCTCTCGCCGCCGCGGAACCGGCGCTGGCGCAGGGGCTTTCGGCCACGATCATGGTCGGCCATGGCGTCGGCATGGGCATCGTCATCGACGGTGAAGCGCGCTGGGGCGCCGGTGCCGGCAGCGAGATCGGCCACGTCAAGCTGGCGATGAACGGTCCGCAATGCCGCTGCGGTCAGCGCGGCTGCATCGAGGCCCATCTTGCCGATTACGCGTTGTACCGCGACGCGCGCACCTTTCTCGACCTGCCGCCGGCCGTGTCGCAGCAGCCGTCCGAAGCTCAGATGGCGCTGCTGCGCGAGCGCGCATCGGGCGGCGATCCGCGTCTCGCGCATTTGTTCGAGCAGGCCGGCCGCGCGCTGGCCGAGGCTGTCGCAGCAACGATCTCGGTGCTGCGCCCGCATCACGTGATCCTGGCGGGTCCCGGCCTGCAGGCATTCGAGATGATGCGCCGCGCCTATGAGGAGCGGCTCGATCAGGCGGTGTTGCCGTGGCTGCTGAAATCCACGACGATCCATATCCGTCCGAGCGAAGCGGCGGCCATCGTCGATGGCATGGTGCGGCGGACCCTGCGGGTCGTCGACCAGAGCCAGCTCGAGACACCCGAATAACCCCCGGAGCGGCGGCGCCTCGTTCGAGCCGCGGCAACGCAAACCGACGCCGTTGAGGCGCCAAGAGAGGATTCCAATGCAAGGCGCCAGCTATCCAAGCCTCAAAGACCGCACCGTTCTGGTGACCGGCGGCGGTTCCGGCATCGGCGAAGCCATCGTCCGCCAATTCATCGGCCAAGGCGCGCGGGTCGGATTTATCGACATCGATACGGCGGCGTCGCAGCAGCTGCTGGCGACCCTTCCCGCAGGGGCCACCGTGCATTTCGAGCATGCCGATCTGCGCGACATCGCCGCCCTGCGGCGCGCGATCGCGGGGATCCGCGAGACGCTCGGTCCGATCACCATCCTGGTCAACAACGCGGCCCGTGACGACCGCCACGCGATCGCCGACGTCACGCCGGAATATTGGGACGAGCGGTTCGCCGTCAATCTGAAGCACCAGTTCTTCAGCGCCCAGGCGGTCGCGCCCGATATGGCCCAGGCCGGTGGCGGCTCGATCGTCAACATCGGCTCGGTGAGCTGGGTGATCGGCCAGGGCAACATGCCCTGCTACACCACCGCGAAATCGGCGGTACAGGGCCTGACCCGGGCGCTGGCCCGCGATCTCGGGCCGAGCAACGTGCGGGTCAATTCCATCCTCCCTGGATGGATCATGACGCAGCGGCAGCTCGATCACTGGCTGACGCCGGAAGCCGAGGCCGAGCTGATGCAGCGTCAGTGCATCAAGCGCAAGCTGACGCCCGACGACATCGCCCGCGTCGTGCTGTTCTACGCCGCCGACGACAGCGGCGCCTGCACCAACCAGAACTACATCGTCGACGGCGGCTGGGTCTGACCCGGCTGCGTCGGCGAGATTCCCGGCGCAGCGATTTTGCGAGGGTGGGCGCAGCGGGGCTCGAGCCCCGCCGCTACCTCATCCATTGAGCTCGCCTTGCGCGATGGCGAGCGCCGCGAGCACCGTCCGATTGCTGACTTCCAGCTTCTGGAAGATGTGATGCAGATGCACCTTGATCGTGCCGTCGCTGATGTTCAGCCTGCGTCCAATTTCCTTGTTCGACAGTCCTTCGGACACCAGGCGCATGATCTGGCGCTCGCGATCGGTCAGCACGTTGAGCGCGTTCTGCTCACGCGCGATGTTTGCCGGCTCGCGAGGCATCACGCCGTTCGGGAAGGATGACGGCAACAGCCTCTGGCCATCGGCAATCCGGCGCAAGGACTGAACGACGACTGCCACATCGACGTCCTTCGAAATGATGCCGTACGCGCCTGCGGCGGCCGCCAGGGCAAGCTCTCCCTCGTCGCTGGATGCCGTGAACAGAACGAGCTTGGTCGGAATCTTTTCGGAGCCGGCGATCGCGAGAATTTCCAGTCCGCTCGCACCGGGCATTGCGATGTCAAGAATGGCAATGTCGGGGACCAGACTCCTGATCGCGTCAATGCAGCTTGGCCCGTCATCGCAGGACGCCACAACTCTGAAGCCGCTGTTCGGCCCGAGAAGGTTGATCCAGCCGTGCAGGACGATCGGTTGGCGGTCCGCAATCACCACCGTGACGCAACGCGTGGGCACTTGCCCTCTCCCCTTGTGGCTCAACGCCTCGCAACTAAACGCCGGGCTACACACTTGTTTCCAAAACTCGGTTTTCGCTTCCCCGAAGTCGGCGCAGCGCAATCGCGCTCAGCCAAGGTCAGGCACGGCGCCCCGAATTCACTGCCAACACGTCCTCATCGAGGCGCTCGCGGCCCTGGGCCGCATGGCTCATGCAGATAATGACGGACCCCTCCAATACTGCCAGGGGTGCGCTGTAGCGCTGCTTCAAACACCATTTCGGCGACGCTTGATCGTCCGGTGCGGACTTTCGCAATGGTCCGCATTCACCTGACGGCGACCGCTCATCAAACAAGGTACGACTATATAACTTTAGGTATATAGGGATATCGGGAATTCGAATCTACAATTCATAAAAATGTCGCAGACAAAAAAAGTCGAAAGCCCCCATATCGCCCGCATCCGAGCCTTCTCATTGAAGAACAAGAAAGTCGCACAATATTTGGCGCTTCCAGATTTATCAACGTTGCCAGACCACCGTTAACGCACAGTCATTCGGCCATCGACAACCCAGAATTACTGAGTTCGATCGCCCCTTTTATTTTCAATTGGGCGCCGGCAGGAGAGTATCATGCAAAGGCGGCAGTCATTTGCGGCCGTAGTCATTGGAAAAAGTGTATTACTCAGAGAAGCACTTTCCGGAATATTACGGGCAGCGCATTTTCGCATCCAAAGTTCGGTATCGTCCACGGACGAGTTGATTCCAAGCACGGCTCAACTGCAGCGGCATCAGCTGCTGTTCCTTATTGTTCACACCGGCGATGATTTCGAGTCCGTCGCCGGCCAGATAGCGCTGCTCCAGGCGCGCTATCCAAACGGGCTCGTCGCAATCGTGGCTGACCGGTATCGCGAGAGCGACCTGGTTTCGGCATTCCGGTCCGGCGCGAGCGGCTACCTCGTCGACATCACGACATGCGACGCCTTCATCAAATCGATCGAACTCGTCATGATGGGCCAGACTGTCTTTCCACCGGCCTTGCGCACTTTCGTCCGCAGCGCCGAATTCGCCTCCCTCGGCGAGACGGCGCCGCACAGCGCCAGCGGCCACTCGGCGGCCGACGATTCAACCGCGCCACAGCTTTCCCCCCGCGAGAAGCTCATTTTGCGCTGCCTGGTGGAGGGAGATACCAACAAGTGCGTCGCACGCAAGCTCGACATTGCCGAGGCGACCGTGAAGGTTCACGTCAAGGCGATACTGCGGAAGATCCGCGTCCAGAACCGGACCCAGGCGGCGATCTGGGCCCTGAACAACAACGAGTTGCTCACCCATCCGATCGACAAGGGCTCTGCCGCCGCAAACGCCGGCAAGCAAGCTTCGGCTCCGGACGCAGGGATTGCCGAGCGACCGGCCCAGCTCCGCGTGATTGCGCAGAATGCAAATCATGTCGGGATCGACCGCATCAATGGCGAGCTGATCCACGACGTGCTGATTCAAAAAGCGACCGGCGCGGGCAGAATCGGCAAATAGCGGGGCAATCGCTACGGCCTCGGACTTGATGGATCAGCGGAGCGTGTGCGCAGCCAGACCTGCGCGCGGGCGAATTCATCTGGCTCCCTTGCCCTCGATGACGACAATGACCGTCTGCAACAGAATATACAGGTCGAGCCAGATCGACCAGTTTCGGATATAGAAGAGGTCTTGCGCCCTCTGAACCTCCAGGTCACCGTCGCTTCGCGACGAAATCTGCCACATCCCCGTGATGCCAGGCTGCACGCTGGTCCGAATGACGCGAAACTCGGGATCGAAGCCGTTCATGTGGTACGCGGGAAACGGCCTCGGACCAACGAGACTCATCTCGCCCCGAATGACGTTCCAAAGTTGCGGTAGCTCATCGAGACTGGTGCGCCGCAGCAGGTTTCCGACGATGGGCAGGACGCGAGGATCGTGCGAGAGCTTGAAGAAGCGCTGCCATTCAGCCCTCGCGACCGGATCATTGCACAGATGTTCCTGCAGGCGTTGTTCGGCGCCGGCATACATCGTGCGAAGCTTGAAGATCCGCAACGTCTTCGCGTTGCGCCCGACCCGATCCTGGACATAGATCGCCGGTCCCGGGTCGATGATCTTGATGGCAGCCGCGAGAAGAAGAATGATCGGCGCCGCCAGCACTGCCAGGGGAACCGCGACGAACAGATCGATGGCGCGCTTGAGCGCCTGGTTGTACGGCAAGCAGACGTCACGCCGGATCTCGATTCCGATTCCCCTGCCCAGCGTCCGCGTGCGCAACCACAGGCTCTGCAAATCCTGTACATCCTCGACCAGCAGAAATCGACAGGTCGGCAGCCATGCGTATGGACCGGTTGAGGCCGCGCACAGTTCGCTCGCGGAGACAAAGAGCGCGAATTCGACGTCGGGGTACGGCCGGCCTGCTTCCGCCAACTCTCCGATCAGCGGCAAGGGAAGCGCGCCGCGCGCCGCTTGATCACGGGATGTCTCGATGAAGCCGATTGGCCGCAATCCGAGCGACGGATGGCGTTCCAGAAACCGCGCCAACGTCTGGCTGCTGTCGCCGCACCCGACGACAGCAGCCGAAGCGCCCCACAGGCCGAGACGAATGAGCATGGCGCGGACCATGGTCTCCGCGTAGTGACTGAGGATCAGCAAACAAAACGCGTCGCAGGTTGCAACCGCAACAGGCAGGGCCGACAGTCCATTCAAACGACTTTCGACCAGAAGATCGATCGCGGCCAGCGCCGCCACGCCGATCGCGCGCAGCCTGAACCGCTCATATGGACTGGGGCCGCATCCGCTGTACAGGCCGACACAAAGGAATACCACAACGACGAGAGGCATCATGAGATAGCCCGGATCAGGCGATTGCGTACCGGACATCCCGATCAATGCGCGACTGCAAGCGATCGCGGCAGTTGCGGCAACCAGATCGCCGAACGCCAGGGTCGCGATGACGATTGTCTTTCGAAAACGGCGAGCGAATCCCTCGTCCCCACTGCGCCGGCCGTGGTGACGGCTCGTCGACGCATCGGTTTGAGGGAGAAGCGCGCCAATTTCTGCCATTCTCGGCGTTCCCTTATGGTCGGCGCTGCCGGTTCGCGACACGCATTCGAACGGCCAACGCGATTCCGGGCTATTCGGCCGCGGTCTGCACGGGATGCTGCTGCCGGCCTGCCATGTATTCCTCGATCCATCGGTATGTCGGGATCAGCCCCGCGCGCAGCGCCGTCTTTGGCTCCCAGCCGAGAACGCTCCTCAGCCGCGAATTGTCGCTGTTGCGGCCGCGCACACCTTGCGGGCGCGACACATCGTGCCGCTTGACCAGCGTCTTCCCCGCAATCGCGCAGACGATGTCGACGAGATCATCGACGGTCACCAGCTCGTCGGTACCGAGATTGAGCGGCGCGCCATAGTCGGACTGCATGATGCGGTAGATTCCTTCGACGCAATCATCGATATACATGAACGATCGTGTCTGTTTGCCGTCGCCCCAGATCTCGATCTCGCTGCGATCCGGAAGTGTCGCGACCTTGCGGCAGATTGCGGCGGGAGCCTTTTCGCGACCACCATCGTAGGTGCCGAGCGGCCCATAGACGTTGTGGAAGCGCACCACCCGGGTCACAAATCCCCAGTCGTCCGTGAAGTACTGACAGAGCTTCTCCATGTACAGTTTCTCGAGCCCGTAGCCTTCCTCGGGCTGCGCGGGAAACGCGTCTTCTTCACGCAGGGGCACGACTTCGGGCTGCTCCTGAAGATATTGCGGATAGACGCACGCCGACGACGAGAACAGGAACCTCTTCACGCCATTCTCGCGGGCCGCACACAGCGTGTGCGCGTTGATGAGCGTGTTGTTGATCGCAATGCCGGCGTGGGATGCGCTGATGTATCCGATGCCGCCCATGTCCGCCGCGAGATGATACACCTCATCGACGCCTTTTGTCGCCTTCATGCACTCGGCAGGCTTGCGAAGGTCGGCGATGATGAACTCGTCAGCCGCCGTCTGTTCGTACTCCGGCGCCTTGATGTCGACACCGCGCACGGTGTACCCACGCTCGACGAGATACTTGACAAGATGGTGGCCGATAAAACCGCCGGCTCCGGTGACCAGGACTGTCGCATCTTTCCGCATGTCACACTCCCTGACTTCTGGGCACAAGATACGGGGATAGAACCCGCTCCATTACTGCAACAAGGGAGTAATCCAGATGGTGCTCGGAGATGCGCCTTGGACGATTGACGGCCCAGACGCAGGCCGCGCACTGACACGCAGTGCAGCCTGACTGACGGCAGAAGCGATTGACGTGCGAGCGATCAGTAGATCACCATCCGCCCGGTCGGCTCCACACCCTGCGCGCGCAGCCCTTCCCAGTCGAAGGTCGCATGGCCCCAGGCGAAGCGCGCAGGCCCGGCAGATCGCCGAACGCGATAAAGGTTGCCATCAAGGACGTTGTTGCCGTCCGTGATGATTGAGAAATTCTCGTGCCCCGGCTTGACGTCGGACGCGCCGCCTGCACATGCCGCCCCCTCGAAGGTCACCTCGTTGTTCCGGATCGTGTTGTTCTTCGTCTTGTAGATCGGGCCATTGCGCGCTCGCACTTGATCGTCGCGCCCCTGGTCGATCAGCATGATGCCGCATTTTCCCGGGCTGACGGTGAGCCTGTTGCCGTACACCTGCACATCCTGCGACGCGGCAATGAGAATGTCGTTGCCCCAGAACCAGGTGTTTTCGGCGATGCCGTTGTTGCGGACGGTATTGTTGCGAATGACGGCAGCGAAGGAGATTTCGTGAAATATGCCCGCGCCCTGGTTGCGCTCGACAATGTTGTCCTCGTAAAGCACGTTCCGGCAGTTGATGTCGCACCACAGCCCGGGACCGACGTTGTCGTGGACATGGTTGCCGCGCAGGATCACGCCATCGCTCAGGACGATCTTCAGGCCGCCCGCCTCCCATCCGAAGTCGAAGCCGTGGATGTTGTTCGCCCAGATCCGGTTATCCTCGACGATGATATCCCGGCCTTTTCCGCCGATCCCCAGCTGGCCATTGTGATGAACGTCGCACTCCCGCACGCGGCCGCCTGCTCGGGCCACGATTCCGATCCCGCTGTTCAGGCGCACTTCGCAGTTCTCGATGACCCAGGCGGTGTTGCCGCTTTGGACTGCGCCTTTCTGGGCGACGCTTGCGTATTTTTCGATGATGATGTTTCTGATCGTCACGTTCCTTGCGGCGCTTTCGAACGCGAAAGCGGCCGCCGTGGCCTCCACCTTGCGCCCGGCCGGATCATCGGCGAGGTAGAGGCGCCCGCTGCTGCGGTCGAGATAGAACCGGCCCGCTTCAAGACTGTCCTTGCGCAGCACCGGCACCAGCGGTTGGTCGTCCATGAAGACTGCCTCGGGCAAGTCACAGGCCGGCGCGTCCCTGGCGCATCGACCGTGCTTCTGTCCACGTTGGTCCTGTCCGCTTGCCACCCAGTAGCGTCCGTCGCGGCTGAACGCCGTCAGCAGGCGGCTGCCGTTCAGAATGGTTTGGCCCTCTCCGCTGAAGGTCTGGCCGGACTTCGGCCGCACCGCCTGAACCCGGTGAATTCCATTCTTCAGGCAAAACGCGGCACCTTCGCCGGCGCGCTCGACCGCGGGTTGGATCGCGGCGCCGGGCTCGACCGCGATCGCGCCCGGCGGACAGCGACTGTCGATGACGCCTGCGCGGAGAGGTGCTGCGGCTGCCGGCAGAATGGCAAGCGCCAGCAGCGCAACCGCAACGATACGTTCGCTCGTTCTCGCGCCAGGCGCCCGCATGGCTGCCCTAGCTCCCAAGCTCAGTTGCCATCATAGAGCGATCATCAGCAATTGTGCTGATATCGGTAGACCATCACGGAGCCGATGCCGAAGCCGATCAAGCACCAAAACCATATGCCCTGCACCGGCCCTTCGATCGCGACGTCGAACGATGCATTGATCACGAACGACGCCGCGTAACAGCCGATGAAAATGAACAAACCGCTCCACGCCTGCTCGCCGCTGCGGCGGGCCGCCCTCGAAGCAACGGCCAAGGCGGCCGACCAGGCGGCGATGAAGAGTGCCCACAGCGCCAGCCCGGGGACTCCGGCGCGCGCCAGGATCGTCATGTGGACACTGTGCGGACTCCGCAGCGGGGGGCTGTTCGGGTCCTTTCTGTGCTGGAAGCCGTCCGCGTCGGCAAGGTTCAATCCAAACCCTCGCCCGGTCCAGAAGTTGGACCCGAACACCGTGTCGTTGACGATGATCGTCCACCACTCGAGACGCCAGGTCTTGGTGCCTTCGGTATCTTCGCCCGACCGGGTCACAAGGCTGGCGACATTGTCGACGAACTGCCGGGTGCTGAGCGACCGCTCCTCGGTCGATCTGGCGACGCGCGCCTCGGTGACAGCCGTTTCGACCGAAAAGGCCGCGCCAAAGATCATCAGTCCGGCGACGAGGACAGCCGCCAGCGTTCGCACCTTGCCAAGAACCAGCGCGGCGAAGACGACGGGCACGACAAAGGCGAGCATTCCGCCCCGGCTTGCCGCACTGGCCATCACGGCCGTCGCGGACAAGATGACGATGGCGAGCGGGCTCATCCTGCTGAACCCGACAAGGGCAAACACGGCGGCGCCAGCCAAATGCGTGGTGACCTCGCCGCTGCTCTGCAGGATGGGTACGTCGGAGCCGGGCCATCTCGGAATCTGTTCCCCCATGTAGCGATGGAACGCGTAGATGAAGGGGATGGTCGGGATGAAGATCCTTACGAACGTGCCGTAGTATCGAAGAATTGAATTGATGCGGTTGCCGTCGTCCAGCAGCAGCGCGATAACGATAAAGGCGAACCCTCCATACATCAGGACGACGCTGTCGCGCAGGGCGTCGAAGCCATAGGTTTCAATGAAGGGCAAGGTGCGCAGAAGGACCCAGAGCATCGCGGTGACAAGGGCGAGAGCCGGCAACGTCGTCAGCGTTGCGACGAGGCAGCCGGTCCGCAACAGCACCAAAAGACCAAGGAACAGGGAAATCTCGCCGATGAAGATGGGAGGGAGGCCAAGATAGGCGAATCCCTTTCCAAGCAAGGCATATCCGAGGAGGACCACCGAGAGCAGCAGGAGATAACGGTCGCCCAGGTCCGCTCGCCTTACAGGAGCCGACCAACTTGCACTGCCTGAAGACATCGAGGTCATCGAATTGCCGCCGTTGACGCCGCCGCTGCCCCGTTACGTCCGTCGCTGGTCGGATCGATTGCTAGCGTAACGCCGACACAACGGGTAGCTCCCGCGCTGCTGCTTCCCGACCAGACTCGGAGGCCGACAATTTGCGGTTCATTTCCGGAGGAAGCCGCTTCTTGACATCGATGATGTCGCCGGGCTGCACGACGGTCGCCTCGGTCGCCTCGAACACCGTCGTCTGACCGTTCCGCGCGCGCGTCACCGTGATGGTCCGGTCCGCTTCGGCGCCGAACAGACTGCCGGCCTGCTGACGCTTCGCCTCCCGGATCTCGCGCGCCGAGGGCAACGTCACATCGAGCTCCCTCAGGCGTTCGCGCACGTCGCGCAGGTCGGTAACGACCTGCCGCTTGAAGGCCGCCTCCGCCTCGTAGATCTTGACGTCGAGTTCGCCGGCCTCCATCCGCAGGCGCATGACCTGGGTGTTCAGCCTCCAGAGCTCGCTCTCCTGGTTGGCTTCCGTGAGCCGGAACTGCAGCTCGGCATTCGTGACGCCCAGGCCCTGCTTGACCAGCCGGCTATATTGATCGGCATGCTGCTTGACCGCGTCGAGCTGCTTCTTCGCTGCCTCGATCTGCCCGTTGTAGGATTCGATCTCGTTTTCCAGGCGGGGCCTTTGCGACCGCAGCAACTCGAGCTGCCGTTGCAGGATGTCAGCCTGCACTGCAAAGGTATCCATCTCGTCGGCGATTATGCTTGACGCCCGCCGGGCAAGTTGTTCGCCCGGCATGGGCTCCGCTTCCGCGAACACCTCCGAGGCGGGCGGCGAGAAGCTCTTCGCGCCATCGCGTTGCGCTTCGAGCCGCGCGCGGCGGACCAACAGCACCTGCCTTTGGAAGCTGAGCTGGCGCACGCGCTCGTTGGCCAGCAGGAATTCGGGGACTGCCGCGGCCTCGATCTGAGGCGGCAGTCCGAAGCCACCGGCGACGGCAACGGCGCTCTGCACGGTGCTGCCATAGCGGAAGGGATAAGCACCGGGCGCGCGCACGTCGCCCAGCACATACAGCGGCCGAAGCTCGCTGATCCGTACGCTCACGGAAGGTTGCCGGAGAACGCCGTCGGCCAGCCGGTCTCGAATAAGGTTCTGGCACTCATCAATCGTCAGATCCCTGACGTCGATCGGCCCGACCAACGGCAGGAGAATCTTGCCCGTGCCATCGACAGCGATGTCCCCTGACAATTCCGCCTGTCCAAAAACGCTCACGGTTATCCGATCGCCGGGGCCGAGCCGGTAGGCGTTGCCGTCCCCCGCGGGGTCGGCACGGAGCGAGAATGGGAATGCGAGGACGCCGAGCACAGCGGCCGTGCGCATGAATTGATGCAATGCACCGGCACTCCGGAACCTCAGCGTGCCAGCCATCGCCGCTCGAGCAGCCGTCATGGACTCTCCTCGCGAACCGCGCGCGTCACCGGATGGGACGCGGCGGTCCACATTCGGCAGCAGCAACGCTAGCGACCTGCCGGACCCCCATCGGGGGCGACGATGGCTATGCGACAGGCTCTTCGTGAGTACCCCTTGGGTATGCGCGGATAATCCGCATTGTATAGGCCGGGGCTCCCAATGACCCCTTCCCGTTCGCAGCCCTCCCGATCAGAGTTCGGAGCGACCTTCGGGTCCTAGCGAGACGCCTTGTTGGCGCCTCGTAGCCAGGGAGTGATCCAATGAAAAAGCGGGTTCTTGTGACCGGCGGTGCGGGCTTTCTCGGCTCGCATCTGTGTGCAAGGCTGCTCGACCAGGAGTGTCAGGTTCTCTGCGTCGACAACTACTTCACGGGTACCCGCCGCAACGTCGAACCCCTGCTCAACGAGCCCGGCTTTGAGGTCATGCGTCACGACGTGACCTTCCCTCTTTATGTCGAGGTCGACGAGATCTACAATCTGGCCTGCCCGGCCTCGCCGGTTCACTATCAGCATGATCCGGTCCAGACGACCAAGACGAGTGTCATCGGAACGATCAACATGCTGGGCCTCGCCAAGCGCCTGCACGCCCCGATCCTGCAGGCGTCGACCAGCGAAGTGTATGGCGATCCCGACGTCCATCCTCAGACCGAGGCCTATCGCGGCCTCGTCAATCTGGCGGGCCCGCGCGGCTGCTACGACGAAGGCAAGCGGTGCGCCGAAACGCTGTGCTACGACTACAAGCGCCAGCACCGGCTCTCGATAAGGGTCGCACGCATCTTCAACACATACGGCCCGAACATGCATCCGCAGGATGGGCGCGTTGTCTCCAGCTTTATCGTCCAGGCCCTGAAAAACCAGCCGATCACCATATTTGGCTCGGGCGCGCAAACGAGATCGTTCTGCTATGTCGACGATCTCGTCGATGGCCTGATGCGCCTGATGGGTGTCGAGGGCGATCTCGACGGCCCCGTCAATCTCGGCAACCCCTCCGAAACCACCATCAACGAACTTGCCGAATTGATCATCTCTCTCGTCGGGTCGAAATCGAAACTCGAGTTTCGCGCGCTGCCGCAGGACGACCCTCGCCAACGCTGCCCCGATATTACCCGGGCCAGAGAGATCTTGCATTGGCGGCCGACGATCCCGCTTCGGGAAGGCCTGAACCGGACCATCCGCTATTTCGACAGCCTGCTTTCGAGCCCCAGTGAAACGAAGAAGATCATATGGAAAGTCGCCAGCTAGGTCTCGCCGGTTCAATCCATCACGATCGCGTCGATATTCTCGGTGTCGGCATCAGTCTGATCAATCTGAACGACGCTATCGCAACGATTGAGCACTGGATCAGCCGTCGCAGCCGCAATTACGTCTGCATCACCGGCGTTCACGGCGTGATGGAGAGCCGCCGCGACGAGCGCTTGCGTCGCATCCACAACGACGCCGGCATGGTGACGCCGGACGGCATGCCGCTGGTGTGGCTTTCACGGATCTTTGGCAGCGATCGTATCCGCCGGGTCTACGGTCCGGACCTGATGCGGGAAATGACCGCCGTCTCAAGTCTGCGCGGCTACCGGCAGTTCTACTATGGCGGCGCCGAAGGTGTCGCCGAGCAGCTCAGGCAGGTCATGATCGCCGAGCACCCCGGGCTGCAGGTGGCGGGCTTGCTCAGTCCCCCGTTCCGCGAGCTGACGGCCGAGGAGGACGAGGCGATCGTTGCCGCGATCAACGCGGCGCGCCCCGACATCGTGTGGGTAGGGTTGAGCACGCCCAAGCAGGAGCTATGGATGGCAAGCCACCTCGGGCGCATCGAGGCGCCGGTCATGCTCGGCGTCGGGGCGGCTTTCGACTTCCTGGCAGGCACCAAAGCCCAGGCTCCGCCGTGGATGCAACGACGCGGGCTCGAGTGGCTGTTTCGGCTGTGCTCCGAGCCGCGGCGTCTGTGGCGTCGCTACGCCTATATCGTCCCGGGCTTCAGCATCCTTGCCGCCGCCGAGATTCTGCGTCGCGCGCTGCGACCCTCCGTTCGCTCGCGCACGCCCTTGAGCATGAGCAGCTGGAAGCCGGACAGTCGAGCGAAGGAATAGGAGCTTGGACCGCAATTCGAAATGCGGCGTACCGATGGCGGCGGCAGCACCGGTGCCCTCGCCGGTCCCATCCGCTCGACCGGGACCGATGCCAGGGCAGACAAAATGGTGGTCGGTCGCGGTGCTGCGCATCGCCTGGCAAAAGTGGCGCACACACGCGCTGGGGCTCGCGGACCAGGCCGTGGTCAGCGGCGTCAGCTTTGCGACAACGGTTCTGGTCGGCCACTGGACCTCCCCCAGGGAGCTTGGCCTCTATGCGATCGGAATCTCCATACTGATCTCGATCGTTGCGATCCAGGACTCGCTGATCGCGCTGCCATATACGATCCAGCGGCATCTGCCGCGCGGCACACCGACCGAGCACGCCGGCGGTTCGCTGGTACAATCCGGCCTGCTTTCGGCGCTCGGCCTGATCGTTCCTTCAGGGACCGCGCTGGCTCTGTCCGTCTACGGGGCGGCGCCTGAACTGGTTGCAATGACCTGGGCGCTGGCAATCGTCACGCCGTTCGCGCTGCTGCGCGATTTCGGGCGGCGGTATTCCTTCGCGCATCTGCAGATGAATCGCGCATTGATCCTCGATGTCGCGGTCGCAGCGATCCAGCTGGTCGCGCTGTGCTGGCTGGGATGGACCGGGAGAATGTCGTCGGCGAGCGCATATATCGCCATCGGGATCGCCTGCGCACTCCCCGGCAGCGTCTGGTTATGCCTCAACCGCAGCAATTTCGTGATCCGCACGAATCAGCTGTCGGCAGCGATCACACATGGCTGGGACCTGGGAAAATGGCTCTTCGCAATCCAGATAACCATCTGCGTTCAGGCAAGCATCCCGTACTGGCTGTTGGCATTGATCGCCGGCCCGACGGCGACGGGAATCTATGCCGCGTGCATGAGCATCGTCCTCTTTGCAAATCCGTTCATCATCGGGATCGGCAACACGTTGGCTCCGAAGGCTGCTTTGGCCCTGAGTGAGGGCGGCCACCCGCGGCTCTGTCGCGAGGCAGCGCAGGATCTGCTGTTGCTGGGCGGAGCGATGATGCTGTTCTGCCTGGCGATCTTCTTTCTGGGCGACGACGTGATGCGCCTGCTCTACTCGAACGAGGAGTATGCCGATCACGCCCATACCCTGTTCGTGCTGGCGCTAGCACTGCTCGCCTCGGCGCTCGGCATGCCCGCGACCAATGCGTTGCTGGCCATGGAGCGCCCCCAGGCGCTTCTCGGGGCCAGTTCGCTGGGCGCCGGCGTGACGGTGGCTCTCGTCTGGTATCTGATGATCGAAGGCGGACTGCCGGGAGCCGCTTACGGATTTTTGACTGGCAGCGTGACCGGCTCGCTTGGAAGGTGGATCGCGTTCCTGATCTTCGTTCCCCGGCGGAATGCGTGCCGCGACGATGTCCATCAATCGGGTTTTCCCGCAACCGAGGCCGAACGGCCCGCTGATCATCATTTGTGAATGGAGCTTTTTCGACCGCCAGACGCCTGAGCGGCGCCATGGATGGACGCATCTCGGAGGAATAACGCAATGAACCTCCTGTCGCCTGTAAGGGTTTGTATCATCGGCGCCGGACCCTACGGCCTTTCAGTCGCCGCGCACCTGAAATCCAAGGGGATAGATTTCCGCATCTTCGGCATCTCGATGCATCGATGGCGCGCCCAAATGCCGATTGGGATGTTCCTGAAGTCCGAAGGTTGCGCCTCGAGCCTCTCCGATCCGACGGGTCACCAAACGCTTGGCCGATACTGCGCCGAGCACGCGCTGCCGTATAGCGAATGGGGTCTGCCGATCTCGCGAGAGGATTTTGTCCGATATGCGCTGGCATTTCAGCGGGCGCTCGTACCCAACGTCGAAAGCGCGATGGTGACCATGGTCAGCAAGTCGCGCAATAGTTTCCGGCTGGAGTTGAGCAGCGGTGAGAGATTGAACGCTGAGCGGGTCATCATCGCAACCGGCCTGGAGCATATGACCCTCGTGCCGCCGGAATTGAGCCAGTTGCCCGCGCACCTGCGATCGCATTCGGCGGAGCATCACGACCTCAGTCAGTTTGGAGGCAGGGACGTCACGGTGATCGGCGGCGGACAGTCCGCCCTCGAAGCAGCGGCGCTGCTGCATGAAGCAGGTGCAAGCGTCCGCCTCGTCGTTCGCAAGCCATCGCTCGCATGGAACCCGTCGCCGAGCGGCGATCGCCTAACCTTGTATCAGCGCCTGGCGCGTCCAAGGACGGGCCTCGGAGACGGGCTCCAACTCTGGGCGTACAGCAATCTTCCCCACATGTTCCGCTATCTGCCTCAACGAATCCGGCACGACAGAGCAAAGCATGTGCTTGGCCCCGCAGGCGCGTGGTGGTTGAGAGACAGGATCGCCGGGTTGCCGATCCTGCTCGGTCACTCGGTGCGTGGCGCCGAGGCCCGAGGCGACCGTGCCGTGCTGCATGTCTCCGATCCCGGTGGCCGCCCGGATCATCTGGTCACCGATCACGTGATAGCTGCCACCGGTTACGCTTTCCAGGTCGATCGACTGCCATTCCTCAGCGACGATCTCAGGTCCCGGCTTCGCGTTGAGCGGCAGTTGCCGATGCTCAGCTCGGATTTCGAATCGTCCGTGCCTGGACTGTATTTTACCGGGCTGGCCAGTACCTACTCCTTTGGTCCCGCCATGCGGTTCATCCATGGCACGAGCTTCACGGCGCGGCGCATATCCGAGCAGATCGCAGCCGCGGAACGAGACAGCAGGCCGGCAATCCGATCCGCCCGCATCGCCAAGTACGACAATCTGGAGGCGGGCGGCTAGCTCGAGCTTGTGATGCTCACATCGGCCGACGTGGACAGAAAAGTTTCGGTGCTGTTGTTCAGGATCGGCGAGTACGTCATTCACCATGGCGCCATCGGCATCGCTCGAAGCCTCGGCCGATTGGGTATCCCGGTCTATGCAACCGTCGAGGACCGCTACACCCCGCTTGCGATGTGCCGGCATCTGGCCGGAACCTTTGTCAACCGGACCACGGATGCCAATGACGTCTTGAACTGCCTGCGTTCGATCGCTGAACGCATGAAGGGCCCCACGATCCTGCTCCCGACGGATGACAACGCGGCTGTGTTCATCGCGGAGCACGCGAAGCACCTGAGCGATCATTTTCTGTTCCCGCATCTGCGGGCGGAGCTTCCTCGCCAGCTGGCCGACAAGATGAGCTTGTACGCACTGTGCCGACGGGCCGGAATACCCTGTCCTGATTTTGCCTTTCCCACCTCTCTCGAAGAGGTGCATGAGTTTGTCGAGCGCACGACATTCCCCATCATCGTCAAGGCCGCGGACCATTCGCGGCCACTGCACAATTGCTACCGCAGCCTCATCGTGCGAACCCCGGAAGAACTCCGTGCAATTTGCGGGCCGCCGGAATTCTTTCGCCGCCCGAACATGATCCTGCAAGAACACATTCCTGGAGAGGATTGGATCTTTCACGGCTATCGCAATGCCGAAACGGACTCCCTCGTCGGCTTCACTGGAAGGAAGCTGCGATCCTATCCACCCTTTGCAGGCCCCACCACGCTGGGCGTGTCGATCCGGAATGATCGTCTCGAGGAACAGGCCGGGGTGATGCTGCGAGACATCGGCTATTCCGGCATCATGGATCTCGACTACCGTCGCGACGAGCGCGACGGTCAATACAAGCTCGTCGACTTCAACCCGCGCGTTGGCGCGAATTTTCGAATGTTCGAAACCAGCGAGGGTATTGACGTCGTCCGCGCGCTCCATCTCGACCTCACGGGTCGGCAGATCCGCAGGTCTCCAATGATCGAAGGCCGGACGTTCGTCGTGGAGCTCTATGACCTGGTTGCGTCCCTCACCTACCCACGCCGCGGCAGATTGAGCGTCCAGGCGTGGCGAAAATCACTTGCCGGGACCCGCGAACTGGCCTGGTGGAGCTGGGACGATCCAGTCCCGTTTCTGGCAATGGGCGTGCGCCTGCTGCTTCGGGTCGCGGCACGCACGGCCCGGAGAAACGGCGGGAAGGTCCTGCTGCGTGTCAGGCGAACCAACAAACTCCTTCACTTTGGCGCCAGAAGCAAGAAAGCCTAGTTTCGCTTGCTCGCGCTTCTGGCGCTGCCTTTCGCGCTGGCGCTTTTGGGATCCACCGCGGGCAACGTCATTACGGTCGCATGCGATTTGTCGTGACCGGCCGCAGGGTCCTCGGAGGCCGGCGCCCTGCCCTTACGGATTACCCCGACTTGCTGCTTTCCATCCTGTTCGTTCCGGCGTCCACTTGGCCGCCGACGCTTGGCTCGCGATCAATGCGCCCAAAGGCGCCACGCATCCCCGGACACGACAAGAACAGGATTGAACACTGAAAAGAACTCCCCCGACCGCAAGTGACGCCGTTCCCGACACACTCTCCTCGCGCACGCCGAGCGCAACGGAGAGGCTCACGCCGAGAGGAGCCGCACGATGCGACAGCCAGACGCTCTTGGCATCCCATCCGGCATATGCATGGGGACTGGTCAGGGCCGCTTGCGGATTCCTGCCGGGCACCGTGATCCGATCGGTCGGACGGTGGATCGCGCTCACGTTGGCCCGTCCAGCGCAAGAGACGCGCGCCGGCATGGCTGAGACGACAGCTCCGTCGTCGAACCTCGGTCAGGCGGTTCAGGCCCTTAGGGACTTCACGCAAGGCACATCCGACGGCACCTGGCGGGTCCGACCGCTCGACCAGGGTGAGCAGGCCACCGTCTTCGTCGCCGAGTCCAGGAACCAGGATCAAAGCCAGACCCGCGATCCCGTCGTCATCAAGCTGTACAGACTGGCCTCGCCCACGCAAGGTGAGTTCGTATGCCGACAGTTCGACTCGATGTCCCGCGCCCATGCGGCACTGAGCGGCCGCACGTTCGATGGCTGGCGGATTTCCACCCCGATCCCGCTGCACGTGTGCCGGTCGCCGCTCGCGCTCGTCATGACCATGGTCCCTGGCACGAAGGTGAGCCGATATCTGCGACCCGGCGGCGACCTCGCACATGACCTCGCCGCGATGGTGCCGCCGGCCATCATCGCTGCCATGAGCGAATACTGGCGCGCCGGTCAATCGCACGGGGATTTCAATTTCGACAACATTCTGCTCGAGCCGACGACGCGACAGATTTCATTTGTCGACTTCGATATGCCGCCGCTGATTCCGTGCGGCGACGGAGCAGCCCGCTGGCATCCCGCGTCGTACGACCTCGGCTACATGCTCTACGATGTCGCAATGCAGGTTAAGAGCGACTCGATTGGCCCGGTCGCCCGCGATCGCAGGCTGACCCTTGCGGAACGCGTCTTGTGCGTCTTCCTCGAGTCCGAGACGGGACACGAAAACAGGCTGCACCTGATCGATGAAATCCAGGCGATTGCCCGGTTTCATCTGGAAACGATCGATGTCTCCCTCTCGCCGCGAGGACTTTGGCGCCGAGCGCTTCGCTGGCTCGCTGCGCGACGCATCGACGCAACGCTCGGGCGATTGAGAGCGCGATGCGTACCGGCGACGTGTGCACCGCTGGCCGACCAATTGGCGAGGCGTCAGTGACGCAGTCGGCAACATACATCACGACGAGCTGGGACGACGGCCACCCCCTCGATCTGCGCATCGCTGCGCTTCTGAGCAAGCACGGCCTGACCGGCACGTTCTACGTGCCGATGACCGCCGAAAACGGCACGATGGCGGCGGCGCAGATTCGAGACCTTCACTCGGCTTTTGAGATCGGTGCGCACACGATCCACCACACGGTTCTCACCGAAGTGACCGATGAACTGGCGTGGCAGGAGATCGTGGGATCGAAAGCCTGGCTCGAAGATGTGACCGGGCGACAATGCAGCATGTTCTGTCCGCCAACAGGCGCATTCCTGCGCTCGCATCTCAAGATGATCCGCAAGGCCGGCTTCGTCGGTCTGCGCACGGTCGAGCTGGGGTCCCTTGATCTCCCGAGACGGCGCGCCGGCCTCGCCTTGATGCCGACGACGGTTCAAGCCTATCCGCATGGCCTGGCCGCGTTTGCCAGAAACGCCGTCAAGCGGATGGCCTTCGCCAACCTGTGGCGATTCCTCGTTCATGGCCGATCGGCAGATTGGTCGCAACTGGCGCGATCCCTGTTGAACAAGGCGATCGAGCGCGGCGGTGTTTTCCATCTCTGGGGCCACTCATGGGAGCTACGTGACTCGAGCCAGTGGCGCCGCCTGGATGACGTTCTGCGATTGATGCGCGACGTGGCGGGCGACGCGCCCAATCTCACGAATGCAGAGCTAGCCCGGATATCCTCGACGTCCGGACTCCACGATGACGCGATGCGAGACCGGCGCGCCGACATGGGTGGATCAAGCGATGAACTCCGTTCTGACGCACGCGGCTGATGGCGGCCAGCGCCACCGGACTCCTCATCCGGCCGCGATGAGGATCCTGGTCGCGCACAACTACTACCAGCAGGCTGGCGGCGAGGATGAACAGGTCGCCGTCGAAGTGGCCATGCTCCGCTCCTTCGGGCATGAAGTTGCGCAGTTCAGCCTGCACAACAACGCGATCGATGCAATGAACCGCCTTGCGCTCGCCTCGCGCACGATCTGGAACCGGTCGTCGTCGCTTGAACTGACACGACTGCTGCGGACGCATCGTCCGCAGATCGTTCACTTCCACAATACGTTTCCGCTGATCTCGCCCGCCGCCTACTGGGCTGCTCGCGCCGAGGGCGCCGCGGTGGTCCAGACCCTGCACAATTTCCGGCTTTGCTGCATCAATGCGGTCTTGTTCCGGGACGGGCGGGTTTGTGAGGATTGTCTGGGAAAGGCGGTGCCATGGCCCGGCATCCTGCACAAGTGCTATCGCAACAGCCTCGGCGCAAGCAGCGCGACCGCGACCATGGTTGCGACGCATCGCCTGCTGGGGACCTGGCAGAAGGCCGTCGACGTCTATATCGCCCTGTCCGAGTTCTCGCGAGGCAAGCTGCTCCAAGGCGGACTGCCCGCCGACAAGATCACCGTCAAGCCCAACTTCGTCTACCCGGATCCCGGCCCGGGCAACGGCAACGGACGCTTCGCACTGTTCGTAGGGCGATTGTCGCAGGAGAAAGGCATTGAGACGCTGCTCGCGGCCTGGCGGCGCTTGCGCGATGACATTCAGCTGAAGATTGTCGGCGACGGCCCCCTGGCGCAGCAGGTGCGCGAGGCGGCGGCTGCGGACGGCCGGATCGAGTGGCTGGGATACAAGCCGCTCGATTTCGTTCACCGCCTGCTTGGCGAAGCGGCCGTCCTGCTGCTGACTTCGCGCTGCTATGAGAATTTTCCGCGCGTCGCCGTCGAAGCTTTTGCAAAAGGTACACCGGTCATCGCGTCGCGATTGGGCGCCATGGCCGAGATCGTCGAGGACGGCCGTACCGGCCTGCATTTCGAACCCGGAGATGCGGACGATCTCGCCGCCAAAGTCGGAGGACTTCTCGCGCATCCATCCGAATTAGCGCAGATGCGAGGTGCCGCCCGAGAGAGGTTCGCACAGAACTTCATCGCCGAAACCAATCATGACATGCTCATGGCGATCTACCAGCGTGCCGTCGGAATTCGCCATGCTGCATAGCCCTGCGCCAATTCCGGTGGCTCCCCTCGATCGATCGTGGAGCATACTTGCTGCCGTTCTGGAAACGCTCGAGACCGCCGACATCCCGTATTGCATCACTCACGGCTACGAAGACCTGGCCCAGGGCGTCACGTCGGATGTCGATTGCATCGTGCCGATCGATGTAAGTCCTGAACGGCTCACGAATCTGCTCAAACACCACCGCAGGGCAATTGGCGCGGATGTCATACGCTGCCTGTCGGGGCACATCGTCCTCGCGGGCAGGAACGCCGACAGGTCTCCATGCTTTGTCGACCTTCACGTCGGTAACGGTTACGAGCTGAATGGGCATCGATATTACAGTGCGGAGCAAATCCTCGGCCGGCGGCGACGGTTTGGCGAACTCTGGATTCCTGCGGTGCGGCTCGCATTCGGCTGCCATCTGGTTCGCAGGGTCATCAAGGGTTCGATCTCCGACGACAATGCGCGAAGGTTTGGCGATCTCTACCGACAGGATCCGCGCGGCTGCGCCGCGGAGATTTCGCGCTTCTGGAGTCCGGCGACAGCCGCAGAAATCCGAAGCGCGATAGAACGCGGCGATTGGAAGGGAGTTCAGAACGGCCTTCCAAGATTTCGCAGCGAACTCCAGCGGCGAACAGCGCTGAGACGACCGCTCGAACCTGTCCGCGATCAGTTCACACGGCTGGCCCGACGGGGGAGCCGCATTTGTTGGCCGAAGGGCGGCATGGAGGTCATATTCCTGGGGCCGGATGGCGCCGGCAAATCGTCAGTGATCAGCCAGATAGGCAAGGAATTGGACGGTGCATTTTCGAGCACGCGCTGCCTGTTCTTTCCGCCGGCGCTGTATCGCCGGTGGCGCGGTCGTCCGGAAGGACCTCCGGTACTGCCGCACGATCTGCCGCAGCGTTCGGTGTTCGCATCGGTCAGCCGGGCTCTCGCCTACTGGTTGGCGTATTACATCGCGGGCTACTGGATCTCCATTCGACCAGCCCTGGCGCGATCCGCGCTGGTCATTCACGACCGGCATCTCCTCGATGCATTGGTTGATCCCAGGCGCTATCGCTACGCGGGTCCGGCGTGGCTGCTGCGGTGGATTTGGCTCCTGCTGCCAAAGCCCGATCTGGTCATCCTGCTCGACGCGCCGGCTGATGTGCTCCACGCCCGGAAACAGGAGCTGCCGTTCGAGCAAACCGTCGAGCTGATGAATCGCTATCGTCAACTCGTCCGCACGCTGCGCAATGGATATGCCGTAGATGCATCCTTGCCGCTGCGAGACGTGACGGCCGCCGTCAACGACATCATTCTCGGCACCTTGAGCCGGCGCTTTGACGCCGAGGAGCCCAGACCGGATGTACAGCGCTAGAGCGTGATCCGGAAAAGCGCACAGCGCAACGCCGTGCCGATCGGCTCACTTGCTGGCCGCGCCCTGGCGCCAGCGCCTAATCCCCACGGGTTACCCCCATTGCAACCTTTCCATTCATTGGCGATCGGAGCTTGATTCCGCAAGGCTCGTCGAACTCTTGCTCTCGCGCCACGGCTGGCTTCGGCATTGGGCACCTCAAGCCTGGAACACCTCGAATGACAGTACAGGTCAAGATCAAGGACAACGAAGCCACCCTGCCGCGAGCCCACTACGACGAGGTTGCGCGAACCACATTCCGGCTCATCTGGGATCGAAAGCTGCTCATTCTTGCCATCCTTCTCGTTGCGGTCTCGCTCGCAGCGGCCGCGCTCGTACTCATCGGCCCGCGCTATTCGGGAGAAGCCGCGATCCAGCTCAACTTCCTTCGCGATGAGCCTGCCAATGGCACCAAGACGCAATCGATCGCCGTGATGGACGCAGTCGCGCTGGTGGAAAGCACCGCGCGCGCCATCCGGTCGCGGGCGACGGCCAACGCAGTGGTCGCCAGGCTCGAGCTCGACAAGGATCCCGACTTCGCGCGCGAACCGATGGTATGGCAACTGGTCTTCCTCATCCGCGCAGCGCTCGGCCTGGAGGAAACGACGACGCCGACGCGTCGGCAGCTGGCCGCGAGCCAGTTGATGCGCATGATCAGCGTGACCAACGAGCCGCGCTCCTATCTGATCTCGATCACGGTGACAACGAAAGATCCCGAGCAGGCCACCCGGCTCGCGAATGCAGTTGCGCTGGAATATCTTAGGGGCCAGATGCTGCAGCAATTGTCAGACAACCAGGCCGCCGTCGAACGCGAACTGGCTCAGCTTTCAGCGGTGTATGGCGCACGTCACCCGAGCCACGCGCTCGCCCAAGCCAAACTCAATGCTCTGGAAAACCGGCTGACCGCATTGCGGGATGGCTCGCCCGACAGCGACAGTATAAGGCAGGTTGTAGGACAGTCGTTCATCCCGGCCGAGCCGACCCTTGTCCCGTCCGGCCCGCCTGTGTTCCTAATCCTCGGGCTTGCGGCGTGCGCGGCTCTCGGTGCGGGGATGTGGCTGGCTCTGCAGCTCGCACCGCGCGGTCACCTCCGGCCGGACAAACTCACAGTCGTGGGAGACCGGGCTGGGCAGCCCGTTCGCGTCGCGGTCGCAAAATCGCAGGAAAAGCTGGCCGACCCGTAGATGCAAGCCGCAGATACGGTGGCTGGGGCCGGAGGGACCCTGCCGCCGGACCACCTGCCGCTATGCGGCTGCGGCGACCAACCTCTTCTCCCATTTGTAGGCATGCTCGATCATGGTCGGCAGATCATTGAACCTCGGCTGCCATCCGAGCTTCATGAGTTGATCGGGATCGGCGACGATCGAGGCGGGATCTCCCGCGCGACGAGGCGCCTCGCGAATTTCGAAGTTGACGCCCGCAACCGTTCTGACCGCATCGGCAACTTCCCTGACCGAATAGCCCCGTCCATAGCCGCAGTTCAGGGTTCGCGATTCACCGCCGCGCCGCAGGTAATCCAGCGCCGCGAGATGCGCACGGGCGAGATCGGAAACGTGCACGTAGTCGCGTACACAGGTGCCATCGGGTGTTGGATAATCGGCGCCGTAAATGTCCAGACATGCGCGGCGGCGGAGCGCCGTCTCAAGCGCCACCTTGATCAGATGGGTGGCACCCGGCATCGACTGACCAAGGCGGCCCGCCGGATCTGCGCCCGTGACGTTGAAGTAGCGCAGCGCCACGTAGCGCAGGCCATAGGCAGCACCTGCATCGGCCAACATCTGCTCCGACATCAGCTTCGACCTGCCGTAAGGCGAGAGCGGCGCCGGATCAGCCGTCTCCCTTACCGGCGTCACCGCTGGGTTGCCATACACGGCCGCGCTCGATGAGAAGATGAAATTCCTGATTTGCCCTTTGATTGCTGTCTGCAGCAGCGCATGGGTCTTGACCGTGTTGGCGAGATAGTAATGGAGCGGATCAATCACCGACTCCGCCACGACGATCCGGGCCGCGAAATGCAGGACGGAATCGATCTGATGGTTCTGCAATATCCGCAGCACGAGTTCCGGATCGCCGATGTCGCCAACATAAAGCGGCACGCTAGACGGCACCGAGGCCCTGCAGCCGGACGACAGATCATCCAATACTACCGGAATCTCGCCCCGATCGAGAAAGGCGAGAACGGTGTGACCGCCAATGAATCCGGCGCCCCCTGTGATCAGGATCGTCATGCCGCATCTCCCTCCCGCTTAAAACTTCCCGCAAACTCATCGCGGCAGGCGCGATAGCGGCGCCGCAGCGGGCGGCTCAGTTGCTCATGACACTGCCTTCGTAGGTCGCTTGTCGATCTGGCAGTTGAGGTAGCCAAGAGGGAGTAGGCGAGCCACCGCCGACGTTGCCGGCGCCTGGTCATCGTATTGTCGGTTGTGACGCGCTCGGGTGCGCTCGATACTTGGCGACCGGAGCGGCAAATCAAATGCCGCTATCCCGCGAAGGTCTTGGAAAATAAGGGTTTTCCGATGGTCACTCTGACTTTACGGAGTCAACTGCGACTCAAATCAGGGAGGCGCACCACCGATCCCGACCTTCGGCACGTACTAGGAATGCGCGATTTCGGTCGGCGGGAGATCGAGGCGAACTGCAACATCCTTCAGATTCGGGCTCGCTGCCGGATAAAATTTCATCACCAGCGGATCATGCCCAGGGACGATGTGGACCACGTCCGGCGCTGAGGCCCGCAGCTTGTCGAATCCTGCCAGCATGTCACCGACATGAAAGGCCGTCGTGAACGGCCGCTCGCTGGTCATGTTCTCGTAGAAATGGCTGACGTCGGAGGTGAGCACGACGGGGCCGCGCCGCGTATTGACGCGGACGAATTGCAGGCCGGCGGAATGTCCGCCGGCGGCATGGGCCGTCAGCCCGGGCGCGATCTCGGCATCGCCGTCGTAGAACAGCACCCGGCGTGCGTAGTTGCCGCGAAAAGCGACAGCTCTGTACGGGTCCTCGCATCGGCCCGCATCGCCGGGACTTTAGCGCCTAGCCGGTCGGCGGCCACCGCGGACTTAACGACGGACTTTGACGATGACTCCTTCGTTCGCCTTCAGGTGGATTGGTCCGGCTACCGTTTCCTGCTTACAGTCCAGCCCGGTCGATAACAATCGGACGCCACAGCCCTTCCACTCCCAAAGACGTGGCTCTCCGGAAATATTGAGACCAACGAGGATTTCCGTATCGTTCATCCGGCGCCCGAACGAGAAGACGTCGTTCTGGGCTCGGCGGGGCAGATACTCTCCCTGCCGCAGGCAAGGCTCCTCCCGGCGCAACGCAATGAGTTCACGGTAGAGGTGCAAGAGCGAATTCCGATCGTCCTTCTGCGCTTTGATATTGCGAGTGCGGTCCCGGCTTAGCGGCAACCAGGCTTCGCCACTCGTAAAGCCACCTCCCTCCGTGTCGTCCCAGCGCAAGGGTGCCCGCTCGGGGTCGCGACCGAGGTCAAAGCCATTCACGAGCTTTTCGAAGGGGTCCCGGACCCGATCCGACGGAATCGGGACCTGCTCCGAGCCGATCTCGTCCCCGGCAAACAAGAACGGTGTCCCCCTGATCGTCATCAGCAGCATCGCAAGAATACGTGCCTGGGCCTGACCCACCTTGCTGGCGACCCGGTGCTTGTCATGTCCGCCGATCACGAAGTTCGGCCAGGCATCTTGCGGAAGTGCATTGAAATAGGCATCGATCGTCGCCTGAAGCGAGATCGCATTCCATTCCGAGTCGAGCAGCGCGAAGTTCAGCGGCAAGTGCAGGCGCGGCTTGCTGTTTCCGTAAAAGTGACCGATCCGACCAGTCTTACCCTGCACCTCGCCGCAGAGTAGCCTTCCGTCATATTGGTCCAGAACTTCCCTGATGTATTCGATGCAGCGCATGGCTTCCGGCCTGTCGTCCGTGAACACAGGCGTCCAGGCCTGAGGGGGTGGAGTCTTATCGTTGGCCTCGGGGTCAGGCGGATTGTCGCGTAGCAGGTCATCCTTGACCAAGACGGCGCTGGCATCGACCCGGAAGCCGTCGACTCCGCGATCGAGCCAGAAGCGCATGGTAGCCGCGATGGCTTCTCGGACCTCGGGGTTTCGCCAGTTGAGGTCCGGCTGGCTCGGAAGAAATGAATGGTAGTAGAACTGCCCGCGCTCCTCGCACCACTCCCAAGCGCTGCCTCCGAACCGGCTGAGCCAGTTGTTCGGCGGTCCACCATTGGCACCGGCTTCCGCCCATAAATACCAATCGGCCTTCGGGTTGTTGCGCGACGCGCGGCTTTCCCCAAACCAAGCGTGCTGATCGGAGGTATGATTGGGAACGAGGTCGAGAATGAGTCGCATGCCCGAATCGTGCAAGGCACGTAGCAGATGATCGAAATCTTCCAGCTTGCCGAAACGGGGATCAACCGAGCAGAACTCTGCAATGTCATAGCCGAAGTCATGATTGGGGCTCTTGTAGATTGGCGTCAGCCATACGGCGCCGATGCCGAGCCAAGTGAGATAATCGATACGCTGCAGAAGGCCGACCAAGTCCCCCTGTCCGTCGCCGTCGCTGTCCTGAAATGACACCACGGCGATTTCGTACACGACCGCATTACGCCACCACGTTTCGTCGGAAACGGATGCGGATTTCCTCGGTGGTGCATTCCTGCTCACGCGGAAAACGGACTCCCTAGATGACTCAAGCGCGGTCCAACCTACGTGTTCGTCAACCTCCGCCGAGAGATGTTTGTTCCTACGACTACCGCGCGGCTGAGCTCTCAAGCTCGTCGGCCCGCGTTCGCTTGCAGTGCACATGAAGCGCTGAATCTTCCGCAACCGCACGCCAGCGACATTTGGAAGGCATGTCCGTTCGGCTGATCAGCGGAGAGTGAGTTATCTGTGTTTCTGAGCCGATAACGCAGGATCCATCAAAGTGAAAACGGCGATAGCTTGGTGGCTTTGTCAGGATTGCACGGACGGCCTAACAGGTATCTCCTCCTAGCCGCTCGACCATACCCGGAGGCCTGCGCCCTATCCCCGGCAACTACTGCAAGCTGGCAGGCGATCGCGAGCGGAGCATCCTGCCAGCTCGGCAATTGCTATTCACGCATCAAAAAATCTGAAGTTAAGGTTTGACTATCATCAGCCAGAGTATAGCGGCGACCGCCATGAACGCTGGAATGCCGAAGGCAAACCACAGCCAGAAGATTCGGTGATATTCGGGAGGCAAAGGCGAGCCTTTTGCCGCTGCGATTGAGGCAAGATCCCTGAGGCGCATTTGCATCCAAACAACGGGTAGCCATAGTGCCCCCGTGACGAGATACAGCACGATCGACCAAACGATCCATCCTTCCCAGAAGGAGTAACCGACGTGCAGCACAAGCAGCGAGCCTGTGACCGGCTGCGCAACGACGGCGGTGGCTGTGAAGATAAAATCCGCAATCACAACAATTCGCGCGACGCCGGCGATGATGGAGGGCTTTCCGCCGAGGTGAGCTGCAAGCATGAAGAATGCAATGCCGGATCCTGTACCAAGCAAGACGGCGGCGCCGACGATATGTAAGTACTTGAGAACGAAGTACAGCATCATCGATCTTCAAGAACAGCTAGCGCTGCGAAATGCAGGACGATAATTGGCCAGATCTTCAGCATCGGCCCTAGAGGATCGGCCCATAGGCGAGGTACAAGTACGGTCCCGATGATTGCATAGGTGAAGGAGATCGCGATGGCCGCATAGAGCCCGTATCGGCTGGTTGGTCGACAGGCAATCGCGAGCCCAATTATCAAGTCGGATAATGCGCCGGCGATCACCGTGAGCCCCGCACTCGTTCCTTCGACGCCGCCCTCGCCCATGAGGCCCATACCGTAGCCCCAGCCCGGCCCCAGTGAGACAAAGGCGGTCGAGATCCAGAACAGAGATAACACGATAAATATCGCTGGTTTAAGCAAGTACATGCGCGCAAACCAACGTTCCTGCACTGAAGCTGGTTCGGAGGCGAAGAACTCCGAAAGGCCTCTTGGACGCAGCCCAAGTCGCTGCATGTCTTCAAGATCGCCGACCGCGCCTCGCCTGATCTCCCGCTCGGCAGTGCTGCGTACGGGAGGCCGCCAGCCCAAAAGCGAAATCATGTCACCGAATTTGTACATCACCCTCGAAGCAAAGTTCGGCAAGCGAATCTCGTGCGCCGAAGGCCAACGGTACCAACGGCGGATCAGCGCAACGACTTCGGGGAAAGAATGGCGATGCGGGCCAACCAGTTCGACAATCGTCCGTGTGGGCGCACCGGGCTCTAGAAAGTAGCGCACCGTTCGCACGACGTCCTCTAGCAGGACGATCTGGAGCTGTCCCGTATTCGGCATCACCGGCAGAGCCGGGAGGGCCGCCAAGCCTCGCATGAGCGCGCTGGCCCCATAGGCCGCCCGACCGATCACGACGGAGGGCCGCAAGATAATCCAGTCAAGGTCACGCCCCATCAGAGCCTTGTCTCCAGATAATTTCGTTTCAGAAAACGCGCTGGGGGTTTGCCGGTCCACGCCGATTGCGGAGAAATGGATGACGCGGCGGATTTGGAGTTGCTCACAGGCGGTAAAAAGATTCGCAATGCCCCGATGATGAACCATTGACGTGGAATCTCTTGGGCTATCTTGGAGTACCCCGGCGCAATTCACTACGGCCTCGACGCCATCGAGATGGGGCAGCCAGTAGGAGGGCGACGCCGCCTGGTTGAGATCTACCGAGATAGCGCCCGGACACCCAATGCCAGCGCTTCTACTCATGGAAACAACCGAATGGCCGCGCGAGGATAATTCGGCCACAATGGCGGATCCCAACAGTCCTGTCCCTCCGATGACGGCAACCTTCATTGATGGTCCTCCGCGTTCGAGCTAAGCTCTCTTCCGCGACCGCAAACCTCGAACGAATTCCTCCATATAGGGCAGGACTTCGAATAGCAGGGCTGCGAATAGGAATGCAGCCACGTAGGTCCAGGGTAATGGCTCTTGCTTCAGGACGAGTTCGTAACGTGCGGGCTCAGATCCCATCCCCCAGAGGCCAAGGAATTGCGGCCAGTGCAAGATAATCACGATAACCATCGCCATGAGGGGCATCAGTTCAAGAAAGCTATGGATCTGCTGCTCGATGGGCGTGATGAGCCGCTTACTGCTGGCGAATGTTGTGTCCCAGAGGGCTGTCAGCTGATGCACAACAAAGCCGGCGATCATAGTCGCGATAATAAGAGCGTTAATCTCCAAAAAGATCGCCGCCAGCAGCGGTATCGCCAATTCGATCAACATCAACAGATGAAGCAGAGTTTCCTTATAACCGCTGGTTATCTCAATCCGCGAAGCGCGATGGCAAAGGTAGTCAGCAAAGCCGGCCAGTAGCCAGAGGGGCAGCACAAAGTACAGCAATACGGTTTCGGCTGCTGCGGAATGAGACATTCGGTCAGCGCTTCTTCTCGTTTACAGGCTGTCTGGAGTGCGGAGGGGAGATGACTTATCCTCGTTTCGCAGCTCCTGCTCCGCCAACTGCCAAAATTCTTCCTCCCTACCTTCGGGTTTGCCGCTCCGCTCCCATATCTCATAGGCGCGCTTTTGGATTTCCTTTTCGGTCGGTTGGGTCACCACGTGCCTCCTTCAGCTGTGTGGAGATCATAGTGAGTGTCGGCAAATCCCGGCCTCTTCAACAGTTGCCGTCGGCCTGCTTTCACACCCGTAGATTTTCCACTCGGCGCCAATCCCTCCTCCGGTGATAAACCCGCGAAGTCAGCGAGGTTCCTCCGTTGAAACCTTACCGTATGGCGGCAAAAAGTCGCCCAGGGGCCGAACGAAATCGCGATGCTGACCGCCGCCTACGCCGACCAAGAACGAAATTCCGGCTGCTTCCTGAGGTGCTGATCTTGGTCGGCTCCAAGACCGAAATTCACACCCGGCCAATCGGCCATCGTTTCAGCCGAGACCTCAGCGTTCGCCTTTGCCATTGCGGTTGGTAAAGCGGGCGTTGCCGAGACCGGTGCCGATCGTCAGTACGCCCCAACGCTTCACGTCTTGCATGAAGGGGACCTCAGAAAGTCCCTGTACGACCCCATCGTTGTGCATGACGACGGAGGTGTCGTTCTCCCCGATCTGCGGGATCGCTTCGACGAGACTTGCGGGCAAATTGAACTTGCTGCTCTCCCAGTTGCCGGGCAAGTTCTGCGCCCCCTTCTCGATCGAGCCGTCGCTCTTGATAACGCCTGGGCATGCGATGCCGATGAATGGCGCGAGCTTGAATCTCTCGTCCTCCGCTTTCGCGATCAGTTCTTTAAGCATCTTGACCAAGCGCTTCACGGCGCTCTCACGCGACGGCTCGTCGTCGGCATGACGCCATAGTTCGAACTTCCACACGCATGCCTTGGAGAGGTCCGACGCCTTCTTGCGCCGCGTTTCCACGACGCCGCACCGAATGTTCGTGCCTCCGACGTCCACGGCAAGGATGGAGTCGTGCGCTTCGAAGATCCAGGATGGAGCGAGATATAGCGCGCCGACAAGGCCGGCGTCGTCCGGGTGAGAATGGATCGGGAGTATCTCGACCTTGAAGTTTTCCGCCTTAAGGAGGATTTCGGCCCGGGCGATGGCGAGTTCGCCGAGTCGGCTGTCCCGAAAACCGCCGCCCACCACGATGCGTTCGGTTTTATCCCAAGCCTTGGCTTTTAGGAACCGCCGCGTTACGCGGGCTAGCTGCTGCGCAAAGTCCTCGATGGCGCTGTGGACGACAACGGAGGCTTCGGGATCGTCGCCGCCAAGGACCGCGTCGAGCTCCTTCTTGCTAATGTCCTCGGAAAGCTCTTTTCCGAAGGGATCTTCGCCAGATTTGCGCAGCGGCTTTCGCCACTTTTCGAGAGTTTCCCGGAAGGCCCCCTTGCTGGCGCGGTCTCCCAGGAATTCGTCCTCATCTTTGAGTTCGAGGTTGAAACTGTCAATCTCGACCCACGGGAGGCGAGAGGCGCCGTGTGAGGCTATGCCGGCGGTCTTGATCGTTTCGTCGGCCATTCTAATCCTTGCAAAAGCCGCAGGCAGCACCTGGACTTCTTGCATTCAACCCGCGCCGACAATTGCGGTTCCTCTCGAGCAGATTTGGTTCCTCTCGAGCAGATTTAATGCCAGAAGCGACCTTGGCCTGGGTGAGTGCCGACGATGCCGCTTGCTGGAAGGCCGGCAAATGCTCGCCGGAAGAAATTGGGATTGTGACCGAGGCGTTCAGCCTAGCTTTAGGACGGATAGGGTTGTCGCCCGTAGCGACCGCTTTGCGCCGGTGGCCCGCAAGGTTATTGAGGTCGCGGACACTGGCCTCCGGGCTGAAGCAAATCACTGAAGGCGCCGTGGCCGGCGTGGACCTTCGATAATGTCGGCCCTCTGCCCGTCGGCTGGACAGAAACGGTCAGTGCCGTTCGGCTAATATGCGGAGGACGCAAACAGGATTTGCCGCCTCGTCGGTTACCTCTAGCCGCCATTCGTGGCCGGGCTTCAGTGCGCCATCGAGATCTCGAAGGAGTTGGCCAGCCGTAAGGATAGCCTCCCCCCAGGCTGCATCCTTTCCGGGAAGGTCTATGCCGGTTTCGTCGGCATGGTGTTGCCCATGCTGAATGTGAAAAAAATAGCGAGGCATTCCAGGCGACAGTTTCGCGGTGAGGGCGCTGATGTCGAGGAATAATTGATGACACCCAAGCTCGTTCCAAGCGTATGCTGGCGGAACCGATAGCTTTGCCCCGCCTCTAATTTCAAGGAATCTCGGATGCCCGTCGAGATGATGATCCGCAAGTTGCGGCTGCACTCCGAACTGCCTAATGAAAATATCGAGGCGTTACGTTCCATCGTGACGCCGGTGAAGAACATGCCAGAGGACTCCGTCATCGTCCGCGAAGGTGACCTCAGCACCCAATGCTGCGTGATCATGAGCGGCTTCGCGTACCGGTCCAAAGTTTCGGAAACCGGCAAGCGGCAGATCCTGTCGTTCCATATTGCGGGCGACATGCCCGATCTCCAGGGCTTGCCCTTGAAGCTGATGGATCACGACCTGACGACGCTCTCGCCAGCGCAGGTCGGCTTCATCAATCATGAGGCGCTTGAACGCGTCCTTGTATCGCGACCGGCCCTCGCGAGGGCGCTCTGGCGGGAGACACTCGTGGACGCCTCTTTGTTCCGGCAATGGATCGTCAACCTCGGCACGCGATCGGCCGCTGGACGCATGGCCTACCTGATCGCGGAATTACGCCAGCGGCTGGGAGCGATGGGATTGGTCGCCAACGAGCAGTTTGATTTTCCGATTACTCAATCGAAGCTGGCCGATGCCCTCGGGCTAAGTGTCGTACACGTCAATCGGGTCCTCCAGACGTTTCGAGCCGAAGGGGTCCTCGATTTGAGGCGAAGTGTTGTCACGCTCGGCGACCTGGAGAAGATCATTGAACTTGGCGGATTTGAAGCCTTGGAGGATGACAGCGCGATGTAGTCCATAGCTTCACCCGCTAGGCTTGGAGACCCGAGAGACGGGCGAAGGAGCTGATAGACCTGGCGCGGGGAATCTTTCGCTGGCGCGCGGCCGCAAGGAGTGAGCGATGGACGTCACCTACTATGTGGCGCGGCCCTTCTTCGTCGGCTTCTTGAACCCGGTCGATCTTCTAGCCCGCATCGCAAGGCGGCCCGCGATGTTCATGGTCGGCGGACTCGCGCTTGCGCTGATCTATCGCTTCGGGCCGAGCCGGGAAGCGCCCCGGTGGCGCTGGATCACCTGGGGCAGCGCGGTCGCGACCGTCTTGTAGCTCGGCTTTTCTCCTCGTTCGCGGGGAACTTCGGCAAGTTCAACGAGACCTACGGCTCGCTCGGCGCCGCGATCGGCTTCATGACCTGGCTCTGGATCTCCGCCATCGTCATCCTGCTAGGAGCCGAGCTGGACGCAGAGATGGAGCACCAGACGGCACGACATGACGACTGGCACGGAGAAGCCGGTGGCGCGCGCGGGGCGAGGATGCGGACACGATGGGCGCGGCGGGCAGCAGCTGGTCGGATGCAAGGCAGCAGACAAGCACCTGTGGCTACCGACGTAAGTATGAAAAGCGATGAAATACGCCAGCCGCTGGTGCTGCGGAATAAATAAGCCTACCGCGGTGCATTTTGGATTCCGGGTCTGCGGACGAAAACACGGCTGGAACAATCGCCTCTCCGAGGAATTGGACCATCTCCCCGCACCGCTCACGACCCGAGGCAGGACTTGTTTGGACATTCGGAGGATGCCGCCATCGGAGAGATCGCCGCGCGGCATGCGGCGGCGCACAACGGCAACGGCAAGGATTCCGAACAGCGGTTCCGCGACCTGCTGCAAGCCCTGCCGGCCGCGATCTACACCACCGACGCTTTTGGCAGAATCACCTTCTTTAACCATGCCTGCATCGAATTCGCCGGCCGCACGCCGAAGATCGGTGAAATGTGGTGCGTGACCTGGAAGCTCTATTGGCCGGACGGGACGCCGCTGCCGCACGAGGAATGCCCGATGGCGGTGGCACTGAAGGAGAACCGGCCCGTCCGCGACGTTGAGGCCGTGGCCGAGCGGCCGGACGGCTCCCGGATCTGCTTCATGCCATACCCGACCCCGCTGCGCGACGGGCGCGGCCGGCTGGTCGGCGCGGTGAACATGCTGGTGGACATCACGGCCCGCAAGCAGGCCGAGGAGCGGATGATGCTCCTTACTGCCGAGGTGGACCATCGATCGAACAACCTCCTCGCGGTGATCCAGGCGATGCTGCGGCTGACCAAGGCAGACAGCGCCGAAGCGTTCCAGGCCGCCTTTCAAGGCCGGATCACTGCGCTCGCGAACGTGCAGCGGCTGTTCTCGGCGTCGCGTTGGACCGGCGCTAGCCTCAGGACCATCGTCGAAGAGGAACTCGGGCCGTACTCGGGCGGTGACCGCCGACGGGTCAGCATCGTCGGCGACGACGTCCGCCTCCCATCCTCGCTGGCGCAGGCCATCGCGGTCGCCATCCATGAGCTTGCGACGAACGCCGCCAAGTACGGTGCGCTCTCGAGCCCGTCGGGACGGATTGAGATCCGATGGGACACCGACCCGCTCGCGCTGCGCTGGTCGGAGAGCGGAGGCCCGCTGGTCAAGAAGCCGACGCGGGAGGGCTTCGGGGTTGGCGCGGTCGATGGCGTCATCCGCACCCTGCAAGGACACATTGCGCGCCACTGGCGCCCGGAGGGCCTGGTTTGCGAATTGTCGTTCGCGGAGATCCCGGCGTAGCGCGGTCTCCAGAGCGGCGGCAGAGGATCTCTAGCCCGCAGGTCTTACCAGCCGTAAACTCGGGTTGTCGGCTGCGACACAGACCTGATTGCGACCGTTCAATATTGACGACACCGCGATCGACGCCTGTTACAGCTGCCAACCGGCGAACCGCTCGGACCGCACGCAATTCTCTCAGAATCATTGACCGAATGTTCGTTCGGATTGTTCGACCTGTCCGCGACTTCCGGGTGCCAATCGTGACCCAGGTTTCAGTTTGCCATCGAGGTCCTGCAGCGGCCGGCCGGCGACAACCGTTGGCTCTCTCCATACAGCATGACAATCCGGCAGGTTTTCGCCAATGTGGTCCGGTTCTGGTTCCATGGCCTAACCTTTCGGCAAGGTTTCAGAATTAACTCATGTGAATCCGTCTGGAACCATCCGCTTCAGGCCAAAACACGCCTTTCCGCAATCTGGAACCAAAACCTACTTGGACAGTTTGTAAGGAATTCCCTTGGGGCCTTGCTGGAAGTGCTCAAAAAGATTTCGCGCTGCAGGTGGGCGCCGGTAGAGCATCCCCGGATCGTATGGGCATGAATGACGCCAACTCGGAATTCCAGCCAGAGGCCATCAGCGCCTCCGACTGGCGCCAAATCGTCCAGAGCGCAACCGACACGGCGATCATCACCACCAATCAGGCCGGGCTGGTGACGAGCTGGAACCAAGGCGCCCACCGGCTGCTCGGCTGGACCGAGGAAGAAATGCTGGGCCGGACGCTCGAGCGCTTGTTCGAAGATGCAAGCCAGATAGAGCGTGAATTCGAGGAAGCCCGCAACCACGGCCTGGGTGGCGGTACTGAGGGTTGGCGACTTAAAAAAGGGGGCGGCCGGCTCTGGGCAGTCGGCGAAATGACCCCAATTCGCGATCGGGACGACGAAATCAAGGGCTTCGTCAAGATCGTCCGCGACCGCACGAGGGCCAAGGCAGCGGAAGAAGAAGCCGCCGCACAACGTCGGGCGCTTGAAATCCTCAACCGAGCAGGGTCCGCGCTCGCGGCAGAGACAGACCTCCACAAGCTGGTGCAGATTGTCACCGATGCCGGCGTCGAGCTGTCGGGCGCCGAGTTTGGCGCGTTCTTTTACAATGTGCTCAATGAGCAGGGCGAAAGCTATATGCTTTACACCTTGGCCGGCGCGCCGATGGAGGCCTTCTCCAAATTCCCAATGCCGCGCAACACCGCGGTGTTCGCGCCCACCTTCAATGGCGAGCATATCGTCCGATCCGACGACATCACCAAAGACCCGCGCTACGGCAAGAACGCGCCTCGCAAAGGCATGCCCGAGAGCCACCTCCCTGTGCGCAGCTATCTGGCCGTGCCGGTCGTCTCACGAAGTGGAGAAGTAATAGGCGGCCTGTTTTTCGGCCATGGCAAGCCAGGCGTGTTCGATGAGCGTTCGGAGAGAGGACTTGCGGGTCTGGCGGCGGAAGCCGCAGTCGCGATCGACAACGCAAGGCTCTCCCAGGCAGCCCAACGGGAAATCACTGAGCGGCGGCGCGCCGAAGAAGCTCTGCGAGAGCTGAATGCTACTCTCGAGCAGCAGGTTGCGGAACGGACGGCTCAGCTCCGGGTCAACGAGGATGCGCTGCGGCAGTCGCAGAAGATGGAGGCGATCGGCCAGCTCACCGGCGGCGTGGCACATGACTTCAACAATCTGCTGCAGGTAATTATCGGCAACCTAGACACCATCCTGCGCAACGTTTCGGACGATGCGCCTCGGTTGAAGCGGGCCGCAAATCAGGCACTCAACGGTGCGCGGCGCGCCGCCGCCCTCACCCAACGTTTGCTAGCTTTCTCGCGGCGTCAGCCGCTCGATCCGAAACCTCTGAACGTGAACTCATTGGTGACTGGCCTCTCGGAGATGGTGCACCGGACTCTCGGCGAAACTGTCGCGGTCGAGACCGTGCTGGCTGCCGGCCTTTGGCAGGTCGAAGCGGACGCCAACGAGCTCGAGGCCGCGATCCTCAATCTGGCCGTGAATGCGAGGGACGCCATGCCGGATGGTGGCCGGCTCACGATCGAGACCGCGAATGCCCACATCGATGAGGCGTACGCGATCAACTACGCCGAGGTGACGCCTGGCCAGTATGTATCCATCTCGATCTCGGACACCGGCAAGGGAATGGACGAGGAGACGATGGGGCGAGCGTTCGAGCCCTTTTACACCACCAAGCCTGTCGGCAAAGGCACGGGTCTCGGCCTCAGCCAAGTCTATGGTTTCGTCAAGCAGTCCGCAGGTCATGTGAAAATCTATTCCGAGGTCGGACAAGGAACGACGGTCAAGATCTATCTTCCGCGACTGATGGCCGCCGCCGACAGCGACAGCGTAACGGCTGAGACCATCCCTGATGGCGACGGAGAAGAGACCATCCTGGTCCTTGAAGACGACGACGACGTCAGGACCTATTCCGTTGAAATCCTGCGGGAGCTTGGCTATCGCGTGGTGGAAGCTCATGACGGACCGTCCGCCCTTCGTCTGCTGGAACGGCAGGGCCGGGTGGACTTGTTGTTTACAGACGTCGTGTTGCCCGGCGGCATGACAGGCGCCCAAGTGGCCGAGCAGGCCCGCGACTTGAAACCTAATTTGAAGGTCTTGTTCACGACGGGCTACGCTCGCAACGCAATTATCCACCAGGGTCGACTAGACAAGGGCGTGCGGTTGATCACCAAGCCGTTCAGTTCAGCTGACTTAGCCACCAGAATTCGAGATGTACTCGATGAGCAGCTTTAATCATCGCAATTGTTTCCCTGCGAGCTCACCTTACCTGATAGGGTGTTCATGAAAGTAGGTAAGCCCATGTCGGACGCGGTCGAGACTATGCTGGAGCGCGCGCTCGCCGTCGTGCTGGCGGGCGACCAAGCGCTGCGTAAGGCGCTCGACGAACTGCCCGCCGCCATCTACGTCACCGATGCCGATGGGGTGATCACCTATTTCAATCCCGCCTGCATCGATTTCACGGGCCGGCGTCCGCAAGTCGGCGCGGACCGCTGGTGCGTCACCTGGCGCCTGTACACCAACGCCGGTGACTTCCTGCCCCATGCCGAATGCCCCATGGCGGTCGCGATCAATACCCGGCGGCCGATCCGCGGCGTGACAGCGGTCGCAGAACGGCCCGATGGCACGCGCGTGGTCTTCCGGCCCTATCCAACTCCGATTTTCGACAAAGATGGCAGGTTCGCGGGAGCGGTGAACCTGCTCGAAGACGTTACAGACGAAGCACGCGCCGAGGATTTCCAAGCCCAGGCCCGGCGCTGCCGGCGACTGGCCAATGCAGTGGCGGACGATTTTGCGGCCGATACGCTAAGCCGCATGGCCGAGGAGTATGAAGCGAAAGCGGCCGAGTTGCTCGGCCACAATCGGTTCGCAAATAGCCGCGCGGATGGGAACGAAATACGTCAGGCGCCCACCACGGACTCGGGTGACGATGGCCCGGAGACCGTCGCCGGCGCTCCTCGTACTTAGTGCGTGAGCAAGAATTGGAAGCAGCGATGGCTGAAGGCGTATCTAAACGGCCGGCAAGTTCGGGCGTGCCCGGCCTGGACGAGATACTGATTGGCGGCCTGGAGCGCGAAAACCTCTACCTGATCGAGGGCACGCCGGGTCCGGCAAAACAACCATGGCGATGCAGTTCCTCATCGAGGACGCCCGCCATGCAAGGCATACTCTACATTAGCCTTTCGGCGCGCGGGGTATGCCCTGCGAAGGCGTGCCGCTGCAACTGTCGAAATTCGCCTGACGAGGAGCCTTACGATCGCAAGGAGACGAGCGGCCGCTTTGCGTCTCGGCCGCCACTCTGGGACGACCAAAACCGGGCGACGATCGCCGTGTATGGCAGCGGCATCAGGTCGGCGCCTGTATTCGTCCAATAGCCGTAGCCAAGCGACAGATAGATGCTGACATGCATCGCCGCGAAGAAGATCAGGACGACGGGACACCACCGCGGCAGAAAGAGTGTGACCGCAGCGATCAACTCGAGAACGAATATCAGCAGTGCCGCAATGAAGGCCAGAGCTGATGCCGTTGAACCAAAGGCTCGTCGAGTAGCTCGAGACGAAGAGCGAGTTTTCGATGGCTGATCTGGACCAAAGCTCGGTGTGAGCATCCAGGACCCACTTCACGCCATAGTCGGTAATCTTGTTCAACCCGAAATAGAAGTAGTAGGCGTTCATAAAGAACAGCAGGACCAAGACCGGACCGTGAAATCGGGAGCTCAAGGCCATCGGCTGCGCGGTCTTCCCGATCTGGTAATGGGCACCCGGCGGAAACAATGCGACGACGAACAGCATGAAGAGCATGACGGTCGTCGAAGCGCCGATGGTGTCGCCGGCAATCAAGAACATGCCGACGAGGTGCGTTCCAAGCAGAATGGCGGTCCAGGCAGCCATCCGCGGGAAGATACCGACAGGCCGCAGAACAGTGCAACAAGGGTCGTCATCTGCATCGCATGCAGAACATTGACGGTCGGACGAGGGATAAACTCGTACACAAACTGGAGCGTGGTCCAGTAGAACCAGGGCGTTTTCCGGTCGGCTCAGGGCATCGAGCAGTTCATAATCAATAGTCCGCTAATTTCCTGGCTATCGCTCTTCGGTTTAAGGGAGGAAGCTATCGACGCTGCCGATTTCGCCGTCATCCGATCGGTTCACAACATCGCGGAGGAAGTATGTGAGGTGTTGAGCAGTCGCGGCTATGTGTGTGGCTATACGCTGTCGTCGGCGCGGTCGAGCAGTGCGTTCAGTCGCTCGAGATCACGCGACGACTCCCCTACCCACGATCGAAGAAGCCGATCGGCTGGCGGGTCGAAATAGGCAAACTGCAGAGCGCGTTGAAGGGAATCTATACGCTCAATGCGCCTCCGTCTGCGTCCGAGTGATTGCGATCAATCTCGCATCCTTGACTAATTCCTTGAACGAGCCGAGCGCTTAAGCCTGGGTCACCTCTAATGTGCACGGGTTGCCGTGCACGATCGCCCGCCCTCCGGCGACAGCGCTCCCAAATTATCCGACTCGTCGCACGGCGTGCGACGTACGACCACCAAAGCGTCGCACGAGACTCGGTTTGTTCTGTCGTGAAAATGAAAAAAGCCCTTGCGGGCCAATCCCTTGAGGGTGGTGGGCGCACCAGGGCTCGAACCTGGGACCCGCTGATTAAGAGGCGTATGATTTCGGCGAAAAATCAACGACCATTCCGACAAATGTGTCGCTTGTCGTGCATTGGACCGGCATTCAGATTTCCATTTGTCGGAATAGCCCGGTGGCAAATACGCGCAGCTCTCAAGGTCCAACAATATGAGCCGTCGGGAGTTCGAGTCATGAGACAGCTACAGTCCGAAACCCACTCCTAAGAGGAGTGGCTCACGCTTGGTAGCGGGGTCCGCTACATCGCGAAACCCACTATATCGGGAGCGTTGTTTTATTGTCGAAGGCCCGTTTAACTCCGATAGCGCGTCGAGTAGTCCGCCAAAGATCGCCAAACTTAGACAGCCGATCGTGGGCACTGCTGCGCCCTTCCAACAGTGCGGCTCACCGCGATCCGAAGTCATCATCTGACGCCAAGTCGATATTGGCCGCGGTTTGCCAGACCACGAGAACCGCACCAGTTTCGGACAGAAGCGGCGCGCTGAGAGGCAAGATATCGAGTTTCTTATGACGATCGAGCCTGTTGCTAGCTGTAGAAGATACCTCCGTCCACGTTAAGGGCTTGGCCGGTCACAAACGCAGAATCATCAGACGCGAAGAACGCCACGGGCCCGACGACGTCCTCCGGCTGCCCGAGCCGGTGCAGGTCCGTGACTTTCTCGAAATAGGCGACCCGCTCGGGATCGCGGAGATTGTTCATCCCCATATCGGTCACGATGATGCCCGGACATACGGCATTGACCGTGATGCCGTAGCCTCCGAACTCCATGGACGACACCCGGGTGAAGCCGACCACCGCCGACTTCGATGCGGCGTAGTGGGACTGTCCCGGACCACCCGTTCGGGCCGCGAGCGAGGCGATATTGACGATCCGCCCGTATTTGCGCTCCTTCATATGTGGCACCACGGCCTGGGTCATCTGGAAGACGCCGCGCGTATTGACGGCGAAGGTCTGATCCCATGTATCGGTCGTCAGCTCGTCGATGGTCGCCAGCCTGAGTATCCCCGCATTGTTGACGAGGACATCGATGTGCCCGAGATCCTGGACGGCTTCAGCCACGGCCCGCCTGCAATCGCCAAGGTCGCTGACATCGCCCAGCACTGAAATGCAGCGGCGGCCCAGCTCCTTCACCTGTGCAAGAGTCTGGAGGAGGACCTCCTCCTGGACGGCGATGTCGGTCAGCGCGAGATCGTAACCGCGCTTTGCAAGGCCAATGGCTATCGCCCGGCCAATTCCGCGGCTTGCTCCCGTCACGATCGCATGTCGGGCCATGTTGCGTTCTCCCTTGCTTGTTGTTCGGATCAATTCTCTTGATGGAGTGAAAGGATTCAGGCGCGAGCCGGCTCGCGCACCGGGAGCGTGTTCATGGCCCTGACGGTCTCCTCGAACGAGACGAGATTGGCGCCCGAGCCCAGCCCCGTCGCGACGATCGCGGCCGTCGCGGTCGCGAGCTTGGCGCAGTCGAGCAGGTCCCAGTCGCGAACCAGCCCCGCGATGAAGCCGCCCGTGTAGGAATCGCCGCATCCCGAGGTATCGCGGACCGCGACGTCGAACGCCGGCACCGTGAACTGACGTCCGTCGCGTGTCATCACGAAGGAACCATCGGCACCGAGAGAAATGGCGCAGGCCCCCGCTCCCTTGTCGATGAAAAACCGCGCACACGCGGCGGGTTCGTCGGTTCCGACCATGGCACTAGTCTCATCGATGCTCGGCATGAAGAAGTCGACATGGGGCAGCAGCGGCTCGACCAGCGCCAGCGTTTCGCGCCGCGCCTGGATGAGATCGAGCGTCGTCGTACAACCGGCCGCCTTCGCATCGCGCAGCAATGCGACGGAAGGCTCTCCATCCATCGCGAGCAAGGAGCCGACCCCGCCGAGATGCAGAATCTTGCTCCGGCAAGCGGCCCTTTGGGTTTCGGGTGCGATCCGCCAGCGGGCGGAAGCGCCTCTTGCGTGCATGACCGGACGCGAGCCGTCGGGCCTGATCGGCAGGATCGTGGCCGAGGTCGGACTGTCGGCCATCCGCTCCATAAGAGAGATGTCGATGCCTTCGCGCTCCAGCACGTTCAGCATCCAGTCGGCCTTCTCGTCGGAGCCGACGGCGCCAACTGCGAGCGCCTTCAGGCCGAGCCGCGCGCAAGGGACGACCGTTCCGCCGGCGGTGCCGGCGACCGCCAGCCGAATTTCTTCGATCAGCAAGCGGCCGCCACCGGGCGGAATCTCGGTCACCGGGACCCCCAGAATATCCAGAATATAAGTGCCGCAGACGCTGACGTCGTGAGGGTGTGCCATGAGTTCTCGCAGGCCAGTGGTTGGATCGTGATTTAGCTCGACTGCTGGGGAGTCTTGGGCGTGCCGTGGCTATCGCGCAGGCCGTACTGTCCCCATCGCTTCAGGATGCTGTCGATCTCCTCGTTGGGCAGCAGCGGAGGAGAGCCAAGTTGGAGACAGCCGTGATACTGCTTGGCGAGCACCTCGACCTCCACGGCGAGCCACATGGCCTTGCGCAGATTGGGGCCGATGGCGATCAATCCGTGATGTGCGAGGAGGCAGGCTCGGCGGTAGCGAAGCGCGTTGAGAGCCGCCTGCGACAGCTCGGCCGTGCCGTATTGAGCATAGGGCGCGCAGGGGATGTCGTTTCCGCCGGCTGCAGCGATCATGTAGTGAATCGCAGGGATCGCGCGATTCATGATCGCGATGATGGTGCAGAAGACCGGATGGGCGTGGACGACGGCGCCGACCTCCGGCTTCGATCTCAGGATGTCGAGGTGGAATCGCCACTCCGTCGACGGAACGTTGCCGGCCGACGCGGCCCACGAACCGTCCCACTTCATGGCCACGATATCTTCGGGCTTCATACGGTCGTATGGAAGACCGGACGGCGTGAGCAGGATGCCGTCCTCGGTTCGGACGCTGATGTTTCCGGACGTTCCCTGGTTGATGCCTTGCGCCGCCATCTCGCGACACGCGTCGATGATGGACTGACGAAGTTCGAGCTCTGCTTCGCGGCTGGTCATACGCTGCTCCCCCTCCCGTTCATGCCATTGATCCGAGCTGAGTCTGCCGGTCGACCAGCAGCCACGTCGTTCGTGCTATCGCCAACACCTCCTGCTCCGCATTGAGCAAGGCGCTTTTGGCAAAGAGCTTGCGGCCATCCCGCCCGGTCGGCCACGCCACCACCACACATCGATCTCCGGGACGCGGCCGGCGATCGATCCGAGCGGCCATGCGTCCGAGCAGCGCCGTTTCGTCGCCCTTCAATCCCAGGTGACGGGCGCCGACGCTGCAATAGCCAGTCGGGCAGTCGAGAGCGGCCCAGACGAATTCGGACGCGACATAGCCGTCCGCACCGGACAGGCTGCCGTGAGGAATCCAGGAGGCCGCGAATACGACGGGCTTGCCGGCGACGGCGCCCGGCTGCAGCGGACCTGCGAAGATACGGAGACCATCGCCGGGCGCGCGTGCGGGCCCGCACACGAAGCATGTGGGCAGGTTGTGGGTCTGCTCGTCGTAGGGTGTTCGTCCCACCGCCTCAGTGGCCGCCTGGTAGCTCACCCTGGGAACGTCCGATACATCGAGGCTCGCAACACGCGCCGTCGCGAGCAGCCTGTCGTTCTCACGCAACTCGATCCCGCCGTCGGCCCCCGTCAACACGTCGAGCAACCGCTCCAGCGGCGGCGGGGCGCGCAACGTAACTTCGACGTCTCCCGCGGCGTGCCTTGCGAGGCATCCGCATACATAGCCTCCGTTGCCGGAGTTGGGCGGGCCCCGGAAGCGTCTGTCGATGACCAGCGATACCATTGCAGTCCTCGTCCGCGGCGTTCAGCGTCCCATCGCGAAGAACTCGTCGTTCGGACGCATGCTGGTGACGTTGGCGAGGCGGTTCGACATGCCGAAGAATGCAGCGATGGCCGCAATGTCCCAGACGTCCTCCTCGGTGAATCCGTGTCCTTTGAGATCGCCGATGTCGGAGTCGTCCACCTCGTAGGCGCGCGCCGAGACCTTCATCGCGAAATCGAGCATCGCCCTTTGCCGCGCGGTGATATCGGCCTTGCGGTAGTTGGCCGCGATTTGGTCCGCGATCAACGGATTCTTCGCACGCACGCGCAGGATGGCGCCGTGCGCGACCACGCAGTACTGGCACTGATTGGCGCTGCTGCTCGCCACCACGATCATCTCGCGCTCGGCCTTGGTGATCGGGCCGGGCTTGTCCATCAGCGCGTCATGATAGGCAAAGAACGCCCGGAACTCGTCCGGGCGGTGCGCGAGCGTCAGGAAGACGTTGGGGACGAAGCCGGACTTCTCCTGAACCGCTTCGATCCGCGCGCGGATATCCGAAGGCAGCGTCGCGATATCGGGGACGGGAAAGCGGCTGATGGCGGGCGCAGACATGTTCCAAAGCTCCTGTTAGATCGCGGCGAGCGCGACAAGCGTTTCCCGATAAGCCTCGAACGCATCGCGGCGATCGGCGGCGTAGGGCTCGGCGCGCACGAGGCACGTGTGCGCCGAGCAGCCCTGACCGAATTGAGAGGTGCCGATATCGAGCGTGAGCACGTTCGGATTGCCGGCGAGCTCCAGACCGCTATTGCCTGTCGGCGTGAACCAGGCGCCGGTCGGAAGCACCAGCACGCCCTGACGCACGTTGTCGGTGACGTCGGCCGTCGCAAGGCACTCTCCGCGGCCGTTCCAGATCCGGATTGTCTGGCCGTCGGCGATGCCGAGAGCGGCCGCGTCCTCGGGATGAAGGCGCGCCTGTTCACGGCCGTTGCGTTTCATGGCCCGGCTCGATGCGCCGGTCTCGAGCTGACTGTGAAGCCGGCCGGCCGGCTGATGCGAGATGAGATGCATCTGGCCGGCGTCGGCGGCATTGCCGAGCCATTCTGCCGGCTCAATCCACGCAGGATGCGAACGGCAGTCGGCATAGTCGAGCCCGGCCAGGGTCTCGCTGCCGAGCACGATCCTTCCGCTCTCAGTCCTGAGCGGATGCGCCCCGGGATCGTTGCGAAAGTCGGCCAGATAGGTGTGTTCTGTCTCGACCGGGCAGCGGGCATAGCCGGCGTCCCAGAACGCATCAAAGTCCGGCATCGCGAAGCCGAAGCGCTTCGAGGCGTCGCTGCGGCACGCGTCGTAGAGGTGGCGGATCCAGCCCATCTCGTCACGGCCTTCGTTGAAGCGATCGGCGACGCCGAGCTTGCCTGCGATCGCGTCGAAGATCTCGAAGTCGGAGCGGGATTCGCCCAGCGGCTCGATCGCCTTCTTCATCGCCAGGATGAAGTCGGAGCGGCGGTTGCCGGCAAGATCGTTGCGCTCGATCGACGTGGTTGCCGGCAGCACGATGTCGGCCCGCTGCGCCGTCGCCGTGAACATCGGGTCCTGCACGATGATCGTTTCGGGCCTCGTCCAGGCTTCCGACAAGCGATTGAGGTCCTGATGATGGTGGTACGGATTGCCGCCCGCCCAATAGACTAGCCTCGTATCCGGATAGGTGCGGACCTTGCCTTCATAGCTGAATGGCCGGCCTGGATTAAGCAGCATGTCAGTGATCCGAGCCACCGGGATGAAGCTGTCAATCGGGCGGGTCAGCTGCGAGATGGCCGGAGACCTGCCGAGGTTGAGCGGCGCTCCCACGCCCCCGAGGGAGGCGTAGCCGTAGCCAACGCCGCCGCCCGGCAATCCGATCTGGCCGACAACCGATGCAAGTCCGAGCGCCGCCCAGAACGGCTGTTCGCCGTGATGGGCGCGCTGCAGGCTCCAGCTCACGGTCAGCATGCTGCGCGTATCCACCAGCCGGCTTGCAAGCCCGGCTATCATCTCCGCATCGAGGTCGCAGATGCTCGCGGCCCACACAGCCTCCTTGCGCACGCCGTCGGTCTTGCCTTCCAGATAGCCGAGCAAGCGATCGGCGCCGCTGGTGCAGCGCGCGAGGAAATCCGTATTGTGCCGGCCCGCCTTCACGATCTCGCCGGCAAGGCCGAGCATCAGCGCCGTGTCGGTGTTCGGCCGGATCGGCCACCATTCGGCGTTGACCCAGTCGGGCAGATCATCCTTCAGCGGCGAGACGTGAATGATTTTGACGCCACGTTCGACGATCTGCCTGAGATAGGTTTCGAGCCGGTGGCTGCCGATTCCGCCGGCCTCGTTCTGCGCGGTTCGCGGCGACAGAGCGCCGAACACCACCAGCGTCTCGGTGTGCTGTGCGATCGTGTCGAGCGTGTTGGCGCGTCCGCCGCATGCGTCGTCGCTTCCCAGCGTGTGGCGCAGGATCACGGGACCTGCCGCGATGGAATAGGTATCGACGTGCCTGGTGAAGCCGCCAACCAGATTGAGCATGCGCTTCAGAAGCGACGAGGCATGGTGCAGGCGGCCGGAATTGGTCCAGCCATAGGAGCCCGCGAAGATCGACGCGTTGCCAAAGGTGCCGGCGACGCGGCGCACTTCGTCGGCGACCAGCGTCGTCACCTCGTCCCAGCTCAGCGGCACGAACTTCTCACGGCCACGCCCCCGGCGGTCGCTTTTCTCGCGTTTGTCGAGCCAACCCGACCGGACCATCGGTCGCAGCACGCGCCGCTCCGGGTTAGCCCATTCGGCAATGGAATGGATGATCGGGGAAGGCGCCGGATCGTGCGCGAACGGCTCGACGCCGACGATCTGCTGCCCCTCGACGAGGATCGTGTACGCCCCCCAATGGCTGCAATGCGGGACCCGCTTGACCTTGCTCATGCATCAACCGTCCCAAGCTCGCGCCGCATCTGCGCGGCGAATTCGGGATAGGTCTCGGCGAGCTCGTCGAACACCCGTCCGCGGAGCAGATCGAGCGTCGCTCGATCGGGCAGCACGGTCTGCCGCGGCTCGGCGTCATGCTCGAACCGAAAGCCGGTCGCCTCTTTGATCTCCGCGAGGTCGTGCCCGGGATGGACACTCTCCAGCTCGAACCCCGGCCGCGTTTTGTCGAAGTGGAAGAGACCTTTGCCGGTCAAGAGAGCGATAGGACCGCCGCTCCGGAACACCCCGTCCGGACTGACACCGGGGGCGCTGATGAAGTCCACCTTCTCGACGAAAACACGTGGCGTATGCTCCTCCCGGAACAGGATGACGCGCGGCACGACGAAATAGAGATAGGCCGATCCGAACGAGCCAGGCCAGCGCACGCTCGAACGCGGATAGTCCCCGGCGCCGACGAGGTTCACGTTGCCGAGGCCGTCAATCTGGCCGCCGCCGAGGAAGAACGCATCGATCCGGCCCTGGCCTGCGCAATCGAACAGCTCCGCCGAACCGTTGGTGAAGAAATTGTGCTCGACGGAGCCGAGAATGGAGATGCGTGGACCGACGGCGCCGCTCGCTTCCTTCATTGCACGCAGGAGCATCGCACCGGCAGCAGGAATGGGAGATGACGCTCCCACCGCGACATGCCTGACTCCATCGAGCAGCCGCGCGATCGTGCAGATCAGCACTTCGCGAGGGAGGACCTCCGCCATCACGCGGGCTCCATCTGCGCCCGGGCCATATAGGCGGAGAAGCCGTCGGCCGTTCGTGCAGCTTTCGCATAGCGCGCGATCTCCGCGCTGTCTGCCGGATACTCGCCCCACAGACCGTATGGCCACGCCCCCTTCGGAGCGCGCCCGACCGCCGTGACGTAGAGCGCGGGCAGCACGCCGGCGGCGCTCATCTCGTCTGCAAGCAGATTCTGCTCGACGATGCGTTCCACGGTAACCAGAGTGATCCGCGAGGCGTAGGCCATTGCGGCAAGCTCGCGGCGCCGCCCGATCCAGACATTGCCGAAGCGATCAGCCATCGGCACGTGGAAGATCGTGACGTCGGGCTTGATGGCCGGAATCAGCACGATCGGATCACCTCCGTCCGCCAGCGGATTGTCGACGACGCGCCAATCATCGCGATGGCGGAGCAGGTCCGTTCCGATCAGCCCCCGGAGCGGCATGAAGGGACTGCCCTTCTGCGCCGCCATCAGGCCCGCATGGATGGCAGGACACGTGGCGTCCTTCAATCGAACCGCGCCGTCCTTGGCAGCGGCGTTGAACCGGGGCGCTCCGCCTGCCTCGCCCAGCGAGACGGCGCTGGTCTCGACCGTCCGGACCAGACCTGCGCCGACCAGCTGGTCGACCTGCAATCCACCGGTCGGCACGCAGACGAGATCGAGATCGCCCGCGCCATGCTCGATGATCGGCTGCGTCATGGCCATGGAAACCCCGGCGTAGTCGACCGGCAGCGCCAGGCGCATGCCCGGCTTGATGTGCTTCGCCATTGCGCGAGGCTCGCTCAACACCATTATCTCCCATATCTGTTCTATAATATAGAACATTATTCCAAATTTATGTTAGGCGAGTTTCCTCGATTGTGTCAACGCGTCATCGCCGACTATACCTTTGTTTACAGAGGTTCGTGCTCACGCGAACCGATCGCCGCGACTCCCATTGCGCTCTGACTCAACAGATCGGCTTGACAAGATAACGCTTCACGCCAACAATAATTGGAATAACGTTCTACAATATAGAACATGCTGGGAGGATAGAATGGGTGAGCCCGCGGCTCAGCGCGCGATGCGCTCCGGCGATGCGAATGTTCGGACCTCGCCGATCGGCCGCCTGAAGGAGCGCGACGCGATCGGATCGCGCATTGCCGTCCGCGACGCCGTGAAAACCTACGGCAGCTTTCATGCGGTCGACCGGATCAGCATCGACATCGAACCAGGCGAATTCATCACGCTTCTTGGCCCCTCCGGGAGCGGCAAGACGACGCTGCTCAACCTCGTGGCCGGATTCCAGAATCTCGACAGCGGCGAGATCCTCGTGGACGGAAAGCCTGTCCACAACGTGCCCACGCACAAGCGCGGCTTCGGCATGGTGTTCCAGAGCTACGCGCTGTTTCCGAACATGACCGTGAGCCAGAACGTCGCGTTTCCGCTTCGGATGGCGGGCGTCGACCGGGCGACCGCGGAGCGACGCGTCGCCGAAACGCTGGAGATCATGCGGCTGACGGAGCATGCGGCGAAATCTCCCTCTCAGATGTCTGGTGGGCAGCAGCAGCGCGTCGCGATCGCGCGCGCCATCGTCAGGCGGCCCAAGGTCGTGCTGATGGACGAACCGCTCAGTGCTCTCGACAGGCGGTTGCGCGAGCAGATCCAGATCGAGATTCGCGATCTTCATCAGACCATCGGCAGCACCATCCTGTTCGTCACCCATGACCAGGGCGAAGCCCTGACCATGAGCGACCGCATCGCGGTGCTCAACGCCGGCAGGATCGTCCAGATCGGCCGTCCGCTGGACATCTATCGACATCCGACCGATCGCTTCGTGGCCTCTTTCGTCGGCGAGAGCAATCTGGTCGAGGCGGAGATCCTGCAGAAGCGCGGATCGACGCTGACGTTGAAGAACCGCGCAGGATACGTGTTCAGCGCCGAAAGCCGGGACACGATCGACGTTGGGCGCGCAACCGTGCTCGTGCGCCCGGAACGCATCGCCGTGTCGAACGAACCGACTGCGAATTCCACGCCCGTCAACGTCACGTCCGCGATCTTCCTCGGCGAGATCCTGCGGATCGAGGCGCAAATGGAGGGCGGAGAACAGCTCCTGATCCGGTGCACCGACATGGCCGACCGGCCCCTGCCGGCCGTCGGAGATCGCCTGCACGTGAGCTGGGGCGCCGCAGACTGCTGGGTGCTTGCATGACCTCGGCATCGATCGGCGCCGAGGCGGACCGGCCCGCGGATCTCGATCTCGTCAGGAGGCTGAAGGATCCGGCGCTCCTGCTCCTGCCCGCGCTCGTGTTTCTGGCCTTCATCTATCTCCTGCCGCTGATCGACCTCATCCGGATCAGCGTGAGCGGGCCATCGTGGTCGTCGTATTTCGCGCGAGTCTTCGCCATACCACTCTATTGGGATTCGCTCGTCCGCACGATGCAGATCTCGGTCACCGTCGCGGGCCTGTGCCTGCTGTTCGGATATCCGACGGCGCTGCTCATTCACCGCAGCCGCGGCATTGCCCAGGCCCTGATCGCGACCGCGATCGTGCTCCCCTATTTCATCGCCATCCTGATCCGGACCTACGCCTGGATGGTGCTGCTCGGCCGCAACGGGCCGGTCAACAAGCTGCTGGTCTCGATCGGCATATTGAGCGAACCCGCGCAACTTCTCTTCAATCGCGGCACGGTGCTTCTCGGCATGGCCGCGGTGCTTCTGCCGCTGATGGTGCTGACCATCTATTCCAGCGTGGCGCGCCTCGATCAAAGCCTGAGCCGCGCGGCGATGGCCAGCGGCGCCGGGCCTATTGCGGCGTTCTGGCGCGTGCTGCTGCCGCTGACGCTGCCCGGGATGGGCGCCGGCTTCCTGCTGGTCTTCGTCGCGGCGATCGGGTTCTTCATTACGCCGACCCTGCTGGGGGGACCCGGTGACCAGATGTTTGCCATGCATATCACCCAGCAGGCAGACTCGGTCACATCGGAGGGGTTTCTGCAGGCCTTGGGCGTGGTGCTGCTGGCGATCACATTGGCGGTGGTCGCAGTGGCAGGACGTTTCCTCGGCTTCGAGTTCATCTGGGGCGGCCGCAAGCTGACTGAGGCCACGCCAAAGACCGCGAGCCCGCGGGCGACAGGCACGAGGCGCCGCACTCTCGGCGCCTCGGCGGCCGATCTGATCGGCTGGCCGCTCCTGAGGCTGTTCGGGCGGCTGCCGGCGAGCTTCGGGACCTGGACGGTTCGTCTCATGGGCGGCCTGGTCGTTGCCATTCTCATCCTGCCGATCATCGTGGTGATGATCATTTCCTTCAGCAGCGCGAGCTATCTGACCTTCCCGCCGCCGGGCTTCTCATTTCGCTGGTACGAGCAGTTCTTTTCCGATTCGAACTGGATGCGGGCGTTCTGGACCTCCCTGGTCGTCGCGGCGATGTCGGCCGCAATCGCGATCGTGCTGGGCGCGTCGGCCGCCCTCGGCATCGTCAGAAGCAGCATTCGCGGCAAATCCACCATCATGCTGCTTCTCGTAAGCCCGATCATCGTCCCTCCGGTCGTGCTCGGCCTGTCGCTCTACAGCCTGTTCCTGCGTTTCGATCTCGTCGGCTCCGTGTTCGGCCTTGCCGCGGCGCATGCGATCGGCGGGCTTCCCATCGTCGTGGTGATCCTGTCCGCGTCGCTTCAGGGCGTCGATTCCAGGCTCGAACAGGCGGCCGCCGTCCATGGCGCATCCTCGCTGACGGTGTTCCGCCTGGTGACGCTGCCTGCCATCATGCCGGGCCTCGCCGCAGCGACGTTCTTCGCCTTCCTGCACTCGTTCGACGAACTGGTGCTGACGCTGTTCCTGTCGAGCGCGGAGTTGAAGACGCTTCCGCTCATGCTGTGGGGCGACGTCAATTATCGGCTCAACCCGGTGCTGGCCGTGGTCTCGACGCTGGAGGTGCTGCTGGTGGTCGCCGGGCTCGCGCTTGCACGCCCCGTTCTCGCGACGTCGCGGAAAGCGACGACGCAATGATCGATTTCAACTGGAGGAAAGAGAAAATGCTGGGAATGAAACGCTGGCGGCTGTCGGCTTCGGTGCTCGCCTCGGCCCTGATCGTCGCGATGGGAACGGGCCTGGCCCAGGCGCAGAGCAACGTCGTGATCATGCAGGATCCGGGCGGCGGATATGGCGATGCGCTGCGCAAGGTGATGTACGATCCGTTCGAGAAGGAGACCGGCATCAAGGTCGTCACCGTCCAGGAAGCCCGCAGCGGCCCGCGCATCAAGGCTCAGGCCGAAACCGGCAAGGCGCAATGGGACCTGACGTTCATCTTCGACCAGGAGACGAAGCTGCTCGGCGACTGCTGCCTGGCCGACATCGACTATTCCAAGCTGTCGGACGGGGCGAAACAGACGCTTGCGGCAATGCCGGACAATCTGAAGCGCAAGAAGGGCGTGGCATTGCAGGTGATCGGCGTCGGCCTCGTCTACAACAAGGACAAGTACAAGGGAGAAAACGTACCGACGAGCTGGGCCGACTTCTGGGACGTGAAGAAATTCCCCGGCCGACGCTGCATGCCGGCCTGGCCGCGTTTCGTGTTCGAAGCGGCGCTGATGGCTGACGGCGTGGAGAAGAGCAAGCTCTACCCGATCGACATGGAGCGCGCGCTGAAGAAGGTCAAGGAGATCAAGCCACACATCGCCAAATGGTGGACGACGTCCGCACAGCCGCCGCAACTCCTGCTCGACGGCGAGGCCGACATGTGCATGGCCTACACCGGCTCGATGAGCAAGCTGGCCCTTGAGGGCGCGCCGATCGATCTGACCTTCAACCAGGGCTTCGTCTACTACGACTTCTTCTCGATTCCCAAGGGCGCGCCGAACTACGACAACGCGCTGAAACTGCTTTCCTGGCGGCTCGAGCCCAAGCGCGCGGCGCAGCTGACCTCGACCTTTCCGGTCGCCCTTCCCTCCCGCGTCGTATTCGAGGCGGCGACCGACAAGAAGCTCGCCCGTTACTGGGCCAACAACCCGGACAACGTCTCGAAGGCGATCGAATGGAGCCCGGATTATTGGGGTGCAGCTTCGCCGGCCGGAAACTCGACCAATGAGGAGTACGGGCAGGAGAAACTCAACGCCCTGCTGGCTCAGTAAGCAGCCGATCGGTCCCGACCCAAGGAGGATCGGGGCCGATCCCACACGCAGGCTGTTGCCGACCGCGCGTCCATGCTAGAGGCAGTGAAACATCATTCTATTTTGGCTGGCGGATGGATAAGGCTTTCACCAAGGGACTGCGTCTTTTGGAAGCACTTGCTCTGAGCGAACAGCCCCGTGGGGTCACCGACCTTGCGAGCGAGCTGAAGCTCACCAAGAGCAACGTGCATCGACTGCTGATGACTCTGCAGTCCCAAGGCTATGTGCGCCAGACCCCCCCGCACAGCACCTACGAGCTCACGACCAAGATCTGGGCGCTCGGCAGCCACGTCATTCACCGAATGGATCTCATCAACGTCGCGCGACCGGCAATGACGAAGCTCGCCGAGATCACCGGCGAAACCATTCACCTGTCCGTGCTCGAAGATACCGACGTCGTCTATGTCGACAAGATCGAAAGCGCGCACCATATCCGCGCCCATACCAGCGTTGGAATGCGCGCCCCGGCGTTCACCATGGCGACAGGCAAGGCGATGCTCGCTCATATGCCTGACGACTACCTGGAACGGTTCCGGCCGCATCTTCGGCGCTACACCGAGACGACGCGAACGACGATCGAGGAGCTGCGCGAGGACATCGAGCTGGCACGTGCGCAGGGTTACTCCTCCGTGCTGCATGGCGAGTGGCGAGAGGGCATTGCGGCCTGCGCCTGCGCGATCCTCGGTCGCTCCGGCGAACTCGTTGGGGCGATCGGGATGTCCGGGCCCGATACGCGCATCAAGCGGAAGCAGATCAGGGAATATTCGGTTCACGTGATGGAGGCGGCCCGAAACATTGGCGCCGCCCTTGGTTATTCTAATAGGACGGCGGCATACCCCGGCGTGAGAGACGGTCGTACGCCTCCCCCTCAATCACGGCGCGTCCCTTGATCCTTCCGGTAACGATCTCGTAGCGGGCAGTGGCTCGGTGCCATCAATGGAACCTCAAGCAGTCACAGCCTGTATCGTACTCTAGAGAGACGGGAGGATCAGGATTACCCAACAGGCCGGCGTTCACGGCACGCTGATTGATCCGCGAACTCACCGCCGCGGCCTGCTTGGCGACCGGAGCAGTCGTGGCGAGATCGCCGCTTGTTCTAATCTCCAAGTCGAGGCCACAGCGCTGATCGACCCGATAAACCTGCGATGGTCCGTCATCATGGTCCTGCTCCTGCGCGCGCAAGTGCGATGTGCAGGCTTGCGGGCGGTTGCAGCATATTCGTACCGGCTCTTGCGAAGCGCTCGGACATTTCCCTTCCGTCGAGATCTTCGATCAACGCGAGGCCAGCTCGCGACAGATCGTTCGCGATCTCGCCGGGGTCGAAGCCGGACACATAGGGCTCGCCCAACGTCGCCACCGCCTGGGCATTAAGGTTGTGAAGTAAACGCCCTCCGCCCGGGCCAAACTCAATTTGATCGACATAGGTGAAGACAAGCTCGCTGCCCGGAGCGCCACAGGCCGCCACGGCGCGCAGGGTTGCCAGGTTGGCTTCCCGCGTCAGATACACCGTGACGCCTAGCCAGGAGAAGAATGTTGGCTCGTCCTTCCGGAAGGAAGAACGGGCTAAGACCGTCGCAAGGTCCTCCCTTGCAAGGTCGGCAGCGATGAAATGAACAGACGACGGAAGCGTAATGCCGCATTCCCTGATGCGCTGAATCTTCATCGTTTGGGTCGCCGGATGGTCTATTTCGAAGATTTCCACGATGTCAGAAAAAGCCGGGCGACGAAGCGCGAAGCTGTCAAACCCGGCGCCGATCAGGACATACTGACGCACGCCCCGGACCGTCGCCTCCCGCAGCGCGTCCTCCGCATAGCGGGAGCGGATAACGACGCCGGGATAGGCAGCATTTGTCAGTAGGAACTGCTCGAGGATCGAATCTGGCGTCCGCAAGGCACGGGCACGCGCGTCCGAATCCATGCGAGCCAGAATCCGCTGGCGCATTGCATCCCGCTCGGATTGGGAGACGAGCCGATCGCCCCATGGGTCATCCAGAAGAGGAGAAGGATCGGACCGCGAATGCAGCGCTCTCATGAGAGATGTCACCAGAGCGGTACGACTGGGCGATGTTTCCATGATCGTTTGAAGGCCCTGCTTCTGGCTGTTGCGGAGGCGAGAGATCGGCAGTTGTGGCGGACGAGCGAAAGACTAGCAAAAATCGAAAGTTCGTGCGGTCCGTTGCCGGCCCATCAGCGAAGTGACGCCCGTCTGACGGAGAACCGCTCATTGGAGCATAGCGGACCAGGTTTGTTCATCCTGAATTCATCGCAAATTGACCCTGAGCCGGCACCGACAAAGTAACACGCTGATCCTATTTTTTGCCGATGATCATAGAGTTGCCACCTGGAAGATCTCGCACGGTCGCCTTTGCGAACCCGGTAGAACGCATCCAGGCGATGCAATCCGTCGCCGTATATCCAAACCCTCCCGACGTCCAAAGGAGCATGTTGAGAGAGGAGAGCAAGCCAGCTATGCTTGTGCGCCGGTCGTCGTCGATCAGCATGTCATAGACGATGATAGCTCCGCCTTTCTGGATCGCTTGATATGCCTTGTCCAGCAGCATCTTCTTGGTCGCAAGATCCCAATTGTGGAGGACGCGACCTAGTACGACTACGTCGGCCGCAGGCAGCGGATCTCTAAAAAAATCTCCTGCGATGAAACTCAACCTGTCCGTCACCTTCGATTCAACAGCGTAGCTTTCAAAAGCCGGACGCAACGCAGGGAGGTCAAAGCCAACCGCCCTAATGTGAGGATGCGCCAACGCGACCTGGACGGGCAGGCACCCCTGAGCGGTACCTACGTCACAGAGTGACTCATAGTTTTCCCACGGGAACTGGGATGCGATGCCTTGGGCCGCCAGCAAGCTGCCGGAGGTCATTGCGGCGACGAAGGTCTGAAATCTCGCCGCGTCGGCGTACAATGACCCGAAGTGATCCTGGCCCTGAGTCTCGGCGGCAGGATTGCCGGTCTGTAGTGCCTGCGTCAGCGATGCCCACATCCCGTATTCGCGGCGGTTGTACTGATTGAAGCTGGCACCCAGAAAAGTTGGCTTCGCTTGGTCAAGGTAGCGATCACTCTCCTCGGTATTGCGATATTGCCCTTTGTCATCTCGCGTGAGGAGACCCATCGCAACAAGTGCATCGAAGAAGTCGCGCGCCGCTCGACTGTGAACCTGAACGTGGCTGGCGAGCTCCTTCGCGTCGAGCGGGCCATTTGCCAGCACCGAAAAGACCCTGAGCTCCACCGCGCTCAGCAAAACTTTTGCCTGCCGATAGGCGCTGGCCATTTCGAAAAGCCGAGCGGCACGTGGGTGTTCGCCAGTCATATGCATGTACTCCTGTTGGCGGCGCTCACGCGTACGCTATCGCGACGCCGCCTCATTTTGATCGGGAAGCCGGGCACGCTCACTTGCGACAAGCTTTTGCAACTCTGCGGGAGAGGTAACGTGCACTCGCATACCCATCGCGTTGAAACGGTCAGCCAAGTCGCCATCTTTCGCGATCGCTTGCAGGTCGGCGCTAATGCGTTCGCGTAGCTCCAGGGACGTTCCGCGAGGCGCGAAGAAGCCGAGGAACGCGTCGAATGCAAGTTCTGGAAAACCGGACTCGCGCGCGGTAGGGACGTCGGGCAGGGAGGGTGATCGCCGACTATTCGTAACGGCGATGATCCTGATGCTGCCGGCTTGCGCCATCGGCAGCTGGGTTGCGAGACCAGCTACGTACAGTTGGAGCCGATTTTGCGAGAGGTCTTGCATTGCCAGACTCACCTCCTTGTATGGAACGCGCTGGAGGTTGAGGCCCGCCCGCCTCAAAAAGCCCGGCACGAGATAGTCCAGGCTGCCTGGAGTTCCGCTCCAGTTGAATTGGCCGTTCTTTGAGCGCGCTTGCGTGACAAAATCAGACATCGAGTTCATTGCCAGGGAGGCAGGGACGCCAATTGCGACGTAGACCTCAGCTGCGGCCGAGATCGGCAGAAGATCGTTGGGATCATAAGGAAGGCTACCCTTGTGCGAGACCAAGTTGCTCGTGAGGGGCCCTCCGTTCGTATAGAGGAGGGTATGCCCATCGCTGGAATTGAGCACGGTAGACACGGCGATGATGCCGTCGGCCCCGGGACGATTCTCGACAATTACGGGCTTGCCCCATCGCTTGGCCAGCTTGTCGGCGAACGGACGCGCCGTGACATCGCCCCCGCTGCCGGCTGGAAATGGAGTGACGATCTTCACGACCTGACTGGGCCAGGACTGGGCGTTACCCGGCAATGCGGTGAACGATAGAGCGATTGTTGTCAGGATTCCCAGAGCCAAGTTCGTGGTGCGCATGATGCGTCTCCTCGTCCAGCCTCGCCGCACGGCGGCTTGTCAAATTCGATGGACACTAGGAGACGGACACGCCTAAGGTCCTTGTTTCAGAGTCTGAAGAGTTCTGAAGAAGCATGACAACCAATCCGAAACCAAACCGAGAAGCCGTTCGATTTGGAAGTTTTGCGCTGGACCTCGTCGATCGGCGGCTGACCCGTTCGGGAGAGCCCGTCAAGCTCTCGAGCCGGGCACTCGATATCCTGTGCGAATTGGCCTTGGTTGCAGGCGAAGTGGTCAGCAAGGATCGCTTGATGGAAAAAGTTTGGCTCGGACGCGTGGTGGAAGAGAATGCGATCCAAGTGCATGTGTCCGCTTTGCGCAAGGCGCTTGAACGCGGAGGCGACGGTCACAGCTACGTCGTCACGGTCCCCGGAAGAGGCTATCGCCTAGTCGGCATCGATAGCAGCTCTGACGTGCCGGTGCATCCAGGCTCTGGAGGGATACCGGCGCGCGGTACCTCGGTTGCCGTCCTCCGGTTTGCCAATCTCAGTGGCGATTCCAGCCAGGATTACTTTGCGGACGGTATTGTGGAGGACATCATCACAGGGCTTTCACGGGTCACCGGGTTATCTGTGGTCGGCGCAACATCGAGCTTGCTGTTCGAGGCGGGCTCTGGCGACCTGGCGAGTATCGGGCGGAAGCTCGGGTGTCGCTATCTCGTTCAGGGAAGTGTGCGGAAGGCCGATAACCGCATACGGATCACGGCACGGTTGGTGGAATCTGAAACCGGCGTCGCTTTGTGGGCAGAACGCTACGATCGTCGTTTTGACGATATCTTTGAGGTCCAAGATGCGATCGCCATGAGTCTGGTTGGGGCCCTCGAGCCGAACTTACGCAAGATCGAGATCAGTCGCGTTCGAAGAGAGCGCCCCAACAGCCTTGATGCCTATGACCTGTTCTTGCGGGCGCTCTCCTCAATGCGCACAACCATGCCAACGGGAGCGGGCGAAGCCATTCCGCTATTGGAGAAGGCATTGGATCTCGAACCCGATTATTCTGCAGCACAGGCGCAGCTCGCACGATGTTTTCAGATAAGGTTTAGCCGGGGCGGTCTGAACGAGGCAGATCGTATGACTGCAGTCCGCTATGCTCGGGCTGCCACGAGAAGCGATGACGCGACCACGCTAGGTGCTGCGGGCCTTGTGATCTGGTTTACCGATGCCGACGTCGGTACCGCGTTCGAGGTCTTTGATCGTGCACTTTCCATCAGTCATTCGAATGTCGTTGCTTTGGGAAACAGCGCATTCGCTCATGCGTTTATGGGCCGCAGGGAAATTGCACTCACACTGGCGCAACGCGCATTGGAAGTGAGTCCGTTAGACACGCTGATCGCTCATATGGCGATTGCGGTAACCGAGTTTCATGCGAGCCACTTTGAGGAAGCTCTCAGCGCGGCAGCTCGCGCTGTCGAAGCGAATCCCTTCTTTTCTGTGCCGCAAGTCCTATTGACGGTCGCTCTCGTCCGGCTCGGTCGCATTGAGGAGGCGAGATCAGCTGCCGAGCGTGTCTTGAGCCTCGATCCGACGTTTACCATGCCAGTTTGGTCAGTCACTGTGCGGAAAAATCCCGCCGTTTTCGATCCGATGGCGCAGGCTTGGGCCCAACTCAACGCCCGGCGCTAATGTATGCCTCTGTCCGTTTTAGACTTCGGGCAAGCTCCGCTTTTTTCGTCGTTGTTGTGAATTGGGCGGAGATCCGTCGGCCCATCGCTTAGTGAGTACGCGCCCTAAGCGGCCAAGCGACGCTCCATTTCACCCTTCTCAGGGTCCCCGCACGAAGCCTTTTTCAGGAAGCGGGCCAACGCAGCCTTCATGAGTCCCGGTCCAAAATACCGTCAAGGAGTCCTTGAAGGTAGCCGGAGATCGTGTCCGCAGCCTTGATGAGCGTGGTGTCCAGCGTATGGATGTATTTGCTCGCCACCGACCTCTGGCATGACCGACCAGAGCCGCGATAGTCACCTCGGTAAAGCCGAGATCGTTGTCGATGCTCGCGAAGCTATGGGGCAGGACGTGGGGTGTAATATCGGATAGCGGGGAGTCCTCGAAGAGATGCTTCCACTGGTTTGAGCTGTCGATGAGGGGATCCCAAGACGTCGTTGTGCGCCGCTTGCATTGTTTCTCGCTGTTCTGGCACGCGCTCGACATCATGTGAGTCCTGATCTTCACATCGTTTATCCGGGAGTTCTTCCATGACCGACACACGTTGGGATGTTGCGCGGGGAGACACGCCGGCGATTCCCAACCTCGGAGCGAACGGCATTTTCTCGCTTGCTCGTATACACGATCGGTTTGCTGCTGGTGGCAATCCTGACGGTTACGTCCTTCTGGGTGGCAAACACCACGGCGATCTGGGCTCCCGGCGTGCCGGCCGGACTCGCCGTCTGCCATCGCCCAGATGGGCGTGCACCTGTTCTTTCTTCACATCACCACGGGACCGGACAGCACCCACAATGTGCTGGCGCTCGCCTTTGGCGTGCTCATCGTATTCCTGGTGCTCGCGGGATCGCTCGTGATCATGGCCAACCTGAATGAGAACATGATGGCGCATGGCGAGATCATGAACTTGCAAAGGCATCGTTGACCAGGGAGATGCTGCCTGCGGTCGGGTTCAAAATTTAAAGGAGGAGCGCGTAGTGTCGTTGAGCGCCGACGTGGGGCAGCGACGACGACCCTCGAAACATGTCGAGAGAGGTCGGCTGAGCGCACTCACGGTGCAGCAAATTCTTACCGGCGCTGCGCCCTGCATCGGCTACTGGCCCGCATGTTACATCAACCGCGATGGAGACGGGAGTGTCGCATGCGACAGGCGACACTGTAGTTTTCGCAAGTGCCTGGCAGGCCTTGAAACGATCCGACCCGCTTCTAATTTCATGGGTAGCCGCGCAGCAGTTGCGCGGCATGATCGGGCGCCTGGTACAGGGCCCGATCAACGGGCGCCCGGCAGGTGTCCGGGGTGCTCTTATCCATGTTGCTCAAAGGAGGATATGGCTATGACCACGCTTGATCTTACTCCCCTGTGGCGAACGACGGTCGGGTTCGATCGTTTGTTCGACCTTCTCGAGGACTCCGGCCGATGGAGCGGCGGGGACAACTACCCGCCCTACGACATCAAACGTGTCGGCGAGGATCGCTACCAAGTCTCGCTGGCTCTTGCGGGCTTCACGCCTGACGAGGTCTCCGTTACCGCCGAGCAGAGCACGCTGACCGTAGAGGGTCGCAAGGCCGAGAAGGGCAGCCACCAGTACCTTTATCAGGGCATCTCTTCGCGTCCGTTCCGGCGGATGTTCAATCTGGCGGACTACGTGGAGGTGAAGGGCGCCTGGTTTGAGAATGGCATGCTCACGATCGATCTGGTGCGTGAGGTTCCCGAGGCGATGAAACCGCGCCGGATTGCGATCGGTACCGGTGACCACCAACAAGTCGAGAACAAGCAGGCGGCGTAACACTGCTTGCATCTGGGGTGCGGTTCGCGACGCGGTCTCGCCGCCCCGTGAGCCTTTGGAAACAAGGAAAGGAGAAACACTATGGCTATCACCGATCTGATCCCGTGGGGCCGTGGTCGTGATCTGACCACCCGTCGCTCCGAAAGCTACAATCCGGTCCTGACCCTACATCGGGAAATGAACCGGCTATTCGATGATGTCTTCCGCGGCTTTGATGTCGCGCCATTTGGCGCCAGCTTTTTGGAGCAGTCGATGAATTGGCCGAGCATTGAGGTCAATGAGACCGACAAGGACGTCAAGGTCACCGCGGAGTTGCCGGGCCTCGAGGAGAAAGACGTCCAGGTCGAACTCGCCAACGGCGTCCTCTCGATCAAGGGAGAGAAGAAGACCGAGACGGAAGACAAGGATCGCAAGTTCAGCGAACGCTACTATGGCCGATTTGAACGGCGCATCCAGATCGAAGATGTGGATCAGGACAAGATCTCTGCCGCGTTCAAGAACGGCGTGCTGACGGTCACGATGCCCAAGCTGCCGCAAGCCGAAGCGAAGGTGAAGCGGATTGCGATCAACTCGAAATGAGTGCAGATCGGCGGGAGCGGGTCTCCGCTCCCGCTTTTGTTTTTGAAAGAGCAAACAGTCTCGGGAATATGTGCTCGCCATGGACGCAAAGCAAAAATCCAGTTTTGCAGGCGCTTCGGATGTTGTCGCCCATGCGGAGATCGCGGTCCAGCATATCAGGGAACTGAAAATGGCTTGCGCGAACGGCGACAAGGGCGCGGCCCGCAGGTCATTGCGGCAAGCGATCAGCGAGCTAGAGCTGGCGCGCGCCATGGTGCGCACCGGTATTGACTGAATCCACACGGATCTAAGCTGCGTTTGCGTACTCCGAGTCAGGCAGACTGTTGGCTGGCTTTGGTGCGTAGCACCGATTCCAGCGTTGCCGAGAGCTCTCGCGAGGAAAACGGCTTGCTGAGGAGCATAGAAACGTTCATATGTCTGCCGGTCTCTTCGATGAGATCTGGGTAGCCGCTGCAGTAGACGATCGGCAGGCCGGGCAGCTGCCGTTGGGGCTCAAGCCCGACGTCGAGTCCAGAAACGCCGGCCATCGCGAGATCGATAATCGCCAAATCGATGGTTTGACGGGAAAGGGTCGCCAGCGCGGCATCAAGATTGTCAGCTGCGATCGCCTGGTATCCGAGATCGTCAAGCATGCTCCGTGTCATTTCGAGCACGCTGGCATCATCGTCCACAACAAGAATGTGCTCCCTTGTTCCCGCATCAACGAACTGGATCAATTGCGTGTAGCGGTCTCGACCGCGGCACGAGTACCCTGCTCAAGTGCACGCGGTGCGATGCGTATCCGCCATCGAGAATGCCGTCGAAGCCGGCGATGCCGGTAGTGCTTGGTGGGCCAGAGCAAAGGGACCCGCCGAGTTGAGGTCGCTCCTCCTGGCCCGCTCAGCCGCTGCCCGGCTCGCCGCAACGGCCATCCAATCTCGCAGCAATCCTCTGTCTTCCTTGGAAAACGACGCCCGCCGCTTAAGGTCGTCAAGAGTCTCGCCGGGATGGCATCGCTCGAAATCCTGGCGGATCAGCGATTCGAGATACGCCGTCTCCGCTTCAGCCGGGCCGCCTAGTTCGGAACACGCATGGATCGCCATGGAAGCCGCTCTCTTCCGCAGTTGCCTCCAACTCGGCCCTGACATCCAGCCAATACTCAAAACAACGACGACGCGCAGGCCGACATTGTGACACCCAACTTGGTCCTGTCATGCAGAGCCACTCTAAGCAGCAACGAGCCTCACCGCCTTGGGACCTAATGCGGACGAGTGACGTTGCTCGCCTCCACCGCTGGAGCAACTCTGACGACGACTGAGCTCGCGCGTTCGCCGCGCGCAAGCGTGATCTTCACGTCCTGGCCGACACACGCGAGACCGATCTTGTTACGAAGTTGCGATGCCGTGCGAATCGGACGATCGTCCGCCATGATCACGATATCACCCTTCCTCAAACCTGCCTTGTCAGCCGGAGACTCCGGCGCGACCTCGGCGATCAGTGCCCCCTCGTTGCGTCCTGGATTGGCCGACCGTCGAAGGTCCCGCAGTGAGACGCCGTCCGGCCACGCTCGACGTGTCCCCTGTCGACGATCTGCTCCATGACCAGCCGTGATATTCGCTGGAACGGCAAAGCCGATCCCGACATTTCCTCCGCCCGGCGAAATGATCGCCGAGTTGATGCCGACCAACTCGCCGCGAAGATTGACCAGCGCCCCGCCGGAATTTCCCGGGTTGATCGCAGCATCGGTCTGGATGAAGTCCTCAAAGCCCTTCTTGCTCAGGCCGGTGCGGCCCAACGCACTCACCAGGCCTGACGTGACCGTCTGGCCGAGCCCGAAGCGATTGCCTATCGCAAGCACGAAATCTCCCATCTCAAGCGCATCGCTGTCGCCGAAAGGAAGTCGCTCGAGGCCGGCAGGGTTCTGGATTTGCAGCACGGCGACATCGGTGGGTGGGTCGCGTCCGACCACTTTCGCAGACGGCTCGCGGCCATCCTTGGTCGTGATCTGAACGACGGAGGCGCCTTCGACCACATGATTGTTGGTCAGAACATAGCCGCGGCGGGCATCGACGATGACTCCCGAACCGGTCGAATTGACCTCCTTCTCGACTTGCCTGGGGATGTCGAAAAACTCACGAAAGAACGGATCGCGGTAGAGCGGATTGTCCTCACGAACACGGCCATGCACGGAGATATTCACGACCGCCGGTGTCACCTGTCGAACCACTGGCGCCAATGCCGGCACAGAACCGCCCGTCTTCGGATCCGGCACCTGAGCTATGGCCGGCTGAGCCGCGAAGAGGGCCACCATCAGAAGCCACGCCAATATCGTGCGCTGACCAAGCATCTCCATCACTCTTGCATGGTTGTGGGATCATCAAGCCGAGGCAGAAGCGTCCGCTGCCATGCTGCGATCGGAATTGCCCAGATCGCTGCGGCGTGGCCAAGCAGAACGATGTTCAGAACGGCTTCCGTGACCATCAGGGCGACCTTCGCTGTACGGCGGCGGCCCAAGGCCGCCGCAACCACATGGGAACGCCACCGCCACGCGGCGGATCGTCATCACCACCTCCGTCGAGCTGGCGCAAGGCTGCAAGTATGTCGCTCAGCCGTACCGAATTGCCGGTGCCGGGGATCTCCCGCAAGTCGGGGCAGGATTCCACCGCGTACATGTCCGATGCCCATGAAGACAGAATGATTCGCTTCTCGGGAGTCGAGAGCTCCTTGTCGTTCAGGACTTCCGCCGGCGAACTGTAGTGAGCGGCAGGGTGGAAGAATGGATGCGTAACACCGCCATCAGGGTTGACCTTGCTCATGGTCTGCCTCCCTCTTTACTCCTTTCCAAAGGGATGGTGCTTGCGTTAAGGGGCGGCGGCGTGATCCGCGTCGCCACCCGGCATGTGGATTGGTGAGCATTGGTGCTTGTGACAAGACATCCGGCGGTGTGACGCATGTTGGCGCGCCACATTCAGCCGCCACGCATCAACTTCCTAAGCTGCCTTCTTCTGCTCGATCTGCGATGAAGCGGCCGCGCCGCTTCCGATCCGGATCCTGCGCGGTTTCATCGCTTCTGGAAGCTCTCGAACGAGGTCCACGATCAAGAGACCATCGTGGAACGATGCCTGCTTCACCTGAACGTAGTCGGCAAGACTGAAGACTCTCCGGAACGGCCGCGCCGAAATACCTTGGTACAGATACTCGCGACCGGCACTATCGGCCTTCTTGCCTTCGATCGTGAGAGCATTCTGCTCGGCCGTCACAGAGATGTCGTTGGCACCGAAGCCTGCCAAGGCGAGCGTGATTCGATAGTGATCCTCGCCGGACCGCTCGATGTTGTACGGCGGGTAGTTGTCCTCGGTCGGCTGGCGCGACATGCCGTCGACGAGGTGGGCCAGATGATCGAAGCCGACGGTGGTGCGCCAAAGTGGCGTGAAATCAAGTGTCCTCATAGCCAAGTCCTCCAAAAGAGCAATATGGATACGAAGCAAGGCAAGGATGGAGTTTTCGGTTACGGTCGAATACCCCGTCCAGCGCCTCGTGCCGGGCCCGGTCTGGCGCTCGACACACCGCGGTCGCGGTTGAGAAACGAACTAGAACCGACGCTCGTGAGTTCAAGAGGCCGTGCACATTTTTTCTGCGCAGAAGCCCGCCTGACGGCTCATTGACTACGCGGCGAGGCGCTCCGTGAGAGCGCCCTGGCGTAGATCATTGATCATTCCCTGCTCCCGCTCAATTCGCGCTTGATAGAGCTGGCGCTCTTGCTCACTGTTCGCAGTTCGGAGAAGGCGCTCGTAGTGACCAATCACCTTCTGGCAGCCTAGGATGAGGAAGTCGCGGACGCCGATCGTTGTGCTCGAGGCAACGCCGGAGCTCCCGCGCAGAAAATACTTCGCTGAACTGGTTCGCGACATGATTGCCGCTCGCTGTTCTACCTTGCATAAGCTGGCGCGCGGCCTTCGCGGGCCGCTCGCTGACGTTCAGCTGGTTGCCGCCAGTCCGGCGGGATGAGGCGTCGACGGGGGCCAAATACCGGTCGGCGCGGAGATCGGCGGCAGCAAAATGTCGATCTTCATCGTTGCCGCCGCAGGCTGCCACTTCAGCCACGGCATCGTATCGAGATACGGGATCGGCGGCAGTGGCAGTCCAGTGAACGCCGTCTGTGTGGCGTCGGCTCCCTGCGGGTGCTCCAGGCCGTAAGCACCGAAGGCCGTCAGTGACATTGCGCCGCCCAATACAAGGGCGAGCAGGTGTCGCCTTAGATTCCGGTTGGTCTCCGTCCGGGCGGAGAACGTATGGTGATAGCTCAGCATCTATACTCCTCCCATCGTTCGAAAGCAGATCCAGGCAATGGTGACAAAGCTCAGGTAGAACATGAACCAGTGGATCGCGTCCTGCCTCATCCTGAGCCGACGACGATTAGGCTTGTTCATGGGAGACTCCGTCTTTGGAAGCGGTCTTCCCTCCTCTCATCAGTCGAGCCCGGCCGTGATCGGCCGCGCTCTCTTGTTCAGAAGTCCATGGCGGGAGCTGCCGGAGCTGGTTCAGCCTTCTTCGGCTTCTCGGCCACGAGCGCCTCGGTGGTGATCAGCAGTGAAGCCACCGACGCGGCGTCCTGTAACGCGGTGCGCACGACCTTGGCGGGATCGATCACACCGGCTTTCACCAGGTCCTCGTACTCGCCGGTCGCCGCGTTGAAGCCCCAGTTGTAACTCTGGTGCTCCAGAAGCTTGCCGACAACCAGCGAGCCGTCTTCGCCGGCGTTCTGCACGATCTGCCGAGCCGGCATCTGGATGGCGCGGCGAACGATGTCGATGCCGGCCTTCTGGTCGGCGTTCGCGGTCTTGATGCCGTCGAGCGCTTTGAGGGAACGCAGAAGCGCAACCCCGCCTCCGGGGAGTATCCCCTCCTCCACCGCCGCGCGAGTAGCATGCATCGCATCGTCGACACGGTCCTTGCGCTCCTTGACTTCGACCTCCGTTGCACCACCCACGCGGATCACGGCGACGCCTCCGGCGAGCTTGGCGAGGCGCTCTTGCAGCTTTTCGCGATCATAGTCGGAGGTCGTTTCCTCGATCTGGAGCCTGATTTGCTGAGCGCGCGCCTCGATATCCTTCTTGGCGCCCGCGCCGCCAACAATGGTGGTGTTGTCCTTGTCAATGACCACCTTCTTGGCTCGCCCGAGCATCTTCACTGTGACCTTTTCCAGCTTGATGCCGAGGTCCTCGCTGATGACATTGCCGCCGGTCAGGATCGCGATGTCCTCCAGCATGGCCTTGCGACGGTCACCGAAGCCCGGCGCCTTGACGGCCGCGACCTTCAGTCCGCCGCGCAGTCTGTTGACGACCAATGTCGCAAGCGCTTCACCTTCGATGTCCTCCGCGATGATCAAGAGCGGCTTACCGGACTGAACGACCTGCTCCAACAGCGGCAGCATGGTCTGCAAGCCGGACAGCTTCTTCTCATGAATCAGAACGTAGGGATCCTCGAGTTCGACGCGCATCTTCTCGGTGTTCGTGACGAAGTATGGCGAGACGTAGCCGCGGTCGAACTGCATGCCCTCGACCACTTCGAGTTCGGTATGCAGGCTCTTGGCCTCCTCGACGGTAATCACGCCCTCATTGCCCACCTTGTTCATGGCGTCGGCCAGGAAGCGGCCGATCTCGGTGTCACCATTGGCCGAGATCGTACCCACCTGGGCGATTTCGTCATTGGAGGTGATTTTCCTGGCGTGCGATTTGAGGTCGGAAACGACGGCGTCGACAGCCAGGTCAATGCCGCGCTTCAGATCCATTGGGTTCATGCCGGCGGCGACGGATTTGCTGCCCTCCTTGAAGATGGCCTGAGCGAGCACGGTCGCGGTCGTGGTGCCGTCGCCCGCTAGATCATTGGTCTTTGATGCGACCTCGCGCACCATCTGCGCGCCCATGTTCTCGAACTTGTCCTCCAGTTCGATCTCTTTGGCGACGGTCACGCCATCTTTGGTGATGCGCGGGGCGCCGAACGATTTCTCGATCACGACGTTGCGCCCCTTCGGACCAAGTGTGACCTTGACCGCGTTTGCCAGTGTGTCGACGCCCCGCAGCATGCGCTCTCGGGCCTCGGTTGCGAACTTTACGTCCTTGGCAGCCATTTTGATCGCTCCTTTCCTCTATGACTGTCAGCGCCCTATGCCGCCTTCTTGAGAGTGCCCGCCTCGTCAATGACACCCAGAAGGTCGCTTTCCTTCATGATCAGGAATTCCTCGCCGTCGATCTTGACCTCTGTACCAGACCACTTGCCGAACAGGACGCGGTCACCGGGCTTGACGTCGAGTTGAACGAGCTGGCCCTGTTCGTTGCGTGCGCCGGGGCCAGTGGCGACGATCTCGCCCTGCTGCGGCTTCTCCTTTGCGGTGTCTGGAATGATGATGCCGCCGGCGGTTTTCTCTTCGGCGTCGAGACGTCGCACGAGCACGCGATCGTGCAAGGGACGGAAATGCATGCACATCCTCCTTGGGTAGGTTCAGCGATGTCCAAAACCGGGTCCATAACGGCCCCCGGGCGAAAATCCACCTAGGAGCGAGGGTTCTACTTTCAAGAGGAAGCAAGAAAAAGATTTTGCGGAGAACGCCGGCTCGCCGATATCGACCACGCCTGACAGCCGGAGGGTATTCCCCAACTTCCAGAATCGCTCGCCGCACGTTGAAATTTGAGATCATCAAAACGAGATGCTTGTCGGCTGCAGAACAACCCTGCGCGGCAAATTGGAGCATCGCCGAAAGGAGGTTAACCAGAGATGCGGACGTTAATGGTACTTGCTGCTCTACTCGCGATGGTGGTTTCGCCGCAGGCGAAAGAAGCGGATTCGTCGCGAGCAGCGCGAAGCGCCGACGCCACCGTCAAGCAGTTCGCCAGTGATCAAAGTGGCCGGCCCGCGGGCAGGCCCGCAAGAATGAGAGCCGATGGCCGCAAGGATCGTGATTTATCGGCGGAAACCATCGTGCCTGATATATGCACCGGCTGCTGATCGATCGATCAGCAGCCGGCCAGCGATGTCTTTGCTCTGGTTCTAGTATGCGCTCGCTGACGCAGCATCAAGCTCCGCAAGGCGCGCGCAGAGCATCGACTTGATGCGCTTCAACGCACGCTGCTCAATCTGGCGGATACGCTCACGAGAGATCCCGAAGGTATTGGCAAGATCGTCAAGTGTTCTTTGCTCATCTGCCATGTAACGGGCTTCGACAATGGTGCGTTCTCGCGGAGAAAGCGCGCTCAGCGCCTCCGAGAGCGCGGCCTTCTTCCGCTCACGGTCTCCCGCCTCGACGAGCAAGGTTTCAGGATCCGGAGATGAATCGGCGAGCCTGTCCTGCCATTGCTCGCCTTCTTCGTCACCGAGCTGAACATTCAGCGTCATGTCGCCACGGATCCGCCCGTTCATCTCAACGACGTCAGCTTCCTTGACCTGAAGGTGGTCAGAGATGCGCTTCACCTGCTCCGGCGAAAGCTCGCCATCGTCCGGCGCACCAAGGCGTCTCTTCAACTTTCGAAGGTTAAAGAACAGCTTTTTTTGCGCCGCAGTTGTGCCGAGCTTAACGAGTGACCACGATCTCAGGACGAATTCCTGCACGGAGGCCTTGATCCACCAAGCGGCATAGGTCGCCAGGCGAAATCCCTTCTCAGGGTCGAACCGCTTGACCGCCAGCATCAACCCGACGTTGGCTTCCGAGATGAGGTCCGCGATCGGCAATCCGTAGCGCCGGTATTTCAGGGCGATCTTGGCAGCCAGTCGTAGATGGCTCGTCACCAGTCGGTAGGCGGCTTCGCGATCACCAGAATCCCGAAGCGTCTCGCATACATCACTTCGTCGGATGCATCGAGCAGCGGGAAGCTACGGATCTCTTGCAGATACCGAGACAACCCGGCTTCGGAATGGATGGCAGGCAGGGCTGACTTGATTGACATGGCTTGCCCTCCCTTCAGAAGCCGGAACCGTTCTTGAGTTCGAAGGGGCTGCCAAAGGGGAGACGCAACCGCGAGACCCCACCGAACGGAGTGTGACCGGTTGACGGCAAGGTGAAGAGACAGGTGGCTTTCATATCCAAATCCTCCATGGAGCAAAATGGTACGAGCCGCATTGCCTGACTTTGGTTGGGCCCTGAGGGCGCCCAACGGCAGCCAGGCCAGCGGCGCCAAAAGAACTGCGAAGCAAATAGGTTGTTCCCGATTTCGACTAGCCCGCTAATCGGAAAAATCGCCTCATTTCGCGAGATCATTGACTATCTGCCACCGCAGGCATGACGAGGAGACGAGCCCAACGAGTGGAGCTTACCCTCGCGCCCGGCGTCACCTGCCTGATCGAGGTGAAGGGCAAATCCGTTCGCCCCTGGCCTTTCGAGACCGGCGCGGAGCTGCATGCTCGGGATCAGGTAGTCGCCGCCATTTTGACGTCGGAACGGAATAGGCTCAGCGGTTGCCAGACCGCGCATCCTTTGGCGCAAGCCTTCAGCCACAGGCTCGAAGCCAGCATCGCCCAGCCGGTCCACGCGATAGACCACGAATGGCGGAAGGACTTCATAGCCGGGATAGTAAAGAATGCCGTGATTGATGGGGAACAGCAGATCGTCGATCGGCCCGTTGACGCCCCGATCCGAATAATGCTCCTCCCATCCGCCGGCGGTCACAACCAGCATCGCGCGCTTGCCCTTCAAAGTTCCGTCGCCATAGCGATCGCCCCACCGCTTGTCGCTGTGTTCGCCGACGCCATACGCGAATCCGTAGGCGAACACCCGGTCGACCCAGCCCTTGAGGATCGCCGGCATCGAAAACCACCACAGTGGAAACTGCAGGATCAGCACATCCGCCCACAGCAGCTTTTCGATCTCGGCTTTCACGTCGCTCGTCAATGTGCCCGCCTCGAAAGCCTGCTTAGAGGCCGCGGCCGGCTTGAGCCGTTCACTTTGACCGAGCGACGGAAAGTCCCCTCTGCCGACCTCCGATTTCCAACCCTGGGCATAGAGATCCGACACCTGCACGTCGTGGCCGAGCCGCTTGAGCTCGCTGACAGCGACGTCGAGAAGCGCGCCGTTCAGCGAGCGCGGCTCCGGATGGGCGAAGACAATCAATACTTTCATGACAGCAGCTCCTGATGAGTGACGTTGATCAGGTGGCGTGCGAAGCCGTGATCCGGTAGATATCAGCAATAGATAGGATTATGCCGAAAAATGGATAAATCAGAAGTCACGCTTGAGCGGATGCGCAGCTTCGTCCGGGTCGCCGAACGAGGCAACCTGTCTGCGGTCGCGCGCGAACTGGGAGTCGGCCAGTCTACGGTGACGCGCCATTTGCGGGAGCTGGAGGACGCCGTCGGCGTGCCGCTGCTCAGCAGAACCACGCGCCGGGTGACAATGACCGAAGAGGGGGCGAGCTACTATCGCCACTGTGTCCAGATCCTCCGCCAGATTGATCTGGCCGGCGAGGAAGCGCGCAGCACACGTGGCGCGGCAGCGGGTACGGTACGCATCTCGTGCACCGCGGCCTTCGGCGTGCTGCACGTTAGCCGTTTCGTGTTCGCGTTTCAGGATCGCTACCCTGACATCGTGGTTGATCTCAGCTTCACCGATGAACGGATCGACCTGGTGCGCGAAGGGGTCGATATCGCCATCCGGCTCGGGCCACCCGGGGATAGCTCGATGAAGCTGAAGGCCCTGGGCCAATCCCGGCGTGTGCTCGTTGCCGCACCTCGCTATCTCGCCGCCCGCGGCAAGCCGGCACGCCCGCACGAGCTGGTTGGGCATGAAGGTATCAGGATGTCCAACATTGCAGGGAACGATCTGCTCGTCCTCCATGGTCGACGCGGTGGCCGCCAGGCGGTGCCGTTCGGTGGCCATTTGCGCGTCGATCATGGACTCGCCGCGCGAGAAGCGCTGGCCGCGGGACGCGGGATCGCGCCTGCGCACCTCTGGCTTGTGGAGGACCTCATTGCCGCCAACAAGCTCGAAGTGGTGCTGCCTGACTTCTCGCCGCCTCCGGTCCCGCTGAACATGCTGCTCGTGCCCGAGCGGTCGGGCATCTCCCGAGTGCGGCTGCTGGCCGATCATCTCGCGGAGCAGATCGCACGCACGCCGGGCATTGAAAAGCCGCCGGTCAGTGGCAGGACGTGAATGCCCCTCGATCTCGTCGAGACGTGTCCGGCCGCAGCCGAAGTAGTATTCCTTTTTCGCTTGGTTCTCGGCTGGCCCTGCCTGGGAGAAGGCCTTGAGACTGACCGAGCCAGTTCTAATTCCAAAAGTGCGCGCTCGATGCGCTGTTCCGGGCGCCCTCGTTGAACGCGTGGTGGCCTCTCCGATCTGCACGATCCTTTAAATCGCCCGCAGGCCCTCCTTGGGCATCTCGCGGATCAACGCATCCATGTCGGCCTGCTCCAATGTTTCTTTTTCCAGGAGCTTCTGGGCCGCGCGGTCGAGGATCGAACGGCGCGTCGTCAGTATGCCTTCGGTCCGCTCAAGAATGCGCTCGACAATGTCCTTGACCTCGCGATCGACAGCGGCGGCGGTTTCCTCCGCATAATCACGCTCACGGACCGGATAGGGCCGGTCCGTATTCGCCAGGAAATTGCCGGGGTCGCGCTCATAGGCGACGCTGCCGAGCTTTTCCGACATACCGTAGCGCGTCACCATGCTGCGGGCGATGTCTGTGACACGGCGCAGGTCATCCGCCGCCCCCGTTGAGAGGTGACCGAAGACAATCGATTCGGCCGCTCGACCGCCCAGCAGGACCGCCATCTTGTTCTCGAGCTCCTCCTTGGTCATCAGGAAGCGATCTTCGATAGGGCGTTGAATGGTGTATCCGAGTGCGCCAACCCCCCGGGGGATAATCGAGACCTTGTGCACCGGGTCGACACCGGGCAACGACAGCGCGACCAGCGCGTGGCCCATTTCGTGATACGCGACGATTTCCCGCTCCTTGGGATTGAGCAGTCGGTTGCGTTTTTCCAGGCCGGCGACCATGCGCTCGACGGCATTGTTGAAGTCGCTCATGCTCACGGAATTGCCTCCGCGTCTTGTCGCCAGAAGTGCCGCCTCGTTGACTAAGTTGGCGAGATCGGCGCCGGTAAACCCTGGCGTCAGTGCAGCGACGGCGTCCGCCGCCACGTCGGGCGCAACGCGCACCTTCTTCATGTGGACCTTGAGAATCTCGATACGGCCTTTCTTGTCCGGGCGATCCACCAGCACTTGGCGATCGAAGCGGCCGGCCCGCAGCAGAGCGGGATCAAGGATTTCCGGCCGGTTGGTCGCGGCCAGGATGACAAGGCCTGAACGGGAATCGAAGCCGTCGAGCTCGACCAGGAGCTGGTTCAGCGTCTGTTCCTTTTCGTCGTGTCCGCTAGCAAAGGGGCCGATGCCGCGGGCCCGGCCGAGCGCATCGAGCTCGTCGATGAAGATAATCGCAGGCGCCTTCTCGTGCGCCTGCTGAAACAAATCCCGCACGCGTGCGGCACCGACGCCGACGAACATTTCGACAAACTCCGACCCCGAGATTGAAAAGAACGGCACCTTAGCTTCGCCAGCCACCGCTTTCGCCAGGAGCGTCTTGCCGGTGCCGGGCGGCCCGACCAGCAGCACGCCCTTCGGCATCCGGCCGCCTAGCCGGCCATAGTCGGTGGGGTCCTTCAGGAAATCGACAATCTCGCGAAGTTCGTCCTTGGCTTCGTCGACCCCGGCCACATCAGCAAAAGTGATGCCGGTGTTGGATTCGACGTAGATCTTGGCCTTGCTCTTGCCGATTTGCATCAGCCCGCCGCCAAGACCGCCGCCTTGTGCTATGCGCTGGCCGATGTACCACCAGATGCCGAAGAACAGCAGAACAGGCACGATCCATGAGAGCAGGTCGCGAAGGAACGTGCTCTCGATTTGCCCGGTGAAACGCACGTGGTATCTTTCAAGCTCCTGCGCGACGTCCTGGTCAACGCGCGTGGTCACGAATTGCTTCTGACCCCCGGGCAGCGGCTCCTTCAGGGTCCCCTGCACGGAACGATCGGAGATGCCGACGCTGTCAACCTTCCCATCGCGGAGCAGTTGCTGGTACTCGCTGTAGGGGATAACGGCGATCCTGTTCGCCGTTACGATCGCGTATTCGATGAAGAACAGCGCGCAGATGGCGAAAATCGCATAGGCGACGTTGAATCGGCTCTTTTTGGTCATGCATAAAGCTCGAGTTGTCTCCGGAACAACCGGAGAGGACGAGCTTGGTTTCAGCAACGAGCGCCCGTGTTACTCAGCTGCTCCGCTGCAAGCTGGTTGCATCAGTGGAGACCTTGACCGAAGGCCCGGCGAGAGCCGGGCCTTCTCATCACCAGCCGTACCAGAAGGGGTAAGCCGGCCGATAGTAGCGAACCACCCGATACGGGGGGCCGTAGTAGTAGGGTGGCGGGCCATAGACCGGTCCATAGTAGACTGGGGGTGCCGTGGCAGCCGCCAGTGTTCCGGCGAACAATCCGAGAGCAAGTCCGGGCCCAATTCCCGGACCGCCCCAGCCATGGTGATGCCAGTGGGCGGCTGAAGCCGGGGCAACCGATCCAATGAGGAGCGTTGCCGCCGCGACGACTGCAAGAGCAAGCTTTCTCATGTCCCTATCCTCAAGTTCTTGCGCGCTCTGCGCGCTTGCTTCTTTATCGTGCTCCAATTAGCCGAAGCTCGGTCGGCTATACAATGAACTAGAACGGTTCGGACAAAGTTCAAGTAACTCGTTGACTAAAGGAGGGTCGATCACCGCGGGCGTGGGCGCAAACGATTTCGCACGCCCGACACGGCGGCGACAAGAAAGGGTTCGATGTCGTCAGGCCGCTAATAAATGGCGACGAGGCGCTGACCTCACGAGCGGCGATCTGCAGATACCCTGCTAACCGACATAGCGCTTCCGGGAAAATCGGACGTTGGCAGATCACGGAGCGCTGCCGAACATATGATCCGAGTTTCTCTGTGATTTTGACTGCGCTCTCGCGGATTCCGCCACGCCCCGCTTCGAGCAGTAATCCTTGTGGCACCGCGCAGACCATGCGAGCCGATACAGCCTGTCACAGTGTCGCCGACGCATTGGCGGTACTGGCAGCCCGACGTGCCGCCGATGAGCTGCTGCTGACCATGTCGCGCCTTGCGCTGGTCAATCGGTTAGTCGCTGTCCTACTCTTGCGTCTCAAGTCCCATCATGCCTTCGGTCCGCTCAATAATGCGATCGACAATGTCCTTGACCTCGCGATCGACAGCGGCGGCGGTTTCCTCCGCATACTCACGGACCGGATAGGGCCGGTACTGCGTCAGCCTTGCACGACATGGATTTTCGAGGATCATCTTGTTCTCTGGCCATATCGGCAATTTTCCTTTCCTTAAGGACATGCTTCCGCGTCTACGGGAAGCGGTCTTGGGACGGAGCGAAGTGGACGCTTTCGTGGATCCCGAGGCGTGGCTCAATGGCGCGGGGCGGTGGCGGACGCTGGCGGAGACCCAGAGAAAGTCGGAGGGCACGCAGATATCGCGGAAACCTCTCTTATGATGAAGCTCCGCCCCGAAAGCGTGCGTGTCGACAAGTTTGAGGCGGGCCATGTTGGCTTACTCTCGCAAGAGCAACTTGCCCGTATGTGGGAGGATGGCATTTCCTCCGTTTCGAGGAACGGAATATTGGGCGATCCGCGAGGATCGACAGTCGTCATAGGCGAACGTTGTCTTGATGAAATTGTCAGCCTACTCGTCAGCTCGTTCGATTGCCGCAAGGATTGAAGCCAGACGAGCTGGTGCTTGCAACACTAGAAGGCCACCGCTTCTCGATCAAACGCGGACGCATGGATCAAATGCTAAAATACTAACGATTTAATCGCCGCCCGCGCGATCTTGGCAGCCAGTTGAAGATGGCTCGTCACCAGTCAGTAGGCAACCTCGCGATCACCAAAATCCCGAAGCCGCCTGCACCCGATCAATCTCTCGGTCACCATCCGGCGTCACGCATGCAGCCGCTGCTGGACGCATATGTTCCCTCGGATCGACAACAAGATGCATCCATTCTATGGCTTGGGATTCATTCGTCCCGAACTCTTCTTCGAGGACGGAGCACCGGCGCCGGAATTCGCGGCTTTCTTTTCGTCCATCATTGAGTCTGGCGTTGCGCCGTCCGAAACCGCCGCCATCAGAGCCAGACTGAAGAAGTTGGTTTGGAGCCTTTCGACTACCTCTCATGTCTGCTCATGGATGCTATTGCGACCCCATGTCGCAGCCAGGCGGAGGACGGACTCGACATAGGCATCGAGCTAAGTCTCTTCGTCCGCAAGCGGCCTCATTGCTGGGATGAGGCCGTCGCATTTTGCTGGGTGAGGCGGACGCCAAACGGGTCGCTGATAGTCCGGTAGCGGGCTGGTCTATCAGCCCATCCACAATGGATCGCTCCTGTACGACACAACCCAGAGTTCCTTCGCGCAATAGTCCGGCGCGGGTTTGTGGCGAGTCTTCGGTCAGGTTTTGCCGGCCACCCGGGATTTTTTAGCGCGGTAGGAAATCCCTTCGACGAAGCGGGTTGTGTGTCCAGGGCAATACGGAGGAGGATGCTCATGAGGATAAGTACGTTGGCTGTTGCGGCTGCGATAATCGCAGCGGCCCCCGCGATGCAACAAGTTGCGGCTCAGAACCTGCAAAGCGAGGCTGACAAGGGAGTAAAGACTCGCAACTCGGGCGAATCTGGCTACGTCGGAGACCAGGAGAGGCCGGGCGCGACTGCAACGCCCCCAGGGCGACCGGCTGCAGCCAGTGGTGAAAGCGGCGCCATGAACTCTCCAAGCGCGCAGAATTCAGGAACCGGCATCAGTGGTGCTCCAGGCAACAAGGACGGTCCGGCACCCGGAACCACGGTAGGCTCAAACCCTCAAAATCAGCACGTTCAGCAACAAGACCCGTCAAACATCAAAGGCCTACCCGGCAACAAGAGTGGCCCGCCCGCAAGGCACTGAAAACAGTTCATCGTGAGAGGCGGCTAACGACGTGCCATGCAGGCAACGGCCGCCTCGGCGATTTCCTTTGGATTGCAGACCCGACTGTCGGCTCCGTGCAGGGCCTCTCGGCCATCATCCCGCAAAGTGGGGGATTACGAGAAACTTATCAGTCCCTTAAGAACGACTCTTTCCGGGGATGTCCACGTTCGAGGGCAAGCCAATACGCGGCTGAAACGCGCTTCTGAGACCCGCGACGCGATCATCTGCATGTTACACGTCGCGCGGTTTTGCGGTTCCCCAATGATAGGGGCGATGCTGCGGAAGCCGCTGCATTCACCGGCTGCGTAGCTACGCGCGTGGCGCCATCTAGGAGTGGCGCGTAACGACGCCCGTTGGCGTGGCAAAATCCTGGAGAGTCTTGATCCGCTTCTCGAGCCACCAGCCGAACTCGGGCGACCAATCTTCGAAACGGCTGTTGATGCCGAGATCGTGCGCCCAGTGGTGGGCGATGTTGGGATTGAACTGCGACTGCCGCCCGACGGCAATGAGATCGGCCTGGCCTTTTTGCAGGATGGCCTCGGCCTGCTGGGCCTCGAGAATGATGCCGACGGCCATGGTGGTGATGTCCGCCTCCTTGCGCACGCGCTCTGCGAAAGGAACCTGGAAACCCAGGCTCCGAGGCACCTGGGCCGCCGTCGCCGCGCCGGAGATGCCGCCAGAGGAACAGTCGACGACGTCGACGCCGCGCGCCTTCAACTCGTGCGCAAAGGCGACCGTATCATCCATGTTCCAGCCCTCGACGGTGCCGTCGACAGACGAGACGCGCACGAACAGCGGCATCTTGGCCGGCATTTCGCCGCGCACCGCCTCGACAATCTCGAGCGGCAGCCGCATGCGGCCGGCACGGTCGCCACCATACTCGTCATTGCGCGTGTTGGAGACGGGCGACAGGAACGAGGCAAGCAGATAGCCGTGCGCGGCGTGGATTTCGATGGTGTCGAACCCGACGGCAACCGCCCGCCTTGCAGCGGCTGCCCAGGTGCCGACCATTGCCTTGCACTCGGCAGTCGTCAATTGCCGTGGCGTCAGCCAGCCCTTGGCGACCGGCTCGGCGGTCGGGCCCACCGGCTGCCAGATCTTGGTACCCGCCTTCAGGTCTTCCTCGGTTAGTGGCCCCATGCCCTGCATAGCGGTCTGAATCGAAGCCTTGCGACCGGCGTGACCGATCTGGATGCCGATCGCCGTGCCCTGGCGCTTCATAAACGCGATCAGCGGTTTGAAGCTTTCTGCCTGTGTATCGTTCCAGATGCCGAGGTCATTTTCGTTGTTCAATCCAACTTCTTCAACCGCCGTCACCTCGACAAAGACGAGCCCGAAGCCGCCGAGCGCGTAACGGCCGAGATGCACCAGATGAAACGCTCCGCAGGTATTTCCAGGCTCACTGCGATAATGGACCATCGGCGGCACGACGAGGCGGTTCTTCAGCGAGAGGCCGCGCAGCTTGAGCGGCTGGAACAGCAAGGGCCGTTCGGCCTTCTCGTCGTCGATCATTCCATCGGTCATTACAACTTCTCCCTGCATGGCCATCGGGTTGCCTTACACTGTTTCAGGTCGATGGCTCGTTTCCAGTTACGCTTTGTGTTTTGGAGGCCCCAGCGACGCGCGCGGGATGAACTCGTTGGGCACGAGCACGCGCCGTGGCTCGTGCGGGGCGTCGTTTCGGATACGATCGAGCAGCATGCCGGCCGCGATGCGGCCGACCTCCGCCTGGTCCCAGCCGATGATGGCGACCGCTGGCGAGACGAGCTCGGCGAGTTCGGAATGGCCCGACGCGATCAGCGACACGTCCTCCGGTATCCGCAGGCCTCGCCCGCGCACCGCGCGCAGCACGCCCGACAGCATGTCGATGCCGCCGGAAATGATCGCGGTCGGAGGGCTGCGCTGGCCGAGCAACGCCGAGGTGATACGAAACCCCGCGCCGGGCAGGAAGCTCCCGGCGTGAGCGAGCGAAGGATCAGGCTCGAGATTTCGCGCGGCAAAAGCCTCCTGGTATCCGCGAACGCGTTCCCGCGCCGGATAGAGCCCGGCGTCGCCGGTGATCAGCGCCACGCGCCGGTGACCGAGATCGAGCAAATGGCTGACCGCGACGCGCATCCCTTCGGCGTGATCGGCCATGACGGCATCAGTCCAGTCCGGCTGGTCCCGATCGATCAGCACGATCGGAATATCGAGATCGCGCAGGAAGGCTTCGAACTCACCGGCGATCGGCGTGTATGGCCCCATCATCACGCCGTCGGCCTGCCGCCGCGACAGCCGGCTGAGCAGCTCCCGCTCACGCTCCTTGCGGCCTTCCGAGTTAGAGATGAGCAGCGAGAAACCGACCTCGTCCAGCACGTCGTGCGCGGCTTTGACGAAGCCCGCGAGTTGCGGAATGTTGATCTCACGCAAGATGCAGCCGATGGTGTGGGTCGACCGGATGCGCATGCTCTGCGCCACCGCGTTCGGCGTGTAGCCCAGGTCATCGATCGCGCGCTGGACCTTCCGGCGGATGTCGGGATGAACTGTGGCATTGGCATTGAGCACCCGCGACACCGTGCCGGTCGAAACGCCCGCTGCGCTCGCCACGTCGCGGATCGTCAATTTGCTTCCGCGACCTGCCGTTTGCTGTTCTGCCATCACCATCACCGGGGCTGTGACCTCAATCCCTGCACAATACGCGGAAGCCAATTCAGTCGCAGGTGCTATCCGCCGGCCGAAGGCAAATGATTTGTGCATTTCTCCACCGTGATCCAAACGGCTTGGCCTCCCGTCCTTGTTCCGAGGCGATCAGATGGCGCCGGCCTCGACGACATTGCGGCTCAAACTTCGAACGCCCACTGCTCCGCCACCAGGCTGTATCGGCCTGCCTCGCGCCGCATATGCCCGAACCCCGGGAAATGCAGGTGCATGCCGCCGATCAGCATGTCGTCCGTGACCACCATGTCGAACATCATCTGACGAGCGGCCGCGGCGGCCGCGGGGTCGGTGTCGAATTCCATCGTCACTTCCGGCCGCGCAACCTGGATCTCCGGCACGTGGACCGTGTCACCCCAAACCACCATTGATTCGCCTCCGCGCGATACGACATAGGCGGCGTGGCCGGGGGTATGGCCGTGAATCGGGATGGCCGTGACGCCCGGCAGCACCTCGCCCTTCCGGAAGGTCTTGACGCGATCGGCAGCCATATAGGGTTTCAACTGGGTGCGGCCGGCCTCGAAATAGCGGCGCCGGGGCCGCTCGGCCGCCTTGGCCATCGCCTCGTCGTTGAACCAGTGATTGATCTCGTTCTCATGGACGATGACTTCCGCGTTGGGAAACAGCCGCGTTCCGGTCGTGGCATCGGTCAGCCCGTTGGAATGGTCGGGGTGGACGTGGGTCAGCAGCACCGCGTCGACCGAAGCCGGATCGATGCCAGCGGCAGCGAGATTTGCCGGCAGGCGGCCGCAGGTCGGTCCCATCAGATCCGCAGATCCGCAATCGATCAGATAAGTCCGATTGTCCATGCGCACGGCAAAGGCGTTGACCGAGATGCGCGGCGGCGAGGTGCGGTGCTCACGCGCCAAAATGGCCTTGGTTTCCTGCTCGGGGATATTGCGAAAGATCGTGTATCCCATGTCGACGTAACCGTCGCTGAGGCCGGTGACGAGCGCGTCGCCCAGCCTGCGGTGATAGACGCCCGCGACTTGCGTTAAGGGTAAAGTGCTCATTGCGCATTCTCCCGCCAAAATCTCGTAATGATCGCTGCATCGTCGCGCCTGTGGTGCCAGCTCCGGCCCACGCCAAGTTGTGCCTTCGACCAGAGCCTGATCTGCATCAGCGCGTAGGCCCAGGTGACGGCAAACACGTCCATCACGGGAGCGCCAGCGATGCGGTGGACGCTATGACGAACCAGGAGTTCCGCCAGCACGCCTTCCGCCGGAATGATGACATCAGCGCCACGCGCCACCAGGCGCTCGGCCGCGGCCGTGAAATTTGCGATGACTGGAGCCGGGTCGGCATAAGCACGCGCCAGCTGTGGCTCGTCGAGCGGCGGATCCATTGCGGCGACCTCCAGCACACGGGCGCCAAGCTTGTGCTTGTCGACCGCCACCTTGGTCATCCATTGCACCGCCGGCGCGTTGGAGATCAATGCCACATAGCTGCCGAGCGAGCAGCCGACCAGGAGGCCGCTTTCGGTCAGCGACGAAACGGGGATATCGACAGCGGAACGGATCTCGCGCAAGAACGGTTCGCTGAACGAACCGATGACGAAAGCGTCATAGCCCTGTCGCTCGGCCGTGATCGCATTGTCGATCACCCGACTGAGAATGCGGTGATAGGCAAACGCATTGCCGAGTACCGCAGTGGCCGAAGCGCCAGCGTATGATCCGGACGGAAGCCCGTGAACGACGACCTCGGCGTCATCGCCAAGGATTTCCGCCGCATGGGCCTCGAGCGCGCGCTTGTAGACCTCGAGATGATCGAGCTCGTTGACCGACTGGTGCCAGATGCGCGGCATCGATCGCTTCCCAGGCATTGCCGCGCTCATGCCTCACTCCGGTCGTTGGTCAGGCGCAGCGAACGGATCGAGACGAGGTCCTCGATGTTCCAGAGCTGTTCGAACAGCGCTGCGGCCTGGCCTTTCTTGAACACCCTGGTCGCGCAGTCCATGAACTTGTCCTGCAGTTCGTCGCGCGAAAGCGGACGCTGCCAGCTGCCCTTGGCATGAACCACCGGCTCGTGCTCGAGCACCTCGCCCGACGCCAGCACGACGCTGACGCGGTCGGCCGGCGCGAACGGCTGGTCACCCGGCATGATCTCGTCGGTCGTCGTGCAGCGAACCTTGGCGAAGGTGGTACCGACGTCGGGCCGCGAGACGAATTCGTCGGTGAGCTCGGACAGCCCGACGCGGCCGGCGATCAGCGCGGCGGCCATCGCGAATTCCATGCTGAATTTGGCCTCGAGACCGGTCTGCGGATTGGTATTGCGCAGCATCAGCCGTTGGGTGACGCCGGTGTGGACCCGGATTTCCTTCACGTCGTCGGGTTTGAGCTTGTGCGCGCGCACGAGGCCGAGCATCGCGTCGATCGAGCGATGGGTGGCATAACAGGTCGGATAGCGCTTCACATTGATGCCGAGATCGGCGAGCCGCCAGTTGCGACCGAGGTCGATCGTGCCGCTCTCGATATTCGGTGTGCCCGATGGTGAATGGGCACGCAGGAAGCCGGTTTGATGCTCGAGCACGTCGAGAGAAGCGGTAAAGCCCTGATCAGCGAGACGTGCCGCGAGCACGCCCGATTGCGCGGTGCGGCCGGCATGCAGCGATTTGGTCATGGTCCCGAAATTGGCGACGAGTCCCGATGCGAGTGAGGCGGCGATCGCGATGGCGTGCGCGGTCTTTGTTGGGTCGAGCTTGCGCAGCCGCGCGCAGGCTGCGGCGGTGGCGAGCGCGCCCATCACGGCCGTCGGATGAAATCCGCGCTCATGGAGGTGACCGGGCTCGAGCGCAATGACTTGTGCCCAGACTTCGTAGCCCGAGGCATAGGCCGCGAGCGCGTCGGCGCCGCTGGAATCGAGCGACCAGCCTTCGGCCAGGATGGCCGGTACCAGCACCGTGCTCGGATGCCCGGCCAGCGCCACGTCGTCATAGTCGAGTACATGCGCCGCGACCCCGTTGACGAGCGCGGCATCCGGCGCCGCGAGATTGCGGCCCGACGGAACTTCCGGCGCGCCGTCGTTCTGGGTGGACGCGGCCACCATCGCCGACACGATCCGCACCGGCTGCTCGGCGGCGCCGGCGATCATGACGCCGACGCAATCGATGATGCCGGTCCGCGCTGCTTCGCGGCAGCGGCCGGACAGATCGGACAGCTTGAGGCCTGCGACGAAATTCGCCGTCTGACGCGTGATATCCAGCATGGGTGTCTCCTCAGTAGGAACGCGGAAGGCCGAGCACGTGCTGCGCCACATAGGCCAGCACCATGTTGGTCGAGATCGGGGCGGTCTGGTAAAGGCGGACTTCACGCCATTTGCGCTCGACGTCGTATTCCTGCGCAAAGGCGAAGCCGCCATGGGTCTGGAACGTCGTGTCGGCGGCCTTCCAGGTCGCCTCCGAGGCCAGCAGCTTGGCGATGTTGGCGTCTGTTCCGCAGGGCTGCCCGGCCTGGAAGAGCGCGGCTGCGCGGCGGCACATCATGTCGGCGGCTTCGAGTTCGGCGTAGGCACGCGCCAGTGGAAACTGGATGCCCTGATTCTGGCCGATCGATCGCCCGAAGACGCGCCGCTCATTGGCATAGGCGACACCCTTGCCGAGAAGCCAGCGCCCGTCCCCAACACATTCAGAGGCGACCAGGATCCGCTCGGCGTTCATGCCGTCGAGGATGTAGCGAAAGCCCTTGCCCTCCTCACCGATGAGGTTGGCAGCCGGCACTTTCAGGTTCTCGATGAACACTTCGGTCGTGTTGTGGTTGACCATCGCCTTGATCGGGCGGATTTCGACGCCATTGCCCTTGGCCTCGCGCAAGTCGACGAGGAACACCGAAAGCCCGTCGGTACGGCCCTTCACCTGGTCAAGCGGCGTGGTGCGTGCCAGCAGCAGCATCAGATCGGAGTGCAGCGCCCGCGACGTCCAGACCTTCTGGCCGTTGACGACGTAGACGTCCCCCTGACGCTCGGCGCGGGTCTTGAGCTGGGTGGTATCGGAGCCGGTATTGGGCTCGGTCACGCCAAATGCCTGCAGCCGCAGCCGACCCGCCGCGATCTCCGGCAGGTAGGTCCGCTTCTGGGTTTCGTTGCCGTGACGAAGCAACGTTCCCATGATGTACATCTGGGCATGCGCGGGGCTGGCGCTGCAGCCGTTTGCATTGATCTCTTCCAGGATCACCGCGGCTGCACGCAGCGGCAGACCCGAACCGCCATACTCCTCCGGAATGAGCGCGCCGAGAAATCCCGCTTCCGTCAACGCCGCGACGAATTCGGTCGGATAGGCACTCTGGTCGTCGAGCTTGCGCCAGTATTCGCCCGGAAAGCCCTTGCAGATCTGCCGCACCGTGTTGCGCAGGTCGGAGAAATCCTCGCCCAACGCGACGGTGACCTCCATGTCGGCGGTTTGGGCGGCGTCGTGATAGTTCATGTCATATCCTTTCAGGCGGCGGCGCTGGCCGACACGCGGAACGTTTTGGGCAGGCCGGCGCGGGCGATCGCGCCCGAGAACCGCTCGCCGGGCAGCCAGCTCTCGACCTCCCGTCGCAAGGCAACCAGCCGCTCGACATCGGCGCCGGTATCGAAACCGAGTTGCTCGAGCAGGAAGACGGTATCCTCGGTGTCGATGTTGCCGGTAGCGCCCGGTGCGAACGGACAGCCGCCGAGTCCAGCGAGGGACGCATCGAATGCACGTACGCCCGCATCCAGTGCTGCCGTCACATTGGCAAGGCCGAGGCCGCGCGTGTCATGGAAATGGCAGGCGACCGGCAGCGGACGAACGGCTGCGATCACCGCGCCCATCAGGCGGCGGACCTGGCCCGGATCGCCATAGCCGACCGTATCGGCAACAATAATCTCGTCGGCGCCCATGCCGGCGAGCCGCACAGCGATTTCGACCACCCGTGCTTCCGATACCGCCCCCGAGATGGTGCAGCCGAACGCGGTCGCTATGCCCGCACCAAGTCCTATTCGTGCTCCGGGGCGCTGGTCGCGAGCCGCGGCGATACGCGCGAAGTCCTGCAGCGACTCTTCGGTGCTGCGGCGAACATTGGCCTGATTGTGCGCCTCGCTGGCCGACAGCACGTAGTTGACGATCGGCACTCCGAGCGCGAAGGCTCGCTCGGCTCCCTTCAGATTCGGAACCAGAACCGACGGCCGCAAGCCAGGCATCGCCAGCGCCCCCAGGGCCACCTCCTCCGCATCGGCAAATTGCGGGATCACCTTGGCCGGCACGAATGAAGTCACCTCGATCTCGCGGATTCCGGCTGCCACCGCGCCACGGCACCAGGCCAGCTTGCGCGCGGTCGGCAAGATGGTCTTGACCATCTGTATGCCGTCCCGGGGTCCGACCTCGCGAACATGAGCCTTCTCACGCATTGCGCGTCTCCCTCTATTTGCCCTGAAAGTTGGGTTTGCGGCGCTCGTTGAATGCCAGCACGCCTTCACGCCGGTCCGCCGTCGGGACCAGGCGGTTGTAAGCTTCGATCTCGAAGGCAAGGCCATCGGCGAGCGACATCTGCAAGCCGCGATGGATCGCCTGCTTGGCCTGGCGCACCGAGATCGGGCCGTTGGCGGCGATGCGATGGGCGATGGCGAAGGTCGCCTCCAGCAACTCCCCTGGCGGCAGCACCCGATTGACAAGTCCCCACTGCTCGGCTTCGGCAGCCGAGAACGGCTTGCCGGACAGGATCAGTTCCTTGGCGCGGCGCTCGCCGACGGCGCGCGGCAGATTTTGCGTGCCGCCGCCGCCCGGCATGATGCCGAGCGTCACTTCGGTCAGCGCGAAGCGCGCATTGGTCGAGGCGTAGACGAAGTCGAGTGCCGCCGCGATCTCGCAGCCGCCGCCATAGGCCGCGCCGTTGATCGCGCCGATCAAGGGAATCGGACAGCCCAGGAGGGCGCGCAGCATGCGCTCGAAGACCAGATGCTGTGCCTGCCAGGCCTCATCCGTCATGCCGTTGCGCTGCTTCAGATCGCCGCCGGCGCAAAACGCCTTGTCGCCATGTCCGGTCAAGATCACCGCGCGCAGGCCCTCGATGTCGGTCGAGAAGCCCTCGAACAGTTCCACCAGATCGAGGCCCATCTGGGTGTTCATGGCATTGGACGCCTCCGGCCGGTGCAACGTCACCAGCAGGATATCGCCCTCGCGCCGCTCGACCTTGATGGTCTGGAATTCAGTTCGCATTGGTGGTCCCTCTGCTTGCGGGTGTTCGAAGGATGGCGTTGTGCTGGCCGAGCGCCGGCGCTGCGGTGCGTGCGCGTGGACGTGCGCCGTCGAACGCGAGCGGCACGCCAACAAGATCGATATCGTCGTCCGTGCATCGCACCATCATGTCGAGGGCGCGGGTTTGCGGATGCCGAGCAACCTGATCGGTGGTCAGCAGCGGTGCATTGGGAACCCCGGCTGCGTCGAGAATGCCGCCAAGCGCATCGGCCGTATGGCGGCGCACCGCCGCTGCGATCTGCGGGATCAGTCGCTCGCGGTTGACGACCCTTGCCGCGTTGGTCGCAAAGTCAGGATCATGCGCAAGCGCCTCGAGGCTCAACGCCACGCACAGCTTTCGGAACAGATTGTCGTTGCCGGCGGCGATCATCAGCCAGCCGTCGGATGCCTCGAAAGCTTGATATGGCGCAATTTCCGCCGTGCCCGAACCATAGGGCCTGCGCACCTCGCCCGACGCCGCATAGCCAGCCAGCGGCACCGTCATCCAGGCCAGCCCAGTCTCGTAGAGCGAGGTCGCAACGCTGCGACCTTGACCGCCATTGTTGCGCGCCACCAGGGCCGCAAGCATGCCGATCACCGCCCACATGCCGGAGCCCATGTCGACCAGCGAGACGCCGACGCGCACCGGCGGCCGACCGCCCTCGCCGGTCACGCTCATGATGCCGGTGCTGGCCTGGGCGAGCGGATCGTAGCCGGGCTTGCTGGCGAGCGGTCCCTTGGACCCGAACGCGCCGATGTCGCACCAGATCAGCGATGGCTTCGCCGCGCTGAGCGCTTTCGCAGTGAGACCAAACTTGTCCAGAATGCCGGGCCGCAGATTCTGGATCACGGCATCGGCCTCGTTCAGGATCAGCGACTTCAGCCGCTCGCAATCCTCCGCTGCGCCGAAATCGACCGTAATGCCCTCCTTGCCGCGATTGAGGCTATGGAAAACGCTTGCCGTTCCGTTCCAGAACGGCGGTCCCCAGCCCCGCGCATAATCGCCGCTCTTGGGATTCTCGACCTTGATTACCCGGGCGCCGAGATCGGCCAGAATGAGCCCCGCATAGGGCGCGGCTACGCTGTGCCCAAGTTCGACCACGGTAATGCCAGCGAGCGGCTTGTCGACGTCCATCAAATCCTCCCGGCTGCCGCGAGGGCCGCCGCCGTTCCTGTTGTCATCAATCGATTCATCATATCGAGCGGCGCCGCCTTCACGACTTGTCCTGCGCATTGTCGGCAACCAGAACGGCGCCATTGACGAAGCTCGCTCGGTCGGACAGTGCAAAGACGATCAGATTGGCGAGTTCCTGCGGCGTGCCCCAGCGCGTGTTGCGCATCGCATTGTTCTCCGACCAGCGTTTGCGTTCGGATTCAGCATCGGCCTCGCTCAGGTCGCGCTTGGCGAGCTCGCGCTCCCATTTCGCAAAACGCTCCGGCGTGTTGACGAAACCGGGCACGACGCAGTTGACGCGAATGTTGTGCGGCCCGAATTCGTTTGCAAGAATCTTGGAGAAGCGGATCTCGGCCGACTTGGCCGGACCGGTGCAGGACGACAGGAATGGCGGCATCGTCACCATGATCCCGGTTTCGCCCGATACGTTGACGATGCTGCCGCCGTTCTGCTCGATCATGATCGGAATGATGCGCTGACAGATACGGAACTGGGCGAAGAAATTGATCGCCATGCCGTATTGCAGCTCCTCGTCGGTGACTTCGAGGAACGGCTTGTAGGTACCGGTGCCGGCATTGTTGACCAGGATGTCGACGCGGCCGAGGCGGTCGCGAGCGATCGCCGGCAGCCGCCCGATCTGCTTCAGATCTGTCACATCAAGCGACAGCGTTTCGACCTTAACGCCGGTGGTCCGCTCGACGTCAGCGCGACATTCGGCCAGCGCGTCCTCGCGGCGCGCGCAGGCCAGAACCTTGACACCTTCCTCAGCCAGCAGACGCACGGTCTCGAGACCGATGCCCTTGCTGCCGCCGGTAACGATCGCGGTCTTGCCTACAAGTCCAAGTTTCATTTGGTCGTATCCTTTTGAGATCGGGTCAGGCGATCGAGCAGCCTGCGCACAGGCATCGATCCGCCGCTGCGCGCCGAGGCGAAGACCTCGTCCGCAAGGCCGGTGCCTTCGCCGGCCGGAATTCCGGCACCGGCCAGGCGACTGTCGAAAACCTCGGAAGCGCGGGCTTCGTCCTGGAACACCAGAACCCTGGGCGCCTCGCGCGCGGTCCGGCGATGACGCGCACCATTTTCCATCTCCAGTTCGACGGTCGCGTCGAGATGGGTACCGATCGCGTCCGGCTCGACGGTCGTCTTGCCGACGAGCGTCATGATCGCCGCGTCCTGGCGATGCTCGACGCCCATTTGGTAGTCGAGGCGACCGTAGCGGAGCATCGCGGCGACCGCGAAAGCAGTGCTGGCCTGGGTCTGCACCGTCCGCGTGAATGGTCCCTTGAACGACGTTCCCGGATATTGCGTATAAGGTTCCCAGATCGTCACCGTGATCCGCTTCACCTGCGACAGATCGATGCCGTCGCGGTGGAGCACATGTGCCGCCAGAACCGCGGACATGTTGTCGCCGAGGGTCGCGAACGGCTTTGCCATGATCCCGATCATGGCTGCGACGTCGGGGCCTCGCTGCCATTGCTCCGGCATGCGATCGAGGCCGGCAAGCGAGCGCAACAGCCCCTTCGGTCCTTCCAGCGCCTCCGGCGCGCCCTGGACGCCGTGCGCCGCGAATTCAGCAGCCAGTAGCCCGCCCTGGGCGGCGCGCCCGTTCTGCACGCGCCATTCGTCGGAACCACAGCGCACCGGCTCCAGCGTGCCGCCGGTCGTACAGGCGGCGATCGCGACAGCGCTGGTGGCCTTCGGTGGATCGAGCCCGAGCGCGGCCGCAGCCGCGGCTGCTGCGCCGATCGTGCCGAAGGTTGGGCTGGTCCGCACGCCCCTGCCGATCAGGCCGCGGGCAACAATTTCACCCGCACCTAGCCATTTGAGCGCGGAATAACCGACCGTGAGAGCGGTCAATACGGTGTGCAGCGGCGCATCCAGCGTTTCGCCAAGCGATACAGCGACCGGCGCAATCAGAGATCCCGGATGCGTCCAGGAATCGTGATCCGTGTCGTCCTGGAAGTGGGCGTGAACGGCAATGCCGTTGGCGAGAACCGCCTCGGACAGCGCGGCATGTTTGCCGCTCGCCCAGATGCGCGCGGTGCGCGGTCCGCGCGGCGCCTCCGCGGCGATGGCGCGCGCGGCCGCGGCTGTCGGCTCGTGCCGCGCCGCAAGCGCAAGCCCCAGCGAGTCGAGCAGGCAAATGGCTGCCTTCGAGGCGACATCCGGTGACAGTTCATTCGCCGACGTCGTTGCAACGAAGGTCCCGAGCAGCGCGGTAGCGTTCAACGCAGCGGACATCACAAATACTCCTCGGCAAGCGCGACATCGCGAATTTCAGCGACGGTGCCGCTCCGCCTGACTTCACCGCCACGCATCACGTAGCCGCGTGTGGCAAGCTTGAGCGCCGGGCGGGCCATCTGCTCGGTCATGAGAATGGTCGTACCGCGCTGCTTCATATGGCGGATCGCCTCGCTGATCTGCGCAATCCACACCGGCGCGAGGCCGAGAAAGGGCTCATCCAGCAGCAGCAGCTTGGGAAACGAACTCATGGCGCGCGCCAGCGCGACGATCTGCTGCTGCCCCCCCGACAGTTGTCCGGCCGGCTGGCTGGCGCGCTGCTTCAGGATCGGAAAGATGCCGCAGAGCCAGGCCCAGGCTTCGCGCTGCGCAGCTCCGCCGTGCCAGCAGGCGCCGCTCAGGACATTGTCGGCGACCGACATGGTCGCGAATACGCGGCGGCCTTCAGGCGAATAACCCATTCCGGCCCGCGCGCGCCCGTCACAGGATACAGCGCTGAGATCACGGCCCGCGAAACGCACGCTACCGTGCGAGATCTTGACCAGACCGATGATGGCGTTGATCAAGCTCGACTTGCCTGCGCCGTTGGCGCCGATTAGCAGCACCGTCTCACCCGCGGCGACGTCGATCGAGACGCCGCTGATTGCCGTTATGCCGCCATAGCGGACTTCAAGGTCTCTTACCGCCAGCATTATGCCGCCTCCTCGTCCACTGTCCCGAGATAGGCGTCGATGACATCCTTGCGCGCCAGGACATCGGCCGGAGCGCCCTCGGCCAGGACACGGCCGGAATCGAGCACCAGGATTCTTGGACAGAGGCGGCGCACGAGATCCATGTCGTGCTCGACGATCAGGACCCCGCAACCGAGCTCCGTCCTCACGTGCCGCACGAAGGCGTCGACCCGCAGGCGCTCCCGCCGCTCGAGACCTGCCGCCGGCTCGTCGAGCAGCAGGACTTTCGGCCGGGCGGCGCAAGCCAGAATGAGGCCCAGCATCTTCTGCAGCCCGTACGGCAGCTTATCGCTCTGCTCGTCGAGCTGCGGTTCGAGCTCGAACTCGTCGATCAGCGGCGCGACACTCTTCCATCCGGGCCCGCTGCCGCTGAAGCGAAGCGCCCGCGAAATGTTCTCCCGGACCGACGCCGTGCGGAAGGTGTTGGTCTGCTGGAAGCTGCGGATGATACCCATGCGACTGACGGCATGGAGCGGCTTGCCGGTCATCTCCTTGCCGTCGAGCCGCACCTCGCCGGTGGTCGGCGACAGCATGCCGCAAATGACGTTGATGAGCGTGGTCTTGCCGGCGCCGTTCGGTCCGATGACGCCGAGGACGTCGCCTGGCGGGATGGCGAAGCTGACCTTGTCGAAGACATGCAGCCCGCCGAAGCGCTTGGAGATGGCAGCGACTTCGAGCAGCGCGCCGCCGTCGGTCCGTCCGGTGTGTTCAACCGTCATTGCAGCGGCTCCATCGCATTAGGCACGCTCACTGTCGGCGATGAGGCGACGGTGGAAGACCGCGAGGGCGGCGAGAACACGCGGACGCCGAGGCGATGAATCGTCCCGACGATGCCTTCGCGTGCGACCAGCACCACCACCACGATCAGGAAGCCGAACAGGAACTGGGAATACTCCCCGCGCAGGGCGAAGAGGTCTCCCGCCCAGATCAGCAGGGCGCCACCGACAACCGGGCCAAGCATGCTGCTCTTTCCGCCGATGATCGCATACGCAATGTAATTGACCGACGACAGCGCGCTGAACGAGGTCGGATGGGCGGTGAGCAGCATGTTGACGAGAGCGAAGCCGGCCAGCCCCGATACTCCCGCCGCGATGGCGAAGCCGAACGCCTTGTAGTGCCAGACCACGAGGCCGAGACTCTGAGCAAGCAGCTCGTTCTCCTCAATCGCCGCAAAGTGCTGGCGCAGCGCGCGGGTCACCGCAGCGGTCACGATGGCGCCGGCGAGCGCGAGGCCGATGGTGACCTGAAGCACCGCGCGGTTGTCGGCGAGTTCCAGCCCGAATAGCGTCACGGCCGGCATGCCGACCAGTCCATTTGATCCGCCGGTCAATCCGGGCGTTTCGAACAGCAGAAGCTGCGTAATCTCGGTGAGGACGAACGTGACCAGCACGAAATAGACGCCGGTCAGACGGAGCACCAGCGCGCCGAGCGGCAGCGCAAACAGCGCCGGCACCACGAAGCTCGCAAGCCCTAGGAGCAGCACGTCGGTCACGCCGTGACGAAGCCCCAAGATCGCGACGGTATAACCTCCGATAGCCATGAAGGTCGGCACTGCGAAAGTCATCAGGTTCATGCGCAGCATGATGTAGACGCTGAAGGCAGCCGTAATCGCGATCAGCATCTGGTTGGCCAGCGAATAGATCATCGGATTCTGGCTGAGCCAGGGGACGATGAAAGCGGCCGCGATGGCCAAGACACTTGCCGCTTCGGCCAGGTCACCGCGCATTGATGGGGAGCGGGCTGTCATCTGCTCAGGCTCCCCGAACGCGCTGACCGAACAAACCCGACGGCTTGACCACCAGCATGACCAGGACGAGCACGAAGAGCGCGAGCGCACCCTTTGAGCCGCCGAGATAGACCGCCGAGAACGCCTCCGCCATACCGACGATGAAAGCGGCGACCGTCGCACCACCGATGCTCCCGAGACCGCCGAGAATGACGATCAGGAACGACGTCGCCAGCACGGGATCGCCGATATGCGGCGCGAGCGACAGGGTCGGTGTGACCAGCGCGCCGGTGAGGCCGGCGAGTCCGGTCGCCAGGGCGAAGGCAGCCGGGAATAGAATCGCGGGACGCAGTCCCTGCGCCGTCGCGACCGCGCGGTCATCGGCCAGCGCACGCAACGCGCGGCCGAAATCGGTGTAATAGATCAGGCCGTACATCGACAGGATCCCGATGATGCAGACGCCTAGCACCACGAGATTCTCGATCGGCACAAAGAAGCCGTGGCCGTGAATGACACCGGTCAATGGAAAGGAGAAGGCCGGCGATTGTGGTCCGAACACCACTAATATTCCGCTCGACACCATCAAATAGAGGCCGAGCGTCAGCATCAGCGTCGCCAGATGATCGTCGATCACGCGATCCAGCATGAAGCGTTGGAAAAGGAATCCGAGCACCGTGGTGCCCAGCGCCGCGCAGAGCACCGCCAGCGCGTAAGGCATGCCGAGATAGGTCACTGCGGAATAGGCGAGATATCCCCCCAGAACATAGAAGCCGCCGTGCGCGAAATTGACGACTCCCAAAATGCCGAAGATCAAGGTGAAGCCGAGGGCGAGCAGCGCGTACTGCGCACCTAGGCTGATGCCGATGAGGCTGGTGGCGACAAAGCCTTGCACGGACTATCCGCTACTTGCCGCCGGCCGCTTCGACCCTGATGGTCGGTTGCAGCTTGCCTTTCTCCACAAGTCCGACGCCAAACGGGAAGGACAGTTCCTGGTTAATGCCGAAGAAATCCTGCCCTATCCAATGACCGGGACCGATGTTGGGATCCTCGACCGGCAGGGATCGCAGGGCCTCGGCAACCTTGGCCGTGTCCGAGATGGTGCCGGCCTTGGCGATCGCCTTGGTTACCATGCGGGCGGCGGAGACCCACTGGAAGAACAGATTGTTTTCCGGCCGTTCGGCGCCGAGCAGTTTCTTGTACTCGTCGGCAATCAGTTGCACCTTCTCGTCGATGAGGACCGGCTCGTACCAATAGAAGTCCTTGAGCACCTCATCGCCACCGGCGACACGGGAGATTTCGCTGTATCCTGGACCACCGAGGCGTCCGATCGGTCCCTCGAAGCCGGCCTGGCGCAGTTGCTTCACGATGATGCCGGCGTCGCCAGGGGGCGACGAAGCGAGATCGACGGCGTCAGGCTTCGCATTCATGATCCGGGTCACGATCGGCGCGAAATTGGTGGTGCCGCGCTGATAGTATTCCTCTGTGGCGGTGATGCCGGTTCTCTTGTAGGCGTCGGCATCGACGCTCGCGATATCCGTGCCGCCCTGGTCGTTCGGCGCGACCAGCACCACGCTCTTCAGGCCGAACTTCTGCTTGGCGATCTTGATGATCGGTTCGGCCCAGCCCGAAGGACCCGGCCCCATGTGAAAGATCAGCGGCAACTGCGGCGATAGCGCATCCTTGGCGTAGCCGTTGCCCATCACCAGCATCGAATTGCGCTTGGCTATCGGCTTCACGCCCGTGAGTTCGGGCGAGCCGATCGGGCCGATGATGAACTTGACGCCCTGTCCCGCCAGCGTGTTGGCCGCGGCCGCAGCGCCTTCGGCCGTGTACTTGCTGTCGATGGCAACGACGTTGACCTTGCATGGCGCCCCGTCGACCTTGATCAAGCCATCCCGGTTGGCCTCCGCGGCGACGAGTTCGACCGCGCCGCGCAGCGCGAGGCCCCATTGCGCAGCGGGACCCGACAGAACGCCGACGACGCCGAGGGTCAATTCCTGACCCGCCGCCATCACCGAAACATTGGAGCTGGCAAGCGCAGCGCCGACGGCGATGCCGGACAACAGCAGATCTCTCCGCGTAGTGCTCATCACTCCCCCCGTAATTTGTTGCGGCTCATGCGCCGTCCACTTGTTGCGTGGAAACCCGAAGCGTCCCGCTCCAGGGCCGCGCGTGTTCGCTCGGCGTCGGGACGTTAGGCGCGCCGAGCCCGGGCTGTCAATGAAACGTTTCATCAAAAATAGGGCGGATCAGCTATGCTAAAAGCGGACCGCCGCTCCAAACGCACCAAAAACATCAACAATAATGGATGTTTATACCAAAAAATCGGCAATATGCCAGAAGTCCAAACGACTCCCTTCTACCTATCATTCGAACCGATGAAACGTTCCACTTGAATCGACCTGGCCTGCCCGGTAGCTTGCGTGGCCCGTCGCGGACAGAAGACGACGGCAAAGGGGAGAAACTCGATGATGCGAGGCGCCGTGACGGCCGTGCTTGCCGTGCTTGCGATTCAGTTGAGCCAGGGAGCGCTAGCAGGTGAACCTCTGTTCAAGCTGCGGGCTTCGGTGGACACGTCGGCGACACACGGACGGACATTGTCTGCCGCCGACTACCTGAAGAAGCTGCAGGAAAAATCCGGCGGGCGCATTACGACCGAGCTGTTCCACAGCGGCCAGTTGTTTCGCGACCGCGACGTGGTGAAGGCGCTGCGTCAGGGTGCCGTCGAAATGGCGATCCCCGGCACCTGGGTGCTGACCGGCTTCGTCCCCGATGCAGACGTCTTCCAACTGCCGGCATTCTTCGGACAGCCCTATCCGGTGGTCTACGCTGCTGCCGACGGCAAGATCGGCGAGATCATCAACAAGGAACTCGAGAGCAAGCTCAATGTCAAATTGCTCGGCCGCTGGCTGCAGCTCGGATATCAAAACACCTACAGCACCAACAAGCCGATCCGCGACTTTGCCGATCAGGCCGGCATGAAGATCCGCAACTCCGGCGGAGCGGGACAGTCGGCGCGCGCCAAATTCTTCGGCGCGTCACCAAACGTAACGGCATGGCCGGACGTTCCCCTGGCGCTGTCGCAAGGCTCGTTCGACGGGCTGAGCTCGACCGATGAAAGCCTTGCCAGCGCAAAGCTCTGGGAATCCGGCGTGAAGTATGGCTTTGCGGATCGCGAATTCGTCGGGTTCTACGTGCCGATGATCAGCGAGAGCTTCTACAAGAAGCTGCCGCCGGATCTCCAGAAGCTGGTCATCGACCTCTGGCAGGAGAACATCCAGGCCTACCGCAAGAGCATGGAAGAGGCTCAGACCGAGGCACGCCAAACTCTGGAGAAGAACGGCATCGTGTTCGTTTCGCCGTCCGAGAGCGCGCTCGCTGAGGTCCGCGCCAAGATGCTGCCTTTGCAGGACGGCATCGCGAAGGAGTTGCGGATTTCGCCCGCCTTGCTGCAGCAGGTGCAGGCGGATGTAACGACCATCGGCCATTGATTGCCTCCCATGATGAAGCTCTGGAACAGGCTTGAACTCCTGTTGATAGGAGTTCTTGGTGCCGCCGCGCTGACGGTCGGGACCGCTCAGGTCATCGGCCGCTACGTGAACAAGAACTTCGCTTTCATCAATGGCGAGGAGGTAGTGGTCTATCTGACGGTTTGGGCGGTGTTTCTGGCGTCCAGCCAGTTGGTCCGGACCGACGGACATGTCAGGCCCGACGTCGTCCTGCGACTGTTGCCGCCGCAGGGGCAAAGATGGGTCGAGGCATTCAACTGCTGTGTCGCGATCTTGTTTTGTAGCGGCCTCGCCTATTGCGGCTTCCAAGTTGCCGACGTCGCCCGCAGTCTCGACGAGCGCAGCATCACGGGCCTCGAATTCCCGATGTGGATCTACTACTCGGCCATCCTGATCGGCGCCGTGCTGATGCTGTTGCGCTACGTCATCAAGCTTTATTTGCTCGTCTTCCGCTTCGATCCCGCCACCATGGTCATCGCCGTTCACGATCACTGAGCGTCGACGACGTCAGCCGTCTTGATGACCGAAATCTGCCATCGGCAAACTGACCGTCGTGGTCCCGCATCGGGACGCTTCAGGTCGAGCAACCAACGAGACCGACGCGATGTGGACGATGCTTTTCCTGCTGATGTTCTTCGGGCTGCTCTGCGCTGGGACGCCGATCTTTCTGGTGTTGGGCCTCTGCGCGGCAGTCCTGTTCGGCTTCAGCGACCAGCCTCTGGTAGCGATCGCGCAGAAGATCGCCGATGAAATGAATTCCAGTACGCTAATGGCCTTACCACTGTTCGTGATGGCCGCCGCCTTCATGCGGCGCGGCGGTGTCGCCAAGGCGCTGGTCGACGTCGCGATCGCGTGGTTTGGACGATTGCGAGGTTCGCTTGGTCTCGTCACGGTCGTCGCCTGCACCCTGTTCGCGGCGATCTGCGGCTCTTCAGTTGCGACTGCGCTCGCCATGGGCACCATTCTGGTGCCGGCGATGATCGAACGCGGCTATCCCCGTCATTTCGCGCTCGGCGTGGTCGGCGCCTCCGGCACGATCGGCATCGTTATTCCGCCCAGCCTGTCGCTGATCCTCTACGGACTGATCGCGGAGCAATCGGTGCCAAGGTTGTTCCTGGCCGGTATTCTGCCCGGGCTGCTGCAGGCAGCGATGTTCTTCGGCTGGGTATTCTACTACTCGCACAACTCCGAGTTGCCGCGCGAGCCGGCCGTGCCGCGGACCGCACTGTTGCGGATGAGCCTCAATGCTCTGCCCGCACTTTGTGTACCCTTTATCGTGATGGTCGGAATCTACGGCGGCCTGACGACCGTCACCGAAGCAGCCGCGGTCTCGGCAACGGTGGCGCTTCTCGTCAGCCTGTTCTTCTATCGCGGCTTTCAGGTCCGCCAGACGATCGAGGTGATCGCCGAGGCGATCAAGAGCGCCGCGACGATCATGATCATCGTCGCGACCGCCTTGGCATTCGGCCATTGGATGACGGATTCGGGCATCCCGGCTTCACTTGTAAAGTTCACACTCGACCACCAGCTTCAGCCGTGGCAATTCTTGCTCGCGATCAACGTGCTGCTGCTCCTGCTCGGATGCTTTCTCGAGGTCGCCGCCACGCTGCTGGTGGTGATGCCGATCCTTGCGCCCGCGCTGAAACCGCTCGGAATCGATCCCGTCCATTTCGCGATCGTGTTCACCCACAACATGGAGATCGCGCTGGTTCATCCCCCCGTCGGATTGAACCTTTACGTGCTTGCAACGATTTCGACGGCGCCGGTCACCGAAGTGGTGCGCGGCGTCCTGCCGTTCCTGATCCTGCTGCTACTGTGCCTTGCGATCATCACTTATGTCCCGCAGCTTTCGCTGTGGCTGCCCAATCTGGTCTATGGCGCGGGCTAGCAGGCGAATCGTCTCAACGGAGTGTTCGAGCATGTCATCGAGATCAATCCATTGGGCCGGCGAATTCTCCGCACTCGCGCTCCGCTACGGCGACAGGCCGGCCGTGGTCGACGCCGCCGGCACGAAGTCCTATGCGGAATTGTTCGCCAAAGCTGCCGGCATTGCGGATGCCTTGATGCAGGCCGGGATCGGTCCGACAGATGCCGTGGCGACTTTGTTCCGCAACAGCGCCGACGCTGTTGCGGCCACGTTCGGCGTCATGCTGGCGGGCGCGGTCGAAGTACCGATCAACCCTGCGCTGAGCAGCGACGAACGCGCTTACTGCCTCGCGGTAGCCAACGTTCGCCTGTTAGTCACCAGCGCGGCCTTCGCGACCGAAACCCCTGCCGGCGGTCCTGACCTCGTGGAGGTCGAAAGCGTCGAGCAGACCGTGTTGGATCCGGCCGGCTTTCCGCGGGTCGACGGCGGCGCGCCGGCGCGTATCGTCTTCACCTCCGGCACTACCGGACGCCCGAAAGGTGCGGTTCACAGCCAGATTGGCCGCTGGACGGCCAACATATTGCTGCGCGCAAACCTGCCGTTCCGCCCGACTGCCGGCAGCAATGTCCTGCTGATGACGCCATTCTCCCACGGCTCTTCTTTGATGACGCATGCCTATCTTTCGTCAGGTGCGGCCGTGACCCTGCTCGACGGCGTCGACCCACCGCGCGTGCTTGATATCCTCGCGCGCGGCACATGCGATGCCATGTTTGCGCCGCCGACCGTGCTGGCAAAGATCGTGGCTGCCGCGGGCACGCGCCAGTTCTCGTCACTGCGCACGATCTTCTGCGGCACGGCGGTGCTGAAGCCCACGCTCTACGCGCGCGTCAGGGAGATGTTCGGCCCCGTGGTGCGGGTCACCTACGGCAAGAGCGAGGTGTTCAATCCGATCACGGTGCTCGATGCCGAAGAGACCGAGGCCTGGTATGCATCCGGAGGCGACGATGCCTGCGTCGGCTGGCCCGCTCCTGGTGTTGAGATCGTCATCCGCGGCGAGGACGGCCGGCCGCGGCGGGCAACGACGGCGAGGTTCTGATTCATGCACAACACCTGATGACCGGGTATCGCACCGCCGACGGCTTCAGCGCGCTCGCGCCGAATGAATTCCATGAAACCGGCGATCTCGGCTACATTGATGCCGGAGGGCGGCTGCACCTCACCGGCCGTAGCGCCGACGTCATCAAGTCCGGCGGCTACAAGGTGGCGCCGGAAGAGGTCGAGCGGTTGCTCGCGCCAGCGCTGCAGCCATCGGAGGTCGCAGTCGTCGGCATTCCATCAGATTATTGGGGCGAGGTCATTCTGGCCGCGATCGAGAATCCCGCACCAGGCTGGGAGGAGCGCGTCAATCGCGTGGTATCGAGCATGACCGACTACAAGCGCCCGCGCCTGCTGATTGCTCTCGACGAATTGCCGCGCAACGGAATCGGCAAGATCCTCCGCGGCACCATTCGCACCGACGTGCTGTCCCGGTTCCGCATCACCGAAGGGCCCCGGCCGCGGCTCGAAAAGCGCTCCTAGCTCAGCACGAGAGACAAACAACCTATCTGAAAGCAGACAAGACCTTCAACAAGTTCAGCAGCTGCGCTCTGTCTTCAGACAAGCCCCAGTGTTTATGGACGCGTCGAAATACTGAAGTTCGTGGCTTCGAATATCGCACGCGCGCCGGACATTGGTCGCGGCATCTACGTCAGCTGTTCGGGCGTGGCCACAACCCGCCCTCGGACGAGGCCTCCGATTCGTCGGGCGACAAGGGATCGGCGCCGCCGCCGGTCCGTGCAGGATCGGAAATTAGCCAACGTCGCAACTCGAGCTTGCCGATCTGGTTGCGATGGACCTCGTCGGGGCCGTCGGCTAGTCGCAGCAAGCGTGTCGTCGCGAACGCTGCCGCGAGGAAATGGTCGTTATTGGTTCCACCTCCGCCGAAAACCTGTATCGCCCAGTCAACGATCTTCTGCGCCATGTTTGGCGCGACGACCTTGATCATCGCGATTTCCTGCCGCGCGGCCTTGTTGCCGACCGTGTCCATCATATAGGCCGCCTTGAGAGTCAGTAGCCGCGCCTGCTCGATCTTCATGCGCGCTTCGGCGAGCCGTTCGAGCGTCACCGCTTGCTCGGAGAGAGGCTTGCCGAACGCGACGCGTTTCAACGCTCGCCGGCACATTCGCTCAAGCACGCGTTCGGAGAGGCCGATCAACCGCATGCAATGATGGATGCGCCCGGGTCCAAGCCGTCCCTGCGCGATCTCGAACCCGCGTCCCTCGCCCAGCAGCATGTTGTCGGCCGGTACGCGCACATTGGCGAAGGTCACTTCGGATGCGCGATCAGGCACGCCATAGAACCCGAAAACCGGCAGCGAGCGGACGACATGCACCCCAGGCGTATCCTTCGGTACCAGGATCATCGACTGACGCTTATGGCGATCCGGATTGTCAGGATCAGTCTGCCCCATGAAGATGATAATCTTGCATCGCGGATCGGTGGCACCGGTCGTATACCACTTGCGGCCGTTGATTACGTAGTGGTCGCCGTCTCGCACGATCAAGCTGGCGACATTGGTCGCGTCGGAGGAGGCTACATCGGGCTCGGTCATCGCAAACGAGGAACGGATCTCGCCCGCAAGCAACGGCTTCAGCCAGCGCTCCTTCTGCGCCTCCGTACCATAGCGCAGGATCGTCTCCATATTGCCGGTGTCCGGCGCACTGCAATTGAACACCTCGGGCGCGAGATGCGAACGTCCCATGATCTCGCACAGCGGTGCATATTCGAGATTCGTCAGCCCATCCTCGTGAGCGGGCAGAAACAGGTTCCACAAGCCGGCTTGTCGTGCGAGCGGCTTCAACTCCTCGACAATCGGATGCACGGCCCAGGGCCCGAGCCGCTCCGCCTCCTGATAGTATCGGCGCTCGTTCGGGTAGATGTGCTCCGTCATGAAGCGCTGGATACGCTCGGCCAGTTCCCTGCTCCGTTCGCTTTGCGTGATATCCATCTGGGATTCTCCTTACTGGCCGCGCAGTCCGTCCCTGAGCGTGTTTCGGGTGATCTTTCCGGACTCCGTCTTGGGCAGATCGTCCAGCACGCGAATCTCGACGGGGCATTTGTATGCCGCCAATCGCTCGCGGCAAAAGCGCGAGAGCGCGGCGATATCGATGACGGCGCCGGGTTGAGCGGAGATGAACGCCACCACCGTCTCGCCGCGATAGGGATCGGCGGCGCCGACGACGGCCGCCTCACGGACGCCCGGAAAGCCGTAGATCACGTCTTCCACCTCGCGCGGCCAGACCTTGAAGCCGGAAGCGGAGATCATGTCCTTCTTGCGATCCACGAGGTAGAACCAGCCGCTCTCGTCAAAAAAGCCGACGTCGCCGCTGTGCAACCAGCCATTGGTCAGCACCTCGTCGGTTTCCGCGGGCTTTCTCCAGTAGCCAGCCATCACGCCCGGACCGCGCACAACCACCTCACCATGCTCGCCCGGCCCGAGTGGGCGGCGCTCGTCGTCAACGACAATCGCGTCGACGCCCGGCGTCGGCCTACCGATCGACAGCGCACCTGACTCGGGATCGACGGGAATTCGACCTTCGTTGGGCGCAAGATGGCTTGCTGACGTCAGTTCGGTCATTCCATAGGAACTGCGGATCGCCCGTCCAAACCGCTTCGCGAACGCATCAATGACCGAGGGAGCAATCGGCGCGCCGCCGGAATAAAGATGCACAAAGCTCTCGAAATGGCGGCTGGTCGCCTCCGCCTGGTTCATCAGCGCGATGAACGCGGTGATGGCCCCGACAATGAATGTCGGCCGCCATTCAAGGAAGGCATCGAGCGCCACCCGCGGCTGAAAACGATAGGTCAGCACCATCGCGGCATGTGCGGCGAAGGCCGCAACCATCTGGATCTCGAAGCCGGTGATATGGAACAGGGGCGCGACGCCGAAGATCCGCGACGCGCCGTTCAGCTCGAAATGATCACGGCAGATCAGCGCCGTCGCCACCAGATTGCGATGCGTGAGCATCGCGCCCTTGGGAACGCCCGTGGTTCCCGACGTGTAGAGCAGCAGACCAATGTCGTCGGAGGCCAGAACCGGCGGCGGAGGGGCCGGAGCATCCCCGGCAAGGATCGTGTGCAGCGCATGAGCCTGCGGCGCCTGGCCCGCCTTGGGCAGCACGCGGCCATCGTTTCGCGTCTGGAATTCACGGGCGGCGGTCCAGAGCAGCAGTTCGGGATCGACCAAGCTGGCCGCCGGGACGACATTGTCCCATTGATCATCGTGACAAATGACCGCCTTGGGTTCGCAGTCCTTGAACAGCTTCTGAAGCTCCAGCGTCCGGTACATCGGGTTGAGGCTGACGACGATGGCCCCGACCTTCCAGGCCGCCACGCTGGCGATGACGAATTGCGGCACATTCTGAAGAATGACGGCAACCCGGTCACCCCGCCCAACTCCCTTGCGCGCAAACGCGCCGGCGAGCCGGTCGCTGTACCGGTCAATATCGCCATAGTCTTGAGTCGCATCGAAATAGAATAGTGCCGGCGCCTCGCGCGGCGCGGCACGAAACAGATCGAGCGCCGTCAGCCTCATGTGATTGGGAGGAACGACAGGCATAGCCCCGAGCTGTGCCCGCAGCCGGCCTGCGGCTTCCTCATAGGCGCGGGCGCGCGAGGCGGAATCGGAATCGGCAATCATTCTCGCCGCCCGTTGCCGGTGCGATCGCGACGGCGCCGGCTGCCGCGCCTGGCCGTCCCGTTCCGGCAGCCGGCCGCCATCATCATCCTGTCGCGGACTGGTTCGGTGCTCCGGAAGCTAGTCATTGGACCTCTTTCCTCGGTAGACCGAGCCGAGACGCACGTTCGGCGACACGGCGCGGTTCGCAAGGGGCGCTTGAGCCATCCCGCTCTCCTTCGCCTGAATGACAACGCGGGTGCGCCGGATGTGGAGGCGCACCAGCACCTGCGCGGCGTCGACGTCGCGCGCCCGGATCGCATCCATGATCAGGACGTGCTGGGGATCGGAGAACGGAAACCCGTCCTTGGCATAGGTTTCGCTGACGAATTGCCGCCGGAAATGCTGCGTGCTGTTCCAGAAGCGCTCGACCATCGCCAGCAGCTGCGGCATCCGCGCGCGCGAATAGGTGCGCAGGTGAAACTCCCGATCGAGCTGGATGTATTCCTCGAGCGTCGTGACCTGCTCGAGTTCGCGCACGATGCGGTCAAGCGCCTCGATGTCCTCGTCGGTCAGGTTTGGTACGCTTTCGCCGATGGCAAGCGGCTCGACAGCCTCGCGGATCTTGTAGATCTCGATCGACTCCTCTGAATTGACGTCGGCAATCCAGGCGCCACGGTTCGGCGCCATCACGACCAGCCCCTCGTTCTCGAGTTGCTTCAGCGCCTCGCGCACGGGAATGCGGCTCGCTCCGAAATGCGCCGCGAGAAGTTCCTGCCGGATCCGGGTGCCCGGCCGCATCTCCCCGCTCAACACCGCACTACGGATCTCGCTTGCGATCCGCTCGCTCATCAGCCGACCGCCATCCGGATCGTCGTCATTGGCGTCGCGCGTCGCGTCGCTCCAATGGGGAGTCCGCTGATAGGCACTCATGAAAGGCCCTCCTTGTCAATGAATGGCCGCGTACATGATCTTGTCTTCGGTCGCATCGGCCCGCGTCATTTCCTCGACGATACGCCCGCCGCGCGCGACCAGTATCCGATCCGAGATCGCCAGGATCTCCGGCAAATAGGAAGAGATCACGACGACCGCCTTGTTCTCGCCCGCCAGCCTGCGAATTGCCTGGTGGATCTGCGGAATGGCGCTGACGTCGACGCCTCGCGTCGGCTCGTCGAAGATGACCACTGTCGGTTCCTGCGCCAGAGACTTCGCCACCACGACCTTCTGCTGATTGCCGCCGGAATATTCCACAATCTTCAGGGTTCGCTTCAGCGCCGAGATGGAGAGCGCCGAGATCCATCGATCGGCAATGCGCTTCATCTCGCGCGCGGAGTAGAAGAATCGCCTGATGCGCGGTGACGACAGGTAGCCGAGATAGATATTCTGATCGACCGTCATCGTTTCGAAGAAACCGTCGACCTTCCGATCCTCAGTAATATAGGCGATTCCGTCTCGCACCGCCTGCCGCGGCACCCGGTAGCGAATCGGCTTGTCCCGCAGATAGATCATCCCGCCGCGCAGGAAATTGCGCTTGCGTGCGCCGCTGACGATCTGTGCGATCTCGGACCGCCCTGCCCCGACCAGTCCGAAAATGCCGACGACTTCCCCGTTGAACACGGAGAAGGACATGTTTTTCACGATGCTGCCCATCGTCACGTTCTCGACCGAAAGCACCTTCTCGCCACGCCGCGCATCGGGCTTTGGCGCATCCGGATCGGCGCCATGGGTTGCGTACTGCGCTGCCGTTTCCTCGCGGCCAACCATCATCCGCACGAGGGAGTCACGAGTGACGTCCTTGGCGGGCACCGTGGCGACGAGCTTGCCATCGCGGAGCACGGTGATGCGATCGGCGATGTTAAGTGCCTCTTCCAACGCGTGCGAGATGAAGATGATCCCGGCACCCTTCTCTTTCAGGGTATTGAGAAGATGAAACAGATGCTGCGTCTCTTCGGGCGTAAGCGACGCGGTCGGTTCATCGAAGATGAAGACCTGGGCGTTGTGGCGCACGGCACGTACGATCTCGACCATCTGCCGTTTGGCCGTTCCGAGATTCTCGACCAGCACCAGCGGATCGACATTGAAGTTCATCGATTGCAGCGACTGCGTCGCCGCAATATTGATCTTGCTATAAACGGTAATCCACTTCTCCATGCCGAGTTCGAGATTCTGTGCAACAGTCATCGACGGCACCAGACTGGACTCTTGGTAGACCATCGCCACACCGCCTTCGAGCGCCTCTTTTGGTGAGGCAAACGAGACCTTGCGTCCGCCGATCAAGTAGTCGCCCGAGGTCAGGACGATTGCGCCTGCAATCGCCTTGCAGAGCGTCGACTTCCCCGCGCCATTCTCTCCCAGCAGGGCGTGGATTTCGCCCGGCCGCAGATCGAAGTTGACACCGTCGATCGCATGCAGGCCGCCATAGACCTTACTGCCATTGACGACTTGCAGCAGCGGGGTACCCGCCTGTTGTTCCGCCGGCATGACGCTCATCCTTCCTGCGCGCCGCGACCACGCGGCAGTTCAACCAGGCAATCGCGTCCCTTGGACACCGCCAGCACGCGAGAGCCAATCGGGCGGACGGCGGTTATGCCATGGACCCGACCATCGACTCGGCTATGCAATGTCTCCGTGGCCATGCCATTGGCATCCAGCCGCGCAACGAGGCCGTACGATCGCGGCGGTGCCCACGGCTTCTGGATGCCAAGCTTCTTGATGCGGCCGATCTGGGTCGGTTCGCGCGGATTGAGGCGACCATCCAGTGCGGGACCGATCCAAAGCTCAGATGGTACTGTCCGCATCATTTCTTCGCAGAACGCCCGTTCGCGTAGGACGAACTCGGTCAGCTGCGTGCGAAGTGCGAGGAAGGCCATCCAGGCCTCACCATCCGCCCCCCGGCCGAGACGCGCCGGGTACCCGGTATAGTTCTTGACGATCACGCGCTTGTCGCCGCCCGCCCGCGAAAAGGCGGTCAGGCGATGAGCCCAGGACTCGGCGACCCACACCTCATTGCCATCACTGGAAACGAGAACCCCAAGCGGCCACGCGAGATCATCGGCGCGCACGCTCGCCCCACCGAGCGAGGCATCACAAACGATCAGTCTGCCGGACGGGGCCCGGTTTTGCATCAGGTCGGTGAGCCAGAGATCGGGCCGGTTGTTGCGCGAGCCGTCGGTCAGGTAGATCGCCCCGTCCGGGGCGACCGTCACCGACAAGGGACAGGCAACCTTTTCACCGCCGACGCTCTCCAGCGTCGCAACGATCTTGCCGACTGGCGAAAGCGCCACCAACCCGACGCCGGACACGCAAGCGAGTAACCTGCCATCCGGCGTGGAGGCGAGTCCGCCGACGGGACCGTCAAGGGTCGCGAACACGGCGCGCTTGTCGAAATCGTCCCCGGTGCAGCGCAAGACAGCGTTGCCGGTCGAGACATAGAGCGCACCGTCCCGCCCGAGCGCGATGTCGTCCGGTCGCTCGATCTCCGCGCCGAGCTGGCGGGCGCCGTCGAGCCGCTGGTTCGGGGAGAAAGCGCCGTCGAGCACCGGAATGCCGTGAAGCTCCCGGTTCGGAAACAGCACGCGATCGACGATATCGCCAAGCAGAGACATGGCTCAGGCCCCTCCCCAATAGGACTTGTGCGCCTCCCAGGTCGGATCAGCGTCCGGCAGGCGGATACGCCCGATCCGGTTGTTCTCGAGACCCCCGATATAGAGGTAGCCTTTGTGTTCGCGGACCGAGGTGATGGTCGGATGCGAAAGCCCGCCTGGGTCCCAGAGCGATTCGGTCACGACGCCGTTGTCGTCGAACTTGACCACGCAGCCGTAATTGATCCCCGGGCACAGCCATTCGTCCGGCGGGATTTGCTTGACCATGCGGGTGCGGAAAACGGGATTGCGCATCGCAAGGTCATAGACCGGCGTGCGCAGGCCGACGAAGGCGAGCCAGTATCTGCCGTCAGAGGCGCGGTTGATGTTGTCGCAATAGCCCGGAAGATTATCAATCAGGATCTCGCTGGTGCCGGCCTTCGGGCCGGCGATCCAGTAGCGGTTGATCTGGCACAGCCACGTACTCGCCCACAGTACCGACCGGCCGTCATGCGAGATGCAGATGCCATTGGGGAACGTCAGGTTCCTAAGAACAGTCTTGGTGATGCCGGTTTTCGGATCGTGGCAGATCAGCCGGCCGTTGCCGCGCCCCTCGAAGCCATCGAGCGCCCAATCGGTCAGCTCATAGCGCGTCGAGGCTTCGCTGAAATAGATCTTGCCATCGGGCGCGACGTCGAGATCGTCAGCGAGGTAGAGCCGCGAATCGTCCTTGAGGCGGGTACGCGTGCGCGTCGTGCGGTCGGTGACCTTGAAAACTGATCGATCAGGCTTGACGCCGTACACACCCATGCCGGCGATGCAGACGAGGAGGTTCTGATCCCGATCGAATGCCAACCCGAGCGGCCGGCCGCCGATCCGCGCGAACTCTTCGCGGACCGTGTAATCCGGCGCGAGAAAGCGAATGATCGAACCGTTGCGGTTGACGGTGTAGAGATTGTCCTTGCGATCGAGGATGATGTCCTCGGGACCTTCGATCATGTTGAGCGCGATTGCTTCCGCGTTCTTCAGGCGATCGTTCTCCGCGAACGGCGTACCGCTGCCGCGCTCGACCGACGGCGGCGGCTCGAAATCAACCCAGCTTGGCGTGACATAGACCTTTTGCAGCACCTTGCCCTTGTTCTTGACCCACTTCACGTTGAAGCCGACCGCGAGCAGCAGGATGATGCCGATGATGGCCGTCGTCAGGTTGCCGGAAATCCCGAGCCGCACCATGCCGCTGGTGAGCATGAAAATGATCGCTGCACCCATGACGGCGCGCGCGATGGTGCCGCGGCCGCCGGCGAGGCTGATACCGCCGAGGACCACCGCGGCGAGCGCGTTGATCTCCCAGCCGACGCCCGTGTCGGTGCCCGAGCTGCTTTGCCGCGCCGCATAAAGGATTCCCGCCAGTGCCGCGATCGCCCCTGACATCACATACGCCGAAAACAGCACGCGCTTGACGTTGACGCCGGCATGCCGCGCCGCCTTGCGGCTCGATCCGACCGCCATGATGTGGACGCCGGGCTTGACGCGGGTGAGAAAAAAGTGCGTTCCGATGGCAAGCAGGATCAACACCAGCATGTTGAAGGGAATACCGAGAACTCTGCCCGATCCGATGAAATCCCATGCGCTGGAGCCGCTGTCGATGCTTGCAAGCTCGTTCGTGAACGCCACCGTCACCTTGTTATAGGCGGCGCGAACGATAATGAGGACGACCAGCGTCGTCAGGAATGGCCGGGTCTTGCCGTAAGCAATCAGCCCGCCGTTGATGGCGCCCATCGCCGCGCCAAACAGGACGATAAGCGGGATCGTCACGGGCAACGGCAGCCCGACGATGAGATACAAATAGAGCGCGAGGAAGTTCGACATCGCGAACACTGCGCCGACCGACAGATCGATGCCGCCGGACAGCACAGAAAATGCCATCGCGACGGCGACCATCCCCTGCTCTGCGAAATTTCGCATCAGCTCCTGAAGGCTGCCCGCCGTCAGGTACCGCGGGATCATCACCGCGAAAGCCAGGAATACCGCGATCGTGAGTGTGAATGGAATGATCGGCTCCATCCAGCGTTTCTCGAGAAGCTCGCCCAGGAACAATTGGGGCGAATGGCGGTGCCAGGCTCGTTGCAGGCTTTTCATCAATAGACTCCGGCGGGCTCGGCACGGTCACGGCCGAACGGCGGGACGACACTGGGGAATGGGGATCTCAACTCCGGGCCTGCCCGCGCCGCAGGGGCGCGGGCGGCCGGAACGCTTACTTGACGCCCTTCGGAATGCTGAAGCAGTACATCCGATCGTCCTTCGACTTCACCCAGGCGGGGGTCGTGTAATAGGCGACGTTCTTCGAGCCCGGCTTGTCGCCGCTCTGCAGAAGCGCGATCACTGCGTCGGCGATGGTCTGCCCCTGCACGTCGGCGCGATACGACAGGTTCGCGGAGAACGCGCCCTGCTCCAGCAGATCGCAATCGGCCGGCTGTCCGTCGCTGGCAACGAACACCTTCACCTTGTCGCCCATGTTGGCCGCCTTGATCGCCTGGGCTGCGCCGGCGGTTTGCGGTCCCCAGACGCTGAGGATCCCGCACAGCTTGGGGTGCTGCTGCAACACAGTGGTCGTGATATCACCGGCCTTGTTGGCATCCCAGCTTGTCGGCTGCGAAGACACGACCTTGATCGACGGATCGGTCTTGAATACTTCCATGGCGCCGTTCTTCATATCGAGCGAATAGGCCGCGGTGGCCTCCCCCTCGAGGATCGCGATCTCCCCCGAACCCTTGCCGCCGCCGCACTGGTTGATCACCTCGCGAGCGATCTTGGTGCCAAGATCCTTGGCATCGACCCCGACATAGGCATCGCTCAGGGTATTCGACGCCATGTTGACCTGCACGACATAGATGCCGGCGTCCATCGCACGCTTGAGCTCCTTGGCGAGCAGCGTGACGTTCGGATTTTGGACAACGAGCACGTCGGGCTTTTCATTGATATAGTCGCTGACGGTCTGCAGCTGGATGTCGGACTTCATGTTGGCGTCGCGCGTGACAAGTTTGATGCCGTAATCGTCGAAACGATCTTTCATCACACGCGTCCATTCGGATTCCAGAACACCCATCCAGACCGGCGACCAGGCCACCGTCTTGCCCTTCAGCGCCTTGTCGAATTTTTCACGCAACTGGTCGCGCGGGCCGGCCGCCTGCGACGGCGCAGACACAAGCGCGGTGATTGCCACCATCGCCACCAGCCCGATGGTGGCAAGTGCCTTCCTGTGTACGGCTTTGGTCATATTTCTTCCTCCCCTTGTATTTCGGCCGATTGTTTCGGCCGGTTGATGGATGCGGAGCTTCAATCGCCCTGCTTCGACGTCTCCTCGTCGCGCGGATGCAGCCGGGAATCGAGCAGGATCGCGATCAGCAGCACAACTCCCTTGACGATGTTCTGGGTCTGCACGTCCATATCCATGATGGTCATGCCGTTCAGCAGCACGCCGATCAGCAGCGTTCCGGCAATCACGCTCATCACGTTGCCGCGGCCACCGACGAGGCTGACGCCACCGAGCACCACAACCATGATGACATCGAAAATGATGGTCGATTCCGCGACCTGGAGATGCATCAGCGCCGTCTGCGCGACCATCACGACGCCGCATCGGGACACCGCCCCAGATGTTTCCACCCAGCCGCAGGAACTCGTCGTGCCCCTTCGAAAGGTATACGACATAGTGCTGGACGGCAGTGGTACGTACAATCCCCAAAACAGCGAGGCTCGATGCGAGCGTCGTCAGCAGCGGCGGCATCTCGACCACTGAGATAAGAAACCCGTTCAGGATGCCGATGGCAATTGCCGTCACGAATCCGATCAGCAGTGCCACCGGCGTCGCATAGCCCGAGTTCATCAGAATGATCGCGATCGCGGTGGAGGCGGCGAAGGAGGCAACTTGTGACAGATCGAGTCCACGCCCGATCACAACAACCGCCATGCCAAGCGCGAGAATGCCGAGCATCGAAATGTTACGCGCCAGCGCGAATAGATTGCCGAGCGTCAGGAAGCCCTTCAGGAAAACCGAGAAAACGACGATCAAGACCGCGCACATCGCGAGCACGGCCGTGGTCTGCGTCAATTTCGGCCCTCGCGCTCCCGAACTGTCGGTCACTGGGTCCCCCCGAGGTTGGCTTTTCTCTGAGCGAAAGCTGGACAAAATGTATCCAAAAGTCAATGCTGGTATCCAGATCACAACGGTTATCGGCAGGGCTCGCCCAAACTCGCCCAACAAGCCGAGTCCATATCTGAAATATTATAATACTATTAGTCACTTACAGAAATCGGCGTGGAACCAGCAGTTTGTTTTTTGGGCCGCCTTCGGGAATACGGAGCCAAAATATAAGTATTGGATACAAGTGGTGGTCGCGACTTCGGCTCAGCGATCGTCAGCAACGATCACGCGCGCTCCCGCATCGGCAAGATGCCTGCACTGCTCCTCAGGTGCGCCGATATCGGTCACCAGAGTCCAACGCGGGGGCAGCGGCGCCCAGGCCATCTGTTCGGCGCGGCCGAGCTTGCCGGCGTCGGCGAGAACGATGACTTCTTTCGACTGCTGCATCATCAGCGACTTCAGTGCGACCTGTTCGAGATCCGCTTCGCACAGGCCACGGCCATTCACCACGCCGTCGGCGCTCATGACGGCGCGGTCTGCGGTCATGCGCCGCAGCGCCTCATTGGCTAGCGGCCCCATGGTGCTCATGCTGGTGGTGCGCAGCGTGCCGCCCAGCACCACGAGCTCCAGGGTCGGAGCCTTGACGAGGAAGGGCAGCAGCGCAAGATTGTTGGTGATGATGCGCAGCCGCCGCTGCTGCAGGAGTCGGCCGAAGGCTGCGACCGTCGAGCCGGCGTCGAGAATCAGCGTGTCGCCATCCTCGATCAAATCGAGCGCCGCACGCGCGATCGCCTGCTTCTGTTTGCCCTGGATCACAAGGCGCTGCTCGAGCGTCGTCTCGTTCGCATGGGTGGTGAGAATCGCGCCGCCATAGGTGCGGCGCACGGCGTTGTTCTTGGAAAGATGCTGCAGGTCGCGCCGCACGGTGGAAGCGGAGACGTCGAAGCGCCGCGCGAGATCGTCGACATCGACCTCTCCCGCGTTCAGTGCCTCCAACAGACGAGCGTGACGCTCCTTGCTGCGCATCGACATCGAACCTCAGCCCCCGGATTCATTGCCGTCAGCCGAACTCGACGTATCGGCTTCGCGGCACGGCCGATGGATACCACGATGCATCGGTCCCGCAATGTCCGCGCTTAACGTGCATCTCGCTCCTCATCCTGAGGAGCCCGCGCAGCCCCCTCAAACCGACTCCCTCGGCGCGAGATCGACCGCCTGCCGCAGCGCCTCGATCAGACTGCGCTCGTCGGCGATGCCTTTGCCTGCGATGTCGAAGGCGGTCCCGTGATCGACCGAGGTGCGGATCACCGGCAGACCAACAGTGATGTTCACACCGGCTTCCAGCCCCAGCACCTTGATGGGTCCATGGCCCTGATCGTGATACATCGCGACCACCATGTCGTAGTCGCCGCGGCCGGCCAGGAAGAACAGCGTGTCGGCAGGCAGGGGGCCGCGCACGTCCCAGCCCTTGCGCTGGCAGGCTTCCACGGCCGGCGTGATCTTCGCGGCTTCCTCGCCGCGACCGAACAACCCGTTCTCGCCGGCATGCGGATTGATGGCGCAGACGCCGATCTTCGGATTGGCGATGCCGGCGCGCACCAGTACGTCATGTCCGCGTGCGATGACACGCTCGACGAGGCCGGGCTCGATCTTCTCGATCGCATCGAGCAGGCCGATATGCGTGGTCACGTGAATGACGCGGAGTTTCGGCGACACCAGCATCATCGATACTTCCGGCGTGCCGGTCAGATGCGCCAGGAGCTCAGTATGGCCGGGATATTTGTGGCCGGCCGCATGCAGCGCTTCCTTGGAAAGCGGCGCAGTGCAGATGCCCTGGGCGAGCCCCGCCTGCACCACCTGCACGGCTTTCTCGATATAACGATAGGCCGCCTCACCTGCCGTCGCCGACACCTTGCCGAACGGCAGATCGTCCGGCACCAGCTTCAGGTCGACGCACTGCACGGCCTTCGACGAAAAATTCGCCTCCTTCGCATCGCTCAACGCATCGACCTCAAGCGGCACGCCGACGATCTGTCCGGCCTTACGCAGACGGTTGGCGTCGCCGATCACCAGCGCATTGCAGATCGCCTGCACCTGCGGCTGCCCTAGCGCCTTCATGATCACCTCGGGCCCGATACCGGCCGGATCTCCCATGGTGATCGCAATGGTCGGACGAGTCATATGAAACTTCCTCTGGTTCGGACGGCGCGAAGCCGCTCGCTGATGCGGATGAGGCTGTTCTCGTCACCGAACGCGCCCGCTTTGGTGGCGATCGGAACAGATAATCGGCCAAGGGTAAGGCCGAGCGACACGCCCGGCTCGATTTCGTCGGCAAGACGGATGCCGTTGACGCAAAAGCGCGACAGCATGGCCGCGGCGGTGTCGCCGCCGGTCGCAGCGAAGGCGCCGATCGCAGGAGCGACGGCCTCAAGAGCGTCGGCGAGTCCCTTGGCGAGTTGCGGGCCGAGCGACATGTCGGGGTGATCATCCATCATGATCTCAACCAGTGTATCGCCGCCGCCGGCAAGTCGTCTCATCACGTCCGCGGCGAGCGTCGCCCGGCCGGCACCATCGCTGAGCAGCGTGTCCGGCGCGACCGGGAAATGCGCCACTGTGCCGGTCGCCTCCAGCTCGCGCGCGGCGGCGCGAGATGCGCCAGCGAGCGAGCCCACCACGATCAGGGTGCCGGATGCGCTCGCCGGAATGCGCAGCGGCTCGACGGCACGGCTGACTTCGAGGCCGGCCAGCGCATGCGCGAGGCCGGCGCTGCCGATGAAGAGCGTCGAGGGCGAGGCATGCAGGCTCGCCTCCGCGATCAAACGCAGATCGTGTTCTGTCTCGGCGTCGCAGGCCGCGACCACGTCGCCCTCCGAGGCGAGCCTCGCGAAGGTGGCTTTGAGATCGCCACCGCGCACGGCGGCGAGCTTGACCTTCTCACCGCGGATGCCCGCGGTTGCGAGAACGTCGATAAGATCGGCATTTGGGTAGGTATGGTCGCGACGCCAGACCTCGGCCTCCTCGAGGGGACGGCCTTTGACCAGGATACGCCCGTCGATAGTGGTGCGGCTTGTGGCCGGAAAGGCCGGCGCGAACACGCCGAAGGCCGGACCCGACCGTGACTTGAGATGCGCAAGCGCGGCGGCAGTCTCCGCTGCAGGTTGCCCCCGCAGCGTCGAGTCGATCTTCTTGAAAAGAATACGTCGGCCTTCGCAAAGGCGCGCCAGCACATCGGCATGGCGGGCTGCAGCGGCCCCGGCCGAAAGGCCTCGACTCGCGGCATCGTAGGCCAGGACGGGCAGCTGGCAGCCCGACGCGTCGGTCACCTCACCCCACGTCACCGCGGCCGCACGCCCCCTTCTGCCGAAGGCGATCGCACAGTCCGCGGCACCGGTGAGATCGTCAGCGACGATCAGCCAGCTTTGGCTTGACGCGTTTTCTTGACGCGAACCGGTATCCACTTCGCTCGAAAACGCTTTAGGGGCCATCTTCAGCGACCTCCTTCAGTGACTTTGCCTCAGTGGCTTGCCTCAGTGACAACCGAGCGCGCCGCGAGGGGCATCTTGCCGGCAGAAGCCACGTTGTTCTCTTCTGCAGGCTTCTTGACGTCGCGACCAACGACGCGGGCTGTCCAGGCGGTGACGATCGGCACGAGGATTGCGGTAACCACGACGCAGGCCGCGACGAGGATAGTCGCCGGCCGCGCCGCGTCCGCATAGGCTGGATTCGCCGCGGCGACAATCGCCGGGACGGCCGCCGCATTACCGGCCGTCGAGGCCGCCGCAACACCCGCGACACCATTCCCGCCAGTGATGCGATCGGCGAGGAACAGCGGGATGCCGGTCACAACCACCACGGCCACTCCCATGCCGAGGCCGAGCACGCCGGCCTGCCAAACCTTCGACAGATCGAGGCCGGCGCCGAGCGCGAAGGCGAAGAACGGGATCATCACAGGCACCGCGCGGCCCAGGAAGTCGCGCATCTCTCTGTCGAGATTGCCGATGATCATACCCACCACCAGAGGCAGGATAGCGCCCACGAGGGTCTGCCATGGAAATGCCGAGAGGCCGGCGACGCCCAAAGTGATCATGGTGAGGAAAGGACCGCTCTCCAGCGACATGACGGTATAGGCGCCGACGTCACGCGGACGACCATATTGGCCCATCAACGCCATATAGAGACCGCCATTGGTGTCATTCATGGCGGCGACGATCGCGAGCGTCGAGACACCCGCGAACATGCCAGCTGCGACCGGCGTCTCTCCCAAAATGCGGCCGAAGATCAGGCCAAGGACAACGGCCACGCCAACCTTCACGATCAGCAGGGTGCCGCCCTTCTTCACAATGTAGGGGGTCGCGCGGAAGTCGATGCTCGCGCCCATGCAAACGTAAAACACGGCGAGAATTGTCAGCGCGCCAGAGAACAGTGCGCCGGTGAAGGAGCCAAAAAACTTCGGGGTATCGGGAAAGAAGGTGGCAATAAGCGCCCCGACCAACAGAGGGACCACCATCATCCCGCCAGGCACGCTCTCGATGGCCCGCTTAATTGGAACCTGCATTTCTGTTGTCCTCCGCACACCGCGCACTTCCGATCATTTTGCGCGTTTTGCTAAAAACGAGCAAACGCCGGCCATATATGCTCATATCACGCAGTATTCAAGACATATTGCGCATTTTGCGCAAAACTGATCAGTTCGCTCCGTCAGATGCGGCTGATTTTGCTCGCGGTAGAATGCCAAGGAATTGGGTCATGAGAGTTTGGGCATGGTGCTCATCGTGCAGATGCTCGAAAATGCTAACCTGGAGCAACACCCACCGAAGCCCCGACCGTCGCATGCTTCAACCGTAAGGGCGCCCGGCCGGCCCTCGCCTGCAGGCGGAACTCCGCCTAGGCCAGCGGAACGTGGCCTGCAAGCCCTCGCGCTCGCGCAGGCTTACCTGTTCTGCCGCGCGAAGAAGTTCTACGGTTAGCGAACACTGAAAAAATCCTGATCAGTGAAAACGACTCTGCAGCCTCACGGACCATCGCAAGAAAGCTGAGCATTCAGTCTTTTCCCTGCGCCACGAGCCTGTTGCTCGCCCATCTCGGAACGCACTACGACAATGTATCTCCGCTTTGGGTTTATGGTGCGCTCGGAGGGCGTTCGCACTTGCTGCGATTTCAGCCGCTTATCCCAACGATGAGGATCAAAAGGTCCCTATCAACCTCAAAGGAGCTTGTCAGCTCCCGTTGCCGACCGCAGCCCTGCGTCCCGAACGAACCGGTCTGTCTATCACTCCACGCGCCTGGCGTACGCCGCACGGCATCGTAACCGCCGACGTAGCCGCGACAGCGCAGTTCTTCGAAGGTCCGGATTAACGTCAGCTGTTGGCCAGCCGAAGACGGCGGAACTGGCCAGGAGGAAGGTCGTTTCCACAATTGGCGATCGCTGTTTCGATAGTGGTGATTGCCTCATCTTGCCCAGTGAATTTTTGCCGGAACACGTATTGAAATATTAGAGGTCGCGACTGGGCTCGCATTCCCCAAAGTCTTGTGATCTACCGAAATCTCGCTTGTGCCGTCGGGCAAAAACAGTGGTTCATGAAGTGCTGGCTCAACCGGGAAGCCAGCCCATGTCGAATGAAATTGATACGTCCGAGCTATCGAAGATCGCTCGAATGGCGATTTCAGAAAGAACTACGGCAAGCTGCTTGGCGCCCATTTGTACTTGCGATCGGTCAGCGCCGCGTGCGGCCGCTCCTGTTTTGGGGCGGCCTCTTTTCGTTGGCTTGTTCTGCGGGTCTGACATGTTTGCCCCTGCCAATCTGGCCTTGATCGCGTTTATCAATTCGCTCATCCCGGGCAGCGATGCTGCACGGCTTCATCGCCGAGGCGAAGGCCAAGGGTCAAAAGGAACTGGCCTCCCGATTGGCAAATGATCTGCTAGAACTGGTGCTGATGGCCCGCGCGGCAGGGATCGTGCGCGCTGCAGAAGCCGACTAGTGATGCGATCAACTCGAACGCTAAGGAAAACCGCGCAACCGCGGCTCGGCGCCGTCCGGTCACCTCGTCCTAGGCAACGTCCTAAGATACGGTTGTCCGGCAAGCCACTTTTCGATCTTGCGCGCTCGATGGGTGAAAGAAAACCAATTCCAGCAGAAGTCGATCATGAGGTTCACTTCGACGAGCAGATACCAGAAATCCTCCGGTATTGGGCCCGTGGTATGGCCAAAGCGGAAAGTTTCGCCGGGCGCGAGGGATACGGGACCAAGTTCCGTTCTGCGACCAACCGGTTGCAGCATTTCGCGATAGACCCTTCGCGCTGTCGACTTGGAGACGTTGTTCGGGTCGGCCGGAAAAGCGAACGCGTGCACCCATTGCGGATCGGAGGAACAGTTCGTATAGGTCAACCCGATCGTGAGCCCGTCCGCCGTCCGGTCGGCCGTAAGCTCGGTCGAGGCGCGGTGCATCGGACTGACGTGCTCGACCACGAGGCATCTCGGGCAGATCTTCTGCGACCTCTCCGAGTACTCCTCCGAGCGGCTCTGTCCGAAATAGCTAAGCAGCCTTTCGATGAGCCGCTCTTTGCAGACAAGGCATCGACGATCGGTATGCGTCGCGCCGGTCGCGCGATAGTTTTCGTCTAGCTTTTCTCCGAGCGCATAGAAGCCGCCCTGCTCTTCCCATGCTCCGCTCAGTTGTCTGGTCGCCTCTCCTGGTGTCGAGGCCAGATGGGACGGCTTCATGCTCGCGAGTAGTCTTCCGATGTCGGAGGCACTGTCAGCGTACCGAGCGAGCCCGCGTATTTCGGTCCGCGGCAGCCAACTCATGTCCCTGCCGAAAGCCGACCAGGGCGCATTGTGCTTCGCGTCGAAGCCAAAGTTGGTGGGATCGAAAGCGAATTCCACGTTAGCGATCAGACGGCGCACCAATCTTATGGTGCTCGCGGTCTGTGCCGACGACGTCCGCTTCGAAACCTCAATTTTGCCGGCAGGCCCTTGGTCGCAGGCAATAGCCTTCGCTTCCGGGTTGCCGAAAAGCACAAACGGACGATAGTCGACGCCTTCCGCCGATGCGTGCTCGTTGAGCGCATGCACCACCTCCCCCAACGGTAGTCCGGCGGAGATCATCTCAAAGTAGATGTTCAGGATGTCCGGGATGTAGGTTTGGACATGCGTACTGCAAATCACTGTTTCGGCGTTGCTTGTCAGCGCGATCGACAGCGGCAAGCTAAGGTACGACCCGAGTTCCGGCCAGACGAACGGGCTGTGGCACGATTGCAGGAGCCAGTGGCGCGCCCTGATGTCCCGGGGCGACAGTCGGCCCGTCGGCGGATCGCTGATCGTCGGATGAAGACACCCCATTCCGAAGAGACAATAGGTCTGCCTGCCTTCGGTGACGACCGCGAGTGCGTTTAAGTCATGATGCAAGACCTGGCGCGAAGCGTCGTCGGGGCTCGTCTCCGTGCCCTCCGCCATAGACCTCTTCTGCAACCTCACGATATTCGCCGACAATGGGTCTTCTGCTGGAGTCCGAAAGTCGAAGTCGAGGCCGCGGCTGGAGTAAAGACCGATGGAGGCCGTATTCCTTTCCGCAGGCCTGTTGGGTTTCATGAGCCGGTCCACGGCGGCGCTATGATGAGGGTCATAGGGCACAATGCCGACGCGAACGCCAGCTGACGCTGCGGCATGAATGCCGTCAGCAAGACGGTTGTCGATCGACACGATGTCGGCGATGACCATCGCAGGATCGCGTTCGGAGCACAGGTACTTCGAAAGATCGGACAATCCGACCCTTTCGACGTTTCCGGGAAATGATTTTCCAACGAAATCGACTGCCGCGTCGGAGAGGCTGAATAGGCGCATGTTCAACGGTCCTGACACAATGTCTCGATGTCCGAACGCTCGACTCTCTTGCCGCTATCCCAAAGTTCGTCGAACTGACGCTTCACATTCTTGACCGTCTCAGTGTCGAATTCGATTTCGTTGATGCCGCTCGGCGAAAGGCGGCCGACGGCGACGTCGCCGTAGATTCCGAAATTCGGAGGCGGTGCGGGTCTGGTCCATCGCAGAAAACGGATTTCGACGTTGTCCGCCATCTGCCCGTCCAACGACTCAAGTTGCTGCTTCGTGAAGTCGGCCAACGCGTCTTTGCCCTTGCGGAGGATGAATAGTCTGAGCACCTTCGGGGACGCGGTCGAGAAGAGGAAGTCCTGCGATTCTGGACGCGCGAGCTCGTCGTCCGTGGCTGTGGCGCGATACTCGGAGACCTGCCTTCGCAGCACGTCCATGACGCCGTACGAATCCTTGCGGCCGGTCACGATCTTGCGTTGCCTCGCCGCCAGCACGAGATAGGCAAGCTTCTTCTGCGGCGGCCACTCCTGCTTTCCCCTGATGTCATTGCCGTGAGCAACCCAGAACCGATCGTCTATGGGGCTGCCGTGGAAGGTCATCGTCTGCAGGACATGGCCTATCAGGTCGCTGTAGAGTCCGGCGGCATCCTGACCACTGCGTGCCACGTTCAGAATGGGTTCGAGATATCGCAAAGTTTCGGAAGAGCAGGCCGAGAACACCTCGTGGTCAATCGTCAGCCATTCCTCCTGGGCTTCGCAGAACGCGAGATAAGCGGCTTCCCAATCGACCGTTGATGCTTCGGAAAACGGGACTTTGCAGGCGCGCACAATCGATCCGACGACGTCCCGAAGTTCGTCCGCCGATCCCGGATTCGAAGCGTCGAATCGGTTCGAGGGACTGGGAAGTTGGGGAATGGTCAGTCCCGCGATGCAGATCGGAAAAATCCGGGGTTGCGGCTTACTGAACAGTGCACCGCCGATCTCGATGTTCGTCCAACTGGCCCTCAACGAACCGGGAGAAGCGAGGAAGACGAAGGCGGATGTGTCCGCCAATTCGGAGCCAATCCGTTTCATCCAGTCTGTGCCGTGCCTCTTGTCCTTCAGGTCGGAGGAAACGAAGACCCGTATCGGCTTTCCGGCCGCCTTCAGGATCAGCGATTTCAGGACCAATGCGACTTCCTTGTCCTCGTCGGCGTGACTGACGAAAACGCAGCGGCTAGTCGGCATATTTCTCTCCTGTCCAGACCGTGGTCCGGCTCAAGGCGGAGGACCGGGCCGCCAGTCCGGGGAAAGTCGTCAGGCTCGCTCGCGGACCCTGCACCCTGGTCGCGAACGACGCACGTTGGCCGAAAACAGCGGCGCAGGACCCGACGTTCATAATCGCAGATCGAAAAATGGTCGAGCGAGACCTGCGGCCTACGGAGCGCTTCGGTCTTAGATCACTGCGGTCGCGGCGCCGATGACCGAAACGGTCTAAAGAGATTCCGCGCGGCATTGATACCATTCTTCGCGATCGCCAACGGAGTTGCGGCGGTTGCCGGGGTTGCGTGGACCTGTACACTCAACCGTACTATGGCGGCTAATTCCTTTTGTGCCAAGGCGATATTGTGTCTGCGAGATTGCCCGGATGCTTCTCGATGAGTGGTTCGGCCGCGCCGTCGAAAGGATCCCGGGCGGGGCCGATGCTCTGGGCAGCCGAGGATCCGGCTTCATGGTGGCGCCGGCCGTCGCACTAGCGGCGCTGGACGTCGCCGTCGGTTCGCGACCTGTGCCCGCCGCCCCGTTCCATGCCACGTCAACGACAGCGACGATCCCGACAGGGCGTGTATCCGATTAGCCGAGTTGCGATGGCCGCCCGTGGGCACCAATTGCACGCAAGGCAATATCCCGCTGGTTGTCGTACCGCCGCAACAGCGTATCGGAAACATGGATCGATGCCATGTTTTCCGGTGCTCGACAAGCGCGCCGGCAGGACGGCACTGGTTAAGGTCGCGGATTGGCGGTGTTCGTGTTGTTGAGCATTTGGGGTCCTCCCGTTGGTTATCGGCTGCGCCATCGCGGCCGGTCGGGAGAATTCACGGCCTGCAGAGCTGAGCGCGCAGGCACATGGAGGCTTCGCACGAAGCTCCGGCGCGCTCTTCGCGCGTTGGATACGGGTGGATGCCCTTGCCGGCACGCGCTGCGGGCTTATTCACCTGACCATTGCCGGCTACGTGGCGCTAAGACACGGGAGAAGGACAGGCAGCGCACGACGAACTATCGATGCGCCTCGGCGTGACAAAGGTGACCTGACGATTGCGGCTGCCTTACGCAAATACGTTGTGCAATCGTATCATCGTGGCATCGTGCATCTGCAAATACAGCAATGCGATATAAGCGAACCCGATATTCGCGACTGGAATCATTGTGGGTTCTGAAAAAAAGCCCCGATCTCCTTTAACAAGGAAGTATCGCCGGTTAGCTGAACATTGCCGGCTATTAATGCCTCACGAGCGTCGAAGCCCTTCGTCAGCATCTTGATCATCTCCCGCGCTGTGATCTGGATCCGCATGTGCCTGGGCGAAACACGAACATCTGAGTTCTCCAATAGGTTCAATTTCGTGACATTCGGGTCTGGAGGCCCAAGGGTAACAAGCCAATCTTCGTTCATCGGAGCCGTTATCGAATACTGCAGCGTTGCGGAGATGGCTGCCGCTTTCTCTTTGTAACGGCGAAGCATGCTGGGCAGGACGGTTTCAAAATATTGATGGATCTGCTCAATGTCTGCCTCTGAGCCGGCAAGGCCCACGATATTGTTCGCTCCGCTCTGCTTGCGCAAAGCTCGCAGGAGAATTTCGGCCAGGTAAGTCGGGTCTGACAGCGGCCTCCCGGGCCTCGCATCCAGGAAAACAAGGCTCTTCGGTATATCTTGGAAATCAGTATCGTCGAGTCTTATTGGTTTGACATAGCCTGGCGATGCAGTCGCTCTCTTCATAACAGCGCGCAGCTCTGCCTGAGTCCACCTCCCGGCAGCATAAGCCTGTGAGAGAAAGACAACGCAGCTTGCAGCCTCGCTTTCATAGATTTTGACGATTTCGGCAGACAGATCGCGGCCAAGCATATCAACGTGATTGCTTTCATTGTCGTCGTAGTACGTCCGAATGCCGGAGCGTTGAAGTATTTGGACGACTTTCTGGACGAATGAGCGGTCGGCACCGGCGCATGATATTGCCACATCATACCGATAGGTTTGGTGCTGCGGGTTTGCTGCCCCCACTTCCCTGGATTCTATTTCATCGCTCATGTCGGCCGCGCTCCTATGGAGATCTTCGAGGCTAGCTCCGGATGAGTGAAAACTTTTCGCACCTTGGGCTTGAGCGAAGTAAACTTCCCACGGGCCATCAGCTTGAGACTTTAATATCTCCGCCATTCCTGGCTCAACCCAGAGGTCCGTCATGTCGGCCATCGTTGGCAGGGGTGGATTGGATGGCTCATTACCGAGCGTAAACGTCTTGGACTGCCGTCTCAGCCATTCAGCCATCACCGTGGCATCGAACGGCTCGATTTCTTTCGATGTTAGCCATGTGTCCAGCAAGGACAGCCGTTTTTGCAGCCAAGGAGTGTCATCGGATAATCGCCGTAAGCGGGAGGGCTTCGGCACATGGTCATCCGACATACTGGATGCACTCCCCTAAAATGCGTACAAGGCGCCTTGAGTTTTACCTATCTGATCACTTGTTCAGTTAGAAGCGCGGACGAAGATGACGCACTGTTGCGGAAAGGCATGTGAACCATTTCACAGCCGGCATCGCTTCTTGGACCCTCCCCACTCTTACCAGGGCATTTTCGCGACCAGAGACTTAGCTGATGGTTTCACGATACATCAGTGCACGGCCTTTCGCCGTCGCCTGATAGTATTCGGCGTTACATGAATCTGCATCAAAACTTAAAATGGCATAACCGTGATTATAGACCCCTCCCCGCGTTGCCAGCTTTGATTGATCAATCGTGGCTGGCGTTTCGCCGAGATCCACAAGCGGCTTGTAGATCTCGTCGATGACCGAGACGGGCACGGCGCCGTGACCGAGACAGCGGCCGCGCTCCAATCCAGCGAAAGGCGCATAAATACTGAGGGTATGCTCATGTCCCCAGAACCAAGCTGCGACCTGCTTTGTCCCGGTCATTCTCTGAAACGCTTTATGCAGCGACGGATTCACGGCCGACCGCTTACCGGCGGAATCCGCGGCGCCGATCGGCGAAAATGCTGAAAACAATTGATGGTGAGAGAGCAGAATTGTTCGCCCGGTGAACTCTCTGATGCGGTCGCAGTGCCAGGCCAGTTCGTCGTCTTCAAGGTAAGTGACGGCGCCGGTAACCGTCATCGGGTTGTCATCGTGCAATCCCGTATCCATCGCAAGAATCTGCCATTTCTCATCAGCTGACCGCAGGCAGAAGAAGCTCGCCGGTTGCGTCATGGGTGCGGGATTGAGATTGCTGATCAGGCCATAGTAGCCTTCGCCTCCACAATACATGTCGTGGTTGCCCGACAGTGAGTACACGGGCAGCGGCTTCTCCTTGCGCAATATTGTGTTCACCGGCTCAAGGAAGTTGGTCGCGCACTCCGCGGCCGTCCCGGAATAATAAATATCCCCGAGATGGATCACCACGTCGGGCTTTTCTTCCGCAATGCGTTGCAGTATCTCGATTGCAGGCTGCGCCCCGGTGCCCCAATCACCCATCAGGGCGACGCGGGCATCAGCTTTGATCTCGATGGTCTTCGGCCCGACGCTGGCAGCGCGTATGTATGGTATTGCTTTGCGCTTCCCGTTTTCAAAATAGCTGTCGTATTCTTGCAGGCATGTGAACCAGGCGGGATCGCAGGTCCCCTTGGAAAACTCACTTTTCACCTGCGCGATGGCCTGCACATCGTGTGAGGCTTGGGCTTTCAAATAGCGCCATGCCCATTCTGCGCAAACTTGAACTGCGCCAGTTTTCGTCAATTCTCGCGGAGTGGCGGACGAGCGAGATGACGGCGTGGTCATTCCGGCTGAATTATCGTATTCCCGCTGCGCAATGTCGGCCGCGACATCCGGAAGGATGCTCAGCATAGAGCGTTCCAGCCCCGCCCGGCCCATCGCGCGGATCCCGTTCGCGCCGTCAATTCGCTTTGCAACGTCCGTGACTGCCGACTGATACAGAGAAAGTAGCGGATCACGGAACGTTTTGAACGACTCAGACATCATCTTCGCTTTCGCTGCAGACTTGACTCAACCAACGCTCAAGAATGGGAAGATAGTTCTGCACCTGCTCGCGGTCGCTGTTCTTTTCATCTTCGGTCAAGTCCGCGTACACAGTTCTAAATTGCCGCTCCCAGCGTGCGACGAGGTCTGCCGGCAATACGAGTGAGCCATCAGGCTGCCGCTGGGCTTTCTCGTGAACGTACTTTTGCCAATGCGACCAACGCTGATGCTCAAGTGCGGCAAGCTCCTCTAGCAGGGAAGCGAAGGATTCGCTGTGCTGCGCTTTGGACATTCTCACCTCGCGTTAGATCAGTTTGTCCGCCACCAATCGCCGGTAATGCTCGCCCAAGACTGTGAGCTCACACGATTTGCTATATATCGCTGCGTGCCACATGTGAGGGGCGCCGACCGGACGAACTAAATTCACCTTCACAAAATTCTGCAGCACTTTGAAGATGGCGTTCTTGGCGGGGTCGGGCGGCGGGATGCTAGGGTCGTTTAGCTGTTCCTGCGAGCGTTCCGGCTCATACGACGGGTCGAGTGCGAAGTTGAAGCCCGGTTCGGGAAACAACGTGGCCAACTGCAGGAGTTCCTGAAGCGCTATCGGCGGAGCGGCCTTGCGCAACGATACGAACGACTTGACGTTGGTCTTGAACACGGGGCGCTGCCCACCCCAGGGACCAAGGGATTGATCAATATGGGCATAGACGCTGCCCGGCGTCACATCACCGACCAGATTAGCCGCAGCGCCGTTGAGAGCGTCCACGAGGAGGTTGGTGAATACGCCTGGCGCCCCATTGCCACCCTCAAAGGAATATTGGTCTGCGGTCGAGGCGGTCAGAAGGGTCATTCCGTCACTGATCTCGGCCAGACCTCCCTTGGCGGCCTTATTGCCGGCGATGCCTCCGTGGCAGCTGTCGAGGATAATGATCTTGTTCTTGGCTTTAGATTCTTTCGCAAACGCCATGACTTCGGTTAGAGCCAAACCGTCATCGCCATCACGGCAGTCACTTGCGCATAGAAAGCCGCCTGTCGCATCTACATAGCCGTGGCCGGCGAAATAGAGGAGCGCAATCTCGGAATCATCCTTGAAGAGGGCCTCGATAGAATCGCGCAGCGCGCGACGCGTGACAATATTACTGACGCTGGTGGCGGTCAGCACCTTGGGCGTTGTAAAATTCGTTGTACCATCAGCGTTTCGGCCAAGGACACCAGCCACAGCATCCGCATCGGTAACGCAGCCGCTCAACGGTTTGAGGTCATGGTAGTAGTCAATGCCGACGATCAGAGCTTTGCGCATGTTTGATTACAACGAATCGATGAAATTGCTGATGTTGGCATCACTCCAGGTATAGGTCGTGACGCCCTGGATCTCGGTGCGGTCATTGCTGTAGGCCCAAATGCCGCGCAGTTTCTTGCGCTCTTCCTTGGCGCAAGCAATTTCCCATTTCTGGCCGGAGGACGTGGTGGAATTCTTGCTCACCAGAACAATGACGCCGTCCGACCGGCGAATGCGTGTCCGCACTTTTTCCTTCCAGCCGCTGTCGTAAGCTTCCTTCACAGACATGTCGACGAATTCGTAAGGGGCGCGAGGATGAAGGGATTGGCCCTTCAGGAAATCGCGCTGCGTCTCGTCCTCGATCGCAAATGCAATGAAAACAACTTTCTTGTCGGCCACGACCGGCTTCTCCTGGTGTTCTGGTTTGGGTTAATGGCTAAGGCTGTCCGAGAGAAGCCTTCATCGAGGTATGAAACGATCGGAAACCTTGCCCCCGCGCGGTGGTGCGGTAGCCCTTTTGAACCCGATCTTCGACAAGCAACTCAGCCCGTTTTGACTCGCGGACATAGATGTCCAAGTCTGCCTTCGTTCGCAGATAAGGCCACTTCGCCAAATAATCGGGCACGGTAGCGTTGCCGGAAACAAACGAAGCAAGGAAGCGCTCCTTCTCGGTAGCGACGCCAATCTCCCAGGGCACCCACCATGAAGCCTGGGTTTGCGCGCTAATCACCGCAAGCAGCTGGGTGCATTTTTCCATCTGGCCGCGAATATAGTCGGCTAGATCGGGGCCACTTTTGCCGAGTTGCGCATCGATAACGTCCAAATAGACGGTAAGGCCATTGGCAACGAGGTGCGCCGAGATAAGCTTTGCCTGCTCGGCATCTTCCTTCTTGTGTGAAATAAAGACTTTGACTGGCATTTTCGGCTCCTCGCCCGACAGGAACATTTACAGAACAACGCTCTGGGCGCAACCCCTGCGTGCCTCCCCGCTCCAATTGTCCACAATCAGCAGCTGTACTTTGGAACTCGCCCGTTGGGTTCCCGATCGATTACTGCTGCTTGAAGCGGCAATAAAAGCGGCAAAACCGGCGGCGAATTCTTCATATAGCTATTGTTATTGCTATATATTCTAGCGGCAAGGAAAGCGGCAAAAATGAATGTATCAGCTATGGAGCCCCTCCTGCCGGAAGATCGGCAGGAACTTGAGGATTTGGCCACCGACCTGGTTGCCAAATCCAACACGCTAGCGGGGCGTCTGCACCCGGTTATGCGGGCGTCGGTCGGCGACCTCGTGCGCTCGATGAATTGTTACTACTCGAACCTCATCGAAGGCCACAACACGCTGCCTATCGATATCGATCGGGCGCTGCACAATGACCTCGCTAAGGAGCCGGAGCGCCGCAACCTGCAATTGGAGGCGCGCGCTCATATTGAAGTTCAGCAGATGATCGATCGCGGCGACGCCCCCTCGCCCGCGCTGTCCGTTGAATTCATTACCTGGACGCACAAAAACTTTTGCGAGCGCCTACCCGAAGGGTTGCTGGTCGTCGAGCACCCCACGACCAAAGAGCAGATCAAAATCGTTCCGGGTGAGCTTCGGAAGGAGCACGTGCGGGTGGGAAGACATATTCCGCCCGATCCGGCGGACCTTCCAGCGTTTCTGAAACGCTTCGCCGAAGGATATTCATCCCCGCACCTTTCGAAGCTGCGCAAGATCATCGGTGTCGCCGGCTCACATCATCGGCTAGCCTGGATACACCCGTTTCTTGACGGCAATGGCCGCGTGACGCGCCTGTTCTCGCACGCCCTCTTGCGTGAGTTGGATGTTGGCTCGGAGCTTTGGGCTGTCTCTCGCGGACTTGCGCGGCGAGTTGCCGACTACAAAGCCTACCTGCAGGCTGCTGACGAACCGCGCCGCGGTGACCTCGATGGTCGAGGCAACCTCACGATGGCCGGGCTGATCGATTTCTGCAAATTCTTCCTGACCACCTGCGTCGACCAGGTCGACTTCATGGCCGGGCTTTTAGAGCCGGAAGAACTCCTGAGGCGAATGGAGATCTGGACCGAGGAGGAAACCCGCGCAAAACGGCTGCCGAAGGGCGCATGGCCGCTGCTGCGCGAAGCGGTCATGGCCGGCGAGTATACGCGCGGCAGCGCGCCAAGCCTCACCGGCTATGAGGAGCGCCAGGCGCGCACGGTGCTCAACGCGCTCGTTGATAAGGGCTACCTGGTTTCACCGACGACGCGCTCCCCAGTAAAGCTTGGATTTCCGACCGCCGTCGTCGATCGCTGGTTTCCAAGGCTGTATCAGCCCACCGCCTAAGACCGCAATTGCGAATGGTGAAAGGCGGCGCCGTCCGGGTTTCCACAAGGATTCCCCTTACAATTTGACGTTTCGTCCGATTTCTTCCACAATCACTGCGATGGAGAATTTTGACATGGCAAGCAAGAATAGAATTTTCATCGCGTTTGCGGTCGAGGACAAGTGGGCGCGCGACTACCTGGTAGGCCAGGCTAAAAACGAGAAAAGCCCATTTGAGTTCGTTGATATGTCCGTAAAGGAGCCTTGGGACGAACAATGGAAAACAAAATGCCGTTCGCGAATTAAAAGCTGCGACGGCACCATCGCCTTAGTCAGCAAGAACACCAAGAACGCTGCGGGGCAGCTGTGGGAGATCAAAACCTCCAAGGAGGAGGGGGTGAGCGTGCGCGGCATCTATACCACCACTGATGATCGACCCACTTCCGTGCCAGCCGAACTCACCGGCATTTCGGTCGTTGGCTGGACCTGGGCCAACATCAAAGCCTTCCTGGATACCCTGTGAGCAAGCGCGCCCTGCTGGTTGGGATCAATCAGTATGACCACGTGCCGTCACTCGGCGCCTGCATTGCGGACGCCAAGGCGATGGATGAGCTCATCAGCTTTCATGCCAACCGGTCCAGGAACTTCGACACACGCCTGCTTTTAAGCCCGGGCACGAAACCTGTGACCCGGGCGACCCTGAGGACAGCGTGGGACGATCTCTTTGCTGGCTTCAAAGGCGACGTTCTGTTCTATTTTTCGGGGCACGGCGCGATAACGTCGACGGGGGCTTACCTCGTTACGCAAGAGGGAACGACCGGCGATCCCGGGCTCGCGATGGATGACCTCGTCAACCTCGCGAACCAGTCCAGCGCCAGCACCGTTCTGCTTATCATTGATTGCTGTTTCAGTGGCTCAACCGGCAACCTCAACCCGTTCCAGAACGGCGGAATGGAAAAAGCGCTGCTACGCGAGGGAGTAACGATTCTTGCTGCTTCCCGCTCTGATGAGCCGTCCATGGAAGTCGACGGGCACGGCGTTTTCACGAACTTGGTCCTAGGAGCGCTGCGCGGTGGCGCCGCAGATGTTCGCGGCCGCGTCTCCGCCGCGTCGATTTACGCTTACGCAGAGGCGGCATTAGGAGCTTGGGATCAGCGCCCGCCGTACAAATCTCATGCTGCACATCTTGAGCCCGTACGACTTTGTGATCCCAAGGTCGACGACAAGACGCTACACGGGCTCGCCACCTATTTTCCGACAGCGGACCACGAGTTTCAGCTCGATCCGACATTTGAGGAAACAAACGGCAAGACCGCAAAGCCTGAGAACGTGGCGATCTTCAAGACCCTGAAGCAGTACCAAATAGCAGGCTTGGTAAAGCCAAAGGTTGGTACCGATCTGTATTGGAGCGCCGAGCAGTCCGGTTTTGTTTTACTTACCGATCTTGGGAAGTTCTATCTGCAGCTTGTGCAGATGGGCCGACTTTAGCGTTTCGCGATGGCGGATAGGTACAGATCGAGCACCGAAAGCACGCGCAATCGCAGGATCGCAAATGCGATTTTACGACTAGCGATAGCCGCGCTTGAGCTTCCTTGTCCAGTTCAAGGCCAGCGCAATGTCGGCATCGCCGCGCGTCCGATGGGTTTCGACCCGAACTGCCGGCGCGGCCGATACGGTCCCACTCGCGTACCAACGACCATTCATCGAACAGCGTTGGCTGAACGTCTAGCTTGTAGAAGCGCTTCACGTTGTGGCGTTCTTCGATGCGCGTAAGCATGATGGCGGTCGTGCGGTTTCCTCCTCTTCTTGTTTCATGGATAATGCGTTGGTAGCAGCGGTGGCTCGCAGGTAGCGATGCACAGTCTCGCGACTGACGTTGAACTCACGCGCGAGCGCAGCCTTCTTGGCGCCGCCCGTCACCTTTATCCTGACCTGCTCAACCTGGTCCGGTGATGCGTACTGACAAGGTCCGGAAGGTGGTTCACGAGGCGGCCCAAAAAGGGACACCGTGCGCTCCGCATCTCGATGCCTGATGGTGTTGACCTGCGCGATACTGAGAGTGCCGAAGCTCTCAAGCAGTGGGTCAAAGCCAATGGATTGCAGCTGGAATTGCTGAGCCGCACTGCGACGCTCGAAGGCGGCCGGCAAGCTAGTGGCTATGATGTTGAGACTTCCTGGTAGCTTTCCGGTGTTCCCAGCAGCGCATTCTGTGGCTCGTCAGAGCAAGTATCGCCCAGCAAAGGCGCCGAGTTCCAGCACGTCTCCGGTTGGGTCGTCAGAGTCCTCCAAGAGCGACTTGAGGGCCGGCGCCCACTTAGCCGCCGATCCCAATCGAGACTCAGGATAGCCTGCCGTTGCCCTGATGGTTTGACAAATTTGAATCTTCGTCCTGAACTTCCTAACCTCCTGGCGAATTTCCGGCATGTGAAACAAGCCGTCGTGGTGAAACCGCCCTTCTTCATCACGCAAAAAGCAGATGAGATCTGCGAAGTCAGGCACTTTGTCCCACTCGAACGCACTCAACTGATCACCCAGGCCCGAAAGGTTCCGGTAGAATTCGAGCGCCTTCTCCCCTCCCTCCGACAATCCTTCCGAATACACGCAGATGAAGGTTCGTCGTCCTTCGAACGTGGAGGGTTGGGCGCGAAGATCGTCGAATAATGTGGCTTTAGAACCTGGTTTGCCGATCGCACCAATGCGCCGTCGACGTGACCAGGCTTCCTCCGCCGCTTCCAAATCGGCAGGCTTGATCTCTCGCTTGGGAAGGTCATCGATCCAGATGGATAATTCATCCAAAATGGCTCGCTCTCAATGAGAACGTTCGCCTCGTGCCATCCCCTGACCTCACCATCCTGAAATGACAGTCCGTTTGCTGATGCATTCGACGAACCTAGAATCGCTTCGTTGTCGAATAGGTAGACTTTTCCGTGCAGATGATCCGACTGCAGCACGTTGATCCCCGCCTCCAGAAGCGCTTTGATAGCTTCCGGGTTACTGCCGCCCATTTTGAGGTTGCAGATGACTTCTAGCGAGCAACTGGCCCGGAGCAGCCCCAACATTTCCGGCGCAGGTTGCCCCCAGAAGGCAACAGCTATACGCACCGTTTGCGAGATCGCCACGAGCCTTGAAAGCTCAGACTGGACGGCCGCACCACCCAGAAATCTCATTCCAGGCTCCTGCTATTCGACAACTGAAATCTATCGCTGACATCTCCCCGCCGCTAACCGCTTCTGCAAAATCGCAAATGCGATTGTGCGACGTATAGAGCACACAGGACCGGTAGCACTTCGGCAGACTCGTTGTCATTTCTATCGAACGTGCAATCGCAATTGCGATGAATCGTAAAGGCGAGGTGCAATGATTATTGGAGTTCTTTAATCAGAAAGACGGAGTCGGCAAGACCACCATCGCTATCAACCTAGCAGCCGCTTATGCCAAGGCCGGACAACGCGTGCTGTTCGTCGATGCCGACCCGCAAGGCAGCGCATTGGCCTGGTCGGCAGGCCGCATCGTCTGGAACCGGCAGAGCTTTATCAAAGACCCGGAGACCGGTGGATGACGATTTTCTCAACGATCTCGCGCAAAGCCTCATGGGCCGGGATATGAACCTAGGACCTTCAGGTCGTGAGGCTGACGAGCAAATGCGGAAGCGATCACGGGGTCCCCCACCAACTTCCGCAATAAACAAACGGCGCAGCAATCGTCAGGTGACTGCGAAACTGCAGGCAGCAGGAATAGTTGCGATGGCGCGGAAAATCCCCATTATCGGCGGGAGGCGGCCGTCCGAGACATTGATCGCTCTAGTCAGGTCGCATGATCAGTGGAGCCACAATTCCCGCCACCACGCTCAGGGGCCCTTCCTCCGAGATGAGGACACCAATAGTAGCTTATCCGGCGTCACGTTCAGAGCTTTTGCGATTTTCGCCAGGACCACGATTGTTACGTTTCTTTGGCGGCGTTCGACCTGGCTAATGTAGGTCCGATCCAGCCCCGCCTCATGGGCTAACTCCTCCTGCGAGAGCTCAGCCGCCTTCCTAAGCGCCCTGACGTTGTCGGCCACCACCCCAATTATTCCTAAATCGTTCTTCCCGGCCGTCATCGGCCCAAAGAACGTCGCAGCAGACTATCGATCCACGGACTTTGAGTCCCATTTTTGGCCGCAAATGTTGACTATCGTCTACATAGATAGCGTTGTCGAAATGTACGTTCCGAGGGATAGAAACTTGTCCACCTGCGATATTGCGATCCACCGTGACGAGTGTCCAACCACTGATACCATGGAAGCGTTTTGGGAGTCCGGCGAGGTGGGGCCCTTGGGCCCCACGTCTTACCGCGCGGGCTACCGCGTCCGCACAACGGGAAGCATTCTTTGCAATGTGGAATTTCCTGCGGCAATCGCTGAGGCGGCGATCATGGCCAATCTCGCGCTTGCGACCACGATTACGCCGGACGGATACATTCGATGTACCCTTAGCGGCGTCGCGGATCTCACGTGTAAAGCCGAGCCAATAGACCAACTCATTGCCCAGGCATTTTCAGTCGAAAATCTGAGGCTGGAGGGGATTAGCGTGGCGGATTTGGGTTCGCTGTTAGAACGGCTTGAGCGTTCCGTAGCTCTCCTGCACGAGGTCATTAAGCATCGGTCGGATTAAGTCATAGACCGAATGCCCGAGAAATGGCGGAAGCCGAGCCACAGCCCCGGGGGATGAAGTCGCTTTGTGCCAGCGCCTGAGAGCGGCGATGGTACCCAGTATATCACCGGCCACATGGTTAGATGCACAGCGCCAGTCGAAGCGATCGCCAGAGAGCGCTGCAGCGGCCTGCCCTGCACGCCACCGCCGATGTGGCCGCCGCTACAGCAGCTACGGTCGTCGTATTTGCGACCGTCCTACTGCTCGTTGGAGAGCAGCGGCGGCAGCCGGAACAGCGGTGGCGGGCCCGGCAGCAGCGCAAGACCAAGACGGTCGCGAGCCGGGTTCGTCCGTGGCGTACACACCCACGTGACCGTGGTTCTGAACAGAGAGGCCCAAGACATGCCTTGGAAGTCGAATACGGTTCTTGAGACGCGTAGCGAATTCATACGACTGACGCTCGCCCCGAATGCCAACATTCAGAGCCTCTGTCGGCGCTTCAATATCAGCCGGCAGACGGGCTATCGAACGCTGGAACGAGATCGAATAGCCGGCGCGAGAGGCCTTGAGAGCCAGTCACGTCGGCCACACCACACGCCACATCGCTGTCCCGGCCGTTCTAGCCGTGCGCGCCGACTACCCAACCTAGGGCGGGCGAAAAATAGCTTTCCATCTGCGATCAGTGGGTTGCGCCGGAGTGCCGGCGGCATCAACCATCACAGCGATCTTGGCGCGCCATAACCAATTGAGACGCCCTGCCGACCCAGGCAGGCAGTTGCACAATCCTCAAAGTGAACGAGATCTGCCGGCTTCTCTTGAAGGTCATCCCGACCTCAATATCCTACTCGATAGGCTCGAAAATGGCCGCCCAGTTGAGCGGCGCCGCGCACCCGCAATAGTCGCGTCACGAAGTGGGCTGCGCACAAGCTTGGCTTGCCGCATTCTCAAGCAGAGCCGATCAAGCTACGCCCGTTCGGTTCGTCTGTTCGAGGAGAGCGGAGCCGAACGCCTGTTCGCCCATCGCATTAACCCCCATCGCAAGTTCGACAGCGAGCAGATCAAAGAGGCCTTGTTCAGCATCCTGCACCAGCCGCCAGCCAATTTCGGCATCAACCGTACAACCTGGAAAATAGCTGATCTGGTGCGGGCGATGCACGAGAAACGGCAGCCAGCCTGCGAAGCTGTAATCCGCGCGATCGTGAAAGGTGCCGGCTACCGCTGGCGCAAGGCACGGATCGTTCTAACCTCCAACGATCCCGACTTCTCGCAGAAACTCCAACGAATCCGTTGCATTCTCACCGACCTCAAGGCCGGTGAAGCCTTCTTCTCGATCGACGAATTCGGACCTTCTGCGGTCAAGGCACAACCTGGACGCATGCTGATCGGTCCCGGCGAGCAACATTTTGTAGCACAATGGCAGCAATCGAAGGGCTCGATCATCGTCACCGCTGCCATCGAGTTGTCATCCAACCAGGTCACCCATTTCTACAGCCTGAAGAAGAACACCGAAGAGATGATCCGCATGCTAGAGATTCTCGTTGCCGAATACCGCGATCGCACCAAGCTGTATCTTCTTAGGATGCCGCCTCCTGGCACGTATCTAAAAGGCTATTCGAACATATCGATGCTCATAACGCTACTATTGGGAGCAAAGGCCCACAGATTGACACGGCACCGCTCCCCGCCCGCGCGCCGTTTCTCAATGTGATCGAGTCGGTCTTCAGCGGCATGGCTCGGGCCATCATTCACAACAGCAACTCTGGATCGATTGCGAGGCTAAAGCGGCTATCGACCGATACTTTTACCAACGCAATGCTCACTTCAAGGGCAATCCACGGCGCGCGGGCGGCAAGCTCTGGGGCAAGGAACGGGAGCCGGCCGAGTTCTCTCCTTCAAACAACTGCAAGGCCCTCGGTTCGGATAAACCGTGCAGGTACTCCCGTGGTCAAGGCGCCACAGCATTTATTAAAGTTCCGCCTCGGTGACACGGGGTATGGTCTCTGCACCAACGATATGACCACGATCGGTCGATAGCGTGGGCTTCCGCCATGGCCTCGGCGATGCATGCCCCACCGTGTCGGAGGCTCGGGAGATTCATACTGGCGCGCCATCGTGCGACATGACGCCGTGCGAGTTCTCTCGGCCAAACGAGCGGTTCGACGATGGGCGGAGCAGGTTTGCTTGGGTTTCCGGACATCAACGCATCCGATAGGAAACCATAGTCTGCTTTGTTCCGGCGCCGACGCCTCCGAGCAGCACAAAATTCCTCGGCAAGATCTCGCCGCTCCCTCCAATGCGCTCGCAACGCTTAGAATCTACCGCGATCCGATGCAGACGTTATTCTTCAGGGAGACAAAGCGTTTAGCAATTTGTAGCGACATCGCGCCCAGCGCTATCTCCAACTCTTGGATGTGCAGACAATCACTTAGTCGCCCTTCGGCGGCAGTGCTTTTATCTTGCACTCACTCCCCCCGCTCGTTGCTGCTCGCTAACCCTTCCTCATCCTGCCGCAACCGCATCTGCTGATACACGAGGCCCGCGCAAAAAACGGCCACTCGGCACGTGTCCAAGCTATCCATTCCAGGCTCTCCGCTGTCCAAGGATTGGCTCAAATTCCGATGGCGATGGAGCGATCTTCCACCTCGGAATGAGTAGAAGTACGGTCGAGCAACCTGCAGGCTCGACGCCAAATCGCGCTCCGGGCGAGCGAACTTTTCGATCGAAACGTCGCGTTTTGCAGGGCTGCTTGGCTACGCACGCTTCGCCATGTGAACGCAGTCCAGGGCTCTGCTGCGCTCGTCAGTCATATCCAAAACCTGGTATTCCAGAGACAAGAAAGGGCGCCCGCGCCATGCGCGGGAGCCCGACATTTTTGCCTAGTCGACAGGATTCCAGACCAGGAAGAAGCCACCGTCACCGCCGAGGCCAACCGTTCGACCAAGGTTGGCGCAGAGCCTACGGCCACCCAGGCTGGGTGCTGCGAGTGACAGGCTGACATAGTCCGTTCCGCGGCTCTCGCCATGTAAAATCCGACCGGATCCGACCTCGACCCCTTGGGTGAAGATGCGGAAGTCTGGCGAGATATCGCCTGACTTTTCGCGGTTCGAAACGATGTCGATGTCGGCGCAGACGGGCAGCAATTTGAGCTGGCCCCTGAAGCCGCCGTGAATTGTGCGGGTAACGAATCCGATCGCGGTCATGGTCTGTCTCCTTCGTGGCCGCAGGGGCGATACTGCGATGGCCAGACCGTCATGGCGGCCGGCCTGCATCCGAACCGCTTGGGCGAAGCGCAGCGGCGCACCCGAGCCGCTCCTTTTTTGCAGCGAAGCGGCCGCGAGGAGCCGGCTTGCCGGCGGGGAAAAAAGAAGCGCGCGAGGGTTTCGGAGGGCGGGGCGGCTGCCGTAGGTCGTAGCGCCTCAAGCAGGGAATCGTCCTCTTCGGACGAAGGAGGCATGCCTTGCCGCAGAGCGGATACACGCTGCGACAACCAGGCAGGGACAGCGATTCAACGTGTTCCTGACCTCACGTTTCTCGCGATCCCGGCAGAGTATTTCGTCTCGCCGGCGGCTCGCCTTCAGATCGGGGCGTGGCGCTGGTGCCTGCTATCGGCTCGTTCCGATGCGGTCAGTCGGTTGCATGAACGACAATTGAGCCCTCGAAGCGCTCGGCGAAAGCGGCCCCGAAAAGCTCGATTCCGTCTCGAGCCAGCGCGCCGAACCGCCGTAGCTGCACCGCGAATCCATGGCCGTGCGCCTCTCTTCTGAGCGCGAAAATGCTCATCTGCTTTCCTCCAAAAGCGGCACAAGAAACGCAAAAGAGCCCCGCCTCCGAGGAGGCGGGGCCGCTGGTTCCGGCCGATCAGTCGCCGTTGCGGCGCGACCAGATCAGGCTGAAACCTTCCTCGCCTTCGACCTTGACCAGCGAGGCGTAGATCGGGGCCGCGAAGCCCGGATCGTCGAGCTTGACCGAGAGATATTCGCGCTCGCTGTCGCGGGCGGTCTTCTTCCAGGCGGCGCCGAACTCGGTCGCGCCCGCAAAGATGCGGTAGTCGGGAGCCTTGTCGTTGTCCTTCTCGGCTGCGACGAGCTTGGCCTTGATGTTGAGCGTCAGCGTCTTGATCGAGCCGATGTAGCCGGCTTCGGAAGCGGTGAACGTGCCGATGGTCGCCATGATGATCTCCGTCTGTTTTGCTCGGGCCGCGTCCATCGCAGCCTCGATGGCGATCCCTTGCCCGGGGAGCGATCGGCCCGCAGCCGTATGGCCCGCAGCGCCAGCGCAGGACGGCGACAAGCCTGCTTTTTTGTCTTCCCGCGAGGAATGCCGCCGCTCCGCGGCAGGGGAAAAAAGCAGGCGTGAGCCGTTGCGGGAAGGCGATCGAGGCCCTTGCCGTCCCCGGGCTTGATCAGCCCAATCGTGGCTGCATTGGACGCGAGCCGATGACCGAATTGACGGAGATCATCATGGCGACCATCGGCACGTTCAGCATCAGACGACGGCGGGATCGGTCGAAGAGAAGCCGATCTCCGCGCATCAATCGGAGTGACGACGCAGCCGGATCAACACAAGCGAACCCGCCCACATTTGCATGCACGGAACTGATCGCACCGCTGGAATTGTCCGTCCCGAAACGCGTCTCGACGGGCGCGATTAAGAGCAAGATTCGAGCTTCCCCGCCCTGATCTACGCCCCGCTGGTCAGGATCGAAGGAGCCTCGATTCAACCGTCCTGGCGACCGCAAGCAGCCGTTGATCTGCCGAATCGTCCCCGGATCGGAGGGACACTTGCGCAGGCAACTGCCGCTTTCCATCCAGAAATCGGCCGCGCACCATTTCGTGCGCGGCCGCAATTTTGCAGCGCGCCGGGGCCCCGCGCGCGGCCCCCGGCGCTGGTTTCACTCCGCAGCTTCCGCTCGGGGTTCGCTGCCCTGCGCCTCGGTTTGGCCACCGGCTTGCTCCTGCGGCATAGCCGTCCGCAGCAGCGACGGCAGCCAGCCGGTTGAGGCCAACAGCTGTTCGGCAGCCTGCGCCATGTCGACCTTCTTCATCTCCGACAGACGCCCGGCTGCCTCCCCGCCGACGGCTTCGCGGACCGCCTCCAGTATGTTCGCCTTGGTGACGCGCCCGAGATAACTCCGCACCGTCGGACGCCAGTAGGCGGTCATGTCGAGGGCCACGGCCTCGGCCAGACGGCGCCCCGCGGCCAGCGCCCGCGGCCTGCGGTCAAACGGCAATTTGACCGCATTGACCGTGAGTGCGACGCAATGCGCGAACAACGCCATGCGGCTGTCGTGGTCAAGCTCGGCCACGAACTCCCACAATGCGCCGACGTCTCTGGGCATCTGCCGTGCCCAATTGGCGTGCCGGTCCGACCACATTTTGCCGGCCGGCGTATCCTCGATCCCGTGCGCGGCCAGATCGCACCTCACCGGCTGGATGCCGACCACATGCGCATTAGCCCCGAGATAGAAGATTTGGGCGGCAAGCGCATGGGTGACCGCCAGATGGCAACATCAGGCTGCTCGCTCAAATTGAGACGCAGCCCCAAGGTGCGGTGCGCGGTCAGGTCACGAACGAGAGCGTCGGACAGCTTCTGGTCCTCGTCCTCCTCGTCGCTCGCGCCCTTGTCGTCTTCGCCATCCGCCGCGCCGTCCCCGCCGTCTCGGTCGTCCTCATCCCGCCCCTCGGCTTCGCCTTCTGGCCCGACTTCGGCTTCCGGTTTCTCATCCTCGGGACGAACAAAGCCCCGCTCGACCCGCACCGTGCCGTCGTGATTGAGGACCACGAAAGCGCCGCCGCGCGCGACGTCGGCCGCGTCATAGGCCTGCCTTTTTGCCTCCAGCCGCTCGATCTCGGCCTCCAGCTCACCGAACCGCGCATCCACGTCGTCAGGCAGTTCCTCGGCGGTCTGGTGCTGCTCGGTGAGCCGGTCAAACTCAGCTTGGGCGGCTTCGAGAGCGGCCTGATCCTCCGCCGACAGCTCGACCGGATGCGGATAGACCCGGCGCATGCCGTGGGCATGCGGGAAGTCGAGATGGGCCTCCGTCCACTTCCATCCCTCGGCCGCCCGCAGGCTATCGGCCTCGCGGCCGAGCCTTGCCGTCACCAAAAGATCGAGCAGCGCGACGTCCTCCAGATAGCCGCCGCGATACTCGGTGAAGAGGTCGCGCAGGATGGTGCCGCCCGCCTCGGTATAGGCCTCGAGCCCGACGAACCGGGCGCGGCGGTCCGTGGCCGCGACATGGCTTTCGGTGAGCAGACGGCGGATGGTCGAGGCATCCGGATCGAACGGCAGGCGCTCATAGAGAGCTTCCTGCCGGGCATGATCGTCCGTGATGGCGAACGCCATCAGCTGCTCAAGCGTCAGCTCGCCGTCCCGATAGAGCTGCATCAATTTGGGCGAAACCGCCCCGAGCCGCAGGCGCTGCCGCACCATATGCGCGGTGACGCCGAAGCGGGCCGCGATCTCCTCCGCGCCGAACCCGCGCTCGTCCGCGAGCTTCCGGAACGCCTCGAACTCGTCGGCCGGATGCATGCTTTCTCGGCTGACGTTCTCGTCCAGGCTGATCTCGTGGGGATCGTTCGCGGTATCGACGATGCAGCGGATCGCCTCGCTCTTTTTGATCTCCTTGCGCTGCACCCGCAGGAGCTGGGCCAGCCGCCTGCCCTCGCCGATGGTCACGCAGAAGAACCCCGTCGCCGCCCCCTCGCCATCGACCTCCGGCTCGACGACCAGATTCTGCAGGATGCCCTTGGCGGCGATGCTCGCCGCCAAGGCCTCGATCGCCGCCGCGCTGTGCGGCGTCTTGCGGGCATTCTTCGGTGACTTCTTGAGCTTGCTGAGCGGAATGCGAACCTCCGTTCCACTGGGTATTCCAATTGACTTGGCCGACATGATCGATCTCCTTCCTGGCTTCATGGGTGCAGGGCGCACTCCGCGCCTGCGCCCCTGCCCGTCGGCGAGACCGGGGATAGCAAGTGCCAGGGCGACCCGGGTGGAGGGGGATCACCCGCCCGATGAGGGCCGCTCGATAGAAGCGGGTCTGCACAAGCGCATCCAACATTGTCCAAGGCCGGCAAATGAGCAGAGCGCGGAAGACCGGGGAGACCGCTCGGTCGGCGCCGGCTCAGCCGGCGCTTTACCCTGGCGCGCGCGAGGGGCGGCGCCCATTAGCCCTCAACGGTGAGAACGCTGGCAACCCGGAAGAATTGAAATCAAGCCGCAGGTGACAAGATCAAGAACGCAGCCGCCGACTGGGCAGTGATAGCGACGCGGGCATGCAATGCCCGCGGGCACCGAGGCGACTGCAGTCGCAAGACCGGTCAACAAGGCACCCGAACGCGGGACAGTGATAGCGACGCCGGCATGCAATGACGGCGGGGCCCGCGGGCGAGTGCCTCCGGCGAGCGACACATTATATCTGTCTTCGCTTGCGCGAGGGCTCGCAGCCGGATGGCCGAGACGCAACGCGGCTCGGTTGACAAGAACCCGGTGCAGCAACTGCCGCACGCGCCATGCAGAAGAAAACGATGACCAAGTTTCAGGAATCCGGAACTCGTTGCGAATCTTTATCTACAACAGCGAGGGATGCGATAACGCGAAGATGATCGACTTGACCAAGCGGCCACCTCTCGTACCGAAATGACGTAAACATCCCGACTCTGGCGCGGGATGCGGCAAATTTCTTCGGCCTGGCGTTGAATGATCGGAGCCAATCATGTTGGCTGCTTCGAATGGCAATCGATCGCCCTGCAAGCAAACCGAGCGGTGTCAGCAGACAGCGCTACGCTTTTGCGCGATACAACGCCTTGTCACCGCGCTATCCGGAAAACGGCGCATGGCCGGCGGAGATGCGGATTGATATGCTCGCTGCATATCTCGACTTCAGAAGTGTGCGCGAACTCGTGCTTGCTGTGTCTCGAGGCGATGCACCGTCACCTACGAGCTGTCGAGGTAGCGGCCGATCACGGGAAGCAATCTGGGCAAGAATCATCGTCGATGAGCATGTTGCGGGCGCCGGTGCGGTCAGGCAGAATCGGCCGACATCCGACCTGGCAGCGCTGGTATGAAACCTCCCAAGACTGCTCTGAGATTGCCTCGCTATTGCAGGCGAAAGCCGCTGCGGAACGGCCGATGGGCCTACTTCTTCGAGCCTCCAACATGGGCGCGCGCGCAAGGATGTCACGTCAAGGCGGAGGCGCTCGGCGAGGATTATCGTACTGCCGTTGAGCGCGCCGAGTACGTTCTGCTGCCGGCTTTCGACAGCTGGCGGTCTCGCGGGCTGACGGACCTGGTTCCGATCGGCCTCGTTCCCGGGTCGTTCGACTGGCTAGTCGGCGTGTTCAAGAGCCATCAAAAGTGGAAGGAGATCGACCATAAGACCCAGCGGCTCTACGAACAGGGCCTGTCCCTCTTCGCCAATTACAAGCTCAAGGACGGCACCCGCGCAGGGTCGAAGCAGATCTCCCAGTTCACCAAAGGCTTTGTCGATATGATCTATGCAAAGCTTCTCGTGGTGGAGGAGAAGGACGCGGACGGCAAGATTGTCGAACGCGAACGCCGCCGTTTCGCGAATGCTTCAATGACCGCCTGCCGGCGCGCCTGGTTCGTCGGTCAGCGCGCCCAGGAAAAGCTAGTGCCGGCGATCAACCCGTTCTCGCGGATGGGACTCAAGGCACGATCGCCGGGTATGCCCGTGCGGGAGACGCCGACCGCGACCTGGGATGATCTTGTTGCATTCAGGAAGGCGGCGATGAGGCTTGGCTACGCGTCAATCGCGACCGCCGCGTTGGTGACCTGGGAGTGGTTGCAGCGCGAGGAGCATGTCTTCGGCGCCTTTGAGATTTCGCACTACCGCCCCAAGGAGCGGCCCAATAGCGTGAAGATCGTGCATCCGAAGAACGGCGAGGAAGCCTGGTGGCCGCTCTTCGATGATCGGGGCGAAGCACTCTTTCCCGAACTGATGGCCGAGCTCGATGCCATCAAGCGGGTCACGGTCTCGGGCCTGGTTTTCAGGCGCGATCATGCGCACCGCAAGTCGCCTACCCCGCTACCGTGGATCACTGAGCGCCAGGATCTTCGCTACCTGCGCCGCGTCGTAAAGGACATCGTCGTCGCGGCCGGCATTCGATCCGAACTTTCATTCACCTCTTTCCGCCACGGCGGTTTCACCGAGGGTGCCGACAGTGACCTCACCGACGCGGAATTGCGGGCAGCCGGCCGCCACCGGTCAGCGCGACAATTGCCGACCTATGCGAAACGGACACGCAAGCAGCTGATCTCGGGGACCCGGAAACGGCGCGAGGAGCGAACAAAAGCAGCCGGTTTGTCGGAATAGACACGGCTGTTTGTCGGAATGACCGCTACGAGGGCTAACCTAAGCTATTGAAAAGCTTGGTGGGCGCACCAGGGCTCGAACCTGGGACCCGCTGATTAAGAGTCAGCTGCTCTACCAACTGAGCTATGCGCCCGGAACTTGTCCGGAAGTGGCCCTCGCAAGAGGGCCGTCGTTTAGCAGGGCGATTCCTCGATGTCCAGCAAGCTGGACGATTTTTCCTGACTTTTACCAACTCTTCGAACGCGCCAAAGGCCGCCGGATTCCGGCGGCCTTTCAGTCACTTGCGAAGCCGCTCCGGCCGAGGCTCAAAGCCGTCCGGAGCGCTCCTGGTCGCCATCGCGATCGTGGTCGTAGCGATCGCGGTCGTAGCCGCGGCCGCCGCGTTCCCAGCGGTCGAATCCGCGCTCGAAACGGTGTCGGCGCCAGCCCTCGGCGCCGAAACCGCGGCCCTCCAGGTGGGTCAGCATCGAGAGCCGCCGCTTCTGGCTGTCGTCGAGCGTCTTGTAGAGCGGGTCAGCGGCATCGGCGATCTTCTTCAGCGACGCCGCCGTCGCCGCCATGCCGTCGGCGCGTTCGCGCAGGCGGGCGACCGGATCATCGACCTTCTGCGCCTTGTCGCCGTCATCCTTCCCGGCGGCCATCCGCGCGTTGGCGCGATCCATCCGCTGCTTGGCGAAATCGCGCACCGCGGCCTCGACTGGCGGCCACAGCTTCTCCTGATCCGCGGTCAGCTTCAGCCCGGCATGGACCGCAGCGATGCGGGCGTCGAGGAAGGCGGCGCGGTCCTCGGGGCTCATCCGCATCGGACCATGGAACCAGGGGCGATGCTGGGCATAGACCACGGTCGAGCCGGCGAGCGTCAGCGCCGCGACACCGGCGAGCAGAACTCTCTTCATGCGAACCTCCTTTGAAGGTTGCTCGAAGATGATGCGCCCCGCGCCTGCCTGCAACTTACCGATTGGACAGACAGGCCTCTGTTACCAAGATGTAATTCCCGGTTAACGCCCAGAAACCTCTCCTAAATCATTCCCAACATTCGCGGCAGCCACAGCGAGATTTCGGGCACGTAGGTGACGACGCCGAGGAAGATCAGCATCGTCAGCAACCACGGCCACACCGCGATCGTCAGCTCGGTGATGCCCATCTTGGCAATGCCCGATGCGACATAGAGGTTGAGGCCGACCGGGGGATGGCACATGCCGACCTCCATGTTCACCACCATCAGGATGCCGAGATGCACCGGATGGATGCCGAGCTTGACCGCCACCGGGAACAGGATCGGCGCCATGATCAGCACGATCGAGGACGCCTCCATCACGTTGCCGGCGATCAGCAGCAGCACGTTGACGATCAGGAGGAAGATGATCCAGTCGACGCCGACGGAGGTGATCCAGGTCGCGATCTGCTGCGGGATGTTCTCGTTCGCCATCAGGAAGGAGAACAGCACCGCATTGGTGATGATGTAGAGGATCATCGCGCTCATGTTGGCGGAGCCGAGCAGCACCTTCGGCACATCCTTCAGCGACATGTCGCGATAGACGAACACGGCGATGACGAAGGCATAGACCGCGCTGACCGCGGCCGCCTCGGTCGGGGTGAACATGCCGGTGTAGATGCCGCCGAGCACGATCAGGATCAGCAGCAGGCCCCACATGCATTTGCGGAATGCGGTGAACCGCTCGCTCCAGCTCGCCTTCGGCAGCCGCGGATAGTCGTTGCGCCAGGCGCGATAGAAGGTGGTCAGCCCGAGCAGGGTCGCCAGCATCAATCCGGGGATCACGCCGGCGATGAACATCTGCCCGACCGATGCCGACGACACCCGGTGACCGGCGGGATCGAGCGCGATGCTGCCGCCGGTGGCGACGCAATAGATCACCATCACGATCGACGGTGGAATCAGGATGCCGAGCGCGCCCGACGTGGTGATGACGCCGGCGCCGAAACGCCTGGGAAAGCCCTGCTTCACCATCGCCGGCATCATGATCGAGCCGATCGCGATCACTGTCGCGGGCGAGGATCCCGACACCGCGGCGAACAGCGCGCAGGCCATCACGCCGGCGAGCCCGAGCCCGCCATACCAGTGTCCGACCATCGAAGTGGCGAAGTTGATCATTCGTCTCGCCACCCCGCCATGGGTCAGGAAATTGCCGGCGAGGATGAAGAACGGGATCGCCATGATCTCGAAATTGTCGATGCCGGTGAACAGCTTCAGCGCCACCGACTCGGTCGGCACGTTGGTCATCGTGTAGATGAAGGTGAGCACGGTGAGGCCGAGCGCGATCGAGATCGGCATGCCGGTCAGCATCAGCGCGATCAGCAGGCCGAAGATGATGAGGCTGGTCATCGCGTCACCTCCGCGGCGCCGGCGCCGGGCGCTTCGATATCGACGCCCTCGACATGAGCGTGATCATGATGCGGCAGCTCGCCGGTGCGGACATAGGCGTAGGCGACCTGCAGGAAGCGGAAGCACATCAGATAGGAGCCGAGCGGAATGCAGAGATAGACGAGCCAGCTCGGGATCTCGAGATCGGGCGAGACCTGGTCGGTGTGCATCAGGCCCCAGACGAACTTGGCGCCCATGGTGCCGATCACTGCGGTGAAGAAGGCGCCGCAGAGCAGCCCGAACAGCACGATCGCATTCTTCCAGGGCGATTTGAGCTGATTGACCACGACGTCGACGCCGACATGGATGCCGGTGCGCACGCCGTAGGCGGCGCCGAACTTGGCAACCCAGACGAACATGTAGATGCAGAGCTCCTGCGCCCAGGACAGGTTGATCGGAAACAGGATCGGATAGAGGAAAGGGATACCGATCAGGTAGCGATGCATGACCGCGACGAAGATCAGCAGCGTCGCCGCCGCCATCAACGTCGCGATCAGGATCTCTTCAAGCCGGTCCAGAATACGCAGTAGCATCAAAGCTCCCCCTCACGGCCGGACGGATGCGCCGCGCCGTGCCCTCCGCCGCGGCCGCTCCGACCGCCGCCATCTCAATCGCGGTTTCCGACGTCCGCTCAGTTCATCGGGCTGCGGCCCGTTTCCTTCAGGAACTCGTCGATCAAGGGCTGACCGACGCGAGAGGCGACGTCCTTGTAGACCGGCATCATCGCCTTGCGCATCGCCTCGTCCTGCTCCGGCGTCAGCTTGACGATCTCGCTCTTGCCGCTCTTCTTGATCTCGGCGAGTGCGTCCTCGTTTTCCTTGGCGGACTGGCTGTTGCCGTAGGCGGTGGCTTCCTTCATCGCCTTGTCGAGCTGCTCGCGAACATCGGCCGGCAGGCCATCCCAGAACTTCTTATTCACGACCACGACGTAGCCGATATAGCCGTGGTTGGTCTCGGTGATGTACTTCTGCACCTCGTGCATCTTCTGGGTGTAGATGTTCGACCAGGTGTTCTCCTGGCCGTCGACGACGCCGGTCTGCAGCGCCTGGTAGACTTCCGAGAACGCCATCACCTGCGGAATCGCGCCGAGCGATCGGAATTGGGCTTCCAGCACCTTCGACGACTGGATGCGGAACTTGAGGCCCTTGTAGTCGGCGGGCGCGACCAGCTTCTTGTTGGCGCTCATCTGCTTGAAGCCATTGTCCCAATAGGCAAGACCGGTCATTCCCTTGGCATCGAGCAGCTTGAGCAGCTTGGCGCCGAGTGGACCGTCGGTGACCTTGCGCAGCGTCTTGAGGTCCGGAAGGATGTAGGGCAGGTCGAACACCTCGAATTCCTTGACCCCGATCGGCCCGAACTTCGAGTTCGACGGCGCCAGCATCTGCACCGCGCCGAGCTGCAGCGCCTCGAGCTCTTCCTTGTCCTTGTAGAGCTGCGAGTTCGGGTAGACTTCGACCTTCACCTTGCCGGCGGTGTATTTCTCGGCGAGCTCCTTGAACTTCTCGGCCGCCTGCCCCTTCGGCGTATTGGTCGCCACCACGTGGCTGAATTTGAGAATGATCGGCGACTGCGCGAACGCCGGTCCGGCAACAGTCAGCGCCGCGATCGAAGCCGCAGCCAAAATGAATCTACGCATGTTTCCTCCCGCGTATTGCGGAGCACGAACCATCGGCCCCGAGCCATTCCGCCGCACCTTTACAGAGAAGCGAACGCGAATGCCATTGCCCCTTTAGCAGGGTCTGATTTGCATATTGCTGCGATGCACAATACACACTGCGACAGCGGTATCGACCGCGGCCGTTGCGACCGTTCGATAACACCGCTGCACGCTGTGCCCCGCCGTGGCGGCGAGGTCAATGCGAGGTTCGGAAAGGGCGAATTCGCGAGCCGCGAATGCTGGTGGCGGTGTCCCGTCCAGGTGTGCGCTTTCGAACGGATAGTCGGACAGCTTACTCGCGGTCCCGCATTCGTTGCAGCAAGCGCGCGGCGGCAACGAGATCCGGCGTGGCAAAGCCCTCCGTGAACCTTTCATGGACCGGGGCGAGCGACCGAACGGCCTTTGGCATGAACATCCATGGCGATGAAGAGCCGGATCGGCGCAGAGACGATCGCCTGCTCGACCTGTCACATGACCTCCACTTTACCGAACGATCCGGCGCCGGCACCGCTGCGCGCCGGCATCGACTGGCAGCTCGCGCCGGTTGAGTTCGACTGGTTCGGCAAGAGCGGCGCCGAGATCTGCGCGCAACTGAGGGATCCCAAGCGCAATGGCGGCCGCGACGCCGTCGGTCTGCTCGAACATCTGCGGCACGATGCATCGCTCGGCGGCTTCATCCCGCGCGGCTGGGCGCCCGGCGCCGGCCGCAGCACGCCGCCGGGGACCTTCGAGGATCACGTCAAGGACATGGCGCAGTGGGGCGCGGCGGGGCAACCCTGTCCGAATTGACGGCGGCGTTGCCGCCACAGGCGACGGCGCTTTGCTTGCGCTGGTACGCCTTGATCTATCCTGCCTGTCCCGCTCGCGCAGTCTCCGGGGCGCGCAGATAATCCAGCATCAGGCGGCTGGTCACGGACAGGTGCGCGGCATCGCGGACCACCAGCTTCAATTCGCGCCGCCCCCAGGCGTCGCGCAGCGGGATCGCACGCAGCCCCATGCCGGCGCCGACCACCGCGAAGGCGCGGTCGGGGATCAGGCCGAGGCCCATATTGGCCTGCACCATGCGGCATACCGCATCGAAGCCGGGCACGTTGATGCGCAGCCGCATCGTCTTGCCCGCCTGCGTCGCCGCATATTGCGAGCGCAGATAGATCGAGCTCGCGGTGTGCAGGCCGATGTGATCGTAATCGAGCGTTTCGGTGAACAGCAGGCTGTCACGACCGGCTAGCGGATGATCCGGCCGCATCACCACGACCAGATTGTCGTAGCGATAGTGAAAGGCCTCGAGCGCGCGGCTGTCGGCCTCGGCCGAGCAGATGCCGATCTCGGCCGCGCCCTCCTCGATGCCGCGCACCACCTGCCCGCTCGGCCGCTCCTGCAAATCGACGCGCAGCAGCTCATGCGCGGCGAAGAAGGCGGATAGATCCTCCGGCAAATACTGCACGATCGCCGAGAGGTTGGCGAGCATGCGGACATGGCCGCGCACGCCTTGCGAATATTCCGACAGCTCGACCGCGATCTTCTCGACATTGAGCAGCGTGACGCGGGCGTGATGCAGCAGCGCCTCGCCGGCCGGCGTCAGCGCCATGCCCTTTGCCAGCCGCTTGAACAGCGTGACGCCGAAAGCGAGCTCGAAATCGTTCATCCGCTTCGACACCGCCGAGGCCGCGATCCCCTCGCGCTGCGCGGCGCGGGTCAGGTTCTGCTCGTCGCAGACCGCGATGAAAAGACGCAGCGTGGTGAGATCGACGCGGCGCGTCAGCGCGGCTTCCGCAGCCGTCGGGCTGCGCTGCGGAAGGTCGACGGCGATGGAGGCAAGCGACATGGGTAGTGTCCCGGCGGGGATGGACGCGCCAAGGTTAGCGCCGGCCGGGGTGCAAAAAATCCCAATTGCGACGGCGGCCGGGCCGCGGCGTGGAAACGGATTCCAGTACTTGCCTCAAAATCGGCAACAGATTCCAATACGGGTGTTCATGTCCGGCGTCGTCCTGGCGAACGCCAGGACCCATTGCCCCAGCCGCTTGTCGTAGCGCGACGCTGGGCCGCTAATTCCGCTCTCAATCGAATTCGGTGGTTATGGGTCCTGGCTTTCGCCAGGACGACGAAGTGGGGAGGCTGCTCGCTACAACTTTATTGCCGCCATCCTGAGTGAGTGTGGAGCCTTGTCCTCACCCATCGCTGTCATCGCCCGGCCTGCGCGCAATTGCCCACATGGACCGGGCGATCCAGTATTCCAGAGACAGTCGCTATTGAGCCGATAGGCCGCGGCGTACTGGATCGCCCGGTCAAGCCGGGGGACGACAGCGAGCAAGTTGAACTAACCAACCGGTTACCTGGGGGGCGCGCAGCGGCCGTCTCGAAGGGGCGGCGGCCCGGGCTTTCCTCGAGGTGATTGTGACGCGTTGAAGCAGTGGGGCCGTGCATCCGTCGAGACACCGCTTCGCGGCCGCTCCAGCGACAAAGGCGAAGCCTTTGCGCGGGGATGACTGGTTTGAAAGGCGGACGCCCAAACAAAACGCGGCGCCGAAGCGCCGCGTTTCGTATTGCCTCTAACCGTCCGTCAGCCCGCGACCTTCGCGGCCGGGACGTCGCGCTGCCGCTTCATCACGATCTTGTTCAGGGCGCCGAGATAGGCCTTTGCGGAGGCGACCAGCGTGTCCGGGTCGGCGGCGCGGGCGGTCATCGAGCGGCCCTCATGGGCGAGGCGGACCGAGACTTCGGCCTGCGCGTCGGTGCCTTCGGTTACCGCGTGCACCTGATACAGTTCGAGCTTGGCCTCGTGCGGCACCAGGCGCTTGATGCAGTTGAAGACCGCGTCGACCGGGCCGTTGCCCTCGGCCTCCTCGATCCTGATCTGGCCGTCGACGTCGAGCTTCATGGTGGCGCGCTGCGGGCCATGGGTGCCGGCGATCACGGTCAGAGAGGCCAGCTTGATGCGGTCGTGCGCAGCGGCCATCTCCTGGTCGACCAGCGCCTCGATATCCTCGTCGTAGATGTCCTTCTTGCGGTCGGCCAGCGCCTTCATCCGCGTGAACGCATCCTCCAGCTGGTTGGCGCCGAGCTTGTAGCCCATCTCCTCCAGCTTGTGGATGAAGGCATGGCGGCCGGAATGCTTGCCGAGCACCAGCGAGGACTGCTTCAACCCGACCATCTCGGGCTTCATGATCTCGTAGGTCGAGGCGTCCTTCAGCACGCCGTCCTGATGGATGCCGCTCTCATGGGCGAAGGCGTTACGGCCGACGATCGCCTTGTTGTACTGCACCGGGAAGGAGGTCGCGGCCGATACCACCTTCGAGGCGCGGGTGAGCTGCGTTGTGTCGATCTTGTTCCAGTACGGAAAGCGGTCATTGCGCACGTTGATCGCCATCACGATCTCTTCCAGCGCGGCGTTGCCGGCGCGCTCGCCGATGCCGTTGATGGTGCACTCGACCTGGCGCGCGCCGCCCATGATGCCGGCCAGCGAGTTCGCCACCGCCATGCCGAGGTCGTTATGGCAGTGCACCGAGAAGATCGCCTTGTCGGAGTTCGGCACCCGCTCGATCAGCGTCCGCATGAAGTGGGTGTATTCCTCCGGCACCGTGTAGCCGACGGTGTCGGGGATGTTCACCGTGGTGGCGCCGGCCTTGATGACGGCTTCGACGATCCGGCACAGATAGTCCATCTCGCTGCGGGTGCCGTCCTCGGCCGACCATTCGACGTCGTCGATCTGGTTGCGGGCGCGAGCGACCATCGCGACCGAAGTCTCGATCACTTCCTCCGGGGTCTTGTTCAGCTTGACCCGCATGTGCAGCGGCGAGGTCGCGATCACGGTGTGGACGCGGCCGCGCCGTGCGAACTTCACCGCTTCGGCGCAGCGGTCGATGTCGGCCGGATGGGCGCGGGAGAGACCGGCGATCACCGAGTTCTTGGAGCGGCGGGCGATCTCGCTGACCGCCTGGAAGTCGCCCTCCGAGGTGATCGGGAAACCGGCCTCGATCACGTCGACGCCCATGTCGTCCAGGAGCTCGGCGACCTCCAGCTTCTCCTCGAAGGTCATGGTGGCGCCGGGGCACTGCTCGCCGTCGCGCAAGGTGGTGTCGAAAATGATGACGCGGTCCTTTTCGGACTTGTTCACGGTGGCCATGTCTCGAATTCCTCTAAAAGCTTTGCGCCCGTCCGGTTGCTTCTGGGTTCCTTGGGGCGATGTCAGGGTCTGGTGATCTCGTCAAACCCCTGAGTGCCCAGGCGCAATTGCCCAGCCGGCCCTCAGGGGCAGGTAAGAAGCAGGCCGCCAAGAAGGAGGGTGCGCGCTGCGGCCGGGATCGTGGCGGTAGCCAAGGCCACCTCCCCGAGAATCCCATCGATTTGGCCGCGAATCAGCATTGCCAGACCCTTTGAGCGCCCAGATCCTCGGGCAAAACCGTTGACGGTTGGTTGCCGGGGCGCATGGTGCGGTCGTTCTAGACGATTATGGCAAGCCGCCGCAATGGGGAAAGAGAGACAGCAGAGCTGACCTAATGCAACGGACGATAGGCCCGGCGCCATTTCGGAACAATAGAATAGTACCGATGAGTTGCCCGACGTGTCAAGGCCGGCGCCGAATGCACCCGCCAGCTCCTTTGCATGGGGTTGTTTTTCGAGATTTGACGTTGCGGTAAGGGACGTATCGGCCGAACGGTTCCCTCTCCCCTTGCGGGAGAGGGTTACGGAGAGGGATCCCACACGACGTGCTCCTTCGATCGTGCGCTTCGACGCGCGCGGTCGAGATTGCGAGGGCGCGGCACCCATGTCGATCATTTCGCCCGGGTCCACCCGTCACCCCCAACCCTCTCCCACAAGGGGAGAGGGAGTCTGAGCAGGTGCTCACCTGACGGCGCTACTTCTTCTTCGCCTTCTTTCCGTTCCCTTCCGCGCCGCCCTTCCCCTCCGCCAGCAGCGCGTCGCGGACGCGCTTGAATTCGCTGAGGTCCGCCTTGTCGACTTCGGGGAATTTCAGGTCGAGCCTGTCGAGGGCGTCGACGATGGTCGAGCCGATCACGACGCGGGCGAACCATTTGTGGTCGGCGGGGACGATGTGCCACGGCGCCTCCCTGGTCGAGGTGTGGTGGATCATGTCCTGGTAGGCGGTCTGGTATTTCGCCCACAGCTTGCGCTCGGCAACATCAGCCATCGAGAACTTCCAGTTCTTCGCCGGCTCCTCCAGCCGGGCGAGGAAGCGCTGGCGCTGCTCCTCCTTGGAGACATGCAGGAAGAACTTCAGGATCACGGTGCCGTTGCGCGACAAATAGCGCTCGATCGCCGAGATGTCCTCGAAGCGCTCGCGCCAGATGTTTTTCGTCACCAGCTTCTTCGGGATCTTCTGCCTCTCCAGCACCTCCGGATGCACGCGCACCACGAGGCATTCCTCGTAATAAGAGCGGTTGAAGATGCCGATGCGGCCGCGTTCCGGCAGCGCGACCATCGCGCGCCACATGAAATCGTGATCGAGCTCGCGGCTCGACGGCTGCTTGAACGACCACACCTCGCAGCCCTGCGGGTTGACGCCCTCGAACACGCTCTTGATCGCAGAATCCTTGCCGGCGGCGTCCATGCCCTGGAAGATCAAGAGCAGCGACCAGCGGTCCTGGGCGTAGAGCCTTTCCTGGAAATCGTTGAGCCGCTTGCGGTTCGCTTCGATGATCTTGCTTCCCGCATCCTTGTCGATGCCGCCCTTCTCGGCGGTCCGGAACGATTTGAGGTGGAATTCGCTCGCGCCGTCGTAACGGAACGGCGCGACAAAGGGTTTTAGTTCATCGGCGAGCGATGGGGACGGTTTGTTGCTCATGACCTCTCGGCGGCTTGCGTGGCGATTTGACCAGGTCGATCACGCTACCAAGAATGCCCTTGGGCAGGAAGATGATGAACAGCACCAGCAGCACGCCATAGACCAGATTGTCCCAGCCGACCGCCTTGGTGCCGAACGAGATGCGCAGCACCTCCGCGAGCAGGATGGTGATGATGGCGCCGACCGTCGGCCCGAGCGCGACATAGACGCCGCCCACGATCGCCGCGAACACCATCTGCAGCGAGACCGCGATGCCGCTGACCGTGTCGGGCGAGATGAACATCTGGTACTGGCAGTAGAGCGCGCCGGCCAGTGCGGTCATCAGCGCCGAGATCAGCGTGATCTTGAGCTTCTCGGCGGTGACGTTGACGCCGGCGGCGGCGGCGGCGTCCTCGTCCTCCGAGATCGCCTCCATGGCATGGCGGCTCATGCTGCGGTCGATGGCGCGCCAGACCGCGAGGCCAACCACCCAGACCGTCAACGCGATCAGATACCAGGTGGTCTTGTCGTCGAATTGCAGCGCGATGAGTCCCTTGCCGCTCGGGGCGCGCTGCGGCGTGTAGCCGAGCGAGCCGCCGGTATAGTCGCGCGTCGCAGTGATGACCTGCAGCACGATGCCCGACAGCGCCAAGGTCACCAGCACGAAGTAGTGCCCGGTGATGCGGAAGCGGAAGCAGGGATAGGCGACGATCAGCGCCAGCACGCCGGCGGTCGCCATGCTCAAGGGAATGCCGATCCACGGCGTGATGCCGAGGTGGTTCCAGAGCAGCGCCGTGACATAGGCACCGATGCCCATGAAGCCGCCATGGCCGAGCGAGACCAGGCCGAAGCGGCCCATGATCGACCACGATGTGTAGGCGAACGACCAGATCAGGATCAGCACCAGGATGTGCAGGTGATAGGGATCGCGGTGCACGAACGGCACCGCGACGAGCACGATCAGCGCGATGATCCAGCCTGCGAGCTGCCTGTTCACGAGCGCCTCGCCAGAAGGCCCGCGGGCCGGATGAACATCATGACGATGAAGAAGGCGAACGCCAGCACGTAGCCCCATTCAAGGTCGGAGAACAGGCCGCCGAGCGAGATGATCTCGGCGAACACGAAGGCGGCGATGAAGCCGCCGATGAAATTGCCGAGCCCGCCGAGCACGCAGATCAGGAAGGTGATCGGGCCGAACGACAGGCCGACGAACGGATGCACGTCGTATTGCAGCACCAGGAGGCATGCGGCGAGGCCGGCAAGCCCGCCGCCGACCGCCGAGGTGATCAGGTAGATGCGCTTGGTATCAACGCCCATCAGCGGCATGATCTGGCGGTCCTGCGCGATGGCGCGGATCGCGGTGCCGGTGAAGGTGCGGGTCAGGAACAGATAGACGCCGATCATGCCGAGCAGCGCCGCCACGAATGACAGCAGCCGTGCGTAGGAAAAATTCATCTCGCCGAGCGCCAGCACCGGCAGGCGGATGCCGAGATTGCGGAAGTCGATGCCGAAGGCGACGGTGGCAAAGCTCTGCAGGATGAACAGCACGCCGCCGGTGGCGAGCAGCTGGTTGATCGGCGGCGCGGTGAGCAGCGGCGCGATGACGAGGTAATGCAGCGCCGCTCCGAGCAGCGCCACCAGCAGGATGACCAGCGGCGCGGCCGCCCAATAGGGCAAGTGGTAGACCTGCACGAGATAGTACATGCCGTACATGCCGATCATCACCAGCTCGGCATAGCAGATCCAGGTGACGTCGATGACGCCGAAGATCAGGTTGAGCCCGAGCGCGAGCAGCGCCAGCACGCCGCCGAGCAGGATGCCGTTGATCACGGCCTCTAAGAGGTAGATGTCGAAGATGTCGAGGAAGGATTGCATGCTCTCACACTGCCTTAGACCGCGACGTCTTCCATTGAACTGGCACAACCGTCATCCTGAGGCGCGAGCCTTGCAGCGCAACTGCGCTGCTGGGCGAGCCTCGAAGGATGCACGGCCCGGCTGGTGGCCGATTCCTCCTTCGAGGCTCGCCCCGCGGCGCAAGCGCGCCGCAGGGCTCGCACCTCAGGATGACGGGGAAACTGCGTGAGCACGCCTGCCCAATCTACTTTCATCATCCTCTACACCCCCAGATATGCCTGTCTGATGGTGTCGCTGGCCGCGAGCTCTTCGGCGGTACCGGCGGCGCGGATGCTGCCGGCTTCCAGGAGGTAGGCGCGGTCGACCACGCGCAGCACCTGCTGCACGTTCTGCTCGACGATCAGCACGGTGAGGCCGCTGGCGCGGATGCGCTTGACCAGCTCGAACACCTGCTGCACCACGACCGGCGCCAGCCCCGCCGAGGGTTCGTCGAGCAGCAGCAGTTTGGGGTTCGACATCAACGCGCGGCCGATCGCGCACATCTGCTGCTCGCCGCCGGACATGGTGCCGGCCATCTGGTTACGGCGCTCCTTCATGCGCGGGAACAGGTCGAACACGAAATCGAGCCGCTCGGCATATTTGGCGCGCGCGCCCGGCATGTAGGCGCCCATCTTCAGATTGTCCGCGACCGTGAGCCGCGGAAACAGCCGGCGGTTCTCCGGCACATGGGCGATGCCGAGGCTGACGATGCGGTGCGCGGGTGTCGCCGCGACGTCGGTGCCCTCCATCGCGATGCGGCCCTTGATCGGACGGATCAGGCCGGAGATCACCCGCATCAACGTGGTCTTGCCGGCGCCGTTCGGGCCGATCACGCCGACCGCCTCGCCCGCCTTGACGTCGAGGCTGACGTCGAACAGCGCCTGGAAGCTGCCGTAACCTGCGTCGATCGATTTCAATTCCAGCATGCGTCACGCCCCGATCCGGCGGCGCGCCTGCGCCGCCGCGGCGGCCGCGAGCGAGGCGTCCGCATCGGTGCCGAGATAGACCTCGATGACGCGGCGGTCGCCGGCAACATCGGCGGGCAAGCCTTCGGCGATCTTCTCGCCGTGATCGAGCACCATGACGCGGTCGACCACCCGCATCAAAACGCCCATGATGTGCTCGACCCAGATGATGGTGATGCCGAGCTCGTCGCGGATCCGGCGCAGCATGTCGGCGGCCTGGTCCATCTCGTGCTCGTCGAGCCCGCCGAGGCTTTCGTCGGCCAGCAGCAGTTTCGGCCCGGTCGCGATCGCCTTGGCCAGTTCGAGCTTCTTCAAGCCTGCAGCTCCCAACCCCTCGACGCTGGCATGGCGATCGGTCGGCAGGCCGACCATCGCCAGCGCGCGCTCCGCCGCCTCCTCCGCCTTGGCGCGGCTGTGGCGGCCCTGGCCGTAGAAGCCGGCGAGCGAGACGTTGTCGAAGATGCTGAGGCGATGGAACGGCCGCGGAATCTGGAAGGTGCGGCCGATGCCGCTATTGATGATCCGGTGCGGCGCGAGGCCCGCGATCTCGCGGCCGTCGAACAGGATCGAGCCGGAGGTCGGCGACAGCGTGCCGGAGAGCATGTTGAAGATCGTGCTCTTGCCGGAACCGTTCGGGCCGATCAGGCCGAGGATCTCGCCCTGCTCGACGCGGAACGAGACGTTGTTGACGGCGCGAAAGCCGCCAAACCGCTTGACCAGGCCTTCGACCGCGAGCACGGCGATTCCTTCCGAAACGCTAGAGCACGATGAGGTTAGGTTCAATCAGCCCGGCCGCTGGCTCACTGCACCTCTCCCGCTTGCGGGGGAGGTCGCATCGCATCGCGATGCGGGTGGGGGCTCTTTCCACGACGTGGCTCGTGGAGAGAGCTCCCACCCCGGCGCTCCCCCGCAAGCGGGAGAGGGAGCGCAGTTTCTTCGCGGCTGCCGTTCTACCTAATCTCATTGTGCGCTGTTACTTGTAGCTGTAGGTGGTGCCGGCGGGCAGCGGCAGCACGGTCTCGCGCTGCATCTGGCTCTTCGGCCACACCACGTAGGATTTGTCGTCGATATATTGCAGCACCACCGGAAACGAGCGTGAATTCTGCCCGGCAAACTGCTCGCCCTCGCCGTAGAACTTGACGCCGAAGCCAAGCATGGTCCCACCCTCGGGAATGTCGGTGTCGAGCGCGGCCTTGCGCAGCGCGTCGGGATCGACGCCGCCATATTTCTTGATCGCGCGCGGCAGCACGTCGTCCATGAATACATAGGCGTTGGAGGCGCCGATGCCGACATGGGCGGAGCGGATCGGCACGCCGGGCTTCAGCTTGTCGAACGCCTCGCCGATCATCTTGATCACCGGCGGCAGCTTCTTGTCCATGCTGGTCTGGTTGGCGAGCCAGATCGAGATCGGGTCTGTATTGAAGAGATAATTGGCGTCGCCGCCGAGCCCTTCCTTCAGCTTCTCGTAGACGCCATAGCCCGCCCCATGGCCGACGATGGCGCCGAACTTCAGCCCCTGCTCGCGCGCCTGGCGGAACAGAAGCGTAATGTCCGGATTGTAGCCGGTGTGGAAAATCACGTCGGGCCGTGCGCGCTTCAGCTTGGTCACCAGCGCCGAGAGGTCGGGCGCGGTCGCTGAATAGCCCTCCTTCAGCACGATGTTGAAGCCGGCCTTCTTGGCCCCGGCTTCATTGCCCTTGGCGACGTCGACGCCATAGGCGCCGTCCTCATGGATGATCGCGACCCGCAGGTCCCTCGGCTCCTTGCCGAACTTGGATTGCGCCTGGTTGGCGATGAAATCCATCGTCATCAAGCCGAACTGGTCTCCACTCGCCTGCGGGCGGAACACGTATTTGTATTTCTTGCCATCGAACACCGACGAGGAAATGCAGGTGGTCATCCACATGAACTTCTTCAGCTGCTCGACCCGGGCAGCCACCGGCACGCATTGCGCCGAGGAGAAGAAGCCCATTACCATGTCGACCTTTTCCTGCTCGAGCAGGCGGACGGCTTCGTTGATGGCAATGTCGGGCTTGCTCTGGGCATCGGCATAGACCGCCTCGACCTTGTAGCCTTCGACGCCGGTCTTGGCGTAATGGTCGAGCATGATCTTGACGCCGGTATAGTTCAGCTCAGAACCGCCGCCAGCGAGCGGACCGGTGAGGTCGAAGATCACGCCGATCTTGATCTTCTTGTCCTGCGCATGGGCGTTCACCGTGACGCACAATGCCGCAATCGCGACGGACAGACCCGCAAGCCAGCGGGCACCCTTCATGACCGGCATGAAATCCCTCCCCAGAGATTGTGCACTGCATTTTTATGGTTGTCGTGCTGCCCTATCACAGAGGCAGCGACCGAGGATGTCAAGCGCAATGGCTGCGTCCGCACGGCGCAGGGCTGATCAAAGCTTCAGCACCTGGTTGCAAATCCAGGAGAGTCTCAGGCGTCCCGCTGCACAGTCTGCTTTCGGTCAAGGGCCATCAGCGACGGCCGATCCTGGCGATCGGCGCTTCACCGTGAGAAAGGCGACAATGCACGGCTACGCCGACAGCTGCGTTTCGATAAACGCGGTGACGAAACGCGGCATCGCGCCGGTGAGATCGGCGCGGCTGCGCACCAGGTGGATGGCGGCCAGTTCCGGATCGTCCTGCCGCGCGAGGTTGGCCTCGATCCGCGCGCGCAACTCCTCGCCCGGCGCGTCGGCGCGGAGGATCCGCATCATCGCGAGCGCGGGCCCGGTGTAGATGCAGTGCCAGTCCGTATCCGCGCGGCAATCGGCCGGTGACAGGCCGGTCTCCTCCTCGAGCTCGCGCAGCACGCTGCCGGCGATATCGACGGTGTCGCCCCTGATGTCGTCGAGATCGGGCGTTCCGGACGGAAAGTAGATGCGGCCGGGATTGGCGGTGTGCTCGCCCATCTCGCCGAGCACGAAGGCGCCGTCGCTGGCGAGCAGCGCGCCCATCCCGAAACCGTTGAAGATCTCCGGATCGGGAAAGCCCCAGTCGCGCCAGGCGAGGAAGCTGGCAAAATCGGTTTCGAAATAATTGGCGCTGAGCCGGTCGTCCGCAAACACCAGATCGCGGCCGAGCAGCACGCGGCCGTTCCACAGGCTCGGCTTGGCGCGCTGCTGCACAGCGAAGTGCGCATCGATCTCGGCGCGGCGCTGATCCGCGAACGGCCACGGGCGCTGCTGCAATGTCAGGTCAAGCGTGGTGACGCGCTGAATGACCGGAACCTGCATGCCATTCACCGCGTCACTTCCTAGCCCGAGCATTGTTCCGACGCGGCCCCGCCGGATCGCATCATGTCTACTTCGCGTTCGATCCGGTCGTTTTCTTGACCTGGTCGACAAATTTGTTGGTGTAGGTCTTGGTGACGTCGATGCCGGCCTTCGCCACCTCGGGCGAGCCGGTGCTGAACACCGCGAGCACGGCCTCGGCCCCCTTCGGGTCCATCTTGCCGGTCTGCGAATACATCGGAATCGTATTCTTGAGCGCGGCGAGATACTGCGCCTTGTCCTTACCGACGATCTCGTCCGGCATCTTGGCCATGATCTCTTCCGCTGAATGCGAATGGATCCAGTTGAGGGTCGCCATGATGGCGTCGGTCAAGCCCTGTGCTTCCTTCTCGTGGCCATTGACCCAGGCCGTGGTCGAGTAGAGCGCACCGCCCGGATATTCGCCGCCGAACACCTCGAGCGTATCGTGCTGGGTGCGGGTGTCGCTGAGGATCTTGAGGTCCTTGTGAGTCCCCTGCAGCACGGTGACGGCGGGATCGAGCATCACGGCGGCATCGATCTGGCCCTGCTCCATCGCGGCGACCGCGGTGGCGCCGAGGCCGACGCCGATCACCGCGGTGTTCATCGGATCGATGCCGTTCTTCTTCAACAGATACTTCAGAAAGAAATCGGTCGAGGAGCCTGGCGCGCTGACGCCGACCTTCTTGCCGGCCAGATCCTTGATCGCATTGATCTCGCCGGTGTGCTTCGGCGAGACCACCAGCACGAGGCCGGGATAGCGGTCATAGACCACGAAGGCCTGCAGCTCCTGCTTCTTGGCGGCGAGATTGACGCAATGGTCGAAATAGCCGGAAACGACGTCGGCGCTGCCGCCGAGCACGGCTTTGAGCGCGTCCGAGCCGCCCTTGAGGTCGACCAGTTCGACCGCGAGCCCGGCCTTGTCGTATTCGCCGAGTTGCTTGGCCAGCACAGTCGGCAGATAACACAGACAGGCGCCGCCGCCGATGGCGATCGTGACCTTGCTTTGCGCTGCGGCAAGACCCGTGCTGACCACGAGCGCCAGCACTGCGCCGGCCAGCCTGCCAAATATCGTCCTCATGACGTCCTCCACTCGAATTTGGCGGCAACATAATGCAGTGCGGCAGGCTTGAGAAGGCGGCTTTCCGATAGCTGGTCAACCTCGCCGCGGCGACATAGCATTCCGCCGCAGGCGCCTGACGATACGAAGCTGCTGGATTGGTTCAAAGCTCTCGATCGTCATTGCGAGCCAACGGGTCGCGCGGATGCGCGCCCGATGACAGGCTCGGCGAAGCAGTCCATCCCATCAGCATATGCGGGCCGCTGGATTGCTTCGTTGCGTCGCTCCTCGCGATGACGGCAGAATACGTCGCTGTGTAAGGCTGGCAGAGGCACGGAGCGTCGTGCCACCCTACGCTCTACGTCCTACCGCGAAATACGCCTCATGATCGATATCCGCGAGCAGGCCCGGCTGCTGCGGCTGCCAGCCGAGTGCCGCGCGGGTGCGTGCGCTCGAGGTCGGCACGTCGAAGGCCGCGAACCTTGCGAACCAGCCGAAATGCAGGGCCGCCTCGGCGGGTGATTTCGAGACCAGCGGAACATCGAGCCGGCGCGCGATCACCTCGGCGATCGCCTTGAACGGCACGCCCTCGTCGGCCACCGCATGGAATGGCCCACCCTCGACGCCGCGCTCCAGCGCCAGGCGATAGACGCGCGCCGCATCAAGCCGGTGCACGCCGGGCCAGCGGTTTTGCCCGTCTCCAATATAGGCCGAGGCGCCCTGCTCGCGCGCGATCGCGATGAGGCGCGGCACGAAGCCGTGATCGCCATGGCCGTGCACCGAGGGCGGTAGCCGCACCACGGCAGCGCGCACGCCGCGCGCGGCTACCGCCGTCGTCGTCGCCTCCGACGCACGCGGATAGGAATCGGAGACCGGGATCGGCGGATCCTCTTCCGTCGCGACGCGGCCCTGAGCCACGCGCGCGACACCCGACGTCGTGATCAGCGGACGCCTGGAGCCTTCCAGCACCGCGCCGAGCGTCTCGATGGCGCGGCGGTCATCGGCGCAGTTCTGCGCGAATCTCGAAAAGTCGTGGTTGAAGGCGCAATGGATCACCGCGTCCGCCTGAGCCGCCCCGCTTCTGAGGCTGTCGAGATCTTGGAGCGTTCCGTAGTGAACCTCGGCACCGGCGGCGGCGAGCGCCTCCGCGCCTTTGTCCCACCGGGTCATGCCCAGCACCTGATGGCCGGCGGCAATCAATTCCCTGGTGACGGCCGAACCGACCCAGCCGGTGGCTCCAGTGACAAACACGCGCATGCAAAGTCTCCAGTTTAGCTGGCGACAAATTTCGCGGCTCACGCTATTCTGGTAAAGTAGTGACTATATCATGGTATACTAGATAACAGGATGAGCGAGCCGCTCGCTCACGAGAACCTGCTCGGCGCCTATCTGAAGGACCGCCGCAGCAAGCTCGATCCGGCCGCGTTGGGCTTTCCCGCGGAACGAAGGCGCACGCCGGGACTGCGCCGCGAGGAGGTGGCGCAGCGCGCCAATATCAGCCCGACCTGGTACACCTGGCTCGAACAGGGCCGCGGCGGCGCGCCGTCAGCCGACGTGCTCGACCGCATAGCGCGGGCGCTGATGCTGACTGATGTCGAGCGCGAGCACCTGTTCCTGCTCGGGCTCGGCCGCGCACCCGAGGTGCGCTACCAGCGCAGCGAAGGTGTGACGCCGCGGCTGCAACGCGTGCTCGAGGCGCTGTCGCCGAGCCCGGCGGTGATCAGGACCGCGACATGGGACGTGGTCGCCTGGAACAAGGCGGCGACCGTCGTGCTGACGGACTACGGCGCGCTGCCGCCGCACCAGCGCAACATCCTGCGCTTCATCTTCCTCGATCCGCGGGTCCGCGCCGCACAATACGACTGGGCGAGCGTGGCGCGCTTCGTGGTCGGCGCGTTCAGGGTCGATGCGGCCCGCGCCGGCGCCGCGACGGCGGTGCAGCCGTTCGTCGACGAACTGTGCCGGCTCAGCCCCGAATTCGCGGCGCTGTGGCGCGACAATGACGTTCGCAGCCATGGCGACGGCGTCAAGCATCTGCGGCACCCGATCCTCGGCCCGATCGCATTCGAGTACTCCGTATTCGCAGTCGATGGCCGGCCGGATCTCAGCATGGTGGTCTACAATCCCGTGGACGCCGGGGTCGTCGCGAAGATCCGCGAACTGATCGATGCGGCGCGTTAGCGCGGATCAGGTCGCCGCGATATCGCGCATCACATCGACCGCCAAGCTCAAGGCGGGTCACTGGCAGCCACCGTCTGCGATCCGGCACTTTGTTGCGCGATGGTTTTTTCCAGCCGCGCGATGTTTTCCAGCAGGCGCTGGCTGGTCAGGACGAGGAAATAGTAGCCGAATTGCGGACTTTGAAAATAGAGCTCAAGCAGCCTGTCATAGGTGATGGTGAGAACCTGTCCGTCCTCTATGCATTCGACCGTCCCGGTTCGTCGGTTATTCGGCGTAAGGAAGCCTAGTTCTCCCATGAGACGCCCTGGCGGAAGCTCGACGTCGATTTCCTTGACCAGGAATCTTCCGGTGACGGTCAGAAACATTTCCGTCGCAACGTCACCTTTCTTGAACAGTCTGTCGCCCCGTTTGTAGCGGCGCTCGGTCATGAAAGGCCTGAGCCATTCCATCGACATGTCACCCTGTGTCGCAGTCCGCGCCTTCTTCACCAGCCTGAGCATCTGACGGAGGCGAACGGCATTGATCGGCAGCAACAACAGATAAAGCAGAAAAGTGCTGACGTTTCCCGTCAGCGCACCAAAGGTCGCGAAGAATGTACAGCCTGCCATATTGGCGACGCGCAGCGGCACCATGGTCTGCATCAGCAAGGTCGCGACAAAGAAGATCGCGCCAATCAATGCAAACATGTTGGCAAGCGTTATGTTGGCCAAGCCGATTTCGAGCAGCCGGTTGAACAGCGCATCGTAGGTGATGTTGTTGGGATCGAGCCCCAATTGCACCAGTATCTTTGCGACCCTGAGATTGTCCGCGGCGGTATCGAGGATACGATTGAGTATCGTCGAAAGATCTGCGCTGTTGAGCTCCATTGGATCTTCTCTTCGCGAAGCAGATTGAAGACGGTTCAATTCATGAGAAACGTGTAGGCGACGATCAGGGCCACCATGGCAGCGAAGATCAGCAGGGCCGGCACGGATTTCCGGCCGGCGGGTCTGTCGGGCGCGGCCGCGGCCAGCCGGGCCGGCGGAGGCTTACGCGGTGTCTGAGACCGTGCGGCCCCTTTGGCCGCCGACATTGCAACGGCATCCAGCTCCGGCGCCGTGCCAAGGCCGCCCATCTCGCGATAGTAACCGGTGTAGACCTCGCGAACTGCCGCTGCTTTCGAGTCGGCCTCGCTCATCGCCTCAAGCCTCGCTCTATAATCGAGCAAGACCGCCTGCGCATTCGGAGGCAGGTCGTCGAAGCTCCCGAGCTTCGCCATCATGAGCCAAGTGGCAAAGTCCGCCTCAGCTTTGAAGTGGGCCTTTCGGGCGATCCTGATGCTCGGGCGTGAGGCCATCATTATCTGATCGACTTGCCATGCAAAAGCGCGGCATTTCATGACGTTCGCTGAACGGTACGTCTAGGTGTGCGAGCTATCGAAGCCGGCGTCAAGTACCGCGTAGCGTCCGTTTCCCGCATAGCTCACGCATGAGCGCCCACGCCTACACCTTTCCTGTAACGTCGCCGTAACAGCCGTCTCGAAAAAACATCCATACAACGTGCAGCCGAGGGGCATTGTCCCCGACCCTAATCCTGGCGCACCGCGGTCGGGCGCCACACCAAAAGCCGCTTCTCGACCAGCGTCACCACCATGTCGATCAGCAGGACGAAGGCGGACAGCACGAACATGCCGGCGAACACGCCGGCAACGTCGAACACGCCTTCGGCCTGCTGGATCAGATAACCAAGCCCGGCCGCGGCGCCGAGATATTCGCCGACCACGGCGCCGACCACCGCGAAGCCGACCGAGGTGTGCAGCGAGGAGAACATCCAGGACAGCGCCGACGGCCAGTAGACGTGGCGCATCAATTGCCGCTCGTTCATGCCGAGCATGCGGCCGTTGTCGAGCACCGTGGTCGGGACTTCCTTGACGCCCTGATAGACGTTGAAAAACACGATAAAGAACACGAGGGTCACACCGAGCGCGACCTTTGACCAGACGCCGAGCCCGAACCACAGCGCGAAGATCGGCGCCAGCACCACGCGCGGCAGCGCGTTGACCATCTTCACATAGGGATCGAACACCGCGGCGACCCGCGGCTGCCGCGCGAACCAGAAGCCGACCAGGATGCCGCCGGCCGAGCCGATCACGAAGGCGAGGATCGATTCCCACAGCGTGATCGCAAGATGCTTCCAAATCACGCCGGTCGAGAACCACTTGACGATCTGGCTGAACACGTCGACCGGATTGGAGAAGAAGAACGGCGGCAGCAGGATCCTGCCGAACAGCGGCACCGTGGTGAAGAACTGCCACAGCACCAGCGCGACGACGGCAACCAGGACCTGCAGATAGAGCAGCGTGATGCGCGACATCAGGCGGCCCCCGCCTGGGTCGACTGCACATAGCCCTTCATCACTTCGTCCTTCAGCACGCTCCAGATCTCGCGGTGCAGGGCGTGAAAATCCTTTTCCATGCGAACTTCCGAAATGTCGCGCGGCCGCGGCAGCGCGATGCGCCAGTCGCCGATGATGCGCGCGGACGGGCCGGCCGACATGATGACGACGCGGTCAGCGAGCGCGATCGCCTCCTCGAGGTCGTGGGTAACGAACAGCACCGCCTTGCGGTCGGCACTCCACAATTCCAGGAGCAGGTTGCCCATGATCTGCCGGGTCTGCGCATCGAGCGGGCCGAACGGCTCGTCCATCAGCAATATCTTGGGATCGCGGATCAGGACTTGCGCCAGCGCGACGCGCTTGCGCTGGCCGCCGGAGAGCATGTGCGGATAGCGACCCGCGAAGGCGCCGAGCCCGACCGAGCCCAGCCATTTCTGCGCACGGGCCAGTGCCTCGACACGCGGCGTGCCCGTGATTTCGAGCCCGATCGCGACATTGTCGATCGCGGTCTTCCACGGGAACAGCGCGTCGGCCTGGAACAGGTAACCGGCGTCGCGGTTGAGGCCGGCCAGCGGCTGGTCGAAAATGCGCACGGCGCCGCCCGCCGGCCGCAGTAACCCGGCCGCAACGTTCAGCAACGTCGATTTGCCGCAGCCGGTCGGGCCGACGATGGCGACGAACTCGCCATGGGCCACTGCCAGGCTTGCCTTCTCGACCGCGGTATAGACGCGTCCGTCCGCCAACCGAAACGCCACCGTCGCGTCGTCAAGCGCGACCGCCGTCGGCCCTGTCTTTTCCACCCGCCGTCTCCCACGTTGGTGGAATGGCTTAGCGGTTCAAGCGGGCAAGTTCAACGCAGGAAGATGGCACGGGCTGCCAGCGGGCGTACGGTCGCGCGGCTTTCACGGCAAGCGGGTTGAGAAAAGCGCCGATATTGTCGAGGGTGCAGCCAAGGACGACGGACGCGAGGAGACGGATCATGCGGATTTCAGTGGTAGGCGCCGGTGGCGTCGGCGGCGGGTTTGGCGCGGCGCTTGCGCATGCCGGCGCGGACGTGACCTTCATCGCGCGCGGCGCACATCTCGCGGCGATGCGCAGCGAAGGGCTGAGGGTCCAAGGTGGCCGCGGCGAAACCCATCTGGTGCCGACCAAGGCGACCGACGATCCGGCCAGCGTCGGGCCGGTCGATGTCGTGCTGTTCTGCGTCAAGCTGTGGGATGTCGAAAGCGCGGGCGCGCACATCAAGCCGATGGTCGGCGCGGACACCGCCGTCATCCCGCTGCAGAACGGCATCGATGCGCCGGAGCGGCTGCTCCCGATTCTCGGACCCAAGGCGGTGATGGGCGGCGTTGCCCAGATCAGCGCCTCGATCATCAGGCCGGGGGTGATCAACCAAGTCGGTACCTTCATGCGGATGATTTTCGGCGAGCTCGACGGCAGCATCACGCCGCGCGGCAAGGCGCTGCATGCGCTGTGCCTGAAGGCCGGCTTCGACGCCACGCTGAGCGAGCAGATCACGACCGAGCTGTGGATGAAGTTCGTGCTGCTCGCCACCAATGCCGGCATGACCGCGGTCACCCGGCAGCCGATCGGCAAGCTGCGCGACGATCCCGATCTGCGGCCTCTGTTCGTCGCGGCCTGCGAGGAGACCATCGCGGTCGCCAAGGCCAGCGGCATCAAGCTGCCGGACGATGCGCTGACCAAGGTGCTCGACTTCATCGGGCACGCGCCGCCGGCGATGAAGGCGTCGATGGCGCTCGACCTCGAACGCGGCAACCGGCTCGAACTGCCCTGGCTCAACGGCAAGGTGGTCGCGCTCGGCCGCAAGCTCGGCGTGCCGACGCCGACGCACGACATGCTATATGCGGTGCTGAAGCCCTATGCGATGGGCGCGCCGTCCTGAGATCCCAGCAGCCGCGAAATTCGCCGGCCGGCGTCGCACACCAGCTTTGAGAATTCCAGCAGCTTCTGCTGGTCGATCCGCGCACTTGGCCCGTAGAGGCCGACCGAGCCGGCGACGCTGCCGCGATGATCGAAGTACGGCGCGGAGACCGCGACCGTTCCGGTGAAGATCTCGCCATGGCTCGTCGCGTAGCCGTTGCGTCTCGCCGATGTCAGGGCGTCCTCGAGCCGCGCGCGATCGGCCTTCTCCGGGATCGTGGCGAGAAGCTCGGCCTGCCGCGCCGGGTCCATGAAAGCCAGCATGGCTTTGCCGCTCGAACCCTGTGTCAAGCGCAGGCTGTCGCCGACGCCGCGGCTGATCGACAGCACGTGACGGCTCTCGCATTCGAGAATGCAGATGCCGCGATCCTCCTGCAGGCGGAACAGCGCGGCGGTCTCGCCGGTCTCCTCGCGCAAGCCTTCGAGGATCGGCCGCGCTGTCGTCACGATATCGAGCCCCTTCAGCCAGACATGCGACAGCTTCATCACGCCATGCGACAGACGAAAGCGCTGCGGCTCGCCCTCGGACTGAATGAGATCGCGCTGCGCCAATGTCTGCAGCAGACGATAGAGTGTCGGCCGGCTCAATCCGACGCGCTTCTGGATCTCGATCACGCTCATCGCCGGCTGATCGGGCGTGAAGCATTGCAGGATGGCGATGGCGCGATCCACCGCGCGGACGCCTGACGCCCCCTGCTCGGTCTCCGTTTCGGCCTCAGTCTCCCGACTCTCTTTCTCCCGGCTCTCTTTGGGCTTCTTCGCCATCCGTCCACCTCAGCGATTCCGGCAGGGCGCACTGCGCCGAGCGCGCTTGACCGATCGGTCCGCCCAGTTACTATCGCAGATTATGAGAACACTGTCCACTAGATGGACATAGCAAAATGCGATCGGGAGGTTCAAATTGCTTCAGACTGGTGGTCCGCGGAGATGGCACACGGCGGCTTCGGCGATCGCGACGCTGCTGGTTTCGACGTCGCTCGCGTTCGCCGCGCCCGACGGCTCCGGCATCTCGGACGGCGTGGTGCGCATCGCGGTTCTCGGCGACTACGGCAGCGGCCGCGATCTCGGCGGCCCCGGCTCGGTAACCGCAGCCAAGCTTGCCGCTGCGGATTTTCACAACGAGGTGCTGGGCAAGCCGGTCGAGATCATCTCGGCGGACCACCAGAACAAGCCGGACGTCGCAGTCGGAATCGCGCGGCAATGGTTCGACATCGACCATGTCGACGCGGTGACCGACCTCGCGGTGAGCTCGGTCGGCCTCGCCGTCGCCGGCCTCGCGACCCAGAGCAACCGAACCGCGCTGGTCTCGGGCGCAGCGACCTCGGACCTCACAGGCGACAAATGCTCGCCCGTCATCACGCACTGGGCGGATGACACCTACGCGCTGTCGGCCGGCCTCGTCGGCGAGCTCGGCAAGCGCGTCGGCAAGGAATGGTTCTTTGTCGCGGTCGATTATTCGTTCGGCACCGCGATGGTGAAGGATGCCTCGCGCGCCGTCACCGACGCCGGCGGCAAGGTGCTCGGCGCGGTGCGCTATCCCTTCAACACCACCGACTTCTCATCCTTCCTGCTTGCCGCGCAAAGCTCCGGCGCCAAGGTAGTGGCGCTGGCCGGCACCGGCGCCGACACCGTCAATGCGGTGAAGCAGACCCACGAATTCGGCCTGCAGCAGGGCGGCCAGACCATCGTCGGCATGCTGACCTTCATTGCCGACGTGCATTCGATCGGGCTGAAGGACGCGCAGGGCATGTACATCGCCTCGCAGTACTATTGGGATGATGATGACGGCAGCCGCGCCTTCGCAAAACGCTTCTTCGAGATCGAGAAGCGCGAGCCGACCAAATTGCAGGCGGCGACCTATGCGGCCGTGCGGCATTACCTGAAGGCGATCGAGGCCGGCGGCAGCGATGAAGCCAAGGCGGTCAACGCCGAGATGCGCAAGCTGCCGGTCGATTTCTTCGGCCGCCCCGCGCACATCCGCAAGGATGGTCGCGTCGTCTACGACCTGTCGCTCTACCGCGTGAAGGCACCGAACGAGAGCAAATATCCCTGGGACTACTATCAGAAGATCGCGGTGATCTCGGGCGACAAGGCCTTCCGTCCCGAGAATGCGGGCGGCTGCAAGTTCATCAACTAGCAAACCCGCACCGTCCGTCGCGCCTGCAATAGACAAGGAGGAGCCGATGCCGCTTCGCAACGATTTCGATCAGCTTGTTGACGTCAAAGGTGGCTTCATCAGCCGCGAGATTTTTGTCGACGCCGATATCTACCGGCAGGAGCTCGACAAGGTCTTCACCCGGGCCTGGCTCCTCGTCGGGCACGAGAGCCTGGTGCCGAACCCTGGCGACTTCTACACCTCGCGGATGGGCGAAGAGTCCGTCATCCTGTGCCGCGACAAGAAGGGCGAGATCCACGTCTTCCTCAATTCGTGCCGGCACCGCGGCATGAAAGTGTGCCGCTATGAGCAGGGCAACACCTCGCTGTTCACCTGCCCCTATCACAGCTGGACCTATACGACGGATGGCAAGCTGCAGGGCGTGCCGCTGCACCGGACGCTGTATGACGGCGTGCTGGACCGCGAGGCCAACTCGCTGGTCTCGGTGGCCAAGCTCTGCAACTACAAAGGCTCAATCTGGGCGACCTGGGACAAGGATGCGCCCGACTTCATCACCTATCTCGGCGACGCCAGGATCCATCTCGACCAGGCGCTCGACTGCCGCGACGGCCGCGAGGGCGGCTCCGAGGTGATCGGTGTCCACAAATGGGTGTTCCCCGCCAACTGGAAGTTCGCCGCCGAGAATTTCCTCGGCGATACCTATCACAATCCGAGCCATCGCTCGGTCGACCTGATCGGCATCGGGCCGAGCGCCGCCGCCGGCAAGAAAGGCCGCCGCGACGACGAGCTGGAGAAGGCGCAGCACGTCTGGATCAGCTTTCCGGAAGGCCACGGCGTGCACAGCGCGATCCAGCCGGAGGCCAACGATTACATCGAGTCCTTCCTCGACAATCCGATTCTGGAGAAATACTTCCGGCATTGCTTCGAGGAGCGCAAGCGGCGGCTCGGCGAGCAGGCGCGGCTGTTGCCGTTCGTCGGCACCATCTTCCCCAACACCTCCTATCACGGGCGGCAGCCGCGTGGATTGTGCGCCTGGCATCCGCACAGTCCGACCTCGACCGAAGGCTGGCGCTTCTTCCTGGTCGACAAGGACGCGCCGAAGGAAGCCAAGGAATATCTGCGCCGCTACTACATGCGCTATTCCGGACCGGCCGGCATGACCGAGCAGGACGACATGGAGAACTGGCTCTATGCGACCGCGGCGAGTACCGGCACGATCGCGCGGCGCTATCCCTTCAACTATCAGCAATCGATGGGCGCGTATGTGACCGACCATCCGCTCGGCGGCGAGGTTTCGACCCAGATCACCGAGCAGATCGCGCGCGGCTTCTACCGGCGCTGGACCAGCTACATGCAGGGCGGCGACTGGCACGAGCTGCTCGGTGCGCCCGCGGGCAACCGGCAGGCCGCAGAATGAGCACGCCGGGAAAAACCGTCCTCGTCAGCGGCGGCACCTTTGGGATTGGCCGCGCCATTACGCTCGGTCTTGCCAGGCGCGGCCACTCGGTGCTGGCGTTCGGACTCGAAGCGCCGCAGGTCTCGAGCACCGCGCAGAACGCCATTCCGGCGCTGCGGGAGGAACTAGATCGCGAGGGGCTCTCAGCCGAGCTGATGGAGGCGGATGTCTCGCAGGCGACCGACGTCGCTCGCGTCGTCGAGCGAGCGCTGGCGCGTTTCGGCCGCATCGACGGCGTGGTCAACAATGCCGCGATCGGCCCGCTCGGCACCGTGCTCGACACCGACGAGGCGCTGTTCGACCGGATCGTCGCCGTCAATTTGAAGGGCCCATATCTGACCAGCCGCGCCGCGATCCCCCACATGATCGCGCAGGGCGGCGGCTCGATCGTCAACATCGGCTCCGGTGCCGGCTGGGGCAAGCCGAACATGGCGGTCTACAGCGCCAGCAAGGGCGGCGTGGTCGCGCTGAGCGCGGCGATGGCCTACGACTTCTTCCACCAGCGCATCCGCGTCAACACCGTGATCCCCGGCGGGGGCGGTATCGTCAGCGGCATGAGCCTCGGCCGCGTCGGCGGCGACGCATCGCGGTTCGGCAAGGGCGCGCCGGGCACCGCCGCGGGCCGCGTCGCTGAAGGCAACGACATCGCCAATGTCGTGGCGTTCCTGCTGTCGCCGGAGGCCGAGACACTGTCCGGCACGGTGATCGATGTCGGCTGCTTCGCCCAGCAGGGCGGGCCGATCCCGCCCAAGCCGGCGCTCTGACATTCCTGAGGAGAAAGCCCATGACGACGACCATTCAGGACCAGGACAGCAAGGCGCCGGCTGCTGACGCCGCGATTGAGCGCTCCGCGGCCTATTACCGGCTGAAGGCCGATGTCGAGGATTTCTACTACCACGAGGCCGACCTGCTCGATGACCGCCGGTTTCGCGACTGGCTCGATCTATTGACCGAGGACATCAGCTACTTCATGCCGATCCGGCGCAACGTGAAGTTCGGCCAGCAGGCGGCACGCGAGAACACCAAACGCGGCGAAGGCATCAGCTGGTTCGACGAGGACAAGTGGACGCTGACCAAGCGCGTCGAGCAGATCCTGACCGGCGTGCACTACGCCGAGGAGCCGCTGTCGCGGATCACGCACATGGTCAGCAATGTGCAGATCAAGGGCGCGCGGCCGGAGGTCGGCGCAGCGCGTGAGCTGGATGCCACCAGCCGCTTCCTCGTCTACCAGAATCGTGTCGAATACGAGACCTACATCTTCGTCGGCCGCCGCAACGACACGCTGCGCTTGACCGATACCGGCTGGAAGATCGCGCGGCGCGAGATATTGCTTGAACAGAACATCCTGCTGGCCAAGAATCTGACCACGTTCTTCTGAGCAAGGCCGACAGCATGATTGACGTGATGGCGATCAAGGTGGGGACGCGCTTGCGGTTGCAGCAAGGCGTCACCGCCGAAGTGGTGGAGAACATGGATGATGGTCAGTGGCTGCAGGTCCGATATCTCGAGGTCCCTGCCCGGCCCGACGATGTCGGCAGCGTCGAGCTGTGCCACGCCCAGGACATCATCAGGGTGCTCGGCGAGTAACTGCGGCCGACGGACAGGCGACCATGCTGCGATTTGAATACATGCCGAGCGATTTCCATCCGCTGTTCCTGTTCCTCGGCGAAGGTCCCGATCTCGCGGCGCTGGCGCGCCTGTTGCGGCGCTTCGCCGATGATCCGCAGGACATCGCGGTAGCGGAGCGCATTCCGGGCGCCACCTCGCGCGACGTGCTGGTACTGACGCCGGCTGACGGCGAGTTCGGCATGCGCGATCTCGGCGGCCGCTTTGCCTGGAAGCTGACGGGATGGCAGGCCGAGAAGATCGCCGAGCGCATCGAGCTGTTGACGCCTGAGGACAACAAGTCCGGGTCGGAGATCGTCGAGATCGGCAGCGAGGGCGAAATCCCTGTCAAGGTGTCGCGCGGCGAATTCACCGACGACTTCCTGATCACGCGAAGGTAGCGGCAGAATGAGCGCACAGTGCAAGCCAAGGGTCCTGATTGCAGGCGCTGGGATCGGCGGACTGGTTGCCGGATTGTCGCTGCTGCAGCGGGACATCGAGGTCGAGATTTTCGAGCAGGCCTCGGAGCTGCGCGAGCTCGGCGCCGGCGTGCAGCTCAGCTCCAACGGCACGCGCGTGCTGATCGCGCTCGGCCTCGAAGCCGAGATGCAGGCGATCGCCTGCGAGCCCTCGGGCAAGGAAATCCGGCTCTACAGCACCGGGCGGACATGGAAGCTGTTCGACCTCGGCGCCTCCTCGCGCGAGATCTACGGCGCGCCCTACTGGATGGTGCATCGCGGCGACTTCCACCGCGTGCTGGTCGACGCCTTTAACGCTCGGGCGCCGGGCAAGCTGCATCTCGGCAGCCGCTGCACGGGATTCGACGAGGATCGCGGCGGCATTTGGCTGCGGCTTGGCGATGGGGAGCGGCTCCACGGCGACGCCGTGGTCGGCGCCGACGGCGTGCATTCGGAAATTCGCCGCCAGATCGGCGGCGACATGAAGCCGTACTTCACCGGCGTGGCGGCGTGGCGCGGCCTGGTGCCGATGGCACGTCTGCCGGTACCGCTGCAGCGCGACGTCGGCACCAATTGGATCGGCCCCGGCGGCCATGTCATCACCTATCCCGTGCGCCGCGGCGAGCTGTTGAACTTCGTCGGCATCTTCGAAGGCCAGAGCTGGTCGGTGGAATCCTGGACCGAGCGCGGCACGCGCGAGCCTGCAGCGCAGCGTTCGCCGGGTGGAATCCGGCAATCCACACCATCATCGAAAACGTCGATGTGCCCTACAAATGGGCGCTGCTCGGACGCGATCCGCTCGATCACTTCGTTGCGGGGCGCGCCTGCCTGCTCGGCGACGCTGCGCATCCGACGCTGCCGTTCCTCGCGCAAGGCGCCAACATGGCGATCGAGGACGGCATGGTACTGGCACGCTGCCTCGAAACCTTCCCACCTGATGAGGCCCTGCAGCGCTATCAGGCGGCGCGGCTGACGCGGACCAATACGATCGTGATGAAGTCGGCGGAGAACGCCAGGCGCTTCCACAATCCGGCGCTCGCCGACGCCGAGGGCGCCGATGCCTATGTCACGCGCGAATGGCAGCCTGACCGGGTCCGCGAACGCTATGACTGGCTGTTCACCTATGACGCGCTGACCGCGCCGATCTGAGTACGGCCGCGTCCTGCGCGGCCGCACCAAGGCATTGGCGGCGCTTCAGACCATGAAGTGGCCATGTCCGCCGGCCGCCTGCACATACGCCTGCCACTGATGATCGAGCACGATGGTCTCGTGGCTGCCGTTGGCCTGGTTGATGTCGAGCACGAGATCGTTGCCGCCGCCGCGCTGCGCCGTGACATCGGCCGAGCCGTTGACCAGATCGACCAGCGCCGCCATCGAATTGACCACCGCGCCGGACCCCGCGCCTTCGCCGGTATCGAGCACGGTCGCCGGATGGTCGCCGTGCGAGGCGAAGGTGCCGGCCTCGTAGTCGTAGAACACCAGCGCGTCGCCCTTGTTGAAGTTGAGGTCGAACACCGTGTCGGTGGCGCGCTGGCCGGCGACCTGATCGGTGCCGTTGAAGCGGAACTGGTCCGCGCCGACGCCCCCGTACAGCAAGTCGCTGCCGCCACCGCCGTTCAGCACGTCGGAATGCAGGCCGCCGATCAGCACGTCATTGCCGCCCTTGCCGTCGAGGAAGCTGCCGAACGGGCTGAACAGCTTGGCGATCAAGAGGTCGCCGCGGTTGGTGCCCTCGACCGGATTGTCGGAAACCACGGTGATGTTGGTGCCGCCGTGGCCGTCGGAGGTCAGCTGGAAGTTGAGGCCCGACGCATAGGCGTGGGAATCCAGCTGCAGCGAAATCGCGCCTGTCGTGCCGCCGGTGATGGTGAGCACATTGTCGGCCGACAGCGTCGCCTGCTTGGCCTTGCCGATGCCGGCGAGATCGATGGTGTCGCCAGTGGCAAAGCCCTCGATCGTGTTGCCGAGATGGCCGTGATCCAGCGCAGCCTGATCGATGCGCAGCGTCTGCGCGCCGGCCTCGAAGGTGATGGCGCCGGTTCCGGCTGCGTCCAGCGCGGCCAGCTCGAGCGTTCCGGCATGCAGCGTCGTGCCGCCGCTGTAGGCGTTCGAACGGGCCAGCACGGTGGTGCCGGTTCCGGCCTGATCGAAGGCGCCGCCGCCCGAGATCGCCGCGTTGAAGACGAAGGTGTCAGAATGGCTGACGCCGAGGATGCCGTCATTGGTGATGGCACCGGCCAGCGCGCCGCCATCGGCGATGGTCAGGCTCGCGCCAGCCGCGATCGCGATGCCGGAGGCGAAGCTTTCGCTGTCGGTGATCCGCCAGTTGCCGCCCTGCACGTCAAGCAGTTCGAAATTGACGGCGTGCGCCAGCGTACCTGCACCGGCGCCGAGCAGGTTGATCGTATCGGTGCCGTCGCCGCCATCGATGGTCGAGGTGAAGGTCGAGCCGGCATAGTCGTTCAGCGTATCGTCGCCGCCGCCCATGGCAATACTGCCGTCGATCGTGCCCTTGTTGGTGATGGTGTCGGCGAAGGTATCGGTGATCGCGATCGCCTGGCCGTTGCCGCCACGGATCAGGCCGTCGTTGAAGATCGTGATCGCGGCAAAGGCGTTGCCGAGATTGCTGTCGTCGACGGTGATGCCGCGATCGGCCCCGTCGATCGTGCCGTGATTGACGACGCTGCCGCCGCCGATCGCAAGGGCTTCGGCGAGGTTGCCGTCGGTATGGCCGGTTGCGGTGATCGTGCCACTGTTGGTCAGCGCGACCAAACCGTCGACGTCGACGCCGTCGCCATCGTCCGTGCCGTTGGAATGGCCGGTGATGAAGCCGTTGTTGGCGATGGTCGCGGTGGTGGTTGCCGCGCTGTCGAGGTTGATGCCTGCACCATTGTCGCCGATGATGCTGGCGCCGAGATCGTTGGTCACCGTCACCACCTGATCGCCGGTGATGCCGTGGCGCGCGCCCTCGATCACGCCGCCGGCGTGGTTGTTGACGACGCCGCCGGTATTGCCCTGGAAATCGATGCCGTCATTGCCGGTGTCGCCGGACGAGGCGTGGCTGACGATGCGCCCGGAATTGTCGATCACCATGTTGACGCCGCCGCGAATCGCGTCGGCATCGGCGGCCTGCAGCAAGCCGGTCGCCTGGTTGGTGAGATGAATGCTGCCCGAGGCCGACACCAGATCGGTGAAGTCGATCGCCTGGCCGTTGGTCGAGCCGGTGTTTCCGGTCGACTGGATGGTTCCGGCGTTGTCGACTGTCACGACATAGGCGGCATTGAGCGGCTGGGCACTCGCCGTGAGGCGGACGGCATCGCCTTGCGACTGGATCACGCCGTGCTGCTGGTTGGTCAGCGTGAAGGAGGTCAGGTTGGCCAGGCTCGAGGTGTTGAGATTGATGGCGCGGCTCGCCGACGCCGTGGCGTCGATCAGCCCGTCATTGGTGATCGTGATCGTGCCGGCGCCCGGCCGGATCGCGTCGTCGCCGCTGGCGCCGATCACGGCGCCGGTGCGGTTGGTGATGTTGATGACGGCGCTGGCCGAGGTGATCGTGGCGAAGTCGAGCGCCTGGCCGCTGGCATGCGCGACGATGTTGTTGTTGGCGTCGAGCGCGCCGGAAACGATGATGACGGAATTGTCGACCGAGACCGTGCCATCGGTGATGTTGGTGTTGATCCGGAACGCGTCGTTGTTCGCGGCAATCAGCTTGGCGCCGGCCCGGTTGATCAGGCTGAGGCTGCCGGTCGAGAACGAGCCCGAGGTGTCGATGCCGCGCGTGGTGGCGCTGATGGTACCGGCATTGTCGATCACCACGCCTGGGCTGTTCGAGCCGCCCGTCCAAACGACAGTGGTCGCAGCCTGGAGGGTGCCGCCGGCCGCGATGGTACCAATGTCATTGCCGCCGACGGTCTTCGCGGACGTGACAATGGAGCCGCTTGCTACGGTAAAAGACGACATGAAGCCTCCCAATGTGCCTGGACTTGACGCTGCACCGCGTCACGGAATCTGCAATGCAGCCGCGACCGGTATCGGGAGTGCATGACGGTGAAATGACGCCCCGCGCTTCGGCCCTTGTTGGGATCGGGGATGAAGCAGCAGAAGACGCGATGGGGCCCGGCTCCCTAGTCCACGTAGGGACGCCGCTTGTGGGCCCGGCTCTTCGGCTTCTTCGGACCCGCATAGAATGGATTGACCGAGCACATCGCCGGCCGCCCCGAGGCCGTCGCCTGGCACTGCGGAATCGATGTGAAGCTGCAATCGATGTAATCGGCAGTCATCCGGCCGCCATAGACCTGCATGCACACGGGGTAGTTCGGGTCATAGGCCTGGGCGGCGGCAGGCCCGCTGACAAGCACGCCGAGCGCGGCTATCGCGTAGAGTCCTGGGCGCATCGAATTCTCCCTTCCTTGGAGGCGCGCGGTTATTGATCGCCCGCAGGCTTGCCGCCGTCCTCGCCGAGGCAACGGATCACGAAGGCCGCCGTATCGCGCGGCAGGATCTGCGCGGCGCGCGCCTTGAGGCGGCATTCGAGCTGCGCGATCTGGCGGGCGCGCTGCCGATCGGTCGGCAGCGCGGCCTGCCGCAGCTTGCGCAGCGTCATCGGCGAGCCGTCGGATTCGAAGTTCAGCTCGTACTTCCTGCCGTTCTGGTCGGTGGCGTTGCAGCTGATGCTCGATACCTGCCGGGTCACAAAGCTGCCGACCTGTCGGCACGACCCCGTCGACATTTCGACCTGCGGCGACGGCAGCCCGTCGACCCGCGGGCGATCCTTCGATTTCAGCAGCATGCGGTCGACCGCTAGCTCGAACAGATTGTCCTGGGTCTTGCCGACGCTCTCGCCGGAGAACGAGATGATGTGGCTGTTGTCGGCGGGATCGTCCAGCACGACAGTGAACTCGGAGCGGCCGCGCTGGGTGTGGAAGTAAGCGACCGCCTTGCAGGTGTAGTTGCGACCGGCGACGTTGACGTTGCGGCAGGTGCCGGACATCAGCGCATACATGTCGACATCATAGACCGGACCGGCGACGGCGAGCGCGGGCCACAGGGCGATTGCGGCCGCAAGCAGCCGCGCGAGACGCGACAAAACGCCGGGTCGATTGCGGATTCGGTTGAGAGCCCAATGCATGGCTCAAACTCGCCGATTTGAGGCGTCAGTGCAATCGCCGAAACGGGCCTAAATTGCCGCGTTGCGGACCGGCCGGGAACGCCGTTCCCAGGGCTACGCGTCGTCGTCAGGTCTGTGGTCCGGACAGCGTCACCTCGCGTTCGGCGCGGAAGACGTTGCTGTAGAGGTTCGCGATCCACTGCCGGCCGCTCGCCGTCATGTTGAGACAGCTGATGGCGCCCTGGATGTGCGGCGCAACGATGTTCCAGTAGAACTGCGGATAGCGATCCACGATGTCGGCCGGCGATTCATAGCCGAGTTGGCGGTTGATGCCGACCTCCTCGAACTCGTGATAGAGCGCGTTCGCCTTGCGGATGTAGTTGGGATCGCCGAGCTGCCCGATGAAATCCGCGGCCCGGACGATCGCCGCCTCGTCGTCGTATTCCTGGCCTTCCGGCGCCGGAAACCGCGTGCCCTCGATGTTGCGCGCGACGCGCTCGCGATCGATCGGAAGCACCGCCTCGAGCCTGTCGAGTACGTAGAGCTTGGAGCGGTCGACATGGTACGGCATCAGGCCGGCATCGGAGGAGCCGCGCGGCAGCACCACTTTGCGGCCGGTTGCATCGACGACATAGCCGTCCGGTCCGTCGCCCTTGAGCAGCCCGCGCACATACCCGATGTCGTGGGTCAGGCAGGCGATGATCGTATGCGTGTAGTCCTCGGCCGTGACGTGGGTGTGCAATGCGCGGCCGCGGATGATGTCGTGACCGGCGAGCGTGACCAGCATCGTGTGCTCGACATTGTGGTAGAGCGCGTCGCTGTTGCCGATGCATTCCAGCGCGATGCGTGCCGCGGCCGGAAGAAGCTCGCCGAAGCGGGCCTGCGAGGATCCGAACGTGCGGCTGACCCACGTGGCGAGAAACTTCTCCAGAGCTCCTGCCGCCAACTCAGGTAACGTCATCATCGATGCAGCCCCCGACCGCGCAACGTCCCTCACTGGCTTCGATCTCGCGTCCTAGTTGGGTACGGAGTATAGCGCACACTCAAACGGGCGGCTACGCGGCGTACCGCGCGGCTTTGCAGCGGGCCGTACTTTCCCGGGCTTGTCCGCCATGACGCCGCCGACGCCGATAGTGGCACGAACCCTGCATGAATTGGTTCAGAAGTCGCCGGTTCAGACATCGCGTCAGATCGCGTTATTCCACCGATAAGGGCCATCATGCTCGTTACGCTCGTCGCCATCCTCTGCAATGCTCAACTCTGCATGGAAAAGATCGTCACAACCAGTGACCAATCCGGCATCACCATGGGCGCCTGCGCAGTGAATGCGCAAATCGGCATCGCCGACTGGCTTGCCAAGGGGCCGTATCACGATTGGCGCTTGCGCAGCTACAAGTGCATCATGGGCAAATACGTGCCCAAGAACGAAGTGTGATGCGCTCACGGACTTTCTGCAAGGGGTTTGATTCGCGGTAGCCGTCGCTCGAATCAAGGAACCGGTGACCCCAACCGTTGGCCTAGGCGCCGCGGCTCAAGTCAAAGTCCATTTTATGGGCTATCACTGTCGCTCGCGATAGTGAGACCTGAGGTCGCCTGGAAATGTCGGTAACGCCGCTGATCGCCTATGCGCATGTCGGCAAGAGCTTTGACGGCGGCCGCGTGGTGGCGGTCGATGACGTTTCGCTCGAGGTCACCCAGGGCGAATTCGTGGCGATCGTCGGCGGCTCGGGCTCCGGCAAGACCACGCTGCTGCGGCTTGCCAACCGCTTGATCGAAGCCGATCGCGGCCGGATCGCGATCGAAGGCGAGGATGTCAGCCAGCTCGATCCGATCCTGCTGCGTCGCCGCATCGGCTATGTCTTCCAGAGCGGCGGACTGTTTCCGCATTTGTCGGTCACGGGCAATATCGGCATCACACCGAGACTGCTCGGTTGGCCGCAGGCCGAGATCGCAGCACGGATCGACGAACTGCTCGACCTTGTGCAGCTCGACCGCGCGCAATACCGCGACCGCCTGCCGCACGAGCTCTCCGGCGGCCAGCGCCAGCGCGTCGGTGTGGCGCGTGCGCTGGCTGCGAAGCCGCGCATCGTGCTGATGGACGAGCCGTTCGGCGCGCTCGACCCGCTCACCCGCGATGCGCTCGGCGATGACTACCGCCGCCTGCATCGCAGCCTCGGCCTGACCACGATCATGATCACCCACGACATGACCGAGGCGCTGCTGCTCGCGGACCGTGTCGCGGTGATGCGCGCCGGCCGGCTGCTGGCGCTGGGCACGCCAGCCGAGCTCTCCGCCGGCACCGACGCCTATGTCGGCGAGCTCCTGCGCACGCCGCGGCGCCAGGCCGAGCGGCTCGGCGCATTGCTGCCGCGGGACGGCGCGGCATGAACCTCGGCACCGATCCGCGCTGGAGTGAGGCGCTCGGACATCTGGGCGACTATCTCGGCAGCCATGTGCGCGTCAGCGTCGCCGCGCTGGCGCTCGGGCTTGCGGTCAGCCTGCCGCTGGCGATCATCGCCCGCAATCGGCCGCTGCTGCGCGGCGCGCTGCTTGGGCTGGCCAGCGTCGTGCAGACCGTGCCGGGCCTTGCCCTGCTCGCCCTGTTCTATCCGCTGCTGCTGGCGCTCGCGGCGCTGACTGCCGCGTGGTTCGGCGTCAGCTTCTCCGCCTTCGGCTTCCTGCCGGCGGTGCTGGCGCTCGCGCTCTACTCGATGCTGCCGGTGCTGCGCAACACCATCACGGGTCTTTCGGGCGTCGATCCCGCGGTGCTGGAGGCCGCGCAAGGCGTCGGCATGACGCCGCGGCAATCGCTCACCATGATCGAGCTGCCGCTGGCGCTGCCGGTGATGATGGCCGGTATTCGCACTGCGGCGGTGTGGGTGATCGGCACCGCGACGCTGTCGACGCCGATCGGCCAGACCAGCCTCGGCAACTACATCTTCGCAGGGTTGCAGACCCAGAACTGGGTGTTCGTGCTGTTCGGCTGCATCGCCGCCGCGGTGCTCGCGCTTGTTGTCGACCAGTTGCTGGCGCTGATCGAGAACGGCCTGCGCACCCGCAGCCGTCTCCGCACCGCGCTCGGCGGGCTCGGCATCGCGGCGCTGATCGCGGCCACGCTAGTCCCGTCGCTCGGTCGCTCGCAGTCCCGCTATGTCGTCGGCGCAAAAACCTTCACCGAGCAATACGTGCTGTCGGCGCTGCTGGCGCAGCGTCTTCAAGCGGCCGGGCTGTCGGCCACAACGCGCGCCGGCCTCGGCTCCAGCGTGATCTTCGATGCTCTGACTGCCGGCGACATCGATGTCTACGTCGACTATTCCGGCACGTTATGGGCCAACCAGTTCCACCGCACCGACATCCGGCCGCGCGCGGAACTGCTCGGCGAGCTCAAGACCACGCTGGCGCAGCAGAACATCACGCTGCTCGGCGAGCTCGGCTTCGAGAATGCCTATGCGCTGGTGATGCCGAGGAGGCGCGCCGACCAACTCGGCATCCGTTCGATCGCCGACCTCGCGTCGCGGGCGCCGACCATGTCGATCGCCGGCGACTATGAGTTCTTCTCGCGGCCGGAATGGGCCGGCATCCAGAAGGCGTATGCGCTATCGTTCCGCGCCCAGCGGCAGATGCAGCCGGACTTCATGTACGCCGCGGTCGCCTCCGGCGAGGTCGAGGTCATCGCCGGCTACACCAGCGACGGCCTGATCGCGAAATACGACCTCGTCGTGCTCGAGGACAATAGGCACGCGATCCCGCCCTATGACGCGATCGTGCTGCTGTCACCGAAACGAAAAGACGACGAGACGCTGAAGGCCGCACTGCAGCCGCTGCTCGGCAAGATCGGCATCGCCGACATGCGCGAGGCCAACCTGCGCGCATCGGGCAATGATGCCTCGTCGTCGCCGGATGCGGTGGCGAGATGGCTGTGGGAGAAGATTGGCGGCCGGTAGTTCCATCATCATTGTGAGGATTTCGCGACAAAATTGCAGAGCAATTTTCTGTTGAAGCGACGAAGCAATCCATCACTCGCAACGACGCGAACAGAGATGCGCATGCGTCCGCTGCTTCCGCGCGCGGGTCTCGGAGCGAACTCAAAGCCCCTTGATCATTCCCGCGTCGATCAGCATGCGGTTGAAGCGGCGCGCCTCGGCGCCGTCCTTGCAGGAATAGAATTTGCCGCCGCAGCGGAGCATGATCGCCTTCTGCTCCTCGAACGACGGATCGAGCGGAATGCCGGCGGCCTCCTGGATCACCAGCGGCAGATAGGCCGCATCGATCGTGTCCATCACCGCGGTGCTCTTCACCGGCTCGAAGTTGATGGCGTCGATCGCGTAGTACGTCGCGTAGTAGCGCGGATCGTAATCCATCAGCTTCTTGCCGATGCCGGCCTCGTCGAGTTGCGGATCGAGCAGTTGCGGCGAGAATTCCGGCTGATGGTCACCGTAGCGTACGATCAGGAACGGCTGCGCCGGAAACTTCTTCTTCAAGGCCGCGACGAAGCCGGCATAGTCGCTGGCGCTCATCGCCTGCCGGCGAAGATATTCGTCGATCGCAGGCGGATTGCCCGGCCGCTTCCACGACGGCAGCAGGTCGGGACGGAATTTCGTCTCCCACGGAAAGTGATTGGCGGCGAGATAGACGAAGGCGAACAGCGGCGTGCCCGGCGTCTTCTGCTCCGACATCAATTTCAGCGCCTTGTCGTAGAAGAAGCTGTCAGGCTCGACGTCCTTCGCATGCATGTCGTGCGCGTCGTAGAATTGCTGGATGCCGGCGGTGGCCTGGAAGCTGCGCGCACTCATGAAGCCGCCGAATGCCGGATACAGCGAGAGCGTCTCGTAGCCGCAGCGGCGCAGCGCGAGCGGCAGGCCGCGCTCGACGCGGCCCGACGCGATGCGGGTGACGAAGTGGGCGAAGCGGCCGAACGAGCGCGACGACAGCCCGGCGAGCACGTTGTATTCGGTGAACCAGCTCGGCCCGCCATTACTCTCGGCGACGAATTTGCGCGCGACGCCGTCATAGGACTTGAACTGGCTGCCATAGCCGGCCGGCACCTTGACCCCGGCGGCGGCGCGGATGTCGAAGCTCGATTCATCATGGATCATGATGATGTTCGGCCGCCGGCCGGCGGGGTGGCAGGCGTCGACCAGCGGCACCTTCAGTTGCTCGTTCGAGCTCCGATCCGATTCCATGAAACCGTAGGCGACGAAATCCGACACCGCGGTCACGCCGGAGCGCGCGAACTTCGACAGGTACCCATCGTCGTAATAGCCGCGCCAGGCTTCGTCCGGCCAGGTGAAGGAATAGGCCGACAGCGCCGCGGCACAGGCGAGACAGCCCGCGGCGGCCGGCAGGCGGCGAATGCGAAACGGATCGAGCCACCACAGCGCATACATCAGCGGCAGCGTGACGAGCCCGGCGCCGATAATCGACCAGCGCAAATTTGGGAAGATCGTGAGCAGGAACGATGCGGTGTCGCGGTCGATCACCATCAGGTCGACGAAGTTCGCGGTCATCTGCACCACGTCGTGCTTGAAGCGCGACAGCAGCACCACCAGCACGACCAGGGTCAGCGACAGCGCGCTCGACAGCGCCGGGCGGCGCAACAGGGCAATGAACAGCAAGTTCATGATGCCCCAGGTCAGCAGGAAGCAGATCCGCGAGCCGAAATCGGTCTCGGTCCGCAGCATCACGATCAGCGCGCCGAGATGCGGTGCGGCGACCGCCATCAACCGCCAGATGCCGATCGCGACCAGGCTGCCGGCCAGCGCGGCGACGGAGGAGTTTTGCTGGGGCGCGGGCGCCATGGGCGGGACGCAATACAACCCGGCGCAATGCATTCGCCTGGGCTGGCAACGGCCAGGAGGCACACGGCACAGCCGGTATCCGCGCCATGTCACAAAATCGTAATTGAATCGTCATGAATGGGCAATCGATTTGCCGAAGCGCCAATGCCTGCTGCCGTCACTGCGCGCCTTCAACTTTCGCAGCAGGTCTCGGCCGCGCGATCCCCGCGATGAAGAGGTCGACGATCCCCGCCGCCATCGCCTCGGCGTCCGCCTCCGTGATGCCCCAGCGCGGCAGGTGGCCGTCAATGTGCATTCGGGCAAAACCATACACCAGCGCGCGGCCGGCGATCTGCACCTGCTTCAGGTCGACCGCCCCGAGCTGCCCGGCCGCAAACGCGTCGGCCAGTGTGCGCGCCGTCAGGTCGATCAGTTCGGCATTGTCGCTGGAGACTTCACCCGAGCGGTCGTGGTCGAAGAAGCGGCGGCTGGAGATGATCTCGAAATGGGTCGGGTTCTGCATCGCCCAGCGCAGATAGGCGATGCCGAGGCTGCGGAAGCATCCCAGGGGATCGCCGGCGGGCGCGCCGGCCAGCGCCGCCTCGATCTCGGCGCGGAAGCGGCGCTGCGCCTCCTCCGCGACCGCGTTGATCAGGGCGTCCCGGCTCGGGAAATGCCGGAACGGCGCGCCCGGCGAGACCCCGGCGCGGCGGGCGGCCTCGCGGACGCTGACCGCCTCCGGCCCGCCCTCGCCGACCAGCTGCATCGCGGCCTCGATCAGGACGCGGCGGAGGTCGCCGTGGTGATAGGGCCTCGCCGCCGGCGCGCGCTCCGCAGCCGGACGCGGCTTGGCGGGTCGGCGTCCTGGCGGCGGGCTCTTGGCGGGGCGGCGCATCACGCTGCTCTAGCATCACCCGCTTGTGAATGTAAGCACCGATTACACGGATTGACCGCGCGCCGCGCCGCTATGTAACTGGTGATTACATTACGTGGGAGGCTGGGCATGACGATGCGGCGAAACTGGTTCGAGGGCTGGCGGCTGTTCGCCTTGCTCACGCTGACCCTGATCGGGCTTTCGATCTGGATCGCCGCCATGCGGCAATTCGAGGTTGAGGGCGTGCGGATGGTGATCCGCTTCACCGCGCGCACCTCGCTGCTGCTGTTCTGCCTCGCCTTCTCCGCGGCGGCGGCGGCGCAGCTATGGCCGAACGGCTGGACGCGCTGGCAGCGGCGCAACCGCCGCTATCTCGGCGTCAGCTTCGCCGCCTCGCACGCCATCCATGCGATCGCGATCGCCGCGTTCGCTGCGCTCGATCCGGCCGGCTTCGCCGCAGCGACCTCGGCCGTCTCCTTCATCTTCGGCGGCATCGGCTACGCCTTCATCGTCGCCCTGACGGCGACCTCGTTCGATCGCACCGCTGCGATACTGGGCCCGCGCGCCTGGCGCGCGCTGCACCTTGTCGGCGGCTATTACCTGCTGGTGCAGTTCATGGTCTCGTTCGGCAAGCGGATTCCCGAGATGCCGCTCTACGCGCTGTTCCTCATCCCACTCGTCGCAGTGTTCGTGCTGCGGATGACCGGCATGGCCTCGCGCCCGGCGTCCCGCCCGGCGCAGGCAGGCTAGCGCGCGAGGAGACCCGATCGTCTCACACGAGATGAAACTTGCGGCCGAGCCGGCGATGCACCGACATCACGGCGCGGTCGACATCGCTGATCAGGCTGTCGCCGAGCACGACGTGGGGAATCTCCCAGTTTCGGCCGATCTGCGCATCGGGCAGCGCGGTGACTACGGGCACCCGCGCTGTCTCGCAGCCGGGATGGGCACGCAGTGCGTCCTCTGCGAGGCGGGCCAGTTCGTCCTGGTTCTTTGCGTCGGTCATCACGCAGACGATGGAGGTGAAAAGTGGCCCGGCGATGGAGTCATCGTGAAGAAATCCTAAAGAGCATTCCGCAGCCTGCCAACTGAATTGAATCCTGCGCGGTCGCGCCCCGTTAACGATGCGGTGCGCCCCGTATTTGCACCGGGTTCCGGCTTAACACAGCCGTAAGATCGGCTGCCGCATCGTGCTGTGAGGTGTTCTCCAACAACCAACAGGCTGCCATGGCGCAACAGCCGGCACAATCGATCATTGCCGAACTTGAAGATGCAGTCCGGGACGGGACCTCCGCCAAGCGCGTGCAGACGCTGCGGCGGGTTACCGACCTGTTCCTGAACGACGGCGACCGCCTCAACGACGAACAGGTCAAGGTGTTCGACGACGTGCTGTGCCTCCTGGTCGCGCGCGTCGAGACGCGGGCGCGGGCCGAACTGTCGAAGCGGCTGGCGCCGCTCGACTACGCGCCGTTCGAGGTGATCCAGTATCTGGCCTGGGACGACGACATCGGCGTCGCCGGCGAGGTGCTGACGCAGTCGAACCGGCTCAGCACCGAGGCACTGCGCGAGATCGCCAGCACCAAGGGACAGGACCATCTCTTTGCGATCTCGGCGCGGGAGAACCTGCCCGAGAGCGTCACCGACGTGATCATCGACCGCGGCGAGGACCGGGTGATCCGGCGTCTCGCCAAGAACGCCAGCGCGCAATTCTCCGATGACGGCTATTCCAGGATCGTCGCCCGCGCCGAACGCGACGATGAGCTGGTCGAGATCCTCGGGCTGCGCATCGACCTTCCGGCGAGGCTGTTGCACGACCTCCTTCTTCGCGCCAAGGCCGCGGTGCGCGCCCGCCTGCTGGCGATCGCGCCTCCGGCGGTGCGTGACGATATCCGGCAGGTGCTCGAGCACGTCGCCGAGCTCGAAGCCGTCACCCCACGCCGCAACTACGGGATCGCGGAAGAACTCGTGAAACTGATGAAGCAGTTGAACGAGCTCGATGACGCGGCGGTGTACAAGTTCGCGGAAAGCGGCAAGTTCGACGAGGTCACGGTCGCGCTCGCCGTGCTCAACGACGTGCCCATCGTGCTGATCGAACGGCTGATGCTCGGCCTGCGCTCCGACCTGCTGCTGATCCCGTGCCGCTCGGCGCGGCTGAACTGGCCGACGGTGGAAACCATCTTGCGCAAACGCTCGCTGCCGCGTCCGCTCGACGAGGCGACACTGGAGCTCGCGCAGCGCGACTACCGGCGCCTGTCGCTGGAAACCGCGCAGCGCACGGTGCGGTTCTGGCAGTTGCACAACCGGATCGAGAAGCAGCCGGCGGCGGTGGGGTAGCCCTCCAGCACCGAACATCCCGCGAGGAGCTCGCGACAAAATTGCAAAGCAATCCATGTCGCCGCTTGCCGCGCGATGGATTGCTTCGCTTCGCTCGCAATGACGAGGACGGCACGGTGGGCAAGGCGAAGCGTGCCCACCATCCGCGTCGTGCTCGTGAGGGCGGGCACGCTTGCGCTTTGCCCACCCTGCGCGCCCTTAGTTCTTCGACTTGTCGACCAGCGCGCCCTTCTTGATCCAGGGCATCATGTCGCGCAGCTTCTCGCCGACCTGCTCGATCGGATGCGCGGCGAGCTTGGCGCGGGTCGCCTTGAACGAGGTCTGGTTGACCTTGTTCTCCAGCATCCAGTCGCGGGCGAACTTGCCGGACTGGATGTCGTTCAGCACGCGCTTCATCTCCTTCTTGGTCTCGTCGGTGACGATGCGCGGGCCGGTGACGTACTCGCCGTATTCGGCGGTGTTGGAGATCGAGTAGTTCATGTTGGCGATGCCGCCTTCATAGATCAGGTCGACGATCAGCTTCACCTCGTGCAGGCACTCGAAATAGGCCATCTCCGGCGCGTAGCCGGCCTCGACCAGGGTTTCGTAGCCGCCCTTGATCAGTTCGACCAGGCCGCCGCAGAGCACCACCTGCTCGCCGAACAGGTCGGTCTCGCACTCTTCCTTGAAGGTGGTCTCGATGATGCCGGCGCGGCCGCCGCCGATCGCCGAGGCGTAGCTGAGGCCGAGGTCATGGGCGTTGCCGGAGGAATCCTTGGCGATCGCGATCAGGCAGGGCACGCCGCCGCCGCGCTGATATTCGGAGCGCACGGTGTGGCCGGGGCCCTTCGGCGCGATCATCAGCACGTCGAGGTCGGCGCGCGGATCGAGCAGGTTGAAGTGCACGTTGAGGCCGTGGGCGAAGACGAGCGCCGCGCCCTTCTTCATGTTGTCGTGCAGGTGCTCGCGATAGATGTCGCCCTGCAGCTCGTCCGGGGTCAGCATCATCACGAGGTCGGCCCATTTGGCGGCCTCGGCGACTTCCATCACCTTGAAGCCGGCATTCTCGGCCTTCTTGGCCGAGGCCGAACCCTTGCGCAGCGCGATCGCCACGTCCTTGACGCCGCTGTCTTTCAGGTTGAGCGCATGGGCGTGGCCCTGGCTGCCATAGCCGACGATGGCGACCTTCTTGCCCTTGATCAGGTTCAGGTCGGCATCGCGATCGTAGTAAACTCGCATCGTGGTTTCCTCGTTTGAAGGGGGCCGAACATCGGCCGATGGATCAGGCTTTCGGAAGGACAGAACCGCCGGCCGCCCGCGAATTTCCGGCGTTGTCTAGAGCATTTTCGTGGTCCTGGGAAACCCCCATCCTGCATGGCGCGGTGCGGCATCATGCGTCCATGAACACCGGGTAGAGCGAGGCCAGCAGCAGGACGGCCATCACCACGTTGAATATCCGGATCGCGCGGGGCGAGGTCAGGACCGGCCGCAGCGCGGAGCCGAACAGCGCCCAGACGGTGCAGGAGACCGTGCCGAGGAGCAGGCTGAGGCCGACCTGGATCGCGATGTTCCACGGGAGGGCGGCGATCGCCGCATACGCCGTGATGGTGCCGATCACCATCACCCAGCCCTTGGCATTGATCCACTGGAACATGGCGGCGCCCCAGAACGTCATCGGCCCGCGGCCACTCTTGGCGTCCTTGTCCGCCGAGGGCGGCTCGGCCATGGCGATCACGGCAGCGAGATAGACCAAATAGACGACCCCGCCATATTTCAGGATGGTCTGCAGCACCGGATAGGCGATGAAGATGGCCCCCAGCCCGACCCCGACAGCGCCGACCATGAACGCAAAGCCGACCGTGATGCCGGCGATGTGCGGCAGCGTGCGGCGGAAGCCGTAGGTCAGCCCCGACGACAGCAGCATGATGTTGTTCGGGCCCGGCGTGAAGAACATCACGACGGAGAACACGACAAAGGCGAACAGCAACGAACCGGACATGGCGTCCTCATGCAACTTTCGGCAGAGCTTTGGGCCGCTTCGACAGCAGCATCACCGCAATTCCGGCGATCACCGTGATCATGCCGGCGAGTCGCAGCGGCCCGAATTTCTCGCCGAACACGATGCTGGAGGCGGCTGATCCGACGAACGGCACCAGCAGCGCGAACGGCACCACCTGCGCGGCCGGATAGTCCCGCAGCAGCCGGCCCCATAGCCAGTAGGCGATGCTGGTCGAGATGGCGCCGACGAACAGCATCGAGACGATGCCGGCCAGCGACAGATGCGACAGCGCGTGCCACAGCGGCTGTGTGCCGAGCGTGACGAACGACAAGGCAAACAACGGCACCGCCGCGCAGAGGCAGAGCCAGGCGAACAGGTCGAACATCCGCGCGCCCTGTGCCGGCCGCAGCAACAGGTTTCCGACCGCGAACGAGATCGGCGAGATCATCAGGATGGCGAAGGCCGTGACGCTGAAATCATAGCCGACAGTGCCGCAGATCATCACAAGGCCGGCCGCTGCTATCGCGATGCCGACCACCTGCATCCGCGACGGCCGTTCGTCGAACACGAGCGCGGCGAAGCCGATGGTGAACAGCGCCTGGCTTTGCACGATCACGCTGGTGAGGCCGACCGGCACGCCATGGGCGATCGCGATCGACTGCGCCAGGAATTGGCCAAGGAACAGCGTGAAGCTGATGCCGATCAGCAGCGGCCACGACACCTGCTTCGGCTTGCGCAGCAACAGGCACGGCAGCGCGGCGATGCCGAAGCGCAGCGCGGTCATCAGTTCCGGCGGCAGCTCATCGAGCGCGATCCGGCTTGCGACGAACGCAAGGCCCCAGATCACCGCGACCATGACGGCGATGCCAACATCGACCGGCTTCATTGTTGTTCTTCTTTGGGTTGGTTTGGTCCGTTGGCTAAATCTGTTCGTCCGGCTTCGGTTTGCGCAGCAGATACGTGCCGTGCAGCGGCGCGTGATAATCCGCCGCAACCAGCGTGAAGCCGGTCTCGGTCAGCATGCGCTCCATCACCCAGCCGAAGGTCGAGTATTCGTCGCGCATGTGGTTCATCACGCTTTCGCGCTCGAAATCGTGGTTCTTGATCGAGAAGTCCGCCCAGCCCTCGACATCGCGATCGACGCCGTCAGGCATGCTGACGAACACCATGTCGCGCAGATAGAAATTGGCGCCCGGCTTCAGCGCATTGAATATCCGCGACAGCGCCACCGCCTTCCAGAAATCAGGCAGATGGTGCAGCGTGAACTCGCTGACGATCAGATCGTACGAGTTCGGCTGGTAGGCGAAGGACAACAGCCCGGCCGGCTGGGTCCGGATCCGCGCCTTGCGGTCGCGAGCGTAGATCTCGGCAAGCCCGAGCATCGCCGGCGAGATGTCGATGGCGTCGACATCGGCGCCCATCAGTGCCGCCTCGGTCGCCAGCACGCCGTTGCCGCAGCCGATGTCGGCGATCCGCCAGCCCGGCTTGACGCCGAGCATGGTCAGCGCCTGGCGGGCGCGGGCGTCATTGTCCTCGCGATTGTCGTAGATTGAGGCGACCGCGGTATCGAGCCCGACCCGCCGCCGTTGCGTGTAGTACCAGTCGCGCGCCAGCATGACTCACATCCCTTCCGGCCCGCGCGTGATCGCGGCCACCCCGGTTCGCGACACCTCGACCAGGCCCAGCGGCCGCATCAGGTCGATGAACTGATTGATTTTCGACGAATTGCCTGTGATCTCGAATACAAAGCTCTCGGTGGTGGCGTCGATCACCCGGGCGCGGAACGCATCGGCGAGCCGCAGGGCTTCGACACGGTTGTCGCCGGTCCCGCGCACCTTGACCATCGCGAGCTCGCGCTCGAGCGCCTGTCCGGTCAATGTCATGTCGACCACGCGATAGACCGGGATCATGCGGTCGAGCTGATGCTTGATCTGCTGGATCACCATCGGCGTTCCCGTGGTGACGATGGTGATGCGCGACAGATGTTTCTGGCTCTCGGTCTCTGAGACCGTGAGACTGTCGATGTTGTAGCCGCGGCCGGAGAACAGGCCGATCACGCGCGCGAGCACGCCGGGCTCGTTCTGCACGAGCACCGACAGCGTGTGCGTCTCGTTGGGATCGTGGCGCTCTTCGAGGAAGTAGGCGGATGCGGGCTGGTTCATTGTCGTCCCCTTGTCGTCTTCTCACGCCACCGCGCGCTGCGCGGCCGGCGCTTCATCCGCCCCGACCCAGGACCGGAACAGATCGAAATCGATATTGCCGCCGCTCAGGACCAGGCCGACCCGCTTGCCGGCGAGCCTGCCCTTCTCCTGCAGCGCGGCTGCGAGCGACGCGGCACCGGCGCCTTCGGCGAGGTTGTGCGTGTCGGTCCAGTAGGCGCGGATCGCGTAGGCGACCTCGTCGTCGGTGACCTGCACGATGCGGGAGGCACCCTTGCGGATCAGCGCGAGCGCGTCCGCATCCGGAATTCGCGTCGCCATGCCGTCGGCACGGGTGTTACTGGTCGCAGTGGTCACGATCGTTCCGGCCGCGAACGATAGCGCGTAGGACGGCGCCTCGGTCGACTGCACGCCGACGATCTCGGTCTTCAGCCCGAGCAGATCGCGCGCCATGATGCAGCCGCAGATGCCGGAGCCCTGCCCGATCGGCACGTAGAGGATGTCGAGGTCAGGGGCGCTGCGAAACAGTTCGAGCGCGTAGGTCGCGACACCCAGCACGAGGTCCGGGTGGAACGACGGCACCATATGCAGGCCCGCGAACTGGGCGCGGCGCTCGGCTTCTTCCCGCGCAGCCTGAAAGTCCTCGCCATGCTCGACCAGCTCGGCGCCGAATGCGCGCATCGCGCGGTTCTTCTCCACCGAGTTGCCGCGCGGCACATAGATCACCGCAGGCACGCCGTGCCGGCCGGCGGCGAAAGCGAGACTCTGGCCGTGATTGCCGCGAGTCGCCGAGATGATGCCGGGAACGTCAGGCCGCTCGCGCTTCAGCTGCTCGAGATAGACGAGACCGCCGCGCACCTTGAAGGCGCCGGTCGGGGTGTGGTTCTCGTGCTTGACCACGACGGATGCACCGAGCCGCTCGGCGAGCAGCGGCCAGGCATGCGCCGGCGTCGGCGGCACCGCGGTGCGGACGATGCCCTGCGCGCGTTCGAGCTCGTCGAGGTCAAACATTGGCGTTCACCTCACACCAGCGCCTTGCCGCCGGCGAAGGCGCTTGCGGTTGCCGCATCGGTCGCTTCTTCCGGCAGCAGCATCTCATTGTGCGCCTTGCCCGATGGGATCATCGGGAAGCAATTTTCCAGCGCCGCGACGCGGCAGTCGAACAGCACCGGGCGCTTGATCGAGATCATCTCCTTGATCGCGCCGTCGAGATCGGCGGGCTTGAGCGCCTGCAGGCCGACGCAGCCATAGGCCTCGGCGAGCTTGACGAAGTCGGGCAGCGCCTCGGTGTAGGAGTGCGACAGGCGGTTGCCGTGCAACAGCTGCTGCCACTGCCGCACCATGCCCATGTACTGGTTATTCAGGATGAATATCTTGATCGGCAGCTCGTACTGCACCGCCGTCGACATCTCCTGGATCGTCATCTGCACCGAGGCGTCGCCGGCGATGTCGATCACCAGGCTGTCGGGATGTGCCACCTGCACGCCGACCGCGGCGGGCAGGCCATAGCCCATGGTGCCAAGACCGCCCGAGGTCATCCAGCGGTGCGGCTCCTCGAAACCGTAGAACTGCGCGGCCCACATCTGGTGCTGACCGACCTCGGTCGTGATGTAGGTGTCCTTGCCGCGGGTCAGCTCGAACAGGCGCTGGATCGCGTATTGCGGCAGGATGATATCGTTGTTCTTCCGGTAGGACAGCGAGTTGCGCGCGCGCCATTGCGCGATCTGCTGCCACCACGGCTTGATGTCGGGCTTCCTGGCCTCTGCCGTAAACATATGCAGGAGATCGCCCAGCACATTGCCGGCGTCGCCGATGATCGGGATGTCGACGCGGATGTTCTTGTTGATCGAGGACGGATCGATGTCGATGTGGATCTTCTTCGAGCCCGGCGAGAACGCATCGGTGCGGCCGGTGATGCGGTCGTCGAAACGCGCACCGACGCACAGCATGACGTCGCAATCATGCATCGCCATATTGGCCTCGTAGGTGCCGTGCATGCCGAGCATGCCGAGCCAGTTCGGCCCCGAGGCCGGATAGGCGCCGAGCCCCATCAATGTCGAGGTGATCGGGAAGCCGGTCGCCTCCACCAGCTTGCGCAGCAGCGTCGAGGCTTCCGGGCCGGAATTGATCACGCCGCCGCCGGTGTAGATCACCGGACGCTTGGCGTGCGCCAGCATCGCCACGGCCTTGCGGATCTGGTTCTCGTCGCCCTTCACGCGCGGCGTGTAGGAGACGTGCACATCCGACTTGTTCGGCGGATGATAGGTGCCAGTCGCGAACTGCACGTCCTTCGGCACGTCGACCACGACCGGGCCGGGCCGGCCGGTGGTCGCGACGTAGAACGCCTCGTGCAGCACCTTGGCGAGGTCGTCGACGCTGCGCACCAGCCAGTTGTGCTTGGTGCAGGGCCGCGTGATGCCGACGGTGTCGCATTCCTGGAAGGCATCGTTGCCGATCAGGTGGGTCGGCACCTGGCCGGTGATGCAGACCAGCGGGATCGAGTCCATCAGCGCGTCGGTCAGCGGCGTCACCATGTTCGTGGCGCCGGGGCCCGAGGTCACCAGCACCACGCCGGGTTTGCCGGTCGAGCGCGCATAGCCTTCGGCGGCGTGGCCGGCGCCCTGCTCGTGGCGCACCAGGATGTGCTCGACCTCGCTCTGCTGGAAAATCTCGTCATAGATCGGAAGCACCGCACCGCCGGGATAGCCGAACAGGTGCTCGACGCCGTGGTCGATGAGCGCGCGCACGATCATCGCAGCGCCGGTCATCTGATTGGGGTCGTGGCTCTTGTCGGTCATGGCTCGCTCCGGATGCGCTTGGTTTTGCGCGGCTTTCTTCAGTTCTGCTTCGGGAAATAAAAAAGGGCCCGAGAGGCCCCATGCACACCGCCTGAATTTGGATGGCCGCTAGCCATCCCCGGCGGTGTGCTTGGGTACGACGACGATAAGGAGTTTGGTAATAATGTTGCGCACGGGCCGACCTGTCTTCCCAAAGGTTGCGCGAACATAGCGGCCAAAGCCCGAATGTCAAGGCAAGGCAGAGACTTTCGCGATTTCCGTAGTCTAACGGGGTTCCGGCCCATTTGGCGAGTGTTTTCGCGCGGGCACACGCGCATGGCAGGTGGGCGAACGGCGGCGGCGGGGCCCCCTAGTAGCCCGGATGGAGCGCCGCGCAATCCCGGGACAGGACCCATCTGCGGATAGAGCGGCCGCGGATTTCGCTTCGCTGCATCCGCGCTACGGGACCCGGCTCTTCAGCCACTCCGCCGCCGCCTCCGGCGCCACCCAGTCGAATTCCGGGAGCTGGTGCCGAAACCAGGTGTACTGCCGTTTCGCATAGTGCCTTGTGTCCGCCCGACCGATCTCGGCCGCCTCCTCTCGGCTGATCTCCCCCGCGAGGTGCCGGATGAGCGCCGGCACGCCATGGGCCTTCATGGCCGGGAGCAGCGGATCGAGCTTGCGCGCGGCCAGCGCCGCGACCTCGTCGAGCGCACCGGTCTCGAGCATGGCGCCGAACCGCGCATCGATCCGCGCGTATAGTGCGTCCCGCTCCGGCGCGAGGAAGACCGCGCAGAATTCGCCCGGCGGCAGCAGCGGCGGCAGGCCCTCGCGATGCCAGTCCGGCAGCGCCCGCCCGGTAGCCTCGACCACCTCGAGCGCGCGGGCGATGCGGGTGCGGTCGCGCGGCTTCAGGCGCTCCGCGGAGACCGGGTCGCGCCGCGCCAGCTCGGCGTGCAGCGCCTCGACGCCGTGTTGCTCCAGCCGTGCACGCACGGCCTCGCGCGCGTGGAGGGGGATCGGCGGCACCGCCGACAGCCCGCGCGTCAGCGCCTTGAAATAGAGGCCGGAGCCGCCGATGAAGATCGGCAACCGGCGCGCTGCGCGCGCCTCGGCGAGCACCGCGGCAGCATCGCTGACCCAGGCGCCGGCGGAAAAATTCACGGCGGCATCGACATGGCCGTAGAGCCGGTGCGGAACCAGCGCCTCCTCAGACGGGGTCGGCCGCGCGGTGATGATCCGCAGGTCGCGATAGACCTGCATGGAGTCGGTGTTGATCACGACCCCGCCGGTCCGTTGTGCGAGCGCCGTCGCCAGCGCCGACTTGCCGCTGGCGGTGGGCCCTGCGATAAGCACGGCCTTGTCCAACAATCCCGAACCCGCCTGCATGTCCCTCGTCGCCACGCTCATCTGCAATCCCGCGAGCCCCGCGCTCGACTCCACCATCGTCGACGGCGCGCGGGCCGTGCTACCGTCGGCCGGCCCGGCGCAATGGCTGTTCAACAACGTCGCGGTCGACATTCCCTTCGAGAGCGAGGCAACCGGCCGGGACGACATCAAGGCGATCGAAGCCCGCCTGCGCGAGGCGCGCGCCGATCTGCCGATCGACATTGTCGTGCAGCCTCGGATCGCCCGGCGCAAGAAGCTTCTTCTGGCCGACATGGATTCCACCATGATCGGCCAGGAATGCATCGACGAGCTCGCCGATTTCGCCGGCCTGAAAGCCCATGTCGCAGCCATAACCGAGCGCGCCATGCGCGGCGAGATCGCGTTCGAGCCGGCGCTGCGCGAGCGCGTCGCGCTGCTCAAGGGGTTGCCGGTCAGCGTGGTCGACGAGGTGCTGGAGAAGCGGATCACGCCGACGCCCGGCGGCCGCGCGCTGGTCATGACGATGCGCGCGCACGGCGCCTATACCTGCCTGATCTCGGGCGGCTTCACGCTGTTCACCAACGTGGTCGCGCAAAAGACCGGCTTCCAGGAGAACCGCGCCAACCAGTTGCAGGTCGAGGACGGCAAGCTGACTGGCGAAGTGGTCGAGCCGATCCTCGGCCGCGCCACCAAGCTTGCGACCTTGATCGAGCTAACCGAATCCTTCGACCTCGACGACATCGACACGATGGTGGTCGGCGACGGCGCCAACGATCTCGGCATGATCGAGGCCGCCGGGCTCGGAGTTGCCTATCACGCCAAGCCGGCGGTGGCGGCGGCCGCGGCCGGCCGGATCGACCACGGCGATCTCACCGCGCTGCTCTATGCGCAGGGCTATCGGCGCGACGAGTTCGTGGAAGGCTAGCCCGTTGCGAGACCGTCATGCCCGGGCTTGACCCGGGCATCCATCTCCTTCGAAAGGCCTTTTGCAATGATGGATTGCCGGGTCAGGCCCGGCAATGACAAGTGCTTCTCTACCGTGCGCCCGGCGCTTACTGCACGCCCAGCGCGACGAACCGCAGCTCGCCCTCGCCGTTGGAAACCAGCAGCAGCACGGACTTCTTGCCGTCCTTCTTGAGCTGGTCGACACGCTTCTTGATGTCGGCGGCGCTGGACACCGCCTCCTGCGCCACCTCGACGATGACGTCACCGGCCGACAGCCGCTTCTCGGCGGCATCGGAGTTGCCGTCGACGCCGGTGACGATGACGCCCTTCACACTGTCCTTGATCTTGTACTTGGTGCGCAGGTCCTTGCTCAGCGACGCCAGGTCGAGGCCGAGCGCCTTCTGCGTCACCGGCTTCTCGGCGGTGTCGTCCTTCGGCTTGGCGTTGGCGAGCTGAACCTTGTCGTTGTCCTCGAGGCGGCCGAGCGTGACCTTCCGGGTCTCCTCATTGCCCTTGCGAATGACGACGACGTCGACCTCCTTGCCCACGGCGGTGTCGGCAACGATGCGCGACAGGTCCTTCGGGTCCTTGACGTCCTTGCCGTCGAACTTCACGACGACGTCACCGGGCTCGATGCCGGCCGGCTTGGCGGGTCCCTTGTCGTCGACGCCGGCCACCAGCGCGCCGCGCGCCGGCTTGATGTTGAGGCTGTCCGCGATTTCATCGGTGACCGACTGGATGCGCACGCCGAGCCAGCCACGGCGCAACTCGCCGAACTTCTGCAGCTGGTCGACCACGCCGGCCACCGTCTTCGACGGCACGGCGAAGCCGAGGCCGATCGAGCCGCCGGTCGGCGAGATGATCAGGGTGTTGACGCCGATCACCTCGCCATCGAGGTTGAACAGCGGACCGCCGGAATTGCCTCGGTTGATCGAGGCGTCGGTCTGGATGTAGCTGTCATACGGCCCTTGGCTGATGTCGCGGTTCTTGGCCGAGACGATGCCCGCGGTGACGCTGCCGCCGAGGCTGAACGGGTTGCCGATCGCGATCACCCATTCGCCGAGACGGATCTTGTCGCTGTCGCCGAACTTGACGGCGGTAAGCGGCTTCGGCGGCTTGAACTTCAGCACCGCCAGGTCGGTCTTCTTGTCGACGCCGACCAGCTCGGCCCTGACCTTGGTGCCGTCGTTCATGATGACGTTGATCTCGTCGGCATCGGCGATGACGTGGTTGTTGGTGACCACGATGCCCGCGGTGTCGATAATGAAGCCGGAGCCGAGCGAATTGGTCTTGCGCGGCTGGAACTCGCCGCTCTTGTCGCCGCCCTTGCCACCACCGCCCGGGCCGCGGCGGTTCTTGAAAAAGTCGTCGAAGAACTCCTCGAACGGCGAGCCCGGCGGCAGCTGGGGCATCGCGCCGCCGCCCTTGTTGGTCTCGATTGTCTGCGAGGTCGAGATGTTGACGACGGCGTCGATCACCTTCTCGGCGATGTCGGCGATGCCGTCGGGGCCGCGGGCAAACGCCGGCACGGAACTCAGCATGCTCGCAGCCCCGATCGAGATCGCGGCTCCCATCAGGCGGAGGCGACGGCTCAGGACTGGTCTGGCAGCGGTCATCTCGGAATCTCTCCAGGCAAACGGGTCAAAATCGTTGGACAGAGTGCGCCCGAACGGGCGTAGGGCGCAAGCATCTCAACCGGGCATTTCGGCGAAAACCGGCTGCAAAAGGCTCACGATTGTGTTCATTCCGGCCGCGCCTGCGCCGGGAACAAGAATGATCAGCGCCGGACAAACCAGATCAGGATCAGCCCGGCGATGGCCGAGCCGATACCGACGACACGCAGGATGTTGTCGGGCGTCTCCAGCGCGCTCTTCATCGCCCGGCGCATCCAAGCTGGGCTCGCCGCGAACAGGATGCCTTCGAGCACGAACAGGATTCCCAGTCCGATGAGGAAGTCGCCGAACGCTATTGACCTCATCGAACGGCAACCTCCCGCTGCATGGTTCTTGGTTATTACTTGTCCGGAGCGGCGCCGCCGATAGCGCCGCCGCTCCGTGCAATGTTACTGCTTCGGCGCAGCAGCCGCCGCGGCGGGCTTGCCGCTGGCACTGCCGAAATATTTGAAGAACTCCGAATCCGGCCGCAGCAGGAAGCGCGTGTCGCTGGAGCGCAGGCCATTCTCATAGGCCGTCATCGAGCGATAGAACGCGAAGAAGTCCTGATCCTTGCTGTAGGCTTCGGCGAACAGGCGGTTGCGCTCGGCATCGCCGGCGCCGCGGGTCTGCTCGGCGGTCGATCGTGCGTCGGCGATGATCACCGTCGATTCGCGATCGGCCTTGGAACGGATCTCCTGCGCCTTCTGGCGGCCCTGGGCGCGGAATTCAGCAGCTTCGCGCTGACGCTCGGTCTTCATCCGCTCATAGACCGCCTGGCTGTTCTGCTCCGGCAGATCGGCGCGGCGGATCCTGACGTCGACGACCTGGATGCCGTACCCGTCGGCTTCCTTGTCGAGCTGCTCGCGGATCCGCGACATCAGCCGCTCGCGCTCGTCGCGGACGACGGCGATGAAGTTGACCTCGCCGAGCACGCGGCGCAGCGACGCGTTCAGCAGCGTGGTCAGCTGCAAATTGGCGGCCTGGATCGATCCGACGCTGGTGTAGAAGCGCAGCGCGTCCTTGATGCGATAGCGTGCGAAGGCGTCGACGACGAGCCGCTTCTGGTCCGACGCGATCACTTCCTGCGACGGATTTTCCAGGTCGAGGATGCGCTTGTCGATCGAGATGACGCTGTCGGTGAACGGCACCTTGAAGTTCAGGCCCGGCTCGGTGACGACGTCGACCGGCTTGCCGAACCGGACCACGAGGGCCTGTTCGGTTTGCTGCACGGTGAACATCGAGCTGTATGCGACGATGGCCAGGACGAAGAGAACGATGAGGGCGACGATGCCCGCGGCAGGCGACCTCATCGCGTGGCTCCTCCCTGCTGCTGGCCGGTGGTGGCCGGCGCTGCCGGCGGACGCCGCGGCGTCAGCTCGCCCAGCGGAAGGTAAGGCACGATGTTCTGGCCCTGGCCGCCGTCAAAGACCAGCTTTTCGGAGCCGCCGAGCACGCGTTCCATGGTTTCCAGATAGATGCGCTCGCGCGTCACGTCGGGTGCCTTCTTGTACTCGTCATAGACCTTGAGGAAGCGCGCGCTCTGGCCCTTGGCCTCGGCGACCGCCTGCTCCTTGTAGCCCTCGGCTTCCTGGAGAATCTGCGCGGCACGGCCGCGCGCGTCCGGGACCACGCTGTTGGCGTAGGTCTGCGCCTCGTTCTGCAGCCGTTCGAAGTCGGCGCGCGCAGCCTGCACGTCGCGGAAGGCGTCGATCACTTGCGCCGGCGGATCGACCTTCTGCATCTGCACCTGGGTGATCTGGATGCCGGCGCCGTAGGTGTCGAGCGTCTTCTGCATCAGTTCCTGGACGTTCTGCTCGGTGGTGGTGCGCGCGCCGGTCAGGATCGGCTGGATCTGGGAGCGGCCGATCACCTCACGCATCGCGCTCTCGGCAACAGCCTTCACGGTGCCTTCGGGATTCTGGATGTTGAACAGGAACGCACCGGCACCGCCCGGCTTGATGCGCCACAGCACGGTGAAGTCGACATCGACGATGTTCTCGTCGCCGGTCAGCATCAGGCTCTCCTCCGGCACGTCGCGCATGGTGCGGCCGCGCCGGGCAGGATCGTCGATTAGCGTCATGCCGATCGAGATCGTGTTCACGCGCAGCGCCTTCGGCAGCAGCACGGTCTCGATCGGATACGGCAGGTGATAGCGCAGGCCGGGCTGGGCGTCGCGCACATACTTGCCGAAGCGCAGCACGACGCCGAGCTCTTCCGACTGGACGCGGAAGATGCCGGTGGCGAACCAGATCACCAGCGCGGCGGCGACCACCAGCGCGATGCCCATGCCGCTGAAATGCCCGCCGGGCAGCCACTGCTGCAGCCGGTCCTGGCCGCGGCGCAGCAGGTCCTCAAGGTCCGGCGGCCTCGGCCCGACCGATTGCGGACCCGAGCCCCAGGGTCCTTTCGGACCCGAGCCCCAGGGGCCACCGCCTTGATTTTTCCACGGCATTCAATCTCTCCTCGGCAAGCCCACGACCGGAACGGTCAAGGGCTCGAATGTCCGGCCCGGTTATAGGGGACCGCCCCGGCCCTTACAACGCAAGCTTCATGGCGGGACGAGCTATGCGCCGGCGCAAAATTGTCAATGCAAACATTGGTTAACCGCGGCCGCGCCGACGATATGTCACATAGGAGAAATCGACGCTGTCGACCTCGCCCGCCGGATTCCGCACGCGCGCGACCTCTTCCCAGTCGCCGGTGTCGATTGCATCGAACCGTGTGTCGCCTTCCGGCCGGGCATGGACTTCGGTGATCTCGAGGCGGTCGGCGACGCCCATCCACTGCGCGTAGATTTCCGCGCCGCCGATCACGGCGATCTCAGTGGCGAAACGCCGCAGCGCGTCGCCGAGCGCAATTGCGCGGGCACTCTCGAACGACGTCGTGACGACGGCACCGCCGGCCCGGTAGGTTGGATCGCGCGTCATCACGATGTTGGTGCGGCCTGGCAGCGGCCTGCGCAACGACTCGAACGTCTTGCGTCCCATCACCACCGGCTTGTTCATGGTGATTGCCTTGAGGCGCTGCATGTCGGACTTCAGCCGCCACGGAATGGTGTTGTCGCGCCCGATCACGCCGTTCTCGGCGACTGCGACGACAAGCACGATCTCCATCAACTTGCTCCTTCCGCCAGCGCCGCAAGCGCCTCGCCGGAGACGCGGCAAAGCGTCCATCCGTCCATCAGCTCGGCGCCGAGCGACTTGTAGAACGCGATCGACGGCGCGTTCCAGTCGAGCACCGCCCATTGCAGGCGCGACCAGCCGTGCGCGCGGCATTCCTTCGCAAGATGCACCAGCAGCGCCTTGCCGATGCCGTTGCCGCGAAGCGCCGGACGCACGAACAGGTCTTCAAGATAGATGCCGTGGCGGCCGGCGAAGGTGGAGAAGTTGACGAACCAGACTGCGAAGCCCGCAGGCTCGCCATTCCATTCCGCGATGTCGCAGTAGAGCCGAGGGTTGGCACCGAACAGCGCTTCGGCGATATCGGTCTCGCTGGCATGAACCTCGTGCAGCAACTGCTCGTAGTCGGCGAGCTCGCGGACCAGCGAGAACACCAGTCCCGCCTCGTCGGGCCGCGCGCGGCGGATGGTGAGGGACATCACTCCCTCACACCGCGACTTCAGCCTTGATGTGCGGATGCGGGTCGTAGCCTTCGAGTTTGAAGTCCTCGTAACGGAAGGCGAAGATATCCTTCACATCCGGATTGATCTTCATGGTCGGCAGCGGCCGGGTCGGCCGCGTCAATTGCAGGCGCGCCTGTTCGAGGTGGTTCGAGTAGAGGTGGGCATCGCCGAGCGAGTGCACGAAGTCACCGGGCTTGAGCCCGGTGACCTGAGCGACCATCAGGGTAAGCAGCGCATAGGAGGCGATGTTGAAGGGCACGCCGAGGAAGACATCGCCGGAGCGCTGATAGAGCTGGCACGACAATTTGCCGTTCGCGACATAGAACTGGAACAGGCAGTGGCACGGCGGCAGCGCCATCTTGTCGACCTCGGCCGGATTCCAGGCGCTGACGATCAGCCGCCGCGAGTCCGGATTGCGCTTGATCATCTCGATCACATTGGCGATCTGATCGATGCTGCGCCCGTCGGGCGCCGGCCACGAACGCCATTGCGAACCGTACACCGGGCCGAGATCGCCGTTGGCATCCGCCCATTCGTTCCAGATCGTGACGCCGTTGTCGTTGAGATATTTGATGTTGGTGTCGCCAGCGAGAAACCAGAGCAGCTCGTGCACGATCGCCTTTAGCGGCAGCCGCTTGGTAGTCAGCATCGGGAAGCCGGCCGACAGATTGAAGCGCATCTGATGGCCGAAGATCGACAGCGTGCCGGTGCCGGTGCGGTCGTGCTTCTCGGCGCCGTCGGCAAGGATGCGTTCAAGCAGATCGTGGTACTGGTTCATGCGTGCGTTTCAGGGCTTCAAAGGAGCGGCGAATGTAGCGGCCGGGGCCGCACGTCGACACGCTGATTCGGCTGAATACACCGATTATACCCTGAAAAATGAACATTCCTCGGCCAAACGGCAAGGGGCGGAACTCGCGTCCCGCCCCTGCTGTATCCGCTTGATAGCGCTGGTTTAACTTGCCGGTTTGAGCACCGGCGCCCACTTCGCGATCTCATTCTTGACGAGGGTCGCCAGGGCCTCCGGCGTGCGATCTGAGGCCGCCGGAATCACGCTGCCGAGCTCGAGCAGGCGTTTGCGGACGGCGGGGTCGTCGAGCGCCTTGACCGCCGCCGCGTTCAGCGTGGCGATGATGGCGGGCGAAGTTCCCTTCGGCGCGAAGATCGCATTCCAGGCCTGGGCCTGGAACGCCGGCAGGCCGGCTTCCGCGGTGGTCGGCACGTCGGGCAGCGACGGATTGCGCTCGGGCGTCGCGATCGCATAGGCCTTGATGGTGCCGGCATTGATCTGCGGCACGGCGTTGACGATCTGGTCGCACATGTAGTCGACCTGACCGGCGACCAGCGCGTTCATCGCAGGACCGGTGCCGTTGAAGGGTACGCCGACCGGTTTGACCTGGAGGATCGCGTTCAGCAGTTCGCAGGAGGCGTGCGACACCGAGCCGATGCCGGCATGCGCGGCGTTCACCTTGTCGGCGTTGGCCTTCACATAGGCGATGAATTCCTTGAGGTCCTTCGGCGGAAAGTCCTTGCGGGCGAGGATCAGGATCGGCGTGCCGGCAAGAAGCGCGACGGGCTCGAAATCCTTTTCCGGATGATAAGCGAGCTTCGGATAGAGCGGCACCGAGGCGGCGTGCGTGCCCATATGCCCGGTGATCAACGTATAGCCGTCGCTGGCGGCGCGCGCGGCCCGCGTCGAGCCGGTGGTGCCGCCGGCGCCGACCACGTTTTCGATGATGATGCTCTGGCCGAGCGTCTGCGCCATGTGCGCGGTGACGATGCGCGAGATCACGTCGGTCGGACCGCCGGCCGCGAACGGCACGATCATGGTGACGTTGCGCGTCGGATAATTCTGCGCCGATGCCGGCGCGGCAACCGCGCACAGTGAGGCGAGCGCAGCAAGGCATGCGCCCGCAAGCGAGCGAATGGACGTCATCTCAGATCCCCTCCGGCCGGCATTTGTTGTTTCACGAGGCTGTCACTAAAGTCTACTCGACTTCCGCCTGCGGCGCGCCGACGCAGGACCGGCGCGCCCTCAGTTCTCCGATTCCGTGAACACCTCATCGCGCTTGGCACGCAGGCTCGGCAGCACTGCGAGCACCAGCAGCCCGGCCGCAATCGCCAGCAGCACCGCCGACAGCGGCCGCGAGACGAACACGCTCCAGTCGCCGCGCGAGATCAACAGCGCACGGCGCAGGTTCTCCTCCATCAGTGGTCCCAGCACCATGCCGAGCAGCAGCGGCGCCGGCTCGAAATCGTGCTTGATCAGCCAGTAGCCGACCAGGCCGAACACGCCGGCCAGGATGACGTCGACGGGCGCGTTGTTCACCGAGTAGATGCCGATCGCGCAGAAGATCACGATCGAGGGGAACATCAGCCGGTACGGCACGCGCAGCAGGCGGACCCAGATCCCGACCAGCGGCAGGTTGATGATGATCAGCATCAGATTGCCGATCCACATCGAGGCGATCATGCCCCAGACCAGGTCGGGCTGCTTCTGCATCACCTGCGGGCCCGGCACGATGCCGTGAATGGTCATCGCGCCGACCATCAGCGCCATCACCGCGTTCGGCGGGATGCCGAGCGTGAGCAGCGGGATGAACGAGGTCTGCGCCGCGGCGTTATTGGCGCTTTCCGGCGCCGCCACGCCCTCGATCGCGCCGCGACCGAACCGCGACGGATTCTTCGCGATCTTCTTCTCGAGCGTATAGGCCGCGAACGAGGCGATCACCGCGCCGCCACCCGGCAGGATGCCCAGGATCGATCCGAGCACGGTGCCGCGGCCGATCGCCGGCGCGGAATCGATCAGGTCCTTCCTGGTCGGCATCAGGCCGGTGATCTTCTGCTGCACCAGATCGCGATTCAGTTCGGCGCCGTGATCGAGGTTGCGGATGATCTCCGCAAAGCCGAACACGCCCATCGCCACCGTGGCAAAGCCGAGACCGTCGGCAAGCTCGGGGATATTGAAGGCCATGCGCGAGGCGCCGGTCTCGATGTCGGAGCCGACCATCGACAGCAACAGGCCGAACACGATCATCGCGATCGCCTTCAGCACGCTGCCCTTGGCGAGCACCACCGCGAAGATCAGGCCGAGCACCATCAGCGAGAAATATTCGGCGGGGCCGAACGCCAGCGCGAGCTTGGTCAGCGGCGCGCCGAGCACGGCGATCAGCACGGTGGCGACGCAGCCGGCGAAGAACGAGCCGATCGCGGCGATCGCCAGCGCCGGACCGGCGCGGCCCTGCTTGGCCATCTGGTGGCCGTCGAGCGCGGTGACCACCGAGGTCGCCTCACCCGGAATATTGACCAGGATCGAGGTGGTCGAGCCGCCATACTGGGCGCCGTAATAGATGCCGGCCAGCATGATCAGCGCGCCGACCGGTGGCAGGCCGAAGGTGATCGGCAGCAGCATGGCGACGGTCGCGATGGTGCCGATGCCCGGCAGCACGCCGACCAGCGTGCCCACAAGCGCACCGATCAGGCACATCAAGAGATTGATCGGCGAGAATGCGACCGCGAAACCGTGGGCGAGATTGGCAAAGATATCCATCACGCCCTCACTGGATCAGGAAACGCGGGAACATCGGCATGGGAAGTCCCAGAATGTATGGAAACAGGATGGCGCAGCCCGCCGTCAGGCAGGCGCCGACGATGACGGCCTCCATCCATTTGGTCTCATGCGAGCCCATGGCCGCGATAAGGAAGCTTGCGAAGGCCGAGACCACGAGGCCGAGCGGGCGGATCGCCAATGCGAAGAACACGATCGACGCCGACACGAATAGCGGGCCGCGCCAGGAATAATGCGACAGATGCGGACCATCTTGCAGGATCCCCATCACCGCGACCCCGGCGCCGAGCAGGAACAGCAGCACGGCGAACATGCGCGGCGCGGTTCCGGCGCCGAACGAAAATCCATGCATGCCCTGCAGATCGCTGGACGCCCACAAGGCGAACAGGGCAACCGCCATCATGGCCAGCCCGCCGATGAAATCCTGCGGTCCACGTATCCACTTTGGCAGTATCGACCTGACCGGCGCCTCGCTCGGCGTATCACTCATGGTTTCACTCCCCCTGGCGGCGTTTTCCCGCCCGTTCTGTTTGGACTGACTTGTGGTGCTGGTCCCCGAAACGTCTTGCTAGCGATTTTCGTCAGACAACGCCAGCAAAACCCAAAATGCCGCCGGCAAGCAACATCCAGAACGGATTGAGGCGTGTCGCAAAGGCCAGCGCGGCTGCACCGATGGTGATCAGCGCCGCGATCCAACTTTGGTCTGATGTCCGCGCCAGGATCAGCCCGCTGGCGGCCATCAGGCCGATCGACAGCGGCACCAGCGCCGCCTGCACGATGGCGGGCCAGCGCGCATGGCGCGAACGTTCGAGGAAGCGGCTCACATAATAGGCAAGCAGCGCGGTCGGGCCGCACATCGCGACCGTTGCCGCAAATGCGCCCGTGATCCCGGCGACCGAGTAGCCGATCAGCGTCACGATCAGCACATTCGGTCCGGGCGACAACTGCGAGATCGCGAATACGTCCGCGAATTGCTTGTCGGTCATCCAGTAATGCACCTCGACCGCGGCGCGGTGCATCTCGGGAATCGCCGAATTGGCACCGCCAACCGCAAACAGCGACATCAGGCCGAAGGTCCAGACCAGTTCCGCGATCGGGTTGGAGTTCGTGCTCATGCCTTCACCCTGCGGCGCGCCAGGATCGTGATCGCGAGGCTGAGCGGAATCGCGACCAGCAGCACGATCTGGAGCGGCCATCGCACCAGTCCGATCGCGGCGAACACCGAAACCAGAATGACGAGACCGGCGGCGTCACGCCGCTTGATCAGCGGCATCATCATCTTGAAGACGACCGCGATCAAAAGGCCGACCGCGGCGCAGGCGACACCCGCGAGCGTACGGCGCAGCGCGTCGATATCGCCGTAATGCGCGTAGAGCGCCGCCAGCGCGGTGGCGATCAGCATCGGCGGCCCGACCAGGCCGGCGAAGGCGGCAAACCCGCCGGCGATGCCGCGAAAGCGCGAGCCGAACACGACCGAGAGGTTGACGATGTTCGGACCCGGCAGGAAATGGCACAGCGCGAAGGTCTCGTTGAACTCCTCGGCGGTCATCCAGCGGTGCTGCTCGACGATGCCACGCCGGGCCCAGACCAGGACCCCGCCGAAGCCGGCCAGCGACATCTTGGCAAAGGCGAGGAACAGCTCGAGCAGGCCGGGCTGGTTGGGCGGAGATGATGCGGGGGCATCCGGCGCCGGAGCGGCAACCGGCGAAGAATCCGGGAGCATGACGCGAAATCTAGACGGCGGCATCGCGTAGGCCAACCCAAATAGCCGTGTTTCCCACCCGAAAGAGGCCTGAAGAGCCCTGAATCGGCTCTGTTTTTCTGTGGGACAGCCGCCTATATTAGCGGTGCCGGTTCGCCGGCTATGGAAATAAATGACCGTCGCAATAAACCATTCGGACCCGGGGGCGGTACCCGGCGCCTCCACCAAAATCCATCGCCATCCCAGGGTGGCTTTTGGCGGGGGCGAAATAGGATCGACGAGGGCGTAAAGGGCGCGTTTTTTCTCGGTATGGTTCCGCCGACATCGGGCCATTGCAATAGTTGCCAACGACAACTTTGCTCCGGTTGCTCAGGCTGCGTAACGCAGTTTGAAAGACCATCTTAAAGTCCTAGCGGGTTAAGCTCCGCTAGGCGGGGTTCGGAGGCACCTGGCAACAGAAGCCTCCACTTCATTTTCCGGACCGGGCACTTCCTCCGCCACACCCCAGCCGTCCCTGCTGATTTCCGGCTTCCGGCAGGATAGCATGGTCCCCAAAAGGGCGAGTCGGATGGATCCGGCGGCGCCCGGTCACCATTTTGCAAACGACAGGATCACCATGGCGACTGATCACATCCGATATGACGTGCTGGCGCGGGATGCGCTGCGCGGGGTGCTGCGCCGGGTGCTCGCGGATGCCGCCGAACACGGCCTGCCGGGCGAGCATCACTTCTACATTACGTTTCTGTCGAACGGCGAAGGCGTGAAGCTGTCGCCGCGCCTGCTTGCGCAATACCCCGAGGAGATGACGATCATCCTGCAACACCAGTTCTGGGATCTGGTGGTGACGGAGGAGCGGTTCGAGGTCGGCCTGTCGTTCGGGGGCATTCCGGAGCGGCTCACCGTGCCGTTCGCCGCCGTGACACGCTTCCTCGATCCATCGGCGCCATTCGATCTGCAGTTTGACGCGTCCGATGCGGTGGCCGAAGCAGCTCCGGCCAAGGCCCCGGCGTCACCGCCCGCGGGCGCCCTGCCCGCCGCACCGACCCGTACCGCGGCCGAGACCAAGGCAACGGAGACCGCGGCGGCCGAGGCCGACAGCGAGCCCTCCAAGCCCGGCGAAGGCGCCGAGGTGGTGCGGCTGGATCGCTTCCGCAAGAAATAATCTAAGCACGAACCGCTGCTGCACCCTGTAGGATGCAGGACATAGTGCGGGATGACGGATCGTCATCCCGCACTATGTTCTGCATGAGCGTGCGTCTGCGCCGACGGTTCATCGTCGTCTCGGGTCACGCTTCCTACGAAGCAACGGAAAGCATTCATGGCCCGAGCAACCAAACCATCCAAGGCGACCACCCGCAGCGAGACCGATAGCTTCGGCCCGATCGACGTGCCGGCCGACCGCTACTGGGGTGCGCAGACCGAACGCTCGCGGCAGAACTTCAAGATCGGCCACGACCGGATGCCGATCGCGATCATCCACGCCCTCGGCATCGTCAAGCTCGCGGCCGCCGAGACCAACCGAGAGCTCGGCCAGCTCGATGCGCGCCGCGCCGGCGCGATCGTCCGGGCGGCCAAGGAAGTGATCGAGGGCAAGCTCGACGATCATTTCCCGCTGGTGGTCTGGCAGACCGGCTCGGGCACCCAGACCAACATGAACGTCAACGAAGTGATCGCCAACCGCGCAAACCAGATGCTCGGCGGCGAACTGGGCGCCAAGAAGCCGATCCATCCGAACGACCACGTCAACATGAGCCAGTCGTCGAACGACTCGTTCCCCACCGCGATGCATATCGCGGCGGCGAGCCGCATCGTCGCCGACCTGATCCCGGCGCTCACCGAGCTGCATCGCGAGCTGCGCAAGAAGGAGAAGGCGTTCGCGAAGATCGTCAAGATCGGACGCACGCATACCCAGGACGCCACGCCGATGACCCTCGGCCAGGAGTTCTCCGGCTACGCGGCCCAGATCGAAAGCGGCATCGCGCGGCTGCGCGTCGCGGTGAAGGATCTGTATCCGCTGGCACAGGGCGGCACCGCCGTCGGCACCGGCCTCAACTCGAAGCCGAGATTCGCGAAGACCTTCGCAAGGCACGTCGCGAAGATCACCAGGCTGCCGTTCGTCACCGCGCCGAACAAGTTCGAGGCGCTGGCCTCGAACGATGCCTATGTGCTGGTGCACGGCGCGATCAACGCGGTGGCGACCGGGCTGTTCAAGATCGCCAACGACATCCGCTTCCTCGGATCGGGCCCGCGCTCCGGTCTCGGCGAACTGATCCTGCCCGAAAACGAGCCGGGCTCCTCGATCATGCCGGGCAAGGTCAATCCGACGCAGTGCGAGGCCGTGACCATGGTCTGCTGCCGAGTGTTCGGCAATCAGACCGCGATCACGGTCGCGGGCAGCCAGGGCCATTTCGAGCTCAACGTGTACAAGCCGGCTTTGGCATATTGTATGATTAATTCCATTGAGCTGATGTCCGACGTCGTCCGCTCATTTACCGAGCATTGCGTTGTCGGCATACGCGCAGATGAAAAGCGCATCGGCGAATTGATGCAGCGCTCGCTGATGCTGGTGACGGCGCTCGCGCCGAAGATCGGTTATGACAACGCGGCCAAGGTCGCAAAGGCCGCGCATGCGAACGGAACGACGCTCAGGCAGGAAGCCCTGCGGCTTGGCTTTGTATCTGCGGATGAATTCGATCGCCTGGTGCAGCCGGACAAAATGACACATCCCGGCTGAGCGCGCGAAGAAAGTCCGGACAATTACGGTCAACGCGCGTGATATAATTATCGATCATAACGCCTAAAGGCTAAGGCAAGTCACCTACCAGCTCTGCGCTGCCGCATGGTAGAGCAGGCAGAGGTCTCGTTTTCGCAGAGCGAAACCAGTTCTTTGATGCTATCACGGAAGCATCAAACGGGGATTCCGGATGGACACCGAGCCAGGCGCGCCGCGCGGCCACTCTTGCTTTCGTCACGCCGCATCACCAAGTCCGGTTGGGGGGCGATGAGGACTAGCATGGGCGATATAGTCAACTTGAAACGATTCAAGAAGCGCACTGAGCGCGAACAAGCAGCCAAGCAAGCTGATAACAACCGTGCGCTATTTGGTCGCACGAAATCCGAACGTGCACGCGACGGGTTTGTCGCCGAGCGGAGTGCGCGCTTGCTCGAAGCACATCGCATCGACGGCGGAGACGCATCATGAAATCTCCCGTCGTCAAACGTTCGATCGTCGTCGCCGGTCACAAGACCAGCGTCAGCCTCGAAGAAGCGTTCTGGAATGGCATGAAGGAAATCTCCGGGCTGCGAAACATGACGCTGTCGGAGCTGGTGGGCGAGATCGACAACAATCGCCAGCAAGGCAACCTGTCCTCCGCGATCCGCCTCTTCGTGCTGGACTATTTCCGCTCACGCGCCACACCTGCGGTCCCGGCGGACGTCAGGCCGCAGCAGATCGACACACGTCAGCAGGCCTGAGCCGCGCTCCGATGGTCGCAATCGATCGCCCGCACATCGCGCGGGCGATCGCGTTGTCATGCGGATGTCCGTGTAAGGACGATTGCTCCAGATATGATCCGAAACAGCGGATCCCGGTCCTGACGCGTTTCGCGACATGAACCTGCGCGCCCGCTTTGCGCGGATCGCGACAAACCAGCGCACACTCTTAATTCTGAATGGCCGGCCGCGGCGGCGGATTGGCGACCTGCGGCGTCAGCGACAGCGGCGGTCGCAATTTCGGCTTGGCCGCCGCGCCGGGAGCCGGCTTGACCTCGATCGGCGGTGGCAACGGCGCAACCTGCGGCTGGCTCGTGACCGACGGCGGCGGTGCGACCGGTGCCGTGGCGACCGGCGGCACGATCGGCGGACGCGGCGCAACCACCTTCGGCTTCGCCGGCGCCGGCGTTTCGGGGGCCGGCTCGGCGGGTCGCGGAATGGCCGCAGGGGTCGGCTCCGGCGGCCGCTCGCCGCGCTCGATCGCATCGAGCCGCCTGGTCTCGCGATCGATCGCACGCACCGCAAGCCACGACGATAGCGAGGCGATGTCGATGCTGCGGCTCATGCCGTCCGGCGTACCCACCGCAAGCAACTGGATTTCCGGGCGGCTGTTGGCAGTGCCGACGGAAGTCGATGACAGCGCGGCGCGGATGTCGGCCTGGTCGGCGGGAATGTCGTAGCCGCCAGAAACGACGACGTTGGCGCCGTTAGCCGTCAACGTGGTGGCGCCGACGCGGAGGCGGCCGTCGCGGATGTTGAACGGGATCTGCGCCGTCGGGATCGACAGCGCGCCGCCAGCCAGCACCGGCTCGACGATCTGCCGCAGCCGCGTGTCGTCGGTGGCTTGTCCGGAATCGCTGGCGCGGATCGCAACGTCGAACGCGCGCGGGTCGAGGCCCGAGAGACTGATTCCTTCCAGCGTCACCGTGCCGCTGCCGGACAGCGCGGCGGTCAGCGCCGAGGCGCTGCGGCCCTGCGTCAGCAGCGTCATCTGCACCGAGACGCGGCCCTTCGGCAGCGCGAGGCTGCGATAGCGCAGCGCCGAGCTATCGACGCCCGCAAGCTGCACATTCGCATTCACTGCAAGTCCGTTGGGCCCCTGCCGCGCATCGATGGTGGCAGTCGCATCGCCGCCCCCGATCTTGCCCTTGATGCCATCCAGGGTGAGCGACTGCCCATCAGATTTGACGGCCCCACTGACCGGCTGCAACTCAGCGCCTCCCGGCAACAGGCCGTGCAGCGCCTCGAACGTCACCTTGCCGCGCCAGCCCGACGTCACCCCCGCGCCAAGCGGGGCCGTCGGATCGGGACCCGCCGCGCCGATCGCCGCTGCAACGACCGGCGCCAGCGTGATTTGGTCGATGCCGATCTCGCCCTCCACGCTCTTCTGATCGGCAAGCGTCAACGCCAGCCGTCCGCGCAGCCGCGAGCCGGCGACGATGCTGTCGAGATCGTCGAAGTTCAGCCTGTCACCTGCGAGTGTCAGGCGCGACGACAGGCGGATGTTCGCCGCCGGATCGGATGGTTTCAGGTTCACCAGCGGGCTGATGTCGGCGCTGCGGACGCGGAGACTGAGGCTCGATTTGGCATCTTTCGCCCAAGGCTCCGCGATACCTTCGGCGTCGGCATCGACGCCAGCGCCCCAGAGCCTGGCCTTCACCCGCAACGGAGCGCGCCATGCGCCATTCAGGTTGGCCTCGAATTGGATCGGTCCGGCACCCGACGCAATGACGCGATCAAGCCCGAGCAGCGCCAGCAGGGCCGTCCCCTCGCCGGACGAGAATTTCGCCTCGGCGGCAACATCGCTGCGGCTGAGCGCATCGAGATCGAGCGCGCGGATCGCCGCGACCTGCGGCGTGGCCGACAGCATCGTGCGTCCCTTGAGCTGCGGCGCGTCGAGATCGAACACTACCTGCGCCGCAGCGCGGTCGGCGGCCTTGCCCTTGCCGAGATCGAGCGCCAGCTTGGCGCGCACCGGACCGGCATCGGCCTTGAGAACGCCGAGCCGCGCGGCAAGCGATGGCGCGAGTGGCTGCACGATCGCGACGATCCGTCCGAGCGAGGTGGCCGTCGCATCGATCGCCAGCCTGCCAGTGGCATTGATGCGATCGAAATTGCCGCTGCCGTCCAGCGTGACGTTGTCCGGCTGGCCGATCCTCACGCGCTCGAGCACGATCTCCTTTGGGCCGTAGGCGAGCTTCGCCTGCAGCGGCCGCAGCTCTTGGCCCGCGGAAACGGCGCGGGCGATATCGAGCGACAACTTCACCTCGTCGGGATATTCGGCCTGCGGGCCGGCCAGCGAACGGATCAGCGCCGAGGTGGCATCGAGATCGAGCCGCTCCGCCTTGAGCTGCGCGTCGACCTTCGATCCCTTGCCCGCTTCACCGTACGCAACCGCAACGCGGCCATCCACCGTGCCGCTCTCGATCTCCGCTCGCATGCCGTCGATCGCAAAGCCGGCCGGCGAGACCGTAACGTCACCGCGTAGCCGCAGCGGCTTCTGGCTGCGATAGGCGGCGTCACTGCGTCCCTGCAGCCAGCTCATCAGTGCATCGGGATCGGTCGACTCGATATTGAGCGCGGTCTTGAAACTGTTCGCGGCTCCGCCCTGCGCGCTCGCGCCGCTCATCGATACCCGCGTCGATCCCGGCGCGCGAAACTCCAGCCGGCGCACCGTCCACGATTTCGCATCCGACTGCAGTTCCACCGAGATGTCCTGCAGCGGACGGCCACCGAGCATGATCTGCTCCGAGGCCAGTTCGATCTGCGCCGGCAGCGGGCTTTGTGGCACCCCAGACAGCACTGCGCGCAACGCCGGCAGCGCGCGCGCAGGCTCGGCACTGCCGTCGGTGGCGCCCTTGCCAGGATCGTTGGAAGTATCCTTGGAAGTATCCTTGGCAGCGAATTTGTCGGCATCGAGCTGCCGCGCCGACAGCGAAGCGCGCAGCAGCGGGGCTGCGCCGAACCGGACATCGCCGCTGCCCGCGAGCTTCAGCGCGCGATCCTCGGCGCCATAGCTGACCTCGATCTGGTCGAGGCGCGCCGCCGCATTGTCGGCCTTCACCTTGGCCGCGATCCTCCATGGCGGATCGTCGCCGCCGCGCTGACCGGGGGCGCCGGCCAGCGTCACGGCGCCCTCGAAGCGCGGCGCGCGGGCCTCGAAGGTCAGCACACCGTCGAGATCGGCCGACACCGGCCGCTGCCCGGGATCGATATTGAGATGCACGCGGGTGCCGTTGCCGTCGGGCCCCTGCCCCGACGAAATCCGGAACGGATAGCGATTGCCGCCCATCATGAAATTGCCGTCGCCGCGGATCGCGCCGGCGAGGGAGCGGACATCGCCGCTGAACGCGATATCGTTCAGCTCGAGCGTGCTGCGGCTCGCCGCATCGTGCAGCGCGATGCGGCCGGTGAGGTTGAGACGGTCGATCGCCAGCGAGGCCAGGCGGAGGGCCCCGCTCGACACCGGCCAGTCGACCCGTCCCTTCGAATCGAAGCCGAGATCGAGCGAGACGCCATTGACCGTCAGTTCGGTTGCGCGCCACTCGCCGCGCATCAGTGAGCCCAGGCTGAACTCGACGTCGAGGTTGGCGGCGCGGACCTTGCCGAGGTCATTGGCACTGCCGATCGTAACGGTCTTCAGCCGCAACCAGGGCGCAGGCAGCAGGCGCGCGTCGAGGTTACCGGCGACACGCACCGGCGCACCGATGATTCTCGTCGCCTCTGCCTCGAACTGCGGCCTGAACTGGTTCCAATCGACGAAAAACGGACCGACCAGCGCGGCGACCAGTGCAAGGATGAGGGCGATTGCCAGGCCGAGCAGTGTCGTCTGCACGGTGTCTCCCTTTGAGCCCGCTCCGCGGCGACCTGCGCACGCCGAAAGCCGGAGCAGCCCATATATAGAGACAAGTATGGCGAAGTCACAGCGCTTTGCCGCTGTGACTTCAGGTCAAAGGGTGGTTTCCCCGGGCGCACGCCGGAATCACTGCCGGGCCGCGATCACCAGCTCGCGGGGAGCCGCTTCAGGCCGCGCAGCACGAAGGTCGGCCGCCACTCCGGATTGGCAGCGTCATCGAGCCGCAGGTCCGGGATCCGGCGCAGCAGGGTCGAGATCGCGATCTCGGCCTCGATGCGCGCCAGCTGGGCTCCGAGGCAGAAATGGATGCCACCGCCGAACGACAGCGGCTTCACATTCGGCCGCTCGATGTCGAGCCTTTCGGGGTGGTCGGGATAAACCGCCGGGTCGTGATTGGCGGAGCCGAGCAGGCACAGCACGGTCTCGCCCTTCGGGATTCGCTTGCCGCCGAGATCCTCGATATCCTCGAGCGCGACGCGACCGGTGAGCTGCACCGACGAGTCGTAGCGCAGGAATTCCTCGATCGCATTGGTGATCAGGCCGGGATTGGCCTTGAGCAGCGCGAGCTGGTCCGGATTGCGGTGCAGCGCCAGCAGGCCGTTGCCGATCAAGTTCACGGTTGTCTCGTGGCCGGCGCCGAACAGAAGAATGATGTTGGCGGTCAGTTCCTCGTTGGTGAGCTTCTGGCCGTCCTCCTCGGCCTGCACCAGCTGCGTGGTGAGGTCGTCGCCGGGCTGCTTGCGCCGCAGCTCGAACAGCTGGTGGAAATACATCGCGGCCATCGTGTTGCCGGCGTTGCCCTGCTTGATCTCCTCCGCCGTCAGCGGCACCGGATCGAGCAGACGGCCGCCGTCGCGCGAGCCGTTGTAGAAGGCCTCGCGATGCTCCTCGGGAATCCCGAGCATGTCGCAGATAATGGTCACCGGCAGGCGGAAGGCGAAATCCTCGATCAGGTCCATCTTCCCCTGCGGGGTGACGCGATCGAGCGTCTCGTCGACGATCTGCTGGATGCGCGGGCGCATGTCCTCGACACGGCGCGCGGTGAACGCCTTGACCACGAGGCCGCGCAGGCGGGTGTGATCCGGCGGGTCCTGCTGCAGCATCCAGTGGCTCATGCTGCGGAAGACCGGCTCTTCCATGATCTTCGGACCGTAGCGGCGGATGGTGCGATCGACATAGTCCTTGCCGAAGCGCTTGTCGCGCAGCACGAGGCTGACCTCGGCGTGCCGGCTCGCCACGAACGCGCCGTGCGCGTTGAGGTGCATCGGATCCGTGGTGCGAAGCCGCTCGTAATGCGGATAGGGATTGCGGATGAATTCGGGTGCCAGCGGATTGAAAAGCGGCTCGCTGCTCGTCGACTGAACGTGCTCGTTCATGGTGACCTCGTTCGCTCGCTGCGCGGGTGCCAGCACTGTGGCGCGCCTTGGTGTCATCCTCGGGCCGGGCTCGACGGCCCGGTCATTTCGATATCGGTCGGCTCGGTATCAGCGCAACTCGATACATTCTTGTATCGAGTTGCATTTTGCCCTAAAATGCACCGATGTCAAGGGTTCGAACCAGACCGACACGGGACGATACCCGCGAGAAGCTGTTCGAGGCGGCGGCGCAGGTGTTCGAGGAACAGGGCATCGGCGGCGCAAGCATCGAGGCGGTCGCGGCCGCGGCCGGCTTCACGCGCGGCGCGTTCTATTCGAACTTCAAGAGCAAGGACGAGCTGATCTTCGCGATGCTCGAGGATCACGTCGAACAGTCGATCAAACGATGTCTCGACCTGCTCGCCAAGCACAAGAACCTCGCCGATTTTCTCGAGGCGCTGCGGACCATGGATCGCAGCCAGCAGGATCCGCTCGGCCGCTCGCCGCTGCTGCACATGGAGATGATCCTGTTCGTCGCGCGCGCCGAGAAGCGCCGGCCCGAACTCGCCAAGCGGCTGCGCGCGCGGCGCAAGCTGATCACGGATATCGTGACGACCACTGCGAAGAACGGCGGCCGCAACGCGATGCTCGATCCAGAATGGACCGGCGCCATCGTGCTGGCACTGGAAGACGGTTTCCGCCTGCACCGCCTGATCGATCCCGAGACCACGCCGCCCGACAGTTTCTTGCGCGCGATCACCGACCTCCGGCGGGCGATCGCCGGTTCGTCGGCGTAGTATCGCTCAAGCGTTGAGCGCGATCTTGTGCATCTGCCCGGCGACGGCACGGACCTTGCCGGGCGAGGCCTGCCAGATCGCAAATGCCGACAGCAGGCTGGCGACGATGGCGAGAGTGAAGGCGCTCGTATAGCTGCCCGACAGATCGTAGAGCTGGCCGGTGATCCATGGCCCGGCGGCGCCGCCGGCGAGCGCGGCGAGCATCACGGTGCCGAAAATGCTGCCGTAGTGCTTGCCTTGGAAGATCTCCAGCACGACCGGACCCATCACCGAGGTGAGGCCGTAACCGAGCGCGCCCTGCGTCAGCACCATCAGCCAGACCAGCGGCATCACCGGCCAGTATTTCAGGGCGACCAGCGCGGCGAAGCAGATGACAAAGCCGAAGCAGGAGATCGCCCAAACCCATTCGCGGCCGATCCGGTCGGAGAGATGGCCGAGCCAGATCTGGCCGGGAATCCCGATCATGCTGACGACGCCGAGCGCCCAGACGGCGACGTTCGAGCTGAAGCCGATATCGAGCAGGAATTTGGTCTGGTGCACCTGCACCGCGTACCAGATGTACAGGCCGCAGAAATAGCCGACCGCGATCCACCAGAACCGCGCGGTGCGCAGCGCGCGAGGCAGCGTCCAGTCGGTGCCGGCCCAAACCGGATCGACGATGTTGGATGCAGGCCTGGCCGACGTCGCCGTCGGCGCGTCATCGCCGTCGGGCTGAAGGCCAATATCTTCCGGCCGCTTGTGTAGCAACAAATTGATCGGCGCGAGCACGACCAGCACCATGATGCCCATCGCCGTGCAGGCGGTGCGCCAGCTGGTCTGCTCGATTATGTGCTGCACCCAGGGCAGCAAGGTCACCGAGCCGATGCCGACGCCAGCAAAGGCAAGCCCGATCGCAAGGCCGCGACGCCGGATGAACCAGTTCGGCACGAACAGCGACTGGCCGGAATAGCCGAGGCAGACGCTGCCGGAGCCGACCAGCACGCCGATCGTCAGATAAAGGTGCCAGGGCTGCGTGGTCAGCGGCGCCAGCAGCAGCCCCGATGCCATCAGGACGACGCCGAGTTCCATCACGGCACGCGGCCCGCCGCGGTCCATCAGCCGCCCGATCAAGGGGCTTGCGATCGCCGAGGCGATGAAGCCGAACGAGAATGCGCCCGCGGTAATGCCGCGCTCCCAGCCGAACTCGGTGATGATGGGCGGATAGAACAGCGAGAACGCCGTCCGCGCATTGACGCCGATCGCCATGGTGACGAACGTCACCGCGACGATGATCCAGCCGTAGAAAAATGGGAGTCGCATCGGACGCAGCATTCTTTCCGCAACGGAACGGGCAGTGACGGCCCCGTAGCGGAGTTCGGGCGGCCGGCAGCAAGCGCTGCCGCCAGCCGGATGTCACGACGAATTGGAGACAGGCGACCTGGAGACAGAGGGGCCGGCGCATCCGCCGGCCCCTGCCCGCACAATCGACCGCCGTGATCGCCGCGTCAACGCTTGCGCGGTCGCTTGGCCGCCTTTTTGCCGGCCTTCCTCTTGCTGCCGACCTTCTTCTTGACAGGCCTCTTCCCGCGGCCCGATTTGGTTCGTCTGAAGGCCGGCCTGCGCAGCTCGAGCTTCGGCCAGCTGATCGGCTGTTCGCCATGATCGGGATCGTTGTCGCCGGGCGGATCCTCCGCGCTGTCATCCATCGGACCTTTCACGACCAGATGGACCAGATAGGTATTGCCGGCCGTATTCAGATAGTTCGCAAGCGGCTCGTTGTTGCTTGGGAACAGATGCGGATGACGGACCTGACTGTTTTCCTCGACCGAGAACTTGACCGCCCTGATGGCAGATCGGGTCATTGCATCGCCGAGGATTCTCTTGATCGCATCCTGCGTATCCTGCGTCAGCACATGATGGAGGAAGAAGAACCATTTCCGCTTGGCGTCGTCGCTGCCGTAGTCCCGGCTCGGGTAGGCGCCGATGCGAAACGCCACCCGCCACAATCGGTGGTTCGCGTCGAACAGCTTTTCCTTCTTGTTGTGCCGGCGAAGCGACGCCAGTTCCGTACCGCTGAACAGCTCATTCAGCCGGTCCACGATTTCAGCATCGGGACCGCTGCCGACGGGAAGTAGGGCACCCATTCATCTTCTCCCTTGTGCAAATTGACCGACACGCAAAAATTCAGACAGATAACACCGCGGAATAGCCGGCGCGGATTCCGGTCGAACGAGTATGCGTTTTCGCGAAGGCCAATGATCGGCCCAGCACACGCTTGGACCACGCTTGCGGACCGTCGCGCCGCAAACGGCGGGCGCTATGCTCTCAACGCTCGCGACGGCCTGCTCGATCGAGAACATCCGCCCTGTCCTCTTCTTCAGCCGGGCCATGCCATCGGTCAAAACCCAGCGATCCGCCGCGCACTCGCAGCCGAGTTCGGCATTGGCGGCGAGCCGTCCGCCCCTCGACAGGTGATGCCCGACCTCGTGAAGCAGGGTGAATATCAACCCGTCGGCACCGATCGAGGCGTGATAGGCCAATCCGCCGTAGAGGCGGACGACACGGTCGTTGCCACGAATGAACGCCTGCGCATTGACGGTCGTGCTTGCTTCATCGAGTTCGAAGCGCAGCTCTGGAAATGCCTGCCTGAAATCAGTCAGGATCTCGTAAAGGAGCTGGTGCCGGCAGATGCGGGCGCTTCCCTTGCCGAGCGGTTCGCCGGTGGTATTCGCAAACAGCATGAGGTCATCAACTGTTATTGGCTTCGTTCGAACTGCGAATCGATCTGACGGTCTTTCCCGCGGCACCGACGAAGGGCGCGAAAATCATCGCCCCGGTCTCCTCAAGCAGCGCCGTAGCGCGGTCCAATTCCTTTGCGCCCTCGGCCGCTTCTTCGCTGCTGTCGGATCGCAATAAGAGATCGGCCCGCACCGACCGTGCGAGGCATTCCGGAATGCGCGCATGCCGCTCGACCGCAACCGCGATCGCCTCATCGACGACGGACAATGCCGTGGCCGTGTCGCCTTTCAACCGATATGCATTCGCCAGATCCGCCAGGATGCGTGCCTCGTTCTCGAGACCGGCCTTGCGGGATCGCGCAAAGTCGAGCGCCGCCTCCAGATCCTCGATCGACGCGGAGATGCGGCCGGCTACCAAATGGGCCAAGCCGCGGCTGGCCTGGGCATAGACCCGCAGATACGGGTTTCCGCTCTTCATCGCGAGCGAGAAGGCACGATCGGCGTGGTGCTGGGCCAACCCGACGTCGCCTTCGGACCACGCAAGGTCGACATAGGCGAGGCTTGGAATGACGTAGTGAATGGCGTCGACCTGGCTGCCATCCAGTTGCAGCACGTGGTCGAGCAGCGGCCGCGCCTCGGAGCCGCGCCCGAGCATCACAAGCGTCTGCCCGCGCATCGCGGTCAGCCAGATCTCGACGTCGAAGCCGAGCGTCTCGCGGTCGGACTTCACGATCTCCGAGGCACGCGCGGCCGCTTCCAGGTTCATCTGCAGCGCCTCCGACATGCGGCCGGAGAGCCGGAGCGCATGGCAGAGAACGGCCTTCAGCGTCACCTGGACGCTGGTATCGGTGCTGCTGTCGGCGAGCGCCTTGGCTTCCAGCACCCTGTCGACATATTCGTCGGCCGAACCGCCATTCGCCAAGATCCGGCCGTAGGCCGCGTGGATCAGCGTGTTGGCGCGCAGATCGCCGATCGCGAGTGCAATGCCGCGAGCCTCTTCGAAATAGACTTGCGCATCCGCGGCGGGAATTCCCTCGCGCCAGCCGAAATTCACGATCTGGCCGCAAGCCATCATCTTCAGATAGTCGGTCATCTGCGACGCGGGCTGGTGCATCAATAGCTCACGCACCTTCTTCCAGCTGCGCAGGGCCTGACTCGGATCGTTGGCGCCGACCCAGACCGCGGCGCGCATATGCTGCTGCGCAGCCTTCAGGTGCTCGCCGGCATGCTCCCAATGGTAGGCGAGCAGCGACGCGCGCTCCTCGGCGCGTTCCTTGAACAGCTTTTCGATGGCCTGCGCGACGGCTGCGTGCAGCTCACGCCGCCGCTCGTGCAGCAGCGACAGATACGCGACCTCCTGGATCAGCGGATGACGGAACGCGATCAGCCGCTGCTCGAAGGGCGGCACGTCGTAGAGCAGCTCGGCCCGACGCAAATGTCCGACTGCTTCCAGCAGGTCGGCCTGCACCAGTCCGGCTACGGCATCGAGGACCGCCAGCGAGATTTCGCGCCCGGCCACCGACGCGACCTCGAGGGCGCGTTTCGCACGCTCGTCGAGCCGATCGATGCGCGCCGCGACGACCGCCTGCACGGTGGTCGGAAGCGGGATGGTGTCGATGCCGCCCTTCAGGCGATAGGCACCCTTCTCACCCTCGAAATCGCCGCGCTCGATGAGCACGTTCATCAGCTCTTCGAGAAAGAACGGATTGCCGTGCGCGCGCTCGACGATGTTCCTGCTCAACAGCGCGAGCGACGGGTCGGTCCCGAAATGGTCGCGCAGGATCGATTGCGCCTCCGCGGGCTCGAGCGGCGCCATGTTGATCTGACGGTAGTGCGATCGCTGCATCAGCGGCGCGGTAAATCCCGCCCTGAAATTGACCAGCAGCATGGTCGTGGTCCCGACGACGGCGTCGGCAAGCGCCTCGACGAACTCCTCGCTGGCCGCATCGATCCAGTGCAGATCGTCGATCAAGACGACCGTCACGTTGTCGCGCGGTGCGGAGCGCACCAATTCGCCGACGAAGTTGAGCAGCTGGGTCTTGCGCGCCTTGGGATCCAGTTTTGGAGCCGGCTGGTGCGGATCGGCGAGGCCGAGGAACTCCAGCAGCACCGGCGCCAGATGATCGGAGACCGGCATTCCGGCCAGCCGGTCGAGGATCCGACGGCGCGAAACATCAGGCGTTTCCTCCTTGATGCGCAAGCCGAAGATATCGCGGAACAGCGCCAGCACCGGCTGAAACGGCGTTGCGCGGCCGTGCGCGAGCACGCGGGCTTCGAAAACACGGATGCCCCGGCCGCGACAATTTTCGGCGAATTCAAAGCAAAGCCGGCTCTTCCCGATGCCGGCTTCGCCGACAACGCCGACCACGCGGCCGTCACCCCGGCGGGTGCTCTCGAGTTCGGCCGTCAGAGCGGCGAACTCGTCGCCGCGCCCGGTCAGTGGGCTTAGCCGCCGTCCGGTTCGGAACACGCCGCTCGATGGCGCGTGCTGAAGTCCGCGCAGCTTGAGCACCTCGACCGGGGCCGCGAGCCCCCGAATGGTCTGCTCGCCAAGCGGCTCGACCTCGACGAACTGCCGTGCGACCGCATAGGTCTCCCGCGAGATCAGGATCGTCCCGGGCTCGGCAAGGTGTTCCAGGCGGCTGGCGAGGTGCACATTGGCGCCCGCGGCGTCATAGGTCTGGTAGATGCCGTGCTCGATGGCCTGAAACACGACCTCGCCGGTATGGACGCCGACGCGGATCTGCAGATCGACGTCATGCAGCCGCTTGACGTCATCCTGCATGGCGAGGGCCGCCAGACAGCCCCGCACCGCGTGATCTTCATGGGGCTGCGGCGCGCCGAACATCGCCATGACGCCATCGCCCTGCGCCTTGTTGACGACACCGCCGTAGCGATGGACGGCCTCGTTCATGAGGTCGAGCACCGGCTGCAGTCGCCGCATGCCGAGTTCGGGATCGCCGAGGCTGTCGATGATGCCGGTCGAGTTGCTGATGTCGGCGAACAGGATGGTGAGGTGCTTCCGCTCGCCGCCCTTGGCGTGCAGGCTCCTCAGCGCGCGTTCATGCGACGGCTGCGCGTGGGCCGCGTCGATCGCCGTGACCAGCGCAGCGCCGCATTTGCCGCAGAAGCGGCTGCTCGATCCGTTCAGGTGGCCGCAAGCTTCACACGCAATTCCGAGAGAGGCCCCGCACCCTTCGCAATACTCATTGGTCGCCTTGTTCTGACAACCGCAACGCAAACATTGCATCGTAGGCCTCTTGAAGAGAGCTGCAGACGCAGGCAACCGCAACAAGCCATAAAACCAACGCGAGAACGATCAACAATCGGGTATTGTTGCGAATCTTAGCAAAGCTGACTGCATCTGTCGTGCCATTTTATGGCGCACGCGCAGATTGCGACGCTCCGGCGCATGGCTTTCGTCCGATCCTAAGTTGCGAACGGCGGCCCGCCGAGCACTCAAGTTGCAGCCGGCTAGCTCTGCAATGCATGGCTTTCGTGGCCGAAATAAGCGCGCTCGAGCCGGTGTGGCAAATCGCTCTCGCCGGTCGGCGCCTCCAGCGCGATCGCACCCTGCACCAGGGCGTAGACCCGATCGGCCGAGGCCAGCGCCTTTTCCAGGAGTTGCTCGACCAGCAGCACGGAGGTGCCCTGCTCGCGCAGCCGGCGCACCACGGTGAGGACGCGGTCGACCAGCACCGGCGACAGGCCGGCGGAGGGTTCGTCCAGCATCAGCAGCCGCGGCCGCCGGACCAGGCCCTGCGCCACGGTCAGCATCTGCTGCTGTCCGCCGGACAGCGCGCCGCCGCGCTCGTGACGCTTCTCGGCGATCTCGGGGAAGAACGACAGCGCCTCCTCGACCCGCGCCGCGCGCTCGGCCCGCGGCAGATCGTAGCCGGCGAGCAGCAGATTGTCGGTGACGGAAATCTGCGTGAACACGCGGTGGCCCTCGATCACATGGACGAGGCCGGCGCGCGCCGCATCGCGCGGCGTGGCGTTGGTCATGTCGCGGCCGTCGAAGCGGACCTGTCCGGCATTGACCGGCAGCAGCCCCGACATCGCACGCAGCAGCGTGGTCTTGCCGGCACCGTTGGGGCCGAGCAGCGCCACCACCTCGCCGGCCGCGATCCTGATGTCGATGCCATGCAGCACGCGGATCTTGCCGTAGCCGGATTCCAGCGCGCTCACCGAGAGCAGAGGTTCAGCCGCCGAGGTAAGCACTGACGACCTCCCTGTGCACGCGGATCTCGGCCGGCGTTCCCGCCGCCAGCGTGCGGCCGAGATTGAGCACGGTGACCTGGTGGCAGATGTCGAAGATCAGATCGGCATGATGCTCGACCAGCAGCACGCCGGTGCCACGGCCGCAGACCGCCTTGATCAACGTGGCCAGCCGCTCGATCTCGTCATTGGCGAGGCCCGCCGCGGGCTCGTCGAGCAGCAGGAAATCCGGATCGAGCATCAGCGCCCGCGCGATCTCGATGAAGCGTAGCTCGCTGTGCTGCAGGCGATCGGCGCGCACTTCGGCGAGCGCCTCCAATCCGACGACACCGAGCAGTGCACGGGCCTTGTCAGCCAGCAGGCGCTCGTCCGCGCCGTTGCGCGGCAACGCCAGCATCGCCTCCGCGAATGTCGCCCTGCCCTCGATCGAACCGCCGATCATGACGTTCTGCAGCACCGAGGCCTCGCCGATCACGCGCGGCGTCTGGAAGGTGCGCGCAATGCCGCGCGCGGCGCGCAGCACCGGCTGGCCCGCGGGCAGCGCCTCGCCGCCGAGTGTCATGCTGCCGGCCTTGGCCGCGTAGTAGCCGGAGATCACGTTCAAGGTCGTGGTCTTGCCGCTGCCGTTCGGGCCGATCAGGCCGTGGATCCGGCCGGGCACGACGTCGAGATCGAGGCCGTCGATCGCCTTCACGTTGCCGAAGCTCAGCGCGATGCCGCGCAGCTGCAGCGTCTTTCCGGCGTCGCGTCGGCGCACGATGTCGGCGAGCGCCGCCGGGCGCGGCACGATGGCGCGGTTCCTGGCGAGCGGGCGGCGGTTGCGGAAATCGAGCAGCGCCGCGATGCCGCCCGGCATCACCAGCACGATCACCAGCAGCAGCACCGCATAGAGGAAGGTCGACCACGCCGCGAGCGGCGCCGCGATCTCCGGCAGGATGGTCAGGATGATGGTGCCGAGCATCGGACCGAGGATGGAGCCGCGACCGCCGATCAGGATCGCAATGAAGAACAGCACCGACAGGTCGAAGGTGAAGGCATCGGGCGTGATGTAGGTCTGTAGCGTCGCGAACAGGCCGCCGGCGATCGCCGCCAGCGCACCGGCGAACAGGAAGATCGCGATCAGCATTTTCGGCTTGGAGATGCCGCTGGCCTCGGCCGCGACCTCGGCATCACGCACCGCGATCAGCGCGCGGCCGAAGCGGCTGCGCGCGATGTTGGCGCTCATCCAGGTCGTGATAGCAGCGCATGCGATGCACAGACTATAAAAGCCCCATGGCGTGTTGAACGGCGCCGGAAATTCCGGCCCGGCAATGCCGATACCGCCGCCGGTGACGCTCTGCCAAGCCAGCGCGATCTGGGTCACGATGGTGGCAAAGCCCAGCGTCGACATGGCGAAATAGAAGGTGCGCAGCCGCAGCGCCGGCAGCCCGACGATCACGCCGAAGATCGCGCCGATGCAAGCGGCAATTGGCAGCGCCGCGAACACCGGTATAGCCGGCGTCACATTGCCGGCGACCAGCACGCTGGTGGTGTAGGCACCGAGCGTCAGCAGCGCAACATACCCGATCGCAAGATGGCCGGCGAAGCCGACCACCAGATTGAGGCCGGAGACCAGCACCCAGTAGATCGCCGCGCGCGTGCCGATCAGCACCCAATAGTCGTTGCTGACGAACGGCAGCAGAAATGCCGCGGCGAGGATGCCGAGGAACGGCGCGACATGCGGCAGCGCCGCGCGCCAAGCGCCGCTTTCGGTTCGCGACGGAGCGTCGGTGACCGCAGTCATCAGACCCTCCGCGCGGTCGAGACGCCGAACAGCCCCTGCGGCGCGGCGAGCAGAACGATGATGAACAGCGTGAACACCGCGACCGAGGAGAAGATGCCGCCGACCAGGAAGTTCGCGGCCTGCTGGAACAGGCCGAGCGCCAGCCCGCCAATGATCGCGCCGCGATTGTTGCCGAGCCCGCCGAGCGCCACCGGTACGAAGCCGTAGAAATTGAGCAGCGCGCCGTTGGCGAAGAAGGCAAGCAACAGCTGCCCGCCGGAATATCCGGCAATGCCGCCGACCACGCCGGCGAGGGCATAACTCGCAATGCGCAGGTTGCGCTCGGGCAGGCCGAGCGCCCGCGCCGCGAAATTGTCCTCCGCTATGGCGAGGAAGGCGCGGCCGACCAGCGTGCGGCGGTAGAGATATTCGAGGCCGAGAATCGTGAACGCGCAGGCGACGACCGGCAGCCAGAATTTTTCATCCCATACGCCCTCGCCCCAGCCCGCGATGCGCGGGAATGGCTGCGGCTCGGTGCCCCATTTGATCGCCGCGATCTGCTGGATCATCAGCGCGACCGCCAGGGTCGACAGCACGTAGAGGTGCTGGTCGAGGCTTTTCAGCACCGGCCGCACCGCGACGAACTCGGTGATGATGCCGATGATGGCGCAGCACACCAGCGTCAGCACGAAGCCGACGACGACAGGCAGTCCGAGCTTCAGCGTAAACATCGAACCGAACACGCCGCCCAGCATCGCGAGCTGGCCGGCGGTGAAGCTCATCACCCGTGAGGTCGAGAACATCGTGTTGTAGGTGACACCGACCAGCGCGTAGATCGCGCCGGCCGCAAGGCCCGAGGCAAGGATCGAGGCGAGCATCGGCGGCGCCCTCGCCTTTGGCTCAACTGTACCCTGGCGCGAGCGCGAAGGTGCCGTTCTTGGCCGTAGAGGCCTCCGACATCACGATCTCCTCGGTCAGGTAGCCGTTATGCTCGGTCGGCGAGAAGCGATAATTGCCGAAATAGCCGGGATAGCTCGACAGCGTGTTCCAGTATTTGATGATGTCGGCGCTGTTGGTCGAGCCGCCTTCCGCCACCGCTTTCGCGATCAGTTCGATGCAGTCCATGCCGCCGGCGACCCACCACAGCAGCGTGTCGTTGAGCGCCACGTTGGCCTTGGCGAGCCGCGCCACGAGATCCTCGCTCTTCGGCGGCAGCTTGCCGGCGCTGTCATAGCTGCAGCTCTTGTAGCCGATGGCGTAGACCTTCTTCCAGTTCTCCGGTTTGGCGACGAGGCTGGCGAGTTCGCCCGAGGCCATCGAGGGATGGCCGACGAAGGGTACGTCCCAGTTCATCGTGGCGCGGGTGTTGAACATGCGCGCCTCCATGCCGGTCGAGACGCTCCACACGATGATCGCCTCGGCGCCGGCGTTCTTGGCGCGCAGCATGTCCGGCGTCATGTCGGGCTGGGTCGCATCGACATTGGCCTGATAGACCACCTCGGCGCCGTCCTTCTTGAACGCCGCGACCGAGGCGCCGACCGCGGTGACGCCGTAGCCGGTGGTATCGCCGATCACGGCGACCTTCTTCACTTTGAGGATCTTCAGGCAATAGTTGCGCACCGCGTCGTCCCACTGGTTGTTGGACGGAGCGATGCGGAACGCGTTCGGATACTTGACCGGATCGATCAGGCTCTCGACCACGCAGGGATGAATGTCGGGCATCTTGGCGCGCGCCATGATCGGCGTCGTCGCCAGCGCCTCGCCGGAATTCAGCGGCCCCCACATCGCGTGCACCTTGGCCTGGCTGATCAGCTCCTGGGTGGCATTGACGGCCTTGGTAGGATCGCCCTGGGTATCGCGCATCACGATCTCGATCTTGCGGCCCTTCACCCCGCCCGCATTATTGATCGCGTCGACCGCGAAATTGACGCCGCGGTTGAAGCCGACCGTCGGCGCCGAGCTTGGGCCGGTGATCGCCGCCAAGCAGCCGATCTTGATCGGTTCCGACTGTGCGATGGCGGGGGCTGGGAAGGAGAAGGATACGGCGCCGAGTGCACCGGCGCTGCCCAACAAAACGTCACGGCGTGAAATGGCCATGTGATGCACTCCCTCTTGATGCGCCCGTCGTTAGCTGCGGACGTCCGTTCATTTTCTGTCCGCAGCTCAGGGGCCGCGGTTTGGTGGGGTCGAGTTTGAGCTGGATGCGAACGGCTTGTCCAGCCGCTTCTGCGGAATTGATGGATGCCGTGCGCTCATGGCTACGGCCGCCGCGTCCAATGCTCGGCGTTGACGGCGCCGACGGGGCTTTCGCCGGCGATGATCCTTGCGACCTGGCGCACCGTCTCAGACGATTGATGCTCGATCGCCTGTGGCGTCAGTCCGCCGACATGCGGCGTCGCGATCACATTGGGCAGCCTTGCAAGCTCCGGCGTCGGCATCTGGTCCGGCGCGCGGCCGACGTCGAGCGCTGCGCCGGCGATGCGGCCATCCCGTAGCGCCGCGGCGAGCGCGGTCTCGTCGACGAGGTTGCCGCGTGACAAATTGATGAAGACAGCGTGCTTCCGCATTCGCGCCAGCGCCGCCTGCCCGATCAGGTTTTCGGTATGCTCATTGGCGATCGCAAGGCACACGACATAATTTGCGCGCGCCAGCAGATCGTCGAGCGGCAGATGCCGGATCGCGGCGTCGTCGATCCTGACGAACGGATCGGCGACCAGCACCTCCATATCCAGCACTTTCGCGATGCCGGCGAGATAGCGGCCGATGCTGCCATAGCCGATGATACCGATCGTGCTGCCGGCCAGTTGCCGGCCCATCACGACCTCGGGCTGCTTCCCGCCGTGATAGTCCGCTGTGGCACGCGAGACACCGCGCGACAGGTCGATCATGAAGCCGAGCGCGAGCTCGGCGACAGACTGCACGAAGCCCGGGCTCGCTCGCGTCACCAGCACGCCCATGGCGGAGGCCGCCGCGACATCGACGTTGCGGATGTCGACGGCACAGCGCACGAAGGCGCGCAGCTTTGGCAGACGTGGGAAGATTTCGCCGGGGCCTGCGGTCATCCGGTCGGCGACGATGATGTCAGCATCTTCAGCGGCCCTCACCAGCGCGATCGCATCGAGCGCCGCATCACCCTCGTGCAGCTTGACGTCGGCGAGCGCGCGCAGGCCGGCCAGACTGCGCTCGCCGTAATAGTTGCGGCGCATCTGCGGGGTATGGGTAAGCAGGACCTTCACGATGTTCCGTCCCTAATAGCCCATCGCATGCGGCAGCGCCGTGCTGATGAACGGCACGAAGGCGATCACCAGCAGGCACAGCAGCAGCAGGCCGAGATAGCCCATGATCGGCTTGATGGTCTGCTCGATCGGCACGTTGCCGATCAGGCAGGCGCCGTAGAGCCCGAGACCAAGTGGCGGCGCAAAGAGTCCGAGCCCCATCGAGATCACCAGCACGACGCCGAAATGCAGGGGATCGATGCCGAGCTTGACGGCGACCGGCAGCAGCAGCGGCCCGAAGATGATCAGCGCTGCGGCACCCTCCAGCACGGAGCCCATCACCACCAGCACCACGATCGACATCAGCATGAACAGCCAGACGCCATGGCTGCCCGAGATCGCCAGCATGAAGTCGCCGACCTCATGCGGCACCTGCTGCAGCGTCAGAATGAAGGCAAGCGATTGCGCCGCCGCGACGATGAACAGCACCAGGCCCGAGCGCGTCGCCGATTGCACGAAGCAGTGTGCGAGGCTCCTCATGCCGAGCTCGCGGAACAAGAGGCTGCCGACGGCGATAGCGTAGACGGCAGCGAAGGCCGAGATTTCGGTCGCGGTGGCGAAGCCGCTCTTGAAGCCGAAGAAGATCATGAAGATCAGCCCGAACGAGGCGATCGCGCCGGTCCACAGGCCCGACACTGCCGCACGCGGCTCGGCGGCTTCGGCTGCCGCAGTTCGCTTGCCGAAGATGATCGACACCACGATCAGCGCCAGCGCCATCAGGGCGGCCGGCAGCATGCCGGCGACGAACAGGCCGCCGATCGAGAGGTTGGCGACGAAGCCGAGGATGATCAAATTGATGCAGGGCGGGATCGTCTCCGCCATCACCGCGGAGGCCGCGAGCAGCGCCACCGCGCCGCCCGGGTTCTGCCGCGAGCGCCGCGCCGCCGGGATCAGGACCGAACCGACCGCCGCGACGTCGGCCATCTTCGAGCCCGAGATGCCCGAGAACAGCACCATCGACAGCACCATCACGACATTGAGCCCGCCGCGCATCTTGCCGACCGCGCGCTGCAACAGCTCGATCAGCCGCACCGACATGCCATTGGCTTCCATCAAATAGCCGACCAGGATGAAGAACGGGATCGCCAGCAGCACGAAATTGTCGATGCCGCGCGCCATCTGCTGGGCGAAGATCACGCCGGGCAGCGTGCCCTCGACCCAGATGAAGATCAGCGCCGCCAGCGCCAGCGCGAATCCGATCGGCAGGCCGCCGAACAACGTCAGGAAAAAGCCGACCAGCATCAGCGCCTGCGATGACGGCACCGTCTCCGGTGCCAGCGCATCCCAGGCGAGATAGAGCACGGCGATGACCGCCGTCGCGACGATGCCCGCGATCATGTCGCGTAGCGAACGGCCGCAGAGGATCTCGAGCGCGAAGACCGTCATGAACACCGCGCCGACGCCCATCGGATAGAATGTCCATTCCAGCGGCAGGCCGGAGCCTGATGTTTGCCCGGTAGTCAGCCAGCCCATCTTCAGCGCGTTGAAGGCGACATAGGCCGAGATGATGGTGACGAGCAGCGCGCCGACGGCGTCGACCACGCGCCGCACGCCCGACGGCAGCATGTCGACGAAGAAGGCGACGCCGAGGTTCTCGCTGCGTGCCAGCGCGCTGGCTGCGCCGAAGAAGCTGGAGCCGACCATCAGACCGCGGGCGACGTCGTCGGACCACTCGACCGGGGCATTGAACAGGAAGCGGGCCAGCACCGAGACGCAGACCACGAGGAGATCGGCGGCGAGCAGGATCGCGGCGATCGCATCGCTGACGGCGACCAGCGGCGCCGTGATCCGAGAGCCGCTGCGGCTTTCGGCGACTGCGGCGACCGACATCGGCTCAGGCCTGGGTAGCGCGGATCATGTCGATCACGGCCTTCGCCTCGGGCCGTGCCTTGATGAAATTGTCGGTCTGCGGCAGCACGCGCTTGCGGAACGCCTCCTTGTCGCATTCGACCACGGTGACGCCCTTCTCGATCAGCGTCGCCTGCGCCTCCTTCTCGACCGCAAGGCCGTGCGCGCGGGTGTCGGCCGCGGCCTTCTTCGCGGCATCGAGGAAACCCTCGCGCAGCTTGGGGTCCATGCGGTTGAAAGTGGTATCGCTGAAATACACCGCGAGCGGCGAGAAGATGTGCTGGGTCAGCGCATAATGCTTAGAGGTCTCGTAGAACTTGCTGGCTAGAATGGTCGGCGGATCGTGCTCGAGGCCGTCGAGCACGCCGGCTTGCAAGGCCGTGTAGATCTCGCCGAACGCCAGCGGCGTCGCCGCCGCACCCATCAGGCGCAGGCATTCGGTGATGATCGGATTGGGCAGCGTGCGGATCTTCAGGCCGGCGAGATCCTCCGGCGTCTTCACCGGCTTCTTCGCCAGCACGCTGCGCGCGCCGAAATTATAGGCCCAGGCGATGATGCGGATGCCCGCACCCTTCTGCAGCGCATCCTCGATCGGCTTCGCGGCGCCGGCGTCGAACGCCTTGGTCTGCTGCTGGAAGCTGGTGAAGAGGTAGCCGAGGTCGAAGGTGCCGACCAGCGGCACGAGATTGGCCGAGATCGACGAGCCCGACACCATCAAATCGATGACGCCGAGCTTCACCGAGTTGATGACATCGATCTCCTGGCCGAGCTGGTTGTCGGGGAAGAACGTGACGTCGATCTGGCCGCCGAGCCCGTTGGCTTTGATCTGCCTCACGAGGTTGTCGTAGTAGACACGGCCGTTGGCGTATTTCGGATCGTTGGGCAGCGAGGACGAGCAGCGCATCTTCATGGCCGCGGCTTCGGCACGGCCGATCAGCGCGGGAGCGGCGGCGAGCCACGCGCCGGCTGCGACTGACGACTGCAAGACTAGACGGCGGCTCGCGCGCTTGGTCGTCATGGTGCTCCTCCCCAGGAACAGTCGGCTAACGCATTGTTTGCCCGCCGCGTTCGACCTGTCGCGTAGGACTTGGCGAGCTTGGCAGCCTTGTTGTCATAATGTATGACAAAAGGAGGTGGGTTGCGCAAGAGCGCAACGGGGGTTGCGCAGGGCGCAGCCGGATCTTGGAAGGGCGCGGCACGACGGCAGCGCACGCTTCAGTCGCAGTGAGGCCCCGATGTTCCAGACATCCAGTGCGTTGCATCGGAATGTCCACAGCCAGGTCGCCGACCGCGTCGGCAGCAGCATCGTGCGCGGCGAGATCGGCGTCGGCGAGGCGCTGCCGCCGGAAATGCAGATTTGCGAGATGATGGATGTCAGCCGCACCGTGGTGCGCGAGGCGATCCGCACCCTCACCGGCAAGGGCCTGATCGAATCGCGGCCGAAGAGCGGCACGCGGGTGCGTCCGCCCCAGCAGTGGAACCAGCTCGATCCCGACGTGCTACGCTGGCATCTCGAAACCGCCGACATCGACCGCTATCTGGCAAAGCTGTTCCAGCTGCGCACCGCAGTCGAGCCCGGCGCCGCGGCACTGGCGGCCGTGCACGCCGCCGAGGACGACATCGCGCGCATCCGCGCCGGTTGCGACGGCATGGACGCGGCTGAAACCAACGAGGCGTTCGTCGCGGCCGACATCGCCTTCCACCAGTCGATCTATTTCGCCACCCGCAACGAGTTCTTCTGGCCGATCGCGCAGATGTTCGAGATCACCCTGCGCCAGAGCTTTACGATTGCAGCGCCCGGCGCGCACCGTCCGCGCGCCCTGATCGAGCACCGCGCCGTGCTCGACGCCATCGCCACCGGCGATGCGGATGGCGCCCGCGACGCGACGGTGGTGCTGCTGCAGCACTCCGCCGACGATCTGGTACGGATCAGGGGCCGCGAGTTCGAGGCGCCGGCGCGGCCTGCCAAACGGCCGTGACGGTGAGGAGCACGCATATCTCCCACTTCGTCGTCCTGACGAAAGCCAGGACGACACGGAATTTGTTGCAGGGCTTGTGATGCCCGTGTGGACGGATCGGCAACTCACTTTTGGCACCAAATTCCATCTCGTCATTCCGGGACGCGCCGCTTGGCGCGAGCCCGGAATCCATTCATCCACCACGCTGCGGCGCGATGGATTCCGGGCTCGACGCTGCGCGTCGCCCCGGAATGACGAATGAAGATTCGCCGACGATCCCGTCCCGGAACATCGAATGCCCAATCGGCGCCCTATGGCTCCGCACACGGGCCTGTGACCATAGTTGAATGCGCCGGCGACGAAATTTCTGGATTGTTTAAGGCGTAGAGGCCATGACAGGAGAGTTACCTTCGAAGGTTGATTGATGCACGACGTCTCGATCCCGGCGGCGCTAATCGCCGGACTTGTCAGTTTCCTGTCGCCCTGCGTCCTGCCGCTGGTGCCGCCCTATCTGATCTATCTGACCGGCGCGACCATCGAGCAGGTCAACCAGGACGGCGCGACGGCGGCCTCCAAGCGCGCGGTGATGGCGGCGGCGCTGATGTTCGTGCTCGGCTTCTCCACCGTGTTCGTGGCGCTCGGCGCCAGCGCGTCGTTCGTCGGCGGCCTGGTGCGGGCCTGGTCGGCCGAGCTGTCGATCCTGGCCGGCATCGTCATCATCATCATGGGCCTGCACTTCCTCGGCATCACCCGGATCGGCCTTCTGATGCGCGAGGGGCGGATGACCGCACCAAAACCGGTCGGGCTGTGGGGCGCCTACGTGATGGGGCTGGCCTTCGCCTTCGGCTGGACGCCGTGCATCGGCCCGATCCTCGCCGCGATCCTCTCGATCGCCGCCGCCGAGGCCACGGTGACCAAGGGCGCCGGCCTGCTCGCGGTCTACTCGGCCGGGCTCGGCATCCCCTTCCTACTCGCGGCCTTCACGATCAAGCATTTCTCGTCGCTATTCGCGCGGATGAAGCGCCATCTCGACACCGTCGAGCGCGCCATGGGCGTGCTGATGGTGATCACCGGCATCGGCTTCCTGACCGGCGCGGTGTCAAACGTCAGCATCTGGCTGCTGGAGACCTTTCCGGCGCTGCAGAATATCGGGTAAGGCCCCTCCTTCGTCATCGCGAGCGCAGCGAAGCAATCCATTCCACCGCATATACAGAGTGATGGATTGCTTGGCTTCGCTCGCCATCACGACAAGTGTTGCTCCTTCGCGCGTGCACACCTCTCCCCGCTGGCTTTTGGCTGCGCGATGTCGGACTATTTCCCCGCGCAGACTCGCGAGGAGATACCGGAGCAATGGGCCAGGATCATCCGACACACAGTTGGCCGGTCTTCCGTTCGCTCGCCGGTTTCCGGCCGAGCGATCTGCCGGGTGACCTGATCGCGGGCCTGACATTGGCGGCGATCGCAATCCCCGAACAGATGGCGACGGCGCGGCTCGGCGGTTTCTCGCCGCAGATCGGCTTCTTCGCCTTTATCGCCGGCTCGATCGGCTTTGCGTTGTTCGGCGCCAACCGTTTCCTGTCCTGCGGCGCCGATTCCACCATCACGCCGATCTTCGCCGGCGGGCTGGCGCTGATGGCAACCGCCGGCTCGCCCGACTATCAGTCGCTCGCGATGGCGCTGGCGATTTTGGTCGGCGCGATCATGGTCGGCGGCAGCCTATTCCGCCTGGGCTGGGTCGCCAACCTCTTGTCGACGCCGGTGACGGTCGGCTTCCTCGCCGGCATCTCCGTGCACATCCTGGTCTCGCAACTGCCCGGCGTGCTCGGCGTGACCACGCCGGACGGGCCCACACTGTACAAGCTCGGCGTTCTCGCCGAGAAGATCGGCCAGACCAACCCCTATACGGTCGCGATCGGTCTCGGCGTGCTGGCGCTGGTCGCCGGCTCGGAGAAGATCAGCGCGCGGATCCCGGGCGCGCTGATCGGCCTCGTCGCGGCGACCGTCGCTGTCATCGCCGGCCATCTCGAAAGCAAGGGCGTCAAGGTGGTCGGCGCCGTCCCCGCGAGATTGCCGATGCCATCGCTTCCCGAGGTCGCGCCGGAGCGCTGGATCAAATTGCTATCGCTGGCGCTGCTGATCGCGGTGGTCGTGATGGTGCAGACCGCCGCGACGACGCGCTCGTTCCTGTCGGACCCCGACAAGCCGGCAGATGTCGACCGCGACTTCCTCGGTGCCGGCGCCGGCAGCGTGCTCTCCGGCCTGTTCGGCGCCTTTCCGGTCAACGCCTCGCCGCCGCGCACCGGGATCGTGTCGGAGACCGGCGGGCGGACCCAGCTTGCCGGGCTGTTCGCCGCGGCGATCGTGCTCACGCTGCTGGCATTCGGCGCGACGCTTTTGCAGTACGTGCCGGATGCAGCGCTGGGCGGCGTTCTGCTGTTCGTCGCGCTGCGCATCATCCGCGTAACGCAGATCGTCACCATCTTCCGGCAGTCGTTCTATGAATTCCTGCTGGTGGTGGCGACGGCGGCGGCGATCATCGTGCTGCCGATCGAGCAAGGTGTCACTGTCGGCATTGCGCTGTCGCTGCTGCACGGCATCTGGACCACGACACGGGGTGGGCTGGTCGAGTTCGTGCACCTGCCCGGCACCACGATCTGGTGGCCGGCGGGCCATGTCACCGGCGAACGCAAGGCCGGCATCGCCGTCGTCGGCCTGCAGGCGCCGCTGTCGTTCCTCAACGCCGAAGGTTTCCACAGCGACGTGCTCAAGACGATCGGCAGGTCGCCGAAGCCGCATCTGCTCGTGATCGAGGCCAGCGGCGTGATCGAGATCGATTTCACCGCGGCGCAGGCGCTGCACGATCTGTTCCGCGAATGCCTCGAGCAGGACGTGACGGTCGCCGTCGCCCGGCTCGAATCGACCCGCGCACAGGATGCGTTCGAGCGCTTCCGCCTCTACGATGTCCTGCCGAGAGACCATGTCTTCCGCAGCGTCGATGAAGCGGTGCGCGCATTGGGCGAAGCGAGCTGAATGCTCGACGCATTTAGGTGCGCGCCCGCCACAGCGTCAGTGCAAGCAGCAGGTAGGCCGCCCCCGTCCACAGCGACTGCCAGTTCTCCGGCCCTTCGCTGCAGCAGGTATAGACCGCCGCCACCAGGAACACGCCGGCGAACAATGATTCCGCCACGGGGCGCCTCGCTTTGCGGGGGTGGTTGAGCAGCGTCATGGCGGCAAACGGGACCGCCGCCATGGTGAGAGCCGCGTAGGGAAAGTCCTTTTCGCGCGGGTCGAACACGAAGCCGAGCGCGGTCTGCGCGCCGATCATGACGACGACGATCCAGACCAATCCGTGCACGGCCGCGAGCAGCGACGGGGTCCGGTCCTCCTCCGGACCCAGCAATTCCAGAAATGCAGGCGGCGCGCGCCCCGATATCAAGGCGCTGGCACCGAACACGGGGGAAGCGGTGGCCGCAACGAGAAGCGTGCCCCACAGCAGCCAAGCGCCAGCTCCGTAACTTTCATGCACCGTCTTCTGGACCGCGACGCCAAACAGAATTCCGGCCGTGGTCGCCGATATTGCCACCGCAACCCATGCGGCCGGCGCGGGCTGCCAGGGCTTGCGCCGTAGGGTCAGCCATGCCGCGCCGAACACCAGGAGTGCCAGCACCATTCCACTGCCCATTTGCAGCTTCCAGGACGGAAAATTGCTGATGGGGACGCCGGGCGGATATTTCGGCATGCGCGATGCGGCATCGAACAGGCCCCAGGATCCGCCAACCGTACCCTCGAACTCGTGCTTCCAGGATTCGTCATAGGCCTCGAACAAATTGACGCGGAAATGCTCCCGCCGGGCCAGTTCGAGCACCTCCGACACCACGCGGGCCTGGTTGGTGCGCGACGGCAACGACGGACCGCGCATCCGCCCCTCGCTCGGCCAGCCGGTTTCGCCGATCAGGATTTCCTTGCCTGGAAAGGCCGACGCGACGCGCCTGCGCACGGCATCGACGTGGGCGACGGCGGATTCCGCCGGGATCGGGATGTTCTCCCAATAAGGCAGGATATGAACGGTGACGAAATCGACCGCGCTTTCAAGCTCCCGATAGCGTAGCCAGTATTCCCAGACGTCGGAATAGGTGACGGGCACCGGCACTTGCGCCTTCACCGAGTGGATCAGGGTGGCGAGGTCGGAAACCGACATTTCCCGATGCAGCAGAACCTCGTTGCCGACCACGAGCGCGATGATCGTGTCCGGATATTGCCGGGCGAGGCGTACCGCGGTCGATATCTGCGTCGCGTTCTTCTGCCGGTCCTTGCTGAGCCAGATTCCCTGAATGACTTTCAGCCCTAGCCCGGCGGCAACTTCCGGGATCTGGTCGAGACCAAGATCGTCCGCATAGGTGCGGACGCACTCGGTGATCTTGGCAAGCTCGACGAGATCTTCCGCGATCTGTTGGCGCGACACCTGCGTCGTCGCCGATGACGTCTGATGGCTGCGGAACGGCGCATAGGATATGCATTGCAGCTTGGCATTCGGATCGATCGGTGCGCGCAGCAGACTGATCGGCGTGGCGAGCCACGCCCACGCCATGGCAATCGCACCGAGGGATATCAGGAGAAGCGGCAGCGAGATGCGGAGAGAGGCCACTTCCGTTTTCCTTGCAGCAATGATTTGCAGGACATTTCTAATGCGAGGCCGACCGAAGCTCGTGCTTGCGTAGGAGTTTGCACCGTAGCCGTGTTTTTCGTCGTGTCGGGGTAAAACGGACGTGATGACTTCAGGAGCGTGCGCCCAGCCCGGCAGCTCACTCCGGCTCGTCGGCGAGGGACGGATGCTCCTTCAGCACTTCGTCCTTGATCGAGGCGGCGTGGATGGCGCGAAACAGCGCGCGGGCCGTCTTCATGTTGTTGGCCTTCATGCATAGGCCGACGATCTCGCGCACCGCGGAGTCGCGCACCAGTTCGTCGGAGATCTTCATCGCGATTTCCATCACGGCCTTGGCGGCGCGCTCGTAGCGCTCGCGTTCGATCTGCTGTTTCTTGGCCGACCGCGCTTCCGGGTTGCCGACCTGCTCGGCGCTGTCGGCGGCGGCGCGGCAGATGGTGCGAATCCGCTGCGCAGCCTCGATATCGCCGAGCGGCTCGGCGACGGGCTCATCCCAGACATCCGACGGCCTGGTCTTCTTGAACCACATCATCGCCACATCCTGTGGCCGGAAGATCGAGACAATTCAAATTTTTGAGCACGATCCCCGCGCAAACGCTGTGCATCTTTCGCGAGGGAAAACTGCGGATCATGCTCTAAGCAACGGGAACGATCTTTCCGGGGTTGAAAATGTTTTGCGGATCGAGCGCCTGCTTCAGCGCCCGCATCGCGTCGAGCGCCTCGGGGCCGAGCTCGGCCTTCAAATATTTCTGCTTGCCCTGGCCGATGCCGTGCTCGCCGGTGCAGGTGCCGCCCATCGCCTGGGCACGCTCGACCAGGCGATGCATGAATTCCTCGCCGCGCGCCATCTCGTCCCTATTGTCGATGTCGCAGACCAGCGAGCAGTGGAAATTGCCGTCGCCGACATGGCCGACGATCGGCGACAGCAGGTTGAGCCGCGTCAGGTCGTCTTCGGTCTCGGTGACGCAATCAGCGAGCCGCGAAATCGGCACGCAGACGTCGGTCGCGACGACGCCGATGCGGTCGCCGGGCCGCAGCGCCTTCACCGACCAATAGGCGTCGTGCCGCGCCTGCCACAATTTGGTGCGGTCCTCCGGTTTGGTGGTCCAGGAGAAGTCGCCGCCGCCGCATTCGGCAGCGATATCGCGGAAATTCTTCGATTGCTCGGCGACCTCGACCTCACTGCCGTGGAATTCGAGCAGCAGCAGCGGCATCTCCGGCAGCGACAGTTTTGAATAATTGTTGCAGGCCTTGACCTGCGCAGCGTTGAGCAGCTCGATGCGCGCGACCGGGATGCCGGTCTGGATCGCAAGGATCGTGGCCTGGCAGGCGCCGCGCACGGTATCGAACGAGCATGCCGCCGCCGCGATGGTCTCGGGAATGCCGCGCAGGCGGATGGTGAGCTCGGAGATGATGCCGAGCGTACCCTCGGCGCCGACGAACAGATGCGTCAAGTCGTAGCCGGCCGACGACTTCTTCGCGCGGGTGCCTGTCGTGATGATCTCGCCGTCGCCCCGCACCACCTTCAGCGCCAGCACATTCTCGCGCATGGTGCCATAACGGACCGCGTTGGTGCCCGAGGCGCGGGTCGAGGTCATGCCGCCGAGCGAGGCGTCGGCGCCGGGATCGATCGGGAAGAACAGGCCCAGGTCGCGCAGATGCTCGTTCAGCGCCTTGCGCGTCACGCCGGGCTGGATCACGCAGTCGAGGTCCTCGGCATGCACCTCGAGCACCCTGTTCATGTCGCGCAGATCGATGCAGACGCCGCCCGCGGGCGCGTTGACCTGGCCTTCCAGCGACGTTCCGGTACCGAAGGCGATCACGGGCACGCGGTGCTGCGCGCAGATCCGCACCACGTCCTGGATGTCGGCGGTTTCCTGCGCCATCACCACCGCATCCGGCGGCTGGTTCGGTAGCCAGGTGGTGGTGTGGCCGTGCTGCTCGCGCACCGCCTGCGATGTGACGAGCCGGTTGCCGAACCGCGCCGCCAGCGCGTCGACAGCGCGCTTCAGGGCCTGCGGTTCGGGTCGCGTCACATTGCTCGAAATCGTCGTCGCCACTTCAAATTTCCTCCCACCTTTAGCCGACCGTGGCAAAGCTTGTATAAGGGGTCAAGGGAGCCTGACTTGAAAAAATCAACGCCGGCGGCGCAGAAGGGCTCATGCTCAACGTCAAACCGGGATGGGATGATGACCACAGTGACTACCACCGGCGAGGTACCGCTACCGCCCGCCCCGTTCCGCTCCTCGGTGATGCAGATCGAGCCGCAATGGATCGATTATAACGGCCATCTCAACATGGCCTATTACAACGTGATGTTCGACCGCGCCATCGACGAGATGTGGCTACAGCTCGGCATCGGTCCCGCCTACATGAAGGCGCGGCAGTGCTCGACCTTCACCGCAGAATGCCATGTGCGCTATCTGAGAGAGATTCACCTCGGTGATCCCGTGCAGCTCTTGGTCTACCTGCTCGGCGCCGACGAGAAGCGGCTGCACACATTCGAGGAGTTGCGCCACGCCGATGAAGGCTGGCTGTCGGCGACGTCGGAGAATCTGACGCTCCATATCGACATGGAGGCGCGCAAGGTGGCACCGTTTCCACCCGACATCCGCGCCCGCGCGCAGGCGATCGTGGACAGCTATGCAGGCGTGGCGCGGCCCGAGGGCATCGGCCGCAACGTGGCAATGCCCTCGAGGAAGTAGCAGTGCGCATCAGAGCACCGCGCGCGCCGCTATACCCTTGTACGGCCGCGCAGCAATCCGACCACCGCCGACACCAGGAACAGGATGACGGCGATGAAGAAGATGGCCTTGGCGATTTCGACCGATGCGCCGGCGATGCCGCCGAAGCCCAAAATGCCCGCGATCAGGGCGATGACCAGGAATGTGACGACCCAGCTCAGCATGATCCAACCTCTGTCTCGTTGCAGTACGCGGGCCGGAGCCCGACGCCGTGTCTGCTGAGACAATCCAGCGGACAAACGCCGGTTCCTGACCGCGAAACCGCGAAATTTTCGCCGATTTCCGGAACCCGCCGCGCTGTGGATTGCTGCGCGGATCGTTCCTGTGGCGCGCGATAAACCTGTCAAAATGGCCGATCAGGCCCTATATGGCCCTCAATCCCTGTTAAGAGGCTCCCCTTCACCGTCCCGCGGTGCCATCGTGGGGCCACAACGATTCGCGCATGACCGAGCCGAGTAAATTGCCGCATCACGGCGTTCCCGAGCACCAGCCGGTGGCTGGCGGCATCGCCGCGCGTGCGCGGGCGGCTGCGGGCGGGCCGCAATATCTTGCCGGCCTCAATCCGGAGCAGCGCGAGGCGGTCGAGACGCTCGACGGGCCCGTGCTGGTGCTCGCCGGCGCCGGCACCGGCAAGACGCGGGTGCTGACCACACGCATCGCGCACATCCTGAGCCAGGGCCGCGCGCGGCCGCACGAGATCCTGTCGGTGACCTTCACCAACAAGGCGGCACGCGAGATGAAGCTGCGGCTCGGCCAGATGCTGGGCCAGGCCGTCGAGGGCATGCCGTGGCTCGGCACCTTCCACTCGATTGGCGGCCGCATCCTGCGTCACCACGCCGAGCTGGTGCAGCTCAAATCCAATTTCACGGTGCTCGACGTCGACGACCAGGTGCGGCTGCTCAAGCAGCTGCTGCAGGCCGAGAACATCGACGACAAACGCTGGCCGGCGCGGATGCTGGCCGGACTGATCGACAGCTGGAAGAACCGCGGCCTGCTCCCGTCACAAGTGCCATCGGGCGAGGCCGCCTCGTTCGGCAACGGCAAGGGCGGCAAGATCTACGCGACCTACCAGGAGCGGTTGAAGATCCTGAACGCCGCCGACTTCGGCGATCTCTTGCTGGAGAACATCCGCCTGTTCCGCGAGAACCCGGATGTGCTGCGCGGCTACCAGAACCGCTTCAAGTTCATCCTGGTCGACGAATATCAGGACACCAACGTCGCGCAATATCTGTGGCTGCGGCTGCTGTCGCAGGCGCCAGCGCGGCCGGGCCGCGCGCTGTCGGAGGTGATTCCGGGAGACCTTACCTCGCCCCGCTTGCGGGGAGAGGTCGGATCGCTCGGCAGCGCAATTGCGCGCCAGAGCGATCCGGGTGAGGGGGACTCTCCGCGCACCGAACTCGCGGAGACTCCCCCTCACCCCGACCCTCTCCCCGCAAGCGCGGAGAGGGAGAAGAGTCCACCCAAAAACATCTGCTGCGTCGGCGACGACGACCAGTCCATCTATGGCTGGCGCGGCGCCGAGGTCGACAACATCCTGCGCTTCGAGCACGATTTCCCCGGTGCAAAAGTGATCCGTCTCGAGCGCAACTACCGCTCGACCGGCCACATCCTCGCCGCGGCCTCGCATCTGATCGCGCACAATGAGGGCCGGCTCGGCAAGACGCTGCGCACCGAAGACGTTGACGGCGAAAAGGTCACCGTCACCGGCTCCTGGGATTCCGAGGAAGAGGCGCGCGCGATCGGCGAGGAGCTCGAGGAGTTGCAGCGCGCCGGGGAGAATCTCAACGATGTCGCCATCCTGGTGCGTGCCTCGTTCCAGATGCGCGAGTTCGAGGACCGCTTCGTCACGCTAGGCCTGCCCTATCGTGTGATCGGCGGCCCCAGGTTCTACGAGCGCGCCGAAATCCGCGACGCGCTGGCCTATCTGCGCACGATCAATTCGCCGGCCGACGACCTCGCGTTCGAGCGCATCGTCAACGTGCCCAAACGCGGCCTCGGCGACGCCACGGTGCAGATGCTGCACGACCACGCCCGCAAGCGCCGCATTCCGCTGTTCGAGGCGGCGCGTGCCGTGGTCGACACCGACGAGCTGAAGCCGAAGGCACGCAGTTCGCTGCGCGAGCTCGTGATGCAGTTCGACCGCTGGCGGGCGCAGTCCGAAGTCACCTCGCATACCGAGCTCGCCGAGATCGTGCTCGACGAGAGCGGCTACACCGAGATGTGGCAGAAGGACCGCTCGGCGGATGCTGCGGGCCGGCTGGACAATCTGAAAGAACTCGTCCGTTCGATGGAGGAGTTCGAGAACTTGCAAGGCTTCCTCGAACACATCTCGCTGGTGATGGACCGCGACGGCGAAGCCGGCGAGGAAGCAGTGTCGCTGATGACGCTGCATTCGGCCAAGGGCCTCGAATTCGACAACGTGTTCCTGCCCGGCTGGGAGGAAGGCCTGTTCCCGAGCCAGCGCACGCTGGACGAACAGGGCCGCGCCGGGCTCGAGGAGGAGCGCCGCCTCGCCCATGTCGGGCTGACGCGGGCCCGCCGCCGCGCCAAAATCTACTTCGCCACCAACCGCCGCATCCACGGCACCTGGTCGACCACGATCCCCTCGCGCTTCCTCGACGAACTGCCCGCGCACAATGTCGAGATCACCGAATCCAAGGGCGGCTCCGGTTGGGGCGGAAGCGGCGGCTACGGCGCCTCGCGCTTCGACAACCTCGAATCATTCGGCTCCAGCTACACGACCCCGGGCTGGCAGCGCGCCCAGGCCAACCGCACCCGCGGCGGCGGGGGACGCAGCGGCGGCTTCGAGGAGCGGCAGTCGTCATTCTCATCCGGCGGGTCCAGCCGGCGCGGCCCTGTCGTGATCGAGGGCGAACTGGTGGCAAAATCCACCGGCACGGTGTCAGACTTCTCGCTGGACGACCGCGTGTTTCACCAGAAATTCGGCTACGGCCATGTGGTGAAGATCGACGGCAACAAGCTGACCATCGCCTTCGAGAAGGCCGGCGAGAAGAAGGTCGTCGACAGCTTTGTGGAACGGGTGTGACAGAGCGGCTTTCTCTGTCGGTAGCCCTTGACCCCAGTTGATTTCATGGGTTCAGATGGCTCCATGGTCCGGGGACGCTTCTTGCTTTTTGTCGTTGCTCTCACTGCGCCGTCGTTCGCGGCCGCGGAGACGTTGAGCTTTGGCGATGCCGCAGCGCAGCTGGCCAAAGCCTGCGGCGCCGACATTAGCGCCAATTGCCGCGGCGTAAATCTGGACTCCAACCGCCTCAAGGAGTGCCTGTCGCGCAACCGCGACGTGATGTCACCGACCTGCAAGGAGAGCTATCTCTCGACGCTGGACGCGATCCAGAAGCGGATCGCGGCGCGCGTCACCGTCGCCAATGCCTGCACCCGCGAAATCGTCAAGGTGTGCGGCGGCTCGACCAAGGAAACCAGCAAATCGGTACCCTGCCTCGTCGCCGCCAAGGGCGTCAGCCGCAATTGCGCCCAGGCGATCACGGACGCGGGGTATCAGTGATGCGTCCTTTCGTGCGCCGTCTGCGCGATCTCGGCCTGCTCGGCGCGCTGCTGCTGGCGCCGCCCGCGCATGCGCAGACCGCGGTCACGCGCGACGACATCATCGCCAAGCTCAACCATTACGAGGCCCCCACCGACGTCGACCTGCCGGCGCTGCGCCAGCAGGTGCTGGAGCGGTCGCGCTCGCGCGGCAAGAACGAGCCGCCGCCGCAGAAGCGTCCACCGATCGCGCCCGATCTCGACAAGCTGCCGGCCATCAATCTCGACATCAAGTTCGACGTCGACACGCCGATCGTGCTGCCGGAATCCTACCAGACCATCGGCCGCATCGCCGACGCGCTGACGCATTCATCGCTGCTGCCCTACAATTTCCTGATCGTCGGCCATGTCGAGTCGGGCGGCAGGCGCGACAATGCCGCACTGCTGAGCCAGCGGCGCGCCGATGCGATCCGCGACATCCTCGTCAACACCTTCAAGATCGCGCCGAAGCGGCTGCTGCCGATCGGGCTCGGCGAAGAGCAACTGCTCGACCCCGCCCGTGCCAACGGTCCGGCCAACGCCCAGCTGCAGATCATGACGGCTTCCAAGGTCGCCGACACCGAACCCGCCGCCCCGGCACCGGCCGTCGCCGCCAAGAAGCCGGTGAAGAAGAAGCACTAGTTGCGCCTTTCCGCCGCGCCCTGCGGGAAGAATTTTCTGCCCCGGCGGGTGATTGCAGAACGGATCGGACGTCCCTATCTGCGGGTAACCCCATTTCCGCCCCGCCCCGGGGCCGCAATCCGCACAATTCCCCTTCATCACGCCATCGCCCCTTCATGTCGTCGATCATCTCCGTTTCCAATCTGTCGAAATCCTACGGCTCCGGCTTCAAGGCGCTGAAGGGCATCGACCTCGATATCAAGCGCGGCGAGATTTTCGGCCTGCTCGGGCCGAATGGCGCCGGCAAGACCACCCTGATCAGCATCATCTGCGGCATCGTCAACCCGAGCCAGGGCAGCGTCTCGATCGGCGGCCATGATATTATCCGCGACTATCGTGCGGCGCGCTCGATGATCGGGCTGGTTCCGCAGGAGCTGCACACCGATGCCTTCGAGTCGGTCTGGGCCACGGTCAGCTTTTCCCGCGGCCTGTTCGGCAAGCCGAAGAACCCGGCGCATATCGAGAAGGTTTTGAAGGACCTCTCGCTGTGGGACAAGAAGGACAGCAAGATCATCACGCTGTCCGGCGGCATGAAGCGCCGCGTGATGATCGCCAAAGCGCTGTCGCACGAGCCGCAGATCCTGTTCCTGGACGAGCCCACCGCCGGCGTCGACGTCGAGTTGCGCAAGGGCATGTGGGAGGTGGTGCGGACCCTGCAGGCCTCCGGCGTCACCATCATCCTGACCACGCATTACATCGAGGAGGCCGAGGAGATGGCCGACCGCATCGGCGTCATCAACAAGGGCGAGATCATCCTGATCGAGGACAAGGCGACCTTGATGCAGAAGCTCGGCAAGAAGCATTTGACCCTGCAACTGCAGAACAAGCTCGATGCGATTCCGGAGACGCTCGCGGTCTACAACCTCGAACTGTCCGCCGATGGCCGCGCCGTGACCTACGACTACGACACCAAGGGCGACCGCACCGGCATCACCAGCCTGCTCAGCGATCTCCGCAACGCCGGCGTCCGGATTTCCGATCTCGATACGAAACAGTCGTCCCTCGAAGACATCTTCGTCAGCCTGGTGAGGGTGCCATGAACTACCGCGCAATCCAGGCGATCTACCTGTTCGAAATGGCGCGCACCTGGCGCACGCTGCTGCAGAGTATCGTCTCGCCCGTGGTCTCCACCTCGCTGTATTTCGTGGTGTTCGGCGCTGCGATCGGCTCGCGCATCACCGAGGTCGAGGGCGTCAGCTACGGCACCTTCATCGTGCCGGGCCTCGTGATGCTGTCGGTCCTGACGCAGAGCATCGCCAACGCCTCGTTCGGCATCTACTTCCCGAAATTCGCCGGCACGATCTACGAGATCCTCTCGGCGCCGATCTCCTATCTCGAGATCGTCATCGGCTATGTCGGCGCCGCCGCCACCAAGTCGATCATCCTCGGCCTGATCATCCTGGCCACCGCCGGGTTGTTCGTGCCGCTGCACATCAATCATCCGATCTGGATGCTGACCTTCCTGGTGCTGACCGCCGTCACCTTCAGCCTGTTCGGCTTCATCATCGGCATCTGGGCCGACGGTTTCGAGAAGCTGCAGATGATCCCGATGCTGGTGGTGACGCCGCTGACCTTCCTCGGCGGCAGCTTCTATTCGGTGAACATGCTGCCACAGGGATGGCGCACCATCACGCTGTTCAATCCGGTGGTCTATCTGATCTCCGGCTTCCGCTGGAGCTTCTTCGAGATCGCCGATGTCAGCGTCGCCGTGAGTCTCGGCATGACCATCGGCTTCCTGGTGATCTGCATGGCCATCGTGGCGTGGATCTTCCGGACCGGCTATCGGCTGAAGAACTGACTTGCGACGGGATATCGAAGCCCGGATGCAGCGCAGCGCAATCCGGGTCGGCATCCGCGAACGGAGCGGCCCCCGGATTTCGCTTCCGCTCCATCCGGGCTACAAGCGCTCGCTACCGATAGCAGTAGAAATGTCCGTGGCGGTAATAGCCGCGGCAGCGGTGGCCGCGACGCCAGCCACGATCCGGAATCCCGAACACACCCTTGACCGCCCCCACGGCACCGCCGACGCCGGCGCCGACGGCGCCACCAACCACGCCGCCGACCGGCCCGGCGATCCGGTTGCCTTCATAGGCCCCCTCATGGGCGCCGCGGACGATGCCCTGGGCGTGACCGGCATGAGGGATCGCCAGCAGCGCGAACGCGAGGGCGGCAACGGCAAGCAGGAGCCGCGCGGAAAGGCCGGCTGGGACGACGGCCGCGGTCTTAACCTTGGTGTTGTTCATCTCTATTCCTTGGATCGCGACGCGAATGCGTCACCGGGCGGGATTGTGAAACGCCCATGCGGCCAAATGGTTGCGTGTTGACGGCCATTTGGAGCCGTTGTCGCGGCGCGCTCGCGAAAAAGTCAGCACGCGGCGGGCGCACGAGCCCGCGTTCGGCCTTGCTTGCGCCGCGCGCCGGATTAACGATGGCCTGGTACGCCACTGGAACCAAACTCTGATTCCGGGCATATTCGATGCCGGGGACGGAGAGCCGCGGCGCTGTGATCAGCCTGGAGGCCAAAGGTAAAATGCGTTCGTTCCTCGTTGCATTCACGTCCGTGATGCTACTCACCGCCGGCGCCGCGCAAGCCAAGGTCGACGTTACCATCGACAAGGACAATCAGCAGATGACCGTCGCGGTCGACGGCGTGGCGCGCTACCACTGGCCGGTCTCCAGCGGCATTCCCTCGCGCGAAACGCCGAACGGCACCTTCCGCGCCTTTCGCATGGAAGAGGATCACTACTCCAAGGAATTCGACGACGCACCGATGCCGCACGCGATCTTCTTCACCAAGGTCGGACACGCAATCCACGGCACCGACTCGGTGAGCCGTCTCGGCACGCCGGCCTCGCATGGCTGCGTGCGGCTGTCGCGCGCCAATGCCTCGACGCTCTACGCGCTGGTCCAAAAGGAAGGCGTGCTCAACACCACGGTGACGCTGACCGGCTCGTCGCAGGTTGCACTGGCGCGGAATCCGCGCGGCCGCAACGGCACCGCCGTCGCGCGCCAGGCGCCGCAGCAATACGATCAGCAAACCCAGGCCACCGCCGGCGATCCGGTCGTGCTGACGCCGCAGCCGCGGGAATATCCGGCGCAGGCGCGCGCCGACGACGGCTACATCTATCCGGCTGACGGCAGCTCGACCGACCAGCGTTATCCGGCGCCGCGTACCACCCGCCGCGTCTACGACGCGCAGGGTTATGGTCAGCAGCAGTACTACGGCAACCAGGGTTACGCAGCACCGCAGTATTACCAGCCGCAACCGCGGACGTATTATCAGCCGCGCGGGTTCTTTACCTACCAGGACTGAACTGGTCCTCTCATCCGCTCACGACGGGATGGAGGGCGGGCGGTATCGCTATCTCTTCACCTGTTTGTGACCGCCTCGCCGGCGCACCGTGTGCGCCTGCCGCGGCATATCGTTTCGCAGTCATCTGAATGTAAAATTAGCCCGATATTCCGCACCACAGCGCCCGCCCGGCCGGTACAGGCCGTTGGCCGCGGAGTGCCTGATGATGTCAGAGCCAGTGCGCGTCGTTGCGAAATATCAGGGATTACAATGAAACGGGGCATCATTGTCCTTTGCCTGTGCGCTGTGGCGATGGCGGCCTATTTTACCACCGACCGGTGGGCCATCCGTCATGCGACGCTGACGTTTCATGACATCCTGCGCGAAGACCGCAACGTGACGGTGCAGGTCGCCGTCCGCCGCGACCGCGAAATGCAGTCCATGGCCGAGATGATCGAGCTGCCGGTCGCGATCCTGAGCCACGGCAACACGGTCAAGAACACCGAGTACTCGTTCCTGACCAACGTATTCGCCTCGCGCGGCTACCTTGTGATCAGCATTCAGCACGATCTCGAGACCGATGCGCCGATGGTGACCAAGATCGGCGAGGAATATGTCGGCCGCCGCATGCAGTACAATCGCGGCGCGTTCAACATCATGCACGCGATCGATGAGCTCAAGAAGCTCTATCCGAACGCGGATTATCGGCATCTGACGCTGATCGGCCATTCCAACGGCGGCGACATCTCGATGTTCTTCGCAAAGCAGCATCCCGAACTGGTGAAGAAGGTGGTCACGTTGGACAATCTGCGCGTGCCCTTTATCACCGACGGCAAGATCAAGATCCTCTCGTTCCGCTCGAAGGATCCGCACTTCAAGGCCGATCCTGGTGTCGTGCCCGACGACGAGACCTGCGCCAGGGCCGGCATCAAGGTGGTCAACACCGAGTTTCAGCACAACGATCTCAGCGATCGCGGCCCCGAAAGCGCCAAATCGTCGATCCAGGCCAAGGTGCAGCAATTCCTCGACGAGGACGAGCCGCCGTCGACGATCCCGCTGCTGACCGCGGCCGCGCCGAGTTCGGCCAACGCGCCGGCCGGGAAGAAGTAGCCGGCGCGCGCCGATGCGATCAGCCGGGCCTACGCATGCGCGTTGCGATTGGCCGTCGCGGCGAGCCAGATCGCCGACAGCAGGAAGTAGAACGCACCGAACCCGGCATACGGAACGATGTCCAGGATCGTCGGCGTCACGCTGCCGAGGGACTGGCTGATCATGTAGCCGCCGGCGACGGCCGACTGCGCGCCGCTGAGGATCATCGCCCATTGCGCGCCGTAGCGGCGCCAGCGCGTCGCGCCGGTGGAGAGTTGCAGAAGGCCAGACAGGATCGCCCACACCCCGAACACCGCCAGCACGGCGTAGGCGCTGTGGCTCACCGCGACGATCACGGCGAGCGCCGTCACCGTGCTGACCACGACATTCAACGTCTGCGACGGGTTGGCTATCAGGCCGCCATTGACCTGGCCGTCCGCCAGATTGGCGACGGCGTCCCATGCCGGATAGATCACCAGCAGGAAGGCGACGACGACCGGCTGCCCGCGGAACAAGACGGCAGCAGCAATCCAGGCGATCGAGAAGACCGCGCGTCCGAAGTAATAGGATCGAAGCCAGCTGATTTGGGGTGTTTGACTTTGCATTGACGGATTCTCCCGGGTAACTACCTACTAGTAGGAAGATGACAGCCTACTAGTAGGTAGGTACAAGGGAGGAGTCAATCCGGCCGCCCGACACGACCGTGTGAAGACGGGCGCGCTGCAATCCATTCAGACAGACGAGTCGCAAGACTGGCGACGACGTGAGATCAATGACCTCGACCGCAGACAAAATCCTCGACGTCGCGCAGTCCCTCATCGTCGCGGGAGGCTACAACGCGTTCAGCTATGCCGACATTTCGGATGCGATCGGCATCCGGAAGGCAAGCATCCACCACCATTTCCCGACCAAGGCCGAGCTGGTCGCGGCGCTGGTGGATCGCTACCGGCAGCAAGTGGAAGCGGGCTTGAAGTCGCTTCAGGCGCAGTCCGCAAACCCGGCCGACCAAGTGCAGTCCTATCTGAACTTCTGGCAGACCTGCATTCGCGATGCTTCGCTGCCGTTCTGCGTCTGCGCGATGCTTGCCGGCGAGATGCAGATGCTGCCGGACGACGTCGCCTCCCGCGTCCGCGCGCACTTCCACAGTCTGGCGAAGTGGCTTGCGTCGGTGTTACAGGCAGGAGCCGAGCAGCATGTGTTCCGGCTCGACCAGGGGCCGGAAGATGAAGCCCAGGTGCTGATGGCATCGGTGCATGGTGCGATGCTGTCCGCGCGGGCTTTTGGCGATCCCGAGCTGTTTGCCGCGATCGTCAACGCACAAATTGCCAAGCTCCTGGTACAGGGTCGCTAGGCGGCCGGGGTAGGCAGCGCGCGGCCGCTACTGCTCGCCGTCGCGCAGGCGACGCCACACCGCGCCGAGCACGTTGGAGTAGTCGTCGGTCCAGACCCGCTGCTTCTCGTCGGCCTCGGTCTCGGTCCAGACGTCGGATGATGCGAGCTTGCCGACGTCGGCCTCCTCGCGCGCCGAGACCACGACAGAGGTCGAGAAGATGTACTCGTTGTCGCGGCCGGAATCCTCGCTGTAGACCCAGCTCTTCATGTCGTTGGCGTCGGCGATGCCGACCACGACGCTGGACAGCTCGAGATGCCGGTTGGAGACGTGCATCACGACAGCGCCCTGCGGCGCCAGCTTCTGCTTGTAGATCGCCATCGCCTCTTCGGTCGCGAGGTGAATCGGGATCGCGTCCGACGAATAGGCGTCGACGATGATGAGGTCGTAGATGCCGTCGGGCTCCTTGGTGAAGGTCAGCCGCGCGTCGCCGATGACAGGCTTCAGGTTCGGCTCGCAGTTCTGGATGTAGGTGAAGTATTTCGGGTCGCGCGCGGTATCGACCATCGACTGGTCGATCTCGAAGAACTTCCAGTCCTCGCCGGGCTGCGAGGCGCAGGCCAGCGTGCCCGAGCCGAGCCCGATCACGGCGACCTTCAGCGGCGCGCCCTTGCGCTCGCGGATCGCGCTGATGGCGCGGCCGATGCCGCCGTCCTGGTGATAATAGGTGATCGGCTCCGGTCGCCCGGTCACCGGCGTGCCGTCGTCGTTCTTGAACTTCTCGGCGCCGTGAATCGTGGTGCCATGCATCAGCACATGATACTGCCCGTTCGGCGTCACCACGATCTTGTGCACGCCGAAGAAGCTGCGCACGGTCTCGACGCGGCCGTCGTCGGACGGATAGGCGCGCAGCAGCACTAGCGCCACGATGACGGTGGCAAAGATCTTCCACCGATTGGCGTTGAGCCCGAGCGCCAGCAGCGCCGAGAGCACGCCGACCGCGCCGATCATCCAGACCCGCCGGTCGTCGAGCCAATTGAAGGTCTCACCGGCAGAATAGCTCGGTGCGATCAGCGCGACCGCGAGCACGGCGAGGAAGGGCCAGTACCATTTGCTCCAGCGCGGCAGCCGCTCCGTGCCGGTCGGGCGGCACAGCGCCGCCAGCGCCAAGAGGATCGGATATTCGGCCACCCATGAGAAGGTGAAAGGTGCAATCAATCCAGCGAACAGCCCGCCGACCATGCCGCCGAACGACAGCGCGACATAGAAGCCGGTGAGATATTTTGCGGCGGGCCGCGTGCGCGCGAGTTCGCCGTGGCAGGCCATCGCAATAACGAAGAAGCAGAGCTGGTGGCCGCCGAGCGTCAGCAGCAGGTTCTGCTCGCCGCCGACCGCGAGCAGAATCACGACGCCGGCAATCGCCAGCGGCTGTAACAGCAGCATCCATTTGTGCGGCAGCAGCGGCCGCGACTGGAACACCAGCACCCAGGTGAGCAGATAGAGCGACAGCGGCAACACCCAGAGCAGCGGCGCGGCGGCGACGTCGGTCGAGATATGCGCAGTGACGGCGATCAGCAGACCCGACGGCACCGCGGCAAGGAAGATCCAGCGCGCGCGCAGCAGCCAGGGCGATGCCGGCGCACTCGCATCGTCGGCGGGCATGTTGAGCGCGGCCGCATTGGCCGGCGCGCGCAGCAGCAGCGCGCCGCAGCCCGCAATCAGGACGATCAGCAGGCCATAGCCGCAGGTCCAGATCAGGTTCTGGCTGCGCAGGGTGAACACCGGCTCCAGCAGCACCGGATAGGACAGCAGCGCCAGGAAGCTGCCGATGTTCGAGGAGGCATAGAGGAAATACGGATCGGGGCCGTCGGGATGGCCAGTGCGCACGAACCAGGCCTGCAGCAGCGGATTGTTGGCGGCGAGCGCGAAGAACGGCAGGCCGATCGAGACCGCGAACAGGCCGAGCAGCCACAGAGCATAGCCTGAAGTCGGCGGCTCGCCCCAGCCGCTCCTGATCGCGAGCGGCAGCGTCAGCAGCGCGACGACGAGCAGCACCAGATGCACCACGACGGGAACCGCGCGGCGCTTCGCCTTCATCAGAAAATGCGCATAGGCGTAGCCGCCGAGCAGCAATGACTGGAAAAACACCATCGCCACCGACCACACCGCCGGCGAGCCGCCGAGCCGCGGCAGCACCATCTTGGTGAACAGCGGCTGCACCGAGAACAGCAGCAGCGCGCTGACGAAGATCGCGGCGGTATAGACAACCAGCACCAGCCGGTTTCGCGAGGCAGACGGCTCTGACGTCATGAAAGCTCCGGCATGAACCCGGCGGGCGCCGGAGGCGGACGGTCCGGCGGGAGTGCACCGGAGATCCTGAGTTGAGCATATGGCCGTATCACGGGCAAGAAACCGCAGTCACGCGGACTTGACGCAGCGCCGCTGCGGCGCGACAGCACGCTGGATCATTTTGAGCATGATGTAGCCATTCCCTGTTGAAGCCGACATGAACGAAACCGACGTCGTCATCATTGGTGCGGGGCATAACGGCCTCACCTGCGCGGCCTATCTCGCGATGGCGGGGCTGCGCGTGAGGGTCGTGGAACGCCGCAAGGTGGTCGGCGGCGCCGCCGTCACCGAGGAATTCGTTCCCGGCTTCCGCAATTCGGTCGCCGCCTACACGGTGAGCCTGCTCAACCCGCAGATTGTGTCTGACCTGAAACTTGCCGAGCACGGGCTCAAGATCGTCGAACGCCGCGCCCAGAATTTCCTGCCGGCGCCGGACGGCAGCTACCTCTTGACCGGCGAAGGCCGTACCGCGGATTCGGTCGCTCGATTGAGCCAGCGCGACGCCGAAACCATAGGCGCATTCTCGGCGGAACTCGAAGCCATCGCCGATGTGCTGCGCCAGTTCGTGCTGCGCGCGCCGCCGAACGTCGTCGAGGGCTTTGGCCTCGGTGCCGTGAGCGAGGCATTCAACGCGCTCGGCACCGCCAACATCCTGCGGCGGCTGTCGCTGGAGCAGCAGCGCAACCTGCTCGACCTGTTCACGCGCTCGGCCGGCGAGATGCTCGACGAGCGGTTCGAGAGCGACCTCGTCAAGGCACTGTTCGGCTTCGACGCCATCGTCGGCAATTATGCCAGCCCCTACGCCGCCGGCTCGGCCTATGTGATGCTGCATCATGCCTTCGGCGAGGTGAACGGCAAGAAGGGCGTCTGGGGCCACGCCATCGGCGGCATGGGCGCGATCACACAGGCGATGGCCCAGGCGGCGCGGAGCCACGGCGCCGAGATCGCGACCGATGCCGGCGTGCGCGAGGTGATCGTCGAGAAGGATCGCGCCTGCGGCGTCGTGCTCGACAATGGCGAAATCATCCGCGCCAAATATGTCGCATCGAACGTCAATCCAAAACTGCTGTACACCCGCCTCGTGCCTGATGGCGCGCTGGCGGCGGACTTCCGCGCGCGCATCGCGCGCTGGCGCAACGGCTCCGGCACCTTCAGGATGAACGTCGCGCTCAGCGCCCTGCCCTCGTTCACCGCATTGCCGGGCGACGGCGATCATCTCACCGCCGGCATCATCATCGCGCCCAGCCTCGGCTACATGGACCGCGCTTGGCGCGATGCGTGCGAGTTCGGCTGGAGCCGTGCGCCTGTTGTCGAGATGCTGATCCCGTCGACGCTCGACGACAGCCTGAGCCCGCCCGATCGGCATGTTGCCAGCCTGTTCTGCCAGCACGTCGCGCCGCAACTGCCTGACGGCAAATCCTGGGACGACCATCGCGATGAAGTCGCCGACCTCATGATCGCGACCGTCGACCGCTACGCGCCCGGCTTTGCCGGCAGCGTGATCGGCCGCCAGATCCTGTCCCCGCTCGACCTCGAGCGGCAGTTCGGCCTCGTCGGCGGCGACATCTTCCACGGCGCGCTGACGCTGAACCAGTTGTTCTCGGCACGGCCGATGCTCGGTCATGCCGACTACCGCGGCCCCTTGAGGGGCCTCTACCATTGCGGCTCGGGCGCCCATCCCGGCGGCGGCGTCACCGGCGCTCCCGGCCACAATGCCGCGCGCACGATCCTTGCCGACCATCGCGCGCTGTTCGGGTGACGCGCAAGCCCGTGGACAGCTTTGTGCAGAAGCGGTGGATCAGTCGTGGATAAGCCGCCGGATTCCTGGTAGTGTCTCAGTTTGAATTTCGCTGATCCAAGAGCCGTTTCAGATCGCTTTCGAATATCGCTAGCGTCCGCTCGAAGTGCTCCAGCAGTTCCCGAGCCTGAGCGATGTTGTAGCTATTGCCGCTTTCAACCCGCTCACGCTGCTTGGCCACGATCCGGCGACCGTTCTCAACGTGCTTTTCCGCCAGCGCAATCATTTCGTCCAAGGTGGCCATAGCCGTCGCCCTGCCGGTTTTACAGCTACCCTTTCTTCCACCGGGCCGCTGCCGCAGCTCTGGCGATCTCTGACCGCTCTTGAGGGGAGAGCGCCCGTGCGCGAACCTTGGCACCCTTTCGGCCGCCCTTAGCGCGCTTAGGGGCCTTCCCGGCCGGTTCTTCAATCTCTCCGGTGGCGATCCGGCCAACCATGATGGCGGCTCCGATCACGTCGCCGGGGCGTTTCTCTCCCTTTGGTCCACGGGGCATTAAGCCGCCTCATCCTGATCGTCTTCGCTATCCCTATTCAATAGATCGGCCGCCCGCCGCTCGGCAACGTCATCCGCAAAATCAAGGAAGAAAGATAGTTGCGGGTCGTCGGGGAACACCTTGTTCATGTGCTCCATGTCGCAGATGGCGCGGTAGACATCGCTCGCAATGCCATCCCGCCGCTGACGTGTTGCCTTCTGCCGCAGGTTCGGGGTTCCGCCCTTGTCAGTATCAAACCATAAGCGATGCTGACGCCCGTCGTCCTCCAAGAGCATAACGCACTGCTTGGCTCTGTATGAGAATCCTGCTTCATCAGTGCGGGTGGCTTGCCTCAAAACCCGTGAGACCTGCTTTCGCAGAAATTTGCGCACGTCCTGCGGGCGTGGCGCGAGCCGCCTATTTTCAACGGCCCAGGTTATAAAGTCGTCCGGATCATTGGCGGCCTCGCCAGTGATTTCTTCCCACTCATCCCATGCACGCAGCAATTGATCGTCGAAGTTAGCCATTCTGGCCTCCTATAGTCCGGTCGGGACCAGTCGCCCCCAACCATCCACGAATTCCCAGTCCATCAAGTGGCTTCGGATGCTGTCTTGGTACTTTCGAAGCCAAGCGTAGTTCTGTCGCTTGTGCTGAATCTGCCCAACCACAATCGCCGGGTGGATTGCCAAGCGAGCGGCGAACGCGATCACGTCCTGCTCGGAGATGAACGCGCCCTTTCGGGCCAAAAACGAATTCAACTGCGCTTTTGGGATACAAAATTCTACTGCGGCTTCATCCGCCCGTCTTTCCTCATCCGGCTTATCGGCGCTGTCGTCAAAATGAGTGGCATCTATTTCGTCCACCGGTGCAAACGACTCCTCTCGGCCGTCGCCCTGTAAGACGTGCTCAAGCTCATGGCGCAGCACGAAAGCGAAATTGTCGAAGCGGTCTAGACGTGTGGTCATCCCGATAGCGGGCTGGCCATCAACCCAAACGCATACGCCATCGATTTTTGATTTGGGCAGAGCTTCAACCAGCGCAAACCGGACGCCACAAGATAGCAAGATACTCGGAATATGTTTTAAATCGTCCTTGTCCTGCAAATGCGCCTTGATGCGCACCAAAGCCTTTCGAAGAGCATCCTCCGAATAGAGCGGGGCTTCCTGCATCTTTGCGATCGTCATTACCCGATGCAGCCAAGCGTATTGTATGGCTGTCGTGTTCTCGTATCCGCTGCTCTTTTTAGCGGCATGAGCCACGATTTGACCGGCGCCGACAAATGGGATGTCTTCCACGCGGTTCTTGCCGAAGAACCGGAGCATTTGCAGATCAAGCAGACTAGGCTCGGTGTCTTCGATCCATCCACGCTTTATCATTTCCCGAACTGGGAAATGCGATACCCATGATGCGCGCGTGCGCACGCCCGGATCGACGGGTTTGACCCGATTCAGTTCATAGAGCTTCTGCAAGTTCGCGAAAAACTCAGCGGGCATGTCGAAGGCGTCACCCAGCGCGGCAGCCAAGTCCGGGGTGATATTGGCCTTGCCGGTGAGAAGCGGGTTGAGCTGCTGCACCGACATTCCAAGGATGTACGCCAGATCGACCTGAGACCAACCACGGGCCTCAAGCTCCTCCGTAATGAATGTGCCGGGATGGTCCACGGACGCGATTTTGATGTGTGCCATCAGTGATAATCCTCAACAGCGATTATCGTGACGGTGGGCGGCCTAGTCGTTTCATCGAGTGAGAATACGATCCGGTACTTCTCATTGACCCGAACTGACCGATAGCCATCACGATCCCCCTTCAGTTTTTCGTAGTGCAAGCTTTTCCAGTTCCTCAGTGCACGATCATCTGGCGCGGCACGAATAAGGGTTAATTTCCGCCTAGCGGACTTGATGACGGGGACAGGAAGCCGCGTTTGACCCGCGTCTTCCGTCTCAATCAGCGCCAATATTGGGTCTGCGAACACAATATCCATCCGCGCCGTATGACATTGATTCTTATATAGTTCAAGGCCGTTTAATGCAATGGCTTAAAATGAACTTTATGCTTGACAAAATCGGATTTTTTTGGTCAGATCGACGCATGAACAGGCTTTCGGTCGAAACCCGCGTCCAAATCCTCTCGATGCTCTGCGAGGGCAGCAGCATGCGGTCGATCAGCCGAGTTACCGGCGTGTCGATCAATACGGTAACGAAGTTGCTGGTGGACGCCGGGGAGGCTTGTGCGGCCTTCCACGACGCGACCGTGCGTAACGTGCCCTCCAAGGCTGTCCAGTGCGATGAAATCTGGTCGTTCAGCTATGCGAAGGCCAAGAACGTCAAGTTCGCCAAGTCCGCTCCGGACGATGCTGGCGACGTGTGGACGTGGACGGCGATTGATGCCGACTCCAAGCTGATCGTTTCCTGGCACGTTGGCGACCGTGGCGCGCGTACTGGAACGGCCTTCATGCATGACCTGAAGGCGCGACTTGCCAACCGCGTCCAGCTCACCACGGACGGCCACAAGGCCTATTTGAAGGCCGTCTTGGACGCGGGCTTTGATGCCGACTACGCGATGCTGAACAAGATTTTCGCGACGGACTACGCCGGTCCCGGCCGCTATAGCCCGCCCAAGTGCATTGGTGCGATCAAGAACCCCATCATGGGCAACCCGGACCCGAACCTCATCAACACGTCATTTGCCGAGCGCCAGAACCTCACCATGCGCATGTCCATGCGCCGGTTCACCCGCCTGACCAATGCCTTCTCAAAGAAGTTCGAGAACCATTGCCACGCGCTGGCGCTGTACTTCTTCTTCTACAACTTCTGCCGAGTTCATAAGACGCTTGGCGCTACCCCGGCGATGGCGTCGGGCTTGGTCGATCACGTCATGAAGATGGAAGATGCCGTGACGCTGATCGACAAGCGGACTGCGCCCGGTTTGCGCGGTCCCTACAGGAAGCGGGCTGTGGAAGGCTCTGGGGAAGACCCTGTGAATTCAAACTGAGACACTACCGGATTCCTGCGGGACAACGCGCCTTGAATGCCGTGCAGCGCGGGCGGACAACTCGATCGACAAATTGTCGACAAGCGGTTGATAGACGCCGGGATGGTTTTGTGGACATCCACTGAACAATCGGCGGCCAGCCAAAAGAAAAACACCGAGCGACAAGGTCGCCCGGTGCTCCGAGAACGCCGCCTGGTGGTCTGTTTATTTCAGCGAGCTGCTGATCGTATCGAACTTGCCGCTCAGCGCGGTGCCGACGCCGTTGACCGCGGCGATGATGGCGATAGCGATGCCCGCGGCGATCAAGCCGTATTCGATCGCGGTGGCGCCGGATTCGTCCTGCAAAAACCTAACGAAAATAGCCTTCATGATAAGCCCTGCCCTTTGGTTCGCATGGGACGCCGGATCAGTTCCGGTTCCGGAACCGTAATAGTACGGCAAAATCTAAGGTTGATTTTACGGAGCAGGGGTCAATTTTCGCGATAATCGACTGAATCAAAGTTGAAATTTTAGCCAAAACCGCCCTACCGGCAGGCAATGACCCCCTCGACACATCGCGCCAGCATCACCCTTCCGGATGAATCGACGGCAAAACGCGTCATCGACGCGCTTTCCGAGACGTTTTTCGAGGATCAGGCCGCCTTCGCTGCCTTCGAGCGGCCGGATGGCCGCTGGGATGTCACGGTCCATTTTGCCGAGCCGCCGGACAAGGAATTGCTTCGAAACCTTGTCGGACAGTTCGTGCGACAGAACGTCGCAGACAATCTGATCTTCGACTGCGTCGAGGCGAAGGATTGGGTGAAGGCGAGCCTGGAGGACCTGGTTCCGGTCCCGGCCGGGCGGTTCGTCGTCCACGGACGGCACGACCGGCACAGGATACCGCCCAATAAGCTCGGCATTGAAATCGAGGCGGCGCTCGCCTTCGGTACCGGCCATCACGGCACCACCCGCGGCTGCCTGCTGCTGCTCGACCACGTGCTGAAGGCCTACCAGCCCCGCCGCGTGCTCGATCTCGGCACCGGCACCGGCGTGCTGGCGATCGCCGCTGCCAAAGCGCTGCATGGCCGGGTGCTGGCGAGCGACATCGATCCACCCTCGGTGCAGGTTGCCGACGAAAACGCACGGCTGAACGGATCGGGGCATCTGGTCGACGTGATCCGCGCCACCGGCTTTGCCGCGCCGCGCTTTGCCGAGGACGGCCCGTTCGATCTGGTGCTCGCCAACATCCTGGCCAACCCGCTCCGGCAGCTGGCCGGACCGATGGCGCGGCACCTTGCTTCGTCGGCGCAAGTCATTCTCTCAGGTCTCCTGACCCACCAGGCACCGGCGGTGATCGCTGCCTACCGCGCCCGCGGGTTGGTGCCGCTCCGGCATCTCAGGATCGAGGGCTGGAGCAGCTTGTTGCTGCGCAGGATGCAATGACCGCAAGCGGCAGACAGTGCGGCGACTGCACGTTCTGCTGCAAGGTGATGGCGATCGAGTAACTGACGAAGCCCACCAACGCCGCGCCCGCGATAAAGGCGTCCGATCTCGACGGGTGACGGCAATCGGCTATTTGGAGGCTGGCGGGTCGCGGCTGATGTCGGCCGGCTTGTCGCGCTTCAGCGTGCGCCTGATGCGGGCCTCGACGAAACGGTCCAGCATCTGGACGATCACGCCGCGCTGCTTCTGTTCGATCGGTGCGATCGGGCCGCGGCGGACCGGCGGCGAAATCTTCTCAAAGCTGAAGGCCGGCATGGTGCATCTCCTCGGCATTGAGTTGAGACACTCCTGGGCGCTCCCGTTACGTTTTGACGAACCGCTTGCGCGTCAAGCCGTTCCGTCATTTCTGGTGTTGGTGCCACGATTCAAGCATAAGTTATGCCAAAATGTGATCGTGCTGGCCGCGTTGATCCGGACCAACCGGAGCGCGGCGTCTGACGCGATCCACCGAAAGAGAGTGCGAAGGCGATGTTCGAAGCCCATTTCCAGACCTTCGAGGAACCCGAGAGCGGCGTCGCGCTAACCGCGCGCCTCAGCGCCTTGCGCGAGGAGCTGGCGCGCCGCAAGCTGACCGGTTTCGTGGTTCCGCGCGCCGACCAGCAGCAGAATGAATATGTCGCGGCGTCGGAAGAACGGCTCGCCTGGCTGACCGGCTTCACCGGATCAGCAGGGCTTGCGATCGTGCTGACGAAGGAAGCCGCGGTTTTCGTCGACGGCCGCTACACCCTGCAGGCTGGCAAGCAGGTCGACCGCAAGGCCTGGGAGATCGAGCCGCTGGTCGAACCGCCGCCGGAGCATTGGCTGACGCGGCATCTCGGCGCCGGCGACCGCCTCGGATTTGATCCGTGGCTGCACACATCTGCGGCAGCCGAGCGGCTGGCCGCGGCCTGTGCCAAAGCCGGCGCCGAGCTGGTCGCGGTCGACGGCAACCCCATCGATGCGGTCTGGACGGAACGGCCGGCTCCGCCGCTCGGCCCGGTCACGATCCACGGTGCGCAGTATTCCGGCGAGATCGAGGCGGAGAAGCTGAAGCGGATCCGGCTCGAGATCAGCAAGCTCGGCGTCGATGCGCTGGTGCTGTCCGACAGCCACGCGGTGGCCTGGACCTTCAACATCCGCGGCGCGGATGTCTCGCATACGCCGTTGCCGCTATCCTACGCGCTGGTGCCGAAGGACGGCCGGCCCGTGGTGTTCATCGACCACCGCAAGCTGTCGAACTCGACGCACGACCACCTCGAGCAGTCGGCCGATGTCGAGGAGCCGGCGGCACTGGCGCCGAAACTCACCGAGCTCGCCAGGCGCGGCGCTTCGATCGCGCTCGACAGCGCCACCGCGGCCGACGCACTAAGCCGCCTGATCGCAGGCGCCGGCGGCAAGCCGGTGCGCGGCAACGATCCGGTCAGTCTCTTGAAGGCGGTGAAGAACATCACCGAGATCGAGGGCACGCGCATCGCACACCAGCGCGACGCGGTGGCACTGACGCGCTTCCTCGCCTGGGTCGACCGCGAAGCGCCGTCGGGCAAGCTGACCGAGATCGATGCCGTCGAGGCGCTGGAGAGCTTCCGCCGCGACACCGGCGCGCTGAAGGACGTCTCGTTCCCGACCATTTCCGGCACCGGACCGAACGGCGCCATCGTGCACTACCGCGTCACGCGCAAAAGCAACCGGCGCATCGAGCCCGGCGATCTGCTGCTGATCGATTCCGGCGCGCAATATGAGGACGGCACCACCGACGTCACACGCACCATCGCGATCGGCACGCCGACCGAGGAGATGCGCGACCGCTTCACCCGCGTGCTGCGCGGCCACATCGCGATCGCCCGCGCGATCTTCCCCGACGGCACCACCGGCGCCCAGCTCGACACGCTGGCGCGGCAATATCTCTGGCAGGCCGGCATCGATTTCGAGCACGGCACCGGCCACGGCGTCGGCAGCTATCTCAGCGTGCACGAGGGGCCGGCGCGCATTTCAAAACTCGGCACCACGCCGCTGAAGCGCGGCATGATCCTGTCCAACGAGCCCGGCTACTACAAGACCGACGCCTACGGCATCCGGATCGAGAACCTCGAGCTCGTGATCGGCACCGACATCAAAGGCGCGGAGAAGCCGGTCAACGCCTTCGAGACGCTGACGCTGGCGCCGATCGACCGCCGCCTGATCGATGTCAGCATGCTGAGCGAAGGCGAACTGGCATGGCTCAACGACTACCACGCGCGCGTGAATCGGACGGTGCGGCCGCAGCTCGACGACGACGCCACGAAGCTGTGGCTGGATGACGCGACGGCGGAGTTGAAGGCATAGCACGCACAAGCATCCACACACTCGGCGTCATCCCCCGCGCATGCGGGGGATCCAGTACGCCGGGACCTATCGGCTCAACAACGACTGCCTCTGAAATACTGGGTCCCCCGCTTACGCGGAGGACGACAGTGGGGCTTGTTGCGCGAGACGAAATTTCCGCCTCGCCTTTCGGTTTCGGCATGGGCGCATGCCGAAACACCCGTATTCCGCGCAGCCGGGATCGCTACAGTCGATTCACAACACTGGACCGGACCTGAATGCACGGCGTGATGGGCAAGCCGCCCGACGCGGCCACAGACAACATCGCGACATCGAAGGTCATGCTGCTGATGCTCGTCGTGATGACGGGCGTGGCGCCGATCTCGCTCTACATGCTGGTGCCGGCGCTGCCGGTGCTCGCCACGACGTTCGGCCGCGACATCTCGATCGCGCAGATGACGGTGTCGCTCTACATGGTCGGCATCGCGCTGTCACAGCTGATCATGGGGCCGCTGTCCGACCGGTTCGGGCGCCGCCCGGTGCTGCTCGCCGGCCTTGGCCTGATGGTGGCTGCGGGCATCGGCTCGGTATTCGCCGAGACGCTGCCGCAGCTGATCGCGGCGCGGTTCTTCCAGGCGCTCGGCGGCGCCAGCGGCATGGTGATAAGCCGCGCCATCATCCGCGATCTCTATCCTCGCGAGCGGGTCGGCGCCATGATCAGCCTCGTGGTCGCCGCGCTGATGATCGCGCAGATGGTCAGCCCGCTCACCGGCGGCCTGCTGGAGACCACGTTCGGCTGGCGCGCCATCCTCTATTTCATCACCGCGGCGTCGCTGATCACTGCGATCTTCATCGCGCTGGCACTGCCGGAAACCAGGCGTGATCGGGCCGACACGTCGAGCTTTCGCGGCGACCTCGGCAGACTGATGACGAACCGCGCCTTCGTCGGCTATCTGCTGTGCCAGGTGCTGGCCTCGCAGATCATCTTCGCCTTTGCCGGCGGCGGTCCCTACATCGTGGTGACGCAAATGGGCCGGACCAGCGCCGAATACGGCGCGTGGTTCGCGATGACCGGCTTCGGCTACTTCGTCGGCAATCTCCTGTGCGTGCGGTTCGCGCCGCGCCACTCGCTGGAGAAGCTGATATGGTTCGGCCTCGCGCTGCAGGTCGGCGGCAGCCTCCTGAACCTGACCTGGAGCATCTTCGGGCTGAACCAGGCGCCGCTCTGGCTGTTCGGCACCCAGATGATCGTGATGGTCGCCAACGCCTTCGTGATGGCCAACTCCGCAGCCGGCGCCATCAGCGTCCGCCCCGAAGCCGCCGGCACCGCCTCGGGCGCGATGGGTTTCCTGCAGCAGGGCATCGGCGCACTGATCTCGCAGTTCGGCGCCTATCTCGGCGGCCACTCCACCTCGACGCTGCCGCTGATGGCGGCGATATCAGCGATCTCGCTCGCCTGCGCCGCCACGATGATCTTCATCGTGCCGCGGCGGAAACTGGTGGTGAGCGAGGAACTGATCGAGAAGGCGGAGGAGGAAGAGAGCGGGATGATGTGAGCGGCGGGTCGTCCCGCGTGCCCTCACTCCCCGATCAGCTTCAGCCACTCGTCCTCGGTCAGCACCGTGACGCCGTGCTTCTGGGCTTCCGCGAGCTTCGAGCCGGCGCCCGGCCCCGCGACGACATAATCGGTCTTCTTCGACACCGAGCCGGCCGCCTTGGCGCCCAGCCGCTCGGCGGTGGCCTTGGCCTCGTCGCGCGTCATCTTCTCCAGCGATCCCGTGAACACCACGGTCTTGCCGGCGACCGCCGAATTGCTCTTCGGCTTCTCGGCGTCGACGATCTCGTCGAGCTCCGCAGTCAGCCGTTCGACGATGCCGCGATTGTGGCTCTCGCCGAAATAGTCTGCGATGCTCTTGATCACAGTGTCGCCGATCTGGTCGAGCGCATCCATCTCGGCAATCGCCTCCTCGTCGCCCTTGGCGACCTTGAGGCAAGCGTCGTGGAACGCATCCCACGAACCGTAGCCGCGGGCCAGCGCCAGCGCAGTGGTCTCGCCGACATGGCGCATGCCGAGCGCGTAGATGAATCGCTCCAGCCCGATCTTGCGGCGGCTGTCGATCGCGGCGAACAGGTTGCGCACCGAGGTCTCGCCGTAGCCCTCGATCTCCTCCAGCTTCAGCTTGGCGTTGCGCTTGGGCAGCGTGAAGATGTCGGCGGGCTCCTTCACCCAGCCCTCGTCGAAGAAGTACTGCAGCTGCTTCTGGCCGAGGCCGTCGATGTCGAAGGCGCGGCGCGACACGAACAGGATCAGGTGCTCGATCTTCTGGTAGGGACAGGCGAACTCGCCGCTGCAGCGCAGCCGCGAACCTTCCTCGCCGGTCGCGGTCTCCTCGCGCACCACGTCGGTGTGCAGCGGGCATGGGCATTTCTTGGGAAAGTGAAATTCCTTGGCGCTCTTCGGCCGCTTGTCGATGATGACGTCGACCACCTGCGGAATCACGTCGCCGGCGCGCTGGATCACGACTGTGTCGCCGATCCTGATGTCGCGGCCCTCGCGCAGCACCTCGCCCTTGTTGCCGATGCCCTTGATGTAGTCCTCATTGTGCAGCGTGACGTTCTGCACGATGACGCCGCCGACGCCGACCGGCTCGAGCTTGCCGACCGGGGTGAACGAGCCGGTGCGCCCGACCTGGATCTCGATGTCGCGCAGCACGGTCATGGCACGCTCGGCCGGGAATTTGTGCGCGATCGCCCAGCGCGGCGTACGCGACACGAAGCCGAGCCGCTCCTGCCAGTCGATGCGGTCGACCTTGTAGACGACGCCGTCGATGTCATAGTCGAGCTCGGCGCGCTGCTCTTCGATCTTGCGATGGAACGCGATCAGCTCCTCGACCGAGTGGCATAATTTGGTCAACGGATTGGTCTTGAAGCCGCAGCGCTCGAACCAGTGGATCATGCCGCTCTGGGTGCCCTCCGGCAGCGCACTCATCTGGCCCCAGGCATAGGCGAAGAAGCCGAGTGGCCGCGAGGCGGTGATGCTAGGATCCTTCTGCCGCAGCGAGCCTGCCGCCGAGTTGCGCGGATTGGCAAAGATGGTGTCGCCTGCCGCCTTCTGCCGCTCGTTGAGCGCGAGGAAGGCCTTCTTGGTCATGTAGACTTCACCGCGCACCTCGCAGATATCAGGGATGTTGCGGCCCTTCAGCTTTTGCGGCACATCCTCGAGCGTGCGGATATTGGCGGTGACGTCCTCGCCCTCGGCGCCGTTGCCGCGCGTGGCGGCGGTGACGAGCTCGCCGCCCTCATAGCGCAGCGACATCGAGAGCCCGTCGATCTTCGGCTCGGCCGAGAAATCGATCTTGTCGTCGGGCAGCTTCAGAAAGCGCGCGATGCGGCCGACGAAATCGACCACGTCCTCCTCTGCGAACGCATTGTCGAGCGACAGCATCGGCAGCGAATGGCGAACTTTCCTGAAGCGCCCGGACGGCGCTGCGCCGACCTTCTGCGACGGCGACTGCGCGGTGACGAATTCCGGAAAGCGCTTCTCGATCGCGTTATAGCGCTGCCGCAGCGCGTCGTATTCGGCATCGGTGACGCTGGGCGCGTCGTCCTGGTAGTAGCGCTTGTCGTGACCTTCCAGCTCGAGCGCCAGCCGCGTCAGCTCGACCTTGGCCTGGGCCTTGGTGAGCTCGCCGACGTCGACCAGCGCTTTCTTCGTCTTGGTGGCCATGGCGGAGCTAGCTCGCCGCCCGCAGCAGCCGCTCCGCCGCGGCCCTCGCCTCCGCCGTGATCTCGGCACCGGCCAGCATGCGCGCGATCTCTTCGCGGCGGTGGTCGGCGGCCAGCGCGTTGACGCGGGTGGCGACGCGCTTGCCACGGTCGAGGGCGTCCTTGGAGATGAGCAAATGCTGGCTGGCACGGGCTGCGACTTGTGGCGCGTGCGTCACCGCCATCACCTGCACCTTGCCGGCGAGGCGCGCCAGGCGGGAGCCGATCGCATCGGCCACCGCACCGCCGACGCCGGTATCGATCTCGTCGAACACCAGCGTCGGCGCCGAGCCGCGATCGGCCAGCACGACCTTCAGCGCCAGCAGGAAGCGCGACAGCTCGCCGCCGGAGGCGACTTTCATCATCGGTCCCGGCCTGGTGCCCGGATTGGTCTGTACCCAGAACTCGACGCGGTCGATGCCTTGCGGCCCGGGCGAGGCCGCATCGGCCTCGACCTGGGTCATGAATTTGGCACGCTCGAGCTTGAGCGGCGCCAGCTCGGCATTGACGGCCTTGTTGAGCTTCTCGGCCGACTTGATCCGGGCCGCCGACAGCTTGGCCGCCGCCGCGCCGTAACGCTGGTCGGCCTCCCGGGCGGCCGCCTCCAGCTTCTTCAACCGGTCGGCGCCGGCGTCGATCAGTGCGACGTCACCCGCATATTGGGTGGCCAGCGCAGCCAGCAGATCGACCGGCGTCGAATATTTGCGCGAGGCGGCGCGCAGCGCGAACAGCCGCTCCTCGATACGCTCGAGCTCGGCAGGATCGAAATCGGTCGCGGCCAGCGCGGCGTTGAGATGCTGGTCGGCTTCCTCCAGCGCATTGATCGCAGCGTCGATCGCCTTCACCGCGGGCTCGATCAGCGCGGGGGCATTGGCGGCGCGGCGCTCCAGCCGCCGCACTGCGGCCGACAGCGAGGCCACCGGCGAATGCGAGCCGCCGATCGCCTCCTGCGCCTCCCGCAAATCGGTCGCGATCTTCTCGCCCTGCATCATGGTGGTGCGGCGCCCCGCGAGCTCGGTCTCCTCGCCCTCCTTCGGCGCCAGCGCCTTCAGCTCCTGCGAGGCGTGGCGCAGATAGTCGGCCTCGCGGGCGGCGCGCTCCATGGCGGCGCGGTGTGCATCGAGATCGACGTTGGCGGTGCGCCTGACATCCCACAGCGCTTCCACCGCCGCGACGTCCTTCTCGAGCCCGGCAAAGGCGTCGAGCAGCTGGCGATGGGTGGCCGCGTCGACCAGCGCGCGTTCGTCGTGCTGGCCGTGGATCTCGACCAGAACCGCGCCGACCGCCTTGAGGGTCTGCACGCTGATCGCCTGGTCGTTGATGAAGGCCCGGGTGCGGCCGTCGGCGAGCTGGACGCGGCGCAGAATCATCTCGCCGTTATCGTCGAGGCCGTTCTCGGCGAGGATCTTCGCCGCCGGGTGCCCCTTCGGCACGTCGAAGACGGCGGTGACCTGCCCCTGCTCTGCGCCGTGGCGCACCAGCGTCGCGTCGCCGCGGCCGCCGAGCGCCAGCGCGAAGGCGTCGAGCAGGATGGATTTGCCGGCGCCGGTTTCGCCGGTCAGCACCGCAAGGCCACGGGAGAATTCGATATCGAGCCGTTCGATCAGGACGATGTCACGGATCGACAGACGCGCCAGCATGCGAGGACAATTCCTAGCCGAGGCCTATCTTCTTGAAGGTCCTGCTGATCCAGGAACCCTGATTCTCGCTCGGCTCGAGACCGCCGGACTTTACTAGATTATAGGCGTCCTTGTACCAGCGGCTGTCAGGAAAATTGTGGCCGAGCACGGCGGCGGCGGTCTGCGCCTCGCCGGCGATGCCGATCGCCATATAGGCCTCGGTGAGGCGGAACAGCGCCTCCTCGACATGGCGCGTGGTCTGATACTGCGTGACTACGGTCTTGAAGCGGTTGATCGCCGCGGTGAAGTCGCGCTTCTGCATGTAGTAGCGCCCGACCGACATTTCCTTGCCGGCGAGTTGATCGCGCGCGGCCTGCAGCTTGGCCTTGGCGGAGGTCGCGTATTCCGAGGTCGGATATTTGCGCACCACCTCTTCCAGCGCCGCGATCGCCTTCTCGGTGCGGCCCTGATCGCGAGAGATGTCCGGGATCTGGTCGTAATGCGAGGCCGCGATCAGGTACTGGGCATAGGCCGCGTCCGGGCTGCCCGGATGCAGCGTGACGTAGCGGGTCGCCGAACCGATACAGCCGTCATAGTCGCCGCCCTGGTAGGCGGCATAGGCCGACATCAGCAGCGACTTGCGCGCCCAGTCCGAATAGGGATGCTGGCGGTCGACTTCCTCGAACTTCTTGGTGGCGGCCTTGGTGTCCTTCTTCTCGTTCATCATGTACAAGCCCTCATTGTAGAGCTTGTCCGCGGGCTCATCGACGAACGTGTCGTCCTTGGCCATGAACTTGTCCCACAGCGCACCGGTGCCGCAGCCTGAGAGCGGCAGCGCCAGCACGATCAGGCCCGCCGCGAAGCGCAGCGCGCGCGCTGCCCGCGAAAGGCCGGGGACGTCAAAAAGGTGGCGTGGTTCGAGCGTCATACGCGTTGCCGACATGAAGTATAAGACCTGACGCCTTTGATGCGGTTAACGGCGGAGCCCACTCCATCCATGAACCGCGATCATGGACGCAATATAGTCCGTGCCATTGGCTGCGTATCGAGCAACCGCAGGCCGGTTTAGCCGAAAAACAGTCGTTGCCCAATCGACTACGTCGCCATTTCGCCCGGAATAAGGCGGCCGGCCCAGCCGCCACCCTGCTGTGGATACTACGGAAATCGGGACAGAGCGCTTCGGTGGCGACGGATCAGGACACGTCCGGGCCGTAGGCCGGGGCGACCAGGCCGCCCACCGTGCCGGCGCCGGCTTCGACGTGGCTGCGCGCGGGGCGCCGTGCGGTCTCTGCCTCGACCACGCGCCAGGCGCTGCGGTCGGCCAGCAGCGCCTTGAGCACCGCATGGTTGAGCTTGTGACCGCCGCGCTTCGAACGATAGATGCCGAGCAGCGGCAGGCCGGCCAGCGACAGATCGCCGATCACATCGAGAACCTTGTGGCGAGCGCACTCGTTGGCGTAGCGCAGGCCCTCGGTGTTGAGGAGGCGGGTGTCGTCGAACACCACGGTGTTGTCGAAGCTGGCGCCGAGCGCAAAGCCCGCACCCCACAGCTTCGCCACGTCGTTCATGCAGCCGAAGGTACGGGCCCGGGCGACTTCGCGGCGGAAACCTTCCGGCGACAGGTCGAAGGAGAAGGTCTGGCGGCCGATCACCGGGTTGGTGAAATCGATCTCGACTTCGGCGCGGAACCCGCCGGCAAACGGACGCAGCTCACCGACGGATTCGCCGATCTTGACCTGCACCGGCTTCAGCACCTGGATAAAGCGGCGGATGGCGGGCTGGGTGACGATGCCGGCTTGCTCGATCGCGGCGACGAAGGGCGCAGCGCTGCCGTCCATGATCGGAACTTCGGAGCCATCGACCTCGATGGTCGCGTTGTCGACGCCCATGCCGCGCAGCGCGGCCAGCACATGCTCGGCGGTTGAAACCAGCGGCCCCTCGCGGTCACCCAGCACCGTCGCAAAGTCGGTTGCGATCACGGCGTCGGCGGTGGCCTGAATTTCGCGGTCGGCACCATCGAGTCCGGTGCGGACAAAAATAAAGCCTGCATCGACAGGTGCAGGGCCCAGCGTGAGATTGACAGGAAGACCAGAATGAACGCCGACGCCCGTCACGGTGGCTTGCGACCGAAGCGTGGTTTGACGGCTGAACTTCATTCGATAATGCCCACTACCCGACTTCACTCAATTCGAGAGGCCAATTTCCCCAAGGCCGACTCGCTTGAGCTCCCCAAGTCACGGCAGACCATAGTCAGAGCCCCGAACCGCGCCAACTCACGCTTCTTTACGGATTGTTACCCCATCTCCGCCGCATTCACGCCCAAGGTTAACCAAATTGCGGCAGCGCACAGGGCCTCACAAGGACCGCCACCTGACCACAGAAAGAATAATTAATCATTTAAAATCAGTTGCTTGTTTCGACGCCGAAGACCCCTGTCTGGCCCAAAGACGAAGGCCCCGGCGGTTCCCGCCGGGGCCTCGTTGGTCGCCAAAGTTGTAACAAACTTCAGTTTGCCTGCCGGCGCAGGAAGGCCGGGATATCAAGATGGTCGTCGCCCTGTGGCGCCGGCGCAACAGGTGCGGGGCGGCCATGGGCGTCCAATCCCTGCGGAGCCGGGCGCTTTGCATATTCCGACACCGGCGATTCGTTCGCCGCGATCTGCTGGGCAACGCTCCGGGCCTGCTTGCGGTCGGGCAGCGGCGGCATCACCGGGGCGAAGGAACGCGCAGAGATGGGCGGCTCGCTCTCCTCGTCGCGGCGGCCGAGGCCGACATTGGCGAGGCGCTGCAGCAGCGACAGCCGGGTCTTCTGCGGATGTTCCTCCTGGGCTTCGCCGCCGCTGGCCTGGCGGATCTCGGCCTGGGCCGGCATCGGCAGGTCCTCGAACTTCGGCATCCGGGGAGTGCGGACGGGGGACCGTTCCGCCGGCTGCGGGATGAAGGTCTCAGGCGGCATCGGCTCGTGCTGCTCGGCCTGGGTCACATCGTGGTCCGGGAACAGGCTCGGTTTCTGCGCGATCGGGCGCACGGTGACGTCGCCGTAGGAAGCCTGCTGCATCGGCGGAGTGCTGTCCGGGGCGACCGCGGCGGCGATCGCCGCGAGCGCGGCGCGCTCGACATTGCCGGCCGGGCGCTGCTGCGCGGGGGCGGCGGGCGCCTGCGCGGCAATCGGGGTCACCGTCACGCCGGTCGGCGGTTCCAGCTTCTGGGCGCGATCGGCGAGGCGCTGATTGTCGGCCCGCAGGCGCGCGGTCAGGTCGGCCAGCCGGCTCTCCGGCGAACCGCCGGCCACCGGCGCGGCCGGAGCCTGGGCGCGGGCGATTGCAGCCTGCTCTATGCCGGTCGCAACCACCGAAACGCGGATGATGCCGTCGAGCGACTCGTCGAAGGTGGCGCCGACGATGATGTTGGCGTCGGGATCGACTTCCTCGCGAATGCGGGTTGCGGCTTCGTCGACCTCGAACAGCGTGAGGTCCTTGCCACCGGTGATCGAGATCAGGAGGCCGCGAGCGCCCTTCATCGAGGAATCGTCGATCAGCGGGTTGGCGATCGCGGCTTCCGCCGCGGTCAGCGCGCGCTTCTCGCCGGTAGCCTCGCCGGTGCCCATCATCGCCTTGCCCATCTCACGCATCACGGCGCGGACGTCGGCGAAGTCGAGGTTGATCAGACCTTCCTTGACCATCAAATCGGTGATGCAGGCGACGCCGGAATAGAGCACCTGGTCGGCCATCGCGAAGGCGTCGGCGAAGGTGGTCTTCTCGTTGGCGACCCGGAACAGGTTCTGGTTCGGGATGATCAAGAGCGTGTCGACCACCTTGTGCAGTTCGGCAATGCCGGACTCGGCGGTGCGCATGCGGCGCTGGCCTTCGAAGTGGAACGGCTTGGTAACCACACCGACGGTGAGGATGCCCATGTCGCGCGCGGCCTTGGCGATCACGGGTGCGGCGCCGGTGCCGGTGCCGCCGCCCATGCCGGCGGTGACGAACACCATGTTGGCGCCGCTGAGATGATCGCGCAGCTCGTCGATGACCTCCTGCGCCGCGGCGGCGCCGACATCGGGCTGCGAGCCGGCGCCGAGACCCTGGGTGACGGCGGTGCCCATCTGGATGATGCGCTGCGCCTTTGACATGGTCAGCGCCTGCGCATCGGTGTTGGCGACGACGAAGTCGACGCCCTGCAGGCCGGCGGTGATCATGTTGTTGACGGCGTTGCCACCCGCGCCACCGACGCCGAAGACGGTGATGCGCGGTTTCAGCTCGCTGATGTCAGGGGGGGTCAGATTGAGTGCCATGGTTGCCTCTCTCGTTACGCGCGCGTGGGTTCGCCCCGGCCGCAGGCCGCGGGAGTTGGTGAAAATGCAATGAGCCGGGGTGCGGTCATCAGAAGCCCTCGCGAAGCCATCGTCCGACCTTTCCGAAGTAACCGTCAGTCCCTGTCCTGAGCTGCCGCGTGCGCCGCGGTTCGACATGTTCAAGATGAGCGTATTGCGGATAGACGAGCAGGCCCGTCGGCACCGCGAACGACGAGCCCTTCGCCTCGTTCGGCAGGCGGCCGAAGCCGAGCGGACGGCCGATCCGGACCTCGCGGTTCAGGATGCGGGTGGCGAGCTCCACGGTGCCGGTGAGCTGCGAGGCGCCGCCGCTCAGCACGACCCGCGCCCGCGGCTCTGCCGCAAACGGGGAATCCGCGAGCCGGTCACGGACCATTTCGAAAATCTCCTCGGCACGATGCCGGACAATATTCGCGATCGTGGCGCGGGATACGATTTGCGGCGTCTCCCGGTCGTCGCCTGCGGCGGGCACAGACATCAGCTCGCGCGAGTCCGAGCCGCCGGTCAGCACTGTGCCGTATAAAGTCTTGATTCGCTCGGCATCCGCAATGCACGCTCCGATGCCACGCGCAAGATCCATCGTGATGTGTTGCCCGCCGAGCGCAAATCCCGACGCATGCACGAAGCGTCCGCCCGAATATGTCGCGATTGTGGTGGTGCCCGCGCCCATCTCGACGACGGCAGCGCCGAGATCGGCTTCGTCGTCGGTCAGCACCGAGAGACCTGCGACATAGGGACTCGATGCCATCGCCTCGACGTTGAGATGGCAGCGCTCGACCACCAGCATCAAGTTCTTGGCGACGGTCGCATCGCCCGTCACCACGTTCATGTCGACGCCGAACTGCCGCGCCACCATGCCCTTGGGATCGCGGATGCCCTTGACGCCGTCGAGCGCGTAACCGACCGGCAGTGCGTGCAGCACGGTGCGGCCGGAGCCGGTGGCGTGGCGCATGCCGGCCGAGGTGACGCGGCTGATATCGTCTGCCGTGACCGAGCCGCCGCGGATATCGGCAGCGGCTTCAACGAGTTGACCATGCTGCCGGCCGCCCGAGACCGACAGTAGTACGGACTCGACACGGACCTTGGCCATGCGCTCGGCGAGCGCCACGGCATGGCGCACCGCCTTCTCGCATTCGGTGAGATCGACCACGGCGCCGGACTTGACGCCGCGCGACTGGATCTGGCTGTAGCCGATCAGCTCGACCGCATGGGTGCGGCCGCGCAGCGCCTCGTTCGGCGGGGACGGCTTCAGCCGCGCGATCATGCAGGCGATCTTGCTTGAGCCGACGTCGAGCGAAGCCACCAACGCGGTGCGCTTCGGCATCGGGCGGGTCTTTGGGGTCAGGTTGCGATCGAGGCCGGTCATGCGGAGTCACCGGCTTTCTTCTTGGTCTTCTTGTCCTTGAACAGTTCGTCGCGGGCCTTGCCGGCCTCCTCGGACAGCTGCACGACCAGCCGGTCGGGCAGGCGCATGTCGACGGCGACGATATCGCGCGAGAACAGCCGCTCCTCCTTGTCGAGCTTGGAGAGCGCGGCAAGCGCGTTGCCGACGTCGTATTCGGGCAGGCGGATGTCGAGACCGTCCTTCAGCCGCAGGTTCCAGCGCCGCTCGCCGACGAAGATCGCGGCCTTGGTAACGGCGCGAACCTGCGGGTAGCGGTCGAGCAGCGCGAGGAAGTCCTTCGCGCGCGTGTCGGCCCCCTTGCCCACCACCAGCGGCAAATTCAGGAAACGGCGCGAGACGTAGGGTTCGAGCACCGCGCCGTCGGCGGCAATGACCGAGAGCCGGCCATTCTCCTGCCACAGCGCGAACGCGGTGCGCTCGACGATGTCGATCTGCAGCCGGCCGGGATAGAGCTTCAGGATGGTGGCGTCGGCGATCCAGGGATTGGCCTTGAGACGGTCGCGCACGGTCTCGGCATCGAGGAACAGCAGCGACGAACGGCCGTTGACGCCGCCGATCGCGAGCACCTCGTCCTGGCTCAGCTGCTTGCGGCCGTTGATGCCGACCGTGGTGATGCGGAAGCCCGCGGCATTGGCGAGCGCGTTGCGGGTATCGCTGAGCGCGGTGACGAACTCATCGACATGGCCGCCTTTGACGATGCCGAGGCCGGCGCTGCCGAGCAGGATCGCGAATGTGGCCACCACACCGACGCGGCGCGGCAGATAACGCTCGACCAGAAGGATGAAACGGTTGGGCGGCTCGCGGTCGATCACCACCGGCGGCTTCTTCGCGGGACGCTGGCGGCGCCTCGCCAGCCAGGCGCCGGCATACTCGCGCGCCAGCACCACCGCTCCAATAGCGGCTGCCTTCAGGTCAGCTTGAGGCCCCAGCGATCGCAGCGATCGGGTGAGGCGTCCTGCACCGTCCATTGCACGAGCTCGTCACATGTTGTGCCCGCAAACCCACGCGGGTCCCGGCACAGGTCACGTCTCAGCAGATACCGGTGGGATTAGAGTGGCCCCCTGTTCCCTGGTTGCGATCCTCGAAGCGGTAATCCGCGACAGCTCACGCCCCGGCAGCCAAGCGCTACATGCGCCGCCAGCGTTAACCTTCGGGCTTCCTGGTAAACAAACGGTAAATGAACTCGGGCCAGAGCATGTTTTGATCAACGCTCTGAGTACTTTGCCCCGAACCCGTTAGTATTTTAGCAACAGCGGCGGGTTCCATTCTCGGCCGACTCGGCCAGGTCCCGCCCCTATTTTGACGCCCGGCGGCACGCCAGCTCGATCTGGTCGCGGAGAAAATCGGCAAAGCCAATGCCCTGAGCCTTCAGCGCTTTCGGGTACAGCGATGCCGCCGTAAGCCCCGGCAGCGTGTTGGTCTCGAGGTACACCGGCCCCTTTGGCGACACGATGAAATCGCTGCGGGAGTAACCGGTGCAGGACAGTGCGCGGTGGGCGCGCAGCGCATGATCCATGATCGTGGTGCTGACTTCGGGCGCAAAGCGGCCGGGACAGATCTCCTGCGTCGACTTCAGGAGGTATTTGGCCGTGTAGTCGAAGCCGCCCTCCGCCGGCACGATTTCGATCGGCGGCAGCGCGAACACTGCTCCGTCGGATTGCTCGAGCACACCGCAAGTCGCCTCCACGCCGGCAACGAACGGCTCGATCAGATAGTCCTCGGTCTTCGCGGCGTTGCGGACGGCGACGATGTCCTGCTGCGCGTTGACGAAGATCAGCCCGTAGCTCGATCCGTCCTTTGCGGGTTTTGCGATCAGCCTGCCGTGCGCGGTGAACGCCTGCTCGATATCGTCGAGCGCGATGCCCTGCGGCACGTTCACGCCGGCGATGGCGGCAAAGCGCTTGGCCGACGGCTTGTCGAACGCCAGATGCGACGACGCCGAGCCGGAGCCGGTGAACGGGATGCCGCGCAACTCGCACATCGCCTGCAATTCACCGTTCTCGGCGCGGCCGCCATGCAGGCCGAGCACCAGCACGCGCGCATCCGCGGCGGCCTTGTCGAGCGCCTCCGCAAGCGCGAGACCGCTGCCGTCGGGCTTGAAGTCGACCTCGAACGGGCGTGTATGATTGAGCAGCTTTTCCGGCGTCACCGTGTGCACGGTGTCGTCGACATCCCAGAACCAGAGGTCGGCCTCGGGCAGCGCGCGGTGCAGCGCCTGCGCGCTCGCCACCGAGACCAGCCGCTCCTTGTTGGTGCCGCCGAAGAGAATGGTGACCTGCATCAGCTGTTCCCGATCCGCTTGATTTCCCAGTGCAGCTCGATCCCCGACGTCTGCTTCACGCGCGCGCGCACGGTCTCGCCGAGCGTCTCGATGTCGTGCCCGGTGGCAGTGCCAGTGTTGATCAGGAAATTGCAGTGCATCTCCGAAACCTGCGCGCCGCCGACCTTGAGGCCGCGGCAGCCGGCCGCATCGATCAGCTTCCAGGCGCTGTTGCCGCGCGGATTCTTGAAGGTCGAACCGCCGGTCTTCTCGCGGATCGGCTGCGCGGTCTCACGATGCGTCTGCACCTCGGCCATGCGGGCGCGGATCGTCTCGGCATCGGTGATGCGGCCGCGGAAGCGCGCCGCGGTGAAGATGATGGAGGGATCGACGCCGCTGTTGCGGTAGACGAACTTCATGTCGGCATTGCTGAACGTGTGCCTGGTGCCGTCGCGGCCGATGCCGGTGGCTTCCAGCAGCACGTCCTTGGTCTCGCCGCCGTTGGCGCCGGCGTTCATGCGCAGCGCGCCGCCGATGGTGCCCGGAATGCCGTAGAAGAACTCCATGCCGCCGATGCCGGCCGCCGCTGCGGTCTCCGCCACGCGCTTGTCGAGCGCCGCCGCGCCGGCGGTGACGATGTCACCAGCCGCGCTGATCTCACCGAAAGCGCGCGGCGCGAGACGGATCACCACGCCCGGCATGCCGCCATCGCGCACGATCAGGTTGGAGCCGACGCCGACGACATAGACCGGCAGCTCCGCCGGCAGCTGTTTCAAAAAATAGGCGAGATCATCCTCGTCAGCCGGCGTAAACAGCACCTGCGCCGGACCGCCGACGCGAAACCAGGTCAGCTCGGCCAGCGACTGGTTCGCCAGCAGCCGCCCGCGCAGCAGCGGCATCGCGGATTTCAAATCCGGCGTGATGTCGGGGAAGGTCATGCTGCTTCGCGATCTTGGTTGAGAAAGCGTTGCATTACGTATGCTGTCAGCGCCCTGGGCTTACCCCTCTCCCCAACCCTCCCCCGCAAGGGGGGAGGGAGCCTGACGAGGGTGCTCACCTTACAATGCATCACGGCGGCGCTTTGACTCGTTGCAAGAGTCAGGGACGCACCGGCGGCCGGGTTCTCTCCCCCCTTGCGGGGGAGGGCTAGGGAGAGGGGTGAGCCACACAGGTAGTGCTGATAACAAGCAATGAATAGCATCACCCCAGCGCCTTCAATTGATCCGGCAACGCGTAGGCCCATTGCGTGATGTTGCCGGCGCCAAGGCAGACGACGAGGTCGCCGGGCTTGGCGAGGCCGTGCACGATGTTCGCGAGCGCGCCGGCGTCAGGCAGCGGAATCACGTTGCGATGGCCGTGGGCGCGCAGGCCGGCGGCGAAATGGTCGCGGTCGATGCCCGCGATCGGCGTCTCGCCGGCCGGATAGACCTCGGCAACGACGACCGCGTCGGCGTCATTGAAGCAAGTGCAGAACTCCTCGAACAGCGATTGCAGACGCGTGAAGCGATGCGGCTGCACCACGGCGACGATCTTGCCGTTGGTGGATTCCCGCGCCGCCTTCAGCACGGCCGCGATTTCGACCGGGTGATGGCCGTAATCGTCGATCACGGTGACGCCATTCCATTCACCGGTCTTGGTGAAGCGCCGCTTGACGCCGCCGAAGCTTGCCATCGCCTGGCGGATAACATCGTCGGACACGCTGAGCTCATGCGCGACGGCAATCGCCGCCGTCGCATTCGAGGCGTTGTGACGGCCGGGCATCGGCAGGTTGATATCGGCAATCTCGTGGACTGCGCCGGTCGCACGATCGCGGATCGCGACCGTGAATTTGGAGCCGCCGCCCATCGGCGTCAGCTCCTTGAGCTGCACGTCCGCCTGCGGATTCTGTCCATAGGTGATGATGCGACGATCCTCGATCCTGCCGACCAGGCCTTGCACCACCGGGTGATCGATGCACATGACCGCAAAGCCGTAGAACGGCACGTTCTCGACGAAATTGCGGAACGCGTCCTGGATCGCCTCGAAGGTCTTGAAGTGATCGAGATGTTCGGGATCGATATTGGTGACGATCACGACGTCGGACGGCAGCTTCAGGAAGGTGCCGTCGCTCTCGTCGGCCTCGACCACCATCCAGTCGCCGTCGCCGAGCCGCGCATTGGAGCCGTAGGCATTGATGATGCCGCCGTTGACCACGGTCGGATCGAGCCCGCCGGCGTCGAGCAAGGTCGCCACCATCGTGGTGGTCGTGGTCTTGCCGTGGGTGCCGGCGATCGCGACGCAGCGCTTCAGCCGCATCAGCTCCGCCAGCATCTCGGCGCGCCGCACCACCGGAAGGCGCCGCGCGCGCGCGGCCATCAGTTCCGGATTGTCGCGCTTGATCGCGGTCGACACCACCACGACCTCGGCGCCGTCGACGTTCTCGGCAGCGTGGCCGACCGAAACCTTGGCGCCCTTCTTGCGCAACCGATCGAGGTTGTAATTGTCAGAGGCGTCCGAGCCCTGCACGGTGTAGCCGAGATTGATCAGCACCTCGGCGATGCCGCTCATGCCGATGCCGCCGATCCCGACGAAATGAATGGGCCCGATCTCGCGCGGCAGTCTCATGTTGCTAACACCTTCATCGTGTCCGGACTCACCCCGGCAATTCACCGACTTATGAAAGACGCGGCTCGCCGGGACAAGCCCGGCTGGGACGTTCCATGGCCGAAAACCGCTCGAAATCGGCCTAAATTCCCGCCACCTTCACCACCAGATCGGCCAGCCGTTCCGCGGCATCGAGCCGGCCGACGCCGCGCGCCGCATCCGCCATTGCGGTCAGTTTCCCGGGCTCGGCGGCAAATGCGGACACCTCCGCCGCCAGCCGCTCCGGCGTGAAGTCGGCCTGCTTGATGCGCAGCGCGCCGCCCGCGTCCGACAGCACGCCGGCATTGGCGAACTGGTCCTGATCGATCGCGCCGGGCAGCGGCACCAGGATCGAGGGGCGGCCGATCGCGCCGAGTTCGGCGACAGTGCCGGCGCCGGAGCGCGAGATCACCAATTGGCTCGACGCCAGCCGTGCCGGCAAATCCGAGAAGAACGGCGCGAGCTCGGCATTGATCTTGAGCTTGTCGTAGATCGCGCGCACCCGCGCCATGTCCTCTTCGCGCACCTGCTGGGTCACGATCAGCCGGCTCCACAGCGCGGGATCGAGCTGCTCGATCGCGGGCGGCACGATGTCGCTCATCACCCGCGCGCCCTGGCTGCCGCCGACTACCAGCAGACGCAGCGGGCCGCCGGATTCGGGCGAGGTGTATTTCACGGCCGCGGCGGCGAGGATCGCGGGCCGCATCGGCGTGCCGACGGTGGTCGCCTTGCCGGCAAGCGCGGGATCGCGGTCGAGCACGCCGGGCAGCGAGGTCGCGATCGCGTTGACGCGGCTGGACAGGAAACGGTTGGCGCGGCCGAGCACCGCGTTGGCGTCATGAATAATGCCGGGCACGCCGAGCAGGCGCGCCGCCAGCAGCGGCGGCAGCGTCGGATAACCGCCGAAGCCGACCACGGCTGACGGTTTCAAGCGCCGCACTACATTGGTCGCGACCAGCATGCCGTAGCCCAGCGTCAGCGCGGTGCGCGCCAGCGAGATCGGATTGCGGCTGCGCACGGTGGCGCTCGGCACGAGGTCGATGCTCTCGCGGCCGAACAGGCCGGAGTAGCGCAGCGCGCGCCCGTCGGTCGCAAGCCGCACGCGCAGGCCGCGCCGGATCAATTCCACGGCGAGCGCTTCGGCCGGGAACAGATGGCCGCCGGTGCCACCGGCCGCCAGCAGGATCAGAGGTGCGTTGTCCATCGAACGCCTTCTACAAGCATTGCTCCGTCATTGCGAGAGAAGCGAAGCAAGTCCTCGCAATGACGAGACACTACGCGTAGGCGCGCAGGGAACTCGCGCCTTCCATTGATTCGATTTCAGTGCGCGGCCGCTGCCGCGTCAGCGCCAGCATCATGCCGACGCCATAGGCCAGCGAGACGATCGAGGAGCCGCCATAGGAGATGAACGGCAGCGTCATGCCCTTGGCCGGGATCAATTGCAGATTGACCGCCATGTTGATCGCCGCCTGGACACCGAACAGGATCGCAAGGCCCGATGCGGCGAAGCGCGAGAACATGTCGTCGGTGGCGTAGGCGCGCGTCAGCGTGCGGATCACGATGAATGCGAACAGCGCGACCAGCATCAGGCAGAGAATGATGCCGAACTCTTCCGCGGCGACCGCGAACACGAAGTCGGTGTGACTGTCCGGCAGGCTGCGCTTGGCGATGCCCTCGCCCGGTCCGAGCCCGAACCAGCCGCCGTTCCAGAACGCCTCCATCGCGGTGTCGACCTGGAAGGTGTCGCCGGAGGCCGGATTCATGAAGCGCTTGATGCGCCCGGCGACGTGCGGCACCAACAGATAGGCGCCGAACAGGCCGGCACCGGCGGCGCCCGCCAGCCCCAGCACCCAGATCATCCGCATGCCGGCGATGAAGAACAGCGCGCCCCACACCGTCAGGATCAGCATGGTCTGGCCGAAGTCGGGCTCCATCACGAGGAGTGCGACCAGGGTCAAGAGCAGCACCATCGCCATCGTGGTCGCCGGCATCTCCGGCCGCTTGGTCGATTCCGCAAACAGCCAGGCCGCGACGATCACGAAGGCGGGCTTGGCCGACTCCGAGGCCTGGATGTTGACGCCGAGCAGCGTGATCCAGCGCCGCGAGCCCTTGACCTCGGGCCCGATCAGAAGCGTCAGCACGATCAGTGCGATCGAGACCGCGAGCACGACCAGCGCGGTACGCCGGATCTGCCGCGGCGACAGGAACGACACCCCGATCAGCACGATCAGCGACGGCACCAGGAACAGCACATGCCGGTTGAAGAAGTGGAAGGGATCGAGCCCGATCCGGGTCGCCACCGGCGGGCTCGCCGCCAGCGACAGGATGACGCCCGCCAGCATCAACCCGGCGATCGCGACCAGCAGCAGCTTGTCGACGGTCCACCACCAGTCCGAGAACGGGGTGCGTTGGTCACGGGCGAGCATGGGCGTCCCCAGATGGCAGAGGTAGCATCCATTCGTGGCCCAGGATGGTTGCCAGGGGGTTAACGGGATGGGTAACTTTTGAGGGGGGTGGTTTACGCTGGCCGCACACACCAGCGTCGTCCTGGCGAAGGCCAGGACCCATAACCACCGCATGTAGTTGCAACCGGGATCGCGCCCCAGCGTCGCGCAGCAATTGGCAATCGGGGTAATGGGTTCTGGCTTTCGCCAGGACGACACCGAGTGAGTTGCGCGGCCTACGGCTACACCACCGGCTTCACGCCGGGCAATCCATTGACGAGGTCGCGGAAGGCGGCGCCGCGGATTTCGAAATTGCGGTACTGGTCGAAGGAGGCGCAGGCGGGCGACAGCAGCACGACGGCTTCCTCGAGTCCCGATGCCTCGGCATCGCGCGCGGCGCTGGCGATGGCGACGTCGAGCGTGCCGGACATCTCGTGCGGGACGGCGTTGCCGAGCGTGCCGGCAAACTCCTGCGCCGCCTCGCCGATCAGATACGCCTTGCGGATGCGCGGGAAATAGCCGGTCAGGCTGGTGATGCCGCCGGCCTTCGGCTTGCCGCCGGCGATCCAGAAGATGTCGGCAAAGGACGACAGCGCGTGCGCGGCGGCGTCGGCATTGGTGCCCTTGGAGTCGTTGACGAACAGCACATTACCACGGCGGCCGACCTGCTCCATGCGATGCGCGAGGCCGGGAAAGCTGCGCAGGCCGTTCTGCAGCACGTCGGTCGAGATGCCCATCGCGAGCGTGCAGGCCGCGGCGCAGGCCGCATTCTGTGCATTGTGCAGGCCGCGCAGCGAGCCGATGCCGCCTAACCGCGCCACCTCGCTGCGCGCGGCGCCGGATGCGCGCACGATGGTCTCGTGCTCGACATAAAGTCCGTCGGGCAGCGGATTCTTGACGGAGATGCGCACGACGCGCTTTCCCGCGCGATCGAGCCGGTCGGCGATGTCGCGGCACCAGCCGTCATCGACGCCGACGATCGACGTGCCGCCCGTCTGCACGCCTGCGACCAGCCGCTCCTTCACCGCGGCGTAATGTTTAAGCGTGCCGTGGCGGTCGATATGGTCCTCGGTGACGTTGAGCAGGATGCCGACCGACGGATCGAGCGAGGGACATAGATCGATCTGGTAGGACGACATCTCGATCACATGCACGCGGCCCATCCGCGGCGACTCCAGCGACAGGATCGCGGTGCCGATATTGCCGCCCATCTGGGTGTCGTAGCCCGCGAACTTCATCAGATGCGCTATTAGCGCCGTGGTGGTCGACTTGCCATTGGTGCCGGTGATGGCGACGAAAGGCGCGTTCGGCGCGTGGCGGCGCCGCTCACGGCAGAACAACTCGATATCGCCGATCACCTCGACGCCGGCCTCGCGCGCTTTCAGCACGCTCCAGTGCGGCGCCGGATGAGTGAGCGGCGCGCCGGGGGTGAGGATCAGCGCGGCGAAATTCGCCCAGGAGACGGTGCGCAGATCCGCGGTCGTGAAGCCGGCCTGCACCGCCTTGGCGACATTGTCGGCGTTGTCGTCAGCCGCGATCACCTCGGCACCGCCGGCCTTCAGCGCATGGCAGCTCGCAAGGCCGGAGCCGCCGAGGCCGAACACCGCGACCGTCTTGCCTGCGAAGGAGGTGACGGGGATCATGGTCAGCGCAGCTTCAGCGTGGAGAGGCCGGCGAGCGCCAGCATCACCGAGATGATCCAGAAGCGGATCACGATCTGCGGCTCGGTCCAGCCCTTCTGCTCGAAATGATGGTGCAGCGGCGCCATCCGGAACACGCGTTTGCCGGTGAGCTTGAACGAGGTGACCTGCACGATCACGGAGACCGCTTCCAGCACGAACAGGCCGCCGATCACCGCAAGCACGATCTCGTGCTTCACCGCGACCGCGACCGCGCCGAGCATGCCGCCGAGCGCGAGCGAACCGGTATCGCCCATGAAGATCGAGGCCGGCGGCGCGTTGAACCAGAGGAAGCCGAGGCCGGCACCGAGCACCGCGCCGCACAAGACTGCCAGCTCGCCGGTGCCGGCGACGTAGTTGATCTGCAGATAGTCGGAGAACACCGCGTTGCCGGTCAGATACGAGATCATGCCGAAGCTCGCCGCCGCGATCATGACGGGCACGATGGCGAGGCCGTCGAGACCGTCGGTCAGATTCACCGCGTTGCCGGCGCCGACCATCACGAAGGCACCGAAGATGACGAAGAACCAGCCGAAATTGATCACCACGTCCTTGAAGAACGGAATCGCCAGCGAGGTCGAGGAGACGTCGCGGCCGAGCCGGACCAGCGCGTAGGTGGCGGCGAGCGCGATCAGCGCCTCGATCATCAGCCGCAGCTTGCCGGCGAAGCCGCCGTGTGACTGCTTTGTGACCTTCAAATAATCGTCATAGAAGCCGACGAACCCGAAGCCGAGCGTCACCGCCAGCACGATCCAGACATAGGGATTGAGCGGGTTGGCCCAGAGCAGCGTCGACACCACGAGCCCCGAGAGAATCATCAGGCCGCCCATGGTGGGCGTACCCTTCTTGGAGATCAAATGCGACTGCGGGCCGTCGGTGCGGATCGGCTGGCCCTTGCCCTGCCGCAGCCTCAAATGATCGATGATCCACGGTCCGAACAGGAAGACGAACAGCGCGCCGGTCACCATCGCACCGCCGGTGCGGAAAGTTATATAGCGGAAGACATTGAGGGCGCTGCGGAATACTCCGAAGCCTGGCACAGTATTGGACAGCTCGATCAACCAGTAGAACATTCAGTAAGCCCTATACCGCTTCTTCGTGCGCGGCTCTGTCGGGGAAGCGCTTTTGCAGCGCGCTGACGATCACTTTCATCTTCGATCCCAGCGATCCCTTGACCATGATCACGTCGCCGGCGCGGACCGCGGCGACCGCCTGCGCTTCGAGCGCCGCCGAGTTCTCGGCATAGCCTCCCCGCTTGCCGGCGGAAAGGGCATCCCACAAATTCCGCATCAGCGGACCACAACAATATACGAGGTCGATGTGGTTGGCCTTGATCGCCTCGAACAGGTCGCGATGCAGTTTTGGCCCGGTCGGCCCGAGCTCCAGCATGTCGCCGAGCACGGCGATGCGGCGGCCGTGCGGTCCGACCTGGGCCTGCCCGAGCACGTTGAGCGCAGCCCCCATCGAGGCCGGATTGGCGTTGTAGCTCTCATCGATCAGCGTCGCTTCGCCGTGGCCGACCTCGAGCGTACGGCGCAGGCCGCGCCCGGTCGGCGCCTCGAGCTGCGACAGCGACAGTGCCGCGCGCGCGATGTCGGCACCGAGCAGCGACGCGCCGGCCAGCACCGCGAGCGAGTTCATCGCCATGTGCTTGCCCGGCATGCCGATCTTGTAGGTGATGTCGTGATCGAGGATGTCGGCATGCACTGCCGAGCAGGTCGCATGCAGCGACAGATCGATCAGCCGCGCCTCCGCGCGCTTGTCGCTGCCGAACGACACGATGCGGGAGATGCCGGCCTTCTTCGCCTGCTTCTGCAACCGGGCGAACTGCGCATTGTCGCGGTTGAGCACGACGGCGCCGTCCGGCTCGACGCCTGCGAAGATCTCCGCCTTGGCATCGGCGATCGCCTCGATGCCGGAGAAGAATTCCAGATGCACCGGCTCGACCGTGGTGATGACGGCGACATGCGGCCGCACCAGCTTGACCAGCGGCGTGATCTCGCCGGCGTGGTTCATGCCGATCTCGAACACCGCAAAGCGCGCGCTCGCCGGGCAGCGCGCCAGCGAGAGCGGCACGCCCCAATGGTTGTTGAAGGAGGCGACGGACGCATGGGTCTCGCCCTGCGCCGACAGCACGCGCCGCAGCGCCTCCTTGGTCGAGGTCTTGCCGACCGAGCCCGTCACCGCGATGATCTTGGCGCCAAGTCGGGCGCGCGAGGCACGCGCCAGCTCGACGAGGCTGGCGAGCACGTCATCGACCACCAGCAGCGGAGCATCGGCCGGAAATTTTTCGCGTTGCGCCGCCTCGACCACGGCGAGCGCCGCACCCGCCTTCAGCGCATTCTCGACAAAGCTGTGGCCGTCATGGACGTCGCCCTTGATCGCGAAATACGCCTCGCCCGGCGCGATGGTGCGGCTGTCGATCGAAAGGCCGGTGATCCCTTCCGGCAACACGCCTTGCGTGGCGGCGTGCATCGCCGTCACCATCGCGTCCGAGGTCCACAACATCGTGCTCATGCGCCCTCCGCAGCCAGCGCGGCAGCAACCGCTTCATGATCGCTGAACGGCAACGTCGTGTTGCCGATGATCTGCCCGACCTCGTGACCCTTGCCGGCGACGACCAGCGCATCGCCGGGCTCGAGACCGGCAATTCCGGCGCGGATCGCCTCGGCACGATCAGCGATCTCGCGCGCGCCTTGCGCCGCCGCCATGATCGCGGCGCGGATCGCTTCCGGCTTCTCGCTGCGCGGATTGTCGTCGGTGACGATGACATCGTCGGCGTTCTCGGCCGCGATCGCGCCCATGATCGGCCGCTTGCCGGCGTCGCGGTCGCCGCCGGCGCCGAAGATCACGACCAGCTTGCGCTTCGCGTAGGGTCTGAGCGCCTGCAACGCCTTGGCGAGCGCGTCGGGCTTGTGCGCATAGTCGACGAAGATCGGCGCGCCATTGTGCTCGCCGACGAATTCCAGCCGCCCCTTGGCGCCCTCAAGATGTTCGAGACTGCCGAACACAGCGTCGGCCGGACTGCCGGTGCCGATGGCAAGGCCGGCCGCGACCAGCGCGTTCTCGATCTGGAATTCGCCGACCAGCGGCAGGCGGATGGTGCGCTTGTGGCCCTGGTGCTCGATCACAAGCCGCTGCGCAAAGCCTTCGATCGCTGCATCGAGCAGGCGGATGCCCTCGCCCGCATCGGCGTTGCGTCCCACCGCGATGATGCGCAGCTTGCGGGCGCGTGCCGCCTCGATCACCTGCGCCGAGCAATCATGATCGGCGGAGATCACGGCGGCGCCGCCATCGGCGACGAGATCGCGGAACAGCCGCAGCTTGGCGTTGAGGTAATGCGCGACATCGGGATGATAATCCATGTGATCGCGCGACAGATTGGTGAAGCCCCCGGCGGCGATGCGCACGCCGTCCAGACGATATTGGTCGAGGCCGTGCGAGGAGGCCTCGAACGCCAGATGCGTGACGCCGTCGGCCGCGATCTCATCGAGCTGGCGGTGCAGCGCAATCGGATCGGGCGTGGTCAGCGAGCCGTAGACGGTGCGCTTGTCCGACACGAGGCCGATGGTGCCGATGCTCGCCGAGGCATGGCCGAGCCGCCGCCAAATCTGGCGCGTGAAGGCCGCGACCGAGGTCTTGCCGCTGGTACCGGTCACCGCGGCGATCGTCGCGGGTTGGCGTGGATAGAAACTTGCGGCGGCGAGCGCCAGCGCGCGGCGTGGATTCGGCGTGACGACGCACGGCACGCGCGCGCCCTGCGGCGGATGGTCGCTCGCAACGGCAACGGCGCCCGCCGCAATCGCCGCGTCGACGAAGCGCGCGCCGTCGGTCTTGGCGCCTGCCAGCGCGAAGAACAGGTCGCCCGGCTTCACCGCGCGGCTATCGACCGCAAGTCCGCCGACCATGAGATTGTCGGCACTCGGGTCGATCGTGGCATCATCGCCGAAGAGGTCGCGAAGTCTCATGATCTTCCAGTCCAGGCCGGCGCGCTCGTCGCGCCGCGTGAATTTACGCCTTACTGGGTTGCTCTGGATGCCGCAAGAATAAGGCGGTCGGACGGCGGCAGGTCGAATCGCGGTTCGATACCCAAAATCGGCGCAATTCGGGCAATCACATTGCCACCGGTCGGCACCGCATTCCAGCCCGAGGTGATGAAACCGTAGGTTTCCTTCAGCGGCTGCGGCTCGTCCAGCATGATCAAGAGCTGATATTTCGGATTGTCGGCGGGCAGGATCGCGGTGAAGGCGTTCAGCACGCGCTTCTTGGCGTAACGGCCGTTGATGACCTTTTCCGCGGTGCCGGTCTTGCCGCCGATATAGTAGCCCTTGACGTCGGCCTTCTTCGCAGTGCCGATCTCGGCATTGAGCCGCATCAGATAGCGCATCTTGTCCGAGGTCTCGGGCTTGATGACGCGCTTGGCCAGCGCCATCGCTTCCTGCTCGGTGCGCTTCAGGAAGGTCGGCGGAATCAGGTAGCCGCCATTGACCAGCGCGTCGATGCCCATCACCGCCTGCAGCGGCGCGACCGCGATGCCGTGACCGAACGAAATGGTGACGGTGTTGAGCTCGCCCCAGCGCTTCGGCACGATCGGCGAGGCGCTCTCCGGCAGTTCGGTGCGCAACCGCTCAAGCTGCCCCATCTTGCGCAAGAACGCCTTGTGCGCATCGACGCCCATCGCCATCGCGATGCGGCCCGCACCGACGTTCGATGAATAGTAGAACACCTCCTTCATGTTGATCATGCGGCCCAACGCGTGATCGTCATGAATGGCGAACTTGCCGTAATGCAGCGGTCCCCGCGCATCCCACATCGAGTTGAGATCGTACTTGCCGGAGTCCAGCGCCATCGCGAGCGTGAACGCCTTGAAGGTCGAACCCATCTCGTACACACCGGTGGTCAGGCGGTTGATGCGATCGGGATCGTGCGCTTCCTTCGGATTGTTGGGATCGAAATCCGGCAGCGACACCATCGCGACGATCTCGCCGGTGCGCACGTTGGAGACGATGCCCGACGCGGCCTTGGCCTTGAACTTCTCCTTGGCTTTCAGCAGCTCGTCGCGCAGCGCGTGCTCGACGCGCAGGTCGACCGACAGCTCGACCGGCTTTTGCAGCCGGTCGGTCGCGAAGCCGGCGCGGTGCAGATCGGCCAGACCGTTATTGTCCAGCCACTTCTCCATGCCGGCGATGCCCTGGTTGTCGATGTTGACGAGGCCGATCAAATGGGCGACCTCGTTGCCGGTCGGATAGACGCGCTTGTTCTCGCGCAGGAAGCCGATGCCGGGAATGCCGAGGCGGTGGATGTCCTGCTGCTGCTTCGGCGAGATCTCGCGCTTCAGCCAGACGAAGCCTTTGCGCGACGACAGGCGGTCGCGCACCTCGCCGGTGTCGAGATCGGGCAAGGTCGCGGTGAGCAGCTCGATCGCCTCGTCCTTGTCGATGATGCGCCGCGGTTCGCCGAACAGGCTCGGTGCCTTGACGTCGGTCGCAAGGATCGCGCCGTTGCGGTCGGTGATGTCGGGGCGCGCGGTCGCGATCGCATCCTGCGAGGCGGTGCGGCGCGCGCCGTGACCGTCGGCGCCGACCGCGAACAGCACAAGACGCCCGGCCAGCACGGCATAAACCGCGGCGAAGGCGAGGATCGCAAAGCCGACGCGGGCGCGCGCCTTCGCGGCGCGGTCGACATTGCTCCCGTAGAGCAGCGTGCGGATCAGCCGCTGGCTCCAGGGCTCTAGCGGTTTCTTGGCGTTTGCCGGATCGGTCATGGCTGGTCCGGTCATTGCTGCTCTCCGGGTGCCTGATCGGAGTCAGCCGCCGGCGACGGCTGGTCCGCAGCAGGCTGATCGGGCCCGGCAATCGACCCGGTCGTGCTGTCGGGCGCGGCCTGAGCGGCGCATCGAGCTTGGCCCATTGCGCACGCAGCCGCGCAATCGCGTCGCGCTGCTCGCGGATTTCCGCGTTCAGCCGCAGCACGCGCTCGACCCGCGCGGTCGATTCCATCTTGATGCGGTAGACATAGGACGCCGCGAAGATCAGCATGCCGATCACGACGAAGTGGAGAAGGCGCATCGTCACCCTCCCCGCAAGACGTCTGCGAGCCGCGGCCACGACGGCAGCGCGTCGGCGGCGTGCACCGGCGCCGCGGTCCGCTCGGCGGCCCGCAGCTTGGCGGAGCGCGCCCGCGGATTGGCCGACGTCTCGGCGTCATCAGGCGTCACCGGACGCTTGGTCAGGATCTTGAAGCTCGGCGCCGACTGCGCGACCTCGGGCAGATGTCGCGAACCGCCGGAGACCTTGCCGCGTTCGGCGAGAAAGTTCTTGACGATGCGGTCTTCCAGCGAATGGAACGAGACCACGACGAGCCGGCCGCCCGGCTTCAGCACACGCTCGGCCGCGGCGAGCGCCTGATGCAGCTCGTCGAGCTCTTCGTTGACGAAGATGCGCAGCGCCTGGAAGGTCCGCGTCGCCGGATGAATCTCGTTCGGCTTGGCGCGCACCACCTTGGCGACGATGTCGGCGAGCGCCTGCGTCGTCGCGATCGGCGCCTCCTTGCGCGCGGCGACGATGGCGCGCGCGACGGCACGCGAATGCCGCTCCTCGCCGAAGATGTAGATGATGTCGGCGAGCTGCTTGTCGGAGGCCCTCGCGACCACGTCGGCGGCGGTCGGACCGCTCTGCCCCATCCGCATGTCGAGTGGACCATCAAGACGGAACGAAAAGCCGCGCTCGGCCTGGTCGAGCTGCATCGAGGAGACGCCGACATCCATCACGACGCCGTCGACCGCATCGACGCCCTGGGCGGCGCAGACCTCGGCCAGTTCGGAGAAGCGGTCCTCGACCAGCGTCAGCCGGCCGCCGGCGCCGTCGACCAAGTCGAAGCCGCCGGCAATGGCCGTGCGGTCGCGATCGATGCCGATCACGCGCGTGCCGGCGACATCGAGGATCGCGCGGCTGTAGCCGCCGGCGCCGAAGGTTGCGTCGACATAAATGCCGCCCGCGCGCGGGGCGAGATAGTCGACCGCCTCGCGGCCGAGCACGGAGATATGACGGACATGGCTGCTCATGCGCCGCCCCGGAGCGGAGCTGCGCATGCAGGACGAATCATGGACGCGCGCCGGCTCATTGCGCCTCGAATCCTCGCGCCTTGCCAGGCGGTCCCGGTCAGAAAGCCGCCGCGAGATGCATGAGCTGGCTCCCATCCCCGGTCGCAAATCCTGATATCCGACCGGAATTGGCTGGGTTTCCATGGGATTTCGCGCAAAAGCGGACCTCGGCCGTCCCCCGGAACCGGTTCGGCACTTCACCTCTCAGTAACGGCACTTAGCGTTAAGAAACGGTTGATGATCCGTTAGTGGATTCCTTCACCTTTTATCCGTTGATGGGTAGTCTCGGTCCCCCGCGCGCAGACGAGCGCGATGGAACCCGGCGGCCGGATGCGGTTCCGTAAGGTAAAGGAATAGTAAACGCAATTGTCTTATCGATATATCATGCCGTTCTCCCGCCGGGTTTCAGTGATCTGATGGCTTCTGGTTCGTCTGGTGGCTCCGATTCGAAGCGACAACGCGCCCTTCCGATTCCCAGGGCTGTTGCCGACATGAAGACGTTTACACCCGATTCCTCGATCGCCTCCGATGTGATCCCGTCGGCCAATTTCGGCGAGCGCGCGGATGGCCGCGAGCCCGACATGATCGTGCTGCACTACACCGGCATGCCCGACGTCGAGGGCGCGATCGCGCAGCTCTGCACCCCGGGCACCGAGGTCTCGGCGCACTACGTCGTGCTCGAGGACGGCCGCATCGTGCAGTGCGTGCCGGAGAGCAAGCGCGCCTGGCACGCCGGCGTGTCGTTCTGGGCCGGCGAGGACGACATCAACTCCTGCTCGATCGGCGTCGAGATCGTCAATCGCGGACACGACTGGGGCTATCCCGACTTTCCGCTGCGCCAGATCGCGGCGGTGATCGCGCTGTGCCGCGGCATCATGCTCCGCCGCAAGGTGCCCTCGCATCGCGTGCTCGGCCATTCCGACGTGGCGCCGGCGCGCAAGAAGGATCCCGGCGAGAAATTCCCGTGGCACTCGCTGGCCAATTCCGGCGTCGGCCACTGGGTGCAGCCCGCGCCGATCGTGCGTGGCCCGCAGCTCCAGCTCGGTGCGATCAGCGACGACGTCTCCAGAATGCAGGCCGCATTCCGCCGTTACGGGTACAACGCCCCGGCCAACGGCAAGTTCGACGGTGCGACCATGGAGGTCGTCACCGCCTTCCAGCGCCACTTCCGCCCCGAGCGCGTCGACGGGATCGCCGACCAGTCGACCATGGCAACGCTGCACGCGCTGCTCGCGAGCCTGCCGCCGGACTCGGACGCACCGGTGGTCGCCGCTACGACCAGGTAAGACGCCGCTTCACTTTTCCGACAAGGCCTTGATCATCGTCGCCGCCGCGCCTGCAGACACGCCGCGGCAAAGCCGACATGTCGGGCGCATAACGCAGCAACAGTGCCCTGGCACGCCCCCCTGCGCCCGATGCACGATCCTCATTTCCGCCTCCAAGCTGCGTCAAGTGCGCCGTTAGCAATGATTTGCTTCTTCCTTTAGGATGGCGGCACGTCACGACTGCTGCCGTACTCCAAGCTATTTGAAGCGGAAGGTGACACCATGACGATATTTGCGCGATCGATCGGCGCGATTTTGCTTTATCTGTTTTTGAGCGAGCTGGCCGTTGCTCAGACCAGCGACGTCAAATGTCAGCCGGTGAACACGGCGAGCACTGCGCAAACGCTGCGCTGTGACGGCGGCATCACCATCACCGCCGAAAACGGCGCGCAGTACACGCTGAACGACACCAACCGCGACGGCCGCGTCGACTCCGTCGAGCTGGGCAGTCAGGCGATCCTGCTCGAGGTGCCCAAGGTAGCCAAGGGGAAGCGGTTCACAGTGACGACGCCGCAAGCGATCGCGGCGGTGCGCGGCACCAAATGGGCCGTCGACACCACGGCGCAGAAGACGTCGGTGTTCGTCGTCAACGGACGCGTCGCAGTCGCGCGCCGATCCGGCCGGCAGAGCGTCATTCTCGGACCTGGCGAGGGCGTGGACGTCGAGGGCACGGCTCCCCTCCTCGTCAAGCGCTGGGCGCCCGCGCGCGTCGCCGCCTTGATGGCAAGATTGGGCCAGTAAGCACCGGCGCCGATGCGACGGCATCTCAAGGGCCTTCTGCCGGTCGTTCTGGCAGCGCTGTGGGGAGGCGGGGTCTATTTCCTGCAAGCCCAGGGCCATTTGCGCGCGCTCGACCGTGCCGAGTCGGCGATCACGGATTCTCGAACGGTGTTGCGCGGCGTGAGGGCGCCGCCCGATCTCGTCACCATCGTCGAGATCGATGATAGCGTCGTCGGGCAGCTCGGCAAATATCCGCTTGCAAGGAGCGATCTTGCCCGACTTGTCGATGCGATCGCCCGGCTGAAGCCGAAGGCGATCGGACTGGACATATTGCTGCTCGACAAGGGCTCCGAGGCCGGTGATGCCGCGCTGGCCGATGCGCTCGGGACGGCTCCGGCCGCGATTGCCGCAGCTGCGGTGTTTCCCCAGCACAGCCAATCGATTCCGGTTCAGAGAGATCAGCCACTTGGGGCCCTGCCGTCGGCTGAACGATTTCTCTGGCCGCTGAAGCAATTTGCCGAGCGGGCGTCGGTCGGCGTCGTCAATGTGACCACCGACCAGAACGGCGTCCCGCGCGCAATGCCGATGCTGTTCCGCACCGGCGACGGGATCGCATTGTCGTTCCCGCTTCGCGTCGCCAGCCTCGCCACCGGGGTCGAGCCTGCGATCGAGCCGAACCGCCTCGTCCTGGGTCCGCTCTCGATTCCGACCGACGCCGATCATGCAATCCCGATCAGCTTCTACGGCCCGCGCCGAACGATACGCACCATCAGCGCCGCTGCGCTGCTGGCGGGCGAGCCGCCCGCCGCGGCGATCGCCGGCAGGGTTGTCGTCGTCGGCGCCGCCGTCACCGGCGGCGGTGACTTCTTCCCCACGCCGTTCGAGCCGCTGATGCCGGGTGTGGAAGTGATGGCGACGGCGATCGCCGGCCTGTTGGCCGGAGACGTTGTCTGGCATGGCCGATCGATCCAGGTCGCGGACGGCATCGTTTGCATCCTCCTGCCGATGATGATCGTCGGCCTGCTGGCCTGGCGGCGGAGCACGGTGGGCATCGTCGCCGCGACGGGCGTCGTGCTGCTGTGGATGGCCGCAACGTTCCTCGCCGCATCGTCGGGGGTGTGGCTGAGCGCGGCGGTGCCGCTGGCCGCCACCGCGCCTCCCGTGCTGCTGTTCGGCGTCGTTCAACTCTGGTGGGGTCGGCGACGGGCGCATTATTTTGCCATGAAGAGCGAAGTGCTCGGCCAGTTTCAGGCCCCCAGCATTCAACGATGGCTCGCCGCCGATCCGAATTTTCTTGCCGAGCCGGTTCGCCAGAATGCCGCCGTCCTGTTCATCGACCTGTCCGGATTCACGTCCCTGAGCGAGACGATCGGGCCCGACCGCGTCAGGGAGCTGCTGAACGAATTTCACGGACTGATCGACAAGGACGTGGTGAAGCATCGCGGCACGATCACGGGCTTTCTCGGCGATGGTGCGATGGTGCTGTTCGGACTTCCGCAGCCCGCAGCCGATGACGCGATCAGGGCGATCGACTGCGCCGTGAGCCTCTCGACAAGCACGTCCGGCTGGCTGGGCGCCTTGCCGACGCCGGTCGCATCGCGGCTGGGCTACAAGCTAGGTGCGCATTTCGGGACGATCGTCGCATCCCGCCTCGGCGGCACCAGCCATCGCCACATCACGGCAACCGGCGACACCGTCAATGTCGCCAACCGCCTGATGGAAGTGGCGGCCAATCATCACGTCGAAATTTGTGTCAGCGACGAACTGCTTCGTGCCGCCGGGGATGATGTCGCCCTCTCCAAATCCGGATCGCTGACCGGGCCCATCGAGACGCGAGTCCGCGGCCGTTCGGGTTCGCTGGCGATTTGGCTGTGGAGCGCGCGCGGCCAAGGCGGCGATGCCGATGCCGTCAGGGCGCCGGACAACTCCCGCCCGGCATGACCCACGCGGCGAAGAACCTTCACTCCATCTCCGCGATGCGCCGCGCGTAGAGGCGGCGCAGCGGCTCGAGCTGCGTCGCGGCGGTCGCGGCGAGATAGGCTTGCCGCGCCTCCGCCTTGCGGCCGAGACGGCGCAACAGGTCGGCGCGCACGGCGGGAAGCTGGTCGTACCCCCTGAGATCGCCGCGGGCTTCGAGCGCGTCGATCAGATCGAGCGCGCGGGCCGGGCCATCGACCATCGACACCGCGGCCGCGAGATTCAGCTCGATCACCGGCGATGGGCTGATCCGCAGCAGCACCTCGTAGAGGCCGGCGATCTGCGGCCAATCGGTGTCCTGATAGCTCGGCGCCCGGGCATGCAGCGCGGCGATCGCGGCCTGCACCGCGTAGGATTGCGGCCGGCCCGGCATCCGCAATGCCTCCTCGACCAGCTTGAGGCCTTCGGCGATCTGCTGGAAATCCCACAGCGAACGGTCCTGCTCCTCGAGCAGCACGATGTCGCCGCCGGCGGTCTGCCGGCCGGCGCGGCGCGCGTCATGCAGCAGCATCAGCGCCAGCAGGCCCTTGATCTCGCCGCGCGCCGGGATCAGCGCGTTGAGCAACCGCGCCAGCCGGATCGCTTCGCGCGCCAGATCGGGCCGCATCAAATCCTCGCCCGCGGTCGCGGCATAGCCTTCGGTGAAGACGAGATAGATCACGGCCAGCACGCCGTCGAGCCGTGACTCCAGCGCCTCGCGCTCCGGCACCTCATAGGGAATGCCGGCGAGCTTGATCTTCTGCTTGGCGCGCAGCAGACGCTGCGCCATCGCGTCCTCGCTCACCACGAAGGCGCGCGCGACCTGCGCTGTCGTCAGCCCGCACACCGTGCGCAGGGTGAGCGCGACCCGGACCTCCGCGGCAAAGGACGGATGGCAGCAGGTGAAGATCAGCCTCAGCATATCGTCGTCGAGCGTCGCATCGACCGGCTCGGCCGACGGCTCGGCATCGAGCAGCAGTTGATGCGTCAATTCCTGCTGCTTGCCGCGAAAATTGGCGGCGCGCCGCACCCGGTCGATCGCCTTGTTGCGGCCGACATTGACCAGCCAGGCGCGCGGATTGGACGGGAATTCGCCGATCGGCCATTTCTCCAGCGCCACCGCGAAGGCGTCTTGGAGGGAATCCTCGGCCAGATCGAAATCGCCGACGAGACGGATCAGCGTCGCGAGCGCGCGGCCCGCCTCGTCGCGGAAGACTTTTTCGATCTGGCTCGGGGTCATCAGGTCCAACATTGCCGCTTCGGTTCGCCCGCGCTCCTGCGCGAGCGAACCCGAAAATGGCGGCTCCCTATCTGTTATACTCCCAGATCGGCCGCACCTCGATCGAGCCGAGCCGCGCGCTCGGGATCCGCGCCGCGATCGCGATCGCCTCGTCGAGATTCTTGGCGTCGACGATGTAGAAGCCGCCGAGTTGCTCACGGGTCTCAGCGAACGGGCCGTCGGTGGTCAGCGCCTTGCCGTCGCGGACGCGGACCGTGGTCGCGGTCGTGGTCGGCCGCAGCCGCTCGCCGGCCTTGTAATTGCCGCTCTGGATGATCTGCTGGGTGAAGACGCCGTATTCCGCCTCCATCTTCTTGGCGGTCTCGGCATCGTTCTTCGCGTATTCGACCTCGTTCTGATAGATCAGCAGCAGGTATTGCATCTCGCTTCTCCTCTAGTTCGGCTGGATCGCCGACACCCAGTCGAACTGGCGACGGCCAAAACGACATTTTCAGGATAATTTATTTCGGCCGCCTTCGCGGCCCCTTATCCGCTTGACGGGACCGGCCAAAACGCTCATTGGCTCAGGGTGTCAGTCGGCCGGACGGCCGCTCCCGCTGGTGCCGAAAGGCCGCGGGGGAGGAAAGTCCGGGCTCCATCGACATGCGGTGCCGGATAACGTCCGGCGGGGGCGACCCCAGGGAAAGTGCCACAGAGATCGAACCGCTCCCTCCCCGGAGGGAGTAAGGGTGAAAAGGTGCGGTAAGAGCGCACCGCGTTGCCGGCAACGGCGACGGCATGGCAAACCCCACCGGGAGCAAAACCGAATAGGGACAGCATCGCGGTTAGTTCGCGCTCGCGCGATAACACCGCAGGGCGATGTCAGGCCCGCTGTCCGGGTAGGTTGCTCGAGGCAAGGTGCAAACCCTGTCCCAGAGGAATGGCCGTCACGTACCATTCGAAAGAATGGTGCCCTACAGAACCCGGCTTACAGGCCGGCTGATGCTTCTACCAATGAGGGGCTCGGCGTAGTGCGCCGGGCCCCTCGCCATTTGGCGCCGGCGCTGCATCCGGGCTACGTGCCTTAAGCGTTCAAGTCGGTCTCGGCGCGGTCCTCATCGGAGATCCGCGGCCACTCCTCGATCTCTGCATCCCCCACGTCATTGCGAGCGAAGCGAAGCAATCCATCTTGCCGCAAGCGAAGGCATGGATTGCTTTGCTCCGTTCGCAATGACAGGGACACATCGGCTACTCAGGCTTCGTCCACGATCCCTTGCAACAGCTCCATCAGCGCCTCCGGCGCCGTCACGTTCGGCGAATGGCTGGCGTCGATCTCGAAGTGGCGCCAGCCGGCTTCGTTCCTGGTGCGTCTGGAGAATTGCCCGAACGTGTCGGCGGGCGTGATGCGGGTGGCGTAGATATAGCTGCGCGGCAGGGCCGGCTCACCGTGCTGCAACTTCAGCTTCTGCTCGAAACATTTGATCGGCGTCGCGACGCGGCGCGCGCTCAGCCATTCCACGTCGGCGGCCGACGTATCAGGCGGCGTCTGCATCGGCGGGATGCGCCAGCCGTCGCCGTCGCGCGCGGCCTTGCGCATGCTCTCGATCGCCACTTCGTTGAGGTCGAACAGCGATTGTCCGTCGCGCGGCACGAAGGCGTCGATATAGATCAGTTGCGCGATGCGGTCGCGGACGCGGTCGGCAACGCCGGTCGCGACCATGCCGCCATAGGAATGGCCGATCAGCACGATGTCGCCGAGGTCCTCATAGTTGATGACATTGAGCATGTCCGTGATGTGCGCCTCCAGGTCGAGCGCCTGATGCGCCAGATGCACGCGCTCGCCCAGCCCGGTGTAGCTTGGGGTGATCAGCCGGTGCCCGGCGGCCCGCATCAGGGGATGCATCTTCTTCCACGCCCATCCCGCCGACCAGGCGCCGTGACAGACCAGAAAGGTTTTGGAGGAGTTGGCAGTCATGGGGATTTCCATTTTTGATTATCGTTGAGGAGCTGCGATTTCGAATAGTACCCGCTGCTCGCCTCGTGTAAACGTCGCGGCAATGACCAAGAAAACGAGACGAGGATGACCGCAGTGGGCTACGCGATCCTGTTCTCCGGCGCGCTGGCCGGCGGTTTCGTCTCCGGCCTCGCCGGGTTCGGCACGGCGCTGATGGCGCTCGGGATCTGGCTCTACGTGCTGCCGCCGACGCTGGCGGTGCCGCTGGTGCTGGTCTGCTCTGTCATCGCGCAGCTCTCGACGCTGCCATCGATCTGGAAGAGCATCGACTTCCGCCTGATCTGGCCGTTCATCATCGGCGGCCTCGCCGGCGTACCGATCGGCATTTTGCTGATCGCACGCGCCGATCCGGCCCTGTTCAAGCTCACCATCGGCATCTTCCTGCTGGTGTTCCCGGTCGCGCTGTTCCTGCAGAAGAAGCCGATGTCGATCGCCTTCGGCGGCAAATGGACCGACGGCGCCATCGGCTTTGCCGGCGGCATCCTCGGCGGCCTGGCGGGCTTGTCCGGTCCACTGCCGATCCTGTGGGCGAGCGTGCGCGGCTGGGGCAAGGAACAACGGCGCGGCGTGTTCCAGACCTTCAACTTCACCATTCTGTTCGCCGCGCTCTGCGTGCAGGTCGCAAGCGGACTAGTGAAGCCGGACATCGTCTGGCTGACGGCCTGCGCCTTTCCGGGCACGCTGCTCGGCGCCTGGCTCGGCTCGCGCGTCTACCACGCGCTCAGCGACCGCAATTTCTCCGACATCGTGCTGGCGCTGCTGTTCCTGTCCGGCGTCGCACTGGTGTGGAGCGAGATCGGGCCGAAATAACGCGGCTGACAGGACATCCCGTCAGCCGCGTACCGTTTCACTCGGCCGCCGCGATCTGGCCGAACTCGGTGGCCTGCCGCTCGAACAGCGAACGGTAGATGCCGTTCGGCCGCGCGGCGAGCACCTCGTGCGTGCCCTGCTCGGCGATCTCGCCGCGATCGAACACCAGGATGCGGTCCATGCTGCGCACGGTCGACAGCCGGTGTGCGATCACGATCGAGGTGCGGCCCTTCATCAGCCGCTCCATCGCCTGCTGGATCAGCGCCTCCGATTCGGAATCGAGGCTCGAGGTCGCCTCGTCCAGGATCAAGACCGGAGCATCGGCCAGGAAGGCGCGCGCCAGCGCCACGCGCTGCCGCTCGCCGCCCGACAGTTTGACGCCACGCTCGCCGACCAGCGTGCCGTAGCCCTTCGGCAGGCGCATGATGAAGTCGTGCGCATTGGCAAGCCGCGCCGCCTGCTCGATCGCCTCCATGCTGGCGCCGGGCCGGCCGTAGGCGATGTTCTCCGCCAGCGTGCGATGGAACAGGATCGGCTCCTGCTGCACGATCGCGATCTGGCTGCGCAGCGATTGCTGCGTCGCCTTGGAGATGTCCTGACCGTCGATCAGGATTTTTCCGCCGGAGACGTCGTAGAGCCGCTGCAGCAGCTTGACGAAGGTGGTCTTGCCGGAGCCGGACCGTCCGACCAGGCCGACCCGTTCGCCGGCATCGATGTCGATCGATAGCCCGTCATAGAGCGGCCGGCGATGGCCGCCGTAATGGAAGGTCACGTTGTCGAACACGATGCGGCCACCTTCGATGTCGATCGGCTTCGCATCGACGGCGTCGACGATGCCGAGCGGCTCGGCATGGATCGCAACCAGCTCCTCCATGTCGTTCACCGAGCGCTGCAGATTGTTGATGTGCATGCCGACGTCGCGCAGGTAGGCGTGGATGATGTAGTAGCTGGTCAGCACATAGGTGACGTCACCCGGCGTGGCGCGGCCCGCCGCCCACAGCAGGATCGCACCGCCGATCACCGAGGCGCGGAAGCACAGCAGCACCAGGAGCTGCGCCGCGCCGGTGTGGTTGTAGCGGAACCAGGTCCGCCGCACCCGCCGCCGCCAGCGGCCGATCACGCCGCCGAGCCGGATATCCTCGCGCACCTCCGCGCCGAACGACTTCACCACCGCGTTGCAGGTCAGCGCATCCGCCAGCGTGCCGCCGACCTTGGTGTCCCATGCGTTGGAGATGCGCGCGGCCGGCGCCACGTAGCCGATCTGGAACGCCATCGTCATCGCGACATAGATCACCGCGCCGACCGCAACCACCGCGCCGAGCTGCGGCCAGTGCAGGCCGAGCAGGATCATCGAGCCGAACAGCACCACCACCGACGGCAGCAGCGCCATCAGTACAGTGTCGTTCAGCACGTCGAGCGCCCACATGCCGCGCGTGATCTTGCGCACCGTGGAGCCGGCGAACGAATTGGCGTGCCAGTCGGTCGAGAAACGCTGCACGCGCATGAAGGCGCGCTGCCCGATATCGGACATCGACTGCAGCGTGAACGGCACGATGGTCTGGATACCGACCAGCCGCAGGATTACCGACAGCAGGCCGAGCCCGACGATCGCGCCGAAGGCGAGCAACGCGGCTTGGCGCGCGTCGGGGCTCGCCGCGCCCGCGGTCAGCGCGTCGACCAGGTGGCCGGAATAGACCGGCATGAACAGGTCGGCGGCGGTGGCGCCGAGAAATCCCGCGGTGACGATCGCAGCCCGCAGCGGCTGCTCCAGCCAGTGGCGGAAGACGAACGGAAGCACGATCCGGATCGCGGCCGGTCGTTTGGTCGTAGCAGTGGTCATGGCCCATTCCGGCCACGCATGATCCGCGCCGGCCGGCTCCATTTAAGGCGATGCGCGGACGGAATCCGGCCGCAAGCAACGCAGAGAACAATCGGTAAGGTGTTGGGAAGCTTGGATGATCGGGGATAGGCCCCGATCAGAGCTGGGAGCTAACGCGCTGACGCGTCCAGCATCATCGAACGCGGGCGCGCGATCTGCGAAATATACGAATTCATGCGCATCTCCCCGGTTCGAGCAACGAAGCGCTGCTTATAAATGCATCACGCGTGATTGGCAAGGTAACATCGCCGTGAGTGCGGCAATGTGTGTCAATCGCGTAACGTACTCACTGCGCTCGATCGGCCCCTTCGTAGCCCGGATGAGCGAAGCGATATCCGGGGCCGCTCGTGCCGTCGTTTATCGGGACGATGAGTCCAGACGCGCTCTTCCCCGCATGTCGCTTCGCTCATGCGGCTACGAACAGCGCAAGCCCCATCACTCGGCGCGCTCCCCAAACCCTCCGCCGTCCTTTACGTCGCCCCCCCAATCGTGCGGCAGCAGCCCTTCCCTCACATAGCGGTGAAACGAGGAATACGGCCAATCCCAAACACGCCGCACCAGCGCATGCTTGACCGGGTTGAAATGGATGTAGTCGACGTGCCTAGCGAAATCGTCCTCATCACGGATGGTATGTTCCCAAAACCGCCTTTGCCATAGCGCCAATTCGCCATTCGGCGAACGTACTAGCTGAACCGACGCAGCAAGCAACTGACTGCTGAACTGCCCTTTGATGCGACGCCAGCGACCGGCAAAATCGGAGTCATTTGAGGGCAGCGTCAGGATGGCGTGCAGGTGATCGGCAGTATCACAACCGCATCGATCGTAAACGGACGCTCGCGACGAGCTACGCTGAATGCTTTCCGAAGTTCGGCAATCTGATCCACGAGCATGCTCGATCGCCTGTCGGCGAGCGTGACCGTGAAGAAGAATGTTCCGCCAGGAATGAAGTTACGTCGGTATCGGACCATGCAGCCTCACGTGCTGAAACGCCGTTCCCGCATGTCGCTTCGCTCATGCGGGCTACGAGGAGCGTCATCTGATTATTGGCGGTAAACACAAATGCACGTCAATGCGGGACGGGGACATTGTAGCTCGGATGAGCGAAGCGATATCCGGGGCCGCTCGTGCCGTCACGTGATGCGATTATGAGTCCTAGCATGCACCGGTCCCACATGTCGCTTCGCTCATGCGGGCTACGACAACACCCCTAGTGCGCGTCGCCGCCGCCGGCGGTCATCGAGGGCGGCTTGTTGACGAACAGCACCACGAGGCTGAGGCCGACATAAAACAGCGACAGCATGAAGAAGGCGTCGCCATAGCTCATCACCGCGGCCTGGCGGTGCACGATCTGCGAGAGCTGCTTCATGGCCATCAGGGCGGAGTCGCCCATGCCCTGCATACGCTGAGTGAAATTGTTGAGCGTCTCGACCGCGGTCGCGTTGCCCCAGGTGACGCGGTCGTGCAGGCGCGAGATGTGCAGGTCGGTGCGGTCGTTGAGCACCTGGTTGATGACGGCGAGCCCGAGCGCGCCGCCGAGGTTGCGCATCAGATTGAACAGGCCGGAGGCGTTCTTGACGCGCTCCGGCGCCAGCGTGGCGAGCGCGATGTTGTTGGTCGGCACCATCGCGCACATCATGCCGATGCCGCGCAGGATCTGCGGCACGAGCAGCTCGTAAAAATCGTATTCGCGCGTGATCCAGGTCATCTGCCAGGAGCCGAGCGCGAAGGTGACGAGGCCGAACGCGATGATGTAGCGCAGGTCGACCTTGAGCATCAGCCGCCCGACCACCGGCGCCATCAAGAACATCGTGATGCCGGACACGAACATGGTCTCGCCGATCATCAGCGCGCTGTAGCCGCGGATCTCCGCGAGATAGCGCGGATAGACGTAGGTGAGACCGTAAAGACCGATGCCGATGCAGAACTGCAGCAGGCAGCCGACCGCGAAGTTGCGGTTGGTGAAGGCGTAGAGATCGACGATCGGCTCCTCGGCGGTCAGGACGCGCCAGAAGAAGAAGATCGCAGACACGAAACCGATCGCAGCGCAGGTCGCGACCGAGGTGTCCTGCAGCCACTCATATTGCGGACCTTCCTCCAGCACATATTCGAGCGAACCGAGGAAGCCGGCCATGAAGATCAGGCCCCACCAGTCGAAGCGCTCGAGCAGCGCCAGGTTGGGCTGGTCGAAATCGATCAGCGCCAGCACGCCGACGGTGATCAGGATGCCCGGCACGATGTTGATGAAGAACAGCCAGTGCCACGACATCAGGTCGGTGATGTAGCCGCCGACCGTCGGCCCGACTGTCGGCGCCAGCGTCGCGACCAGGCCGATGATCGGCGCCACGATGTAGAATTTGGTGCGCGGAAAAATCAGATAGGCCGAGGCGAACACGGTCGGGATCATGCCGGCGCCGAGGAAGCCCTGCAGCGCGCGCCACAGGATCATCTGCTCGATCGAGGAGGCGAAGCCGCAGAGCAGGCTCGACACCGTGAAACCGAATGCCGAGATCGCGAACAGCAGCCGTGTGCCGAGCGCGCGCGACAGGAAGCCCGACAGTGGGATCGCGATCACCTCGGCGATCAGGTAGGCGGTCTGCACCCACGACACTTCGCTCGACGAGGCCGAGAGGCCGGCCTGGATCTCGTTGAGCGAGGCCGAGACGATCTGGATGTCCAGGATCGACATGAACATCCCGAACACCATGATGATGAACGCGAACAGCCGCTTCGGCTGGATGCGCTCCGACGCCGGCGCGGCGTTCATCATGGAGGCATTGGCAGTTGTCGCGTCAGCCATTGGTTCATCGGCTCCGGGCTTGGACCGCCGGTCCGAAGCCGCCAGACATCACTGCGGATGGATCATCATCGGCGCGTCGAGGTCGGTATCGGCGTCGGCATCCGCCGCGCCCTCACTGGTGTTGACGGTGGTGTAGACCGACATGCCGGCGCGCAGCAGGCCCTGTTTGGCGACACTTGCCGGCACGCGGATGCGGACCGGCAGCCGCTGCACGATCTTGGTGAAATTGCCGGTGGCGTTATCGGGCGGCAGCAGCGTGAACACCGAGCCTGCCGCCGGCGAGATGCTGTCGACGATGCCGGTGAATTTGCGGAAGCCGTAGGCGTCGACCTTGATCGTCACGCGCTGGCCCGGGCGGATGCGCTTGAGCTGGGTCTCTTTGTAGTTGGCGTCGATGAAGACGCCGTCGAGCGGCACCACATTGCCGAGCCGCTGGCCGACATTGATGTAGTCGCCGGTATTGACCATTCGGTTGGAGAAGGTGCCGTCGACCGGCGCGCGGACCTTGGTGAAATCGAGGTCGCGTTCGGCCTTGGCGAGCTGGGTCTGCAACTCGGCGAGCTGGGCGCGGGCCTCGGCCTGCTGCGCCCGGGTCACCTCGACATTGTCCCTGGCGGCATCGAACGCGGCCTGCGCCGAACGCACCGCGGCCTGACCCTGATCGCGGCTAGCCTCGGACACCTCGAAGGTGGCGCGTGAGGCAAAACCTTTGCTGTTCAGCGCCTGCTGACGATCGAAATCGAGACCGGCGCGCTTCAGGCCGGCTTCGGCGGAGACGAGCTGCGCCCTGGCCTGCTCCACCGCGCTCTCCTGCGCGGTGACCTGGCGGCCGATGCGGTCGATCGTCGCCTGCTGGGTCGCGATCCTGGTGCGCGCGGCATCGACTGCGATGCGATAGTCGCCGTCGTCGATCCGGAAGATCACGTCGCCGGCCCGCACCAGCGTATTGTCGCCGGGCAGGATCGCCGCGATGTGGCCGGCGACGCGCGCACCGAGCATGGTGTTGTTGGCACGGACATAGGCGTCATCGGTCGAGACGTAGAAGCGGCCGATCGTCAGGTAATAGGTCGCATAGCCGGCGGCGGCGAGCGCGAGCAGACCGAGGATGCCCATCAACACGAATTTGCGCTTGCCGGATTTCGGCGCGGCAGCGGCAGGCGGCGCGGCCGGCTGCGCGGAAGCAGGTGTGCCCGGCGTCTCGGCAGGACGGCGCTTCGCTTCATCGGCGATGTCAGGGGCGTCCTGCTCGGCGAGATCGGCGGACGCATCACGCGTCACCTCGTCCGCCGCCGTCTGCGGCTCGGCACGAACGATGCGCGCGGCCTGATCTCTCGCTGCGGCCATGAAAGGGCTCTCCACAAATCCCCGATGCGCGCGGTGCGGGATTTTGCCGCGCGGCCATCGTCGGTTCCATAGTTATCATTGACCGAACCGTTCGGTCAATCTACATACACAGCTGCAGATTATAATGCGTCGATTCTTGCCACCGGCCATTTTGCGTTGAGTTCTTGCCGAAAAGCTAAACCAATGGTTGCAGCACCGCCCAGCCCCGCCCACCTCGTCGAGGAGGAATCCTCGAAGCGCCGCCAGATCCTGGACGGCGCCCGCAAGGTATTCCTGGACCTCGGTTTCGACGGCGCCAGCATGGGCGAGATCGCCCGCGCCGCCGGGGTCTCCAAGGGCACGCTCTATGTCTATTTCCCCGACAAGGCCGGGCTGTTCGCGGCGATCGTCGAGGAGGAGAAGCTCGCCCAGGGCAAAATCATCTTCAATTTCGATCCTTCGCGCAGCGTCGATGTCACGCTGCCCGAATTCGGCCGCGCCTATGTCGGGATGCTGTGCCGGCCCGGCGGCGGCTCGGCGATCCGTACCGTGATGGCGATCGCCGAGCGGATGCCCGAGCTCGGCAGCCGGTTCTACACCCATGTGATCGCCCACACCGTCGACCGCTTCGCCGCCTATCTCGAGGCGCGCGCCGCACTCGGCGAGCTCGTGATCGACGACTATCAGCTCGCCGCCTGGCAGTTCATGCAGATGTGCCAGGCGACGCTGTTCCAGGCCTTCATCTTCCAGGCCGCGCCATCGCCCTCGCCGGAGCGGATCGCGACCGTGGTCGACAGCGCCACGCGCGTGTTTTTCGCGGCGTACCGGCCGAAGCAAACTGGCTGATCTCTCGCGTCATTGCGAGCGAAGCGAAGCAATCCATGCTTCCGTTCTGCCGAGCTATGGATTGCTTCGCTTCGCTCGCAATGACGAGGAGATATCGGTGCGCTATCATACGCGCTGCGCCGCCAGCGCGAGGATAGCCATCGATGACCGACCTCACCATCCGACACATGCAGCCGGACGAGATCGCGCTCGCGGCGGACTGGGCTGCGGCGGAGGGCTGGAATCCCGGTCTCGCCGATGCCGCCTGTTTTGCCGCCGAGGACCCGCAAGGGTTTTTCATCGGCGAGATCGACGGGCAGCCCGCAGCGGTGATCTCCTGCGTCAATTACGGCATGCGCTTCGCCTTCCTCGGCTTCTACATCGTGCGGCCGGATCTGCGCGGGCGCGGCTACGGCCTGAAGATCTGGAACGCGGCGATCGCGCATGCGTGTCCGCGCGTGATCGGGCTCGACGGCGTGGTGGCGCAGCAGGCGAACTACCGCAAGTCGGGCTTCGAGCTCGCCTACGCCAACATCCGTTACGGCGGCGTGGTCGCTGCGCCGCCTGCGCCTAATGCAGATACCATCGCGCTGACCGATGTGCCGGCAGCGTTGATCGAAGCCGATGACGCGACGGTGTTTCCGGCGCCGCGCCCGGCCTTTCTGCGCGCCTGGATCAATACGCCTGGGCATGTCGGACGGGCGCAGATGCGCGATGGCCGGTTGGCCGGCTGGGGCGTGATCCGTCCGTGCCGGAGCGGCCGCAAGATCGGGCCGCTGATCGCCGATGACCGCGCCGGTGCCGAGACCGTGCTGTCGGCCCTGCTCGCGAGCAGCGGCGGCGGCGGAATCTTCCTCGATGTCCCCGACATCAACCGCGACGCCGTGGCACTCGCGCAAAGCCTCGGACTCGCGCCGGTGTTTGAGACCGCGCGGATGTACACCGGCGCGATCTCGCAATTGCGGATCGATCGCGTGTTCGGCGTCACGACGTTCGAACTGGGTTAGGTTGCAAGACACTGCGTTCCTCTCCCCGTTCTTACGGGGAGAGGGTTGGGGTGAGGGGCTGCATCCACAAACTGGTTGGAGACGGACTCGCGGCGAATCCCCCTCACCCGGAACGCATCTAGCGATGCGTTCCGACCTCTCCCCGCGAGCGGGGCGAGGTGAAGCGGCGCCCGCGACTAGTTCGCCGCAGCGTTGATCCTAGGCGCAGCAACGTTGTCCTGCTCGATCTCCTCCGGCAGTCCCGCGAAGCGGCGCAGCGCCCGCGCCATCTTCACGCGGCCGCTGACGCCGGTGATGATGACGTCGACCATCGTGAACGACGAGTGGAAGTGGCCGTGTGCCTTCAGCTGCTCGACCGGAACACCCGCCTTCGCCAGTGCCTCGCCATAGGCGACGCCCTCGTCGCGCAGCGGATCGAACTCGCAGGTCGCGATGAACGCTGGCGGCAGGCCGTCGAGCTTGCCGCGCAGCGGCGCGACGCGCGGATCGGTGCGGTCGGCCGGTGAACAGTAGATGTCCCAGAACCAGTACATCAGCCCGCGGGTCAGGAAGTAGCCGGTCGCATTCTCGACATAGGACGGCCGATCGAAATCGCTGTCGGTGACCGGACAGATCAGGAGCTGGCCGGCGATCTCCGGCCCGCCGCGATCGCGCGCGAGCTGGCAGGTGACGGCGGCGATGTTGCCGCCGGCACTCCAGCCCGCGACCAGCACCGGCCCTGCTTTTCCGCCGAGCTCGGCGGCGTGGGCGGCGATCCAGCGGGTTGCAGCATAGCCGTCCTCGGGCGCCGCCGGGAAGCGATGCTCGGGCGCGTGGCGATAGCCGACGCTGACCACGATCATGTCGGTGCGCCGGCACAGGTCGCGGCAGAACGGATCGTCGGATTGCTCGTCGCCGAGCACCCAGCCGCCGCCATGGAAATACACCACGATCGGATGCGGCCCCGGCGACGCCGGCCGGTACAGCTTATACGGCAATGGGCCGTCCGCGCCCTGCAACATGCCGCTGCCGACCTCGCCGACCGGCCGCCCCGCCGGACGGCCCTTGTTGAACTCGTTGAGGAAGTCGCGTGCGCCCTGCGCGCCCATCGTCTCGAGCGGCGGCAGGTTCATCTCACCGAGCAGGTTCAGCACCAGCCGCACGTCGGGCTGCAGCCGCACGATCTCGCCGTCATTGCATTGCGTCGCGACGCCTGGACCCGACAGCTTGAAGCCGAGCATGCCGCGGCTGACCACCTCGTTGCAGATGCTGCGATAAGGACCGACGCCGCCGGTATAGGGCATCACCACCTGCGGCTTGCCGGGCACATTGGCTCCCGTGTACCAGGTGTTGGCGAGCCGGTGCAGCGTCAGCATCGAACAATCGGCCATGTGGTGCTGCCAGCCTTGCTGCGCGGTTTCGGTCGCCTCCATCGTCGTGAAGCCGGCATCGCGCAGCGACGCGATCCGCTCGACCACCCAGTCGACATGCTGCTCGATCGACACCGCCATGTTCGACAGCACCGACGGGCTGCCGGGACCGGTGATCATGAACAAATTGGGGAATCCAGCGACGGTGACGCCGAGATAGCTCTGCGGTCCCTGCGCCCAGACGTCGGACAGCGACTTGCCGCCGCGGCCCGAGATCGGATGCACCGCCATGATGGCGCCGGTCATCGCGTCGAAGCCAGTGGCGAACACGATGACGTCGAGGTCGAAGCTGCGCTTGTCCGTGCTGATGCCGCTCGCGGTGATCTCCTTGATCGGCTCCTGCCGCAGATTCACCAGCGTCACGTTCGGACGGTTGTAGGTCGCGTAGTAATTGGTATCGAGGCAGGGCCGCTTGGCGCCGAACGGATGGTCGTAGGGGGTCAGCGCCTCGGCCGTCGCCGGGTCGTTCACGGCCGCGCGGATTTTTTCGCGGATCAGGTCGGCGACGATCCTGTTGCCGTCGACGTCAACGGCCTGGTCGGCCCAGAGCTGCGTGAGAATATGGACGAGGTCGCCGGCCGCCCATGCTTTTTCAAAGCGCTCGCGGCGCTCGGCGTCGCTCAGCTGCCAGCTCACCACGGTCTGCTGCGGATAGGGCACGCCGGCCATCGACAGGCGCGCCTGCTCGCGATAGGCGGCACGGTCGCTCTCGAAATAGGTCTTGCGATCTTCCGGCACCGGACCATTGCCCGCCGGCAGCGCGAAGTTCGGCGTGCGCTGGAACACGGTGAGCTGCGCGGCCTGCTCGGCGATCAGCGGGATCGACTGGATCGCGGACGAGCCGGTGCCGATCACGGCGACGCGCTTGCCCTTGAGGTCGACGCCCTGATGCGGCCAGCGGCCGGTGAAATAGATCTCGCCCTTGAAATCCTTGACGCCGTCGATCTCCGGCGGCTTCGGCGACGACAGGCAGCCGGTCGCCATGATGTAGTAGCGGCACGAGATCGGGCCGTTGTTGGTCTCGAGTTGCCAGCGCTCGCTCGCATCGTCCCACGTCGCCTTCGTCACCTTGCTGCCGAAGCGGATATCGCGGCGCAGATCGTAACGGTCGGCGACGAAGCCGAGATAGCGCAGGATCTCGGGCTGGGTCGCGTATTTCTCCGACCAGGTCCATACCTTGTCGAGCTCGGGATCGAACGTGTAGCTGTAGTCGATGGTCTGGATATCGCAGCGCGCGCCGGGATACCGGTTCCAGTACCAGGTGCCGCCAACATCGCCGCCCTCTTCGAGCGCGATCGCCGACAGGCCGGCCTTGCGCAGCCGATGCAGCAGATAAAGTCCGGCGAAACCGGCGCCGACGACCGCGACGTCGACCTCTGTGGTTCCGCCCTGCGTGAAGTCCGAAGCACGTGCTGCGACCGCTGCGTCTGGCATGCCATTCCTCCCATATGTTTTGATTGTGCGGAAGGCTAGACCTGCGCGTTCGGTTTGTCATCACGACAAGTGCAATCTCAGGTGACCACATGTGTGACACGCGCGGCCTGCAGCGCAAGATGCAGCGTGTAGACGCAACTGGTGAAGCAGTCTCCTGCAAAATCACGAAAGCGCAGTTTCTCTCTGCGCGTCGTCCCGGCGAAGGCCGGGACGACACCGAGTGTTTGGTGCCCGCAGCCTTACACCGACCGCATCAATCCGCCGTCGACGCGGATGTTCTGGCCGGTGATGTAGCCGCCACCGTCGGAGACCAGGAAGGCGATGGTCGCGGCGATCTCCTCGGCCTTGCCGTAGCGCTTCATCGGCACGCTGTCGCGGCGTTCGTCGGTCAACGGCAGGCTGTCGATCCAGCCCGGCAGCACGTTGTTCATCCGCACATTGTCGGCGGCGTAGCTGTCGGCGAACAGTTTTGTGAAGGCGGCAAGTCCGGCGCGAAACACCGCCGAGGTCGGAAACATCGCGCTCGGCTCGAATGCTCAGGCGGTGGAGATGTTGACGATCGCGCCCGACCTCTGCGCCTGCATAACCGGCGCGACGAGGCGCGTCGGGCGGATCACGTTCATCAGATAGACGTCCAGCCCGGTGTGCCACTGCTCGTCGGTCAGTTCCAGCACGGGAGCGCGCGGGCCGTGGCCGGCGCTGTTGACCAGCGCATCGATGCGGCCCCAGCGCGCCATGACGCCGTCGACCGCGTGCTTCAGATCATCGTTCGACCGGTTCGAGCCGGTGAAACCGATGCCGCCGAGCTCGTTCGCCAGCGCTTCGCCCTTGCCCGATGACGACAGGATCGCGACGTGGAATCCGTCCGCCGCGAGCCGCCGCGCCGCGGCCGCTCCCATGCCACTGCCGCCTGCGGTGACGAGCGCGACTTTTCCTGCTGCCATGATCGACATCCCCGTGATGAACCGACGCAATGTCTATCATCAGGGATCGCGCGGCGCGACAGTCGGGGCGGCTACGCCTTGACCAGCCTCTTCACCGCCGCGACCAGTTCGTCCGGCGAGAATGGTTTTTGCAGCAGGATGCTGTTCGGCACGCCCTTGGTCGGCCACTCGTCGCCGCCGCCGCCGGTGATGTAGAGCACCGGGAAAGACGGATCGACCTCGCGCGCACCGCGCGCCACCCGCCAGCCGTCGAGCCGGCCGAGCAGCCGGATGTCGGTGACCAGCGCGCTGTATTTGGTCCTGAAAGCCTTCAGCAGCGTCAGCGCTTCCTCGCCGGAGGGGGCGATCGCGGGCTCGAAACCGCCGTCCGTCAGCGCGTCCTCCACCATCATCTGAAGGTCGCGATCGTCTTCGATGACGAGAATAATCGGCGCGTCTTGCAAAGCTGTCCCCTAACAAATCACGCGGTTGCGCCCGGCTCAGCGAGCATATGCAACAAGAAAGTGGCCACCGTTTGCACGATGTCACCCGGTAAGAATACGGGGGCGGTTCGGACGCGCCCTATTCGTCCGCGAATTCGTCTTCTTCGTTGGCCCCGGGCTTGCCCCGGGGCGCGACCGGCCTTCTGCCGCCAAGAGAACCTGTGACATAAGGTTCGCGCGCTGCATAGGGGCTGCGGCCGCCGGCGCGCGCGGCAACCTCCTCGCCCGACACCGCCGCCGGCTGGCAGATGATTCGCCGGCTGGCCCGGCGCATCAGGTCCACATGGATGTGGTCGTAGTGATAGACGTTGGAGCCCGGCGCCAGCACCGTGTTGAAGTGCTGGCAGGCCGCGCCCTGGACGTCGCGCAGGAAGCCCTGCTCCTCCGGCAGGCCGCGCCAGCCGTCCTTCACCGAGATGCGGCGGCCGTCGGCAAGCGTGAAGGCGGCGATGTCGAGCGCGTTGCCGAAGGCGTGCTCGGAAATATGCGCACGCGAGTTGCCGTTCATGCCGCGGCAGGAATAGGCCGAGATCTGCTTGATCTCGGCCACGCGGGTGCCGAACCAGCGCTGCGCCGCCGGCTGCACCGAATCGGCCAGCCAGCGTTCGAGCGCCGAGACGATCGGGCATGCCAGCGTCGCCGCCGGTTTCACCGCGACGGGACCGACGGCCATCACCGGATTGCCGCGCGACGGACCGAGCCGCGGCGCGGCGTCGGGCTGCTGTGAATACGGCGCTGGCGAATAAGGTCCGGCCGCGCTGTCGCGCTGCGGGTTCGCCGGCAGGCCGGGATAATAAGGCTTCTCAGCTGCCGCGCCCGGCGTGCCCTCGGGCGGCAGGTCGATCTCGTCCTGCTGGGACGCGACGCCGGGCGCGGTCAGCGAGATCGGTCCGTTCTGCCGGCTGCCATAACTCGGCTGACTGCCGTAGCCCGGCTGGCTCGCGGACTGACTTGAATACGGCGCCTGCGCGGACGGCGGACTCGGCTGCTGGTTGATCGGCCAGCGCGGCTGGTTGCCGATCGGCGCCGGCGGCCGCAGATCGTCGGCAAACCCGTAGGCCGAGCTGGCCTCGCCGAGCGCCGCGACCTTGAGCGGGAATTCCGCGCCGCAGACTCCCGGTCCGGAGATCGGATCGATGCGAACGAGGTCAGGACCTTCCTTGACCGCGCCGGATTTCAGACAAGCGGCCTCGGCCTCGGCCCGCCACGGCTCGCGCTCGGCGGTCTGAAACAGACCGCGGCCGCAACCAGCCAGCGAAACAAGGACAAGGGAGCCGACGAGATACAAACGAACTCCACGCGTCATGGCGCGCAGGTTCTGCTAATTTATTTAAAGACTCTTCAACGCATTGATTTCATGTATCTTTAACCATGCGATGGAACCGGAAATGGTATCCGGACCCGCGGACGATAGCCGGCCGGACAGCAGGGCTGACTTTTTCACTTCGGAACCAGTTGCTAGCATTAGCGTTAATGCGGGCAGCGTTGTGAACCGAGGGAGCTTCCCAATGGATTTCGCGAGTCCTCTGCTGAGCAAGCTGAGCATTGTGGCCGCGTACATAGCGTTAGCCTTCGTCGGCGCCATTATTCTCGGCGTGTTCTAGATTTGAGACGAAGCCCAGAATTTCGCGCCCGGCGGTCGCCCCCGCCGGGCGTTTTGTTTTCCAGCGACAGGGCGCGTCGCGCGCGGTCTCACCACGCCCGTCGTCCTGGCGAAAGCCAGGACCCATAACCACCGAATTTGATTGAAGGCGGGATCGTGTGGCCCTGGCATCGCACAACAACAAGCAGCTGGGGTAATGGGTCCTGGCTTTCGCCAGGACGACACCGAATGCTTGGTGCCGCTTGTGGGGCATACGTCACGTTCTCTCGGGGGTGACGGCGACAGAGCGCGTCGCGCGCGGTCTCACCACGCGCGTCGTCCTGGCGAAAGCCAGGACCCATAACCACCGAACTTGATTGAAGGCGGGACAGTGGCCCTGGCGTCGCGCAAGCAACAAGCAGTTGGGGTAATGGGTCTTGGCTTTCGAAGACGACAGTGAGTGTTTGGTGCGGCTTGTGGACATACATTCACAGTGCGCTGCGGCGCTGCTGCCCGCGAGCAGCGACGCGATCAGGCTCAGGTGCTTCATGGTTGCCCCGATCGCCTCGTCGTGACGTGCATCACAGAGGGCCTCACCAATCGCGCGTAACGTCCGGGCCAGACCGCTTCACCCGCTGAACGCTGGAGGCCCCGATGAAAAAACTCGCCTTGATCGCCGCGCTGCTGATGGCCACCACCGCTGCACAGGCTGGCGGTGCCGGCATCACTCTGCAAATTGACGGCCAGCGCATCCGCGTCGAGGCACCGCGCAATTGCAGCGCGCTGTCCTGCATCCGCATCTCGGCCCCGGGCTACAACGGCACGCTCGGCAACCTCAACAAGGGCCTTGGCTCGAACGCCGATGATGACGAGGACGATGTTTCGCCGACCGCACCGCCTCCTGCGCCGTCCGCGCCGGTTCAAGCCACCGCTCCGCGGCCGCAACCGGCTGCGTCGGCCGCAACCGCCGCCACAACACCGTCCGCTCCTCCCGCCCCGGCGACAACGGTCACAACCGCTACGCCTGCGCCGGTCGAGGCCGCTCCCAGCACGCCAGAACAGGCTCCCGTCGCCGCGCGGCCCGCGCCGCAACCTGCTCCCGTCGCGGCTGCGCCGGCACCCGCGCCGACTGGACCGATCGGCGTCTGGGCCACCGAAGAGAACAAGGGCAATGTCCGCGTCGAGCCATGCGGCGCCAATCTCTGCGGCTATGCCGAGAAGAGCGGCGAGCGGATCCTGATCAACATGAAGCCCGACGGCAGCAAGTGGAGCGGCCGCATCCACGACCCCGACTCCGGCCGCAACTACGATTCGACCATCGCGATGAAGGGCCCGAATGCGATGCGCGTGCAGGGCTGCGCCTTCGGCGGCATGTTCTGCGGCGGCCAGACCTGGAAACGGGTCAGCTAAAGCGGGATGAAGTTAGCTTGAACTGGTTTGGCCTCTCGATTCACCTCTCCCCGATGGGGAGAGGTGAATTTCCGATGACGCGCCAACTCGACCAGATCGTGCTTCACACGGCGGACATCATCGCCTCAAACTGACAATTCGCTCCTCGATTTCGAAATTCGATAGCTCGCCTGGTCAACGAAACCAACGGAGCGCGCGACGAAACCATTTTGACGCCCCGACGAAGAATTGCGGAAACCAGGCGCCTCTAGGCATGCAGCCGACGCACCGCTTCGATGCGATCGACACCAGGGGGAAATCATGACCTTCACCGTTTCCGCACTCCGTCACGGCAAACTGCTGGCCGCCACCGCCTTCACGCTCGGCCTGCTGACCTCGGCATCCTACGCCTACACCGACGAGCAGCAGCAGATGTGCACCGGCGATGCGATGCGGCTGTGCAGCGCCGAGATTCCCGACGTCGATCGCGTCACCGCCTGCATGATCCGCCAGCGCTCCCAGCTCAGCGACGGCTGCAAGGCGGTGTTTCACTATGTGCCGCCGGCGGCGCAGCCGGCGAGCTATTCGCCCGCGGCGAGGCCGGGCAAGCCGCTCGCCATCACTCCGCACAAGCGCGGCTGAGGGTTGCTGCCTGGACCGAACGGGCACCGTGCTCCCAGTGGAGCGCGGTGCTTGATCGTGTCGGCGTGCCATGACAACAAGGCAGCACCATTCATGCAGCATTCAGCCTGACGCGGCTCAATTGCGCCTCCGTCCGAATGCTTCCCGGAATCCATGCTGATGTGGCGCAGGCTGTCTTTCGCGCTTCTGCTCGGTGTCGGCGCCGTGAGCGGCTGGCACACGGAAGTTGTCGCGGCGCCTGACCTGACGCAACTGGCACAGGCGCAGCCCGCGCCGGCTCCGAGTGCGGCGCCGGCAGTGCCGGCGCCCGCGGCAACGCCGGCGCCCGCTGCAAGTCCGCAAGCCGCCACGCCCGAGCCGATCGGCAACGTCGCGACGCTCACGGGCACGGCGACCGTCAAGCGCAACAACGCCACGACAGCGCTGCAAATCCGCGACGACATCTACGCCAATGACGAGGTCGCGACCGCCGCGACCTCGTCGCTCGGCATCACCTTCAACGACGGCACCACCTTCAACCTGAGGGCGTCGACCACGATCACGATCGACGCTTACGTCTATGAGGACGGCGGCAGGCAGAACAACGCGCTGTTCGACGTCGCCAGGGGAACGGCAGCCTTCGTCGCCGCCGCGGTCGCCAAGACCGGCGACATGAAGATCTCGACGCCGACCGCAACGCTCGGCATCCGCGGCACCACCGGCCTCGTCGAGGTGCCCGAAGGCGCGACCACGACCCGCAACAATGTCGGCATCAAGCTCTATCCCGACGAGGACGGCCATGTCGGGCGCATCGAGGTGCACGACCGTGGCGGCGTCTCGCTCGGCGTGCTGACGCGCGCCGCCAGCGGCTTTGCGATTCGTCCGGGCATCGGGGGTGCGCGCTTCGCCGCGGTGCCGCTGACAATCTCGGCGCAGCAGGTGGCGCGCGATCGCGGCTTCGTCCGTCAGGTGCACTCGGCGCAATTCGTCGGCCGCCAGATGGTGAACGAGCAGCGCGACTTCCGCCGCGCCAATCCCGATTTCCGCCGCAACAATCCCGCCGCGCCCTATCCGAACCGCGGCCAGCCGCTGCAGCCGGACCAGTTGCGGCCGAACGGTCTGCCGGGCCAGAACCGCAACGCGCCGGGCCAGCCGGGTCAGCAGAACCGTCCGGGCCAGTTGCAGCAGCAGCCCGGCCAGCCAAACCGCCCCGGCCGGCAAGGCTTGCAGCAGCAGCCGGGCACACAGCAGCAGGGCGCGGCTGGCCATGCCCTGCCGGGCCAGCCCGGCGGCGCCGCGCTGCCACGCACATCGGGCGGACGAGCTCCGGCGGGGCAGCCGGCGCCTACGCGTCAGGATCCGCGACAAGGGGGCGTGCAGCAACAATCGCCCGCGCGTCAGGGCGGCTTGCCGCCGGGACGCATGCAGCAGCCCGGCCAGCAGCCGGGCGGCGTGCGGCAGCCGACGCAGCCGGGATATCCGCGACAGGGCATGGTGCCGCCGGTGCCGGGCGAGACGCGGCCGGGCTTCCAGCAGGCGCTGCCGGGCGGCCGCCTGCCCGGCCTGCTGCGGCCGGGTGCACAGCCACGTCCCGGCTTCCAGCAGCCGCAGCGACGGCCGCCGCTGGCGCGGCCCGCAAGACCGGAGCGCAAAGACCAACGTCAATGATCGGCGTCGCGCGACGTGCTGACACGCACACGCAGCGGCGGATCAGCCGCGCCTGGTGATGACGGTCTCCAGATATTCGCCGGGGATCACCAGCGTGCCGTCTTTCGCGGTGTTGAACTGGTCCATCAGACCGAACATGTCGGCGGCAAGCGACTGCTGCTTGCCGGCGTCGATCGCCCCGAAGGCCTTCAGCACCGGACCGTAATAGGTGCGGAAGATATCGAGGAAGTGTTCGCGCGACCTGTAGCGGAAGGTGAAGTGCCTGCGCTTGGCGTCGATCGCCGCCTTCGAGCCGAACATGGTTTCGAGATGCGCCTCGGTGCCCCACAGTGCCGGCGACTTCACGCCCGGCGCCGGCGGGACATATTTGCCGATCGTCTTGAACAGCTGGCCGATGAAGCCTTCCGGCGTCCAGCAGGCGAGGCCGATCTTGCCGCCGATGCGGCAGACCCGGCGCAATTCATTTGCCGCCTGCTGATGGTCGGCGACGAACATGACGCCGAACGTCGACAGCACGACGTCGAAACTCGCGTCAGTGAACGGCAGCTTCTCCGCGTCCGCCTCCTGGAACGTGACGGGCAGGCGCTCGGCCGCCGCGCGCTCGCGGCCGCGTTCGAGCAGCGCGCCGACATAGTCGATCGAGACCACATCGGCGAAGCGGCGCGCCGCGGCAAGCGTCGCATTGCCGTTGCCGGCGGCGACGTCGAGCACGCGCTGGGTGCTGCGCAGGTCGACCGCCTCGCAGAGCATCTCGCCGACGATCTGCAGCGTGGTGCCGACGATGGCATAATCGCCGGAGCTCCAGGTGGCCTGCTGGCGTGCCTTCAGGGCGGCGAGATCGACGGCGGGCGTTTCGGTCTGAATGTTCATTGAACTCTCCGTTGAGTGTCGTGATGAAATGCATTGCGAAAAAGTGCTGCGGGCTATTCCGTGCGCTGGTCGAGGATGGCCGGGATCGCAGACGCGACCACGATGTTCCACTGCGAGCGATAGCGGCAGCGGTGACGGTCAGGTTGCTGCGAAGCCACATGCTGCGCGCGTGCGCCATGATGGCCGCGCACGATCAGCTCTTCCGCCCGGGTGAACACGGGCGCGGACAAGCCCGCGACCACCAGCGCGAACAGCGTGCGTCGTGCGATCAGCCGGGAGCGGCGGATGTCGGCACTCGTCAACGGCCGGCCGCCGAACCGGCGCAGCATGAAGCGGCTGACTTGCCGCTCGCGCGCTGCGAGCATGCGTGCGACCGACACGTTGACGATCCTGCGCAGGCGCGACAGGAACATGGAAAACTGCTTCTGCACCAAGCCTGATGCCGGCTCCTTGAATGAATAGAACATCATCGTTTCCTTGATCGAAAAATAACGATGGCGCGCCGGACGATCATCGAGCCGGGATGCACCATCCGACGCTTCGCAAAGCGTCACTCGGCTGCAATGGGCGGTTCGACCGGATCGTCCCGCACGACGACCGTGGTCGCAACCTTGTAGAATTCCTCACCGGGCATGCCGACGCGGCGCGCATGCTCGCGGATCGAATCGCCGTCACGCGCCTCGTAGATGCAGAACGTGCCGATGCGACCATCTGCCTCATGCACCACGTAGCTGCGAATCCAGCGCACGCGATCCGACATCTGCTCGTTGCCGATCTCCGCGGAGGCCGCGCCGGCAGCTTGCAGCTCGGCCATGTTGGCCCAGGCGCTCGGACGGCGAATGACATAGAGTTCCATGGAATGCTCCTCATGACGAATAGTTGAACAGCGGGCCGCGATGATCGCGAGCCATGAGGAGCTATAGGCGCCCTCGCCGCCGCCTGTCCTTACCGCGGGCTGATCATTGTCTGATCTTTGCCTGAACCTTTTCCGCGATGGCCTGACACAACGACATGGCCTTCGCCTTTGGACCGTTCGAGCTTGACGAAGCGGGCCGCGTCGTGTTGTGCGCGCGGCAAGAGGTTGCTTTGCAGCCGCGCGTCTTCGACCTGCTGGTCTATCTCGTCCATCACCGCGGCCGCGTCGTCTCCAAGGATGAACTGCTGGATGCGGTGTGGCCCGACGTCACAGTCACGGACAATTCGCTGCAACGCGCCGTGAGCGCGCTGCGCGCCGTGCTGCGCAAGGGCGGCATGGAGCATGCGATCCGCAATCTGCCAGGCAAGGGCTATCGCTTCAGCCCTGACGGCGAGATCGGGCAGCCGATGCATGCCGCCGACATCAAGTCCGGCGAAAGCGCCGGCGCGATCGGTCTCGCGCGGAACGCCGTCGCCGGAAAACTGTGGCTGCAGGCGGCCAGCCTGTTCGAGAGCGCGCATGAAGACGGCGCGCTTACCGCCGACGATCTGCACGATTGGGCGCTGGCGCTGCAATGCCTCGGCAGGCCGACGACGGCGATCCCGATTCTGGTTCGCGCGGTCAGCGCCCGCGTCAAGACGGGCGATGCCGCCGGTGCCGCGGTCGATGCCATCACGCTGTCGGGACTGCACTTCGAGAGCGGCCAGGCCGCGATCGGCAAGGGCTGGCTCGCGCGCGCGGAGGATTGGGCGTCCGACCTGAACGATCCGGCGACGACGGCGCTGGTGCTGTGGATGAAGTCGAAGCTCGCCGCGTTCGATGGCGAGCCGGAGCAGGCGCTCGCATTGGCCGACGCCGCATATACGGCCGTGCGGCACAAGGACGCCATCGGCGTCGAGGCGCTGAGCCTCGCCTATCGCGGCTTCTACCGGCTGTGCCTCGGCGACACCCGCGGCGGGCTGGCAGACCAGGACCACGCCGCGGCGCTCGCGCTCTCCAGCAACGCGCTGGATCCGATCATGGGCGGCATCCTCTACTGCAACGTCCTGTGGGCGTCGCGGATGTTCGGCGACTGGGCGCGCGCCGAGCAGTGGACGCGGAGCTACCAAGGCTTCTGCTCGGGCAGCGGCATGGAACTGACCGGATCGTGCCAGTTGCACCGCTCCGAGGTGCTCGGCATCCGCGGCTCGCTCGAGGAAGCGCTGTCGCGCATCCAGGACGCGCTGACGCGGCTCAGCAGCGATGCGCCATGGTCGATCGGCGACGCCAACCGCGTGCTCGGCGATATCCAGGCCGCGATCGGCAATGACGACGCGGCGCTCGAAGCCTATGACCGGGCCTACGCGCTGGGCTGGTGTCCCGAGCCGGGCCGCGCGATGCTGCTGCTGGCGAGGGGCGAAGCCGAAGCGGCTTACGCCGGCCTCGAGCGCAGCCTGATCGGCAAGACCTGGTGGACGCTGCAGCGGCGCGGCATCCTGCTGGCGCATCTGGCGCTGGTCGCGGCCCACACCCGTCGCAACGCGCAGGCCGAGGCCTTGATCCGCGAGCTGTCCGGAAGTCCGGATCGCTGGCCGATGCCGTCGATCCGCGCGCTCACCAACGAGGCACAGGCGATGTTGGCGCTCGGCCGGCAGGATCATGAAGCCGCCTTGCAGTACCTGCACCTGGCGCGCCAGCTCTGGTCGAGCATCGACGGCCGGGTCCAGGCCGTGCGGCTGCGGCTCCAGATCGCACGGCTTCAGTTCGAACGCGGCGACATCCGTGGCGCCGCGACCGAACTCCACGCGGCCCGGCTCATCGCAAGCGAGATGGGATCGCGCAAGCTTGCAGCCGATTGCATTGCCCTGCAGCGCGACATCGATTGGTCGGCGGGCGGGCACGCTCTGGCTGCCCAGCGCAAGCGATCGTGCGGCTGATCACGCCGCGCGGCGCAGCCAATCCCGCACGCGCTCGAGCAGGTTCTTGCGCAGCATCGGCTGCGCCTCCGCGCCGGCGGGTTCGATCTCAGACGCAAAGGATGGCGACGCTGCCGCCGAAGCCGTGCAGGCGTCCCGTTCGCTCTCGACGTCCTTGCTCTCGGCCATATCGCCTGCGTCGGCAACATCCTGCTGCGGCGCCTCTGCGACAGCGGGGACCTCCGCAGCCGGCGGAGCGAGCTCGATCACTGGCGCCTCCGCAACCTCGGTCGCTGCTGCCACTTCGGTCGCCTCCGCGACCTCCTGGATGCTAACGATCTCGGGCGCTTCTGCGATCACCGGTGTCTCGACGACCGGCTCCTGCTCGCTGGCCGGCGCCCGCCCGGCAAGGCGGCTCTTGCGCCGCTCGGCGGCTGCGGCCCGTAGACGTGCCCGCCGCTCGCGCTCGGCGTGAGCTGCGGCCTGCAGCGCGATCGGCCCGACATTTTCCAGGAACGCGCGCTCATAGCCGCGCGACAGACGCTCGAGCGCCTGGTCGAGCGGCAGCCAGTCGACCTCCCTGATGTCGCTCATCAGCTCGCGCACCGGCTTGCCGCCGGCATCCATGCGCCAATAGTGCACCACCTTGGAGCGGCCGCCGGACTCATAGACCAGCGTGCCGATGAACTCGTGCACGTCGACGGCGTGGCCGGTCTCCTCCAGCACCTCGCGCTCGGCGGCGGCACGCGCCGTCTCGCCGTCATCGAGCTTGCCCTTCGGCAGCACCCACTCGTTGCGCTTGCGCAGGCGCACGACGGCGAACCGCGGCGGTGCTTCCCGCCGCAGCACAATGCCTCCCGCCGCCATCACCGGCGTCCGCGCCATCTCTGTTCCTAAAGGGTTGCGATGCTTAAATCGTCTCGGACGATCGCGACCATATAAAGACAGGCTGCGAAAAAAGCGAGATCAAGATGGGACTTCGGTTCTGATTGAATCAGAACCGAAACCCAAAATCCTTACTTTGACGCGTTTTCTTCACGCGAACCGATGCTCACTTCGCTTGAAAACGCTTTGAGCGGTTTTCGCAGCAGCGGCTCGCCGCATTTGATCCGCGCTCCTTCCGCAACATTGTCGCAGAACTCGAAATTGCCGGGCGCCAGCACGATGATGGTCGAGCCGTGTTCGAACCAGCCGAGTTCGTCGCCCTTTTTTACATGCGCGTCGCAGGGGAAATCCACCGGTCCCCGCGTCTGCGCGTTCAGCGTGACGTCGAGGAAATGCAGGCGCAGGCTCGCCACCAGGATGGCCGCGACCGGAACCAGCGTCAGCGCCTCACCGGTCGCAAGCTTCGCGCGCAGCACCGCGCGCTCGTTCTTGCAGAACAGCCGCTCAATCCGCTTCAGCGCGATCGGATTGACGTTCCAGACGTCGCCGTGAATGAACGTGACCTTGTCGATCGCAAGGTCGTAGGGCGCGTGGAAGCGATGATACATGCTCGACGTCAGCCGCAGCGTAACGAAGCGGCCGTTGCGGTGCTGCTCGACCAGTGCGGGATCGCCGACCAGATCGAGCAGCGAATAGGGCGCACCCTTGACCTGGAACAGTTGCCCATCCTCGATCGCGCCATGCGCGCCGATGATCGCATCCGAGGGGCTGGCGATGATGGCGGGGTCGGCCACCGCTGGACGCAGTCCGGGCTTGAGCTCGCGGGTGAAGCAGTCGTGCAGGCTCTTGAACTCGGTCTTCTTCGCCTCCGACAGATCGAGGTCGGAGAACAGCTTCCAGCAGGCGATCGAGGCATCGCGCACCAAGGGGTTCTCGACCTTGGAGAACCAGCCCATGAATCGGGTCAGGGCCGCCCGCGGAATCCGGTTGGTGAGCAGGAAATTGAGGTCCTCCTGCTGGGTGAATGCCGAGATCAGGCCCTTGACTGTCATGAATCTGTTAGGTGCCGAGGCTAGCGCTTCTGTCATGGAAACATCCCTTCCGATTCTCTCGCTGTCCGCCGCCGCGCTCGCCGGCGCCGCCGCAGCTTTCCCCAAAATCCAGGCCCGCCTCGCGCTGTCGCGGGCCAAGCACCGCTCGCTGGCCGGACATTCCAAGATGTCCAAGATGGTGGCGCGGATGGTGCCGAAATACGAATTCGACATCGACGCGTTCTTCCGCTCCGACGGTGCGCCGTCCGAGGTCGCGATGCAGCGCCAGGACGGCTTCTTCCGTCTCGCCGGCGTCTACCAGGAGCGCTACCCGAAGGGCCGCGCGCTGACCGCCGAGGTCGCGGAGCGCATCTCCGACCTGCAGTTCACTGAAACCTACCGGGTGCCGTTCCAGTACAGCCGACTGGTGCGCGAGCATCTTGGCACCTCGACCTTCATGCAGGCCTCCAGCGGCGTCACCGTCACCGACGTCGACGGCAATGTGTTCTACGACCTGACCGGATCCTACGGCGTCAACATCTTCGGCAACGACTTCTACAAGGAGTGCATCGCCGAGGGTGAGAAGCGCGCCCATGCGCTCGGTCCGGTGCTCGGCCCCTACCACCCGGTCATCGCCGACAATGTGAAGCGCCTGTGCGAGATCTCCGGCCTCGACGAGGTCTCGTTCCACATGTCCGGCACCGAGGCCGTGATGCAGGCGGTGCGGCTCGCGCGCTACCACACCAGGCGCAAGCGCCTCGTCCGCTTCGCCGGCTCCTATCACGGCTGGTGGGGCGACGTGCAGCCGGGTGTCGGCAACCCGGTGTCGCCGCACGAGACTTTCACGCTCGCCGAGATGTCGGAGAAGACGCTGCACGTGCTGCGCACCCGCAAGGACATCGCCTGCGTGCTGGTCAATCCGCTGCAGGCGCTGCATCCGAATTCCAACGCGCCCGGCGATTCCGCGCTGGTCGATTCCTCGCGCCGCTCGAAATTCGACCGCGCCGCCTACACCGAATGGCTGAAGCAGCTGCGCGAGGTCTGCACCGAGCGCGGCATCGTGCTGATCTTCGACGAGGTGTTCGTCGGCTTCCGCCTCGCTGCCGGCGGCGCCCAGGAGTACTTCGGCGTCAAGGCCGACATGGTGACCTACGGCAAGAGCCTCGCCGGCGGCCTGCCGATCGGCGTGGTGTGCGGCCGCAAGGACCTGATGCGGCGCTTCCGCGACGACCGCCCGGCCGACGTCTGCTTCGCCCGCGGTACCTTCAACTCGCATCCCTACGTCATGACGGCGATGGACGAGTTCCTGAGCCGCCTCGCCAGCCCGAACTTCCGCTCGATCTACAACGGGCTGGACGGGACCTGGAACGGCCGCGCCAAGGCGCTCAACGACCGGCTCGAAGCGCAGGGCCTGCCGGTGCGCGTCGGCAACATCTCGTCGATCTGGACGGTCTATTACACCGAGCCGTCCCGCTATAACTGGATGCTGCAATACTATTTGCGCGCCGAGGGCCTGGCGCTGAGCTGGGTCGGCACCGGCCGGCTGATCTTCACCCTCAACTACAGCGACACCGACTTCGCCGAGGTCACCGAGCGGTTCGTCGCGGCGTCCGAGAAGATGAAGCGCGACGGCTGGTGGTGGCACAAGGACGGCCTCACCAACAAGAACATCAAGCGGCAGATTTTGCGCGAGATGGCCGCAGCGAAGTTCAGGCGCTGAGCGCGGGCACCGCTCTATCGCCCCCTCGCCCCGCTCTTGCGGGGAGAGGGTTGGGGTGAGGGGCTTTCTCCACAAAATCGGTAACAGACGGACTCGCGGTGAGCCCCCCTCGCCCGGATCGCATCCGACGATGCGATCCGACCTCTCCCCGCAAGCGGGGCGAGGTGAAGCGAGCGCACGACATCTACGGCCTTCCCTTGCCTCTCCCGCTTGCGGGGGAGGCCGGATCGCATCGCCAGATGCGATCCGGGTGGGGGCTCTCTCCTCGCAAAGAGGATCGCAAGCGGCGACACCCCCACCCCAGCTCTCCCCCGCAAGCGGGAGAGGGAGTGCAGTCCCGTCGCGGCGAGCGGCTTGGCCTGATCTCTTCACGGAAGCCCCAAGACGTAGATGCCCGGGACGAGCCCGGGCATGACGCAGTTCGAAGAGGTTGGGGACAACGATCAGGCAGCGTGCTTGACGTGCTTTTCGAGACCCGGGTCGATCAGCTCGCCCTTCATCAGGAACAGCGGCGCCTTGTGGTAGAGCTTTAGGTCGTTGAAGGGGTCGGTGATGATCTTGGTCATCCAGACGAGGCCGGTCTCGACGTCGCGGATGAAGAACAGGTGGATGGTGCGGAACAGCAGGCCGCCGATGCCGACCGCAAGCCAGACCTTGGCCACCTGGCGGGTGAAGTCACCCATCGTGACCCAGGGCTTGAACAGGCCGAACAGCGTCGGATCGAAGTACAGCACCATCGGCGACAGCGCCCAGATCGCCATCAGCACGACCTTGCGCTGCAAGTTGTAGCCGACCTTGATGTCTTCCTTGTGCTCGTGGGTGGCGTGGTTGACGTGGTCGTAGCCCTTCGGCTCGAAGAAGAAGTGACCGGCCTGGCGCGAGGTCATCGAGACCAGCCAGCCGACCAGTGCTGACACCACCGGATCGAAGAACAGCATCACATAGGCGAACAGGAAGCTCAGCGCGCTGACGAAGTGCAGGCTCTGGTTGATGCGGCTGTGATGATAGTAGCGATGGTCATCCCAGCGCTGGGTACGCAGCTCTTGCAGGAAATTCTTGATCATTGGTTCCCCCAACATCGTTCGGAACTGGGTTTACAGAGATTCGATGTAGCGTGTGTGACATCATCATAATGACATATAATGATGCGGAGCGACGCGTTGACGCAACCGGAGAGTGACCTCGCCTCATCCGGCACGCGCTTTCGCAGCGGATGAGGCCGAGGATTGGCACCGGAGTTTCCCGGTTCGAGGCGCGCTGTGCGCCGCCTCAGGCCGGCAACGACGGTGGCTCAGGCCACCTCAGGCGGCCTTGGCGACATCAGCCTTGCGGAAGCGGACCAGCGAGAAATGGCCGAGCGGCGGGATCAGGCGGCGTTCGGCCAACTCCATGCCGCGGGCGCCGGCCAGCCACTTGGTGTAGCGCGACCAGGCGAATTCGGCGGTGCGGAAGCCGAGCGGGCGCACCACCGGCTGCAGCTTCTGCTCGATGAAGCGGCGCACGCCGGCATCGGCGCTGACCCGGGTCAGGATGATCAGCTCGCCGCCGGGGCGCACCACGCGGGCGAACTCGTCGAGCGCGGCCTCCGGGTTCGGCACCGCCGACAGCACGTACTGCGCCATCACCACGTCGAACGAATTATCGGGGAATTCGAGCTTCTCGGCGTCCATCACCGCGAGCCCCTCGACGTTCTTCAGGCCGTATTCGCTGACGCGCTTCTTGGCCTTTTCCAGCATCGCTTCGGAGATGTCGGTGCCGAAGATGCGGACATTCGGGCTATAGAGCGGCAGCGAAATGCCGGTGCCGACGCCGACTTCGAGCACGCGGCCGCCGATCTTGTTGGTGGCCTGGATTGCCGCCTGCCGGCCCTTGCTGAACACGCCGCCGAACACGAGGTCGTAGATCGGCGCCCAGCGGTCATAGGCCTGCTCGACCGTCTCGCGGTCGAAGGAACGCTTTGCGTCCAGCTTGAGGATGTCAGCCATAGATGGTCTCTCGTCTGCTTTCGTTCGATTGAAAGGTTAATTCGGAACGGCGGTCCGGCCGGCGACGCGGCGGGCAGGCCGCGGCGCGCGGCTCGGCTGCAACGTGGCCAGATTGCCGATGAACTGACGCGCACTGTTTTCCCAGGAACGCTCCAGCGCGAAGTTGCGGCAGGTCTCGCGCGACATCGTCAGCGCACGCAGGCAGGCGGCGCGCAAATCATGATCGATCGCGCCGATCGGATGGTCCGCGATCACATCCTTCGGACCGGTGACCGGGAACGCGGCGACCGGCGTGCCGCAGGCCAATGCCTCGAGCTGCACCACGCCGAACGTGTCGGTGAGGCTCGGGAACACGAAGACGTCGGCGGCGGCGAGGTGCGAGGTCAAATCCTGGCCCTTCTTCTCGCCAAGGAAAATCGCGCCGGGATATTTCTGTTCCAGCGCGACCTTTTGCGGGCCGTCGCCGACCACGACCTTGGAGCCCGGCAAGTCGAGCGACAGGAAGGCGTCGAGGTTCTTCTCCACCGCGACGCGGCCCATCGTCATGAAGATCGGCCGCGGCAGATCGAGCTTCGCCGGCTGGTCGGGGTTGAACAATTTCGTGTCGACGCCGCGGGTCCAGAAGCCGAGCTTGCGGAAGCCGCGCTCGGACAGTTCCTGCCGCAGCGAGTCGGTCGCGACCATCGTCATCGACGCGGCGGCATGGAAGTGGCGCAGCACGGCGTAGCCGACGCTGTCCGGGATTCCCGTACGCACGGAGACGTATTCGGGGAAGCGCGTCGTGTACGATGTCGTGAAGGCAAGATCGTTGCGCCTGCAATAGCCGCGCACCGCCCAGCCGATCGGACCTTCGGTTGCGATGTGGATCGCCTCGGGTGCCAAGTCCTCGATCCGGCGCGCGATCTCGCGGCGGTTCGGCAGCGCCATGCGCAGGCCCGGATAGGTCGGCACGCCGACCGAGCGGAAGCCTTCCGGCGTCAGGAAGGTGATCTCGGCGCCGAGCGTCGCGGCGCTCCGCGACAGCGAGGTCAGCGTCCGGACGACGCCGTTGACTTGCGGATGCCAAGCATCAGTCGCTACGAGGATGCGCATTGCAGGAGATCCAAATCGTTAATTTGATTCTGCTCGCACGACGTTCTGACATGGATGTTTCAAACGTATGACGTCATCGAAATGTTAGGTTCTTTTTCAGGGCACAGCGCCGCTTTTTCGGATAACATGACAGTATGATGTCAGAGCAGGATGACACTCTTCGCGCCGCACGGCGCAGGGTCAGGCGGCGGAACTCGTCGCTGCTGATCCTTGCAGCCGGCATGCTGGTCTTCGGTCTCGCCGCCGGTGCGCTCTACTACGTCCTGCGTCCGACCACGCTGCAGATCGCCGTCGGCCCGGCTGGCAGCGAGGATGTGAAGATCGTGCAGGCCTTCGCGCAGGCGTTTGCGCATGACGGCAGCGCGGTGCGGCTCAAGCCGGTCGCGACGCAAGGCGCCGCCGAAAGCATCGCGCTGTTCACCGCTGGCAAGGTCGACCTTGCGGTGGCCCGCGGCGATCTCAACCTGCCGGCCAGCGCGGAATCGCTTGCGATCCTGCGCAAGAACGTCGTCGTGCTGTGGGCCCCCTCCGGCGCCAAGGGCAAACGTTCCACGGGGTCGCGGGTCAAGAGCATCGACGATCTCGCCGGTCACAAGATCGGCGTGATCGGCAGCACGCAAGCCAACGTCACGCTGCTACGCGTGATCCTGACCGAGTCCGGCGTCAACCCCGACAAGGTCGCGGTCAGTCAGTTCAGCATCAAGCAGATCGCCGAGCTGGCGCGCGATCCCTCGCTCGACGCCTACATGGCCGTCGGTCCGCTCGACAGCAAGATCACCACCGAGGCAATCGCGGCGACCGCGGCCGCGCGCGGCGAGCCGCGCTTCCTGCCGATCGACGTCTCGGAGGCGATCGCGCAGAAGCATCCGCTCTATGAGTCCGACGAGATCGCCGGCAGCATCTTCTCGTCGTCGCCGGCGCGTCCGGAGGACAAGGTCGAGACCGTCAGCATCAATCACCTGGTGGTGGCGCAGCACAAGCTCGACGAGGCAACCGTCGGCGCGCTGGTCCGGCAAATGTTCACGCTGCGCCTGCAGGTCGCTCGCGACGTGCCGTCCGCGGCCAAGATCGAGAAGCCCGACACCGACAAGGATGCCGCGCTGCCGGCGCACCAGGGTGCGGCCGCCTATATCGACGGCACCGAGCGCACCTTCCTCGAGAAGTATTCGGACTACATCTGGGGCGGCATCCTGCTGCTCTCCGGCCTCGGCTCGGCGATCGCATGGCTGCGCCACTACATGAAGCGCGACGAGCGCGAGCAGTACATCGCCCATCGCGACAATCTGCTGGCGCTGATCTCGAAGGTGCGCGGCGCCGAAACGCCGGAGGCGCTCGAGACGATGATGAGCGAGGCGGACGATCTCTTGCGTGAGGCGCTCGACTGCTACGACGACGGCGCGATCGAGGAAGGGGACCTTGCCGTGATCGGGCTGACGCTGGAGCAATTCCACCACGCCATCGCCGATCGCCGCGCCGTGCTCGGCGGCGACAGGCCGGGCCTGCCGCGGATGCGCGCCAGCTAGGCGGCGACGTCACGCGGGCCGCACCATTTCGGAATAATGGAATAATACCCCTGAGTTGCCCGACGAGTCAAGTCACGCGTCGAACGCCGGCAGCCGCCGGCTCCTTTGCATGGGGTTGTTTTTCGAGTTTTTGGCCGAGCGCTCCCCCGCCGGCGACGGCCGGCTATCCCCGGCGGCGCCGCCTGGCAACGCCGGGTTAACTCTCCGACGAAACAGGCACGAAACAATTCCCTAACGCCACGAAACCATTTTGGCGATTTCGTGCAAACGTCCTGAAACGGCTGGCCTGTACTGCTTTGCCCCAACGACGCGCCAAACGGGCGCGCAGGGCGCAAACAACAGGGGTCGACAATGTTCAAGTCCAGCAAGCTGAACTCGCGTCTCGCTGCCGCCGCCTTTGGCGCGCTGGCGATTGGCGCTGTTGCCTTTTCCGCTTCCGCCGCGGCTGCGCCGCTGGCTCCCTTCCCCTTCATCCTGACGCCGCCGACCGAGGCCGTTCCGCCGCCGGTGCAGCAGATGCCGCAGGTCCAGGAGGAAGAGCGCAGCACCGTGCTGCCCGCCCGCCTCCGCCGCCAGGTCGTCGCCTATGCGACCCGCGAGGCACCCGGCACCATCATCATCGATACCCCGAACACCTATCTCTACCTGGTGCTCGGCAACGGCCAGGCGATGCGCTACGGCATCGGCGTCGGCCGCGACGGCTTCACCTGGTCCGGCACCCAGCACATCACCAAGAAGGCGGAGTGGCCGGATTGGACCCCGCCGCCGGAAATGATCGCCCGCCAGCCCTATCTGCCGCGCCACATGGCCGGCGGCCCCGGCAACCCGCTCGGCGCCCGCGCCATGTATCTCGGCGGCACCGTGTACCGCATCCACGGCACCAACGCCCCGGAGACCATCGGCACCCGCGTTTCCTCCGGCTGCCTGCGCCTCACCAATGAGGACGTCAGCGACCTCTATTCGCGGGTCAGCGTCGGCACCAAGGTGATCGTGCTGCCGATGACCTACCGCCGCGCCGACCTCGGCTCGGCCGTCCGCTGAACCGCTATCATCGTTAAACAAACACGGCCCCGGCCTGGCAGCCGGGGCCGTTGTCGTTTTGCCCGCCGTTAACCGCGTCGCCGCTTTGTGAGGTAACGCAAACTTCTGCCCCCGAAGCAGCGTGATCCGGCCACACTGGCGCCCTCGTCGGCAGGCCTGTACAACTTGTGTCAAGTTCATTTCATCCGGGGACATGATGCGTCTTTCGATGCGTCCGATGACGATCCTGATCGGGATCGCGGTGGTTGCGGTCTCGTTCCTGATCGCTCTGAAGGCCATGGACTGGATCGCGCCGAGCGCGCCGGTGCAGCCGCCCAAGATCGTGGAACGGCCGCCGCTGCCGGCGGCGCCGCGCTCATCGACGATCGTGGCGCAGGTCTCGGTCGCGCTGTCGGCGATCCGCGACGCCGCCGAACGCGGCGCGCCGAAGACCTTCGCCGGCAAGGCGCCCAATCCGGCGACGCAGATCCTGCAGAATGCCGATATCGGCTGGACCGCCTCGCGCGGCCCGATCGCGCTGACCGGCGCGCAGGACGTGCTGACGCTGTCGACCCCGATCGACGGGTCGCTGAAGGTCACCGGCTCGCTCTCGGCGAAGGCCAACAGCGCGGTGAACGATGCGCTCGGCAGCCTGCTCGGCGGCAACGTCGCCAAGCAGATCGGTGCCGTGAACATCAAGAACATCAACGACACCGGCGAGATCAAGGGCAACGTCACCCTGACCGCGCGGCCGAAGCTCGGCGCCTCCTGGCGGATCGAGCCGAACCTACAGGCGCAGGTCAATCTCGGCGACACCAGCCTGTCGACCGCGGGCGTGCGCATCAGCGTGCCGGCGCAGGTCAAGCCGGTGATCGACAAGACCGTCGCCGACCAGATCGCCGCGGTCGAGGCGCGGCTGCGCAACGATCCGGCGTTCCAGAACAGCGCACGCACGCAATGGACCAAGGCCTGCCGCTCGATCCCGCTGCAGGGCACCGGCGGCACCTCGTCGATGCCGCCGATGTGGCTCGAGCTGCGGCCGACCCGCGCCATCGCCGCGCAGCCGAAGGTCGACGCGTCGTCGATGATCATCACGATGGGGATCGAGGCCGAGACCCGGATCACCGAGAAGCAGACCACGCCGAACTGCCCGTTCCCGGAGAAACTCTCGATCGTGCCGCCGATGCCCGGCCAGGTCGCGATCGGGCTGCCGGTCGACATGTCCTTCACGACGCTGACCCAGCTGGTCGAGGCGCAGGTCAAGGACAAGACCTTTCCCGAGGACGGCTCCGGTCCGGTCGACATCACCGTCAAGCACGCCAGCGTCGCCGCCTCCGGCGACCGCCTGCTGATCTCGCTTTTGGTGCGCGCCAAGGAGAAGGCGAGCTGGTTCGGCCTCGGCGCCGAGGCGACCGTCTATATCTGGGGCCGGCCGCGGCTCGACCAGCAGGCGCAAACGCTGCGGCTGGACGATGTCGAGCTGGCGGTGGAATCCGAGGCCGCGTTTGGCCTGCTCGGCGCCGCGGCGCGCGCGGCGATCCCGCGCGTGCAGCAGGCGCTCGCCGACCGGCTGATCGTCGACCTCAAGCCGTTCGCCGGCAACGCGCAGCGCAAGATCGCCGCCGCGATCGCCGACTTGCAGAAGAACGAGGACGGCCTCCGCGTCGACGCCGAGGTCAACAGCATCCGGCTTGCCGGCATCGACTTCGATTCGAAGACGCTGCGGGTGATCGTGGAGACTGAGGGCACCATCAAGGCCGCCGTGACCGCGCTGCCGACGCTGTGACCTGAACCGGCCAGAGGCTAAGGCGCGATGAAATTCGGTTGAATCATCATCGCGCCTTAGCGTTTTGTTTGAGCATGATCTCCGCGCAAACGCGTTCCGCGTTTGTCGCGAGGGAAAACCGCTTCGCACTTTTCCGGATCATGCTTTAGACGATATCCCAGTCGTTGGAGACCGCGCCCGCGGCGGCGATGATGTGTGCGCCGCCGATCTGGCCGTTGTCCCAGATCGACACCGCGCCATTGTCGTTGCGCCACAGGATGTCGCTACGGCCGTTGCCGTCGTAGTCGCCGGTGTCGGCGATCTGCCACGCGTTCGGTACCACGCCTGCCGAGGCCACAACGTGCGCGCCGCCGATCTGACCGTTATCCCAGATCGAAACCGCGCCGTTGTCGTTGCGCCACAGGATATCACTGACGCCATTGCCGTCGAAGTCGCCGGTGCCGGCGATCCGCCACGCGTTCGGTACCACGCCTGCCGAAGCCACAATGTGCGCGCCGGCGACCTGGCCGCTATCCCAGATCGAAACCGCACCGTTGTCGTTGCGCCACAGGATGTCGCTGCGGTCATCGCCGTTGAAATCGCCGGTCCCGGCGATGTGCCAGCCGGCGGGAACGGTGCCGGCACTGGCGATGATGTGCGCGCCGCCGATCTGGCCGTCATTCCAGATCGAGACTGCGCCGTTGTCGTTGCGCCACAGGATGTCGTCATGATGGTTGCCGTCGAAATCGCCCGTGCCGGCAATGTGCCAGCTTGCGGCAACGAGGCCCGCACTGGCGACGATATGCGCACCAGCGGCCTGCGCGCTATCCCAGATCGAGACCGCGCCGTTGGCGTTCTGCCACAGCGCATCGCTGGCGCCGTCGCCGTCGAAATCGGCCTTGGCCGCAATGTGCCAGCCGGCGGCGATGCCGGAGCCGACGAGATGCGCGGTCCCGATCTGCGCATCGTCCCAGACCGAGACGGCGCCGTTGTCGCGGAACCAGAGGATGTCGTCACGGGCATTGCCGCCGAAATCGCTCTGACCGATCGAGTCGAACGCGAAATCATCCGCGGCGAGATTGGACCTGGTGACACCGAGCAGCGTGAGCTTGTCGCCGCCGCCAACGTCGATCACGGTGTCGGCGCCGAGCTGTGTCGCATGCGCGAGGACGCCGGAGAGCGAGTGGACGTCGAAGCCGGCAAGGCCGATCCGGTCGCCGCTGCCGGCGCCTGCCGCAAAGTCATTGATGATGTCAGAGCCATAGCCCGGCGCGAACACGAAGCGATCGGCGCCGGCTCCGCCGGTCGTCGTATCCTCACCGGTGCCGCCATCGAGGAGATCGTTGCCCGAGCCGCCAAACATCATGTCGTCGCCGCCAAGGCCGCGCAACCGGTCGCCCTGGTCTGCCGAGACCACCTCCGGCGTCAGCCGGAACACGTCGCCGCCATTGGTGACGATGTAGAGATTGCCCCTGGCATCCTCGCCGAACGAGGTCGGGAACGAGATGACGCCGACGTCGGTATGGATCTGCGACGTCCGGTCGGTCGCAACCCAGGCGCTGCCGTCGTAGCGCAGCGTGTAGACGGCCGCCGCGCCCGATGTCGATCTCCTCCCAGCTGCTCGCGCCGACATCGGCGATGTAGAACTCGCCGGTGCCGCGATCGAAACTGTCGCGGAATGGATTGCGAAGACCGAGCGCGAAAATTTCGGCGGCGGCGCCCACCGTGCCGACGAACATGTTGTCGGACGGGATGGCGTAGTTCTTGTTGGGGTCTGCCGGAAATGCGTCGGCATGAACGTCGATACGCACGATCTTGCCGAACAGGTTGGCCGCGGTCTGCGCATTGTTGCCATTGGCGTTGTCGCCGACCGCCGCGTAGAGGTAGCCATCGGGGCCGAACCCGATCCAGCCGCCGTTGTGGTTGGTGGCGCTGGACAGATTTCCGAGGCTCATGACCGTCGTCATGCCGTCCACGGTATTGGGATTTGCCGGATTGACGTGATAGCGCACGATCTCGTTGTGCGCGCCGCCCGTCGTCACCGTCATGTAGGCATAGACAAAGCCGTTGGTTGCATAGTCCGGGTCGAACGCCAGGCCGAGCAGGCCGCGCTCGCCATTGGCATCGACATTCGCGGTCAGGAACGGCGTCGGCAGCAATTGCCCGGTGACGAGATCGACGATCCGCACCGTGCCGTTCTGCTGAACGACGAACAGCCGCCCCGAGTCGCCCGGAGCCGCGGTGGCATAGAGTGCGCCGGTCAGTCCGGTTGCGACGCGGGTTGCCGTGATCGAGCCGACATTGCCCTGCGCTCCGTTCGGATCGAAGCCGTAGATCAGGTCGCGGCCAGCACTGCCGCTGAGGTCGTTGATGCCATCATTGCCCAGAACGACGTTCGCATTCGGCATGCGAGCCTCCAGGGAGTTTGCAGTGGAGATAGCGAGATTGCGTTCAGGTTCGCGAAGAATACCCAGCGAGCGCAGCGCATCGAAGCATCAGGCAAGCGCGCCCGACGTTCAAGCAGAAACTCGCGAACGTGCGAGGTAACCCGGCACTCCGATGCCGGGCCCGCGCCCCGACGTCGCAACGATTGCGCAAAAAGTCGGCTTTGCGACAGCTTGCCGCACCGGATAGAAGGGCGTCGTGGAAGCACCCCTCAACAAGAAAGTCAGGGAGAGAACAATCATGAAATCGCTCTTGGCCGCAGCGGCGGCCGGTCTTGCGCTCGCGGCCTCAGGCAGCGCGGCCAACGCCCAGATCTCGGACAATGTCGTCAAGATCGGCGTGCTCACGGACATGTCGAGCCTCTATGCGGACGCAACCGGCAAGGGGTCCGTCGCCGCGGTCGAGATGGCGATCGCCGATTACGGCGGCAAGGTGAAGGGCGTGCCGATCCAGATGGTCTCGGCCGACCACCAGAACAAGCCTGATGTCGGCATCAACATCGCGCGCAATTGGTACGACAACGAGAAGGTCGATGCGATCTTCGACGTCCCCACCTCCTCGGTCGCGCTGCCGATCTCGGCGCTGACGCGCGAGAAGAACAAGATCCACATCAATTCCGGCGGCGGCTCCTCCGACATCACCGGCACGGCCTGCTCGCCCAACACGGTGCACTGGACCTACGACACCTATGCCCTGTCGAACGTCGCCGGCAAGGCGATGGTCAAGCGCGGCGAGGACACCTGGTTCTTCGTCACCGCCGACTACGCCTTCGGCATGGCGCTGGAGCGCGACGCCGCCAATGTCGTCAAAGAAAGCGGCGGCAAGGTGCTCGGTGACGTGCGTCATCCCCTCAACTCGTCGGACTTCTCGTCCTTCCTGCTGCAGGCGCAGGCGTCGAAAGCCAAGGTCGTGGCGCTGGCGAATGCCGGCGGCGACACCACCAACGCATTGAAGCAGGCCTCCGAGTTCGGCCTGACCCAGGGCGGCCAGAAGATGATCGCGCTGCTGCAGGAGATCACCGACACCCATTCGCTCGGCATCAAGGCGACGCAGGGCCTGATCGTCACCGACGCGTTCTACTGGGACATGAATGATGAGACCCGCGCCTTCTCGAAGCGCTTCAACGAGAAGGTCGGCCACATGCCGACCATGATCCAGGCCGGCCTCTATTCGGCGACCATGCACTACCTGAAGGCGATCGAGGCCATCGGCACCGATGAGGCGCCGAAAGTGATGGAGCAGATGCGCAAGACGCCGATCAACGACTTCTTCGCCAAGAACGGCCACATCCGGATCGACGGCCGCATGGTGCACGATATGTACCTGTTCGAGGTCAAGAAGCCCGAGGAATCGAAGGGCGAGTGGGACCTCTACAAGCTGATCGCCACCGTGCCCGGCGACGAGGCGTTCCGCCCGCTCGACAAGGGCGGCTGTCCGTTGGTGAAGTCGAACTGAACACTTTCCGTGCCCCGGCATTTTGTCGGAGCGAGAAGATGACAAACCCGCAATCCCGAACATCACAAGTTCGGGATTGCCAATTCCAAACGTGAACCTCGGCGTGGACCGGTTGACCTATAGGCGCCGGGATTTTGCATTATCCTTCCCGGGGCTAGAACCGGCGCCGCCTGCCGTATTTCAAGCAGGCGGCGTTGTGTTGTCGAAAGCGGTTCCCTGTTTACTCAGCGCCGGTGATGGCGGCGATGGCGCGGCAGTTCGGCGGGGATGCCGATGCCGGCCTCCCGCTGTTGAATCGCCTGCAACACCGCCGGCGGCTGCAGCACAAGAGCGGCTGCACGGGTCGGTGCACCGCCGTTGAGGACGTCGCGGTACGGATACAGCGCCTGATACGCAGCCGGCTCGGAAATCGCAGCCTGGGCCGAGGCGGCCGTGGCCGCGAAGGCCGACAGCGCCGCGGCCAGCGCAACGGTTTTGAGGGCCGCCTTGGCCGCATGAGAAATCGTGGTGATCATGATCGCGCTCCTTGCGATTTTAATCGCATGCGATTAATTCGCTCGCGCCTGATAAAGGAATGCTGTCGGTCAATTTCAAGTATTCCGATTTAATCGGATGCGATACATTTGATCACAACGCTTCAACTATCCGTGTCGCGCAAAAATTGCCAGAAAAATCAGTGGGATGCCGGAAAGCCGATCGGCCTGCCGGCTGCACCCGATCAGGCTCCCAGGACGCGCAGCGTCACAATCTGGAACGGACGCAGCGGCAGACGGCACGTCCGCCCCTCGACCGCCAGGGCGCCGATCCGGTCTTCCAGGATATTGCTCGTCCATACCGCAGCGATATCGACGCCGAACTCCAACGTCACGGCGGCGTGAGCGCCGGTGCTTTCATAGAGCCGCACGACCCAGCCCTCGCCGTCCTCGGCGGGCTTGATCGTATCGACGACCACGTTGAGCGAAGACGCCTTCAGGAACGACTGCCGCAGCGGCTCGGCTGGACGTCGGTTGATCCAGAGCACCGGTCGGGCAAAGCGAAGTGCCTTGCCGACGGTGTCGGCAGTGCGCCAGTCGCCGGCATGCGGATAGATCGCATAGCCTATCCGGTGCAGCCCGATATCAGCCTCCGGATCGGGCGAGATCGGTCCGCGCAACAGCGTCAGTGCGAGCTGATTGCCTGAGGTCGAATAGCCATGCCGGCAATCGCTGAACAGCGACACGCCGAAATCGGGTTCACCGATGTCGGCCCAGCGATGACCGGGAACCTCGTATTTGGCCGCATCGGCATCCGTGTTGGCGTGCGTCGGCCGCTCGGTTGCGCCGAACATGGTTTCATAGGTCGCATGCGGCGCGCGCACGGTGACAGGAAACATCACCTTGAGCGCCGTCCTGCGCTCCTGCCAGTCGACCGTGCTCTCGAACGCGAGGTGATCGGCACCGGCATCGAGGCGAATCACCTGGGACAGATGGCTGGCGCGGCCGAGCTTGCGCTTGAAACGGATCTCGCCGCGCAGCCCACCGTCGAGCACCACCTCGCAGGCGACCTCTCCGGTCGCCTCGCGCGCAGTCTCCAGCGCGAACGGATCGATATCCCATGCCTCGAAGTCGAGCGGCCGATCTTCCAGCAGCAGGAAGCGGGCGCCGGGCGCGGCCATGGTCTCGCGGCCGGTCAGCAAATGCACCAGCGAGCGGACGTGACCGGCGCGGTCGACGCGCGCCGCGAGGACCGCATTCGTCAGCACGAAACCGTCGGCATCGGACACGACGGTGACGCGCTCATCGATCGCGGTCGTCTCTCCCGCGGCGAACGGCGCGGCGACGACACGATGAAGCATGCCGTCGGGATCAGCGGCGATTCCGGCACGCGCGCTGCCCAGCGTATTGACCGGCGTCCAGCCGCCCTCGCCCGTCTCGCAAAGTGTATCAAGCACGGCGCGCGTGCGGCGCCTCGCCTCCTCCTCGACGCCGGCGAGCTCGGCCTCGGTCCGCTCATAGACCTCGCCGATGCTGCTGCCCGGGATGATGTCGTGAAACTGGTTGACCAGCAGCGTGCGCCAGAGCGCTTCGATCTCCTCCGCCGACGGCGCCGGCTTGCGCCACGCGGCCGCAACGCTGGTCACGAATTCCAGCGCCTGAAGGCCGGCCTCGCAGGCGCGGTTGAGCCGCTTGATCTCGGCCTGTGTGGTGTAGGTGCCGCGGTGATATTCGAGATAGAGCTCGCCCTCGATCGTGGCAAAATTTTCTGCGGACCTTGCCAGACGGTCGAAGAATTCGTCGACCGTGCGAATTTGAATCCTCGGCAGCCCTTGCAGATCCTTCGTGCGCTGCAACGTCTCCAGCATGGTTTCATCGGCGCCGCCGCCGCCATCGCCGTAGCCTAACAGATAGAGTGCATCAGGCGACCGGTCGGCATCCTTGTAATTGGCGGCGTGATAGCGAAGCTCGGCGAGTTGCGTCGAGCCATTGTAGGTGTCCGCGGGCGGGAAATGCGCCAGCACCGTGGTGCCGTCGAGGCCGCGCCAGTGGAAGCTGTGATGCGGCGGCGAGGTGAACTTGTTCCACGACAGCTTTTGGGTCAGGAAGCGCGCCATTCCCGCCGAGCGCATCAGCTGCGGCAGCTGCGCGTCGTAGCCGAACACGTCGGGATTCCAGAACACGGTGGAGCGTGCGCCGAAGGTGCGCTCGAAATAACGCTGGCCGTACAGGAATTGGCGGCAGATCGATTCGCCCCACGGCAGATTGCAGTCCGGCTCGACCCAGCTGCCGCCGACCGGGATCCACTGGCCGGCCGCAGCCTTGGCGCGGATGCGGGCGAACAAGTCGGGATCGTTCTGCTCGATCACGAGATACTGGTAGGCCTGCGAGCAGGCGAACTTGAAATCGGGATAGCGGTCCATCAGCCTGACCGCCGTGGAGAAGCTGCGCTGCGCCTTGCGCCTTGTTTCCGCCAATGGCCACAGCCAAGCGGTATCGAGATGGGCATGGCCGATCGCCGTCATCTCGTGAGCGATCGTGCCGTTGCGCGCCGCGAGCAACTCGTCGAGGATAGCCCGCGCCGCCGGCCAAGTCGCGCGGTCGTCGGGATCGACGATATTGCAGACGCGATTGAGATCGTGCAGCAGCCGCCCCGCCCAGGTGCGGTCCAGCGCCGGTTGCGCGCTCTCGCCAACGGCGCCGTAGGCCCTGCTCCTGGTCGACGGATCCCGGTCGGCCTCGAGCTGGCGCAGCACGTCGTAATCGAAATAGAACGACCAGGCCTCCGGATCGAAGCGGCGCAGCTCGCACGCCGCCAGCGCGTAGGCTTGCGTGTCGCTTCCGAACGCGCCGAACAGGCCGTTGCAGGCGACCTCCACGACGAGGCTGAGAGTCTCTCCGCCGCGTGCCGATGAGATGAGCGGGGCGACGTGCCGGCCGGGATTCAGTCCCTGTGTCGAGCGCCCGTCCAGCCAAACCAGGGCCTCCGAGCGGCTGTCCCAATAGAGGTCGACGCGCGAGCCGGCCCAGTCCTCTGGCACCTTGGCCACAACGCGGACCCAATACGTCGCCCAGAGCGGCCCCAGCGGCTGGCCCAGTTCGACCGGCCGGTAGTCCAGCTTGAGCGCCTCCGCGAGGCTGATCCGCTCCGTCGGACCGGCCAGCTCGATCGAGGTGACCTTGACGCGATCGCTGTGAATCCTGCGCTGCAGCCGTTCGGCAAAGCGCTCCAGCCGGCGCCGCGTGTACTGCGGATACCGCCCGCGAATTCGAGCCACTGAGGAATTGCCGTTCTCTCGATCCGTCTCGCCGATCATGTTTCACCCGTGTGAGGGATGAAGACCTAAGCCCAATTCGTTGAGGCTTGATTATAGCGGCGAGAGAGCCGCCGGTTCAGCGACCTCAGGACCCCTCTTCAGCGGCAGACCTGCATGGCCTGAGATTCGAAAGTGCCTGTTACCTGACTCAACCCTTAGGCCCTTGATTCAGGTTTTACGTACCCGGACGCAAAAACGCGCCCGGCGGCACCGGGCGCGCTCTGCCTTGATTTGATGCGATACGCGTTAGTCGGTCGAGTACTTGAACTCGGGCATCGCCTTCAGCTCGTCCTTGCTCGCGCTGATCACGGCGTGGTCCGGGTACCAGGGATTCGGCTTCGACGTCGATGCCGCAGGTGCGGCGCCCGTCGTCGTCGTCGTCTTGCTGGTGCTGCCCGGGCTCGACGTGCTGGCGCTCGTTGAAGCGACCGGCTCGTTGACGAACTTCACCTTGTCGAGCGGCAACGCAACCAGGTGCTCGCCGACGCCGAGGAAGCCGCCGACGCCGACCACGACCGCCTTGATCGCGCCGCCCTTCTCCATCAGCAGGTCATTGATCGAGCCGACGCTCTCGTTCTTGTCGTTGTAGACGCTGAGACCGACGACCTTGGACGTACGCCAGTTGCCCGTATACGAGGTCGACGTTGTGCTGGTCGTTGTGCTCGCCGGCGGCGGTGACGCATTGGTCTTGTCACTCTTGGTGTCGGTTGGCGTCTGCGCAAACGCAACGGCCGCAAGCATCGCCGAGCCGGCAACGCCGGCGACGAATGATTTGACTAACATCGGTGGCTCTCCTCAGTTCGCAAAATCGATACATGGAGAACCCGTAATCTTCGTAAGTGTTCCTACGAAAGATGCGACGAAAAAACCGCCCTTCTTCGAGGGAACGTGCGTCAAGCCGAGACAACTGCCAGCGAAATCGCGCCCCTTGGCACGCGAATCTTGGCAAGTGAACCGAATCTTGGCAAGTGAACCCTAGAATCGCGTGGCACAGCGTGCCCGCCGGCGCGCAATGCGCCTACGATCGCGACAGCGCGCGCAGGCAACGTGCGCGGTCAGAAGCCGCCCCAATAGGGCGGGACGCCGTAGAAGCGATGCAGCTCGACCTCCTGTGAACGGTCGCCCCAGTCGAAATCCTTGTCGGCCCGGAACGACGGCGCGCGCTTCAGCTCGTCATCTTCGATGTCGAGCTCGTAGGCCTCGAACTTCGGGTTGTAGTGCAGCCTGCCCCAGGGCAGCGGAATGAGGTTGGTGCCGATGCCGAGGAAACCGCCGAAGCTGAGCACCGCGTACGACACCTGCCCGGAGATCTTGTCGATCATCAGCCGTTCGATATGGCCGATCATGTCACCGTTGGGCCGGCGCACCGCCGTGCCTTCGACGCGATCGCTTGCAATGAGCTGATGCGGCCTGGTCTTGACCTCGACAGCCATTTCACCCTCCCAGCCTTTCGACTCGCAGAGATGAATCAACGCGTTGCCGGAGAGCCGGTTCCGCCCCCGGTCCGGCAGCCGCCTCCTGGCTTTTTGCGCGCCGCATGGTCGCCGCAGCACACCTGTAAAAGGCCGGTTGCCCGGCGGGCATCGCGAGCGCGCGCGGCTGGCGGCGACGGCCGCGCCCGAAATCCGAATTGGCGAGATTGTCCCGTTGTTTCAATGAATTAGTTTGATGACAGAACGCTAACTTTTCACCACGCAGACGACTCGTTAGCGTCCATTGTCGGGCAAGATTTCAGAAACAAACCGAAACAAAATTCCTGAGCCACTTTCCCCGAATCATGGACACAAAGAAGGGTATGACCCAGGCCACGCCCAACATCCTTGTCGTCGAGGACGACCGCGAGACGCGGACCCTCATCGCAAAATATCTCCGCACCAATTCCTGTCATGTCACCACCGCCTCCGACGGACGCGAGATGGCCCGCGCGATGACCGATCATCGCGTGGACCTGCTGGTGCTCGACGTCATGCTGCCGGGCGAGGACGGGCTCAGCCTGTGCCGCAAGGTGCGCGCGGAATCGCAGACGCCGATCATCATGCTGACCGCGCGCGGCGAGGACGTCGACCGCATCCTCGGCCTCGAGATGGGCGCCGACGATTATCTGGCAAAGCCGTTCAACCCGCGCGAGCTGCTGGCGCGGATCAACGCGGTGCTGCGCCGCCAGGCTGCCGCGCGCAACGCCAGCGCGATCGAGGGTGCGACAGTGCTGACCTTCCTCGGCTGGAAGATCGACATCCGTTTGCGCGAGCTGCGCAACCCGGAGGGTGCGCGCGTCGCCATGACCAGCGCCGAGTTCGACCTGCTCAGGACGTTCTGCGAGCGGCCCGGCCGCGTGCTGTCGCGCGACAGCCTGCTCGACCTGACCCAGGGCCGCAGCGCCGGTTCGTTCGAACGCTCGATCGACGTTCTGGTCAGCCGCATCCGCCGCAAGATCGAGCCCGACCCGCAGGAGGCCACCATGATCAAGACGGTGCGCTCCGGCGGCTATGTGTTCACCCCGCGGGTGGAGGCGGTTGCCGCTGCGAGCAACTGATAATGGTCATGAAGCTGCTGCGCGTCCTGACACTGCGCGGTATCGGCGCACAGATGGCGGCGCTGGTGGTGGTGTCGATCGTCGCACTGCACCTGATCATCACCGCGACCTTCCTGATCCATCGGCCCGACCAGGCCGACCCGCCGGATCGCTGGCACACCCAGCTTGCCGCCGCCGCACAGCTGCTGGGACGTGCTCCAGCGTCGGAGCGGCCGCGGCTCGCGGCCGACATCACGCGCGCCTTCCCGCAGCTTGCGGTCGGCGACCTGCCGGACGAGACCGTCCCGATGGCCGACCCCGACACGCAGAGCCTCCACGCCTTGCGGCGGCTGGGCGCCGGCTATCGCGTCTTCCTGCTGCCGCGGGAGGCGGGCGTCACGCCGCATGACGGCGAGACCCGCCGCATCGCGATCCGCCTCCCCGACGGCGACATGATCGCCGCAAACCTGGTACCAGACCAGCACATGCGCCCATTCTGGACGGGGCCGTGGCTGATGACGGTGCTGTTCGCCGTGATCAGCGTCACCCTGCTGAGCCTGTGGGCGGCATGGGCGCTCACGGCGCCGCTGTCGAGCTTCGTCAGGGCCGCGGAGACCTTCAGCCTCGACGGTGCCGCTGCCCCGCTGCCGGAGCGCGGTCCGGAAGAGATCCGCTCGCTGGCGAAAGCGCTGAACCGGATGCGCGAGCGCATCACCGCACTGATCGACGACCGCACTAGGACGTTGGCCGCGATCAGCCATGATCTGCGCACGCCGATCACGCGGATGCGGCTGCGCGCGGAGTTCATCGAGGACGAGACCCATCGCCACCGCATGCTGCGCGACCTCGACCAGATGCGCTCGATGCTGGAATCGGTGCTGTCGTTCCTGCGCAATGACCGCAAGTTGGAGGAGATGACGCTGGTCGACATCGCCAGCACGCTGCATCTGGTCACCGACCAGTTCGCCGATATGGGCCACAAGGTCGGCTACATCGGCCCGCAGCATGCGATGGCGACGGCGCGGCCCGCCGACCTGCATCGCTGCATCACCAATCTGGTGGAGAACGCGGTACGCTTCGGCGGCGAGGTCGCGGTCCGGCTCGACGTCGCAGGCGACCGCCTCGCCATCGACGTCGAAGACGATGGCCCCGGCATTTCGGATGCGCACAAGGCGAGCGTGCTGGAGCCATTCGTGCGCGGCGACCAGGCGCGCAACATGGACGAGGACGAGGGCTTCGGCCTCGGGCTGTCGATCGCCAACGCCATTGTGCTCGCCCATGGCGGCACGCTGTCGCTGCACGACCGCAAGCCGCACGGGCTCGTGGTGCGGATCGAGCTGCCCGCACGAAAGCAGCCGCAGCAGTTGCAGAAATCCGCGGCCTGATCAGGTCACTCGTTGCGCTCAGGCAGCGAGCGGCGTGAGCTGGACGTCGTCGTAGATCGCGATGGCTTCGAAACGGTAATTGCAGGCGCGGCAATGCCACAGGTAGGACGTGCGGCCGTCGCCATGCTCGACCCAGTCCGGCCGCGCGATCGGCTTGCCGCATTGCGCACAGGGATTTTCACGAGGCATGAAACCAAGATCTTGGCGGGCCAAATCCTGACGAGTCATGGCGCATCTCCCGAGTAGAAATCCTTTTTATGCTTGGAATGGACAATCGTGCTGACTGAAACCCCTGCACGTCGCCTTTGCCAGTGTAGACCTTTGTTGAGTCGTTTGCACGACAATCCGCTGCGTGCGACATACGGGAAAATCGATCCTGACAATTTGCAGCGCTTTGCGCGTCATCTGCGATTCCGCAAAATCACGTACGCGTCGGTTCCATTTTGCACGGCTTTGCCATATTCCTGCCCGCTCGCCGTACCAATGAAACCGCCGAACCTGACCGGCCCGATTGACCAGACATGACGATCTCTCAGACTGTTGCCTGGATCGCCGCGATTGCGGGCGGCACCATCGGGCTGATGCAGATCAAGCTCGGCACTGCGCGCGGGCTCGGCTACACCGGCACCGCCGAGGGGCTGCGCGACCCTGCGACCAATCTCAAATACGGCATTAAATACCTCGCCGGCGCGTTCCGCGCCGCAGGCGGCAATCATGATCGAGCCGTGCGTTATTTCGCGGGCGGGTATTACTATGTCGCAAAGCGCCAGCGCGGCATGCACCTGAACGAGGCGAAGCACGGCGGCGTGAGTGCACCGCCGAAGGAGCTTGCCCGGCAGGATCAGGTGACCGCCGAGACCGCCGAGGCCAAGCCGGAACAGGCTGCAAAATAAGGGGTGACGGCGCTGACAGCCCGCCACGATGCGGGCGCCGGCTCACGCTTCACCACTTACTATTCACCACCATAACGACGCGCGCTGCGGCAGCGCAACCGCACCCGATACGCCGAAGGCGGCGGCACATCGCGCCGTGCAGTTCCTGCATACACGTTGACACGCCCAGCCATCCGCCTACATTGGGGCCGTTCCGAGGGGTGCTCCGAAGGAGGAGCTGAGATACCGCAAGCTTGGACCCGCCAGAGTGGCGGCAAGTCCGGGACCGCGGTGACCCTTTGAACCTGATCCGGGTCATGCCGGCGAAGGGACAGGGATGTATCAGACGTCAAGACCGCGGGGGGATTCCCCCGTCTCCATCATCGGCGCAGGCATAGCCGGCGCCTGGCATGCGCTCTTGTTCGCAGAGGCCGGACGTGCCGTCACCCTGCATGAGCGCAGTGACGCCGCGATGACGGAATCCACAAGCCATTGGGCGGGCGGCATGCTCGCGCCGTGGTGCGAGGCCGAGAGCGCCGAGCCCGCGATCTCGCGGCTCGGCATCCGCTCGCTCGATCTGTGGCGGCGGCATTTTCCCAAAACCCCGTTCAACGGCTCGCTGGTGGTGGCGCATCCGCGCGACCGCGCCGATTTCGAGCGCTTCGCCCGCATGACCAGCGGCCACCGTCGGCTGGATGCGCAAGGGATCGGCGAGCTGGAGCCGTCGCTGGAGGGCCGTTTCCGCGATGGCCTGTTCTATCCGGGCGAGGGCCATGTCGAGCCGCGCCGCGTGCTGCCGCAGTTGCATGCAGCGATCGAGCGCGCCGGCGGCGCTATCCGCTTCGGCAGCGAGGCCGAGGCCGGCGATCTCGACGGTCTCGTGATCGACTGCCGCGGCCTTTCGGCGCGCGACCGTGAGCGTGGCCTGCGCGGCGTCAAGGGCGAGATGATCATCATCGAGACCCCGGAGGTCGAGCTGGCGCGCCCGGTGCGGCTGATCCATCCGCGCTGGCCGCTCTACGTGATCCCGCGCGGCGACGGCCGCTTCATGCTGGGCGCCACCTCGATCGAGGCCGAGGATACCGGCGTCAGCGTCCGCTCGGCACTCGAGCTCTTGGGCGCCGCTTATGTCGTGCATCCGGCATTCGGCGAGGCGCGCATCGTCGAATTCGGCGCCGGGCTGCGGCCGGCATTTCCCGACAATCTGCCCAAAATCAGGATCGAGCCGGAACGCATCACGGTGAACGGACTCTACCGTCACGGCTTCCTGCTGGCGCCGGCGCTGGCCGAGCTGACGCTCGCCTATCTCGCGCGCGGCGAAATCGACAATGAGGTGATGCAATGCGCGTGATCGTCAACGGCGAGCAGCGGGAGATCAGCGCAGCCAGCGTCGCCGCGCTCTTGAGCGAGCTCGACTACGAGGGCACCCATTTCGCGATCGCGCTGAACTATGACGTGGTGCCGAAGAGCCGCTGGGCCGAGACCGCGCTGAAGGCCGGCGACGAAATCGAGATCATCACGCCGCGGCAGGGAGGGTGATGGGCATGCGCACAGGCTCTCTCCCCACATCGCCCCGGCGCAGGCGGGGACCCATAACCACGACCGGGAATCGTCGGAAAGAACGGCGCCCCGTGCGCCCCATTGAAGGGCCGCGGAGTATGGGTCCCGGCCTGCGCCGGGACGACGATCGAGTGCGGGGCTGAGAGCAGAGAGACACGGATCTATGGTCACTTTCTACGGCAAATCCTTCCCCTCCCGCCTTCTGATCGGCACGGCGCTGTACCCCTCGCCCGCGATCATGCAGGCGGCGATCCGCGCCTCGGGCGCGAGTATCGTCACCGTTTCATTGCGACGAGAAGCCGCGGGCGGCAAGACCGGGGACGCGTTCTGGTCGCTGATCCGCGAGCTTGGCGTCAGCGTGCTGCCGAACACCGCCGGCTGCCGCAGCGTCAAGGAGGCCGTCACCACCGCCAAGCTGGCGCGCGAATTGTTCGGCACGCCCTGGATCAAGCTCGAGGTGATCGCCGACAACGACACGCTGCAGCCCGACGTGGTCGGCCTCGTCGAAGCCGCGACCATCCTGATCAAGGACGGTTTTGAAGTGTTTCCCTATTGCACCGAGGATCTGTCGGTCGCCTCGCGCCTGGTCGACGCCGGCTGCAAGGTGGTGATGCCGTGGGCCGCGCCGATCGGCAGCGCCAAGGGAATCATCAACCGCGATGCCTTGAGATTGCTGCGTGACCGGCTGCACGACATCACGCTGGTGGTCGATGCCGGCTTAGGGGCGCCATCGCATGCCGCCGAGGCGCTGGAGCTCGGCTACGACGCCGTGCTGCTCAACACTGCCGTCGCCAAGGCCGCCGATCCCGTCGCGATGGCCAATGCCTTCCGCCTCGGCGTCGAAGCCGGGCGCACCGCCTATGAAGCCGGCCTGATGGAGGCCCGCGACTTCGCCTCCCCCTCCACCCCTGTCGTTGGGACACCGTTCTGGCATGCCGTATCCTGATCGCTTCTATCCCGTGGTCGACACGGTCGCCTGGGTCGAGCGCCTGACCAAGCTCGGCGTCGGCACCATCCAGCTCCGTGCCAAGGAGCTCGACGACGGCGCAGCACTGCAGATCGTCACCGACGCGCTCGCGGTGACCAAGGGCACGCCGACCAAGCTCGTGGTCAACGATTACTGGCGCGCGGCGATCGTCGCCGGCGCCGAGCATCTGCATCTCGGCCAGGAGGACCTTGCGGCCGCCGACCTCGCCGAGATCCGCAACGCCAAGCTGACGCTCGGCATCTCCACCCATGACGATGCCGAGCTCGCCACCGCGCTCGCCGCCAAGCCCGACTATGTCGCGCTCGGTCCGATCTTCTTCACCACGCTGAAGTCGATGCGGTTCGAGCCGCAAGGCATTCCCAAGATCACGGAGTGGAAGAAACGGATCGGCGCGATCCCCCTTGTCGCGATCGGCGGCATCAAGTTCGAGCACGCGGCCGAGATCTTCGCGGCCGGCGCCGACTCGATCGCCGTCGTCTCCGATGTCACCCAGAACGCCGACCCCGACGCGCGGGTGCGGCAGTGGCTCGGCCTCGAAGCGGAGGCCGCGTGATGCGCGGCGTCGCACACTATTCAACCCGTCACCCTCGCGCAAAGGCTTCGCCTTTGTCGCTGCAGGTGGCCGCTTCTTCAGCGGCCCTCGAAGGGTCGACGGCTCGGCTCGTCGACCCTTCGAGGCTCGCTGCGCGAGCACCTCAGGGTGACGAGGTCAACAGCATTTACAACAGTTAAGAAGGAGGATCCCTCATGAATATCCGCTCCAACCCGGACAACACCCGTCCCGCCGTCACCACCGGTCCGCTCCCTGCCTCGCGCAAAATCTTCGCGACGCCGTCAGCCGCGCCCGACTTGCGCGTGCCCCTGCGCGAGATCATGCTGTCCGAGGGCGCCGGCGAGCCGAACCTGCCGGTCTACGACACCTCAGGCCCCTACACCGACCCGGCCGTGACCATCGACGTCAACACCGGCCTGCCGCGCAACCGCCTCGCCTGGGTCAAGGAGCGCGGCGGCGTCGAGGAATATCAGGGCCGCGACATCAAGCCGGAGGATAACGGCAATGTCGGCGCCGCCCATGCCGCCAAGGCCTTCAACGCGCATCACAAGCCGCTGCGCGGGCTCGACGGCCACAAGATCACCCAGCTTGAGTTTGCCCGCGCCGGCATCATCACCAAGGAGATGATCTACGTCGCCGAGCGCGAGAATCTCGGCCGCAAGCAGCAGCTGGAGCGTGCCGAGGCTGCGCTCGCCGACGGCGAGAGCTTCGGCGCCGCGGTGCCGGCCTTCATCACGCCGGAGTTCGTGCGCAGCGAGATCGCGCGCGGGCGCGCCATCATCCCCTCCAACATCAACCATGCCGAGCTCGAGCCGATGATCATCGGCCGCAACTTCCTGACCAAGATCAACGCCAATATCGGCAACTCGGCGGTGACCTCGTCGGTCGAGGAAGAGGTCGACAAGATGGTGTGGGCGATCCGCTGGGGCGCCGATACCGTGATGGACCTTTCCACGGGCCGCAATATCCACACCACCCGCGAATGGATTTTGCGCAACTCGCCGGTGCCGATCGGCACCGTGCCGATCTACCAGGCGCTGGAGAAGTGCAACGGCGATCCCGTCAAGCTGACCTGGGAGCTCTACAAGGACACCTTGATCGAGCAGTGCGAACAGGGCGTCGACTACTTCACGATCCACGCCGGCGTGCGGTTGTCCTACATCCACCTCACCGCGCAGCGCGTCACCGGCATCGTCTCGCGCGGCGGCTCGATCATGGCGAAGTGGTGTTTGGCGCACCACAAGGAGAGCTTCCTCTATACGCATTTCGAGGAGATCTGCGACATCATGCGCAAGTATGACGTCTCGTTCTCGCTCGGCGACGGCCTGCGCCCGGGCTCGATCGCCGACGCCAACGACCGCGCGCAATTCGCCGAGCTCGAGACGCTCGGCGAGCTCACCAAGATCGCGTGGGACAAGGGCTGCCAGGTCATGATCGAGGGTCCCGGCCACGTGCCGATGCACAAGATCAAGATCAACATGGACAAGCAGCTCAAGGAATGCGGCGAGGCGCCGTTCTACACCCTCGGGCCGCTGACCACGGACATCGCGCCGGGCTACGACCACATCACCTCGGGCATCGGCGCGGCGATGATCGGCTGGTTCGGCTGCGCCATGCTCTGCTACGTCACGCCGAAGGAGCATCTGGGCCTCCCCGACCGCAACGACGTCAAGACCGGTGTCATCACCTACAAGATCGCCGCCCACGCGTCGGATCTCGCCAAGGGCCACCCCGCCGCCCAACTGCGCGACGATGCGCTGAGCCGCGCGCGGTTCGACTTCCGCTGGGAAGACCAGTTCAATCTCGGGCTCGACCCGGACACCGCGAAGAACTTCCACGACGAGACCCTGCCGAAGGAAGCCCACAAGGTCGCGCATTTCTGCTCGATGTGCGGCCCGAAGTTCTGCTCGATGAAGATCACCCAGGACGTGCGGGATTACGCCGCAACGCTCAACGACAAGGAACAGGGGATGGCCCAGATGAGCGCCAAGTTCAAGGAGATGGGGAGCAGCGTGTATCTCGATGCGGACAAGGTGAAGGAGAGCAATCGGGTGTTGTGAGGCTACAGCACTCCCGCTGAACACGAGACCGGGCCCGAGTGCCCGGTCTTTTTGTTTGTGGCAGAGGCGGAACCGGCATTCGCCGCCTTCAGCAAGAAGGTGACACTTCGCTAACCTAACTATAGCGCAATGAGGTGGTTCAATCCTCATCGCGCTTTGGCTCTTTGTTTGACGATGTAGCCCCGGATGAGCGCAGCGATATCCGGGGCTGCATCTCTCCCGCGTGTCGCTTCCGCCGTCGCTCTTCGAGCTATGGCGGACAAGCCGCTCACGCGGGCTACGAACTATGCCGACACGCTGGCGCCAGCCGCTCGCATACCGTCCCGCGGTCCAGCACGAAACTCAATCTCCTCGTACCCCTTCGCCGCCACGCCGTTGATGATCCCCAGGAACTTCGGCGTGCCGCCGTTGTACACGAAGTACCGCACCGTGCCCTCCTCGTGCCCTGCGACGTTGGAGTTGTAGCCGGTGAACCACGACTTGGCCTTCCGCATCAGCATGATCTCGTACATTTTGGCGACATGCGCGGTCCAGCGCTCCTGCGCTTCCAGTGTGGCGTCGGCACGCGTGTAGCCCCGGTCCCACATGTATTTCAGCAGATCGGTGCACCAGCCGACGCCGTTCTCGATGCCGCGTGGAAAATTGGTCGAGGCCGACGCGCTTTGCGGGCCGGTCGGCATCAGCAAATTCGGAAAGCCGTGGACCAGCATGCCGAGGAAGGTGGACGGCGCGTGCTTCCATTTGTCGGCCAGTTTTTCGCCGCCGACGCCGGTGATATCGATCTGGTCGTAGGCGCCGGTGATGGCGTCGAAGCCGGTGGCGTAGACGATGATGTCGAACTCGTAGTCGCGTGCCGATGTGCGCAGGCCGGTTTCGGTGACGCGGACCAGCGGCGTCTCGCTGAGATCGACGAGATGCACGTTGTCGCGATTGTAGGCCTCGAAGTAGTTGGTCTCCAGCGGCAGGCGCTGCACGCCAAAGCCGTGATCCCGCGGGATCAGCTTTTCGGCGACCTTCGGATCGTTCACGCGCTGGCGGATGCGGCCGGCGATGTATTCGGACAGCTCGGCGTTGGCGGCCTCGTCCATGAAGATCTCGCGGTAGTTCGCCAGCCAGATGCCGAAGCCTGGCTCATCATAAAGCCTGTCCCACAGCTTGAGCCGCTCCTCGCGGCTCACCTCGTAGAAACCCTGGCTCTGCGGTCCATGCACGAAGCTGCCCGGCGTCACCGCGCAGGCGGCGAAGATCTCGTCGTAGCGCGCGCGGATGTCGGCCATTTCAGCTTCCGAGATCGCACCGTTGTTGAGCGGCGCGCTCCAGTTCGGGCGGCGCTGGAACACGGTGAGCTCGCCGACCTTGTCGGCGATCTCGCCGATCAGCTGAATGCCGGTGGCGCCGGTGCCGATCACCGCGACCCGCTTGCCGGCGAGGTCGACCGGCTCGTGCGGCCAGTAATAGGTGTGGAAGGAGCGACCCTTGAAGTCGCTGATCCCGGGCACGCGCGGCATGGTCGGCGCCGAGAGCAATCCGATCGCGAGCACCACGAAACGGCAGGTCAGCTCGCGGCCGTCGCTGACCACAAGGTGCCAGAGATCGCGCGTCTCGTCGAACCGCATCGCCTCGACCTTGCAATTGAACTGCATATGCTTGCGCAGATCGAACTTGTCGGCGACGTAGTTGAGGTAGCGCAGGTTCTCCGGCTGGCCGGAGAAGCGCTCCTTCCAGTGCCACTCGTCGAGCAGCTCGCGCGAGAACGAGAAGCCGTAGGTGTAGCTTTCGGAATCGAAGCGACAGCCGGGATACCGGTTCCAGTACCAGGTGCCGCCGAGATCGGGCGCGGCTTCGAGCACGGTGGCGTCGATGCCGAGATCGGCCAGCCGCTTGATCTGGTAGATACCCGCGACGCCGGCGCCGACGACGATCACCTCGTAATGGGTCTTGGCCTCTCCCATGCTTCCGCTCCGGCTTCTTGATCTATTGAGATCGATTACAGACCCTTTTGCCGAAGCAGGCAACGTGGGATCAGACGCACAACTTGCGTTGAGGCGCTGCGCACACCAGATCGATCCTCGCGTAGCCTGCATGAGCGCAGGCGATATCCAGGGTTTGGATCCATCCCGCATGTCGCTTGCGCTCATGCGGGCTAGGCATCGTCCATACCTGATCTGGGATCGCCATGACCGACAATCTGACCGGTGTCTGGGACGGCAGCTACGTTCAGCCGGGCGCCGGCATGGTGACCTTCCTGGCGACGCTGATCGAGGCCCGCGGCGCGGTCAGCGGCAGCGTGACCGAGCCCTGCGTGACGCCCGGCTGTCCGCTCAGCACCCACAACGCCTCGCTTGCGGGCCATCGCGCCGGCAGCACGGTGTCGTTCGTCAAGCGCTACGAGCCGCCGGGCTACGGCTACCACACGGTGCATTACGAAGGCACGGTCAATGCGGAGGCGACGGAGATCGATGGCCGCTGGCGCATTCCGGGCACGCGGTTCTCGGGAGCGTTCTTGATGGTCCGCGCGGGCAGGGCAGCGGAGACTGTTGCGACCGAGGAAAAGATCAAGGCGCCGGCGCAGTAGCAGGTTCGAGCAACAGGCGTGATAAACGTAGCCCGGATGAGCGATAGCGATAGCCGGGTCTTCCATCCCGCATATCGTTATCGCTCACGCGGGCTACGCGTCACCCATTCCATCCTGCCAGATGTCCCACGTTTCCCACCGCCTCCCCGACCAGCTCCGCGCCAACCTGCGCCTCGTCTTCGTCGGCACCGCCGCGAGCACGCGCTCGGCCGCGGTCGGGCATTACTACGCCCATCCCGGCAACCGCTTCTGGCGCGCGCTGCATGAAGCGGGGATCACGCCGCGGCGTTACCGGCCGGATGAGTTCGCGGCGCTGCTTGCGCTTGGCATCGGCTTCACCGATCTCTCCAAGACCGGCGCCGGGATGGATCATGAGATCGCGCGGCAGTCGTTCGACGTGATCGGCTTTCGGGCGAAGATCGAGACCTATCTGCCGAAGACGGTCGCGTTCACCAGCAAGAAGGCGGCGAGCCTGTTCTATCACCGGCCGACCAGCGCGCTCGCGTTCGGCCGGCAGGCGCCACTGCGCGGCTTTCCCGACGTATTCGTGCTGCCGTCGCCATCGGGCGCCGCGTCAGGAGCGTGGACGTTGCAGCCGTGGCGTGAGCTGGCGGAGTGGATCAACTCGTAGCCCGGATGGAGCGAAGCGTAATCCGGGACGGCCGCTTCCGCGGAGATTGTCGGCCCCGATTGTGCTTCGCTCCATCCGGGCTACGCGTCGCTCATGGCCTCCGCTATTCCTTCAATGAAATCGCCAGCCCGCTGAGGTCGAAATTGGCCATCAGCCCGACCTGCTTGCCGCTCAATTCGAGCACCGCGCCGTTCGGGTTGGTCAAGAGGATGCCGCGCACGCCGGCACCGAGCGCAACGCCGGCGCCCGCCGCGGCGTAGACGCCAGCGATGTCCTGGGGACGGCGGATGTTGCGCACGCGTCCCTGCAACGTGGTCTGGGAGCCGCCGAACACGAGTCCGTAATCCAGCCCACCAGCCGTCAGCCCGTAGGTCTTGCCGTGAAAGGTCATGACGCCCTTGCCGGCGGAGCCGCCGAACACCCAGCCGCCCTTGAAGATCACGAGCGTCACGGCGCCCTCGTCAGCCAGCGCGGCGGACGATCCGGTGAGCAGCGCCAATGCAAACAGCACGGCGCGGGCGGCGGACGACAATCTCATGGGATATTCTCCAGGCGGAGTGGGAGGCAGATCGAGTCGCGCCAATCTAGCCGATGGGCGACACCATTGATGTGTCCGCAAGAGCACACAGAGTTGAGCTTGTCGCCGACGCCGCGGAGCCTATCATCGGGGCGTGTTCTTACGCGAAACCCGGTTTGCACGGGCCAAAACCTAGCTTTGACGCGCTTCCTTCACGCGGACGGGTAGTTCGCGTCGCTTGAAAGCGCTCCGTACACAGAATGGTGAACCATGCCCATCCAGCATTTTCCTCCTCCGCCCGGCGTCAAGGCGCCGCCGCTCTCGTTCGGCGCTCGCGTCGGCGACCTGCTGTTCATCTCGGGCATTCCGGGCTTCGACGCCGACCGCAACTTGCCCGACAGCTTCGAGGCGCAGTTCGCCAATGTCGTGATCAACTTCAAGCGCGTGCTTGACGAGGCCGGCGCGACGATCCGCGATCTTGTCAAGGTCAACGTGCTGCTGACCCGCGCAAGCGACGTCGCAACGATGAACGTGTTGTATGCCGGCGCGCTTGGCCCGGCGCCCTATCCCGCCCGCACCACCTGCGTGGTGGTGGCGCTGCCCGACCCGAAGATGCTGATCGAGATCGAGGGCGTCGCCTCGCTAAGGGGGTGATGGCAATCGCACTTGTCCAGGCGAGGCTCGAGGCGCTGATTCCGCGCGAGTGAGGGAAGCAGCAACGGAAGGTTTCCCTCCCCTTGCGAGCTCGCAAGAGGAAGGGAGCCGACCGGCGTGGTCACCTCACGTTGGCGCGCCGAGCGCCCTGCCCATCATTCGCCGTGTTCGCGATGGCACGCTTGCGCTTTGCAGCCCGCAAACTCAGGGCGAACTCAGGGCACGTTGATCTGCTCCCTGGTCGAGGCGCCGACCACCTCGACGCCCTTGGTGCCGAGCAGATGGGAAATGTCGAGCGAGACCTGATAGGGCGCGGTTTGCGGCAGGCCGATGCCGCTCTGGCATCCGACCACCTCGATCCCCCAATATTCGGGCTGCCTGATGTAGATCAGAGGGTGCAGCTCGACCTTCATCGTCACCCATGGCTTGGTGCCCGACACGATCAGAATGAAGGATTTCGGCACGATGCCGGGCACAACCCGTACGTCATCGAAATCGATCAGCCGGCACGATGTGGAATGAGGCAGGCTTTCGAACTGCTTCAAATCGCTCTCTTGCATGACAATCTCCGGTGTAGCAATGACGTCACAAAATCGGTGGCTGCGCGAGCGTAGTACAATCTTTGATTGCATTCAAGGCAGCAGATATCTCAGAATGCGCAAGAGCGAAAGCCGGGACTCATTCCCCCAAGCGTCACTGGTTGCACGACGCCGGGGCCACGGTCTCGTTCACAATCAAATTCGGTGGTTATGGGTCCTGGCTTTCGCCAGGACGACGGATGGAGAGAGTTGTGCGTGCGCCCTCTAGAACAACGACCCCTGCCCGTCATCCTCCGACGGAGGCGCCACCTTGCGCGGCACTACCTTCTTTGGCGGTGGGGCCTCTTCCGCCGCGATCTCTTCGGCGGTCATCGGCAGCGTGAGTTGCGCATCGTCATTGGCAAAGCTGTTCACGCGTGTCGTCACCTGGTACCAGGCGAACTCGCCGATATCGGGACCTTTCAGCAGCGGCATCACCTCATCGGCGTCGTCCGTGCGGCAGTCGAGCCAGCGCGCGAAATCGTCCGGCCTGATCGTGACCGGCACGCGGTGATGCAGGGCTGCGAGATCGCGGCTCGCCGGCGCGGTGACGATCGCGACGGTGTCCTGTTCCTCGCCGTTCGGCCCCATCCAACATTCGGCGAGCGCGGCGAAGGCGACCGGCTCGCCGTTGCGGCGATGGATGAAGAACGGCCGCTTGCGGCCGCCCGCATCCTGCCATTCGTAGTAGCCGTCGGCCGGGACCAGCGCGCGGCGCCGCCTGATCGCATTCTTGAACGCCGGCTTCTCGCGTACCGTCTCGGCGCGGGCATTGATCAGAAGCGAGAAGGTGCGGGGGTCCTTGACCCAGGACGGGATCAGGCCCCAGCGCATCAATTGAAAGTGCCGGCCGCCATTCTGCAGCAGCACCACCGGGATCGGCTGGGTCGGCGCAATATTATACCGCGGCGGGAAATTCGGCTGCTCGATATAACCGAACATCTCCCGCAAGGCCGCAGGCGGCGAGGTGATCACAAAGCGTCCGCACATATCCCGTCCAGGATAGTATCCATTTATTCCGCTTTAACCCCAACCGTTAAAGAGTGCGAGCGATGACCTCAACGGCCGCCATAGCGGGCTCATCCCCGCGACCGACGTATCCCGACGAGGCGCGGGCAGCGCAGTTGCGCGCCGGCAACATCAATCCGCGCACCGGGCTTGCGACCGACTACCTCAATCATTTCAACGAAGCCATCATGCTGCTGGAGATGATTCCGGACATGCCGGAATGCGCCAGCGATTTCCTGGAATGGCGGCCGCTGTCCTATGCCGAGCATTTCATCGCCTCTAATTTCAAGGCGCGCGATTTGGCGATCGAAGCCTATGAGGCGGCGGATGTCGACATTCGCGCCGAATTCGACCACCTCACCGACAGCATGACGCGGATCCTGACCGAGGTCGGCTCGGCGATGCGCCGGTTGCAGCAGGACAAGAGTCGGATCGCGCTCGCCGAGCAGGCGATCGTCTGGGTCAAGCCGTTGGTGATGCAGACCGCGGGCGTGATCAACGGCGCGGCAGAGGCCGATGTCGACAGCATCATGGCAGGCGCCTGATTTATCGGGCATGCTGTTGCCCCGATGACCGTGACCTCTCCCGAACCTCCGTCCCGCCCGCAGCTTGCCGTCTCAGGCGCGATCTTTCGCGACGGCAAGGTGCTGCTGGTGCGCCGCGCCCGCTCGCCGGGCAGGGGCTTCTACTCACTGCCCGGCGGCCGAGTCGAGTTCGGCGAGTCCCTGCACGCCGCCCTGCACCGCGAGGTCGACGAGGAGACGGCGTTGCGGATCGAGATCCTGGGCCTCTCCGGCTGGCGCGAGGTGCTGCCGGCCGGGCCCGGCGGCGGGCACTATCTGATCATGTCGTTCGCGGCGCGCTGGGTCTCCCGGGAGGTGGTGCTGAACGACGAGCATGACGACTTCAAATGGCTGGCACCGGAGGAGATCGGCGATCTCAAGGTCACCGGTGGGCTCCAGGACGTGGTTGCGGCGGCCCGGAGGCTGGTCTGAGGCCGGTTCCGGGCGATGAGTTGCTTCCCGCCTGCCTTGCCTCGGGCGCATTGCGCGGGCATACACGGGCCGTCCCGGAACCCCTGATGACCAAAGCATTTCTGACCGTTGTTTTGCTCCTGTCGGCATGCCTCGCGACGCCCGCCCGCGCGCAGGACGCGCCCGCGCCGTTCGACGGTGACCTGCAGCGGCTGGCCGAGATCCTCGGCGCGCTGCACTATCTGCGCGGCATCTGCAACGCCAACGAAGGCACCAAGTGGCGTAACGAGATGCAGGCCCTGATCGACGCCGAAACCCCCACCGGCGACCGCCGCGCCCGCATGATCGCCGGCTTCAACCGCGGCTATAACGGGTTCCAGCAGACCTACCGGACCTGCACGCCGGCCGCCGCCGTTGCGATCCGCCGCTACATTGAGGAGGGCTCGAAAATCTCCCGCGACCTGACGGCCCGTTATGCCAACTGAGACTGCGATCTTCTTCGACCTCGACGGCACGCTGACCGATCCGAAGCCCGGCATCACCGGCTCGATCCAGTATGCGCTGCGCAAACTTGGCCGCCCGGTTCCGTCCCAGGACGAGTTGACCTGGTGCATCGGGCCGCCGCTCCGGGCGAGCTTTGCGACGCTGCTCGGAGGCGAGGAACATGCCGACCAGGCGGTGGCGTTCTACCGCGAGCGGTTCGGCGATGTCGGGCTGTTCGAGAACGCGGTCTATCCCGGCATTGCCGAGGTGCTGGCCGCCCTGCGCGCGGCGCCGCGGCGCATGTTCGTGGCGACTTCGAAGCCGCATGTGTTCGCAACGCGGATCGTCGCGCATTTCGGGCTGGCTGATCATTTCGACCACGTGTTCGGCTCCGAGCTCGACGGCACCCGCGTCAACAAGGCCGAGCTGCTGGCCTATGCGCTCGAGCAGACCGGCGTCGATGCGGCCGCTGCCGTTATGATCGGCGATCGCAGTCACGACGTGATCGGCGCGAAACGGAACGGAATCCGCCCGGTCGGCGTCACCTACGGCTATGGCAGCTCTGCGGAGCTGATCGAGGCAGGCGCGAGCCATCTTTGCGCCTCACCTCGCGCGGTGCTCGACCATATCGGCGCTTCATTCGCATAAATGCCCAAGGGCCCGTTAACCTTTTCTAAAGATTTGGGCTAGGCGGTAGGGGGATGCGTGCTACACCTCGACGATCTTGCCGCGGTTCGATCCCGGACCGCGGATACATTTTGATGAAGTTGCATGCGCCATCCAGCGTCCTTTCCCCTCCCCCATGACCCGCGTCCCGATCACGAGCAGAAACAGGCCGCGCTGAGTTACCTCAATCAGGCCTGGGCGGAAGCACGTCTTGATGGCGTCGACGGCGACTGCCTGGCGCAGGCCAGCCTGTTCGCGGCGCTCGCCGAGCTGGTCACCACCTATGGCGAGGACGCGGTGGCGACGTTCGCCGAGAACCTGCCTGCGCGCCTGCGCAACGGCGAGTTCTCGCTGGTGCTGGCGCGGCAGTAGATACCTTAAGGCCGCAACGTCTCGAGGAAGCGGACCGGCTCGCCCGTTGACGGCGTCGCGAGCTCGCCCTGCCACATCACCCGCTTGCCGCGCACGAAGGTGCCGACCGGCCAGCCCTGCACCCGCACGCCGTCATAAGGCGTCCATCCCGCGCGCGAGGCGACCCATTTGTTGGTGATGGTCTCGCTACGCTTGAGGTCGACGATCGTGAAATCGGCGTCATAGCCTGCGGCGATGCGGCCCTTGCAGGCGATGTTGAACAGTCGCGCCGGCCCTGCGCTGGTGAGGTCGACGAACCGCGCCAGCGACAGCCGGCCGGCATTGACGTGGTCGAGCATCAAGGGCACCAGCGTCTGCACGCCGGTCATCCCCGACGGCGAGGCCGGATAGGCCTTCGACTTCTCCTCCAGCGTATGCGGCGCATGGTCGGAGCCGAGCACGTCGATGATGCCCTGCTCGACGCCGTACCAGATGCCGGCACGATGATCGGCCGAGCGTACCGGCGGGTTCATCTGGGCCAGCGTGCCGAGCCGCTCGTAGCACTCCGGCGCGGCCATGGTGAGGTGATGCGGCGTCGCCTCGCAGGATGCGACGTCCTTGTGGTCGCGCAGGTAGAGAATCTCTTCCTTGGTCGAGATGTGCAGCACATGGATGCGCTTGCCGGTCTCGCGCGCCAGATTGACCAGGCGCTCGGTCGCCATCAGCGCGGCAGTCTCGTCGCGCCATACCGGATGCGAGCGCGGATCGCCCTCGATCCGCAGCGGCTTGCGCTCGTTGAGGCGGTATTCGTCCTCGGCGTGGAACGCGGCACGGCGCCGGATTACCTGAAAAATCCGTCGCAGGCTCTCGTCGTCCTCGACCAGCAGCGCGCCGGTTGAGGAGCCGATGAAGACCTTGACGCCGGCGCAGCCCGGCGCGCGCTCGAGCTCCGGCAGGTCCTGCACGTTCTCGCGGGTGCCGCCGATGAAGAAGGCGAAATCGCAGTGCATGCGATGGCGGCTGCGGTTGATCTTGTCGGTGAACGCCGCCTCGGTGACGGTCAGGGGGTTGGTGTTCGGCATCTCGAACACCGCGGTGACGCCGCCCATTACCGCGCTGCGCGAGCCGGTCTCAAGGTCTTCCTTCTGCGTCAGCCCGGGCTCGCGGAAGTGCACCTGGGTGTCCATCACGCCGGGCAGGATGTGCAGGCCCTTGCAATCGATCACCTCGCCGGCCGAGGCCTGGCCGAGCGAGCCGATCGCGGCGATGCGGCCGCCGACCACGCCGATATCGCGCACACCCTCGCCGTCCTGATTGACCACGGTGCCGGATTTTAGAATGGTGTCAAAATGCTGATTCATCGGTCCTCGACGCCCGCTTTCCACAGTCGCGCGGGCCTTGTTCGAGGCACTGTAGCGCCTTAGCTTGGCAGGGGGAAATCCGGCTCCGGCATTTCCCAAAGGAACTTGAAAAAGAGCCGTTTTTTCGAATGAAAGCAGCATTTCTTCCGGATCGGGGCGTGGTCAAGGTCGCAGGCGACGACGCCCGCAACTTCCTCAACGGCCTCATCACGACCGACATCACCGAGCTGCGCCCGGGGCAGGCGAAGTTCGGCGCTCTGCTGACGCCGCAGGGCAAGATCATCGTTGATTTCCTGATCACCGAGCTCCCGGACGACCATGGCGGTGGCTTTCTGCTGGATGTGCCGCGTGCACTTGCGAAGCGACTTGCCGACAAGCTCACCTTCTACAAGCTACGCGCGAAGGTCAGCGTCGAGGACTTCTCCGATCGGCTTAAGATGCTGGCAGCCTGGGATGGCGAGCCCAGGATGACGGCGGGTATAGCATTCATAGATCCTCGCGATACGGCACTCGGCTGGCGTCTCGTGGTGGCTCCACATGCGGACGTCGAAGATGATTACTCCGTTATTCTCGGTGCCGATCTCGTCGACAGCAGCGCCTATGAGGCGCACCGCATCGCGACCGGCGTGCCGCGGGGCGGGCTCGACTTCATGTATGGCGATGCGTTCCCGCACGAGACCAACATGGACCGCCTCAACGGCGTCGACTTCGACAAGGGCTGCTATGTCGGCCAGGAGGTCGTGTCGCGCATGCAGCATCGCGGCACCGCGCGCACCCGCACCGTGAAGATCCTCCTCGACGGCCCCTCGCCCGAAGCCGGTGCGACCATCCTCGCCGGCGAGAAGCAGGTCGGCACCATCGGCTCGACTGCGGGCGAGAAAGGCCTCGCGCTGGTCCGCATCGACCGCGTCGCCGATGCGCTCGACGCCGGTCTGCCGCTGACCGCGGGCGGGCTGTCGCTTCGCCTCGCCGATCCCGACGTCGTCCGCACCCCGCCCAAACAGAACATCGCATGAGCCGCACCGCCAAGCTGCATCCCGACGGCAAGATGCGCTGCCCGTGGCCGGGCGAAGACCCGTTCTACATCGCCTATCACGACACCGAATGGGGCGTGCCCGAGTATGACGACCGCGCGCTCTATGAAAAGCTGATCCTCGACGGCTTCCAGGCCGGCCTGTCCTGGATCACGATCCTGCGCAAGCGCGAGAATTTCCGCAAAGCCTTCGACGATTTCCAGCCCGAGAAGATTGCGCGCTACACCGACAAGAAGGTGCATGCGCTGATGAACGATGCCGGCATCGTGCGCAACCGCGCCAAGATCGAGGGCGCTGTGGCGAGCGCCAAGTCGTATCTGGAGATCATGGAGAAAGGTCCCGGCTTCTCGAAATTCCTGTGGGACTTCGTCGACGGCAAGCCGAAGGTCAACCAGTTCAAGACCACTGCGAGCGTGCCGGCCTCGACGCCGGTCTCGATCAAGGTCTCCAAGGAGCTCGGTGCGCGGGGCTTCAAGTTCGTCGGCCCGACCATCGTCTATGCCTTCATGCAGGCGACCGGCATGGTCAACGATCATCTCGTCAGCTGCTTCTGTCACGAGGCCTGCAGCGGCAAGCTCCGCACGCCGCGGCTCAAGGCGAAATGACCGTGCGTCCATCGACGGAGACCGTCCGCGCCTGGCAGCGCATGCTCTCCGGACGCCGGCTCGACCTGCTCGATCCGTCGCCGCTCGACATCGAGATCGTCGACATCGCGCATGGGCTGGCGCGGGTCGCGCGCTGGAACGGACAGACCTCCGGCGCACATATCTTTTCGGTGGCGCAGCATACGCTACTGGTCGAGGCCGTGATGCGCCAGCAGACGCCGCGCGTCGATATCCGCCACCGCCTCGCCGCGCTGCTGCATGACGCGCCGGAATACGTCATCGGCGACATGATCTCGCCGTTCAAGGCGGTGCTGGGCGGCGACTACAAGGCGGTGGAGAAGCGGTTGCTGTCCGCGATCCACATCCGCTTCGGCCTGCCCGCCGTACTCGCAGACGAGATCACGCAGCAGATCAAGGCCGCCGATCGCGGCGCCGCCTATCTCGAGGCGACGCATCTTGCGGGATTCTCGCAAGCCGAGGCCAAGCGGCTGTTCGGCCGCGATCCCGGCCTGCCCGAGGCGACCGAGCGCGACTACCTGACGCCGTGGACTGCGGCCCGGGCCGAAAAGCAGTTCCTCGAACGGTTCAACGCACTGCACGTGTAGCAGCGCAGCATTGTAGTTTCGTAGGGTGCGCACCCGCTTCGCTTTGCCCGCCCTGCGGCAGCGGCTATAATTGCGCCAACGTACCTAAGGACCACCATGCTTCACGTCTGCTCGCTTGCCGCGCTGTCCGACACGGTCCGCATCACTGGTGCAAGCCATGTGCTGACCGTGATGGCCAATGTCGATCAGGTACCGCGGCCGCCCTCGGTGCTTCCCGCCAATCATCTGAAGGTATCGATGGACGACATCACCGAAGTGATGGACGGCTTCGTCGCGCCCAACGAGACGCATATTGAGCGGGTGCTGAGCTTCGTGCGCGGCTGGGATCGCCGCGCGCCGATGGTGGTGCACTGCTATGCCGGGATCAGCCGCTCGACTGCGAGCGCCTTTGCCGCCGCCTGCGCGCTCAATCCGCACCGCGATGAAATGGCGATCGCCCGGCTGATCCGCGAAGCCTCGCCGATCGCGCAGCCCAACCGGCTGATCGTCAGCCTCGCCGACAAGGCGCTGGGGCGCGAGGGGAGAATGCTGCGCGCGCTCGAGGCGATGGGGCCGGGCAGCATGACCGTCGAGGGCAGCCCATTCCGGATCGATCTGGAATAGCACGAACGTGCCACACCCCTTGGCTTGAACTTCCGAGCTTCCAGGCTGCACATAATAAGTTGCGACGGGCCGAAGGCTCCGGCGCGCTTTGCCGAAGGCGCAATGTTCGACTCGCCGTTTGATTTCCTCACACTTGCCATCGCCATTATCGCGATTGCTTTCGCGCAAAAGGCGATGAGCCAGGTCGCCGCGCTGCGGCGACGGCTGGATGCGATCGAGGTTGCTACATGGACTGCGGCACGGCCGGTCATGCCGCCTCCGTTGGCGCCGACGCAGGACTTCGAGCCGGCGCCACCAATGGCGCCTTCCGCCACGCAGCCGCCACCACTCCCCGAGCCACCTCCTATCCTGCCCGAGGCGGAGGACCAGCCGGACGCAAGCGCGCCCGGCGCCGCACCACCGCCGCTGCAGCAGCCGGCTGCCGGCTTCGAGGAGACCATCGGCACCCGCTGGGTGGTGTGGATCGGCGGCCTGACACTCGCGCTCGGCGGTTTCTTCATGGTGCGCTATTCGATCGAAGCCGGCCTGCTCGGCCCCGGCGTGCGCACCATGCTCGGCGGACTGTTCGCACTGGCGCTGCTTGCGGCCGGCGAATGGACGCGGCGCAAGGAGAATATCTCGGGCATCGCCCCGCTGCCGATCGCCAACATTCCGGCGATCCTCACCGCTGCCGGCACCGCGGTGGCCTTCGCCACCGTCTATGCCGCCTATGCGCTGTACGACTTCCTCGCGCCGCCGACCGCGTTCATCCTGCTTGGCATGGTCGCGCTCGGCACGCTCGCGGCCGCATTGCTGCACGGACCGGCGCTCGCCGGGCTCGGCATCGTCGGCGCCTTCGTCACCCCGCTCCTGGTCTCGTCGGACAAGCCGGACTTCTGGTCGCTCTATATCTATCTCGCCATCGTCACCGCGGCCTCGTTCGGACTTGCGCGCATCCGCCTGTGGCGCTGGCTTGCGGTCACGACGATCCTGTTCGCGCTGCTGTGGACCTTCCCCTGCCTGCAATGCGGACCCCACATGGTCGCGCCGCACGCCTTCCATGTCATCGCTGGGTTCATGCTTGCCGCGCTGCTGGTGGTCTGCGGTTTCATGTTCGGCCCCGAGAGCGACGGCGAGGCGATCGAGCCGATCTCGTCAGGCTCACTTGCCGCCTATCTGCTCGGCGCGATGCTGATCGTGCTGAACAGCTATCATGCCGACATCGCGATGATCAGCTTCGCGCTGCTGGTCGCGGGTACCCTGTTGGTCGGCTGGCGCGCGCCGGCCGCGGTGCGCGCGGTCGGCGCCGCATCGATCTTCGTCTTCATCGTGTTCGGCGAATGGGCCGTCCGCGCCAACGTCGATACCCTGGTGCTGCCGGGCGGCGCCATCCCGGGCATCGGCCCGTTGCCGACCGACGGCTCCGTCTCGCTGCATCTTATCACCGCGGCGATTTTCGCCGCGGCGTTCGGCATCGCCGGCTTCTTCGCGCAGCTGCGCTTTACCGCCATGCAGGTCATGGTGACCTGGGCCGCCGCGGCGGTCTTCACTCCGATCGCGCTGCTGGTCACGCTCTATGCGCGGATCGCGCATCTGGATCGGTCGGTGCCGTTCGCGATCCTCGCCGTGCTGCTCGCGGCTTGCTATGCCGCCGCGACCGAAGCGCTGACGCGGCGCGGCGAACGGCCGGAGCTGTCACCCTCGATCGCGCTGTCAGCCACCGGCACGCTCGCCTCGCTCGCGCTCGCGCTCACCTTCGCGCTCGACAAGGGCTGGCTCACCATCGCGCTGGCGCTGGTGTCGGCTGGCACGGCGTGGATTTCGGTGCAGCGGCCGATCCCGTTCCTGCGCTGGCTTGCCGCGATCCTCGCCGGCATCGTGGTGCTGCGCATCGGCTATGAGCCGCGCATCGCGGGCGATGCCGTCGGCAGCACGCCGATCTTCAACTGGCTGCTGTGGGGCTACGGGATCCCGGCGCTGTCGTTCTGGGCTGGCAGCCATTTCCTGCGCCGCAACGGCGACGACGTGCCGCTCCGGATGGTCGAAGCCGCCGCCGTGCTGTTCACGGTGCTGCTCGCCTTCATGGAGATCCGTCATGCCGTCAACAGCGGCGACGTCTATCGCAGCGCCGCCGGACTGACCGAGATCGCGATGCAGGTCTGCGTGGCACTTGCGATGGCGATCGGGCTGGAGCGCCTGCGGCTGCGCAGCGGCAGCATTGTCCGCAATGTGGCCGCGATCCTGCTCGCGGTCTTTGCCGGACTTGCCAGCGTGTTCGGGCTGCTCGGGCTGGAGAACCCGCTGCTGTGGTACCGGGACGTCGGCGGCAGCTTCATCAATTTGCTGCTGCTCGGGTATGCGTTGCCGGCAGTGCTGGCGCTGCTGCTGTCCTACGCGGTGGCCGGCCACCGCCCGGCGAGCTACGCCAACACGATCGCCGGCGGCGCGCTGATCCTGGCGCTCGCCTATGTCAGCCTCGAAATTCGCCGGCTCTACCACGGGCCGGTGCTGAGCCGCGGCGAGACCACCGATGCGGAGCAATATACCTACTCGTTCGCCTGGCTGATGTTCGGCGTCGCGCTGCTTGGCATCGGTATCCTGGTCAACTCGCAGCGGGCGCGGCTCGCCTCCGCGGCGGTGATCGGCCTGACGATCCTCAAGGCGTTCATGGTCGCCATGTCGACGCTGACCGGCGTCTATCGCGCGTTGTCGTTCATGTGCCTCGGCATCGTGCTGGTCGCGATCGGCTGGCTGTACCAGCGGATCCTGTTTCGCAGGCAGGCACCACCGCCCGTCGCGCAGGCGGAAGGATAAGCGGCAGCGGCAGATGTCAATCGACGGATTCCGCGACCAGACGGATTCTGAATACGGGCTTCCTGCCCTCGTCGAGCAACTCCATGTGCCATTCGCTGTTCTGCTGGAGATTGCGCGAGATGCTGCCGAGGAAGTTGCCGCACACCTTCGTCATCTCGGCCCAGGCCGCGTCCCGGCTCTCGAATTCCGTCGGATGATCGGACGCGCCCGCGTAATCGCCATCACTGATGCGAAAAAAATACTGCGCCATAACTGTGCTCAAATGCGTGGTCCCCACGTTCCGGTGAACGTCGGCTATTGAGTAGCCACCAGCGCAAACGCCGCCATCCGTATGACTACGGCTTGGCGGCGGATATTCGGGCCAGTTCGAAAGGACGAGACTTCGAGCGCGATCCCGGTTTTCCGAAAAGATCATGCGCAAACAAGGAGCTGATGTGCAATGACGGTCGCGCGTCAGTCGGTCGAGCGGCGCAATTCCGGGGCGCTTTCGACCTTGGCCGGCTCGGCCTTGACCGGCTCGAGCTTTGAGCTCTCGACCCGCGGCGTTTCGACCCGCGACACCTCGGTCTGCGAGGCGTCCGCCGAACGGGTGCGCGGATGCAGCGAGCGGGGCCGCGCCACCGACCGGGCCATCAGCATCTGCTGCGCGCCCTGGTGGCGGAAATCGCAATAGGCGAAGCCCATGCCGGAAACCGAGCCGCGGAACGAACGGTCGTCCTGCTTGTCGAGATTGAAGCAGGGTTCGAACGGAATCCCCTTCAGCGAGGCGCAAACGCTCTGGCCACGGACTTGCAGCGTGTTGCCGGGCAGCCGGACATGGCGGATCGGACCGGAGCCGGAGAACTGGATCGAGCCGGCGGCGCCCATGTCGTCGAGGATGCGACCGGCGCCGCGGGTGCCGTCGAAACAGGTGAAGGCGAACACCTTGCCGGCGACAAATTTGCGCGCCTCGTCGGCGTTCATCATGCCTGCGAACGCCGGTACGGCCATTGCTCCGGCCGTCACGGCCCCCAACACCAAACGCGCAAGCATGCAGCTACTCCACCCTACGAGCGCGGGCTCGCTCCTTGTTGAGCATGACCCTTACGGCGACGCCATCCGCGAGGATTTCCCCGCCGGGATCATGCTGCAAGTCTCTTTACCCGCTGCTTACCATACCAACAGTGGCAACATTGGAGCAGCTTGGTTGGTAAAGTCTGAACGCCCTCAGACTATTTTTACCACGATCCGCCCGCGAACCTCGCCGGCGAGGATTTTCGCGCCATAGGGGACGACCTCATCCAGCGCAATTTCGTGAGTAATATCAGCGAGTTTTACCTTGTCCAGATCGCTGGCCAGGCGGGCCCAGGCAACTCGCCGCTGCTCGATCGGGCACATCACCGAGTCGATACCGAGAAGGCACACTCCCCGCAAAATGAAAGGCGCAACAGACGACGGCAGATCCATACCGGCGGCCAGGCCGCAGGCCGCGATGGCGCCGCCGTATTTCGTCATCGACAGCAGATTGGCCAGCGTGGTCGAACCGACGCTGTCGACGCCGCCAGCCCAGCGCTCCTTCGCCAGCGGCTTCGCTGCACCGGACAGTTCGGCGCGGTCGATCACCTCGGCAGCGCCGAGACCTTTCAGATAACCGGCTTCCGACTGGCGGCCGGTCGAGGCGATGACGTGGTAGCCGAGCTTGGACAGCACGGCGACCGCGACCGAGCCGACGCCGCCGGCCGCGCCGGTCACCACGACCGGGCCGCTCTTCGGGGTCAGGCCGTGCTTCTCCAGCGCCAGCACCGAGAGCATCGCGGTGTAGCCGGCAGTGCCGACCGCCATCGCATCGCGTGCTGAAATGCCGTCAGGCAGCCGTACCAGCCAGTCGCCCTTGACGCGGGCCTTCTCGGCATAGGCGCCGAGGTGGGTCTCGCCCATGCCCCAGCCGTTGCAGATGACCTTGTCGCCCGCCTTCCAGGCGGGATGGCCGGATTGCTCGACGGTGCCGGCGAAATCGATGCCGGCGATCATCGGGAACCGGCGCACCACCGGCGCCTTGCCGGTCAGCGCCAAACCGTCCTTGTAGTTCAGCGTCGACCACTCGACCCGCACGGTGACGTCGCCGTCCATCAGTTCGGCGCCGTCGAACTGGGTGAGCGTGGCGGCGGTACCCTTGTCCGCCTTGTCGATCCTGATCGCCTTGAACGTTGCCACGATGTGCACTCCCGGAAAGCCTGTTTCCGGGCATGTTTAACCCATCAGGCTGGCTGCGCAACCGGCCGCACCACCGGCTTTTCGACGATCGGCAGATTGATCAGCGCCGACAGCACGCCGAACAGCACCGAGAGCCACCAGATCGGCGTGTAGGAACCGAACTGCTCGAACACGATGCCGCCAAGCCAGACGCCGAGGAAGCCGCCGACCTGATGACTGACGAAGGCGAAGCCGTACAGCGTCGCGAACCAGCGCGTGCCGAACATCAGCGCGACCAGCGCCGAGGTCGGCGGCACCGTCGAGAGCCAGGTCAGGCCGCTGATCGCGCCGAATGCGATCGCCGAGAAGGTCGTGATCGGGAACGAGATGAAGGCAACGATCGACAGCGCGCGGGTGAAGTAGATCACCGACAGGATGTAGCGCTTCGGGAACAGATTCTGCAGCCAGCCGACGCTGAGCGAGCCGATGATGTTGAACAGGCCGATCGCCGCGATCACCCAGCCGCCAGTCGTCGCCGGAATGCCGCGGTCGGCGAGATAGGCCGGCAGATGTACGGTGATGAAGGCGAGTTGGAAGCCGCATCAGCGCGGCCTGCCAGCCGAAATTGTCGATCATCGCGACGCCGAACGGCGCGAACAGGAACTGGCCGAACGAGCCTGCGGCCGTGCCGGCACCGAGCGCGATGCCGCGCCGCTCCGGCGGCAGCAGCTTGCTGAACGCCGACAGCACGAGGTTGAAGGAGGAGCCCGAAAGACCAAAACCGATCAGCACGCCGGCGCCGATATCGAGCGACAGCGGCGTCGACGAATAGCGCATCAGCAGCAAACCGGCCGCATAGAGCAGCGCGCCGACGATCATGACGCGCAGCAGGCCGAAGCGGTCGGCAATCGCGCCGGCGATCGGCTGGCCGAGGCCCCACAACAGGTTCTGCAGCGCCAGCGCGAGGCCGAACACGTCGCGGCCCCAGGTGAATTCCTTGCTCATCGGCTGCACGAAGAAGCCGAGGCTGGCGCGCGGGCCGAAGCTGAGCAGCGCGATCGCGCAGCCGCAGACGATAATGACGAGCGGCGTGCGCCACGTGGCAGAGGTCGGACGCAGGTCTCCGGTGGTTACAGTCATGTCGTTCCCCGCAACTGCTGCGGGGCACCCCGCACCAAATGTTACAGGGAGTTAATGCAGGTGCATGAAAACCCCAAGGGGCGGCGGAGAAAAATCTTCGCCTGCAGAGCAGCTCTGCAGAATCGGAAAGCATGATGACCGTCATCCCGGCCGTCTTCTCTTTCCTCTTGAAAACGGCAAGGCCGGGATGGGGGTCCAGCCGCGCACCGCTGTGCCGTGGAGAGACCAGAGCGCTGCTCTGGCGAGCAAAGCGGCCTCCCATTCCAAGGCAGGGCGATCGCATGTGAGGCGCGTAAGCTTATCGGCTGGTTCACTTCGCCCTCCCGCTTGCGGGGAGGCCGACGCACATCGTGAGATGCGTGGCGAGTGGGGGTGTATCCACGGTGGGATTCTCCATGCGGAGACA